>NZ_LOJJ01000001.1 GCF_001595985.1 Polynucleobacter sinensis
GCCACCGCTCCCACATTAAAGCCTTCTGGGTGGCCGTGTAATAGATTCGAGGTCGTTGTTTCATGAGCAACACTCCTTGCGCTTACGCAGTTTGTAGTGTGTTGCATCGATCGGTTGAATTCAAGGCCGATATGAGACTTTGGGCCAGTTTCTAGCGTTAGGCAGCTGCCGACCCATAAGAGACGGTCGCAGATAATAAAATCAGCCGAAGATGGTTTAAGCGCTTCTTAGTGG
Organism: Polynucleobacter sinensis; assembly: GCF_001595985.1. Taxonomy (GTDB): domain Bacteria; phylum Pseudomonadota; class Gammaproteobacteria; order Burkholderiales; family Burkholderiaceae; genus Polynucleobacter; species Polynucleobacter sinensis. Next base: position 235 of record NZ_LOJJ01000001.1, read on the forward strand.
CCCGTCATGACTTGAACCTGGGACCAAAGGGTTATGAGAGCAGAAATCCAAAGAAAAACACTGGGATTTTGTGTGGTTACGCCTCCAAAATATCGGTGCGTGTATTTGTGTGACTAATTTGATAAGAGGAGAAGAAACTCAAGTTCACCCATTGGATTTCAAAAAAAGTGCTTTGGAGCAATGATCTCAATACCTCGCTACTCCAGAGCACTTTTAAAGAATGCGCCAGGCGTTACTTAAAGTAATGCTTCTTTGAAGTCTGGCAAAAACCCAGACCGATGTTGGTAAATAATCTATCCGCCCTCAGCACTTTTTTTAACAAATAGTCTGATAAAGAAAATAGCCATCCCAATCATAAATAAAATTACAGCCAAACTTAACTGACCAGCAAAAGATCCAAATAGTTCTATCCACATTTTCATTTTGACCTACCTCCTACTTTATGACTATAGAACTTTCAAATAAAGATCAATTTGACTGATATCAAAAAAATTGCCTATATCAACATGAGAGTGATAAATATTTTATGATGGTATTACTCGAATTTAATGGCTTCTGGCTTTGCAATAGGTTCGCCTGCTGCTGCCCAAGCATCGAATCCACCTGATATAGACTGCACATGAAGATAGCCCATTTCATGAAGGGCCTTAGATGCAAGTGCTGCCCTACCGCTATTCTTGCAGTACAACACAATTTTCATGTCTCGAGCGCTAAAACTCGGATCATTGCTTAACTTAAACTCCAGTAGCCCTCTAGATATATGGATTGCACCTGGGATATGGCCACTTGCATACTCATCTGTCTCACGGACGTCTAGCAATACATCTGCATCCTGAATAGCCTGCGTTGCATCAGCTAATTCAACTTCCTTTATTTCAGACTTTGCTGCTGCAACCAAATCATGTGCCGTCTTCATCTCAATCCTTATTAAATGGTGTAATTATCATTATATGATAATATATAATGATAAGCAAGAAGGTTAGACCTGAGGAAGTTCAACATCTTCCATTGGATAAGCATCAGCAACATATGCTGGTCCCTTCATCACCTTCACCAAAAATGCCCCAATGGCTATAGTAAGGATTGTGAGCCAATACACCACTAGGGTACCAATCACCAAAATATCAATTAACTTGATAGTCGATCCTGTAACCTGAATATAGTCATATGCAACTAGGGCCCTGGTCACAATAGATGGAAGGAGAATGATTAAACTTCCGATGCCCAATATTGCAGGCACGCCATGAAGAATCTTTCGCTCAACCCCAGGAGGGCATGTTACAAAGCCAGGAAGAATATTTAAGAGAGTATTCATAGGCTCTTACTCTAAGCTCAATTCATTCACGCCACTTTGTTTTAAATCAAACATATTTCACCGCCACCCATTAAGAGCGCCAACCCCACTAAGAGGAGAATTTGATCAAATACCCTATAAATTCATTCCCTGCCCGCTACAATAAAAAAATATGAATACAATTTCAGGACCAGTACAAGAAAATGATTATGAGAAAACAATTCATGAGCTTAATCGTGAAATTGTCAGACTTGCCTTTGCCTTGAATTTGGATTTATCCAATCATGCGTACTTGCATGAGTTCTTAACGGCCGATATTGATCGCACGCACGATCATTTTCATAAACGCGAAACATTGAAAGGTCTGATTGTCTTAAGAGGACAAATCTGCATGCAGGTCGGAGACGCTGGTATGGAGCCCCTACCTGGACCAATTCACGAATCAATTTATAAACTACTGCAAGTACATCAATCTATTGGGTGATTCAATAATTAAAAGGTGAAATCATGCTGATCAAGTGCCCTAGCTGTCATAAATTTAATCGCTTACCACTAGATAGAATTAATCAAAAGCCCATTTGCGGGATTTGTAAATCGAGCCTACTCTTAGGGCCTATCGACGCCGACCAAGCGAGCATTAAGGAAATCTTGAGCCAAAGCAAGATGCCTGTCCTTGTTGATTTTTGGGCTCCTTGGTGCGGTCCCTGCAAAATGTTTGCCCCCACCTTTCTATCTAGCGCTAAAAAGCATGGTGAAAGTATTCTTCATATCAAACTAGATACCGAAGCAAATCCAGCTATTGGCCAGGAATTTTTAATTAGATCCATTCCTACGCTAGCAGGCTTTAAAAATGGCACTGAAATAGAGAGGCTGAGTGGAGCGCTTTCTCCCCAACAGTTAGATCAGTTTATTTTGCGACTGCTGTAAAAAATCACATTAAACCAATCACTTACTACTGATTGCAGTAACTCTTGTAAAGAATACCCATTACATCAAGTGCAACCTCACTAGATAGCGAGTAATAAATCTGCTTGCCTTCTCTCCTAGTTCGAACCAAACCCTCATTGCGCAATATAGTTAATTGCTGAGAAAGTGTGGGTTGATGTATTCCTAAGGCACTCTCAAGATCTCCAACACACTTTTCACCCAGACTTATCTGACACAACAATAGCAATCTATCGCTATTTCCTAGCGTTTTAAGTAGCCTACAAGCCTCATTTGCAGATTCCTGCATTCTTTCCAGATCCATATTCACACCCATATCAGGCCCCAAAATTTTTGTAGAACAAACTCACACACATCATTCATTTTACTTTATTATATAATATAATTAAATAAATTAAAGAACAGAGTGCAGAGTCATGGATAACAAACTAGGGATTTCAGGCCGAATTGCAGCATTCTTTCAAGGGGCACAAATTACACCCTTGCTAGCGATCCTTGCTTTGCTTTTAGGTCTATTTGCCATTATCGTGACTCCGCGTGAAGAAGAGCCTCAAATTAATGTCACGATGGCTAATGTCATCATCCCCTTTCCCGGTGCAAGCGCTAAAAACGTAGAGGAGATGATCTCGATTCCAGCTGAGCAAGTGCTATCGCAGATTGCCGGCATCGAACATGTCATGTCGATGTCTCAAACAGGTCTTTCAGTGATCACCGTTCAATTCAAGGTTGGCGTCCCAAGAACAGAAGCTCTGGTAAGGCTGCACGATACCGTAGCAGCCAACTCAGATTGGTTGCCAAAAGGTCTCGGGGTCATGCCCGCCATCATTAAGCCCAAGGGAATTGATGACGTTCCAATACTCTCACTGACGCTATTTTCAAAAAATCCTTCAATCACATCGTATGAGTTGGAAAAAATAGCCAATGAAATTGAAATTGATTTAAAACGAGTGAAAGGGACGCGAGAAGTCACCACAATTGGCGGCCCAAAACGGGCAATCCGAATTGAGGTCAGCCCTGAGAAAATGGCACTCAAGGGTGTCACCATTCCAGAACTCAGAATGGCGCTAGAAACTGCCAATCTAGGCATGCCAGTTGGCGATCTTCTTACAGAACAAGGGACCGTTGCCATTGAAACTGGCCCTTTTCTAAGAAACTTAATAGATGTGGAGAGCATTGCCTTAGGAGTTCGCCAAGGCAACCCCGTTTACGTCAAGGATGTGGCTACAGTCATTGAGGGGCCAATGCAAAATCGACGCTTAGTTTGGCATGCGGACGTTGCTGATAAAGGCCCTGCAGATCATCCAGCGGTCACGATTTCAGTCACCAAAAAACCTGGTGAGAATGCCGTCGATGTTTCCAATCAAGTACTCAGCCAATTGCAATCCCTAAGGTCCACCCTAATACCCAAAGATATTGAGATAGCAGTCTCGCGTAATTATGGTGAAACTGCTAATGAAAAAGCTAGCAAACTCATCCAGAAACTCATTTTTGCAACATTGTCAGTAGTGGCTTTGATTTTCTTTGCATTAGGTCGTAGAGAGGCGATGATTGTTGGATCGGCGGTTGTACTTACCTTAGCCGCAACATTATTCGCCTCCTGGGCTTGGGGATTTACCATCAACAGAGTCTCCCTATTTGCCTTGATATTTTCAATTGGAATTTTGGTGGATGATGCCATTGTGGTGGTTGAAAACATTCATCGACATCAACTGCTATTCCCCAATAAACGCTTAAAAGAAATTATTCCTGGCGCAGTGGACGAAGTTGGCGGGCCCACCATTTTGGCAACACTTACCGTGATTGCTGCACTACTACCTATGGCCTTTATTAGCGGTCTGATGGGTCCATACATGAGCCCCATTCCTATTAACTCGAGTATGGGCATGCTGCTATCACTTGCAATTGCCTTCATGGTTACACCTTGGATGGCAAGAATTTGGCTTGCTCAACACTCAGATAGTCAAAAGGCACACTTTAATCTCGCTCAGTGGATCAGCCCAAAGTTTAAGAAAATATTTGATCCCCTACTGAGTGATCAATCTGGAAAAAGAAATAGGAAACTTCTCGCAGGCGGGGTGATCGGAGCAATCTTGATTTCACTCTCACTACCAATGACAGGCTTGGTGGTATTAAAGATGTTGCCATTTGATAACAAATCAGAATTTCAAGTGATCTTGGATATGCCGCCAAGTACTAGGGTCGAAAAGACCTCAGAGGTTTTGAGAGAAATGGGTGTAGCCCTATCTAAATCTCCTGAAGTAAGCAGCTACCAGATTTATGCAGGCACTTCCGCCCCGATAAACTTTAATGGCTTGGTACGCCAGTACTACTTTAGGCAAAGCCCAGCATTGGGCGATATTCAAGTTAACCTCGTAGATAAGCACCATCGGTCAGATCAAAGCCACCTCATTGCAAGCCGCATTCGTCCTGCATTGCAAGAGATAGCAAAAAAATATAACGCCAATGTCAAGGTGGTAGAAGTACCTCCAGGACCTCCAGTGCTTTCTCCTATCGTTGCTGAGATCTACGGCCCTACCCCAGAGGGCAGACTGAGTGTAAGTAAATCAGTGAGATCCGCTCTTGAGAAAACCGATGGCATTGTCGATATTGATGACAGTAGCATCGCAAAATCGCCAAAGCAGTTCTTGCTAGTTGATCGTCGGAAGGCAAGCTTAATGGGCGTTTCTCAACAAGCGATTGTGACAACCTTAAGGGCTGGTCTTGCTGGAGAAAATGTTGCTTACGTTCATGACGAATCCAAATACTCTGCGCCTACAGAAATCAGACTCCCAGAAAATAAACAGGACTCATTAAAAGAGTTGCTGAAATTGACTGTCAGAAACTCACAACGGGAGGCAGTGCCTCTTAGTCAATTAGTTTCTATCGTAGACGCGGACAGAGAGCAAACCATCTATCGCAAGGATCTTCTGCCGGTAAGCTATGTTATTGGAGATACCGCCGGAAAAGTGGATAGCCCTTTGTATGGCTTATTTAAGGCCAGATCGCTGACCAAAGAAATTAAAGATCCAAACGGCAAAGAAGTGGAAGAATTCTTTACTGCCGCCCCAAGTGATCCCTACCAAAGCTATGCCATCAAATGGGATGGTGAGTGGCAAGTTACTTATGAGACCTTCCGTGATATGGGCGCTGCTTATGCGGTTGGCTTAATACTCATATATCTACTAGTTGTAGCGCACTTTGGCTCCTATCTCACGCCACTCGTCATCATGGCGCCGATTCCCCTCACGATTGTTGGGGTGATGCCTGGGCATGCTCTGCTCGGCGCGCAATTTACAGCAACCTCCATGATTGGCATGATTGCACTGGCTGGCATCATTGTGCGTAACTCAATACTGCTGGTTGATTTTATTAACCTTCAGGTTCGCCAAGGCATTGCATTTAAGGATGCCGTGGTGGATGCCGCCATCACGCGAGCCCAACCTATTGCACTTACAGGGTTAGCAGCAATGCTGGGGGCATTCTTTATATTGGATGATCCGATTTTCAATGGCCTTGCAATCTCATTAATTTTTGGAATTCTGGTATCAACAGCGCTCACTTTGGTAGTGATTCCCCTGCTCTATTACTCAGCTTATGCACATCGAGTAGACAAAATTCTCCAATCAACCCATTAATTCATTTAAGGAATTCATCATGACATCTTGGCAAATTGTTCGCATCATTGCAGGCACATTTATTTTCATCTCAGTAGCGCTTGGCGCTCCCGGAAGTCCATGGTTTGCAAATGAATGGTTCTTAGCCTTTACCGCTTTTGTTGGCGTCAACATTTTGCAAAGTGGTTTAACTCGCTGGTGCCTCATGGAAACAATTGTTCGCAAGTTGGGCGCTAAAGCTGGCGCATAAATTCAAAGGTTACCAATGAAACTCCTCGATATAAAACCTTTTGCAGCGGCTGCGATGGCATTGCTAACCATTTCATCCAATTCGGCTATGGCAACAAGCTTAATGGAGGTATGGCGTGAAGCCCAAAATAGAGACCCAGAATTCATTGCCAGTCGCTATGAGCAGATGGCTGGAGAGAAGAGACGCGATCAGGGAACTTCCTTATGGCTTCCAAGCGTTAACTTAACCGCCCTCACCGGCAGCATGAGCTACAACACCTCAACCACTGGCGCGCAATTCTATGCACCAGGTATGGGCACCTTTAATGGGGCTAATTTCAATACCTCAGTCAATAATGGTTTCGTTAACCGATATACCGTCGGCGCTACCCAATCAATTTATAACCGCGAGCGCCTCGCCCAAAGCCGACAGCTCAATCTCTCAGCCGATGCCTCCAATCTTGGTGCTCAAGTAGCGAACCAAAATCTGATCTTGTTGGTTGCCGAACGCTATTTCGATGTCCTTAGTGCCGAAGAGTCTGTTAGATTGGTCAAAAAACAAGAAGCAGCAATTGCCAATACGCGCCAACAAATTGAGAAGCGCTTTAGGCTTGGCGATGCCAGTCAAACTGATATGCAAGAAGCAAACGAGAGATTGGACACGGTAAAAGTACGCGCTCTAGATGCAAGTAATAATCTTGCAGTCAAAAAACTTGCATTACAGGACTTATTCGGGGGCGTAGTTAATATTGAGAAATCAAAAATCAACTTAAATGTTGCGCAACTATCACTTCCAAACCTCGAAACTCATGTAGGAAAGCTTAAGTCCCAGAATATCCAACTGCAAATGCTTTCAACGCAAGAAAAAGCTGCGAAAGAAGAGGCTGAAAAGTACGGTGCAGCAGCCTCACCTAAGTTGGATGCGGTTGCACAGTCCTCTAAAGATAGTTTAAGTGGATCTGGCAATTTTGGCCCCGCTAACAATACAGCAACCAATAATTATCTCGTTGGATTACAGCTTTCAATCCCTCTATATACCGGCGGCTACCGCACGGCTAAGCAAGAAGAGTCATTGCTCTTGGTTGAAAAGATTAAAGCCGAGTACAACAAGTCTGAGCAGAATCTAGAGAGAACCTTAAGATCAGTTTGGTATTCACTCAATAGCGCAAAGGATAAGCTGACGGCATTATCAAGTGCCCAAAAGACTGGCGAAGCAAGGTTAAGCTCTACTCGGGTCGGGTATGCGCATGGTTCTCGCACCACGATGGAACTTTTGGGAGCCGAAAGCGACCTTATTGCCAATGACTATGCGCTTTATATGGAAAAAGTGAACTATCTTCTTAATCGATTACGCCTAGCTGCGCTTACGGGTGAAATCTCAGAGCAGGATCTTTCAATGGTAAATGCATACCTTAATTGATCCAACAAAAGCAAACTTAGAAGAACGAAGGAAATCAGATGAAGAATTTAGAAGCTAAAAAAATGTGGGATGACCGCTTTAATAGCGAAGACTTTCTATTCGGAACTGAAGCAAACACATTTTTACAAGAGATGGCCCCAAAGCACCTCAAAGAAAATGCCCGAATTTTGTGTATTGCAGATGGCGAAGGCAGAAACTCTACTTGGCTAGCCCAGCAGAATCACCAAGTTGATGCGTTTGACTTTTCTGATATCGCAATTGAGAAAGCAAAAAAGTTTGCGAGCAGTAAAAATGTAGAGGTCAATTACGTTGTATCTGATTGTCAGTCAATAAATTGGGAGGCGGGCGATTACGATGCAATCATTGCGATATTCATTCAATTCTCAAACCCCAAAGAACGCTCAAGATTATTTAAAGATATGCTATTAGCATTAAAGCCGGGCGGCGTCTTAATCCTGCAGGGTTACACGCCCAAGCAATTGGAATATAAAACCGGTGGGCCAAGTCAGATTGAAAATTTGTACACAGAACGAGTTATAAAGAGTTTGCTTAAGAATACAAAAATTGAAGTCTTAAAAAGCTATGAAGCAGAATTAAGCGAGGGAAAAGCACATTCTGGAAAATCAGCGCTAATTGGGGTGGTGGCAATTAAGAAGCCAGTATCGATATGGCAGTTCGCCCTATCAGCAATTATGATGCCGATGTTTTCATAATCAGCGGTGAATTATTTTCTAGCTATTAATTACTATCAGCGAATTACATTCCTCGTTTTGCAAAATCCTTGAGCGCATTCATATTGGGAATTTGGACTGAAAGCCTTGTAACATCTGAAATCAACCCCTGCTCTGACATAGATGCTAAGGCTCTACTAATTGTTTCAAATTTGACATCCATCATCAAACCCAGATCCTCACGTCTAAAAAGAGGTGCGACTGTGTGGGAGCTCGTTTCCCTTGCCAGTTGAATAAAAAATCTGGCTAGGCGAATTTCAATGCGCCCAGTATTAATCTCTGAAAACCATGCTTCAGATTCCGAGAGCGCCTCACCCCATTTCTTCACTATCTGACGATGCAATCTTGGAGATTCCTCCCCCAGACTTGAAATAACATTTTTAGGAATCTTACACGCACGAATATTAGTAAGCGCAGTAGCAGCGTGCTTGTAATGATCACCCAATAGTGCCTCCATCCCAAATAAATCTCCCGGCTTTACAAGCCGTACAATCCTGCTGGTGCCATCAGGATTGAGATGGAGTAACTTTAAATAACCTTGACGCAAGGTATAAACATGCTGAGCAGATTCACCCTGGGAATAAATCAAAGAATTTGCTTCATACTTTAAATCGTCTATTGGAGAATGAATTTTAGAGAAATCCTCCTCATTTAACTCTGCGAACAAAGCAGAGCTCCGGATAGAGCATGACTCACAGTCGCTCTGACCCTGCCAAGCAATCTTTATATCTACAGGCTTCATCATCGCGATATTCTCAAGTTAACTCTATAGACATTATTTTATGCGTACATTTGTATATACGTTTATACGCATATACATGCTGAATAATAAATGGGGTAAAACGTTACTAATAATAAGTGAGTACGCTAGCTTTACCCTTAAAGATTCTGTATGAAAAAAGGGTATAACCAAGAATGGTAGGCAGAACTACGATTGCACCCCAAAAAATAAACCATAGGGATTCAGTAGCTGCAGCCGCTTGCCACAACGTCATTTTCCCAATAATGACATATGGAAAAATACTATAAGCAATACCAAAAAATGCCAGCCAAAAAATGGCAACAACACAGGCAAAAGGTAACCACTCCCTCTTGCTGGAGCCTTTTTCTAATGCACAAATAAAATGATTGGCGAGAAAAAATAAAATAGCGGTCGCAATGGGAATTGGGGAAAGCCAAAGAATTTGTGGCCAAGAAAACCATTTATGCATAATTTCAGGACTGAAGTATGGAGTAGCAGCAGAGACTAATGCGACCCCAAATCCAGTGAGCCATAAACTTGTTTTAGCCCATCGAAATGATTGTTGCTGAAGGGTTCCTTCAGTTTTTAAAATTAACCAGGCAGATCCCAAGAGAATATAACCTGCTGGTAAACATATTCCAACAAGGAGTGAAAAGACCCAGCCCAGAATTCCTGAATCAAAACCCACAATCAGCCGGCCGATCATGATGCCCTGAGAGACCGAGGCGATCAAACTGCCGACGTAAAACAATAAGTTCCAAAGTGGCTTTTGCTCAATATTGACCTTGACCCTAAAGTCAAATGAGACGCCTCGCAAAATTAATCCAATCAACATTGCCGCTACAGGCAAGTAAAGCTCTGTCAGTATTACCCCGTGAGCCAGAGGAAATGCAACTAGCAATAAGCCGACACCCAAAACAATCCAGGTTTCATTAGCATCCCAGAATGGACCAATCGATGCAATCATCATGTCCTTATCATGATCCGATGCCCGATTAAGGAGCATTCCGATTCCCAAGTCGTAACCATCCAGAACTACATATGACAGCATGGCAATACCCATCGCGACAAAGAAAAATAGTGGCAACCAGACTGATGCTTGGGTGAAGTCAATTGGCGTCATAACTTAAGTCCTAAAGGGGCTCCACGAGGATTCGGATTTTTTCTCAATTTGAGCATTGGGATTTTCTTTATCATCAGCCTGACGAGCCAGATAGAAAACCACCCAAATGTATGCGCTCAACAAACCTACATAAAGAGTTAAATAAGCAAAAAGTGTAGAAAAGACCATGCTTGTTGGCAAAGTTGTTGCGGCTTGAGCAGTTGTAAGCACGCCAGTAACTAAGTAGGGTTGACGTCCAATTTCGGTCACATACCAACCAGCTAAGACTGCAACCCAGCCAGAAAAGGTCATCAACACCAAACCTTTGGCTATCAACCTTGGTAGATGTCGATTTTGACGTAACTGCCACCGCCCTAACCATGAAAATAAGAGCATTAAGATACCCATGCCAACCATGATCCGAAAAGCAAAAAATACAGGGGCGACAGGAGGAATCTTCTCTCCAAATTCATTCAAACCCTTAACCTCACCATCCCAGCTATGAGTTAAGTACAGCGATGCCAACTTAGGAATACTGATCTCATAATCATTGGTGCGAGTTTGTTGATTCGGTATTCCAAAGATCACTGCAGGTACACCAGTACCGCCATTCCAAATCCCCTCCATGGCAGCTAACTTTGCAGGCTGATGATGAAGGGTATTGAGGCCGTGCAAATCTCCAAGCATGATTTGAATAGGCGTTAAAACCATGGCAACAGTGAGAGCCAACTTCATTACCAGTAAGTTTGCTGGTGAGCGACTATTCCGCAGATATCGATATGCAGAAATTCCAGCCAAGAAAAATGATACCGTCAGAAAGGAGGCCAGAAGCATGTGAGCAAGCCGATAAGGCATCGATGGATTAAAGATAATAGCCATCCAATCAACGGCATGTGCCCTACCGTCAATCATGGTAAATCCCTGCGGGGTTTGCATCCATGAATTTAAAGCAATGATCCAGAAGGCAGAAAGACTGGTTCCAAAAGCCACGAGAAAGGTGGCCAATGTATGGACTCGTTGCGAAACACGCTTTGCGCCAAAGAGCATGACTCCTAGAAAAGTTGCCTCAAGAAAAAATGCCGTTAAAACTTCATAAGCTAGTAATGGGCCAGCAATATTGCCGACTGTTTCCATATAGCCGGGCCAGTTTGTCCCAAACTGAAAACTCATCGTGATGCCACTTACGACACCTAAAGCAAAAGTTAAAGCGAAGATTTTTATCCAGAACTGATATGCCTCTTGCCAGCAATCTAATCCAGTTCGGTTATGTTGAATCTTGAAGTAAAAAAGAAACCAACCTAATGCAATCGAAATTGTCGGGAAAAGAATATGGAAGGAAATATTCGCACCAAATTGAATGCGACTATAAAGCAACGAATCGAGCACGATATCTCCAAATTAAAGTGATGCAAATATTGTGTCACTAAATTGACTATGGCGCTGGAAGGACATATTCCAAATCCTTTCGTATTAGCAAGGATTTGGAATGGTTAAGATACCAGGTTAATTTAACTTTTTAGTGCTGTAATACCAATCCACCGTGTTGTAACCTTCACTAGCGCGCTTATCAGCTGCCTCAGAAGTTTTTGGCGGAGGCACGATGACATCGCAACCTGGCGTCCAACCTTCTGGAGTGGCTACTGAATTCTTATCACTGGTTTGCATCGCTTGTAATAAACGGACAAATTCATCAATAGATCGACCATTACTCATTGGGTAGTAAACCATGGCACGCAAGATACCTTTAGGATCAATAAAAAAGGTAGCGCGTACTGCCTGAGTATCGGCTGCACCTGGATGCACCATGCCGTAGGCAGAGGCCACTTCCATCTTGATATCTTCAATGATTGGAAAGGTGATCTTTTGACCAAATTTCTCTTCAATATTTCTAACCCATGCTAAATGCGAAAAGAGGCTATCGATTGACAAGCCTAATAGCTCACAGTTCATTGATTTAAATGTCTCCGCTGCTTTAGCAAAGCCAATAAACTCCGTAGTACATACTGGCGTGAAATCTGCTGGATGAGAGAAAAGAATGAGCCACTTACCTTCATAATCAGCAAGCTTTTTATCTCCAAAAGTAGTTTTAGCGCTAAATTCTGGCGCCCTCTCATTTAATCTTGGGAACTGCATTACGATTTCACTCATGATTTTGTCCTTTGTTTATTGAACTTTAATCATACACTTATTTTATATTTTTATATAATGTATATTTATATTTGATGCTGCTGATAAGGCTTCTAGCTATCGTTACCCCTTAACCATTACCGAGAAATCTACCGTGCTGATATCCAAAAGGCTTTTTACGCTCCTAACCCTGATTACGATCACCATTAGTCCATTTTCAAACGCGCAGACCAATCCTATTCAAGTCGGTGGCTCGATTCCGCAGATGACCCTTACAGATCAGCATGAAAAGCCCTGGACAGTTCCTGCAGATACCAAGCTAGTTTTATTTAGCGGCAGTCGCGATGCCAATACGATTGCTCAAGGCCTGCTGAGCCAAAAGCCAGCGGAATACCTCAAATCTATGAATGCGGTGTATCTATCAGATATGAGCAAAATGCCGGGCTTTATCACCAGAAACTTCGCCCTTCCCTCTATGAGAGAGCTTCCTTATTCGCTAGGTGTCGTACTAAATGCCGATGAAACCAAAACATTTCCCCGAGAGGATGGAGCCCTGACAGCGGTATTTTTAAAAAAGGGAAAAATCACCCACATCGAGTTTGTGAAAACTACCGATGGTTTAGCTCAAGCCTTAGAAGCTCAGTAATTAAGGCCTATTCAATTTATGCTTAATGGGGTTTTGAAAATAAGGAAAAAAACCAGGCAGATATTGCATTCATGCTTAAATTGGCCGTCTCCTACTGGCCGGACTCGGCCGATCAAAACCCTAAAAATAGTCTCATTTGACTGTCTGCAATAGGTCAAGAGGAAGACGGCGAATAGGAGTTACAACGCCCCACTAGATTTCAATGGGCGGCTCTTTTAAATAATTACAGGTAGCCCTTTTCGCCTTAATACTCACAAGTTTGATTAAAGCTTATCTGAATTAAATTTGAGCAACTCTGACGGATCAAGCTTCAATGCTTCAGCTAATTTGCAAATATTGATGATTGCAATATTTCGTTGACCTCTCTCAACCCCGCCCAAATAACTTCTAGCGATTCCACTTTCCAGCGCCAACTGCTCTTGAGAGATGCCAATCTCTTTCCGTAATTTTGCAAGGTTTGAGCCGAATAACAGTCGGGGGTCTTTTTTGCTGACATTAATTTGTTTAGCCATGTTTTGATGCTATGACTATGATTACTATAAGACCACTCTCTATGAGTGACAATTTAGCCAAATTAGTTTAAATTTGTGGCCAATCAGGCGCGACTTTTGAAGCCCTTAATAGGAGCCCTGTAGATCTAAGTCAGGAGATGGGTTATGGAAAAAAGCAATATGGAGAGACTAAGTAAAGAAGTCTTAAAGCAAGGAGCAGAGGCAGCTTTGCCATGCAATCTCACCGATGAATGGTTAGATTTACTTGAGAGGGATTTGGAGATGATCCTACAAGAGGGGGATCACAGCTACTTAACTGCGCCATTGGCGATGGTTGTCCATCTTATATTTCACAAGCATGGCGGGAAGGGCAAGAAGGTCACCTTTTCCGAGGAAGATCTATTTAACTACCTGCGGTATCTTTACTTTGAGATTTCACTTGAGACGGTGCGGCGCAATACAAACATTGCTCCAGCGCCTGCAACACTGGAAACAATTCTTACAAATCGAGACGTGAGTTGGGAAGAGTAACTATCAACTATCTATGCACTTTCGGTAGTGCTCTATTTAAAATCTCTTCTGGGATTCCTTGGGTATGGGCGTTGTATGCCCACCTAGTAAATTGCTCTAAAAGTCGTTGATTCTCACTTTCAAGCCTTGCATTTTCAGCAACCAGCCTGGCGTTACGCTGACTTTCTGCAATATCTTCAGGGCTATAGAGTTTTTTTGCCCCCTCCTTTAGATAGGGCAATCTGCCTTTTTGCAATTGAAAGGCACCCTTAACTCTCTCATAAGAAGATAAGGCCTGCCTCGTGTAGGTCTGATGAAGCCTCTTTGAGACCTCGTCTATTAAGAGTTCCCAAGTTAACTTCCCTGACCAGCCATCGAGTATTTTCACGATAGCCTCAATTGTTTCAGAGGTTAAATTCTTGGATCTTTTGGATGCCGTGTTAATTTTTCTCATTCTTAATCTCCAACTTTAGCGCCTCTTGCTCAATTAAGGTTTTTGGTTTTGATAACTGAATGACTGTGCCATTGGGAATGGTCGGATTATCCAACAGCTCATTAAGCTGTGCATACCGCTTATTCACTTCCATTTGATGCGATAGCCATCGGTCAGCTCCAAAGAAGCCCTCATCAACAGCGGCCTGAGATTGCTTTAATAAAGTATTTGATTCTTCCAGCCTCAATCGCAAACTATCTTGAGCTTTCTTATCGCCCTTGATGCAGACCATCTCCTGGCAGTTAATGCAATCGAGATGAAGTTGGCATGGCGATGCTACAAAGTTATGCAAGCAATATCCAATATCAGTGGTATGCACCGTTTCCACAATAAGCTGCGATATCTGGTCCCTCGTAATGAGGTTGCTTCGACCTAATCTAGAGATTGGGCCGAATGACTTATCTGGGTTACCTATTGCACCCCTAATTTGCTGCACTATCTCAGAGCTAGTTCGGTGATCATACGCTGAAGTTTGTTTTACATCTTTTCTACCGGACCATTTAGAAACTTCAATTTCGCTCATGCCGCCAGCCAAAGCCAGAGTATTTAGGTAGTGCCTAAATTGGTGGGTCTTAACTGAAATTGGCCCTCCATTTGGCTCAAAAAAATCAAAGGCATCAAAAATTGAAGGGATTCCACTTAAGCTTCTTGTGCCTAAATATGAATTAATTTTATTAACATCAATACATTCAAATAGGCATATATATGTAGCCTTCTTAGGCCTAAATTGATTTCTTAAGGCAATATAAAGTGCCTCACTATATTTCAGATCAGAATCTTGATCATAAAATGGAAATTCGCTTGGCAGCTGAGATATCACCCAATTTTCAAGGGCTTCAAATTCAACATAAAGCTTTCCATCAATTTTTTTAGTTTTAAACGGAAGCTGGGACTCCCGCTTGGGTCGATCAGTACCCCATAAAATATGCGCAGCCTCTTTAACGGATAACAATTCCTTAGATCTTAAGCACTCCATCTCCGGTCTTAAAAATACTTTTGCAGGATTATCTTCATACCATTTAGCAATTGCTCTTGCCGTTTTGGTTTCATATCTAATCTTATTTAAAGCCTCTTTAACAACATCAACCATGGAGCTAATAATCTCTTTGATCGTTGAGTCCCCTCCTTTTGAGCCTCGCCACCGCAGTCCGTATATATCTCCACCCTGCTTGTTTTTCCGAATGACCTCACACTTATCCTCGAGCCTAAGCACCTCATTAATTCGATCAGGAGATGCCAAAAGAATTGCAGTTGTTGCACTAACGATGACATGAATATCTTTTGTTGCCATTCTAAAAATCTGCGGCAATGCGTCTAATGCTGCTGGTGACGGCATTTTTTCTTCACGCCTTTTATCCGCCTCCTCACCAATTCTCTGGCTGTCAGATGGTCTTTTAATTGGATTTCGCCACTGAAATGGTGTAGCAAGCAACTTATTTTCCGATATGACAACAACCAGCCTCTCCAACTGAGCGCCAAGCCTATACGTAAGACTTTTGGAGTAGTTCTCAACAGCTAATTGAGACGCTCTATTCATAATGTCTTGATTGATATGGATTGGACTAAGAAAGCCATATTCGGATAAAGCCTGTTCCACAAGCCTCAATACCGCCAACCTATGATTTATTGCCTTCTTAGGGCTTAAGCCATGCATATAACGTACATAGGCCTTAGAAAAACTTAAATATGACTCCTCCATGATTGTTCCGGCTCTTGAACGATTGCCAATACTCGTTTTGAAATTATTAAAGATACAACGCGTCTTTGAGGCTCGAGCTTTAATATTCAGGGTCTCAGTGACATCCCATGAATTCGAATCAAAATCTAGATCTACGCCAAATATAGTTAAATCCTCCCTAGCGAATCGAATAAATTCATCTAAATTTTCTTGAGCATTTGCATTTTGAATAGGGATAAAGAGGGCAAGATCATTCATTTGAAAACCCCAATTGCTTATTGCAGATTAGGATTACTTGAGATACCGCAAGGATTGTCTGATCATTCACAGCAGCAATACGTGCATCACCCCTTCCTGAAAGTCGCTCCCGTTCACCCAATAAAAAATCTAGGACTTTTTCATGGGGGCCGTCCAACCAAGGCTCAAAATTACTACATGTGTAGCAAGATAGCGGAGCCATTAAATTACAAAAACCGAATTCGCCGCAGCTTCCCATTGGCTTATATGCTGGATCAAACCTCGGGGAACGAATCAAGCTACTTGGATCTGCCCCTCTTGTAGCTTGAGAGACTCCTTCAATTAATTTACCTTTAAATGCCTGCGCCATTGGGGCCAACTTAAAAGCTACGGCCTTATCAATCTTATCAATCATTGTTGAGGTTGCTTCTACATAAACGCCCACATTCTGGGTATCTTCATGGTCTAGCAAGGCCGCTACAGTTAATAATCCGTGGCCCTCTTCTACAGCCCGAGTACCAATAGATCTTCTGAAACGAACTCCAGAGATGTTGATTGTCTTCCCAGTTCTTTCGGAAACTACAGCCAGTTTTTTCTCGATCCCACTTAAAATGCATCCAATTTGCGCTGACGTTGAATGGCCATAAAAATCATTCACTTGATCAGAGGTGAATCTGCCTGGAAACAAAGGCAACAATTCGATATCTTGCAGCTCGTCACTAAATTTGGATCGAACCTGATTTGCATATTCGAGAATCATGGCACCCGCCTCTGGGTTTAATCTCATTTCTAGGAAAGACGACCTTGGAATAACCCTTTTCTTTCCCCTAGGAATTTTTACCAAGTAAGTGTCCGCACCATCTATGCCATTGATATATTGAATATCGCAAACCTTCATTTGCGCATATTGAATATTTCTCATCCCAAAGGCCAAAAAGAGAGAGAACAGCGAATACTCCTTGAGGGAAATTTCTTTTGAATGAAACTTATTCTTGAGCTCTCGGAATAGTGCCTGGGTTTCAATTTCGGTATAGGCACCAATATCTGGATCGGCAGTACGTACTGCCTCACCCTTTTTATTGCCTTTGATTTTTATTTGAGAAAGAAGGTCAACCACTGATTTTTCAACACCAGGATAACCAGATCGATGAATCTTTTTGAAAAATCCACCCAAAGTTCCAAGATACCAAGCCGTGGAATCATTCAATACACCTCTGTAATTCAATATGTCTGCGCTAGTTATATATTCACGCTGCGAAGCTTGCCAATTCTTAACAAAATGCCTAAAACGCATATAGATGTTAGTTACATGTCCAAGGGAATGGTTTTCGAGGTACCAGGCGAGCGTTTTTTTAATTGACCCCCTTAACTCAACACCTATAGCTAAATCATCAAAAGAAAATTTAATATTTTGTCCAACACCACGAAATATCCATGGATCAGCTTCAAAAAAGATAACTCCGCCACCCTTAACCTGGATAACCCTCTGAGAGGAAGCTAGCAGATCTATCTCTTCACTCATCGCCGACCCCCCAATGTTTTCTCTGCATTCCTTCGGAGGCTTTTCTTGCAGCCTCTCTAGTATGTCTTTTTGAGTATCGTGCAGCCATCTTTGAGTTCGGACTCCAGCCCATTATGCTATTTCGTATGCGCTCTTCTTCAGATTGGCCTGTCTTCTTTGAGTCGCAATAGTCAGAAAAATTATCGTTCCATGTGTGTCTAAGTATGTGAGGGCTAATCTGCTCATCCACATCTTGCAAAGCAGCTTTTATGACTTTAAAAACCTTGCTTAAGCTATTGATTGCCATTGGTGAGCCTGTGCCCAAAGCCGTAAATAGAAATCCATGTTTTTTTGCTTGAAAATCTTTATTTCGATTTGTGCTTATATATTCTCTTATAAGCAAACAAAGCTTATCGGAAATAGGAATCTCTCGACTTAAAGTTTTGACTACAGGCTGATCTAATCTAGGATCGTTAGGGTTATCAGGCCTTCTAACAACCTTAACCGTATGACTTTGAAAGTTGATATCTGGCACCATAATGTTGAGCATCTCACCACGGCGCATTCCCGTCTCCAGCAAGAACCGAATAATCAAAAAGTTTCTAAGTTGTACTCGGCTATTTACCCAAGGATTACTTTTTCCACCCACTTTAATTAATTCGTTAATTTTTTCCTGCACTTCCTTACTTAGCCCCAATCTCTCAGATATGGAGGCTTGTAATTTCGGGGCTCGCTCTTTTAGGTATTGATCAATAAGCTCTTTTGAGCGACTTAAATCGTTCGCCCGAGATTGATTGCCTTGTGTGCGGTGAATCTGATGCATACAGCAATATTGAAGGAAATCACGAACATAGGTAATTCGTGTAAGGGCAGTATTAGACGAAATCTCGACCCCCACCTTGGGGCTTCCCATCCTTACGGATTCCCCGCCTTTGAAACTCTTTTTCCTTTGCCCTGCTGAATGCTTTTGTTCTTGCCTAATATCCGCAATTGGTTTTTTTAAAAAGCTAAGAAGGTCGTCTAACTCTGCGTTTGTAAAGAGAGGGCCTTGAGATAACCGATCGTCCAGATCTATGCCTTTGTTTGAAAGGTAGGTGTATAGAACCTCAATTGACTGAACGGCCTGGTAGAGCGTGTTGAAAGCAAGCCCCCTGCCTCTATACGAGGTTAATAGCCATATTGTCGGCAAAAACAAAGGAATGCCAGCTTCGTTAACCAAATTAACAAAACGCTCTCCACTTTCAAACCTTATCTTTTTGATTGAATATTTCATCTTTATTTACACTTTTATTAAGGGTATTTAACTTCACAATAGTACGCTTAATTAAATTAATGTAAATAAAGCTAAAAAGCCTTATAGATTATGAGTCTATAAGGCTTTTATTTGATACTTGTTTACAGTATTCTTGGGGACTTCCTAGAATGGAATATCGTCATCCATTGCGCCAAGCGATGCAGCACTTGAAGATGCTGGAGCAGATTGCTCAGCCGGCTTTGAGCGACTATAGCTCTCGCCACCATCACCGCTTCCGCCTACTGGCTTACCACCAAGCATTTGCATTGTTTCTGCAACGATCTCGGTTGAGTATTTTTCTTGACCGCTTGCATCAGTCCATTTACGCGTACGCAAACGACCTTCTACATAAACCTGCGACCCTTTTTTGAGGTATTGACCAGCGATCTCAGCAAGCTTCCCAAAGAACGCAACGCGGTGCCATTCTGTGGTTTCCTTCATTTCGCCAGTTTGCTTATCTTTATAGCGATCTGATGTCGCCACTGAAATGTTCGTGACGGCGTCGCCACTTGGCATGTAACGTGTTTCTGGATCGCGCCCTACGTTACCTACGATGATGACTTTATTTACCGAAGCCATGTTGTCTCCCGAAGAAAAATGATGATATGAATTAAATGTACAGCTAAGGTTATGTCTTTGCAGTTAAATCTTTTGAATCTACTACCTTTGCAGGTAATTCGCGCATCGACCAAGCAATTATAAGCCAGCATAAAAGCAATATCGCCCCCATAACAAAGACTGATAAATCACCATGACTATCCATCAGCCAACCCCCAATAACAGCCCCTGTAAAGAGGCCAATCGACTGAGTGGTGTTGTAAACGCCTAAGGCAGTACCCTTGGATTCTTTGGCAAAACGGGAAACTAAGGAAGGCTGTAAAGCCTCCAGCAAGTTAAATCCTACGAAATAAATCAATAAAGCAATTGCAATGGACAGAACCGAAGCGGTGTTCGTAAACAAAACTTCTGCAGCAAGCAATAAGATGATTGCCAATAAAAGAATGGTGCGCAATTGCTGCTTCTTTTCACCAAAAATCAGAATAGGCGCCATCAAGAAAAAAGAGAGTAGCACCACCGGCAGATACACCTGCCAATGTGATGCGAGTGGCAAGCCTGCCTGCACCAGCAAACGAGGTACCACTAAGAACATCGCAACCTGAGTTGCATGCAATACAAATACACCCACATTCAAGCGCATCAGCTCAGGACGAAAAAATACCTCTTGCAAACACGCCTGCTGAGTTTTGATTTCTGGCTTAGTGCTGGGCAGAAGGTAGTAGGTTACGAACATGGCCACTACACCCAACGCCGCCAGAACGACAAAAATTCCACTCAAACCAATCACGCGGTAGATCGGCGCTGCAATAACTAACGACAGTGCAAAAGAAAGAGCGATGCTACCGCCTACTAAAGCCATGGCGCGGGTGCGAACTTGCTCTCGAGTCAGATCAGCAACCCAAGCGGAAATCGCTGCTGAGACCGCTCCAGCGCCCATCACCCCACGCCCAACAGCAATCCATAAGAGATCGTCTTGGGCGGCGCAAATTAGGGCTCCTGCAATAAATAAGGAAAGTCCCCATAAAACCACTGGTTTTCGACCAATTCGGTCAGAAAGCCGACCTAAAGGAATATAGAAGCAGGCCTGAACAATGTTGAAAATTCCTAAAGCCAATCCCACCCACAGAGCGTGCTCACCACCCGGTAAACCACGTGCATGAATGCTAAAAACGGGCAGAAGCAGGAAAAGGCCCAACATACGGAGGCCAAAGATGCCTGCTAAGGCTAGAGTTGAGCGAAGTTCAGAAGGATTCATGGGAAAGGGCTATATTAACAAGTTACGCTAAAAAATCATGAATAACGAAATTAAGATCCGTGGTGCACGTACGCACAACCTCAAAAACATCAATCTAGACATCCCTAGAGAGAAATTGGTCGTCCTAACAGGGCTGTCAGGCTCAGGCAAAAGCTCACTCGCTTTTGATACTCTCTATGCCGAGGGCCAACGTCGCTATGTGGAATCACTCTCTGCTTATGCCCGCCAATTCCTGCAGCTCATGGAAAAGCCAGACGTTGATACGATCGAGGGTCTATCACCCGCTATTTCGATTGAGCAAAAAGCGACTAGTCATAATCCACGCTCTACTGTAGGTACAGTCACCGAGATTCACGATTACTTGCGCTTGTTATTCGCGCGGGCAGGCACACCCCACTGTCCTGAGCATGACCTACCACTGGAAGCGCAAAGCGTTTCTCAAATGGTTGATACCGTTTTAGCAATGCCCGAAGACACTAAGCTCATGATTCTGGCACCCGTAGTCAGTGAACGCAAAGGTGAGTTTGTTGACTTGTTTCAAGATCTTCAGGCCCAAGGTTTTGTGCGTTTCCGCGTTCGCTCTGGCGGCGGCACAACTAACACTGCTAAAGCAGAAATTTTTGAAGTCGATCAACTTCCCACACTCAAGAAAAATGATAAACACTCTATTGAAGTAGTTGTTGATCGCATCAAAGTACGCCCTGATATTCAACAGCGCTTAGCAGAGTCTTTTGAAACTGCGTTACGCCTTGCTGATGGTAAAGCCATGATTGTCAATATGGATACGGGTAAAGAAATGATTTTCTCAAGCAAGTTTGCTTGCCCGATTTGTTCATATTCATTACAAGAGCTTGAGCCACGCCTCTTCTCATTTAACAACCCGATGGGTGCATGTCCCTCTTGTGATGGCCTTGGCCATCAATCGTTCTTTGATCCAAAACGCATCGTTGCCCATCCCGACCTATCACTCGCCTCAGGCGCCATTAAGGGCTGGGATCGTCGCAATCAGTTTTACTTCAAGCTATTACAAACATTGGCTAAGCATGGTGGTTTCGATGTGGAGAAACCATTCGAGACATTGAGCAAGAAACAGCAAGACCTCATTTTGCTCGGCTCTGGCGACGTCACCATACCTTTCGAATACATCAACGAACGTGGCAAAAATAGTATTCGTGAGCACGCCTTTGAAGGCATCGTAGCGAACTTTGAGAGACGCTATCGTGAAACGGATTCAATGACCGTTCGCGAAGAATTATCTCGCTATCAGAATGTACAAACATGCCCAGAATGTAGTGGCAGTCGTTTACGCAAAGAAGCGCGCTTTGTCAAAGTAGGTGAAGGCAAGCAATCACGCGCCATATTTGAAATCAGTGCTCTTCCACTAAAAGAAGCAAAAGAGTATTTCGAATCACTTGAACTCAAAGGCGCCAAACGTGAGATCGCGGATAAGATCGTCAAAGAGATCGGCTCACGCCTGCGCTTTCTCAATGATGTGGGCTTAGACTACCTCTCATTAGAACGAAGTGCAGATACGCTCTCAGGCGGGGAAGCTCAGCGCATTCGCCTAGCCTCTCAAATTGGATCCGGCTTAACCGGTGTGATGTACGTATTAGATGAACCCTCAATTGGCCTGCATCAGCGAGATAACGATCGCCTGATCGGCACACTTAAACACTTACGCGACTTAGGAAATAGCGTTTTAGTGGTTGAGCATGATGAAGATATGATTCGCGCATCTGACTATGTGATTGATATTGGCCCTGGTGCTGGAGTACATGGTGGTGAAATCGTCGCCGAAGGCACTCCTGAAGAAGTTGAGGCTAATCCCAAGTCCTTGACTGGCGCTTATTTGTCCGGCCGTGAATGTATTGCGGTTCCAGAAAAGCGCATCCCTGTCGGGGAAAAGTTCTTAGAAATTATTGGCGCTCGCGGCAATAATCTGCAATCCGTTCACGCAAAGATTCCCGTGGGTCTACTTACCTGCGTGACTGGGGTATCCGGCTCTGGTAAATCCACTCTCATTAACGACACACTGCACCACGCAGTAGCTCAGCATATTTATGGATCTAATGCTGAACCGGCCGCGCATGATGCCATCAAAGGCCTGGAATATTTTGATAAGGTCATTAGCGTAGATCAATCTCCAATTGGTCGCACACCACGCTCCAACCCTGCAACCTATACCGGGGTATTTACTCCGATTAGAGAACTATTTTGCGGCGTGCCTGCGGCGCGCGAGCGTGGCTATGAGGCAGGGCGTTTCTCATTCAACGTCAAGGGTGGACGTTGTGACGCTTGCGAAGGCGATGGTGTTCTTAAGGTAGAAATGCACTTCTTGCCCGACGTCTATGTCCCATGCGATGTATGCCATGGCAAGCGCTATAACCGAGAAACACTCGATATTCGCTACAAGGGTAAAAATATTCATGAAGTGCTAACGATGACCATCGAGCAAGCGCATGAGTTTTTTGAAGCAGTGCCTATCGTGAAACGCAAACTCAAAACCCTGCTTGATGTTGGCCTTGGTTACGTCAAACTCGGTCAAAGCGCCACGACACTCTCCGGTGGTGAGGCGCAACGCGTCAAACTCTCGCTAGAGCTTTCTAAGCGAGATACCGGTAGAACACTTTATATCCTAGATGAACCAACCACTGGTCTTCATTTTCATGACATTCAGCTACTACTAACAGTTCTACAAACTCTCAAAAAGCAGGGCAATACGATCGTCATTATTGAACATAATTTAGATGTCATCAAAACCGCTGATTGGATTATTGATTTAGGCCCCAAAGGTGGTGCTGGTGGTGGTCAAATCATTGCAACAGGGACGCCTGAAGATGTTGCGAAAAATGAAGCGAGCTTTACTGGTCACTATTTAGCACCTCTATTGACTCGCAAAGTCGCTGTCGCTAAAAAGAAAAAATAATTTAATATTTGATTGGCTATCAGAGCAATTTAGATTCGGCTAAATCAGTCGCTTCTGAATTGCCTGATAAGACCAAAATATCATTAGCCTGCAAGCGCAATCCTGGAGTGAGCTCTAGTTTGACGTAATCAGAGCCGCCTACTTTACGTCTTACCGCCTGCACGCTCACCCCTTCATTTTCCAGATGCAATTCTTCGAGCGTCTTGCCAATACTGGCTGACTCTGGCAATAAGGTTACCGAGTGTAAGCGCCATGATTCATTGGACTCAGTATCATCAGCAACACCCCGAAAATAACCACGTAATAGGCTATAACGCGCCTCGCGTGCGGCGGTGATCCGACGCACCACCTTGCGCATCGGAACGCCCATCATGAGCAGCACATGGGATGCCATCATCAAACTTCCTTCAATTAATTCGGGCACCACTTCCGTTGCTCCTGCCGCTTGCAACTTTGCTAAGTCAGCATCATCCTTGGTGCGCACTAATACCGTCATACCGGGACGCAAATGCTCCACTTGATGCAATACTTTTAAGGTAGCAGGCGTATCAGCATATGTAATAACAACTGCTTTTGCTCTTGCTAATCCAGCGGCGACTAAATAATTTTCGCGACTAGCATCGCCATAAACCACGTTATCTCCCGCACTCGCAGCCTCTTTCACGCGATCAGGATCCATATCTAAAGCAAGATAAGGAATCTTTTCTTGATCAAGCATGCGCGCAAGACTTTGGCCAGAGCGGCCAAAGCCGCAAATAACAACATGGTTTTCTGTGCGCACACTTTTAGCAGCAACACGCGTCAAAGCCAAAGATTGCAACAACCACTCATTGCTCGAGAAGCGCATCGCGATACGATCGCTGTATTGAATCAAGAAAGGTGCGCCAAACATCGATAGCAGCATCGCAGCAAGTACCGCTTGACTCAAGGCGGGATCAATTAAATCTAAGCCATCGATTTGATTCAGAAGAACAAAGCCGAATTCACCGGCCTGCGCAAGGCACAATCCAGTCCGAATGGAAATACCAGGACTGGAGCCAAATACACGTGATAACAGGGCAATCAAGCCAAACTTGAAAATCAACGGACCAACAAGTAGAAGCAAGACTAGCAACCACTGCTGATATATCACTTCCAAATCGAGCAACATACCAATCGTAATAAAGAAAAGTCCCAGCAATACATCTCTAAAAGGCTTGACGTCTTCCTCTACCTGATGACGGTAGGGTGTCTCTGCAATTAACATACCCGCCAAGAAAGCGCCCAGCGCTAATGACAAGCCAAAGTGCTCTGTTAGTCCAGCCATCCCCAAGACGATTAATAGGAGATTGAGCATGAACAACTCTTGAGAGCGTAATTTAGCTACCAAACTAAACCAACGACTCATTAGGGTTTGACCAATAACAAAAATCAGCACAAGCGCTACGGAAATCTTGATAGAGGCTGTAGTTAAGGCAATAAATAAATCCCCAGGATTTTTACCTAAAGATGGCAACAAAATTAACAGGAAGACAACTGCCAGATCCTGAAACAGCAAAATACCAATAATGTTGCGGCCATGCTCCGTTTCGATTTCAGAACGATCTGAAATCAACTTAGTCACAATGGCAGTAGAAGACATGGCTAAGGCGCCACCAAGGGCGATCGCTGCCTGCCAAGAGATGGGGTAAATCCAATTCATCAACAGACTTGCTGGCACTGCCAAGAGCATCGTCAGGATGACTTGGCTACCCCCCAGGCCAAATACGATCGATCGCATAGCTCGTAATTTATGAAGGTTGAACTCCAGTCCAATCGAGAACATCAAGAAAACCACCCCAAACTCCGCTAAATACTTCACGGTAGCTGAATCATTGGCTAATCCAAGGGCATGGGGTCCAATCAGGACGCCAATGGCTAAATAGCCCAAAATAGGGGGTAGCCCAAAATAGCGGAAAATAACTACCCCGGCCACTCCAGAGGCCAGCAAGATGAGAGTTAATTGAAGGACTGACGGCATATACTCACCCCATGATAGCTAAGACTCGTGAACGAACCCTAAAGCTTGCACGCGACACCCTCACTATCGAGGCTGCTGCGCTGCACACAATGCGTGATCGCCTTGAGGGGCCTAACGCTGATGCCCTAGTATTGGCGATTGATTTGCTGCACTCCTGCAAAGGTCGAATCGTGGTTTCTGGTATCGGCAAATCCGGGCATATTGCTCGCAAGATTGCCGCTACTTTTGCCTCCACAGGCTCCCCTGCCTTTTTTGTTCATCCAGCTGAAGCCAGTCACGGTGATCTAGGTATGGTGACCCGGGATGACGTTTTTGTTGCCCTATCTAATTCTGGGGAAACGGATGAGCTGCTCACCATCGTGCCTATTGTGAAGCGGACTGGCGCAAAACTGATTGCCCTTACTGGCGCGCCAAATTCATCGTTAGCGAAGTTAGCGGATGCGCATTTAGATACCAGTGTAGAAAAAGAAGCTTGCCCTCTTAACCTTGCGCCGACTACGAGCACCACGGCAGCGCTAGCCATGGGAGATGCGCTAGCAGTAGCCCTATTAGATGCTCGGGGTTTTCAAGCTGAAGATTTTCAACGCTCTCATCCTGGCGGACGCTTAGGTCGCAAGCAACTGATGCATGTCAGTGAAGTGATGCGCAGTTTTGACCAAACCCCTAAGATTTCTATTTCAGCATCGCTGCAAGATGCTTTACTAGAAATGACAGCCAAGAGAATGGGAATGGTAGTCGCTCTAACGACAAATAATCAAGTTGCTGGAATCTTCACTGACGGTGACTTGCGTCGCTTACTTGAGAAAAGTACCAATCTTGATGGGATGACCTTAAAAAATGCCATCACCTCAACACCGCGCACCATTCCACCAGAGCTGCTAGCTGAAGAAGCTATTGAAATGATGGAAAAACATCGCATTAATCATTTAGTAGTGACCGACCCTAAGGGCGCCTTGCTTGGCGCCCTCAATCTGCATGATTTATTTGCAGCCAAGGTCATTTAAGAAAACCAAATCCTCATTCATCTATTTATATGCCTAGCGCCTTTAATGCTCATAACACCAACCCAACAAGCCAATTTCCGCAAGCTTGGGATCGTGCCAGCACCGTAAAGCTTCTCGTGCTAGATGTTGATGGAGTCCTCACCAATGGGCAGGTATTTATTGGGGATAACGGTAAAGAGTCCATCAAAGCATTTGATATCCAGGATGGATTAGGGATCAAACTGTTGGAAAAAATTGGCATTCCTACTGCAATTATTACCGGCCGCAGCTCAAAGATGGTTTTAACTCGCTGCGAGGAGTTGGGCATCAAACATGTTCATATGGGCGTAGAAAACAAGGCCCTAGCATTACAAAATATTCTTCAAGCGCTGAACCTAAGATCATCTGATTGCGCTGTAATGGGTGACGATTGGCCGGACTTTCAAATGATGAAAGCTGCTGGCTTAAAAGTCTGTCCCGCTCAGGGCCATGAGGCCGTTAAAGAAATTGCTCATTTTGTTACTGCTAAATCTGGTGGTTGTGGCGCCGTTCGTGAAGTCTGCGATCTCATCCTAAAGGCGCAGAATCGCTATGAAGAATTACTGAATCAGGCGCGCGCCTAAGACGCTCCATGTTACTGAATGCTCAACAAATCAAAGTAGGGTTATGGCGTGGATTGCTACGTCTGATGCCCTTGATTTTGATGGGCATTCTGACGCTCGCAACATTTTGGTTGGTCAAAAAAAATACTCCCAGCGAAAAATCCACCATTGAACGCATTCGCCTTCATGAGGCCGACTACACCATTACCAATGGTGCGCTATCAGCTTTAAATGAAGCCGGGTTTACAAAGTATCGAGTGCTGGGTAAAAAAGTAACTCACTATGATGACGATGCTTCTATCGACATTGAAGCGCCACGTATGCGCCTCTTTCCTCCCGAAAAATCTCCCGTGACCGTGAAGGCAGATACTGGCCATCTAGATGGCGATCTCACGATATTGGATTTATTTGATAACGCTGAGATCTTTCGTCCAGCTCAAGCCGCAACTGCGAGTGAATCAGCCAAGCCCCGGATGCTTGCGCGCTCATCCTATTTCAAGGTGCTAATCAATGATGATGTTATTGAAACCAATAAACCAATCACCCTTGAGCAAGGGGCATCCATTATGCGATCAAGCGATGGCGGAAAATTTAATAATATTGAACAAAGTATGGTCTTATCAGGGCAAGTAAAGGGGCGTATCGAACGCACCCAACCCGGGACACAATAATGATCCTATTTCAACGATCCGTCATTCTGCTTTTGCTCACAAGCGTCTGCATCTTGCCGTCTGCGTTTGCAGAAAAAGCAGATCAAGATAAGCCGGTGATTTTGGAAGCGGAAAAAGTTTCGGTGAATGATGTACAGCAAGTTTATGAATTAGAAGGCAAGGTCCTTTTAATTAAAGGGAGCATTCTGGTCACCAGCGAAAAAGGGAGCATTAAAGTAGACCCTGAAGGTTATGAATTCATTGATGTTCAGGGTAATTCCAGCTCAAATGCCAGCTTTAGACAAAGGCGTGAAGGGCCAGCAGATGAATACATGCAAGCACGCGGCCAAACCGTTACCTACAATGCAAAAAATGAGTTACTCACAATTACTGGGGATGCCAGCTTAAAGCGCCTCCATAATATGCAAATGATTGATCAGTTACTCGGATCAAAAATTGAATATGATGATGTACAGCAATACTATCGAGTATCTCCACCCGAAAATGCAACAGCGGATGATTTACCCCTAGCCAGAGCCATCCTTTCACCGAGAAGAAAAGCTACATTAGAGAAATGACAACGGATTTAGGAAATCAAAACAGCATTCCCACCCTTAGCGCTGAGCACCTTCAAAAGCGCTATGGATCCCGCACAGTTGTTCGTGATGTTTCCGTACAAGTCAAATGCGGTGAGGTGGTTGGACTACTTGGCCCTAACGGTGCAGGAAAAACAACCTCTTTTTACATGATTGTTGGCTTGGTGCCGCTAGATGGGGGGAATATTTCCCTAGACGGCACCGACATTACACATCTTCCTATCCATGAACGGGCTCGCATGGGCTTGTCATATCTTCCTCAGGAAGCCTCCGTCTTTCGAAAGCTGAATGTTGCCGAAAATATTCAAGCCGTACTAGAGCTTCAGGTGCAAGACAATAAGCCCCTGAGTAAGGCGGAGATTGCCCATCGTCTCGATGAGCTCTTGGGCGAACTACAAATTAGCCATTTACGAAATAATCCTGCTTTATCGCTCTCTGGCGGAGAGCGGCGGCGCGTAGAAATTGCGAGGGCCTTAGCTTCTCAACCAAAATTTATTCTGCTAGATGAGCCCTTTGCAGGTGTTGATCCAATTGCAGTAGGTGAAATTCAGCGAATCGTACGCTTCTTAAGGGATCGCCAAATTGGCGTCCTAATCACGGATCACAATGTCCGAGAAACTCTGGGCATTTGTGATCACGCATACATTATCAGCGAGGGCAGCGTTCTTGCTGCTGGCAAGCCCGACGAAATCATTCAAAACGACGCTGTGAGAAGAGTCTATCTAGGTGAAAACTTCCGCATGTAAGTATTCCGGGGATTTTTGAAATTTATTAAATAAAAATGATCTATCCCCTTGGTTTTCAGCAAAATCGCTGATACGCTGGAGGTTCATGAAATTCAATTCCAAATAGATTCATAGATTGTTAAAGGGGCTTGCTGCGCACCCCGGGCAATTATTTGCGCATGCATGATGCTTTGAATAGGAGCTGCTGATGAATTTAAAAATTAATAGCCGTCATGTCGAAGTTACTCCAGCCATGCGCACCCATCTTGAATCTGGGTTAGCCAAAATTCGCAAGCACTTTGATCATGTCCTAGATGCCTCCGCCTTCCTTATTGTAGATAACGCCAAAGAAAAGAATCTTCGCCAAACGGCTGAGATTACGATTCACCTCAAAGGCAAGGAGCTTTTTGCCGAGGCTCATCATGCCGACCTTTATCACGCCATGGATGCCGTGGTCGACAAGCTGGAGCGTCAAGTGGCAAAACATAAAGAAAAGATTCAAGATCATCATCACGAAAAGCATTTTGAGTAATCTCTGGGGTCAGGACACCTATAATCGTTTGACATGAATGCCCTGACTGAACTTTTTACCCTAGACCGCATTACCTTAGACAACCCTTCTAAAAGTCGGGCTGAGGTATTTGCGGCCGTGGGGGAGCTATTTTCGCAACAGGCTGGCCTTGAAGCCAATGCCATTGTTGGCTTTCTAAATGCCCGTGAGGATTTAGGCTCTACTGCACTTGGCGCCGGTGTCGCCATCCCTCATGGCCGCGTCAAAGGATTAAAGCAACCTATTGCCGCCTTTGTGAAATTAAAAGATCCCATCGAATTTGCCGCACCTGATGGCGAACCGGTTTCTATTTTAATTTTTCTATTGGTACCAGAAAAAGCTACCCAACAACATCTTGAAATCTTGTCTTCGATTGCCCAGCTTTTATCAGATGCTGATGCGCGTAAATCGCTAGCCTCTGAAAATAATCCGGAGCAGGTGTGTCGTCTTCTACAAACCTGGGGGTCAGCCTGATGACTCAGCCTCTACTTCTCGAAGGGCTAACTGCGCAGCAGATTTTTGATGACAATGTTTCAGATTTAAAGCTTTCCTGGATCGGGGGCCTCGAGGGAGCTGACCGCACCTTTCCTCCCGAGGCAGTTAAAGCAGCAGCAGCTAGCTCCGACTTGGTTGGTCACTTAAATCTCATTCACCCAAGTAGAATTCAGATCTTTGGAATTCAAGAAGTCGACTACCATGCCGAGCTTGAGCCAAAACAAAGACAAGAGCAGATCTCTAATTTAATCTCGAAAACCCCGCCATGTGTCATTGTGGCTGACGGTAAGGCAGCTGACCCAGATTTGCAGCTCTTCTGCCAACGATCTTCTACACCCTTATTCACAACAAGTATCTCTGCAGCCGAAGTCATTGACCACCTCCGTACCTACCTAACCAAAATTGGCGCACCTCAAATTACGATGCATGGCGTGTTCATGGATATTTTGGGCTTAGGGGTGCTGATTACCGGCGAGTCTGGACTGGGGAAAAGTGAATTGGGTCTAGAGCTCATCTCTCGCGGCCACGGTTTAGTGGCGGATGATGCAGTAGATTTTGCCCGCCTTGGGCCCGACTACATTGAAGGTCGCTGTCCAGTCATTTTGCGCAACCTTTTAGAGGTACGTGGTCTGGGTTTATTGGATATTAGAACCATCTTCGGCGAAACGGCTGTCAGACGCAAATTAAAGTTGCGCCTAATTGTTCAACTCGTCCGTCGTAATGATGGCGAATTCGAGCGCCTACCTTTGGAAGCTCAGCATATCGATGTACTGGGAATTCCTATTCGGACAGTCAAAATTCAAGTAGCTGCAGGCCGTAACTTAGCGGTGCTAGTAGAAGCGGCGGTGCGCAATACCATTCTGCAATTGCGTGGCATCGATACCCTCAAAGAATTTATCGAGCGCCAACGTGTACAAATGAATGCCGAAACTGATTCCGCCAAGTCCCAAGGTAGATTGCTTTAACATGCAAATCAATCTGATTACTGGAATTTCGGGTTCGGGTAAATCGGTTGCTCTCAGAGCTTTTGAAGATGCGGGCTATGACTGTGTCGACAACTTACCAGTCACCCTCCTTGAAAATTTAGTCTCCACATTAGAGGCTGAGAACTCTGAGCGTATTGCAGTGGCGATTGATGCAAGGCGCGGAAAATCGATTGCAGAATTACCCAAAATACTAGAAAACTTACGACGCACTCACCAAGTTCGTATTGTTTTTCTTAATGCAAATACCAACACTCTGATTCAACGCTTCTCAGAAACTCGCCGCCGTCATCCACTTTCCGGAAAAACCCAGCAAAGCCACGAAGCTACACTGATAGAAGCGATTGATAAAGAGCGTAGCCTCCTCGAGCCTTTGCGCGCCCAAGCACACTCCATTGACACCAGCAATCTCCCTGCGCATGCGCTTCGGTCCTGGATTCAAGATTTACTCAAAGATAAGCCGGTCGGCCTTACTGTGGTCTTTGAGTCTTTTGGCTTTAAGAATGGTCTGCCAAGTGAAGCCGATCTCGTCTTTGATGTACGCTGCCTACCTAACCCTCACTACGACAAAATCCTAAGACCCTTATCCGGCAAAGATCAGCCTGTAAAAGAATTCTTAGAAAAAATACCCGAAGTTGTCAGCATGGAGTCCGACATTACTCAATTTATTGAGAAGTGGCTACCTCATTACATCGCAGATGGCCGTAGTTACCTGACTGTTGCGATTGGGTGTACGGGCGGACAGCATCGCTCGGTATATATCGTAAGCCGCCTCATGAATCACTTTTGCGCGCAAAAAGATTTAGCTGAGTTGCAAATCATTTTCTTAACTCGACATCGCGAGTTAGACTCAATCCCTGCAACAGTAATTTGATTGGTTGCGGTAAGCCGTACCTTCCAAGTTGATGCAGGGAGACCCACTTTAAATCACTAGCCAAGAGCTTTGGAGTCTCGTTGATTGATAGACTCCATATTTGCATCCATAGGCGTCGGTGAGTAAAGATATGCTTGATCTGCTGGCCCCGTTGAACTACTTGACTCTTTTTTAATGCGCTAGGAAGTTTTTCTTGTGGCAACACTAGATCAAACAATGCTTGTGCGGTGAGCTCGGCATTATCTTGCTCGATACTCTTGCTGGATTTTTTTTCTGTTGTAGAAAATGGACGCCAAGGGGATTCTGGCAAAGACCATAAGCCACCCCAAATTGCTTTTTCAGGCCGCCTTTGCAATAGCACCGAGTCCCCAAAACGCAATATCAACATATCACAATGAAATTCAGGCGATTTTGCTTTCACAATCTTACGCGGCAAAAATAGAACTCGATCGCTTAAGTTGGCTTCACAGTCCTTCGCAAAAGGACACTTTCTATCACCACTTAGGCATACCGGTTTTCGGGCAGTGCACCAGGTGGCTCCAAAATCCATCAGCGCCTGTGTATAAACCGGCATTTGCTCGGGTGCATTAGGCAATAATTTTTTCGCCAAGAGCCATAACTGATCATTCACAGCCTTGTCTTGAACTGCACCCTCAATCCCAAATAAACGAGCCAAAATTCTTTTGACATTAGCATCGAGAATAGGTGCTCGCTCATGAAATGCAAAAGCTGCAATAGCGCCGGCAGTTGATCTTCCAACTCCTTTGAGCTGCTCAAGCAAGACGGGATCGCTAGGAAACTTTCCCGCAAACTGTTCCATAACCTGATTTGCGCAAGCATGTAAATTGCGCGCACGCGAGTAATAACCGAGCCCAGCCCATTCAGCCAACACATCATCAAGCGGGGCAGCAGCCAATTTTTTGACCGATGGAAAACGCTTCATAAAACGCGGGTAACGCTCCAGAACAGTGGCCACTTGAGTTTGTTGCAGCATGATTTCAGAAACCCAGACTGCGTAGGGATCACGAACGCTTTGCCAAGGCAATCCTTGACGTCCATCCTTGCCATGCCAAGCAATCAGCTTGGGAGCAAAGTTCTTAATCAACGCTTCTGACATTGGGGGCAAAAATAAGTAGATCGTTGACCTTGAACCATTTGCTTGATTGGCGTCTTACAAACCTTGCATGGCTGATCTTTACGATCATAAACTTTCGTTTGCACCATGAAGTGTCCAGGGTCACCCTCGCTATTGACGAAATCTTTTAATGAACTACCGCCCGCATCAATCGCCTTTTTCAAAATAAATCTAACGGCACTAGCCAAGCGCGAACACTGTGGACGAGTTAACTTTCCAGCCTCCTTGGCAGGATGAATCCCGGCCTCGAACAAACTCTCAGAGCAATAAATATTGCCAACACCAACCACGGCTTGCCCAGCCAATAAAAATTGTTTAACAGCGATAGTACGTTTACGCGAGCGTTGATACAAAACCTCTGCGCCTTGCTCTCCAGAAAACTCGGGTGAGAAAGGCTCTACGCCAAGTTTTTGCAGCAAAGGATTTCCCTCTATAGGCCCTTTCGATTTCGGGTGCCATAGAACTGCTCCAAACTTACGAGGATCATGCAGGCGCAAACTCAAGCTACCAAATTCAAATGTAATGCGATCATGCGGCTTGAGAACCTCTTTACTAGGCAACACTCGTAAAGTGCCCGTCATCCCCAAATGAAGGATCAAACAACCGGTATTCATCTCTACCAACAAATATTTACCCCGTCGTTTAATTCCGATGACAGTTTGGCCAGGAAGCAACTGAGGCAAGTTTTTGGGGACAGGCCAACGCAAGCGCCCGTCAATTATCTTCACGGCGCTCAATATCCGCCCCTCCAAGTGGGGCTGAATACCTAATCGGGTAACTTCGACTTCTGGGAGTTCTGGCATAAATGGATTGTAGATTCGCGGATTAGAATGTGCTTATGACGAAATTTTCACCAATGTCGGTCTTAAGGGGCCTATTGCTAACCTCTGCCATTAGCAGCAGCCTATTGTCTGGAGTGGCCCTCGCCCGGACCAACAGCCTTGAGAGTGGGCAAGCGGTTTTTGAAGTGCTGGCATCTGAGATCGCCTTGCAGCGGGGAGAGGCTGGGCTTGCTTACAACACCTATCTCGAGCTTGCGCGCCAAATAGGCGACCCTCGTTTGGCACAAAGAGCAATGGAAATTGCCATTACTGCTGGAGCCCCCGATTTAGCGCTTCAAGCCGCCCAAACCTGGGACGATCTAGCGGGAGTCCAACAAACTAAATCAAAAGAGGTTCTCATTACTCTCTTGATTTTGAATCAGCGTTGGTCAGATGTAGTAAAGCCTACGATTACGCTACTCAATCAACAAAATTCTACACAACGAGAAAATACTCTATTGCAAATTCAGGCACTACTGTCAAAGGCGAAAGATGAGTCAGAAGCCTTACGTGCCTTCTATGCAATTGTCTCCACCTTAAAGCCCGCACCAAAAGATCCAAGCATTCTTTACACCTATGCCATGTCTGCTGAAAAATCTGGGCATCTCGATGTAATGGAAAAAACCTTGCGTGAAATCTTGCGCAAGAATCCAAATGATGTGAACAGTCTTAATGCGCTTGGGTACTCCCTTGCAGACCGCAATCAAAACTTGCCAGAAGCATTCAAGCTCATTACTAAAGCGCACCAATTGTCACCAAGGGATGGCTTCATCCTCGATAGTCTTGGGTGGGTGAACTTTCGCATGGGTAAAAATGCACTGGCACTAGAGCAGCTCCAACAAGCATTCAATATAAAACCGGAGGCGGATATTGCAGCACATATCGGGGAAGTATTGTGGGTCATGAATAGGCCAGCCGAAGCAGAAGATATGTGGCGCAAAGGACAACAACTTGATGCCAACAATCCCACGCTCAAAGAAACATTAAAGCGTTTAAAACCCGATTGGTCAGTAGCGGATACAGCCCTAAAAGGCACGTGGGATGGTCGTTTCGCAGTGAAAGTAACTGGACTTACCGAAGGTAAAAATCAAGGTGGATCTGGTGGGTTTACCTTGACACAAGATGCTCTTACAGACGTATTAGAGATCCGTAATCCAGTTGGTGGATCTATTGCAAAAATCACTATTAAACCTGGTGAAGCAATTTTGGAGCGTGATGGTCAAGTGACCAGTGCAATTGATGCAGACACATTGGTTCAGAGCACATTAGGTTTGCCACTTCCAGCTCGCGGACTATCAGATTGGTTGCGCGGCAAAACCCGTCCAGGCAGCAACGCTAGTGTTGAGCGAGACGCAAAGGGTCAAGTAAGTAAAGTCATTCAAGATGGGTGGACCTTGAACTACAACTGGGACAATGCGCAGCGTTTGGAGAGATTAACAATGACGCGTAGCTCTAACATTGGTTCAATAGATATTCGCCTGATATTCGACACCCCAAATGAGTGAAGCCGCAACCTCAAAGAGCATTCTTGAGCTGCAGTGTCCAGCAAAGCTCAATCTTTTCCTTCATATTGTTGGGCGTCGCCCAGATGGCTATCACCTCTTACAGTCAGTCTTCCAATTGATTGACTGGTGCGATTCTCTTACGCTCAGACTTATTCCAGAGCCAGAGATTCGTCGCATCAACCCCATTCCCGGGGTTCCTCCTGAGGAGGACTTAGTGGTCCGAGCAGCGCAATTATTAAAAGAATTTTGTAGTACCAAACAAGGCGTTGAAATTCACCTTCAAAAAAGGATTCCCATGGGTGCCGGACTTGGAGGTGGATCCTCTGATGCGGCATCCACTCTAATTGGGTTAAATCAGCTGTGGAATCTCGGCTTAAATACTGAAACCCTCAGCCAACTAGGCCTAAAGCTAGGAGCAGATGTGCCTTTTTTTATTTTTGGCCACAATGCCTTTGTTGAGGGGATTGGGGAAAAAATGTACGGAATTTCACTAGAAACCCAAGACTTTCTCGTGATCTTCCCCAACCAAGGGATCGCAACTGCGAAGATTTTTCAAGATCCTCAATTGACCCGAGACCACGCTCCGATTACAATAGATCGCTTTATTGCATCGCCAAGGTCATTTCAGTCAAATGATTGTCAGGCAGTAGCGGTGCAAAATTGTCCTGAAGTGAAGCAAGCTTTAGATTGGATATCCAAGGAAGTGCCTAATTCGGCGCCTCGGATGTCTGGCTCTGGAAGTAGCGTGTTTACCGCCTTAAAGCCTAAGACGGACACCGCAAAACTAGAAAATCTTCTGCAAAATCTTCCAAAAGGATGGGTAGGTCGAATTGTTCGAGGGCTAAATAAAAATCCCGCTTACAATTTGATTTCTTCAGATTGACCTGTAGGGGAATCGCCAAGCTGGTTAAGGCACTGGATTTTGATTCCAGCATGCGAAGGTTCGAATCCTTCTTCCCCTGCCAAACACTGTAGATACGACCAAAAGACACCCTTTCGAACCTACCAAAATTCCAAAATCACCTATGTCCGCCCCAATGAACGCTGATTTACTGACTCTTTTTACCGGCAATGCAAATCCGGTTTTGGCCCATGCCGTTGCTAAAGAGCTCAACCTCCCAATGGGAAAAGCATTTGTTGGCCGCTTCTCTGATGGTGAAATTCAGGTAGAAATTCAAGAAAACGTTCGCGGTAAAAATGTCGTAGTTATTCAGTCAACCTGCGCTCCAACAAATGATAGTTTGATGGAGTTAATGATCATGATCGATGCGCTAAAACGTGCATCTGCAAGCCGTATAACCGCAGTGATCCCTTACTTCGGTTACGCCAGACAGGATCGCCGCCCACGCTCTGCCCGTGTTGCGATCTCAGCCAGAATCGTCGCTAACATGCTCCAATCCGTTGCGGGCATTGAGCGTGTTTTGACCATGGATCTGCATGCAGACCAAATCCAAGGCTTCTTTGATATCCCGGTAGATAACATCTACGCTTCCCCAGTTTTGCTTGCTGATCTCCAAGCCCAGAAGACTCAAAAAGACCTCATCATTGTTTCCCCAGATATTGGTGGCGTTGTTCGCGCCCGCGCAATGGCCAAGCAATTAGGTACAGATTTAGCGATTATTGACAAACGTCGCCCCAAGGCCAATGTCTCAGAAGTAATGCACCTCATTGGTGAAGTAGAGGGTCGTCATTGTGTCATCATGGATGACATCATTGATACCGGTGGCACCCTCTGTAAGGCCGCTGAAGCCCTCAAAGAGCGTGGCGCTAAGGGCGTAACCGCTTACTGTACTCACGCCGTGCTTTCAGGCGGTGCCGTAGCTAGAATCGCAGCATCTGAGCTTGATGAGCTCGTTGTTACCGATACCATCCCATTAACTCCAGAAGCCATGAAAGTGGCAAAAATCCGCCAACTAAGCGTTGCGCCGATTCTGGCCGAGACACTTTCCCGCATTAGCAAGGGTGATTCAGTGATGTCGATGTTTGCTGAATAAGCTCAAAATAGCGTTTCTAGCCCCTTTTTTCATAGTTTTAAGGCTTTTCTAGGCAAAAACTGGCATTCCCACGATATAATCAAAGGCTTTTCTGTTTGGTCGCGAACGGAAATTAACCTTAATTTTGGGAATTAAATATGAAAGTAGTAGCCTTTGAAAGAAGCGTACAGGGAACGGGTGCGAGCCGCCGTCTGCGCAACTCCGGTAAGACTCCGGGCATCATTTATGGCGGTAAAGACGCCGCAACTGTAATTGAGTTGGATCACAACGCACTGTTCCATGCTCTCCGCAAGGAAGCATTCCACTCATCAATCCTTGATCTCGAAATCGACGGCAAAGCACAAAAAGTGTTGTTGCGCGATTACCAGATGCATCCATTTAAGCCTTTGGTTTTGCACATTGACTTCCAGCGCGTATCTGCGACTGAGAAAGTTCATATGCGCGTTCCATTGCACTTCATTAATGCTGAAACTTCAGCTGCAGTGAAATTACAAGGCGCCGTAGTGAGCCATATCGCAACTGAGTTGGAAGTTTCTTGCTTGCCTGCAGACTTGCCAGAATTTATTGAAGTGGACTTAGCCAATATCGAAGTTGGTCATGGCATTCACGCCAAAGACCTCACGCTACCAAAAGGCGTTAGCTTGGTATTGCATATTGAACAAGAAAACCCAGTATTGGCCAACGCACGTATTCCAGCAGTGAAGTCTGCTGATACTGAAGCTGCTCCTGCAGCTGCTGCGGCTCCTGCTGCTGAAGCTCCAAAAGATAAAGCTTAATATTTAACTTTTATCTTTGCGACAGAGAAGGCCCGCTTAAATAGCGGGTTTTCTTTTTTGTGGAAATGCTTTTATCCTTAAGCAAGAATCATGACTAAATTAATTGTTGGCCTCGGCAACCCAGGTGATGAACACGAAGAAGATCGGCATAACGCTGGCTTCTGGTTTTTGGACGCCCTTGCAAAACAATTAAGTACCCGCTTTGAAACCGAGAAACGTTTTCATGGAAAAGTTGCAAAGGCTAAGTGGCATGGCGAAGATCTCTATCTGCTAAAGCCCAGTACTTACATGAACCTCAGTGGCCAAGCTGTTGGCGCTCTGTGTCGCTTTCATAAAATTATCCCCAAAGATATATTGGTAGTGCAAGATGAGTTAGATTTAAAGCCAGGCACAGCCCGCATCAAACTAGGCGGGGGTACGGGTGGCCACAATGGCCTCAAAGATATACAGGCTCATCTCAGCACACCTGAATACTGGCGCCTACGCCTAGGTATCGGTCACCCACGAGATCTCGCTGCCGAAGGGGCGCGCCCAATGGATGTTGCTGACTATGTACTCAGAAGACCCCTGCAAGCAGAACAAAAACAAATTGACGCTAGTATTGAGGATGGATTACACATCCTCCCATTATTTCTCAAGGGTGATACACAAGCGGCAATGCTCGAACTACACTCCAAAACCCATTAGCGCTTATTTGACTTGTGCTTTTTTGGCGGCACTCAAGGCTTGATACTTAGCCATGAGCTGAGTTTGATTCTCCGGGAAAGCAGGATTGAGCGGAATGCAATCTACAGGGCATACCTGCTGACACTGAGGGGCATCATAGTGACCCACACATTCCGTACATTTATTGGGATCGATCTCATAGATCTCAAGACCCATGTAAATAGCATCATTAGGGCACTCAGGCTCGCACACATCGCAGTTAATGCATTCGGCGGTAATCATCAAAGCCATATTGTTTACCGACAGCCCTACTCTTTGTTTTGATTGGCAATAGCAATCTTTTTAACAAGCCACTTTTCTACTGAAGGAAAAACGAACTTACTAACATCTCCTCCCATGGAGGCAATTTCACGAACAAAAGTGCCTGAAATAAATTGATATTGATCTGACGGCGTTAGAAACAAAGTTTCAACATCGGGCAATAGATAGCGATTCATGCCGGCCATTTGAAACTCATATTCAAAATCTGATACCGCACGTAGGCCACGCACAATGACACGCGCATTATGCTCGCGAGCAAAGTCTTTTAATAAACCAGAGAAACCAACAATCTTGACGTTAGAGTAATGACCGAGGACTTCCTTGGCAATATCAATACGCTCATCTAAAGTAAAAAATGGTCGCTTGCTTCGGCTATCAGCAACGCCAACAATGAGCTCGCCAAAAATACTAGAGGCGCGACGTACCAAATCCTCGTGACCACGAGTAAATGGGTCAAATGTTCCAGGGTATACAGCGACAGTCATAAGGCTCCTAAGGCTTTCTCAGCTACAGGCAAGAGTTTAGCCTCTTCTAGAGCGAAATAGACAAGCTTTTACTTGACCGGCCTCTAAGTGCTTTCCACAATACCAATCAGGAAGCAACAGCTCAATCTCTTCTAGCGAGCGGATAGCTGGAAACTCCACGTAGATCCCCCCGCCAACCGAATCATCACAAATACGGCCAGCCTCCTTTAGCGCCTGATTTAGCAAATCCCCCTGCTGAAACGGAGGGTCAATAAAAATGAGATTATTGGAGCTATCAGCCTGCTGACGCAAAAACTCCAACGCATCCCCTCGTAAAATTTGAATTACCCCTCTAACTGGAGAGGATTGAAGCAAGGCCAAATTAGCAATTAAATTTGAATGGGCATTTTTGTCTTTTTCCAGCAGGGTGACGCTATCAGCATGCCTTGAAGCTGCCTCAAAGCCTAAAACGCCAGTGCCAGCAAAAACATCTAGACACTTCAGGCCAGTGAGATCTTGTCCCAGCCAATTAAATAGCGTTTCTCGAATACGATCCGTAGTTGGGCGCAGACCCGGTAAATCCAGCACATTTAACAAACGGCTACGCCAAACCCCTCCAATAATGCGAATCTTTTTAGGAGGCTCGGAACGCTGCCCTGACTTTGTTGGCTTATTTATTTTTTGCCCCCACAATCACAATTTTCATGCGATCCATTGCTAAATACTTTTGGAATGCGCTCTTTACTTGATCAAGAGTCACATTTTCAACCTGCTTAGTCCAAACATCCATTGTGTCTAAAGGCAAATTATTCCAGGCAATGGATGAAACGTTATCCAACAACTTGCGATTGTTATCAATTCTCAGTGGGTAGCCATTGATTAAGTTGGCCTTCGCAGCCTCAAGCTCTGATTGCGTAGGGCCCTTTGCAATAAATTCACCAATAGTTGAGCTCATGACCTCGAGCGCCAAACTTGCTTGATTATTTTTTGTCTGCAATCCTGCCTGAAATATTCCCGCATCTTTTCCAGGAGCGAAATAACTAAACACACTATAGGCAAGTCCTCGCTTCTCACGCACTTCAGCCATCAGACGCGATACAAATCCACCGCCGCCCAAAATATAATTTCCGACTAGCAAGGGAAAGTAATCAGGATTATCGCGAGTGATCGCGGTCATACCCATCGCAATATGGGCTTGCTGGGAATCAAAGGGGATCTGGATTTCGCGCTGACTCAAAGGCTCCACAGCTGAGCGAGTAAATGCAGGAAGCGACGGAATAGCGGAACCAGACTGCGGAATATTCTTCAATAAGCCCTGAACTATTTCAGTAGCCTCTGATTTACTAACATCACCAACAATACTCACAATCATTCGCTCACCGCGATAAAACTGCTTGTGAAATTGCCGCAAATCCTCTGTACTAATATTGGCAATAGATTGAGTTGAAGGTGATAGAGCTAGCGGGTAACTTCCATAAACCGCTTTTCTAAATCGACGCTCCAACACTGACTCCGGCTTTGTCTCCGACTCCAACAAGGCAGTGGTCATCCTCTGTTTTTCGCGCGCCACAATCTTCGGATCATATGTAGGGGCACTTAGCATTGCCGCTGCCAATGCAACTGCACGATCACGCAAATCTTTCCTACTCAAAGTTCGAACGCGCATAATGGCACGCTCACCCCCTACTGAAACGCCAAAGTTTGCGCCAAGATCCGCAATCTCATCAGCGATTTGAGCTTCAGTAATCAAACCTTGATTTGATTTAACGCCATAGT
Source organism: Polynucleobacter sinensis (assembly GCF_001595985.1). Classification (GTDB taxonomy): domain Bacteria; phylum Pseudomonadota; class Gammaproteobacteria; order Burkholderiales; family Burkholderiaceae; genus Polynucleobacter; species Polynucleobacter sinensis. The sequence continues at coordinate 41,942 of NZ_LOJJ01000001.1, forward strand.
TGATTAACTGTCCCGCTACGGTTGCTAAGCCACTTTTGCTAGAAGGGTCATATCGGTCGCCTGCATCAATACTAATTTCAATATCGACCATTGGTAATGATTTAGTCTGCACCAAATAGGCTTTTGCACCCCTAAAAGAGTCCAACTGCTCAATTGGCAAAATAGCAAAGGCCGACGATAAAAACGCTAAATTTAATAAAGCGGGAACTAAAGTCTGCTTGAGTAGCGTCCTCACTCGCATCACTTGCCCTCCAAATTAACTGGTTTGGATTGGCGAACCTGTGGATCTAAAACTGCAATCGTTAAGCTATCATCCACTAAATATTTTTTAGCAACCTCCTGGACCTGAGTCGGAGTAATGGTTTGCATTTTCTCCAATATCAAATCAATATCACGCCAAGAGAACTCTGCCATCTCAGTAGTACCAATTTCCATTGCCTGGCCAAAAATAGAATCGCGCTTATAAATTTGATCGGACAATATGCGAACCTTGAGTCGCCTTAACTCAGATTCATGAACTCCGTTTTCAACTAAATCTCGCAGAGCTTTACGAATGCTTCTTTCAGCCTCTGCGACCTTTTTGCCCTTTGCCATACTGACATTCACCATGAATAACTCTGGGCCTCTAGAAATCATGTCATATCCAACACCCACATCATTGACCACTCGCTCTTGCTTAACAAGTATCCGATTCAAGCGCGCGTTGTCGTAACCATCAAGCACAGCAGCCAACAACTCCAGAGCATAGGGCTCGGGGTCATCTAATTTGCCAGGATGCAATTTTGGAACTTTCCACGCCATTGCCAATTGGGCGCTATCAGCAGGCGCCTTGACCTCTACGCGCTTAATCCCCTTTTGAGGCGGCTCAATCTGCGGCTTGCGAACTGGTAACTCGCCTGCTGTAGCCACTCCATAGTATTTTTCGACTGCTTGCAAAACAACTTTAGGATCAACATCGCCTGCAATCACTACCGTTGCATTGTTAGGCTTATACCAATTGCGATACCACTCACGAGCATCAGAAGCCTTCATATTTTCAAGATCATTCATCCAGCCCACTACTGGATGACGATAGGGCGAACTCATAAAAGCCGTTGCCATTAAGGACTCATTCAATAGGCTGCTGGGATTGTCTTCGGTGCGCAAACGGCGCTCCTCCATTACTACCTGAATTTCCTTGAGAAACTCAGCATCATCAAAATTGAGGTTAGTCATACGATCCGCCTCAAGCTTCATCACGTCATCTAGCTTTGATCTTTCAACCTGTTGAAAATAAGCAGTGTAATCACGAGAGGTAAAAGCATTTTCACGCCCCCCTACTGCGGCAACCAAGCGTGAGAACTCGCCGGACTTGACTTTATGGGTACCCTTAAACATCATGTGCTCTAAGACGTGAGCTACTCCAGTGCGACCATTGATCTCATCCATAGAGCCGGCACGATACCAAACCATATGAGCAACAGTAGGAGCGCGATGATCTTCACGTACGATTAACTTTAAGCCATTTGAAAGTAAAAACTCGTGGGTGCTAGGCAATTCAGCGCTTGGCTGAGCCCAAGAACACTGAATAAGCGCCATGAATAAGAAAGAAATTCGCAGTAAAGTAGAGCGCATCTGTAAGATCACTATATCCTTAAAACTAAATTGTATCGATTATGTTCGGCCTACGTAAAACCCTCGGATCCTTATTCAAGTCAAGTCAGACTGATGAAGCTTGGTTTGATTCGCTAGAAGAATCTCTGATCCTGAGCGATGTCGGATTACCTACGACCGAGCAACTGATGAGCAAACTCCGTAAGGCAGCCAAATCGGAGAAAGCCAACAGCCCAGAAGATCTTCAACACCTATTAATACAAGAGGTCGCTAAGCTACTAAAGCCCTTAGAAGCAAACCCCAATCCTTTGTACACTCATGGCCAAAAGACTGCGCCTGAAGTTTGGCTGGTGATTGGTGTCAATGGTGCAGGCAAAACAACCACAATAGGAAAGCTTTGCCGACTTTTTCAATCTCAAGGTAAATCGGTTCTTTTGGCGGCAGGCGATACTTTCAGGGCTGCTGCTCGTAATCAGCTCCTTGAATGGGGCGGCCGCAATCAAGTGGATGTCATTACTCAAGAAAGTGGCGATGCCGCAGCTGTAGCACACGATGCTATTCATTCAGCCATCTCTCGCAAAAGCGACATTCTGATTATTGATACTGCGGGAAGGCTAGCTACCCAGGAACACCTTATGGAAGAACTAAAAAAGGTTAAAAGGGTTATTGGGAAGGCTCTTCCTGGGGCTCCACACCAGACTTTGCTTGTTCTTGATGGCAATACTGGTCAAAATGGTTTGAGCCAAGTGAAGGCCTTCCATGCGGCCCTAGGCCTTACCGCCTTAATTGTGACCAAGCTTGATGGCACTGCTAAAGGCGGCGTCATTTGCGCTCTAGCGCACATCCTTAATGAGGGTACTAAACCCGCAGTATTAGCCTTAGGCAAAGGAGAGGGAATCGAGGATTTAGCCCCCTTCACAGCTGAGCAATATTCCTCTGAATTCTTCAACTAAATCAATAACTTATAGGTTTAAAAAACCATTAGCACTCTCTTGACAAGAGTGCTAAAATGGATCCCTATAAACACCAAAAACAGATAAAAGAAAATGGTTCAAAAGAAAGCATACAAACCGCAATTGCAAGCAGGGCAGACATTGCCAGCAGCGCAGACTGCTGCGGCTTCGCTCGCCTTTCCAATGCTGCCATCCCTTGGGGTTGGCACGCTTGACTCCTACATTGCCTACGTTAATCGCGTACCGATGCTCAGCGCCGCTGAAGAGCTTCACTTAGCGCAAGAATTCCGTCGCACTGAAAATGTGGACGCCGCCAAAACTTTAGTCCTGTCACACCTTCGTTTAGTGGTGTCTGTTGCACGCCAGTATCTCGGGTATGGCATTCCTCATGCCGACCTGATTCAAGAAGGCAATGTAGGCCTCATGAAGGCTGTTAAACGCTACGATCCTAGCCAAGGCGCTCGTCTAGTGTCTTATGCCATCCACTGGATTAAAGCTGAGATTCATGAGTACATCCTCAAGAATTGGCGTTTAGTTAAAGTAGCTACCACTAAAGCGCAACGTAAATTGTTTTTTAATTTACGCAGTAATAAACCGACCTTAGCTGCGCTCACTCCTAATGAAGTAGAGGCACTAGCGAAAGCGTTGGATGTAAAAGGCTCAGACGTTAAAGAGATGGAAATGCGTCTAGCCGGTGGTGATGTGGCGCTAGAGAGTGATGACAGTGATGATGAGTCTGCATATGCTCCAATTCAGTGGCTAGCCGATAGCTCACAAGAGCCAACCGAGATGATTGCTGCTGCCGCAACTGATGCCTTGCATGGTCCACAGTTAGACCAGGCCTTGATGGCTTTAGATGAACGTAGTCGTAATATCGTTCAATCACGCTGGCTGGCGATGGACGCCGAAGGCAATGGCACAAAAACATTGCACGACTTAGCAAATGAATATGGCATCTCTGCAGAGCGTGTTCGACAAATTGAGACTGCTGCCCTCAAAAAAATGCGTGGTCTCTTGCAAGCTGCATAAGCTACATAAGCTGCGCCAGTCTTACTTTAACAACTCTTTTAAATCATGCGCCAAGGTCTCAGGGCCTTGCGCATGTTTGATGTATAGGCGCAATCGTCCCTCTGGATCAAAGGCATAACTCCCTGCGGTGTGATCCATGGTGTAAGAACCAGGAGTTGTACCGGGTACTTTCTTGTAATAAATCTTAAAGTCTTTAGTCACTTTTTCTAAAGCAGCTTCATTGGCAGGGCGCAAGCCTAAGAAGCGAGAATCAAATGCAGGAACATACTCCTTCAAAATTTCTGCAGTATCTCTTTCCGGGTCTACAGTAACAAATAAGACCTGTACCTGATCAGCTTTTGGTCCAAGCAAAGTCATGACCTGCTGCATCTCAGTCAAAGTAGTAGGACAAACATCTGGACATTGGGTGTATCCGAAGAACATGACCACCACTTTACCCTTGAAGTCGGCAAGTGTTTTTACATTACCAGCGGGATCAAGCAAGCTGAAATCTTTTCCAAAAGCGGTGCTACCCGTGATATCCACATTCTTAAATTCGGGTTTTGGACTGCATCCGAAAAATGCACAACAAAGAATGGCACTACAAACAATTCGTATAAAGTTCATATGCATTTCAAATGAAATAGTGATCTATTAACAAGGCCGCAAAGAGCAAAGACAAATAGGTGATAGAAAAACGAAAAGTTTTCTTGGCCAAAGCATCGCTATAAGAAACAAATAACGCAATGGCATACGCCAAAAACATCAAACCAAGAATAATGGCCGAAACTAAATACACCATTCCACTCATGCCATAAATATACGGAAGCAAAGTTGCTGCAATCAATATGATGGTGTACAGCAAAATATTTAGAAGTGTAAAACGTTCACCATGAGTCACAGGCAGCATTGGCAAACCAGATTGCACATAATCTTCGCGACGATATAGTGCTAAAGCCCAGAAATGGGGCGGAGTCCAAACAAAAATGATGAGCACTAACAACCAAGCTTCTGCTGAAAGGGTATTCGTTACGGCCGCCCAACCTAACGCTGGTGGCATAGCACCCGATAATCCACCGATCACAATGTTTTGAGGCGTGGCTGGCTTGAGTAGCCAGGTATAAATCACCGCATAACCCACAAACGTAGCGAGTGTTAGCCACATAGTTAATGGATTACAAAAATTCCATAAGATAATCATTCCGAGCGAACCCAAAATGATAGAAAAAATGATGATGTGAAACGGCGTAACCTCGCCAGTCGCTGATGGGCGCCAAGAAGTGCGTTTCATCTTGGCATCCACTGCCTGCTCAATCAAGCAGTTCATTGCAAAGGCTGCACCAGCCAACAGCCAAATACCAACAATGCCACCAAACAGCACTGAATAGGGAACCATGCCAGGCGTGGCCAAAAACATTCCAATCACAGCGCAAAAAACGGCGAGCAGAGTTACTCTAGGTTTAGTTAATACCCAATATTGACGCCAACGTGGCATCACTACTGGTGGATTTGTTTTAGAGCTACTCATATTAATGACATCTTCTTTTGAACAAAGGGCTTCCAAGATGCCCAATAACTCATTCTGACCAGACAGAATACCAAAGCGGCGGAGCCAGCAGTATGCAATAGAGCTGCCAACAAAGGCCATTGGAATACCACATTAGATATCCCCGTAATGAGCTGCAACAAGAGCAAACTCAGCAGAAGTTTGGATATCTGTTTTAATCCCGATAGAGCTGGGGTCGCCAGCGAAAGCGCCCTCCAACCTAAACCTCCAAGTACCACCAATACTAGAAGCGCAAAGAGACGATGAGCCCAATGAATAGTTTGCAAAGCAACGGGAGAAATAAATTCTCCCTGTGCATTCAAACCCAGCTGACGCCACAAAGTAAACCCTTGTGTCCAATCAGTCTCTGGCCAGGCATTTCCCATGCAAGTCGGAAAATCAGGGCACGCCAACACAGCATAATTCGTACTCACCCAAGCCCCAAGAAATACTTGGATAAATAAAACGCTTGCGGCAAGTATTACTAACTGCATCGACAGTGGACGGATATGAATCGCACGAACTACGGAATTTTTTTCTTCCCAAGATTGTTGGGCATAAACGGTTAAGCAGGCTAATAACACTAAAGCTAACATTAAATGAATTGTGACGATGATTGGCTGCAACTTAAGAGTCACAGTCCAAGCGCCAAACGCACCTTGAACACAAACCAAAAATAGCAACCCCAAACTTCCGAGCAAAGGTTTTTTTCCCAAGGATTTCAGCTTGCTAAAAGCAGTTGTAACTTGAATCAAAATTAGCGCGCCTACGGTCATCGCTAAGTAGCGATGAATCATTTCAATCCAGGCTTTGATGACCGTCACAGGTCCTGTAGGCAAAGCGCTCTCGGCCTGCTGTATATCGCTAAGCGCATGAAATGGATTGGAGGCTCCATAACATCCAGGCCAATCCGGACAGCCAAGCCCAGAATCAGTTAACCGCGTAAATGCGCCAAACACAATCAGATCAAAAGTCATAAAGACTAATATCCAATTGAGCTTTTGGAAAAAGCTAAAGCCTGGCTTTTTCCAAAGATATAGGAGTGGAATGCCAGCGAAGATTATGGCAATTGCAGCCAGCTCCAGAAACAAAGTCAAACTTGGCATTACAAATTCTCACCCTTGTGATTTAACTTCAAGAGTTTTTCTAAATCCTTCTTCATGCCAGAAAATTCCTTGGGGGAGTTTGTGACTGGGAAGTACATCATCTTGGCAGGACTCGGATCAATCAACTGAATCTGTTGGCCAGCACCTTCTTTATTGAGCCAGAACTCAAATTCAGACCTCAACTTTGGATCAGAAGGAAGCGCAACTACTTTTAAACCGGCAGCATTTTCGTCATAAACCTTGATCACCTCAGGATCTACAAGCTTACCGTCAGTATTGACCCAAATTAACTGCAAGCGTCGACTCTCTCTACCCATGGCAACCCGCACCTGACGCATTAAGAATAGAGCCTCGATGCATTTTTCATCTTTGATTTGACACTCACCAGCTGGACGAGCAATCAAGAGGGTCCACTTCCCCTGCATGGGAGTATCGAGCCATGCGGCATTAAATTCTTGGGCTGGATAAACAAGCGTTCCAAGATTAGTTTTACCGCCCTCAGGCCTTATAACGTAGTAAGCAAAATAAGAAGCAATGACCGGGGAAGCACACGCTAACAATAACAACAGCATCTGAATGCGGCCACGACGAGTGCGCGCATTAATTGCAGATGAGTCTATCTGTGAAGCTGGAATTAATAACTCTTTATCACTCACTTTTGATCCCCATTCACAAATCCCTGACGTTTATATTGCCGCAGACCACTAACCAACCAAAATATAAACCCCGCAAAAGCCAAAGCAAACCACTGGAATGCATAAGCATAATGGCGATCGACTCCGTTTGTCAGGGGTGCCCATTCACGCAGCAACCCATCATCTGCGCCTGCTTCAACTTCACGCAAAATAAAGGGTGCCTGCTTCCATCCCCTCAGCTTACCTTCAGCTACTAAATCAAAGTTTTGCTCAATCCTAGGCTTATTAATTTCAGCAGAAATCTTGCCGCCCCCTAATTCATATACCCTACCAGGGTGAGCGAATACGATGCCTTCAATATTGACTACATGATTTGGCGTAGTTACAGGTGGCAAGGTCTCACGATTTTCATTATTACGAGGAGCCCAGCCTCGATTGATCCATAGCACCTCATCCCTTCCATCAAGTTTCAAGGGCATCATGAGATAAAAGCCTGACTGTGCAACATTGCTTCCGGCAAGGGGAATAGGTCTTGGTCGGTTATCTAACCAAATGGCCGCCTGTGCAATGTATTGACCACGCGCAGTCATGCGGCGCTCACTCGCCTCTTCGAGTGTCCAGGGGCCTTGATTGGCACTCAAAATGGGCATTTGTTGACGAGCCAATAAATTAGCCGCCAAAACAATTTTGGCATTTCCCCTGCTAAGCTGCCAAATTCCTGCCCCACAGCCGATTGCAATGACCAGCAAGGCTGATACAGTAGCAACTACGCGCTTGGCAACGAGGGCAGAAAACAGTTTATTCAAGATAAGGGTTTTGAAATGAAGTGGATTATTCCGATTGTCCTACTAATGATCGTTGCTAGCTTGGGATCTGCGCTTTATTACATGATGAAAGATAGGGGCAATAGTGCCCGTATGGTTCACTCGCTCATGTTACGAATTGGGCTATCGATCGCTTTATTTATAGCCATTCTTTTGGCTCATTACTTTGGTTTTATTGAGGCCACCGGGATTAAAGTTGGGACAAACTAAAACGGCGCCTAAAAAATAAATCGGGGCTTAAAGCCCCGATTGTTATTGAATTACATCCAGTAAACAGCGATGTAGAGACCCAACCAAACGACGTCAACGAAGTGCCAATACCAAGCAGCACCCTCAAATGCAAAGTGATGCTTAGAAGTAAAGTCGCCACGAATCATACGACGCAATACAATTGCCAACATAGTACCACCGAGGAAAACGTGGAAGCCATGGAAGCCGGTCAACATGAAGAAAGTGGAACCATAGATACCTGATGTTAACTTGAGGTTGAGCTCATGGTAAGCATGGTAGTACTCGTAAACCTGGAAGCCCAAGAAGATAGCGCCCAAAGCTACGGTAGCAGCCAAACCATAAATGGCTTTTTTCATGTGATTCTCTACCAGCGCATGGTGAGCGATAGTAATTGTCACGCCCGAGCTCAACAGTAACAGCGTGTTGATTGTTGGAATTGGCCATGGACCCATTGTGGTGAATTTCTCAACCAAACCAGCTGGGCCATCGTTAGGCCAAACTGCAGTGAAATTTGGCCAAAGCAATTTGCTTTCAACATCACCCATCCAAGGCATCGCAATGTTGCGTGCATAAAACAGGGCTGCGAAGAACGCGCCGAAGAACATAATTTCAGAGAAGATGAACCAAGCCATCGACCAGCGATAAGAAATGTCAACGTTGACACCATTTTTTCCCGCATTGGACTCTGCGATCGTATCGCCGAACCAGTTATAGAGTACGTAGAGCACAAATGCCACGCCCGCAAGGGTTAGAGGGCCGCCCCATGAGGTGCCGTTAACCCATCCGGAAATACCAAAACCAAAGGCGATTAAGCCAATAGCAGCCATCACAGGATGTCTAGATAGTCCGGGGACGAAATAGTATGGGGTTGAATTGGATGACATCTTATTCTCTCTATTCAATCAAAAAATAATCAATGGGACACAACTGCTTTCACTATCAACAGGAGAACACCCATAAAAATCAAGGCGCCAACAACACCTGCAATGATAATGTGAACAAAACTTAATGACGCTACATCTTCCTGCAAACCTGATTTCTTACGCACCCCTAAAAAGCCCCACATCACGGCCCTCATGGACTGCCAGAAACTACTTTTCTTTTTCACGAAACCACCTTTGATTTAGGGGCTGGAGGTGTACCACCCAAGCCCAACTCAAAGAAGGTATATGACAAAGTAATTGTTTTTACATCATCCGGTAAACCTGCATCGATCACAAAGACTACCGGCATCTTTTTTGTTTCATTTGCTGCTAATGTTTGCTCCTGGAAGCAAAAACACTCTAATTTAGTAAAAAACTCAGTCGCACTTTTAGGCGCATAACTTGGTATTGCTTGTGCCCGCACTGGACGATTTTGATTGTTGGTTACTTCATAAACAATCTCGGTCATTTCGCCGGGATGCACTTCTAAAAAATTCTTTACTGGCTTAAACGTAAACGGGCCACGGCTATTAGAGTCAAACTCAATCGTTACCGTACGAGCATAGTTAACTTGTGTATTGCCAACCTTATTAGGACTAAAGGCTCTAACACCATAATCATTCTTACTCGTCACTACGTTAATTCCGGTGACCTCACACAAGGCCTTGTACATCGGGACCAACGCGTAACCAAAACCAAACATCATTACCGCTGCAATTAAGAGCTTTAATAAAATTTGGCGATTCAGTGATTGAGTTGAAACCATCGTCATCGAGGGGATTAACCCAACATACTCCGTTTAATCACAATACCAATAAAAAAAGTTACTACAACACTCAACAGAATGAAGCCCATCCTGCGATTATTCGCAGCAAGGGCTCGCTTCTCTGAAGAATTAAATTCCTGCTTCACGCATCTGCTCTGCACTAGGCGGAGTTTCAAAAGTGTGATGTGGCGCTGGTGAAGGCACTGTCCACTCAAGACCTTTGGCTCCATCCCAGGGCTTCATTGGTGCTTTTTCACCCTTACCGCTATACGCTGGCAATACTACGAATAGCAAGAAGTAAACCTGCGCCAAACCAAAACCCAAGGCTCCGATGGAAGCAATCGCATTGAAATCAGCAAACTGGGTTGGATAGTCAGCGTAACGACGAGGCATACCCGCTAAGCCCAGGAAGTGCATTGGGAAGAAGGTGATGTTAAAGAAAATCATGGAAGCCCAAAAATGGATCTTGCCACGAGTTTCATTAGCCATATAGCCAGTCCACTTAGGACACCAGTAGTAGAAGCCAGCAAACATCGCAAACAATGAACCAGCAACCAACACGTAGTGGAAGTGAGCCACAACGTAGTAAGTGTCTTGTACGCCGATATCAATTGGAGCCATCGCCAAGATCAAACCAGTGAAGCCACCCATTGTGAAAACGAAGATGAAGCCGATAGCCCACAACATTGGAGTTTCAAAGGTCATTGAACCTTTCCACATTGTTGCAACCCAGTTAAAAATCTTCACGCCAGTTGGGACAGCGATCAACATGGTTGCGTACATGAAGAACAGCTGACCTGTTACTGGCATACCAGTTGCAAACATGTGGTGAGCCCAAACGATAAATGACAAGATTGCAATCGATGCGGTTGCATAAACCATTGAGCTGTAGCCAAACAATGTTTTTCTAGAGAAAGCAGGAACAATTTCACTGATAATTCCGAAAGCTGGAAGAATCATGATGTAAACCTCTGGGTGACCAAAGAACCAGAAGATATGCTGGAACATGATTGGGTCACCACCGCCAACAGCGGAGAAGAATGAAGTGCCAAAATGACGATCAGTCAGCACCATCGTAATTGCGCCAGCCAATACAGGCATCACCGCAATCAATAAGTACGCGGTAATCAACCATGTCCAGCAGAACATTGGCATCTTCATCAATGTCATGCCAGGAGCGCGCATATTCAAAATGGTCACAATGATATTGATCGATCCCATGATGGAAGAGGCACCCAACAAGTGGAGAGAGAAAATCGCCATATCCATGCCAGGACCCATTTGCGAGGTCAATGGCGCATAGATAGTCCAACCACCTGATGGAGCGCCGCCAGGAACCAAGAACGAACTGAGCAACAATGTTGCAGCCACCGGAAGAATCCAGAAGCTGAAGTTGTTCATACGGGCAAATGCCATATCAGAAGCGCCAATTTGCAAAGGCACCATCCAGTTAGCAAAACCAACGAAAGCCGGCATGATCGCGCCAAACACCATCACCAAGCCATGCATGGTAGTTAATTGATTGAAGAACTCAGGGCGCAAAAATTGCAGTCCTGGTTGGAATAACTCCAAACGAATTCCTAAAGCCATTACGCCACCAGCAAGCAAGCTGATAAACGAAAAGATCAAATACATCGTGCCGATGTCTTTGTGATTGGTCGCGAACAACCAGCGACGCCAACCGTGTGGCGTGTGATCATCATGCGCGTGATCGTGTGCGTGATCAATGGATGTAGAGACTGTGCTCATGGATTACTCCGGTTTCGTTTTATCTGTATTAGTTAATCTGAATTACTTGCCACCGCGTGCAGTAATAATGTCTTGGGTCTGAATCACTTCACCCGTCTTATTACCCCATGCGTTACGTGTATACGTCATGACCGCAGCAATATCCCCATCGGAGATGACGCCAGCCCACTTCGGCATCGCGCCCTTACCATTAATGAGAATGTTGTATTGCCCATCTTTTGGACCCAATACAACTTTGCTGCCATCCAATGCCGGGAATGTGCCTGCGCCCTTACCATTTGGCTGGTGACATGCAGCGCAATTAGCTGCATATACTTTTGCGCCACGTTCTTTTTGCTCATCTAAGGTGTAAGTCTTAGATGGGTCATCGCCAGCGGCGCCCATTTCTTTTTTCTTCTCTTCAACCCATTTGGTGTAGTCCTCTTGGGAAACTACTCTCACCACGATAGGCATAAATGCATGCTCTGCACCACACAACTCAGAACATTGACCGCGGAAGGTACCAATAGTGTCAGCCCTAAACCAAGTATCGCGAACAAAGCCTGGAATCGCATCTTGTTTTACGCCAAACGCCGGAATTGTCCAAGCATGAATCACGTCGTTAGCTGTAGTGATTAAGCGAATCTTTTTACCAACTGGCACAACCATTTCATTGTCCACTTCCATCAAATATGTATTTGATTTTGGTGCCAAATTATTGATTGCTTCGCGTGATGTCGATAGGGTGGATAGGAAGCTAATACCCTCGCCCTCGCCTTTAATGTAGTCATAACCCCATTTCCACTGATATCCAGTGGTCTTAATGGTGATATCTGAATTCGTAGTATCTTTCATCGCCACAACCGTTTTAGTTGCAGGCAATGCCATACCAATAACGATAAGCAGTGGGATCACAGTCCAAATAATTTCAACCGTTGTGCTCTCATGGAAAGAGGCAGATTTGTGGCCCAATGATTTACGGTGCTTCAAAATGGAATAGAACATCACCCCAAATACACCGATAAAAATTAAAGCGCAGATGACCAACATCATCCAATGCAACCAATGGATTTCTTGCATGATTTTGGTTGCTGGAGGAGCGAAATTCAGCTGATTAACAGCTGGGCCGCCTGGCATATTTTCTGCTGCATTAGCAAATGCAGTGCCGAAGGCTGCTACTAAATAGAGCGAAGCCCCTGTGACTTTTCCAAATAAATTCATCTTATTCTCTGTTTATTGTCGTGAACTTCTGCGGCAATACAGCCCCAGGCAGTCCAAAAAAAGCGGTATCAAGCCAATACTTACAGCGGTGATTATAGGGTTAATTAATCGCAACAACAAACAGGATTAACCAGCACCCTCAATCTTAATAAAGGTTTAAAAGATAGTAAGCACTTACACTTAAGCAGAATCACTCCTAGTCTTACGCTGGATTTGATTTGGATCAATATAAGCCACATGATCCTTAGCTTTGGCCAGGTGCTTGCCTATGACCCAAGCGTGCCCGTAAACCACCTCTAGAGTTAAATTTTGAGGTAATTTCACTGAATTGAGCGTTGCTTGATCCACGGGTTTAATCAAATTTAGAGCCTTGGCATCGGTGAGTATGACCTCATCAGACTCATAGCTTAGATTTAAAAACTCCATGTCCATCACGGGATCTGAAAAACGCTCTCCTTGCAAAGCATCACCCATATCGTGCATATCCCAAGGGCTGGTTAATTCTTTCAGATGCCCCTGATCAATGACTGCAGAACGAAGTTCTTTGCCTGTATCCGGCCCAAGGTAGCTAAAACAAAGTAATCCACCCTCTTTAAGCACTCGCCAGCACTCTTGCAAAAAATGCTTTGGATCAAGCAAATCCTGCATCAATAAAACACTGAAAATCAAATCAACAGAGCTATCTGGCAGGTTAATCCTGCCCGTTTTTTGGTATTCATCCACCGATGCCAAGGATGCCCCTTTAAGTCTGGAGGCCCACAAACGAGAAAGTTTTAATTTCAATACCTCTGGTTTAGATAAACCCATCTCTGGAGCGCAATGAAAATAAGCCCTTGGAAAACGCTTCGCCAGAAACCGCGCATGAACCCCTGGAAAATCTGGGATAAGCAAAACATGTCTTGGTTGCAGCTTCACAATATCCAATTTTTGCAACATACGGTCTGCAATTTCTGCTTGAAGCCATCTTATTGGTTGGGTCATTAGCTCAGTATACTCAGCGTCCGATGCAGCTATTTGCGAATTTTCTACAGGTTATTAGCTCACACATCTTGCCGAGCGCATGCATCTCATGCGAGACATTCCAGCGACATACTGTATGTCCAGCATGCATCAACCTTATCGCTCAAGAGCAGTTATCAAATTATGAATGCTGCAGACAATGTGGCATCACTCTTCTAGAGCAAGAAATTGCCCTGCTGAGATGTCAAGATTGTGTGAGCAACCCACCCTATTTTGATCAAACCTTATGCTTAGATCGCTATGATGGAAGATTACAAAAAGCACTTATTCAGCTCAAATACCAACGGCGCCTTTCTTTCGCACATGGACTAAGCCATATCTGGAACAAGCTTGTTGATAAAGATTGTAAAAATTTCAAAGCCGATTACTTATTTCCAGTTCCCCTCAGTCAAGAAAAACTGTGTATTCGAGGTTTTAATCAAAGCTGGGAATTGGCCAAAAGAATTAATTGTGGATCTCATATCCAAAAGACTCCTCATATTTTGATGCGGCATCATTATGAACATCCTCAGGCTAGAGAAAATCGAGTCAACCGACACAAAGCGATTCATGAAATGTTTTATGTCAACCCGAAATTCCAAGCCGCTTTGCAAGGGCGGACAATCATCGTATTTGATGACGTCATGACAAGTGGAGCAACCTTAAATGAGATCGCTCGTATTCTGAAGGACAATGGCGTACATCAAGTCATCAACTGGGTTCTTCTCAGAACACTTCATCAACGATAAAGATATGGCACATGTTTAACATTGTTTTATTTGAACCAGAAATCCCTCCAAATACTGGAAACATTATTCGCTTATGTGCGAATACAGGCGCAAAACTACATCTCATAGAGCCGCTTGGATTTCCCATGGAGGATGCCAAACTTCGCCGTGCAGGACTGGACTATCACGAGTTTGCAAAAGTCAAAGTACATTCAAATTGGGCACAATTTCTGGCAAACGAACAGCTCAATCCTGAGCGTATTTTTGCCTTAACTACAAAGGGGTCTGGCAAGTTTCATGACGGCATCTACCTACCGGATGATTATTTTATTTTTGGCTCTGAAACCAAAGGCATCACTGATGAGGTCAGAAGCTCGATTCCCACAGCCAATCAAATGCGCTTAGCAATGCAGGACAACAGTCGCAGCTTAAATCTTTCAAATACTGTCGCGATTGTGGTTTATGAGGCCTGGCGTCAAAATGGACTGGCTGGCGGTAAATAAGGCCAGATTAAGTCTCAACTTTGGGATCGCGACCCATCAATTTCTTGACGGCCTCTTTAGGCGCGAGTTTTCCTGACAAGACATCACACATCATTGCAGTAATTGGCATCTCAACTTTCAAGCGATCAGCCAGACTGCTAACAGCAGATGCACATAAAACACCTTCGGCCACATGTCCTAAGCCGCCCAAAACATCTGGCAAAGATTTGCCTGCAGCCAAAGCAAGGCCAACACGACGATTGCGAGAAAGATCGCCAGTGGCAGTCAAAATTAAGTCGCCAACACCCGTTAAACCCATACAGGTTTCAGGTCTGCCGCCTGCTGCCTTCACTAAGCGCATCATTTCAGCAAGGCCACGGGTCAAAACAGCAGCGCG
Source organism: Polynucleobacter sinensis (assembly GCF_001595985.1). Lineage (GTDB taxonomy): Bacteria > Pseudomonadota > Gammaproteobacteria > Burkholderiales > Burkholderiaceae > Polynucleobacter > Polynucleobacter sinensis. The sequence goes on from NZ_LOJJ01000001.1 coordinate 57,082, forward strand.
TGCATTGAGACCAAGATCCAAGCCATCGCCGATACCAGCGGCGATGGCCAAAACATTTTTAATGGCACCGCCTAGCTCAACACCAATCAAATCATCACTGGCGTAGATGCGCATATTGCCGTGGTGGAAAGCGTTCTGCACAATGTCGCACAAAGCACTTGATTTACTTGCAACGGTTAATGCACAGGGCATACCATTGCCTACCTCTTGCGCAAAACTAGGTCCAGATAAAGCGCCATAGGAGTGAAATAAGCCATGACTATGCAACTTGTGTTCGCGCTCTACTACTTGATGAGGCAACAAAGTTGTCACAGGCTCTAAGCCCTTGCATAGCCAAACAATATTGAGTGGATGTTTGGCAAGACGTAATACATTGGCAATAGTCTCAGATAACCCCGACATCGGAGTGGCAATCACAAGAAGATCCGCTGGCGAAAGGCGCTCAATTGCATGCTCAAAGCTAGCCTCTAACTTCAAACTCTTGGGTAAAGCAACGCCCGGCAAATACGCAGAATTCTCACCCGTATTTTTAATTTCCTCTAACTGCTGAGAATTACGAGACCACAAACAAACATCACCCTCCTGAAGATGGCGCGCAGCCTGCGCAGCCATAGCAGTACCCCAGGATCCAGCTCCAAGCAGCGTCACTTTCATGATCTGTGGGCCTTTCGTGCAGAGTTAGTTAGGAAGAGTTCCCTTACTTTCCTGGACAGCAGCTTGCTGCGCTTGCATGATGCGGTGCTCATACATGCCATGGAAATTAATTTCGTTCAGATGAATTGGCTGGAAACCAGCACGACTGATGGTGTCGGCAATATTCGAGCGCAAATAAGGGTACAGAATTGTTGGGCACGCAATACCCAACATTGGGTCGATTTGCTCAGGCGGAATATTGCTAAATTCAAAAATACCCGCTTGCTTAGCCTCAACTAAAAAGAGTGTCTTGCCCTCAACTCTTGCAGTTACTGTGGCGATTAGAGCGACTTCAAAAATTTCATCACTCAAGCGTGTCACCGCAACATCTACCTCAACCTCTATTTGAGGCTCAGCTGGAATTAAGAGAATCTGAGGGGCATTAGGCTGCTCTAAAGATAAATCTTTGAGGTAAATGCGTTGAATCCGAAACCCAGGTTCTTTAGAGTTATCAACACCATCCGCATTTGAATTGGCTTGTTCAGTCATAGCAAACTTTCTGATTAAATTTTTAAGCTAATAGCAAATCGAGTTGGCCGGCGCGATCTAATGCCGCTAAATCGTCATAACCACCAACATGCGTTTCGCCAATATAAATTTGAGGAACCGTACGGCGTCCAGTACGAGTCATCATGATTTCACGCTGAGCAGGATCTCGGTCAATCAAGATTTTTTCTAGGTTGGTCACACCCTTTTTTTGCAAAAGTTTTTCTGCCATGACGCAATAAGGGCAGACTTGAGTGCTGTACATGATTACTTGAGGCATTTTGCTCGCTCGATTATTTAACTAAGGGAAGGGCTGCTGCCTGCCAGGCCTGAACACCGCCCTCTAAGATGCCAACATCGGCAAATCCTAGTTTTTGGGCTTCGGCAAGCGCTTTACGGGAGCTAGCCCCTGTTTCGCAAACCAAAATCAATGGATTTTTTCGGTCTAGTTTGAGCTTTTCAACCCCAGATGCAATCTGGGCTGAGGGTAGATGTTTAGCACCTGGTAGATGGCCAGTTTTAAATGCCGCTTCTGGACGAAGATCCAAAACAGCTGCTTTACGGCGATTTATCCAAATAGTCGCTTCGGTGGGCGATAAGCCCTTTCCGCTAATAAGCGTAGATAATGTAGGTAGGAAAAGCGCTAGGCCCGAAACTAACAAGAGGGCGATAAGCGCTAAATTATCAATTTGCGTGAGAAAGTTCATCACCGGATTATAGAATGGCTCTATGAAACAACTTGTCCTTATTCGTCATGGCGAATCCGCCTGGAACCTCGAAAACCGCTTCACTGGCTGGGCGGATGTTGACTTAACCCCAAAAGGCACCGAACAAGCGCTTACCGCAGGTGAAAACCTTCGAAAAGCAGGTTATGAATTTGATATAGCCTATACCTCTGTTCTGAGAAGGGCAATTCGAACCCTTTGGCATGTGCAAGACACCATGGATTTAATGTGGCTCCCCGTTGTGCATAGCTGGAGACTCAATGAACGTCACTATGGCGCTTTAACCGGACTAAATAAGGCGGAGACTGCCGCGCAATACGGAGATGCGCAAGTTCACATTTGGCGTCGCTCTTATGATGTACGCCCACCATTGCTAGAGCCGGGTGATGAGCGCAACCCTCAAAATGATCGCCGCTATGAAAAACTGAGCGCATCCGACATCCCTTTGGGTGAGTGCTTAAAAGATAATGTGGAGCGCGTACTCCCTTTATGGAATGAATCTATTGCACCAGCACTCAAAGCTGGTAAGCGCGTTTTACTAGTAGCCCATGGAAACAGTATTCGCTCACTCATTAAATATTTAGATCAAGTTTCTGATGAGGACATCATGGAAATTAATGTTCCCAATGGAGTGCCGCTTGTTTATGAGCTTGATGACAACCTCAAACCCATTCAACACTTTTACTTGGATTAGGGCAAAAGCAAAACATGCGCATATTTTTTAAGAATTTTGCCCTAGTCGCTGTTGGCTTAATCGCCGGGGTTGCCGCAACCATTCAGTTATCGGCGACCGCCCAGCAAGGCTCCACGCTGCCTTTAGATGAGCTTCGTACTCTATCAAATGTCTTTGCGCAAATTAAGCGCGAGTATGTTGAACCCATTGAAGACAAACAGCTACTCACTGACGCGGTTAAGGGAATGGTGAGCAGCCTTGATCCGCACTCCACTTATTTGGATAAAAAAGACTTCTCAGAGATGCAAGAGCAGACTACTGGTAAGTTTGCTGGTCTTGGCATTGAGATCACCTCCGAAGATGGCGTGGTCAAGGTGTTAAACCCGATTGAAGATAGTCCCGCAGCACGTGCCGGTCTTCAAGCTGGTGACCTCATCACTCGCTTAGATGACAAACCCGTTCGTGGCATGTCCTTAGATAAGGCTGTGCGCACAATGCGTGGCGCACCGGGAACAAAAATTACTCTGACCGTATTCCGTAAGAGCGAAGAACGCAGTTTTCCAGTCACCATTACTCGCGCTGAAATCAAGGTCCAATCAGTAAAAGCCAAAATCCTAGATAAAGATATTGCGTGGGTACGAGTCACGAGCTTTCAAGAGCGCACCGTACCCGATCTCGCTAAAAAATTAACTGATCTAGCAAATCAAGATCCTAATCTCAAGGGTGTAATTCTTGACTTACGAAATAATGGTGGCGGCTTACTGCAAGGAGCTGTAGGAGTTGCGGCAGCCTTCTTACCTGCTGATGCGGTAATCGTTTCCACTAAAGGTCAAACGCCCGACTCCAAACAAGTATTTAATGCTACGCCAGCAATGTATCGCCTGAGCGAGCCGGGAGACCCTTTGGCAGGAGTTCCTGCAATTTTTAAAAAACTCCCTATGGTTGTTTTAGTAAATGCCTACTCGGCATCTGCATCTGAAATTGTTGCCGGAGCATTACAAGACTACAAGCGCGCTACGATTATTGGCAAGACTACCTTCGGCAAGGGTTCTGTGCAAACCGTACGCCCCCTCACTAATGATTCGGCCCTAAAAATTACTACCGCGTATTACTACACACCTACAGGTAGATCTATTCAAGCCTATGGCATTAAACCGGATATTGCAGTGGATCAAAATAAAGATGGTGATCCTGATGACGTTTTAATTACCCGCGAAATTGACAGTGAAAAGCATTTACGTAACAAGCAGTCTTCAGAAGAAAAACTGATTGCTGATCGCGAAAAACGTCGTCTTGAAGAGCTACAGCGCATTGAAGAAAAAAATGCCAAGAAGACCCCTGAAGAGAAAGAAAAAGACAAGGCCAAAAAACCTGTTGAGCTTGGAAGCGCTGATGACTTCATGCTTTCTCAGGCGGTAGCATTTATTAATGGCGATCCTGTGAAACGCTCAGCATCAAAGCTCGAGTAATCCTCTCGAGCCTGATGATTTGTTTATGAATGACGAGCAATTACTTCGCTACTCGAGGCATTTACTCTTAGAAGAAATTGATGTTGAGGGGCAAGAAAAGCTTTTAAGCTCTCATGTGCTCGTCATTGGTGCTGGCGGCCTCGGTAGTGCCGCCGCACCATACCTCGCGGCCGCAGGAATAGGAAAAATCACTTTGCTTGACCATGACCAAGTTGATCTCACCAACTTGCAGCGTCAAATCATGCATAGCCAGAACTCCATTGGTAAAAGCAAGGTGGAATCAGGCAAACAATTTCTGCAAAATATGAATCCCATGCTTGAAGTAAACGGTATCGAAAGCAAGGCAACAAAAGCACTTTTAGACTCTCTTTTGCCAAGCGTTGATATCGTTTTAGACTGCACTGATAATTATGCAAGTCGCCAATTAATTAATTTCGCCTGCTTTGATCATGGTGTGCCATTAGTTTCAGGATCAGCATTAAGGTTTGATGGGCAGCTAAACGTGTTTGATTTTTCTAACCCATCATCCCCCTGCTATGCCTGCCTCTTCTCCCCAGAAGAACAATTTGAAGAAGTGAGTTGCTCCAGCATGGGCATCTTTTCCCCACTCGTTGGCATTATTGGGGCTATGCAAGCTGCTCAAGCCTTACAACTACTGATTGGCTTCGGTCAGCCTATGATTGGCAGAATGATTCTTTGGAATGCGCTCAATACTCAGCTCAACGAGATTCGTATTTCCAAGAATCCTGAATGCGCGATTTGTGGGAAACACGCAAAGTAATACTCGTAGCAAAAATATACTAAGCGAGCAATTGATCAAGCGCCCGAGCTTGATCTTCAGGCTCAATCGCCTGCAACACCGCTCCAATGCGTGACTTTAACAATCCAACATCCGCCTTGAGAATCTCACGCTTGACTAACAAAAGCTGACTAAAGTGCATTGAGAAATCCGTCAATCCAAGTCCCAACAATAATCTCGTCATCGTAGGGTCGCCTGCCATCTCTCCGCAAACCGCCACTGGAATATTGGCGCGCTTAGCCTGATCAATAATATTGAACAATAAATTCAAAATTGCGGGATGTAATGGGTCATAGAGGTGAGCAACAGCATGATCCGCACGGTCAATTGCTAATGTGTACTGAATTAAATCATTCGTACCGATTGATAAAAAATCAAACCGATTAATAAACAAGGGCAATACCAAAGCAGCCGCCGGAATTTCAATCATGGCACCCACTTGAATATTGGGATTAAAAGCCTGACCACGTTGATGTAATTGATGCTTTGCTTTCTCAATCAAGCGCAATGTTTCATCAATCTCTTTCACATGCGCTAGCATCGGAATCATGATGCGCGCTTGGCCATAAGCAGATGCCCTTAAGATAGCGCGCAATTGAGTTAAGAAAATTTCTGGCTCAGTCAACGACCAGCGAATGGCTCGCAAACCCAAAGGAGATGTACCTGTTTGCGATATATCGGAGCCTGAGCCTAGGGCTTTATCAGCACCCACATCAATAGTCCGAATATTGACCGGCAGACCATGCATCAGGTCAACTACACGGCGGTACTCCCGGAATTGCTGCTCTTCATCTGGAAGTGCTTGATTACGATCCATAAACAAGAACTCGGAGCGAAATAATCCAACTCCAATTGCGCCTAGGTCGACTGCTTGTGTCGCATCTTCTGGCAATTCAATATTCGCCAAGAGCTCAATAGAAACATCATCTACAGTGGTAGTACGAGAATGCTTCAGCTCTTGTAACTTACGTGTCTCTTCAATCGCTTTTGCTTGAAGCAAACGATACTCTGAGAGTAATTGCTCATCGGGAGCAACTACCACTACACCATGCTCGCCATCAATTACAAGCCAGTCGCCATGACGAATCATTTCACTGGCATGCCGCACGCCGACTACTGCCGGAATTTCCATACTGCGTGCAACGATTGCGGTATGAGAAGTTTTACCACCCAAGTCGGTAACAAAGCCTGTAAAAGCATGCTCCTTAAAGCGCAACATATCGTGGGGCGCAATGTCATGAGCCACAATAATCGCATCAACCCCTACATCACTTGGCGATAGAAGTTCAGATTCTTCGATCGTATCTTTCTTTTGCGCATTGAGCGCTTTAAGCACGCGCTCAGCTACCTGTCGAATATCATTAGCACGCTCTTTAAGATAGGCATCTTCAATTTCAGCAAACTGCTCGAGCAGATCATTAAGCTCCGTAGTCAATGCCCAGGCAGCATTCAAGCGCTGTGCGCGAATGAGCTTAAGGGGTTTCTCAGCCAAAGCAGGATCTGCCAAGATCATGCCATGCACATCCAAGAAAGCGCCCATTTCTTGTGGGGCATCTTTAGGCAAACCTTGTCGTAGCTGCGCTAGCTCAAGGCGAACTTGCTCGAATGCATCTAGTAATTTTTTTGCCTCAAGCTCTTCTTTGCCAGATTCAATTAAATAATGGCTTACTTCCAATGCTGCGCGCGAAATCAGTACCGCCTTGCCGATGGCAATGCCTTTGGATACTGGGATTCCATGCAAAGCAAAGGTCATTCTTATTCACCCTCACCGAATCGATCATTAATCAAATCAGTCAAGGCTTTCATTGCCTCATCTGCTTTTTCACCAACGGTCTCAAGCGTCACTGTGCTACCCATTCCAGCGGCAAGCATCATCACCCCCATAATACTTTTAGCATTGATTTGACGGCCGTTGCGGGACAAAAAGATTTCACAGGGAAACTCTGCGGCAAGTTGTGAGAGCTTGGCAGAAGCGCGAGCATGTAAACCTAACTTATTAATGATTTCTATTTCAGCAACTGGCATAACCCACCTTATTTGTCAGTAGTTTCTTGTGAGGCTTTAGCGCCTAAACGCAAAATTCCATTTTGACCACCCTGAAGGGCTTTCTGAGCAAGCTCTTCTAAGCCTTCGCCACGATGAGAAATGCAACGCATCAACATCGGTAAATTTAAGCCAGCTAAAACGACTACTGGGGTATCAAGTCCAGATAAGGGTCCTAGCGCTTCAAGCTTAGAGGCTACATTAGCTGGGGTAGCACCCATCACATCCGTCAAAATTAAAACGCCATGCCCAGTATTAACACCATAAGCCGCTTTTAAAACACGATCAAAACTAGCCTTAGTATCCTCATAAGGGGGAATATCTACCGCTCGAACTCTTTCAGGAACGACTCCAAACGCATGCTCTGCAAAACCAAGCATTGCACTTGCTACTGGCGTATGAGCAACGATAACAATTCCAACCATGTTTATACCAATGTCTTTTCAAGCGCTGTTAACCAAAATCTTGCAACATCAAATCCAGTCTGCTCTGTAATTTCCACAAAACAAGTTGGACTTGTCACATTAATCTCGGTGACGTAACCGCCAATTAAGTCTAATCCTACCAAGAACAAACCACGCTCATTGAGAAGCGGAGCCAAACGACTTGCCACCTTCATTTCATTATCAGTCAGCGGCATAGCAACACCTTTGCCACCGGCAGCCAAGTTTCCGCGAATTTCACTTCCCTGCGGAATGCGAGCCAACGCAAAAGGCACCACCTCACCACCAATCAACAGCACCCGTTTATCGCCCTGCTTAATTTCAGGCAAAAAACGTTGCGTCATTAAAGTGCGGGCACCGTTCTCGCCTAAGGTCTCAACGATACTTGCGAGATTCAAGCCGTCTGGCCCAACACGAAATATCCCCATTCCACCCATGCCATCCAGTGGCTTAATCACAATGTCTTGATGCTCTTGATGAAAAGCTTCGATCGCTGAAAGCTCACGAGTCACTAAAGTAGGCGGAATCAGCTCCGGAAACTCAGTGATAGATAACTTTTCTGAGTGATCACGAATTGCACTAGGGTTGTTAAAGACTCTGGCGCCCTGTCGAACAGCAGCCGAAAGGAGCCACGTAGTATTGAGATACTCAATATCAAAAGGGGGATCTGTACGCATCAAGACTGCGGAAAAATCTTTTAAGGCAGAACTCTCAAGCCCTCCCAACTCAAACCAAGATGTACTGCTTGGTTTAATTACTAAAGACTGGCAATCCGCAGACACCAGATTATCTCTCCACAGCACATTGCGACTCTCACAAAACCACAACTGATGTCCTGCTTCTTGTGCAACTCGCATCATTGCCAGGGTTGAATCTTTATGAATCTTAAAAGATTCGAGCGGGTCGGCAATAAATAGAAGATTCATCTTTATGTCCGAAAATCGAAAAATAAATTAAGCCGCATCAGCATTAGGATCGGAGCGCTCCAACTCCAGCGAAGCCGCTAACAAAGCAAGGCGAGCCACTACACCATAAAGATAAAAGCGATTTGGTGGAGCGCTACCAGGCTTAGCTCCTAGGTCTGGCATGGTATTTTGCTCAAACGCTAAAGGAACAAAATGCATTCCAGGAGCATTGAGATTTTCATTGGGTCCACGATCGGTATGTACTCGATAAAAGCCACCAATGACATAGCGGTCAATCATATAAACCACAGGCTCGGCAACGGCCTCATTGACCTTCTCAAAGGTATATACACCCTCTTGAATCAATACATCACTGACCTCAAGACCTTCTTTGACCACACTCATCTTATTGCGGTCTTTGCGATTGAGTCCCTTAAGTTGAGCGGGATCATTCACCACCATCACACCCATGCCATAAGTACCTGCATCGGCCTTCACTACAACATAAGGCTTTTCTTTAATACCGTACTCGCGGTATTTCTTAGCTGTTTTTTTCAATATCTTTTCAACAGCATCCTGCAGCTCTTCTTCGCCTTTGCGTTCATGGAAATTAACATCAGAGCAACTAGCGAAAAATGGATTAATCATCCAAGGATCAATATCAACAACTTTTGCAAACTTCTTAGCAACTTCATCATAGGCAGCAAAGTGATTCGATTTACGACGCACATGCCAGCCTGCGTGCAGCCCTGGCAATAAATATTGCTCATGTAAGTTTTCTAAAATGGGTGGGATACCTGCTGATAAATCATTGTTTAATAAGATCGAACAAGGATCAAAATCTTTTAAACCTAAACGTTGCTTCTTAAGACCCAAACGAGATAAAGGCTCCATCAGGAGTCGATTGCCATCTGGCAACTCTATCCAAGTAGGCTTTTTGATTTCGTCGGATAAGGTTCCCAAACGAACATTCAGACCCGCTTGACGCAGAATGGAAGATAAACGCGCAATATTCTGCAAATAGAAAGTGTTACGCGTATGGCGTTCAGGAATTAATAATAAATTTTTTGCTTCTGGGCAAATTTTCTCAATAGCAGCCATCGCAGCCTGAACTGCTAACGGCAACATCTGCGGCGAGAGGTTATTAAAACCACCTGGGAATAGATTGGTATCTACCGGCGCAAGCTTAAAACCTGCATTACGCAAATCTACCGAGCAATAAAACGGCGGAGTATGCTCCTGCCATTCAAGCCTAAACCAGCGCTCGATAGTCGGGGTTGCTTCCAAAACCTTCGACTCGAGCTCGAGAAGAGGTCCGCTAAGGGCAGTAATAAGATGTGGAACCATTCCACCATTGTAAGATTTTTAAAAGAAAGACGCGGAATCCGAGGATCCCGCGCTTAAAAACTGGGCAGCCATGCTTAGACCACCCAGTGAGGGGTAAAACAGCCTAATTAAGACTCATATGCAGACTCGCCATGAGAGGTGATGTCCAAGCCTTCACGCTCAGCATCCTCTTTAACACGCAAGCCAATCACAATATCCACTAATTTAAAGGCAATAAATGAGACCACGCCAGACCAGATCAAGGTAACGATGACGCCTTGGCTCTGAATCCATAGCTGGCTGGCAATCGAATAATCAGGGGCTGCAGCATTTGCCACATAATCCCAGATACCAGTTCCACCCAATGCTGGATCCGCAAATATGCCGGTTAATAATGCCCCCAAGATACCGCCAACACCATGGACACCGAATACGTCCAAGCTGTCGTCAGAGCCCAACATCTTCTTCAGGCCGGAAACACCCCATAGACAAATTACGCCAGCAAGAGCACCAATAACCAACGCACCCATTGGACCAACAAAGCCAGCAGCTGGCGTAATGGCAACCAAACCAGCTACGCAACCCGATGCAGCGCCCAACATGGAAGGCTTGCCTTTTGTAATCCACTCGGCAAATGACCAGCCCAATACTGCGGCAGCTGTTGCCAATAAGGTATTCACGAAAGCCAAGGCAGCGCTACCGTTTGCCTCAAGAGCGGAGCCGGCATTAAAGCCAAACCAACCGAACCACAAGAGTGAGGCGCCAATCATCACAAATACCAAGTTATGTGGCTTCATGGCTTCTTTGCCATAACCCAAGCGTTTACCGATCACAAATGAACCTACCAAGCCTGCAATCGCAGCATTGATATGAACTACAGTGCCACCAGCAAAATCGAGCACACCCTTCTGCCATAACCAACCAGCACGCGCCGTAATTGCCTCGAGCGATGCAGCATCTTTGATGTCATCAGGACCAGGCCAGAACCAAACCATGTGAGCGATGGGTAAGTAGCTGAAAGTAAACCAAAGAATCACAAACAAGATGATTGCGGAGAACTTTGCTCGCTCGGCAAACGAACCAATGATTAAACAGCAAGTAATAGTGGCAAACGCAGCCTGAAATGCCATAAATACAAATTCAGGAATCACAATACCTTTACTAAAAGTAGCAGCAACTGAATCTGGTGTCATGCCTTGTAAAAATAGACGATCTAAGCCACCGATAAATGCCCCACCTTCAGTAAATGCAAAGCTATACCCATAAAGTGACCACAATACCGTCACTAGCGAGAACACAAACATACACTGTACGAGCACAGAGAGAATGTTCTTACTGCGCGTTAAACCGCCGTAGAACAAAGCCAAACCCGGCAACGTCATCAAGATTACTAATGCAGTACACACTAACAACCATGCTGTATCAGCCTTGTTAGGAACTAATGCTGGCGCTGCCGCTACCGCCGCAGCTGCGGCACTAGCAACTGGCTTGGCTTCATCAGCAAAGGCTGGTGAAGCCACCATGACACTGGTTGCACCAATAGCCAAGGCCATTGCGCTTCCAGCTAGGAGTCGTTTCATCCAAGTTAACATTTTGAACCTCTCTTTAAAGTGCTGACGCGCCGGTTTCACCGGTACGAATGCGAATGACGTGTTCAACTGGTGAGACAAAAATCTTGCCATCACCAATCTTGCCAGTACGAGCAGATTTTTCAATTGCTTCAATCGCTCGCTCCAAGATGCCATCTTCAACAGCAGCTTCAATTTTTACCTTAGGTAAAAAGTCGACTACGTACTCAGCACCGCGATACAACTCGGTGTGACCCTTTTGACGACCAAAGCCTTTAACTTCTGTGACGGTAATGCCCGAAACTCCCACTTCTGAGAGAGCCTCACGCACTTCGTCAAGCTTAAAAGGCTTGATGATTGCGGTAATTAATTTCATACGTTTCTCCGTTCAGAGGAAAGAATTAGAAAGTTTTTGTGAGTGAAAAATTCACACCACCACGGCCAGACCATGTTGATTGATTTCCACCAGTTGTATACCAACTTGGATTCGCATTAGTTTGAATATATGAAACTTGAGCAGCTAAACCGCCACCAAAGTCCTTAGTCATACCTAATTTCCAATCTGTGTAACTAATATTATTTTGCGCACCGCTATAGCCAGTTGTTGTAAATGGTTGACCAGCAATATATTGATAACCAATATGGCCGTTGGCAGTTAATCCCCAAAAACCGGTGTCGTAGTTCAATGTCAAGTCTGGATACATCGAACCAGCGCTATTAGGAATACCGAAGAGTGTCGTTACTGCATATGAAAGTTTTACAAAGCCAGTTAATGGGCCAAATGTAAAGTTTTGAGCCGCGTACAACTCAGTTGAATTTGGGTTCTGCATAAAGGTTGAGTTAAAACCTTTAGTTGGATAGTAGTACTGCAGTACACCAAAGTCAGATGCGAATCCTGGAGCAATTAATTCTTTCTTGAAACCACCGTAGAAGTCCATTTCAATATTGCTACTCACATTGTTACCAGCTGTACCGCCAGCAGTACTATTTTGGTCACCAATCCAGCTAATGGAGCTATTCCAGTTGCCGATGTAGAAACCACTTTCATGTGCATAGTCAAAACCGCCTTGAATAGCCGGCTGATAGTTGGACTGAGTAAGACCACGGTAGCGATAGTCATTAGTGATAGTCACGTTAGCTGTAATTGGACTTGCTTCTGGAGCCTCAGGCGCGGCAGCAGGCGCTGTTTGTGCAAAGCTTGTCGCTGTAAATAAGCCAGAAGCTGCTAGAGCGATGGCTGTTTTTTGAATCGTTTTCATAATATGTAGCTCCTTAGTGGTCATGAAAAAGTGGTAAATGCCGATTGCATGGTGTGATCATGAATCTGCACCCCCTCCACCCACTGCTAGCAATTCACCGAAATAAGGCTCATGCTTATGATTGGTGCGTCAATTTGCACCATTTTTGTACATTTTGATGAATTTCCGGAATTTAAGGGCCTTTTTGCATCAATTAAGAGCTACAACTTAAAATAGTCTCATCAATATTTTACGTAACTATCCATAGATCAGCGAGGCCATCATGCAAAAACCAGGCGAAATCCTAGAGCAAATCCAGCGTATTGCTAGCGATATGCAAAACAAGGTTGGGGATGCCATTCGCAACTCCCCAGCACAAGAGATTGAAAAGAATGTGCGCGCCATGATGACGCAAGGATTTCAAAAAATGGATTTGGTTACTCGTGAAGAGTTTGAGTTGCAGTCTAAGGTGCTATCTAAAACTAGAGAGAAGCTTGAGACATTGGAGGCCAAAGTAGCCGCTTTAGAAAAGGCTGCCTCGTAAATTCTTTATTCTTTAATTGTTGGGGTGCTAGGGAAAAATTTAGGTGATACTAAAAACCAGATGTACCCCAATGCCTGTATAGCTAAATAAACACCTAGAGCAACATCAAATGCACTCGTGCGTGACCATCCGGCACCAATGCCTAGGTCTACCAGATATCCTATCCCCCACTGCACAATAAAAGCGCCAATAAAAAGAGTGAGGTTATAGCTTGTGCTAACCCGCCCAGAAAATGTTTTTGGGAAATAGGAAACAATGAGGCTCTGTGCCAACACATAGGAAGCGCACGCTACCGCAAGTAAGCACCACCAAACCCAAACCCACGAACTCCTCAAATAAAAAGCGCACCCTTGTAAAACCAATGCGGCACCGACCATCCAAATGAGATAACGCAAAGTAGTAATACCGTACCTTGCCAGCTTGGGCAAAAAAATGGCATTCATGGCATACGCAAACAACAGCACTGCATTAAATAAAAATAAAATTTGAGATGCCGTCTCAGCTGGATACTCCATGACAATCGTCAACCATGGGCCCAGCCACAATGTTTGAATTGCAATAAATCCGCCGTAACAAAATGTACCTAGAGGAAAAATTCTCCAAAAAAATGCATTGGTCAAAATTGGCTTATAACTACTCCATGAAAATGTTGGTTTCTCGCTAAGATTTTGGCCCTCAGCATGAGACGATGTTTTTGTTTTGATTGGAAGTCCAAAGTAAAGCCCAATAATTGCGAGGCCGGATAGAGTCGCCATGGCTATAAAGATTCCCCGCCAGCCCAAATAGGGCAATACAGCATGTACTGGCCAAGAAGTGATCAGAGCCCCAGAGGCTCCAAAAACCAACATGCCAGAAGCTAACTGCCCCTGTCTTTCCACGGGAAACCAAGTGCGAAATCCCGAAAATGCAGCCATCAAACAGGAAGAGACTCCAATTCCAATAAGCACTCTTCCTATTAATAGGCCAGTGAAATCATCTGCCCAAGAAAATACCAACGCTCCAAGAATGGCAAACATCATCAAAGAGATTTCGGTTAATCTCGGGCCAAATCGATCCAAACATAAGCCCAGCGGAATTTGCGTAGCACCAAAGCCCACAAAATATGCTGCCGATAACAAGCCTAGCTGGGAGTTACTGATATGAAGATCGTGCATGAGCTCTGGAGCAATAACCGCATTGATAGAACGAAATGCATACGAGATCAAATAAGCAAAAGCAAAACTTAAGAATAGTTTTGTGGCAACCTTGGTATCCAGAGGTAAGGCAATCGGGGTATTAGGGCTTCTTCGCCAATGAAAAGACATACTTAATCTGGGCGGAATCCATCGAAGAAATTGGCATACGCTTCTTCAGAAAAAAAACTTCTTGCGTCTACGCGAGCAGGAGCAGAATGCAAAACAGACAGTTGATAAATCCAGGATCCTCCGTCTGATTTGGGTCTAATGATCCAACGAACACGCATGGATGTCTCTATGGCACCTGTTGAAGGAAACTCCAAGTAAAAATCTTGAGTAGAAATCTTCTGGTGGCTAGCAGTCTCATAAAATTGGGTCGAAGAAATTGCCGTCTCTAAACTAACATTTGCTCTATTAAACAAATTATTTTGTAGTTGCAATAACAATTGAGGCAAAAGATGAGTTTGGTCTTTACTCAAATCAATAACACTAACGGCATAAATATCATCGTCAATCTTAACCGCCTCTAAACTTTGCGGGACTTCTTGACCGTTATATGAAATTCGCCTATCAATCTTTTCAGGCTTACCAGGAAATAATGCAATGTAACCCTGTTGTGGAGACTGAATAGTTCTCCAATCTAACTTGGGGCTACATGCAGCCAGCAACAATGCAAGCGCTAGAAAAAGCCAAAACTGTTGAAAGCCAGATTTAGACAACTCCAGCCCCATGGGCTTGTTGATCTGCATGGTAACTAGATCGCACCATTGCTCCTACCGCGGCATGCGAAAAGCCCATCTGATAGGCCTGCTCTTCAAAATGCTTGAATACATCTGGATGAACATAACGGCGAACCGGCAAATGATGTCCTGAGGGTGCCAAGTATTGGCCAATCGTGAGCATGTCGATATTGTGCTCGCGCATATCGCGCATCACCTCCAGGATCTCTTCATCCGTTTCACCCAAGCCAACCATCAAGCCACTTTTTGTTGGAATATGAGGAAAGCGCTCTTTAAAATCTTTCAATAATTTCAAAGAATGTGCGTAATCTGCGCCAGGCCTTGCCTGCTTATATAAACGAGGCACGGTCTCAAGATTGTGATTCATAACATCTGGCAATCCAGCAGGAGCATGCTGGCTAAAAATATCCAATGCCTTGTCTAAGCGCCCACGGAAATCTGGGACCAATACTTCAATTCGAGTATTGGGTGATAGCTCTCTTGACTGAGAAATACAATCCACATAATGCATCGCACCGCCATCTCGCAAATCATCGCGATCCACGCTAGTAATTACAACGTAATTTAATTTCAAGGCAGCAATTGTTCGCGCTAAATTGGCGGGCTCTTTTTGATCCAGCGGATCAGGTCTACCATGACCAACATCACAAAATGGGCAGCGACGCGTACATTTATCGCCCATGATCATGAATGTGGCCGTGCCTTTTCCAAAACATTCTCCAATATTTGGGCAACTAGCCTCTTCACAAACAGTTACCAACTCGTTTTCACGCAGAATCGCTTTAATTTCTGAAAAACGAGAATTGCCAGAGGCTGCCTTAACCCGAATCCAATCTGGTTTCTTCAACACCTCTTCAAGCGGCACGATCTTGATCGGAATGCGGGCAGTCTTTTCGCTCGACTTCTGTTTGCGTGAAGCGTCGTAATTGACATCCTGACGAGAATGGGTAGAAATTTCGAGATCCGGCTTATTGGTAGTCATGATTAAATCAATTGCTCGCGCAAGTGCGCCAGCAGAGCTTGGCTAATAATGTCCCTATTGTCCTTGATCCCAAGGGTTTGCATATCAATTGTCTTCAAGCCCTCGTACCCACAAGGGTGAATCCGACCAAAAGCCTCTAAATCCGTAGCTACATTGAGGGCCAGCCCGTGATAACTACACCCTTTCGAGACCTTTAGCCCCAAAGCGGCAATCTTGGCGCCATGATGCTCAGGCGCCACACCACTATCTTGAGAAATGTAAATTCCAGGGGCTCCGGCATGCCTTTCAGCTTTGATTCCAAAATCTGCCAAAGTCTCAATCAAGGCCTGCTCAATCCTGATCACTAACTCCTTAACAAATATTCCCAATCGCCTTAAATCTAACAAAAGATAAACCACAATTTGCCCGGGGCCGTGATACGTAATTTCACCGCCACGATCAACTCGAACCAATGGAATTTGACTGCTGGGTGAATGCAAATTACCTGGATCACCAGCTAGTCCTAAAGTAAAAACAGGGGGGTGCTCTAAGACCCAAATTTCATCTGGAGTGTCACTAGTTCTCATCTGGGTAAAGTCACGCATCGCCTGATAGGTCGACTCGTAACCTGCAACCCCTAAATGTTTTACCAAGAGATTCATGTGAACAAGTTAAAGAACAATGCTCACCAAAGGATGCGTAGATAGTGTGCGATAGAGCTCATCCAATTGCTCACGACTAGTCGCAGTAATTGGTAAGGTAATACCTAAATAGTTTCCATCTTTTGATGGCCTTTGTTCAACTTTACTTTCATCAAAAGTTGGATCAAATTGATGGGCAATATGCAAAATAGCAGGAAGGTATTCGGGGCTGGCTTTACCCATTACCTTAATCGGAAAAAGTGAGGGATACTCAATTAATGATTTTTTTTCTTCTGTCATAAATACTCTTATATATATTTAACTATTGCGGTGATCGGGCATACCTAACCACGCACCAGTAATGATGTTGCGAATGCAATGTAAGCGACGGTGAAAAAAATGATCGGCACCAGGCACCACCTGCACTGTTAACTCCTGTGGACGAGCCCAATCAAAAACATCAATCAAAGGAATGGTTTCATCCATTTCGCCATGAATCAAAATGGTATCTGTTGGCGCAGGCGCTAAATTCCACTTTCCTGCCGCGCTACCAACCATGACCAAGCGCTCCGCAGGACGACCAAGCTCGGCCAACCTTTGCACAAGATGAGTGCCCACATAGCTTCCAAATGAAAATCCAGAAACAACTAATGGCAAAGTATTCGCCATTTGAGTCCAAGATTGATGCGCAGTAGCATCAAATTGAGTCCAACTTGATGGGGTACGCATCCAGTCCGTAACATGGAGCAAATCTTCCATCTCGCCGACACCATCATCGTGCACACCGGCAGTTGCACCAACCCCGCGAAAGTTTGGTCGCACGCTAATGTAACCCAGCTGGTTAAATGTACGTGCCATGGTTTGTGCGACCTTGTTATCCATTGTGCCGCCCATCAGCGGATGGGGGTGCGCTACCAAGGCCAACCCTCTTACAGAAAAATCTGGATTGTTTTTGAGCTCATCAGGAAGATCAATAGACATCTCAATTTGCCCAACGATGCCCTCTATCTGGATTATTTTTGTGCGACTGTTCATGTAATGCGCTTTCTAAAACGACTAAGCCAACTGCAGGCGAGCAACTGGACGCCCTTGAATTAAATGAGACTGAATAATTTCTTCAATATCCTCAACATCAATAAATGTGTACCAAATACCCTCTGGATAAACCACCATCACCGGACCATCAGCACAACGATCTAAACATCCGGCCTTATTCACTCGAACTTTACCTGGGCCTGCAAGTCCAAGCTCTTTAACGCGACGTTTGGCATACTCAAATAATTCGAATGCATTGTGCTGATCGCAGCATTCTTCCCCGCTCTTGCGTTGATTTAAACAGAAAAATAGATGGTGTTTAAAACTCATAAGCAATATCAATCAATCTTTTAATGTAAATGCTGATTTATGGCTAATAAGCCAAATTAAGGCTAAGGGCAACCATGCCACTGAAACCCACTGCGTCAACTCATGAAAGTGTATTAGCCGCCCTTGATTCCAATGTCTTAATGTGAGAATAAAGTATGGATTATCAGGCAATACATTAATCGCAATTGTTGCACTCAAGAGGCAAGACAAAGAAATCCAGAACTTGGTAATGCCCGTGAAATTTAAAGCCCATTTTAAGAAAATACTACCCAGCACCATACCCCAAATTGCCCCTGCAGTTAGCCAAAGCAAACCAAATTCCACTCCAAATTGCAAGGCTGTAAAAATTACTTTGATTATTACCGTTAAACACAGCAGGATATTGAGGATTTTCCACTGTGGCGCTTTAGCACGCATTCCCAAGGACAGTAGGAGAGCGGTGCCCACCCAACACAATGCGGTGATCACTGCCTCCTGAAGGACATGATTAATCACCATGGTTCCCCAATCCACTGAAGCGAATATAGCGTGCCCCCAGACCCCCGTCCCAAGCCAAGAGCTCTGAGGGTAAATCTGGGACCAAGGAAATAATAAAAGCAATGCGCAGCCTGACCAATTTAATCCGAACCATTGATCAAACCGACGTCGAATAGCGCTACCAGATAACCATTGAGGTCCCATGGGGATCGCCAGGAGGCCGCCCAGTAGAGCCCCCAAAACATTAGCCCACCAGTCCATTTGACTCGGAATGCGAGTTGGCAGCCAGGTTTGCAAGGACTCCACACTCATAGCCAAGATGGCACTGAGACCCAATGCCACTCCTAAAGCAGTGAAATTTCGCCAACGAGGGTAACAAGCAAACACCAGCAAGAAGCCTAGGGGGATATAGGCCAGGATATTGACCGACACATCAAACAATGTAATAAAACGTGGCAAAGGGGCATCTAACCAGGCCCAAGGCGGAATCCCATTCTGAAAGTTGAAGTCAAAAGGAGTTAGGCTGATATATACGATTAAAAGCGCATAACTAAGACTCATGGCACGCGCCAAAGGCATGGCCTGCAGGGGCCAAATAAACTTGCGGGGACGCTGATCTTCCGAGTGCATTCTCCAATTCTAGGTCAGACCTTTCTACAATGGTGAAATGAACTGGAATTGCATCCTAGAACGCGTTGCCAAAACTCAATCTACTAATGATGATTTATTGGCTCGTTGGCGTGCAGGTGAATTAATCGACCCTGTAGCTAGAATTGCGCATGAGCAAACCAAAGGTAAAGGTAGGGTAGGAAGAACATGGCTCGCTGAGCCCGAAAATACCCTTTGCTTTTCCTTAGCCTACCCATTTGATTGCCGTCCCCATGAATTGAGCGGCTTAAGCTTAGTCATTGGCATTGCTGTCATTTCTGGCATTGCAACAGCGCTCAATCTCGAAGAAACAGAGCTATATCAACTTGGGCTCAGATTGAAATGGCCAAATGATCTCCTGTTAAATAATGCAAAACTTGGCGGCATTCTGATTGAAGGGGGTCAAGCAAATCCAAGCGCCCCCACTTGGATGATTATTGGCGTCGGATTAAACGTACATCTCACCAATACCATTAAACAAAGTTTGGATAATCATTTATCTTTAAGAGCTGCCGCCCTAGAAGATTTACTACCTAAAGAAAAGCCAATCCCCGATATGGAATTTATTTGGCTAAAACTCATTGAGTCATTTGAGAAACATCTGAATGCGTTTAAGCAATACGGCTTTGCGCACTTTAAAAATCGCTGGTCACTTTGGGATGCATTTCATGATCAAGCCGTTTCTATCTCCAGCTTAGGTAATGAGCCCATTATTGGCATATCCAATGGGGTAGATGAATTTGGAGCATTGCTACTCAAGCAAAACAATACAATCATCACAGTACATGCAGGTGATGTTTCTTTGCGAGCACAATCATGAGTCTCTATTTATTATTTGATGTCGGCAATACACGCTTAAAATGGGCGGCAGTTGAGTCAACACAAAATACTGCTGATCGCAATAAAAAGCTATGGGCCTACTCTGGTTCAATTAGCAGTAAATCACTACAAATCCCGGAGCTACGCGAAGAGCTTTCGCTCTACATCAGCAACACATTGCCTAAACCAGATGCAATTGGTTTTTGTTGTGTAGCCGGAGACGCTGCAATTGACAATCTTCAATCTCTATTTTCACAATGGAAAGATGTTCGCTGGCAACAGCTAAGAGGTGACAGCATCTATGAAGGGATGCGCACCCTCTATCAAGAGCCCAGCAAACTTGGGGCTGATCGCTGGGCGGCACTCATTGGCGCAAGAGCCTTATCTAGCGTCAATACACTAATCATCAATGCTGGGACCGCTAGTACCATAGATCTACTGGGTGGAAACGGCATTCATTATGGCGGTTGGATTTTGCCTGGCCTAAGCTTGATGCAAGAGAGCCTGCAGAATAATACGGCTCAACTACCATCAGTGGAGCGTCAGGTTAATACCTTGAGTGCGCTAGGTTTTGGTATCACGACCAATGAAGCGATCATTGGCGGATGTGATGCTGCACAAATCGGAGCCATACTACATGCACTGCATTTGGCAAAAGAAATCAATCACCCAGTTGAACGTATTTGGCTTGACGGTGGCAATGCCAAAATTTTGGCAAATGAAATGAAGAAATTTTCACACTTAGCCAATTTACCTATTGAGCCAATCGAAGGGCTTGTGCTACGTGGTCTTTGGGCTTGGCTACTACAAAACCTCTAATAGAATCTCTGCTTTGAACCCTGCCTAGTTAGTGCGAATCTTGCCCAACAAAGTAGTTGTAGAGCGCTCATATAAAAATGGGATAGCAATTGCTTTACCACCCCAAGTTTTTACTAACTTGGTTTCTTCTAGAGTATCAATTTCATAATCTCCGCCCTTAATATAAATATCGGGGCGAATCTTCGCAATTAAATTCACAGGTGTCTGTTCAGAAAAAACCACTACCAGATCTACACTCTCAAGCGCAGCTAATAAGGCCTGACGATCCGCCTCGGTATTAATCGGTCGATCATCCCCCTTGCCGAGCATTTTGACTGAGGTGTCCGAGTTCACGCCAACCACTAGACTTGCGCCCAATTCTCGCGCCTGAGCTAAATAGCTGGCATGTCCGCGATGCAGGATATCGAATACGCCATTAGTAAAAACTAGCGGCCTAGGGAGCTTAGCGATCCGAGCTTCCAGCTGATCAGAAGGGCAGACTTTAGCCTCGAATGGAGGTAGGGGAAATTGCGTCATAACGCAATATTAATCGCATTAGACTTACCCAACGATATTTCCTAGAATGTCTTAGACTGACTCATGCTCGACTAAACCCAAGGCTTAAGATGATTCGCAATACCACTCGTTACTTTCTGGCGGCACTTTTATTGGTGCCAATGCTGACATTGTCAGAGGTAAGTCTGGCAGCACCGGATACTTGCAGTCCCCTGCTATCCCATAGCTTTCCAAGACTTCAGGACGAAGTGCCACAGAACTTATGCCAATATCAAGGTAAAGTTATTTTGGTGGTGAATACCGCTAGTTTTTGCGGATTCACCAGCCAATATGAGGGACTAGAGCAACTCTACGCAAAATATAAAGATAAGGGCTTGGTTGTCCTAGGCTTTCCCTCAAACGACTTTGGGCAACAAGAGCCTGGAAGTAATAAAGAAATTGCCGATTTCTGCAAAAATACCTATGACGTCAAATTTCCAATGTTTGCGAAAAGCGTAGTTAGCGGAAATAATCCCAATCCTCTATTTAAGATGCTAATTGCCAAAACAGGTACTAGCCCAAAGTGGAATTTTTATAAATACCTTATTGACCGAAATGGCAATGTAGTAAAGGCTTATGGAAGCATAACTAAACCCACAAGCAATAGTCTTGTTAGCGAGATTGAAAAACTACTCGAAGAAAAAAGATAGGCGCCTGCGAGCGCCCCATTAATTACTTGTACTTATCCTTGCGGATTTTTTGCTCCAAATAATCCATTACCGTGATAGCCTTAGATTTTGTTCCAGCAATTGATGGCGAAGTTACATAGCGCCCTTGCATCACAATCGTTGGCACACCATCAATACGATAAGCATCGGCCATCTGCCTAGCGGCACGCGCTTTTGAAACCACCGCAAATGAGCGATAGGTTGCCAAGAAAGAATTGCGATCAATGCCCTGGGATGCCACCCAATCAGCAATCTCATTTTCAGTCATGAGACGCTTATTTTCCTTGTGCATGGCATACATCACTTTTTCATTGAGCGCATCACCCTTACCCAACGCTTCAAGGGCGTAGAACAGCTGACTATGCGGCATAAAGTCATCACGAAAAGCAACAGGCACTCTGCGAAACACCACATCCTTAGGCTGACGCTTTACCCAAGCACTTAACTCTGGCTCAAAGTCGTAGCAATGTGGACAGCCATACCAAAAGAACTCGATGACCTCCACCTTGCCTTTAGTCTCGACAGGCTGCGGCATGGGGAGAATGCGGTAATCAAAACCCTCTTCGATCTTAGTGCTTTGGGCAGTTGCGATACCAGCAACAGAGAGAGCAAGCATGAGGCCTACCATTGAAAATAGAGCTCTTTTGGATAATGAAATCATGATTTGCTTGACTTAATAACGGTTGGTTTAATTCCCATATTACTCAACTTATCCCGCACGGGATTACTCTCTTCAACACTGTTGTAAGGTCCGACGCGAACGCGCCACAGTGTATTGCCTTCACTGCTAATTTCACTCAATTGAGACTGGATACCTTGAATAGCTAAGCTTGCCTTTTGAGCATCAGCATCAGCGCGCTTATTAAAGGCGCCAACCTGCAAAAAATAAATAGCGTCCGATTTTGCGGCGGGAGCTGATGTCACTTCTGCTGGTTTTTTTCCTGCAGCCAAATCTCCAATTGGATCTGGAGAGGTAGCAGCAGGCGTCGAGGATTTTCCATGCAATGGCTTGTTTAAATCCAAAGGTTCTGCGGGCGCTGCGTTCTCACCTTCTATGGGGGCCTGCGACGGCTTGATGGTTAACGGAAGGTTAGGCGCTCTGACGCCAGGGCGCTCCTGAGGGGTATTTTTAGAAAGATAAAAAGCAATAACAAAAGCAATCCCCAAGCCAGCGGCTAGACCAAAAATAAACCCAAGAATGGTACCGCCAAATTGCGGGTGTGCATTGTCCACCTTTGGCATGAAGCTGATTTTTTGATTCACTTTTTTCATCGCGTCCCCATCCTTCTTATTTGCTTCTACAGTAATGCTCAGTACCCCTAGCTTACATCTTAGCGGGCGCAGACACACCCAATACTTTCAAACCATTTTCAAGCACCTGGCGAGTTGCAGATAGTAAAGCTAGGCGTGCCAACTTCAAAGCAGGGTCATCCACCAAAACACGGTCCGCGTTATAGAAGGCATGGAAATCGCCAGCTAAATCACGCAAGTAAAAGGCCAAAGCATGTGGCGCCAAATCAGCGGCAGCATCCGTTAAAACCTCAGGGTACTCAGCCAAACGACGCAATAAGTGATCCGATGCCTTGCTTTGCAAGAGGGATAAATCGGCCGACCTTAAATCAGATGTCTGACCACCCCATTGGGTCAATATAGAACAGATACGAGCATGCGCATACTGGACGTAAAACACTGGGTTCTCATCGTTTTGCTGTAATGCCAGGTCAATATCAAATACAAATTCTGTATCCGCTTTTCGCGAGATTAAGAAAAAGCGTACGGCGTCGCGCCCACGCTGCAAGGCAAGTTCGCGCTCAGCAGGGGTCATTTCTGGAGTAATGCCTCCGGACCATTCAACAAGATCACGCACAGTCACATAAGAGCCAGCCCGCTTAGAAATTTTTACTTCCTCGCCATGACGCATTACCGTCACCATCTTATGCAATACATAGTCTGGATAAGTTTTAGGAATATTCCAATCCCGCTTTAGGGCAACACCCTGCAAGCCTGAGCGGACGCGGGCTATCGTGCCATGGTGATCGCTACCCTGCACGTTAATGACCTTCTTAAAGCCACGACTCCATTTGCTTGCGTGATAAGCCACATCCGGCACAAAGTAAGTAAAACTACCATCTGACTTGCGCATGACTCGATCCTTGTCATCACCATCATCTGTAGTCTTAAGCCAAAGGGCGCCTTCAGCTTCATATGTCTTGCCAATACTTTGTAAGTCCTGAACAATTTGCGCAACACTACCATCGGTATAAAGAGAAGACTCTAAGTAGTAGCAGTCAAATTTCACACCGAATGTTTTTAAGTCAATATCTTGCTCATTGCGTAAATAGGCAACCGCAAATTGACGAATAGCCTCAATCGCTTCCGCTTCAGAAAGATCATTACGATAATTGGGGGCTAATTTGTATGCATTAGCAATCTCAGCGATGTACTCACCGTTATAAGCCTGTTCTGGCCAATTAGGGTCGCCTGGCTTTAAACCATTCAAACGTGCCTGGACTGAAAGTGCTAAGTTCGCAATTTGCACACCTGCATCGTTGTAATAAAACTCGCGATGCACTTTGATACCTTGAGTCGCCAATAAATTAGCAAGCGCATCACCCAGCGCCGCCTGACGACCGTGACCCACATGTAGAGGTCCAGTAGGATTTGCCGAAACAAACTCAATCATCGCGCTTGCTACGGGAGCCGATTCAGGACTTAGGCGCCCAAACCGTGGTCCAGATGACAAAACTTCTTGCACAACAGCAGTTTTCGCGGCATTACTTAGGCGAAAGTTAATAAATCCTGGGCCGGCAATGTCACAAGAAGCAATCAAATCGCCGTATCCCGGTTGTTGCTGCAAGCGCTCCACCAATTCCTGAGCCAATTCCCGAGGATTGATTTTCCAGGCCTTGGAAAGCTGGAGTGCAATATTACAAGCGATATCCCCATGGTCAATAGCCTTTGGGCGCTCTAAACGGGGCTGCGGAGCCTCTCCCAAACCACGCTCTTGAGCCAAACCTTGCAGGGAGGCTCCCAGCATGTCAATTAATCGATTTTTATTAGTTAACAACATAGATGAGTGAGTTTATCAGGTGGTAAGCTATCGAAATGATCTATCAATTTCGCTCCAAAGCGGGTCCAGATGTCATTATGTTGGCCGATCTAAGCCAGCGAATATTCGATATATTAGGGCGCCCATTAGAGTCCAGAGGAATTTTAACGGCCGAACAATTGCCAAACTACATCACCGCACTTGAAACTGCCATCCTCAAAGATCTCGAAGAGCGAGCAAATGCCAATTTGAGCAAATCAGAAGATGTAGAAAAACCAAAAATGGCTGATCGACTAGGTCAGCGAGCCTACCCCTTCTTGGAGCTAATGAAACAAGCTAAAGCCAAAGATGAACCCGTGATGTGGGGCGTGTAAGACACCCCACTCCAAGCAACACTTGGACTCAATCAGTCTATTGAGCTAGCCAACTGGCGACGGATATCTTCAACAGATTCCTCTCGACGTTTAGCCAGATCTTCAATCTGATCCGCAGAAATCTTACCGACATTAAAATAGCGCGCATCCGGATGAGCCAAGTAAAAGCCGCTGACACTAGAGGCTGGATTCATAGCCATAGATTCGGTCAAAGTCATACCAATATCCTCTGAGCCGATCACGCGCAATAAATCTTTCTTTACCTCATGTGCAGGGCAGGCTGGATATCCAGGCGCCGGGCGAATACCGCGGTACTCTTCATTAATCATCTGATCGTTGGTCAGAATTTCATCTGTAGCGTAGCCCCATAAATCAGTACGAACCCGATGGTGCATGAGCTCAGCAAACGCCTCTGCCAGGCGATCCGCTAAGGACTGCAACATAATCGCGCTATAGTCGTCGTGCTTCGCATGAAACTCCGCAACCTTCTTCTCCACTCCATGACCTGTGGTGACCGCAAAGCAACCAAGGTAATCGGCAACATGCGAATCTTTTGGTGCTACATAATCAGCCAAGCAACGATTAGGACGGCGGATGCCATCAACTACAGGTCGCTCAGATTGTTGACGTAAGTTATGCCAAACAAATAGCGGATGCTCGCGAGACTCATCACTATATAAAACGATGTCATCGCCAACGGTATTCGCGGGATAGAAAGCAACCACAGCATCCGCTTGCAACCACTGGCCTTTAATTAACTTATCAAGCAACACCTGGGCATCTTCATACACTTTACGAGCTTCTACGCCAACAATCTCATCATCAAGAATTGCTGGGAACTTACCAGCCAAATCCCAAGTCTGGAAGAAAGGTGTCCAGTCAATATATTTAGCAATATCACTTAGTGCGAAATTCTTAAAGACGCGACGACCAATAAATTTAGGCTTCTCAGGTACATAGTTAGCCCAATCAATTAACTCGCGATTCTTGCGCGCTGCCTCTAGTGAGATTGTTGGGGCAACTTTCTTATTCGCATGTTGCTCGCGAATACGCGCATAGTCATCACGTAAATCTTGAATGAATTTCTTAGCGCTTTCATCGGACAGCAAACTAGAGGCAACCGATACAGAACGGGACGCATCCGGAACGTAGACCACCGGACCATCGTAGTGCGGGGCAATCTTTACCGCGGTATGCACGCGGGAGGTAGTCGCTCCACCAATCATCAACGGAATTTGACGCTCACGGAAATAGTCATCACGCTGCATCTCTTGTGCGACATAAGTCATCTCCTCTAAAGAGGGAGTAATCAGACCTGATAAGCCAACGATGTCAGCCTTTTCTTCTTTGGCGCGCTTCAGAATTTCTGCACAAGGCACCATGACGCCCATATTGGCGACCTCAAAGTTATTACACTGAAGCACCACCGTCACAATATTCTTTCCAATATCGTGCACGTCGCCCTTCACGGTAGCCATCACAATCTTGCCTTTGGCTTTTGCCTCCCCACCTGAAGCAATATGCAAACGCTTCTCTTCTTCAATATAAGGAATCAATATGGCAACAGCTTGCTTCATGACGCGCGCGCTCTTGACCACCTGAGGCAGGAACATCTTGCCGGCACCAAATAAATCGCCAACAACATTCATACCATCCATTAGCGGGCCTTCAATCACCTCAATCGGCCTACCACCTGCGCCCATGATCTGGGCACGCAGCTCTTCGGTATCTTCTTCGATAAAGGTTGTGATGCCATGCACCAATGCATGCGTTAAACGCTCACGTACTGGGCCTTCACGCCAAACTAAGTTTTCTACCTGCTTAGCGCCACCACCTTTAAATTGATCGGCGATATCTAGCAATCGCTCCGTTGGTGTCTTACCATCTTTTTCTTTAAAGCGATTTAACACAACATCTTCAACGCGCTCACGTAACTCCGGATCCAAATCTGCATACACGCCCAACTGGCCAGCATTGACGATGCCCATATCCATGCCCGCCTGAATGGCGTGATACAGAAACACAGTATGAATTGCTTCACGAACGCGATCATTGCCGCGGAAAGAAAAACTTACATTAGATACACCACCGCTAACTTTTGCACCTGGTAGGTTTTCTTTAATCCAACGGGTGGCATTAATAAAATCAACCGCATAGTTGTCATGCTCTTCAATACCAGTGGCAATAGCAAAAATGTTCGGATCAAAAATAATATCTTCGGCAGGAAATCCAATTTCATTCACCAAGATGTCATAGCAACGCTGGCAAATTTCTGTCTTACGCTTAAAGGTGTCCGCTTGACCAACTTCGTCAAACGCCATGACAACTGAAGCAGCACCATAGCGACGAATTAAACGTGCTTGCTTTCTGAAGGGCTCCTCACCCTCCTTCAAGGAAATCGAATTCACAATCGGCTTACCTTGAATACACTTAAGGCCAGCCTCAATCACACTCCACTTAGAGGAGTCGATCATGATTGGTACACGGGCAATATCTGGCTCTGAAGCAATGAGATTTAAGAAGCGCGTCATAGCCGCTTCAGAATCTAGCATCGCTTCATCCATATTGATATCGATGATTTGAGCGCCATTCTCAACCTGTTGTCTTGCTACCGCAAGCGCCTCATCAAACTGATTATTCAAAATCATGCGCGCAAATGCTTTTGAACCGGTAACGTTAGTACGCTCGCCGATATTTACAAACCCAACATCAGCTGTAACATTGAATGGTTCCAAGCCAGATAATTTCATGGCTGGCATTGATTTCTTATTCCCGCTCATACTGATACCTCCACACCTTCGCGATAGAAGGCTCGTGGCTTGCGCTTAGCAACAGCATTGGCAATCGCACGAATGTGATCCGGCGTAGTTCCACAGCAACCGCCAACTAAATTGACTAAGCCATCTTTTGCAAATCCATCTACTAAACCAGAAGTAATTTCTGGGGTCTCATCAAAACCAGTATCACTCATAGGATTTGGCAAGCCCGCATTTGGATAGCAAGAGACCGCGGCGTCACAAATACGGGCCAACTCGGCAATGTATGGGCGCATGAGCGCCGCACCTAAGGCGCAGTTCAAACCAAATGTCAGCGGCTTGATATGACGCAAACTATTCCAGAAGGCTTCCACTGTTTGACCAGACAGAATCCGGCCGGATGCATCAGTCACTGTCCCTGAAATCATCACCGGCAATCGCTCACCAGTTTCTTCAAAGAATTCATCTAAGGCAAATAATGCCGCCTTAGCATTTAGCGTATCGAAAATTGTTTCAACCAAGAATAAATCAACACCACCCTCAAACAGCCCCTCGATCTGCTCGCGATAGGAGGCGCGCAATGCATCAAAGGTCACATTACGGGCACCAGGATCATTTACATCCGGCGAAATACTAGCTGTCTTTGGAGTAGGCCCAATGGCACCCGCTGCAAATCGCGGCTTATCTGGCGTGGAGTATTTTTCACATGCAGCACGGGCCAATTGAGCAGAGATAACATTCATCTCACGAGCTAAGCCAGCCATTTTGTAATCTTCTTGGGCCACAGATGTTGCGCCAAAAGTATTGGTCTCAATAATGTCCGCACCAGCATCTAAATACTGCTCATGGATCTTGCTGATGATTTGGGGTTGAGTCAGCGCCAATAGTTCATTATTTCCCTTGATATCACCTGGATGATCGGCAAAGCGTGTGTTGGCAGGCAAACCACGGTAGTCAGCTTCATTTAACTTATATTGTTGGATCATGGTTCCCATGGCGCCATCCAAAATCAGAATGCGCTGCTTTAGTAACTCGGGAAGTGCCTGACCGCGGGTGTAAGGCTGGGACAAACCATTAGATTGCATTGCTTAACCGGGAATAATCTCTAGAATCTCTTATTGTATTGGCAATAAGCCACTTTTATCTGACCCGGAGCCCTCTATGTTTGGAACTATCCCCGAATTTAACCAAAGCCTTGAAATGATGAAAACCATGTGGGGTCAAGCGGCGGCGGGACAGGCCCCCGGGCAATTTCCCTTTACTACCGATGCCTCTAAGGCGGCCGGGGGATTTGGCGCTGCCTTTCCCGGGCTAGATACGGATGAGTTGGAAAAACGCATCAAAGACCTTAAAAGCGTCGAAAATTGGCTGAATCTTAACCTCAATATTCTGAAATCGACTATTCAAGGCCTAGAAGTGCAACACGCTACCATGATGGCGCTCAAATCTTTTGGGGATGCAGTTTCTGCTTCAGCCGCAGCCGCTACCGGATCTTCCGAAGAATCTGGAGCAAAGGCTGCTAAACCACGGAAAACCGCAACACGCCGTCGTCGCAAAGCTGGCGATGCAACTTTCCTCGACGAAGTAGGTAATTCAGATGAGCGATAGCCTCGCCCATCGCAAATGTCAGCTGGTGAATATCTAATTCACGCTTAAATAAAACAGGTACTAGCTCACGAGCAGTAGCCGG
The DNA here is from genome assembly GCF_001595985.1 of Polynucleobacter sinensis. Classification (GTDB taxonomy): domain Bacteria; phylum Pseudomonadota; class Gammaproteobacteria; order Burkholderiales; family Burkholderiaceae; genus Polynucleobacter; species Polynucleobacter sinensis. The sequence goes on from NZ_LOJJ01000001.1 coordinate 86,710, forward strand.
TTTTTCGCATGCCTGCAGCGTATCAGCTAAGCGCTCATCATGGTGCGCTTTTAGCTGGGCAATACGCGGCTTCATTCCGGTAAACGGCTTACCATGGGATGGCAAGACCAAGGTGTCATCAGGCAATGGCAAATATCGGTTTAAGGAGCTGAGATATAGGCCCAGGGGATCGGCATCTGGATCAGCATCGAAAACACTTACATTTGTGGAGATGCGCGGCAATAACATGTCCCCCGAAATCAACACTCCCAAGTCCTTGCAAAACAATGAAGCATGCTCTGGCGCATGACCATATCCCATAATGATTTGCCACTCATGCCCACCAATCAGAATCACTTCGCCATCGAGGATGCGGCGATACTGTCTTGGAACACCAGGCACCATATTGCTATAGTAATTCGATCGCGCTCGAATTTTTTCCAAATCATCTTGCGCACTTAAGCCGTGTTTCTGAAAATGGTCCGCAGATCCTCCGCCACCTGCACGAGCGCCAATTGCTGCCCCACCCTCTTTGTGGCTAAGCCACTGCGCAGTCAGATAGTCCGTCATAGAAATCCATAGTGGCGCCTTCCACCTCTCACATAACCACTGTGAGAGACCCACATGATCTGGATGCATGTGCGTCACAATCACTCTGAGTACAGGTAAGCCCTCTAACTGCGTGGAAAATACCTGCTCCCAAGACGACTTAGTCTCATCATTGGCAATTCCACAATCAACAATCGTCCACCCCTGCACCCCATCTAATTGATCCCGTAAAAGCCATAAATTAATATGATCTAGAGCAAAGGGAAGGCGCATACGCAACCAACGAACGCCGGGCGCAACCTCAATTGAACTACCCACTTCCGGTAAAGCATCGGCTAAGGGATAATCAATGGGATTAGTAGGGTTTTGATGTGTATTCATTAGGATCGTTTTAGCTTCTAATTTACTTTTCTCAAATAATTCAGTTTTGACTAGGCTTAATGTGACAACAGTTCCATCCCCTTGCGTCAATTGGTGCGAGATCAACCCAAATGATGGATATTGCCGTGGTTGCTATCGTACGCTAATTGAAATTGCAAGCTGGTCTGAGCTTTCCGATCTCGATAAACTGGCAATCTGGGACAAACTGGAAGCACGTAAACCAAATTCATAATATAAAAGGCTCTCGCCCATAGAGCCACTTCATAAAAATACTCCATTTTGCACACCAACCTTCTAATGGGTTTATCCTAACGAGCATTGCTAATGATGGAGATTTCCATGAAAAAAGTTTTACTAACGGTTGCAATTTCTAGCCTCAGCATTGTCGGTTGTTCTTCAACCCAAATGAGCATGTCTATGGGCAATATGCGCCTGATCAATTCCAGCGCGGCGCCGCAAGATGTGATGAATTTTGCCAATACCGCCTGTAAAAATGATTTTTACCAGGGCGCGAGCTTTCTTTCGAAGGCTGGCAAGGAATATCGATTTAAATGTGTGAAGGCTGAAGAGAATGAAATTTTGACTCCGATTCCCGGGACAACCATCCCCACAGAACCAGCTAGCAGCAAATAAGCGCAAGAGTATGGCCCCGTTTACGTCACATGAACTACGCAAAGGATTTTCTTCTTTTGCAACCGGGGTTACTGTTATCACGTGCCTAGATTCCAACCAGAATCCTCACGGCATCACCATCAGCTCTTTCAATACCGTTTCCCTCGAGCCAGCATTAATCCTCTGGAGCCTAAAAAAGCATTCCAGATTAATGCCCTCTTTTGAGGTTGGTCATAAACAATTAATTCATGTGTTGGAGCGCTCGCAAGAAGCAATGGCAATGCATTTCGCCACAGTAAAAGAAAACCAATTCGCCGATATTCCCCATAAGATTTCAGCCAGCGGCCTCCCACAAATTGAGGGCTGTGCTGCTTACTTTGAATGTGAAACCGTTTCAGTTCATACGGGTGGTGATCACAACATCATCGTTGCCAAAGTACTCAATCTGAAACATGATCCTCAAAGTCATCCACTTATCTTTGCCCATAGCCAATTTATGGGCTTAGATTTTTCAACCTCAAAGGAGTCTTCATGATGCGTTTATGGGGTAGAAGAAGTTCTATCAATGTTCAAAAAGTTTTATGGTGCCTTGCAGAGCTAGGTCTTGAGGAGGGTAAAGACTTTGAACGCATTGATGCGGGACTTCATTTTGGCAAAAATCGTACGCCAGAATTTTTAAAGCTCAACCCGAATGGTTTAGTACCCACTCTCGAAGATGGCAATCTAGTGCTATGGGAGTCCAATACCATTTTGCGATACCTGATTCGCCAACACGACCCCGCAAATAGATTCGCCAAAGACATTGCTACTCAATATCAATCCGAGAAATGGATGGACTGGCAATTAGGGACTATGTGGCCCACCATACGCATCGCCTTTCTTGGGCTTACACGCGCTCCTGAAAATGAACGGAATTATGAGGTTATTCGAAAGTCATATCAGGATGCAAATCAACTGCTCGGCTTACTAGATCAACAGTTAGCAAGGACAACATTCTGCTCTGGGAATTCCTTTCATATCGGAGATATCACATTAGCGCTTTGCGTAAGCCGCTGGATTCTTTTACATCAAACCTTTCCAGATAAAACTGGGGAGCGGCCACAATTGCACAATATCGATTCCTGGATGAAGCGCATAGAAACTGAAACCAAATACAGTATGGTGGCAGAGAAAGAGCTCAATATCGTGAAGTAGTCATGATCTTTAGTGATCGCGAGGCAGTAACAAAAAAGGGTGAACCATGTTCACCCTTTTTTTGTCATCCTGAGGAACGAATTACTGTTGCTTAAATTTCTTCTCATGATGATCAGCGCCAATAAATAAATACATGGCAGGCACAACAAACAGAGTAAATAAAGTGCCAATTGAGAGCCCTGTGAAGATCACAATACCCATAGACTGACGACCAGCAGCGCCTGCACCAGAGGCGACTACGAGTGGCACTACACCCAACACCATCGCAGCAGTAGTCATCAAAATAGGCCGGAGGCGCACGCTGCTAGCCTCCACAATCGCATCTAACTTACTACGCCCAGCCTCTTGCAACTCATTTGCAAACTCCACAATCAAGATGCCATGCTTACTAATCAGACCCATTAGCGTGACAAGACCAACCTGGGTATAAACGTTTAGAGTCGTGAATCCCAGATTAATAAAAATCAACGCCCCAAACAATGCCAGTGGCACTGAAACCAATATCACAATAGGATCGCGGAAACTCTCAAATTGAGCCGCCAACACGAGGAACACAATTAAGATCGCAAAGAACATCGTGACCAAGAACCCGCCAGACTCAGCCATAAACTGACGCGATGGTCCTGCGTAATCCATGGTGTAGCCACTAGGAGCAACCTCTTTAAGTGTTTGACGCATAAATTCAAGTAAATCTGCTTGAGATATAAACGGCGTGCTAACACCAGAAATCGTCGCAGAGTTCAGCTGTTGAAAGTGATTGATTGATTGAGGGACTACCTTTTGCTTAATTGTCGCAATCGTGCGTGCCTGAATCATCTGACCACTTGGCGTACGAATGTAGTAATCCAAAATTTGATCAGGATTAAGACGATCTACTTGTTTCACCTGCGGAATGACACGATACGAGCGACCTGCAACAGAGAAGTAATTGACATAACCACCACCCAAGGCTGCTGACAAGGCGCTACCAACTTGCTGCTGTGTCATGCCGAGCGCCGCAACTTTTTCGCGGTCAATCTCCAAAACATCTTGAGGCTTATCAATCTTCAAATCTGAATCTACGAAAAAGAAATTGCCGCTACGACGTGCTTTATCCAATACAGCTTGCGACACCTCATTGAGTAATTCATAAGACTCGGTAGTGTTAATCACCACCTGAACAGGCAAGCCTTGAGCTCCTGGCAAGGCAGGGAACTGGAAAGCAGCCACACGCGCACCCGCAATCGAATTCCACTTATTTTGCATATCCTCTTGGAACTTAGTCGCATTCCGACTACGCTCACCCCAGTCCTTTAGAAGCACGCCACCAAAACTACTGGTAGGGCTGGTAATTTGAAAGATCTGTTCGTACTCCGGCTCTGCAGAAGATATTTGATAAATCTGGTCCGCATACGTTTGCATTTGATTGACTGTGCTGTTTGGAGGGCCTGAGGCTTGCATCAGCACAATACCCTGGTCTTCAGTTGGAGCCAGCTCAGATCTAGCAGTGGCATAGAGGTATGCAACTCCACCCAGCAAAATAACACCCATCACAATAATGACTTGCCACGTACTCAATAACTCACGCAAGGTACTCTGGTAGCTGTGATGCACCTTATCAAAGATACGGTCAATCTTTTGCACAAACGAAGAAGCTTCTTGTTCTTCAGTAAAAATGCGTGAGCACATCATTGGTGAAAGCGTCAGAGCAATTAATCCTGAAACTGCAACTGCACTGGCTAAGGTAAAGGCGAACTCCGTAAAGAGGGCGCCCGTTAATCCGCCCTGAAAGCCGATGGGAATATAAACAGCAATCAATACAATAGTCATCGCCAAAATTGGTCCGCCAAGTTCACGAGCGGCAATTAAAGAAGCCTCTAATGGAGACTTACCTTCTTTCATATGACGGTCTACGTTCTCCACCACAATAATCGCATCATCTACCACCAAGCCAATCGCAAGAACGAGAGCCAGCAGTGTCAGCAAGTTAATTGAGTAACCCAATACTTGCATTAAGAAAAAGGTACCGATTAAAGAGAGAGGCATTGCAATAACTGGCACCGCAACAGCACGAGCACTTCCCAAAAATAGATAGATCACTACGGTCACAATTAACAACGCCTCTAAGAGCGTTGCAACTACCTCGTCTATAGAGGTGGTAATAAATTTTGTGGAGTCGTAAACAATCTTGCCAGACATTCCAGTTGGCAACTGTTTTTGGATCTCGGGTGTGACAGCACGAACGCGCGCAGCAACATCAAGTAAATTTGCTTGCGGGGCAACCTTAATCGCAATAAACACTGACCTCTTGCCATTAAATGCCACATTGGTGTTGTAATCTTCAGAGCCCATGCTCACAGTAGCAACCTGGTCCAAATACACGATATTGATGCCGTCTTTTTTAACGACTAATTTGCGAAACTCATCAAGCGTATGAAGATCAGTTCCTGCCACTAAGTCCACGGCAACCATATCACCCTTAGTGCTGCCAACTGCAGATAAATAATTATTAGCAGCCATTGCGCTATAGACGTCATCAGCTCCAACTCCGAGGCCGGCCATCTTCTCACGATCAAGCCAAGCCCGTAATGCAAACTTCCTACCGCCAGTAATCTCAGCGTTTTGCACGCCATCGACAGCATCCAGCTTAGGTTTTACTACACGCAACAGATAATCAGTAATCGCATTATTTGGGATTTCATCACTATAAAAACCCATATACATTGCAGCTGTAGATTGGCCGATTTGGACGGTCAATACAGGCTGTTGCGCCTGCGGAGGTAACTGATTCTTTACTGAACTAATTTGCGTCTGAATCTGTGTCAATGCAGCATTGGAGTCGTAATTTAACTTCAAAGTAGCGGTAATAGTGGAAAGCCCACTGACGCTTGCAGACGATAAATAATCAATTCCTTGAGACTGGGCAATGGCAGTCTCAAGTGGCTGCGTAATAAATCCTGCAATCGTCTCTGGGTCGGCACCGTAGTAAGCCGTTGTAATCGTCACGATCGCATTTTGAGTTTGAGGATACTGATTAACCGGCAAAGAGCCGACCGCCTTCAAACCAAAAACCAAAACAAGCGCACTCACAACCAGTGAGAGCACTGGCCTACGAACAAATATATCAGTCCAATTCATCTAAGGATCTATTCTTGTGGCTGTGGGTTTGGTGAATTCGCAGGCTGAACTTTGTTGTTCACAATCAGAGGCGTACCATTCTTCAGCTTGAGTTGACCACTAGTTACTACCGTAGCTCCCTCTTCAACCCCTTTCAGAATTGCCACCTGATCACCTCGGGTGGGACCAGTAGTTACAAAGACTTGCTGAGCCTCAAGCGCAGGATTTCCTTGTTTGTCCTTCTTGCCCGTTGGCTTGGCAATAAATACAGTTGATCCGTACGGGTTATAGGTGACAGCTGTCTGCGGCAATGTCAGTAATTTCACTTCATCGCCTAAATTGATATTCACGTTAGCAAACATTCCGGGCAGTATCTTTTTGTCTGGATTGGCCAATTGCGCTTCAATCTGAATATTGCGAGTATTAGTATCCACCTTGGGGCTCACGGCAGTAATCTTTCCAACAAAACTGGCATCTTTGAATGCATCCGTTGTCACCACAATTTCTTGCCCAACCTGAATCTGCGCAGCATTACCTTGAGGTAAGTTGAAATCAACAAAAATAGGGTCCAAAGTCTGCAAAGTTAGCAACTTATCGCCTGGATTGACAAACTGACCGGGGTTAATCATGACAATACCAACACGCCCACTAAAGGGTGCCCTTAAATTCTTCTTGGCGACTAGGGCCGTCTGTTGCTCTACTTGTGCTTGCTTTGACTTTGCATCGGCCTTGCTTGTATCAAAAACGTTTTTACTAATCGCCTGAATAGCTAGCTGCTGTTTATCGCGCTCATTAATGACTTTAGCTAAATCTGCCTGGGCTTTGAGTGAATTCAGTTGCGCGACATCAGAAGCATCATTTAATTTAATAAGTAGCTCACCCTCTTTCACGTCCATACCAGATTTAATAGGCACGGTTTGCACAAGACCACCGATCTCAGTGCTGAGCTCTACACCTCTAAAGGCACGCACATTACCAACGCTAGAGAGCTTAGGCTGCCATGCCGTCGTTTCCACCACCATCGTAGAAACTGTTGCTGGCGGTAATCCCATTCCAGCAATGAAATGTTTGATCATGAAAGTCTTGAGTTGATTGAAGCCAAAGATCAATCCAAGCAATAAAAATACACCGCACAACATCACAGTCATCCGACGCTGTAATGGACTCATTTCCTGTAGTTTGGCGTATGCCTTGGTTCGCATAAAGCGGGCCTGTAAACTTGCCCAAAATGCTTTTGCTTTTTCCCACGCAGCAATAAGCTTCTCACGAATTTTCCACTCGTCGGCCTTGGCAACTGACCAAGCCCATAAGGCAAGCGTAGCGGATATTATTTTTGCTTTAATTTTTTTCAGAAGTTTCATTTTGCTCTTTGCTCACTATGGCTTTTGGCTGAAATGCTGGGCCAGTACGATTCCACCAGCCGCCGCCTAATGCTGCAAATAAGGCTGCTGTATCTGCAAAACGTGTTGCTTGCGCAGATACTGATTTCACTTTCGCCAATTGATATTGATTTTGATAGTAGAGAACCGCCAAATAGCTAGTAGTACCTAATTTGTATTGCTGCTGAACTAAATCCAAGGTTTCATAGGCATACCGCTCCGCATCTGAAGCGGCTTTCAAGGCTTGCGCGCCAGTTTCTAACGCGCGCAATGCATCGGCCACCTCTTGAAACGCTTTGAGCACAGTCGACTGATATTGAAAGGCGGCTTGCTCATAGTTCGCAATTGCACCACGGCGCTGGGCTAGTAGTCTCCCACCTTGAAAGAGTGGCTGCAAAATACCTCCGCCAATAGTCCATAGGGAAGAATTAGGCCCAAATAAGTTGGCCGAGGATAGCGCTGCCGATCCAATAGATCCAGTGATATTAAATTGCGGCAACAAGTTTGCCGTAGCCACACCAACGAAAGCATTCATAGCTTTGAGTTGCGCTTCAGCCGCGCGCACATCTGGACGCTGACGCACGAGGCTTGATGGTACGGAGAGTGGCAACTTCTCGGGAAGATGCAGGCTGTTTAAATCAAACTTGGCAACATTGGCATTGCTAGGCAAGTCACCCACTAGGACAGCCAGTTGATTTCGAGCGAATGCTAAGTTTCTCTCATAATTTAATAGGTCCACCTGTGAATTCGACACTAGAGTTCTTTGTGAGGTGACGTCCACCTTAGAAACAGTGCCAATAGCCAATTGCTTTTCTGTTACCTCGGCTAAATTAGTTTGTGCCTTCAAAATTTCTTCAGTGGCTTGCATTTGTGCGCGTAAAGCTGCTTCCCGTACTGCGCTCGTAACAATGTTAGCGGTCAAAGAAAGGTACGCGCCCTCCAACTGAAACTGAGCAATCTCTGCCTGGGCTCTAGCGCCTTCAACCGCTCGACGGGCGCCGCCAAATACATCCAGCTTATAACTAACATTCACGGAAGTGTTAAACAAGTTATAGGTATCTGATCCATATTGCATGCCATAGATAGAAGATGGCTGGAGTTGACGAGTGACACCAGCCCCTAAGCCAACCGCTGGAAAATATTGCCCGCCAATTTGGGCATTCACGTTTTCTTGAGCAGCGCGCAAAGCAGCATCAGCTGCACCTAAATTAGGACTCTGCTGTAATGCCTTTTTAATTAGCGCATCAAGCTCAGGAGACTTATAAAGCTCCCACCATTGCGCCTCAATATCAGCACCTTCGACAAACTCTTGAGCCGTACCGCCCGGAACACCTGGCGCAGTAGCAAGCTCTTTGGATAACTTGGTCTCGGTATAAGAAGAAGTATTGGGCGCCTCTGGCTGCTTAAAGTCTGGACCAACTGCGCATGCAGAGAGTAGCCCTACACAGACAAGCAGCAGTAAACGATCAATAGTGAAATTATTTTGGCCGAACATCAACAGTGACAAATATCCTTTTCTACATCAGACATTAGAACATACTTTTCCGGATATATGTTCGTAACATATTGATTTAATTAGCTATTTTCTTGTACACAGCTAAACAAAGAAGTCAAATAGAATTTTGACGTCCTTGATTTTTAATGGGAAATTTTTCCAAAAGTGCCGCTATTAAAATCTTCCATAGCCTGCGCAATCTCTTCTTTGGTATTCATAACGAATGGGCCGTAACCAGCGATAGGCTCATTAATCGGTTCGCCGCTCAGTAGCAAGGCAATAGAGTCTTCTAGCACATTCACTTGAATATCCTGACCCTGATTACTAAACATCAGCATCTGAGCGTCTTTAGCAAGCACTCCCTCACCAGCCTCAACGACACCCTTGAGTACAACCAGGGAGGTATTCCATCCCTCAGGAATAGGAATACTTGTTGAACCCTTCTTCAACTTCAGATCAATCACACTCAGTGGAGTAAAGGTGTTAGCTGGCCCTGTATGACCATTAAACTCCCCAGCAATGATGCGTGCTTGTCCTGCGCCATTCTCCAAATTAATCTGAGGAATCTGCTCATCCAGGATTGCTTGGTATCCCGGTTTGGTCATTTTGAATTTTGCTGGCAAATTCACCCACAACTGCACCATATTCAGAGTGCCGCCTTTCTTGGCAAAACCCTCAGAATGAAATTCTTCATGCAAGATGCCAGAGCCAGCAGTCATCCACTGCACATCACCAGGACCAATCACACCACCCTGACCTGTTGAATCCTTATGAGCCACCTCACCTTCATAAACGATGGTGACTGTCTCAAAACCACGATGCGGGTGTGAGCCCACGCCTTTACGCTCAGTGGTTGGGGGAAACTCTGCTGGACCTGCATAGTCCAGCATCAAGAATGGGCTCATTTGTTTTCCCAGGTCTTGATAGAAGAACAAGGTGCGCACAGGGAAACCGTCGCCTACCCAGTGACCTCGATCATTACCTCGTAAACCAATGAGTTTTTTCATGATGCCCCCAATTTCTTTTAAATAAAACTGCTTACTTCGCTTTTAGTTCGCCAGCAATCTTCGCGATACGCTCGCCATATAGACGTGCCGTCTCTAAATCACCTGCATTTACCTCATCAGCACTTGCGTCTGAAGGGGTCTGCATCATTGCACCAGCAAAAGAACCAACGTAGTTAACATCATCACGCTTTGCCGATTTAGCATTAGAAGGCATCAAACCAGTGCCAACCCAAATGCCTGAATGCTGCATAGCCAATGTGAAAAAATAATGTAATGTGGAATGCTTATCGCCATTCATTGTTGCAGAGTTAGTAAATCCACCAAAAATCTTATCCTTCCATTGCTGAGTAAACCATGGCTTAGAGCTTGCGTCTGCAAACTTCTTAAACTGCCAACTCACTGTACCCATATAAGTTGGCGAACCAAATACGATTGCATCAGCAGTATTTAATGTCTCCCACTGCGCATCAGAAATATTGCCCTCCGCATCGATGGCCACTAATGTGCCATTCGCACCTTTAGCTACTGCCTCAGCTTGCTTAACAGTGTGTCCATAACCACTATGAAAAACCACAGCTACTTTAGTCATTTTCTTCTCCTTAAATAAATGGAATTACTTTGCCGCTTTACGGCCATCGACGCTAAAACTACCAGCGCCAGCAGAAGCTAGAATGAATAGTCCACCCATCACGGCGATGTTCTTAAAGAACAATAATTGAGCGATAAATACAGCATCAGCAGGGGCGGCCCAATATGCATGTCCAGTAAGAGCTGCCACTAATGTGAAGATAGCCATGATGATTGCAACTGCACGTGTTTGAAATCCTACGAGCAAGGCAATGCTTCCAAGCACTTCAATCACAATCGCTACTACTAATACGAAGACCGGCGCTGGAATTCCTAGGGAAGCGAAATAGCCTAATGTGCCCTCAATTCCAGTCAACTTTGCGATTCCTGCCGGCAAGAATAAAGCTACGATAAACAGTCGACCGATAAAATTCATTGCGCTCTGAAATGTGTTCATTAGATATTCCTGATTAATAAAATGATTAGTTAAATATATTTTTTACTTGCTTTAAAACTGTTACCGCTTGCTCTAAATCTTTTTTGCTCAACCTTCCAAAGGCTCTACCGAGATACTCCACATGCTCTGGAAATACTTTCTTAAATAGCCTGTCACCCGCTTTAGTTAGTCCAATCTTGTAGCTACGACCATCCTGCACATTCACAAACTTTTCAATTAATCCCTTAGCTTCCAACCTCTCTAAAACACCCGTCATCGTTCCTTTGGATACGAGCGTTTTTTCACCTAGCTCCTTGCAAGTCATTGGAGGTTGATTTCCTAGGGTCGCAACAATATCGAACTGGGTCATGGTGAGGCCCATTTCTTTAATGTGAGACGCAGAATGGGCCTCAAAAGCCTGATAGGCTTGGACCAGCTCCTTAACTACCGATAAATGGTTCACCAAGATACCTCGCAATTTAGTCTGTATGCGTACTAGTTTAGTACTAGTTCGTACTAATTGCAAGGCCTTATTAATAAAAAGGGTATTAAGCGCAATCGCTCAATCTAGGTTTGATAAAAGATTTATTAAATCGACGTGAGCGCTACCCAGCTCATGGCATTACTCGACGGTAACGCTCTTAGCCAAGTTACGCGGCTTATCTACGTCCGTCCCAAGCGCGCATGCCGTGTGATACGACAGGAGCTGCAAAGGGACAACATGCAATATCGGGGAGAGATTGCCGTAATGTTCGGGCAAACGAATGACATTAATGCCTTCGCTACTGGTGATCTCTGTATCTTGGTCCGCGAATACGTATAGTTTTCCACCACGCGCCTTCACTTCTTGCATATTTGATTTTAGCTTTTCCAATAGATCATCCTTTGGCGCTACAGTAACTACCGGCATCTTTTCAGTGACCAAGGCAAGAGGGCCATGCTTAAGCTCACCAGCAGGATATGCCTCAGCATGAATATAAGAGATTTCTTTTAACTTGAGGGCGCCTTCGAGTGCAATCGGATAGTGCATCCCACGGCCTAAGAATAAAGCATTCTCACACTTGGCAAATGCTGCACTCCACGCAATGATCTGTGGCTCTAGCGCCAATACCGCATGCAGTGCCTTTGGCAGGTGTCGCAACTCTCTTAAGAGTTGCCTTTCCTTTTCTGGACTGATCCTACCTTCGCGCTTAGCCAATGAAACGGCCAGCAAATAGAGTGCAACGAGTTGGGTGGTGAATGCTTTTGTCGAAGCAACGCCAATCTCTGCGCCAGCCTTAGTTAAAAAATTCCACTTAGTCTCGCGAACCATTGCACTGCTAGCCACATTACAAATAGCGAGGGTGTACTGATGTCCTAATGCCTGCGCATGACGCAATGCAGCCAATGTATCTGCCGTTTCTCCTGACTGAGATACCACTACTACTAAAGCCTTTGGATTGGGAACGGTCGTACGATAACGATATTCACTCGCAATTTCCACCTGCGTTGGAATACCCGCAATATCCTCCAACCAATACTTTGCTACACACGCAGAGTAGTAACTAGTACCGCAAGCCAAAATCAAAATTTGGTCAAACTGCTTCCACTCTTCTGGATCGGCGTTAAAGAGATCAGACTCAAAACCAGCAATGTTTGCGAGAGTGTCTCCAATCGCCCTAGGCTGTTCAAATATCTCTTTTTGCATGTAATGCTGATAAGGGCCCAGATCTACTGAATCAGCCTGAGCTGGCATTGGCTTTCGGTCTCGCTGGGAAATCTGTCCAGCCCGATCAATAATCTCTACGCTGTCAGATCTCAGAATCGCAACATCACCCTCATCTAGATACATCATCGAATGGGCTTTACCGGCAAGAGCCAAGGCATCAGATGCAAGAAAATTTTCTTGCTCGCCAAGAGCTACCACTAAAGGAGAGCCTGCCCGCGCACCCACCAATATGTCAGGACAGTCTTGTGCAATCACACCAATTGCATATGCACCGTGTAACCGCGGCAACACGGACCTTACAGAAGCGACTAAATCAGCTTGCCTACTCGATGTATAAGCTTGATGAATTAGATGCGCAATCACCTCCGTATCAGTTTCAGAAGTGAATTGATACCCAGCAGACTGCAATTCCGCACGTAGTGATTCGTAATTTTCGATAATGCCGTTATGCACTACTGCAATTAATCCACCAGAGATATGGGGATGGGCGTTTTGGGTATCAGGCTTGCCGTGTGTTGCCCAACGGGTATGTGCAATCCCCAAGGTTCCGATAAATTCTTTTCCTTGCTCAGCCAATTCAGAGACTCGAGCGGTAGTTCTGGCGCGCTCAATGGGATGATTTGCATCATCACGATTGATTACCGCAAAACCGCAAGAATCATACCCACGATATTCAAGGCGGCGAAGACCTTCAATCAGAACATCAACAATATTTTTGCGCGATGCCGCGCCAACAATGCCACACATTATTTTTTAACCTTGCCAGATTTTTTGCTTGTCAGCTTTTTAGATGCCGCTTTCTTAACCGCCACATTCTTTTCTTTTTTTACCGGGCGTTGCCACTGCAAAGAAATTTGTTTAGCGCGCGATACCGTTAATTGGTTCGGTGGGGCATCTTTAGTTAAAGTCGTTCCAGCACCTAAAGTAGCGCCACGACCAACACGAACTGGAGCAACCAACTGAGTATCAGAGCCAATGAAGACATCATCCTCAATAATGGTTTGATGTTTATTTACGCCGTCGTAGTTACAGGTAATTGTCCCTGCACCAATATTAACTCTCGAACCCACAAGTGAATCACCAACATAAGCCAAGTGATTTGCCTTGCTATTGGCGGCAATCTTACTGTTCTTCACCTCGACAAAATTGCCAATATGAACATCGTTTGCTAGATCAGCACCAAGACGCAATCGGGCGTAAGGCCCAATTAAAGAGTTGGCACCAACTTTAGCGCCATCAATATGGCTATAAGGGTGAATAGTGACATTCTGCGCAATCACGCTATTACGAATAATGCAATAAGGGCCAACTTTTGTGCCAGCAGCTAAAGTCACGCAGCCTTCGAATACACAACCGACATCAATAAAAACATCAGTACCGCACTCCAGAGTTCCACGGATATCAATGCGTGCTGGGTCAGCCAAAGAAACGCCGGCATCCATTAATACATGCGCCTGATTGAGTTGATGCACTCGCTCTAATGCAGCCAACTGATCACGACTGTTAACGCCAACAGTCTCATATTCAGCATCAGCTTGTGCAGTACGAATTGGCACACCATCCTTAACCGCCATGGCGATGACATCAGTTAAATAGTATTCACCTTGTGCATTGCTGGCACGTAAGGACTTCAGCCATCTCTTCAAAGAATTGGTCGGCAAAATCATAATGCCGGTATTAATCTCTTGAAGACGCTTTTGCTCAGGTGTTGCATCCTTCTCTTCGACAATCGATGTCACAGAACCATCGGTATCTCGCACAATGCGGCCATAGCCCGTTGGATTGCTGAGGTTTTGAGTCAGCAGCGCTAAAGCGGAATCTTGACCTCGGACACCATCAGCTAATTTGACTAACTTAGCAAGGGTCTTCTTGCTTGTAAGCGGTACATCGCCATAAAGAACCAATGTAGGTTCATTTACATCTAGTTTGGGCAAGGCCTGCAATAAAGCGTGCCCCGTTCCTTTTTGCTCAGCCTGCAATGCCGTACCGACTTTGCCAAAGCGAGAGTCCTGGTCGCTGGCGAGCTCAAGAAATTGTTTAACATCTGCAGCACCATGTCCAACAACAACAATTGGGCCAGTTTTAGCACTTTTACCCTGTAGGTCCAGAGCCGTATTGAGTACATGCTGAAGAAGCGGTTTCCCAGCCAAGGTTTGAAGAACCTTGGGTAATGCGGACTTCATCCGCTTTCCCTGCCCAGCCGCCAAAATAACGATGTTCATAAAGAGGGATTATAAGACCCCTGAATCAGTGTTCCGCAGGCTATTTCATCGATTTGCGTCTCGTCAATTGCCTTATCACCAGACGATCGAGCGGCAATGCCCATCATTTCCGTAGAAATCTCTAGATTCTTGAAATCAAATGCTTCCCCATCCATCAAATGCGAGGGAACGATATGGTGCATTGACCGAAATAAATTCTCAACTCGACCAGGATATTTCTTTTCCCACTCACGAAGCATTTCCTTCATGGCCGCCCGCTGTAAATTAGGCTGACTGCCACATAAATTACATGGAATGATCGGAAAGCCCATATCTACCGCATAGCGCTCAAGAAGCTTTTCAGGAACATAAGCTAAAGGACGAATCACAATATGCTTACCGTCATCCGATCGTAACTTAGGCGGCATGCCTTTGAGCTTGCCCGCAAAGAACATGTTCAGCATCAACGTTTCTAAAATGTCATCACGATGGTGACCTAAGGCTATCTTAGTGGCACCCAACTCATCCGCAACTCGATACAAAATGCCACGACGCAAACGAGAGCAAAGACCGCAGGTAGTTTTCCCTTCTGGAACTACGCGCTTGACGATGCTATAGGTATCTTGGTTTTCAATATGGTACTGAACACCCAAGGCCTCTAAATAGTTCGGCAAAATTTCTGCCGGAAATCCGGGTTGCTTTTGATCTAAATTGACGGCAACAATTTCAAAATCAATTGGGGCACGCTCGCGTAACTTGAGCAGAATATCGAGCATGGCATAGCTATCCTTTCCACCTGACAAGCACACCATCACTTTGTCACCATCTTCGATCATGCCGAAGTCGCCAATTGCTTGGCCAACCAAACGACATAGCTTTTTCTCTAGCTTATTTTCTTCGAAGACAGCTTTACGGATATCACTCATGACTATTGAATTCTTCTCTCAATACTTTTAGGCCTGCTTCATGCGAAATACTTCAACCCCAACCGAGTGGCAATCTGGATAGACATCTGGTTTAGCGGTACTAACGCGAGCAGCAATGACTTTTGGATGTTGCAGCATGGCAGTCACGATGTCATCACAGAAAGTTTCTTGTAAATGAATATGCCCCTGGGAAGACCGCGCCTTAATGGTCTCACGCATGAAGTCATAATCTACAACTTCCTCCAATAGATCTTTAGAAGGGGTGTTCATATTTAAAGGAATGTAGAGATCAACATTCAGAATGACACGCTGCTCAGCCTTCTTTTCAAAATCATGCACACCGATATTGATGTAGATTTCATAGTCACGCAAAAATAAGCGGCGGCAATCAGCAAGTGCTGGGTGAGAAAGAATGGCATGCATAAATTTGTATTAACTCTTTTTAACTTTTGATTCTGGATTGAATTCTTAACTTGTCTTAAACATCACATCGCGTGAAGACGGAAGCAAGTGTTGGCCGCCATCCACATATAAAGTAGTTCCAGTGATCGCGTTTGAACTAGCCAAAAATACTGCTGCCCTAGCGATATCGCTCGGCGTTGAAGATTTTCCTAAAGGGGTCATTTGATGCGCCTTGGTAAAGCCTGCTTCAGTTTGATCGCCCGAAGTCAGCGTAATACCAGGAGCCAAACCAATCACCCGCAAGTGCGGAGCAAAATCTACTGCTAGCACCTCAACTGAAGTGAGCAGCGCAGCTTTAGATAATGTGTAAGACAAATAATCTGGATTGAGATTAATTAATTTTTGATCGAGCAATTGAATAACTGAAGGAATTGATAAGTCACTCTTACTTGCATTCTTTGTCCAGCTCTTTTGATATTCAAACATCAGCTGTGAGAGCAGGATGGGAGCAGCTAAATTGACTTGCATATGCTCTTGCAAACTTTTACTACTGAGCGGAATATCTGAATTTGCGCGATCGTATTCAAAGATCGAAGCGCTATTCACCAGACACTGGAGGCTTTTAAACTCAGTTATCACCGCGGTAAACAGGGAGTGGATTTCTGCTTCGCTAGCGAGGTTAGCCTTAAATGCCACAGCCTTACGCCCAAGAGCCTGGATTTCTGCGATGGTAGCCTGAGCATCTGATGCAGACTGGCCATAGTGAATCGCAATATCCCAGCCCTGACGAGCAAATTCCAAGGCAATTTCTCGACCAAGACGCTTGGCAGCGCCCGTCACTAAAACTGCTTTATTTTGCTCAGGTTGTAGGTTTGAACTCAAGTTCACTTAAATTCTCTTAGACTAGCGAGCTATGGATATTACCTTGACCAGCCTTGAAACGGCTCATACCGAGCTTCTTAGTCAAAAAATAATGGCAGAAATCGCCTCTAATGGCGGCTGGATGCCCTTTTCAAGGTACATGGAAATGGCTTTATATGAGCCAGGCATGGGTTATTACAGCGCTGGAGCCCATAAATTGGGCGCAGGCGGTGATTTCACTACAGCCCCTGAGCTCTCCCCTCTATTTGGCGCTGCGATTGTAGAAACCCTGTTGCCGATTCTGGAGGGCCTTCAAGCGCAAGGGCTTCCCTCCCAGATTCTGGAGTTTGGCGCCGGCACCGGGAAACTTGCTGAATCCATTCTCATCAGACTGCACGATCTAGGCTTTTCCTTAGATCGCTACGACATCATCGAGATCTCGGCAGACCTAGCTCAAAGACAAGAAGAACGCCTCAAGCAACTTGCAGAAAAGTTTGACCTACCTACTCAATGCAGCTGGTTAAGTTCCTTGCCTAACAACTTCAAAGGCATCATTCTGGCTAACGAGGTAATAGACGCCATTCCTTGTGAGGCCATCATTTTTCAAAATGGCTTTTGGTATCAACAAGGGGTCGCGGTAATTGATGGCAAGCTTGCTTGGTCGACAGGAAAGCCCGTTGAGCAGTCTCTGCTTCCAGAGACCCTGCTAACTGGAAACTTTTCTGAAGGCTACGTTACAGAATTGCATGCAGCTGCAAATGCTTGGATGCGCGAAGTAGCCAAGCAAATCGATACCGGACTCTTTCTCACATTTGATTACGGATTTCCGAAGAGCGAGTACTACCACCCACAACGCCTAGAAGGCACACTCATGGCGCACCATCGCCATCATGCCATTCAAGATCCATTTCACCTGCCGGGACTATGTGATTTAACAACCCACGTCGAATGGTCACAGATTGCACGCAGCGCACTCGAGGAAGAAGTGGATGATGTGTATCTAAATAACCAAGCAAGTTACCTACTAGATGCCGGCATTGGCGATATTGCGCTAGAAGTTGGCGACCCTAGCAATCCAGAAACTTTCTTACCCATCTCGAACTCGCTACAAAAACTATTATCTGAAGCGGAGATGGGCGAGCTCTTCAAAGTCTTTGCATTCTCAAAGAAAATATCTGATGTCTTGCCAGACTATGCCTTAGAAGACTTGCCTGGCCTTCGAGGCAGGAACCGACTGTAAATTGGTTAGGTAGTTAACGCTGCAGTAATTGCCGAGAGTCTTGCGGCATCGACTGCGTCCCGAATTCTCTCGCCATTCGTACGGTCATTCGCAGGAATGCCAGCAATAATTTCGGCCGTGTTGAGCGATTGAACATTTTGCATTGCTGAAATTAAAACGCTGACATTCAGGCCAATACGCTTTGCTAAATCCAATAAAGCATTTGCACGATCAGGCTTACGCCAAACGTCTGCACGATTAAACCAAGCTAATATATCTGCAGACTGATATGTGCCACTTGCCTTACCAGCCGTCTTATCAATTAGTGAATTGAGCTCACTAAATATTTCACTGAAATCACGAACTTCATTTGGCATCTTGATGCACTCTGCCCATGAGCGAATTTCACTAGCAGGCAAATGCATGAGTGTTACAGCGCAGCGATCTTCCAGACAATTGTCTGCTCCATGCAAATTTGCAATGAGCTGTTCACGAAATTCTTCTTTAGCCAAACAGGATGTCAGTGTTGACGGTAGTAATACCTTGGCTGCATCAGCATCTAGCAGAACTTGGAACATTCGCATTGGCTTACTAGCAGTGAATCCTCTAGCCAACTCCTGCCAGATTCTCTCGGCTGAGAGTGCTGATAATTCATTAGATTGAACAATAGCCAGCAAAGCATCCATTGTTTCTGGAGCAACCGTGAATTCCGGAAAACGCGCTGCAAAACGCGCAATACGTAATAAACGCAATGGATCTTCCGCAAATGCATCCGAGACATGACGAAATACTTTCGCAGCCAAATCTTGCTGCCCATTAAAGGGGTCCAGAATTGGGCCAATCCATTTGCCCTCCTCATCCACTTCTTGCGCCATAGCATTGATTGTCAAATCTCGGCGCTCTAAATCCTGCTCCAAAGTAACGCTAGGATCGGCATAAAACATAAAACCTTTGTAGCCCTTGCCTGTTTTTCTCTCTGTACGAGCTAAAGCATATTCAGCTTGAGTATCTGGGTGCAAAAAAACAGGGAAATCCTTGCCAACTGGACGATAGCCTTGGGCAATCATCTCTTCTACGCTAGAACCCACCACTACATAATCAATATCATGCACTGGTAAACCCATGAGGGTATCCCGAATGGCGCCACCAACAGCGTAGATCTTCATGGACTTATTTCATGCCTTCTAGGGTACGGCGACTTATACCAAACACCGTAGTCAAAGCGTCCACACTATGAAGAGGAAGGATATTAGGCAGCTGCATTGAAGCAATATTGTCGCGAGACATTAATGTTGGCACAGGCAAGAACTCAAATGCTAAGGCTTGCAAATATCCCACAAATGCAGGAACAGGGATAATCATGCAACTTGTATCCACCTTACGTGCGGCAAACTCCACGATCTCTTTCATGGTGTACACAGTAGGCCCCACCAAATCATAAGATTGATGAATGGTCGATGGCATTTTCAGAGACTTGGTAAATGCGCTAGCTACATCGTCCACGCTCACCGGCTGAAACTGTGCCCCAGAGTTTGCCAAAGGCATCGCCGGAAATAATTTAGTGAGCTTCGAAAATAAATTAATAAACTGGTCTTGCTCGCCAAAAATTACCGATGGCCGGAAAATAGTCCAGTCTAAATTACTGGCTTTAACCGCTTTCTCGCCATCACCCTTGCTGCGCTGATACATTGATGGGCCATTTGAATCCGCACCTAATGCGCTCATGTGCAAGTAACGTTTGAGGCCATGCAGCTGCATAGCAGTAATGATATTTTTTGGGAGCTCTACATGAGCCGCTTTAAACACTTTGCCATAAGGCTGAGCAGGCTTGTCATGTAATACGCCCACCAAATTAATGACTGCCCCACCCGGTTTAATTCGTGAGCAAAGTTCTTGCAAGGAATCAAATTCATGCACATCAGCATCTTCCAAATGCACTTTCGGCAACATACGCAATTCACGCGCGGATGCTAAGTGTCTAGTCGGCAATAGAACAGAATATCCGGCCGCCTGTAATTGAGCGGCTAGTACCCGGCCTACAAAACCGTTACCGCCAATTAGCAGAATGTCATATTTCATAAAACTCCAATGTAATTGAAATACTAAGGTAGCTCAGATGTGTTTGCCGCTTTAGGAGTAATCACACCTAAACGCTGCTTTAAAGACTGTGCCTGACCATGCATCACTGATGAATAATACGTTGCATTGGCTAAAACATTTTTTACATAGGTGCGCGTTTCATTAAATGGAATTGTTTCCGCAAAGATCGCGCCCTCAGTAGGGCTGGTGAGTTTTTCACGCCAGGACTTGGAGCGTGATGGGCCGGCGTTATAAGCTGCAGAAGCCAGAACCCAGGAACCATCCAAATCAACCAAAACCATATTTAAGTAATTGCTACCCAAAGTGAGATTGGTGTTGGTGTCAGCAAGCTTGTCATTAGTATACGAGGTCATACCAATTTTCTTAGCTACATACTTTGCCGTATTGGGCATCACCTGCATCAAGCCTGAAGCACCAACTGATGAGGAAGCGTTCATGATGAAGCGTGACTCTTGACGAATCAATCCATAAGCCCAAGCCAAGTTCAAATCAATTTGCTTGGCAATCGGGGATAGCTCATCACGGAAAGGCGTTGGGTAGCGCAAACTAAAGTCATGCTCCTGCTTAGTACGATCCGCCGTGTTTACAACACGGTCATATAAGCCGATGCGCTTAGCATACTCAGCTGCTGCGAGTAATTGCTTATCACTCATATTCCGCAACTCCCAATTCCAGTCGCGATTACCTTCAAAACGTAAATTCATGGCATAAAAGCGTTCGCCACGGATAAAGCCCTTACGTTGAGACATAGCATCAATGTCAGCCTCGCTAACTTTAGTACGCGCAGGCGCATGATTCGATTTACCCAGATCCTCCCGTGCAAGCTGCCCATAAAAGTTGTACTGGTCAGCCACGAGCTCGAGATTTTCACGAGCCTTTTCATTTTGGCCCTCTACTTTTAATGCGCGCGCATACCAATAAGTCCAGGCAGGATCTTTGCTACGCACCGCCGGATTCATACCTTCAATTGCATTCTTAACCAGCGTCCAATCCTTAGCACGCAAACCTGCACGCACCTTCCACTCCTGACTTTCGGTAGATAAGAGTTCGTTGTAGCCTAGCTCCTGTTGAAGACGATATGCATCATCTGCATTGGGATCCAATTTTTTTGCGAGGAATTGACCAATTACGCCCCAAGCTACCGCCTGATTTTCCTTGCTATAGCGAGAGGCATTTTGTGAAAAATCTTTAAACGCTTTTGCAGGGTCGGCTTTAGCAGATTTAACAATCTCAGCAATAGGATCCTCACCACCCAAGCGTCGTGACATAGTGTCAAAGCCCATCTCGCTAGCAGCGCGACCAATCGCTTTTGCTTCGCTCGGCGTCATACCTCCGGCGCCAACCAAAATAGGCACTAACTCTTGGCAAGCCTGACCAAAATAACGTGGGTCCAATAATATGGCGCGCGCATCAATTGCAACTTTTGTAGGATTCTCACCTTGAGCCAGCTTCGACTGCAAGGAATAGCATTTCACTTGAGTGTCGTCATCCAAAACAAATTTGGAATATTCAGCATCAAAGCGAGACCAATCTTTACGCTTACCCAGAACAAGCAACCAGTCATTGCGCATCCGATCGGCCAGCGCAGTACCTTGGTATTGATTTAAAAAAGCTACAACCTGAGAGTCTGCATTGCTGTCCGACCGAGCGCCGCCAGCACTATCAAATAACTGGGGTTTGATGCGGAAATAAGCTACGTAATCATCATATGGGTAATTCGTGAGGCTGGCAGCCAAGGTTTGTGCACGAGCCACATCATTTCTTTTGGCGGCCTCACGTAATTCAATAAAGGTACGATCACCTTCTGTAATTTCAAAGGCGGAGGCTCTACTTTCTTTGGCGGGAACAGCTTTCTTAGCCTTTTCTGCAGAAATGCTAGGCGCAGAAACTGCCAGAGCCAGAAATAAAATTCCGCCCACTCTTTTTTGCCAGCCACTAAAAACATCAAACCTCTTTTTCACCGTCTTGCCTTATCGATTTACTATATCTCTTAATTTTCGCCTGATAATGGTTGATATGCACGGCAATTCTCCAAAATCGCTACGGCAGGACTT
Source organism: Polynucleobacter sinensis (assembly GCF_001595985.1). GTDB lineage: Bacteria > Pseudomonadota > Gammaproteobacteria > Burkholderiales > Burkholderiaceae > Polynucleobacter > Polynucleobacter sinensis. Next base: position 108,876 of record NZ_LOJJ01000001.1, read on the forward strand.
ACTGGCCCAAAGGAAGCAGTTTGCGGCTAGCGTAAGCTATCCCATGGCACGAGAAGCCATCCTAGCTAGTCTAGCTAGTTTTCTAGGCGCTTATGATGCTCAAATTCAATCCATTGCCCTGTATTGCCCTATACAAGATGAGCTTGACCTACGACCCACTCTATTGGCCTGGACCGAGAGTAGTGCAGGCAAAACACTGGCTCTTCCTTTTGCGCGCCCCGATAAACATTTGGATTTTTATGCCTGGCAAGAGGGCGACCTCCTTATTCCAAGTCGCCACGGTGTACCAGAACCTGATCCCAATAACCCTCGTAGACCTCAAGTCACTCCAGACTGTATTTTGATTCCCTGTGTTGGATGGTCTCAATCTCAAGAAGGCTCTAAGACCCAATATTGGCGTCTAGGCTATGGTGGCGGGTACTTTGATAGAACTCTAGCCCAGCTCAGAAAAAAAAATCCCGAGCTGATTTGCATTGGGATTGGATTTGACTGGCAAAAACTCAATGATGCCCAATGGGCAGCTCAAACTCATGATGAGCCCTTAGACATGCTTCTAACGGAATCAGGATTGCGTTGCTAGGCAATAGCCTACTTTGTTAAATCCAAGTTATCAGCAATTGCCAATACGGCATCTGCCTGATTTAGGGAGTAAAAATGTAAGCCAGGAGCGCCTGCGGTTAAAAGCTGATCGCAAAGATCCGTTACCACCTCTTCGCCAAATGCGCGAATTGAGGCAATGTCATCCCCATAAGACTGCAAACGTAAACGAATCCAACGCGGGATCTCTGCGCCACAAGCATCTGAAAAACGCAGCAGCTGAGTGCTATTGGTAATCGGCATAATTCCAGCGATCACTGGCTGAGTAACACCCAAGTCATAGGCCTCATCTACAAAGCGGAAATACGCATCACTATTGTAAAAATATTGAGTCACAGCAGAGTCAGCGCCCGCTTTCACTTTCTGAACAAAAAAATCCACATCACTTGCAGGTGACTTCGCTTGAGGGTGAGTTTCTGGGTAAGCAGCAACATCAATATGAAACCAATCGCCAGTTTCTGTGCGGATAAATTCGACCAACTCATTTGCGTGATGAAACTCACCATACTGACCCATCCCAGATGGCAAATCACCACGTAATGCCACGATACGCTTAACGCCCAAAGCCTGATATTGCTTCAGCATCTCGCGCACGCTTTCGCGTGAGCTACCAACACAAGATAAATGGGGAGCAACAGCCGCACCAGCGGCATGAATATCGCTCACTACTTTTAATGTGCCAGATTGCGTAGAGCCACCGGCACCAAAAGTCACAGAATAAAACGCGGGCTTGAGTGTTTCAGTCAAACGCTCACGCACGAGATGCAACTTACTCTCACCCTCAGGTGTTTTTGGGGGGAAGAATTCGACGCTTAATTCCATGATCTTGGGCCTGTGTATCTAATTAACAATATCGAGCGCTAACGCAGATTAATAACGATAGTGGTCAGCCTTGTATGGGCCTTCCTTCGTTACGCCAATATAGGCAGCCTGCTGATCAGACAATACTGTCAATTCTGCATTTAGAGTCTTCAGCTGCAAACGAGCAACTTTCTCATCCAAGTGCTTAGGCAAGGTATAAACACCGATCGGGTACTTATCTGTGCCAACAGCATTCCACAATTCGATTTGGGCAATCACTTGATTTGCAAATGAAGAGCTCATAACGTATGAAGGATGTCCAGTACCGCAACCAAGATTTACCAAGCGACCCTTTGCTAAGATGATGATGCGCTTCTCAGGCATACCATTACTCGCTGGGAAAATTACATGGTCTACTTGGGGCTTAATCTCTTCCCACTTGTACTTTTCAATGCCAGCAACATCAATCTCGTTATCAAAGTGGCCAATGTTACAAACGATGGCTTGATTTTTCATTTTCACCATATGGTCATGTGTAATGACATGGTAGTTACCAGTTGCTGAAACAAAAATATCCGCTTTATCAGCAGCATAGTCCATTGTTACAACACGATAGCCTTCCATTGCAGCCTGCAAGGCGCAGATTGGATCTACCTCTGTTACCCAAACCTGAGCAGATAAAGCGCGAAGAGCTTGTGCAGAGCCCTTACCCACATCACCGTAACCACAAACTACGGCAACCTTACCTGCAACCATCACATCGGTAGCACGCTTAATCGCATCAACCAAAGATTCACGGCAACCGTAGAGGTTGTCAAACTTGCTCTTAGTAACAGAGTCATTCACGTTAATTGCTGGGAACTTTAATTCACCTTTGGCAAACATCTGATACAGACGATGTACACCAGTAGTGGTTTCTTCAGTAACACCTTTAACTTTTTCCAAGCGTGTGGAATACCAAGTTGGATCTTGCGCCAATTTCTTTTTGATGGCTGCAAATAGGATTGTTTCTTCTTCGCTGGTTGGATGATTTAAGCAAGCCTGATCTTTCTCAGCGCGCGCTCCAAGGTGTAACAATAAAGTGGCATCGCCACCGTCGTCCAAAATCATATTAGTGAAGCCACCATCAGCCCATTCGAAAATACGATGGGTGAAATCCCAGTATTGCTCAAGAGTTTCGCCTTTGATGGCAAATACAGGCGTGCCGTTTGCAGCAATCGCGGCGGCTGCATGATCTTGGGTTGAGAAAATATTGCATGATGCCCACTGCACTTCAGCGCCAAGCGCCTCAAGCGTCTCGATCAACACCGCAGTTTGAATGGTCATGTGCAATGAACCAGTAATACGTGCGCCACGCAATGGTTGCTGTGAAGCAAACTCATCTCGAATTGCGATCAAGCCAGGCATTTCGGTTTCAGCAATGGCGATTTCTTTGCGGCCAAAATCAGCCAAAGAAATGTCCGCAATTGCGCAACGAGTTGCCACAAAATCTTTTAAATTGAAATCAGAAACGGTATTCATGAATGCTCCAGCTAAATACGATCCAATGCTGGAGTGGAAACTCGCTAGCCATTGAATCATGGGTTAGCGAGCGCAGTTGCAATTAGCAAACTCCGTTTAGGAGTCCACTCCCTTCAAGCCTGGGGAAACGCTGGTTCTCAGCATTCCTTGCAACGCTCCTTGAAGGTATGGCGAAATTGTAATCAATTTCGCCATATTTCGCTTCAATACATCAACATACTGCGAATTTGCTGCCTAGAAGGCAGATTACAGACCAGCTGCCGCACGCAATGCAGGAGCTTTATCGCACTGCTCCCAAGTAAATTCTGGTTCTTCACGACCAAAATGGCCATAAGCTGCAGTCTTACGATAAATCGGGCGTAAGAGGTTCAACATCTTCACAATACCCTTTGGACGCAAGTCAAAGTGCTCAGAGATCAATTGCGCAATCTTTTCATCAGAGACTTTGCCAGTACCAAAGGTGCTCACCATCACTGAAGTTGGCTTAGCAACACCAATTGCATAAGAGATTTGAATTAAGCACTTACTTGCCAGACCAGCAGCAACTACGTTCTTGGCAACATAACGACCAGCGTAAGCTGCAGAACGGTCAACCTTTGATGGGTCTTTCCCAGAAAATGCACCGCCACCATGAGGGGCTGCACCGCCATAGGTGTCTACGATAATCTTACGGCCAGTTAGACCGCAATCACCTTGTGGACCACCGATAACAAATCGACCTGTTGGGTTTACCAAAAAGTTAATAGCGCCTTTGATCAAATGCTTAGGCAATACTGGCTTAATGATTTCTTCAATCACTGCTTCGCGTAATTTCTCGAGCGAGATATCCTCATCGTGCTGAGTGGACAACACAACAGTGTCGATAGAGTCGGGCTTGCCATCTACATAACGTAACGTTACTTGAGATTTTGCATCAGGGCGCAACCAATCCAAACGGCCATCACGACGTAATTGAGATTGACGCTCTACTAAGCGGTGTGACAAATGGATTGGCAAAGGCATTAGCTCCGCAGTTTCATCGCAAGCATATCCAAACATGAGGCCCTGGTCGCCAGCACCTTGATCTAAGCCGTCATCGTGCGCCTTATCAACACCCTGAGCGATATCGGGGCTTTGCTTGTCATAAGCAACCAAAACAGCGCAGCCCTTGTAGTCAATACCATACGCTGTGTTGTCATAGCCGATTTCGCGCAAAGTATTACGGGCTACTTGGATGTAATCCACATTGGCGTTAGTGGTGATCTCACCCGCAAGCACAACCAAGCCGGTATTACATAAAGTTTCCGCAGCAACGCGCGCTGTTGGATCCTGAGCCAAAATGGCATCCAAGATCGAATCAGAGATTTGGTCCGCTACTTTATCGGGGTGGCCTTCAGAGACAGACTCTGAGGTAAAGAAGTAATCATTTGCCATTGCATATTCCTTTAAAAATTAACACGATCTAGAGGACAACTCCACGTGCCAGGAACCACAACGGCGACGCTTTAGCAGAATTTTTGAATCGCCCTGCAAGTTGTCTTAACTCAGCGATGTGAAGATTCTATCTGAAAAATGCCCTATTTATCAACAAGAACAGGAAATTTGGCCCTGAGGCCCGCATTGAATATCATTGGAGGGTGCGCAAACTACTTCTCAAGCTCGTTCTCAATTTTATTGCCCTGCTACCACTATCTCTAGTGCAGATTATTGGGGGCGCCTTGGGAATTTTGGCTTATGTGGCCTCTAAACACTATCGCTCACTTTTTCGCTCGCAATATGAGGCTGTAGTTAAGAGTCACCACCTACCGCTCCAGATCTGGAGGGCTGCGGCAGCCTCTGGTCAACTATTCTCCGATAGTCTATGGATTTGGCGCAACCCGCAAAAGGCCTTAGAGCTTGTTGAAGTACAAAATTGGAATGTAGTCGAGGCAGCAATTAGCGAAGGTCACGGACTAGTTATGCTAACGCCCCACTTGGGTGGCTTTGAAATCATCCCTAGAGTGCTAGCCCAACACTTTCCAGCAACGATCCTTTATCGACCCTCACGGCAAGCATGGCTCAACGAGGTAGTTGAAGAGGGTCGCGCTTACCCCAATATGCATTTCGTACCCACCAACCTCAATGGGGTTCGTCAAATGACACGCGCACTGACTCGTGGCGAGGCTATTGGCATTCTTCCAGACCAAGTGCCTAGTGGAGGCGAGGGTGTATGGGTCCCTTTCTTTGGGCGTCCCGCTTACACAACTCCGCTACCCGCACGTCTCGCCAATCGCAACAACACTCCAGTAATCATGTTTACGGCTAAACGCAAAGCGCTTGGTAAGGGCTGGCTAATGCAAGCTGAGAGATTACAACCACTTCCTGAAGACTCTAATTTAGCCGCCGGTAAATTAAATGTCGCTATTGAAAAAGCGATATTGGGTGCGCCAAATCAATTTATTTGGGCCTATAACCGCTACAAGCATCCCAGCGGTGCGGAATTGCCACCAAGCAATTAGTTAATAAATTTATAATTTATTGAAGATGACTTGGTTACAAAATCTATTTAATTTTCTTGCGCTAAATCTCTTGCGCTTGTTTGCTTTTTTACCGTACCCAATCACTATTCATGTTGGCTATGGTCTAGGCTGGCTTGCTGCTCACATACCCAATGAGCGCGCAAAGGTTGTCAAAACCAATCTTCGTCTCTGCTTTCCCAACCTCAGCGAAGAGCAGATTGAGGCGCTTGCTTTAGAGCACTGGAAATTATTTGGGCGAAGCGTGATTGAGAGAAGTAGAATCTGGCTTGGTAGTGGAAAACAGATTACTGACATCGTTACGATTAACTCCGCAATTACGCTTGGTGATCGCAAGCCGCGACTCTTAATCAACCCTCACTTCGTAGGTCTTGAGGGTGGCTTCATGGCTCTTTCTGTTTTGGCTAGTCAGCATGATTGGCCACGCGGTGCTGGCCTCTACCAAAATATGAAGAATCCATTCTTTAATCAAAAGATGATTGAATGGAGAAATCGTTTCGGTGGTAAATCGATTGAGCGTCAAAGTCGCTTACGTGATTTGATTCGCGAAATTCAAACGGGTAACTTTATTTTTATTGCGCCTGATATTGATCTTGGTCCACGCGACTCTGTTTTTGTTCCCTTCTTTGGAATCCAAACCAATACGATCACTTCGGTCTCACGCTTAGCCAGACTCAGTGGTGCAGAAGTTTGCCTCATGACTACCACCTTGAATCCCGATCGTAAAGCTTATACCTGCAACATTAGCGCACCACTTCCCAACTTTCCAACGGATGATGTGCAAGCTGATACCGCACGCTTAAACAAATACATCGAAGACCTTGTTAGAGAAAGGCCAGCAGAGTACTATTGGGTTCATAAGCGCTTCAAGCATAGGCCGCCTGGCGAGCCCAATCTTTACAACTAATTGGAATTCTTTTGAGCACAAATTTAACCAAGACAGCAAGAAAGCTACGCTTCACCAAAATGCATGGTGCTGGCAATGATTTCATTGTGCTCAATGGCATTGACCAAGACTTAAGCGACATCACTCGCGAGCAATGGCAAAAACTAGCTCATCGTCAATTTGGCATTGGGGCTGACCAAATCTTATTGGTCGAAAAATCGACTCGGCCCGATGCGGATTTTCGTTATCGCATTTTTAATTCAGACGGTGGTGAAGTTGAACAATGTGGCAATGGTTCGCGCTGCTTTGTACGCTTTGTACTAGACCAAGGTCTATCAAACAAAAATCCGTTACGTGTTGAAGTGGCACACACCATCCTCACACTCAAATCTCATGAAGACGGACAAGTCGAAGTAGATATGGGCGCGCCAATTTTTGAGCCTAGCAAGATTCCATTTGATGCGAGCGGATTAGCAAGCAAACAAGAATTTCATGAAATGCTTTATGCGCTACCGCTTAATGCGCCAGCCACTCATGATAGTTGGGTCGCTGCAATTTCAATGGGTAACCCACATGCTGTTCAAGTGATTGAAGATATAGAAAGCGCACCAGTCACAGAGGAAGGTGCTGCGATCGAACGGCATGCCGCATTTCCAAAGAAAGTGAATGCGGGTTACATGCAAATCCTTAGTCGTAATGAAATAAAACTGCGTGTATATGAGCGTGGCGCAGGTGAAACTCTTGCCTGTGGAACGGGCGCATGTGCTGCCGTGGTCTCAGGAATTCGTCGCGGACTACTAGACTCGCCAGTCAAAGTGCATACACGTGGAGGCGACCTACAAATTTCCTGGGGCGGCATCTCCAATGACGTGCCGACGCCAGTCATCATGACCGGCCCAGCGATTACAGTCTTTAAAGGTGAAGTTAGCATCTAGAGAGCGCTCCGCTCTCTTCTGCTCGGCGGGTCCCTTAAGATCAAATACCGTACTTTTTGCGGTAGGCGCTTACTGCTGGTAGGTAGTTCGTCAGCTGGACATCGCTAGATACCGTTAAAAAATTCATTAAGTCAGCCAAGTTGGCTATAGCTATCACTGGTAATCCGAATTCTTGCTCAACCGCCTGAACTGCAGACTTATCTCCAATCTCCGTTGCAGTGCCAGACTTCTCCATGCGGTCCAATGCAATTAAGACTGCGGCTGGCTCTGCCCCTGCCGCGCGAATTAATGACACAGACTCCCTTACTGAAGTTCCGGCAGAAATCACATCATCAATAATGATGACTTTGCCTTTCACGGGGGCGCCCACTAAAGAGCCACCCTCGCCATGATCTTTAACTTCTTTACGGTTATAAGCGTAAGGCACATTACGGCCCGCATCCGCCAATGCAATGGCAGTGGCGGCCGCCAAAGTGATGCCTTTATAGGCCGGGCCATAAAGCATGTCGTACTCAATGCCAGATTCCTGCAAGGCTTTAGCGTAATAGCGACCTAGAGCGCTTAAACGAGCGCCATCATTAAATCCGCCTGCATTAAAAAAATAAGGGGAAAGACGACCCGCTTTAGTTTTAAACTCCCCAAACGACAAAACATTTGCCTCCAAGGCAAAACGAATAAAGTTTTCTTGATTAGAATTTTTTGAGCTCATAGGCCTATATGTTACGCATCATTTCTGCCAATCTCAACGGCATTCGTTCCGCAGTCAAAAAAGGCTTTATGCCTTGGGTCATCAAACAGAAGGCGGACTTCGTTTGCATGCAAGAACTCAAAGCGCAACAAGACGACCTAGAAGATGCCATTCTGAACCCCGATGGACTCCATGGCTTCTTTCATCATGCCGAGAAAAAAGGCTACAGCGGTTGTGGAATTTACACCCCACATAAGCCAGATGAAGTACTTTATGGCTATGGAAACGAGGAATTCGATGCTGAAGGTCGCTATGTAGAAGCAAGATTCAAGAGACTTTCAGTGATTTCTGTATATATGCCTTCGGGATCTAGCTCCCCAGAAAGACAAGAGGCTAAATATCGCTATCTAGATTCTTTTTTGCCTCATCTGATAGAACTAAAAAAATCGGGGCGCGAGATTGTGTTGTGTGGTGATGTCAACATTGCCCACCATGAAATTGACCTAAAGAACTGGAAAGGCAATCTCAAAAATTCAGGATTCTTGCCAGAGGAGCGTGCATGGCTCACTAATCTGTTTGATAAAGTCGGGTATGTAGATGTGTATCGAAAATTAGAGCCCGAGGCTAGCGATGCTTGCTACACCTGGTGGAGTAATCGTGGTCAAGCATATGCAAAGAATGTAGGTTGGCGTATTGATTACCACATCACCACACCAGGAATTGCTGCCAGCGCTAAACACGCTAATGTCTATAAGACTGAACGCTTCTCAGATCATGCACCCTTAACAGTTGATTATGACTGGTCTATTTAGCCAATTGCGAATCGTGTTTTTTGAATTCAATCACCTTAAGATGAATGCTGAGCCAAATCAGGATTAAAACAGGCGCGCCAATAATTGCGGTGGATACAAAGAATGCTTCATAACCAAAGGTATTCACAAATACTCCAGAAAATCCCGCTAGCCATTTTGGCATTAGCAACATCATGGAGCTAAATAAAGCGTACTGGGTTGCTGAGTATTGAATATTGGTCAATGAAGATAAGAAAGCAATAAATGCGGCGCTAGCTATGCCTGAGCTCAAATTATCAGCAGAGATTACCCAGACTAAGCCATGCAAGTCATGGCCTCGGGTCGCTAACCAGGCAAATAATAGATTGCTTACCGCCGACAATATCGCACCCAAAAACAGAATACGCATTACTCCAAATCGGAGCGTCAGTACGCCCCCAACAAAAGCGCCTACCAGAGTCATCACCACACCAAATACCTTGCTTACTGCCGCAACTTCATCTTTGGTGTAACCCATGTCTACATAAAAAGGGTTGGCCATAATGCCCATCACTACATCGCTTATCCGATAGATTGCGATCAAAGACAAAATTAAAATAGCATGCCAACCATAGCGTTTAATGAAATCGGCAAATGGCTCAATCAAAGTTTGATGTAGCCATGCTCTAGCGTTTCGTGCTTTGGCCAGCTCAACACGTATAGGTTCTTTACTAAATAAAGTAGTCACCACACCTACACCAATAGAAAGCGCCATGCATAAATATGCAAACTGCCAAGCGCTTGCATCATAAGAGCCCGCACCTACTTCAACTCGAGCGGCAAGCCAGAGCACGCCAGCGCCCGACCAAATCAAAGCAAGCCGGTAACCCGTTTGATATGTTGCAGCCAAGGCGGCCTGATGATCGCTATCAGCCGATTCAATGCGGAACGCATCGAGAGCAATATCTTGTGTGGCAGAACCAAAAGCCACCAATAGTGCGCACCAGACAATTGGAGTGAGCTGCACCTGAGGATCAATGCTAGCCATCCCAAGAAGCCCCAGAATGATAATGAGCTGCGAAAGCAATAACCAACTGCGCCGTCTACCAAAGAACTGGGTCAGCAGAGGAATGGGTAGACGATCAACCAATGGTGCCCACATCCACTTCACTGCATAAATCAAACCAACCCAAGTGAGATAACCAATCGTGCTGCGATCAATGCCCGCCTCCCTCAGCCAAAAGCTCAGCGTACCCAAGATGAGAAGAAGGGGAAGGCCCGCGGAAAAACCTAAAAATAGCATCCGCAAACAAGGCCATTCGAGATATACCCGAAAATCTTTTAGCCAGGACTGAAGAGCGCTAAGCACGACGTACGCGGAATAACGCTAAACTTCCAAAAAGATTGGGCATTAAGGTAACCCGCCGCCCCTCATGCAAAATGCATTGATCCAAAATCTTTAGCCCCAAGCTTGAGGCTAGTTTTTCAAAATCAGCCACAGTTAGGACGCGGACATTCGGCGTGTTGTACCACTGATATGGCAAACTTTTTGACACTGGCATATGACCAAGCCCTACGGCAAGTCGATGAGACCAATGCCCAAAATTTGGAAAAGACACGATTGATTCTTTTCCAACACGAACTACTTCGCGCAAAATCTTTTCAGTTTCATGAATAGTTTGCAAAGTCTGAGACAAGACCACCGTATCAAAACTATTGTTTTCAAAAAGCGCCAATCCGCCTTCCAAATTCTGCTGAATTACATTCAGGCCTTTTTGAACACAAGAAAGTACACGGGCATCATCAATCTCAACACCGTATGCATGTACTGGCTTTTGTTTTTGCAAATACTCCAAGAAGCTACCATCACCACAGCCAAGGTCAAGCACCTCGCTATTAGGCGCAATCCAGCTGGCAATTGCTGCAAAATCTGCGCGCTTCATGATTTAGCCTCTAGTATTTGTTCGAAATATGCCCGGATCAAATTGTGATAGCGCGGATCATCTAATAAGAAGGCATCGTGACCATGTGGCGCATCGATTTCTGCGTAACTCACCTCGCTCTTATTGCTTAGCAAAGATTCGACGATTTCACGGCTACGGTTTGGCGGAAAGCGCCAATCAGTCGAAAAACTCACCACCAAAAACTTGGACTGCACTTCAGCCAATGCGCGATTAAGACTGCCACCATAGCGACGCGAGGGATCGAAATAATCTAGCGCCCTAGTAATCAGCAAATAAGTATTGGCATCAAAATACGTGGAGAACTTATCCCCTTGGTGACGTAGGTAACTCTCAACCTCAAATTCCACATCAAAACTAAATCGGTAATCTTGTGGCTCACCATTGGGGCGCTGTAACTCTCGCCCGAATTTCTCCGCCATGTCATCGTCAGATAAATATGTAATATGGCCAACCATACGCGCCAATCTCAGTCCACGTTTTGGGACTACTCCATGTTCATAGTAGTTCCCACCATGAAAATCAGGATCAGACAAAATTGCATTACGAGCGACTTCATTAAAGGCAATATTCTGGGCGCTTAATTTTGGCGTGGATGCAATTACCAAGCAATGCTCTACGCGCTTTGGAAACTGAATTGACCAGGCAAGCGCCTGCATGCCTCCCAAGCTACCGCCCATCACTGCAGCGAAGCGGCGAATCCCTAACTTATCGGCCAAGCGCGCCTGCGTGTTCACCCAATCTTCAACAGTAACCACCGGAAAGTCTGCCCCATAAGGCTTGTTAGTAGCAGGATTAACGCTCATTGGCCCAGTAGACCCAAAACAGGAGCCTAAATTATTAACACCAATGACAAAGAAGTGATCGGTATCCACGGGCTTACCGGGGCCAATCATGTTGTCCCACCATCCAATGTCCTTTGGATCATCGGGGCTTGGTCCCGCCACATGATGTGATGCATTTAATGCATGACAAACTAAAACGGCATTGCTCTTGTCAGCATTAAGCTTGCCATACGTTTCAATCACTAAATCATAGCCGGATAATATGGCGCCACTTTGCAAAGGCAAGGGCTCGGCAAAGTGGATGGTATTTCTAGAGAGGTGTAGCTCGCTCATTCGGACAGAAGAATGCGAAGGCTAATATCAGAGGCATCGGTTGGAAGCTTCTTAAAGCCGCTGCGCGCAAATCGATGCCAGCGGCCCAAAACACAACTCATCAACATCGCGGCTCGCACGCTAACCTCATCCTGACTAACGCTTGCCCAAGTACCGCCTTGAGTTTGAGCAATACGCAAAGCCTGCTTTAGGGAAGCCTCGACACGATCAAGCACCTGAGTAATACGCTCTTGCAGACGATCATCTTCCTGAAGCAAAGCATCGCCCAATAGGACACGAGTCATTCCAGGATTTTTTTCCGCAAAAAACAATAGCATCTGCAAAATACCGCGCGCCTGCGCAAGTCCAGACTCTTCTTTTTGATTGATCTGATTGATTAAACCAAACACGGTTTGCTCAATGAAAGAAATGAGGCCTTCAAACATTTGCGCTTTGCTGGCGAAATGACGATAAAGTGCCGCTTCTGATACCTGAATTTTTGCAGCTAATGCCGCTGTGGTAACGCGTTCACCCTTGGGGTTTTGCAACATTTCTGCCAGTACTTGGAGAATCTGCAGGCGACGCTCACCTGGGCGTGGGCGCTTACGCGCCTTGGTTGCATCCGCAACACTAGTTTCAACTTCGGATGTGGGCTCTAAGGAATCGCGCATGTATTTGCCTCTTGTTCACTCTTAACGCGAACGAATCATTGTTCCAAAAGCTTGCTCAGTCAGAATCTCCAACAACAGTGAGTGCTCAATACGTCCATCAATAATATGAACTGAGTTCACACCGCTCTTTGCCGCATCTAGAGCTGAAGAAATCTTCGGCAACATACCGCCCGAAATGGTGCCGTCAGCAAACAAGCCATCAATCTCGCGTGCCGTGAGATCAGTTAAGAGGGTGCCATTTTTATCCATGACACCAGGAATATTGGTCATCATGACTAGTTTCTCAGCATGCAAAATTTCTGCCATCTTGCCAGCAACTAAGTCTGCATTAATGTTGTATGCCTGACCTTCCTCGCTAAATCCAATAGGAGAGATCACGGGAATAAATGCATCATCCTGCAAGGCTTTTACAACCGCTGGATTGATCGCCTCGATTTCACCAACAAAGCCCAGGTCGATTGTGCTACCAATCTTTTTCTCGTCAGCCACTAACATTTTCTTAGCACGAATCAAGCCGCCATCCTTACCAGTCAAGCCAACAGCCTGACCACCAAAGTGGTTAATCAACATCACGATATCTTGCTGCACTTCACCACCGAGAACCCACTCCACCACTTCCATGGTCTCTTCATCGGTTACGCGCATACCTTGAATAAAGGTACCGGTCTTACCAATCTTTTTAAGGGCCTCATCAATTTGTGGGCCACCGCCATGAACGACCACAGGATTCATGCCCACTAACTTCAGCAAAATAACGTCGCGCGCAAAGCTTTCTTTAAGGCGCTCCTCAACCATTGCATTTCCACCGTACTTAATGACAATGGTTTTGCCGTGATAAGCGCGGATGTAAGGCAAAGCCTCAGCCAAAATCTCCGCCTTCAATATCGGAGGGATTTCGCTAATAGATGGAGATTGCTTAGTCATTGCTACTTGTAATTAGGTTCTAGTAAATTAATCGCCAAACAATTTTTGACGTAGCTCGCGACGCTCTTGCGCCTCGAGAGAAAGATTGGCGGTAGGACGAGCAATTAAACGGTTTAATCCAATTGGCTCACCAGTTTCCTCGCACCATCCGTAATCACCGGACTCAATACGCGCTAAAGCCTGCTCAACTTTCTTCAACAACTTGCGCTCACGATCGCGAGTGCGCAACTCAAGAGCATGCTCTTCTTCAATGGTTGCGCGATCCGCTGGATCAGGAACCAAAATGTTTTCACGCAAATGCTCCGTAGTTTCAGAAGCATTTTTCAGAATGTCGTCTTTTAAGGTCAATAGCTTCTGGCGGAAAAAATCTAGCTGAGCAGCATTCATATAGTCCTTTTCGGACATCTTGAGCAATTCAGCCTCTGTTAAAGGGGCACCCTTGGCAGCTTTTGCACTTGCAGCCTTACTAGGCGCTTTTGCTGTAGCCGAAGATTTCGTTGGTGTTTTTACAGTCATTTCATTCTTTCCATGGATCTAAACCATTATTGCTTCATTCTGCCAAAGTTTTACGGCCCTTTTGTCAATATTTACCAATATTGACCGTGGCGCCGGATTGTACTTGATATTTTCTAGGCCAAACAGCCCTCAAGCCCAGCCAGCAAGGTGTCCTTAGGCAAATCTATGCCAATAAAGACCATACGGGTTTGCTTAGGCTCAGCACCCCATAAACCTGCCAAATCGCTTCCCATCATCTGATGCACGCCCTGAAACACGACTTTCCGGTTGCTGCCCTTCACATACAGCACTCCTTTATACCGCAACATCTTCTCCCCAAAGACCTCCAAAATGCCCCCCAGGAAGTCTTCCAATTTTTTATGATCAAAGGGTTTATCACTACGAAAAACAAAGGATTGAATGCGGTCTGTATGTCCAGCATGGCCATGATGGTCGTGACTATGATCGTGGCCACAGGCACTGTGATCATGGTGGTCATGACTATGATCATGACCACAATTGGCGTGGTCGTGATCTTCTTGCTCTAAAAAATGAGGGTCAATATCCAGCTTTGCATTCAAATTAAAGCCTTTGAGGTCCAAAACGGCATCCAAGGGCACCACCCCCTTAGAGATTCCCTGAATAGGTGCTCGGGGATTCATGTGCATTAGGCGGGCGCGCAATGCATCTACCTCAGCCTGCGTTACCAAATCTGTCTTAGTAATAAAAATTTGATCTGCAAAACCTACTTGGCGTTGCGCCTCCTCATGCTCGGTGAGCTGTTGTTGCCCATGTTTAGCATCGACTAGCGTTACCACCGCATCCAACACATAGTGGTCTGCAACATCATCATCCATAAAGAAGGTCTGTGCTACAGGGCCAGGATTAGCCACCCCAGTAGTCTCTATGACTACTCGATCAAAGCTGATTTTTTTATCTTTGCGCTGTTCCCACAGCTCATTAAGCGCCTCAACCAAGTCGCCACGAATCGTGCAACAAATACAACCATTGCTCATCTGGACAATATTTTCTTGATTGTCCTGAACCAAAATATCGTTATCAATGTTTTCTTCGCCGAACTCATTCTCAATCACGGCAATTTTCTTGCCATGCTGCTCAGTCAAAATATGTTTAAGCAGGGTCGTTTTACCGCTACCTAGAAAGCCTGTAAGAATTGTTACTGGAATTAACGCCATAATCGATCCATTCAAAATCTATCAATACATTCCCCAAGCGGGAAACCTTCTATCTTACCGAGTTCCTCAGCCTTTGCCAGCCTTTGCGCGGGGATGGGCTTTATCGTATGCCTGAGCTAGGTGCTGGAAATCCAAGGAGGTATAAATCTGGGTGCTGGCAATACTAGCGTGCCCCAACATCTCCTGAACTGCACGCAAATCTTGAGATGACTGCAGGACATGGCTAGCAAAGCTGTGGCGCATCATATGTGGGTGAACATGGGTTGGCAACCCCGCCCTCATCGCCAAGGTGCGTAAGCGTGCCTGAACGGTACGAGGGGATAAGCGGGCGCCTTTAGTTGATATAAACAAGGCATTAGAGGATTGAGCTTGGCCGGCCCGCTGCGCCTGATCTCGAATTTCGCGCCAAACCCTCAAGGATTGCATTGCGGGGCCGCCAATCGGAACTGAGCGACGCTTTCCTCCCTTACCCAAAACAGTCACCTCTGCAGCATCCCAATCGAGCCAGCCCGCCGATTCCTGTTGCCGATCTTTGCTCTGCACTGCATCAATACCCAAGAGCTCCGATAGACGTAGGCCCGAGGAATACAGCAAATCAATGATGGCTGCATCACGCACAGTTTCTAAATCTTTCTTTTCGTCCGCCTCTTTAACCGCTTGATTAACTAAGGACAGCGCCTGTTCTACAGACAGGGCCTTGGGTAAGGATTTGAGTCGCTTTGGCGCTTTCACATCATCTACCGGATTGGCAGGCAAATTTGCGGTTACGCGCCCCACTTGCGCATCACGACGCGTATCTTTTTCTGTCAACCAGTCATACCAACCACGCCAAGCAGAAAGTGCCCTAGAAATAGTGCGAGAGGATTTCTCTTTGGAATGCATGCGCCCAGCCCAACGGCGCACGTGAGCATTTGTCACTTTTAATAACTCAACAGAATCGGATTCTGCAAAAGCCTGGAGCTCAGTCAAATCCATCCGATACGCTTTTAGCGTATGCGAAGAGAGCTGCCTTAGAACATGCAGCTCATGCAAATACTCCCGAATCAGGGGGTGCAGCTCAGTTGGCGCTTGACTCATAAGCCTGGATACGATCCAAAGCTGCAGCGGTTAATTCGGCAATCTGCCGCAAATAGAATGCGCCCATATCAGCGGTAAAGCGTGATTCATCTTTACTAGCCAAGAGCAAAACCGCTGGAGATTGAACCGTTCCAAGACTTTTGCCTAATGGCAATCCAATAGCAACCATACTTTGCCACTCAGAATCAATCTTGACTTGCGTTGCAAGCAAATCAACGCTGGCAGAGGTAAGCTCTTTTGCCGAACCACACAACGGCGTATCAACCCACGGTCCAAACGCAGGATTAGGTGCGAGAAGTTGTGCAGATTCCACCTCAAATACTTCCGCTAAACCTATTGTTACCGCCGCCTCGACATCAGCCTTATTATTAGCGCGCATTAAACGCAATAGCCAAGCCACCAAACTTTGTTGCGTTTTATCATTGCGACTACCAAAGTGCAGCATTTCACTGAGACGGCGATTGAGCTCTTGATTTTGCGTGCGCAACATCGTCATTTGTCGCTCCTGCAAAGAGATCGCACGATCCTCGTGTGGATGCTTTATACGAATCTCATTAAACAGATCGGCATAACGATCAAAGAAGCCTGGTGTGGCGCGCAACCACTCCGCCACCAACTCTTCTTGCTCAGCTTGCTTAGGATCAATCGCGCTCATGTGTCTCTTTCTTGTTTAAATTCTTAGCTCAGCTTTTTGCGAAGCAGCTCGTTGACTTGGCCTGGATTAGCCTTACCTTGAGAGGCCTTCATGATTTGCCCCACCAAAGCATTAAAGGCCTTTTCCTTGCCAGAACGGAATTCTTCAACGGATTTCTCGTTGGCCGCCAACACCTTATCAATCATGGCCTCAAGCTCACCACTATCACTAATTTGCCTTAAACCTTTCGCATCAATGATTTGATCAACTGTGCTTATTGCCTTGCCTGCAACAGCCTCTTCCCACAGCATGGCAAAGATGTCTTTTGCAATTTTGTTCGAAATAGTACCGTCAGCCACACGCGTCAACAATGGCGCCAAATGCCCCGCCTTCAAGGGTGCATCTGCAGTGGCAATGCCCGCTCGATTCAAGGATGAAGCAAATTCACCGGCAATCAAATTCGCAGCGGCCTTTGCCAAAGGTTTGCCAACAATAGTTAGCAACTCTTCAAATACCTTCGCAGTGTCGCGATCTTGCGTGAGTAATTGCGAATCGTAAGCGCTTAAGCCAAATTCACCTTGCCACTGCTCACGAAGCTGTGCTGGTAAAGCGGGCATCTTGCTACGCACATCAGCAATCCATGCGTCATCAATCACAACTGGCAATAAATCCGGATCCGGGAAATAGCGGTAGTCGTTTGCATCTTCTTTACTACGCATGCTGCGCGTTTCTTGACGATCAGGATCGTACAGGCGTGTTTCTTGCACGACTGTGCCGCCATCCTCAATCAACTCAATTTGACGACGTACCTCATACTGAATCGCTTCTTCTAAAAAGCGGAATGAATTCAAATTTTTGATCTCACAACGCGTCCCGAACTCTTTTTGCCCCATCGGACGAACAGAAACGTTGGCGTCACAACGGAACGATCCTTCCTGCATATTGCCATCGCATACACCAAGCCATACAACTAAGGTGTGCAAAGCTTTTGCGTAAGCAACTGCCTCGGCAGCGCTACGCATGACTGGCTCAGTGACGATTTCTAACAATGGGGTGCCGGCACGATTTAAATCAATGCCGCTTGATGCTTCACCATGCGGACCAATAAAACCTTCCTCATGAACAGATTTACCCGCATCCTCTTCCATGTGCGCGCGAGTAAGCTCAACAACCTTGACCTCGTCGCCTACCAAAATTTCCACATGGCCACCAATCACCACAGGCTTTTCAAATTGACTAATTTGATATCCCTTGGGTAAGTCAGGATAGAAATAATTCTTACGCGCAAAAATACTAGCGGGCGAAATCTGTGCGCCAACTGCCAAACCAAATCGGATCGCATGCTCCACCGCTTGACGATTGAGTACTGGCAGCACACCCGGTAAAGCCAAATCAACTACACAGGCCTGTGTATTAGGAGCAGCGCCAAAGCGTGTACTAGCGCCACTAAAAATTTTTGATTGCGTTTGCAGTTGCGCGTGAGTCTCTAGACCAATAACGACTTCCCATTGCATCATGCCACCTCGCTTGCTTGACGCAGATGCCAATCACTAGCCTGCTGATATTGATGTGCCACTTGTAGTAAGCGCGCTTCTGAAAAATAGTTGCCAATTAATTGCATGCCAATAGGTAAATTATTACCACTAAATCCGCAGGGCACACTCATTGCCGGCAATCCAGCTAAATTAGTTGAGAGCGTATAGATATCCTCTAAATACATCTGCACAGGATCTTTTGATTTCTCACCCAATCGCCATGCAACATCAGGAGCTACAGGCCCCAGGATCACGTCGCATTTTTCAAACGCCGCCTGAAAATCTGCAGCAATAATTCGACGAATTTTTTGTGCCTGCAGATAGTAGGCGTCGTAATAGCCATGGCACAGTACATAAGTGCCAATCATGATGCGACGCTTCACTTCGGCACCGAAACCTTCTGTGCGTGACTTCTTATACATATCCGATAAATCGCGATACTCATGCGCACGATGTCCGTATCGGACACCATCAAAGCGACTTAAATTACTTGATGCCTCTGCGGGAGCTAATACGTAATAAACCGGTATCGATAGCTTCGTTTTTGGCAGACTGACATCCACCAACTGCGCACCTAAATCCTGCAAAGCTTTTGCCGCAGCGTTAACCGATTTGGCCACATCCTGCGCCAAACCCTCTGCAAAAAACTCTTTTGGCAACCCGACGCGAAGACCTTCTAATGGTTTTGCGGAGTTTGTATTGCCTTCTTTCCAAGGCTGAGCAAGATAGCGGCCGTAATCTTCACCAGAATCTGCTAAAGAAGTTGAATCGCGAGGATCGTGCGAGGACATTGCCGTAAGCAAAAGAGCGCAGTCTTCAGCGGTCTTGCCCATTGGGCCTGCCTGATCCAAAGAAGAGGCATAGGCAATCATCCCGTAGCGCGAAACGCGTCCATAACTGGGCTTGATACCTGTAAGACCACAGAATGCTGCTGGCTGACGAATGGAGCCCCCAGTGTCCGTACCAGTAGCGATTGGAGCCAAACCAGCTGCAACCGCAGCGGCAGAACCGCCTGATGAACCACCAGCTACATATTCAGAATTCCAGGGATTTAAGACTGGTCCATAAGCTGAATTTTCATTAGAGGAGCCCATGGCGAACTCGTCCATATTCGTTTTGCCTAAGCAAACCATGCCAGCGCCATTTGGATTTTCTGCGCTTGGGATTCCGAGATTGGCAACCACCGTGGCATCAAAAGGGCTGAGATAACCATCGAGCATTTTTGAAGCCGCTGTGGACTTCCAGCCACGCGTAACAAAAACATCCTTATGCGCAACAGGGATGCCGGTCAATTTGCCGCCTTTTCCAGATGCCAATAGTGCATCAGCTTTAGATGCTTGATCTAAGCTTAAGTGAGCACTTACATCAAGGTATGCATTCCAGTGCTTTCCAGCCTCAATCCGGTCTAAAAAGTACTTTGTCAGCTCGGTACTGGAGACCTCTTTGGCAGCCAGAGCTTTTGCCATTAATGCGATAGGGGTTTGATTCCAGCTCATTCGATCACCCTAGGAACCAAGAAATAGCCATCCTGCACCGCAGGGGCAGATTGCATGTTTTCGGCGCGCTGATCAGACTCAGTAACCGCATCCGTTCGCAAAGGCTGAGCTAAGTCACGCAAAAAGAGAATAGGGTGAGCCAAAGGCTCAAGCCCGCTTGTATCGACAGCTTGCATTTCCTCAACCAGGGCAAAAATGGCCTGTAATTGGGGCAAAACTGCCTCGGCTTCAGCCCGATTTAACTCAAGGCTGGAAAGGTGCGCAATGCGCTGGACATCATCAAGTTTCATGGGGCGCTAGAGTATCATTCCTATATATATTTTTTAACACTTACTTATTTTCCCACTACATCATGTTTGGTTTTTTCCGCAGCTACTTTTCTAATGACCTGGCCATCGACCTGGGCACCGCCAACACTCTAATTTACATGCGTGAACGAGGTATTGTGCTTGATGAACCCTCAGTTGTGGCAATTCGCACAGAAGGCGGTCCAAATGGCAAAAAAACCATTTTGGCGGTTGGAAAAGAGGCAAAAGCGATGTTGGGGCGTGTTCCCGGAAATATTGAGGCGATTCGCCCAATGAAAGACGGCGTTATTGCCGATTTCACCATCACTGAGCAAATGCTCAAGCAATTTATCAAAATGGTGCACGAGAGCAAGCTCCTCAAGCCAAGCCCTCGCATCATCATTTGCGTTCCTTGCGGCTCGACTCAGGTTGAACGTCGTGCGATTCGTGAGTCTGCATTGGGCGCAGGAGCATCACAAGTATTTTTAATTGAAGAGCCAATGGCTGCAGCAATTGGTGCAGGCCTGCCGGTTTCTGAGGCAGCGGGTTCCATGGTTGTTGACATTGGTGGCGGCACAACTGAAGTTGGCGTGATGTCGTTAGGTGGCATGGTTTACAAGGGCTCTGTTCGTGTTGGTGGTGATAAGTTTGATGAAGCAATCACCAACTACATTCGTCGTAACTATGGCATGTTAATCGGCGAGCAAACTGCCGAGCTGATCAAGAAAACAATTGGCTCTGCATTCCCTGGTCAAGAAGTCCGTGAGATGGAAGTAAAGGGCCGCAATCTTTCCGAAGGTATTCCACGTAGCTTCACTGTAACAAGCAATGAAGTGCTCGAAGCCTTAACTGATCCATTGAATCAAATCGTCACCGCAGTAAAAGCAGCGCTCGAACAAATTCCTCCCGAGCTCGCATCCGATATCGCTGAGCGCGGCATGATGCTCACTGGCGGCGGCGCTTTACTACGGGATCTTGATCGCTTGCTTCTTGAAGAAACAGGCCTCCCAATTCATGTTGCAGAAGATCCCCTCACTTGCGTCGCGCGTGGTTGCGGTATTGCTTTAGAGCGCATGGACAAGTTGGGCGGCGTCTTCTCACAAGAGTAATTGACTTAAAACGTCGATTAGGGAATTGCAACATAGCGCTCCTCCACTTTTCAGACAAGGCGTTCCGGCTTTAGTCAAACTGATCGTCTGTCTATCGATCAGCATCGCATTGATGTTGATCGATTTTCGCTTTAAAGCGCTTGATCCAATTCGCAATAACGTCAATTGGTTATTGCGTCCACTCGAGTACGTGATGATGATGCCCCGCAATGCATACGAATTCACATCAGAATATTTCACGACTCGTGGAACTCTTGATAAAGAAAATCAAGAAATGAAAGTTCGCCAAGCTGAGCTGTCATTGCTTGCAAATCAGTCTGAGTTTCTTCTAGTGGAAAATCAAAACTTGCGTCAACTGATGGACCTGCAAAAGCACACTCCGTTTAAAACTCTTCCCGTTGAAATCTTATTTAATCCACCAAATCCAATTTCACAACGCATTGTTATCAATCGCGGCAGTAATGATGGCCTCAAGCTTGGTAATCCGATTGCAAATGACTCAGGCATCTTGGGTCAAGTCGTGCGGATCTACGACCACTCCGCCGAAGTGTCACTACTTGAAGATCGCGACTTTGCGGTTCCAGTTCAGGTGGCACGTAACGGCCTGAGAGCAGCTGTATTTGGTGCGGGACGAGGTAACCCACTAGAACTTCGCTATCTTCCGGTAGCTAGCGACCTCGAGGTTGGCGATGTGCTCATCACTTCTGGTATCGACGGTGTTTACCCTCCAGGATTTGCAGTTGCCGTCATCAGTCGCATTGAGCGTAACGCAGACAAAAATTCTTCTAATGTTTTTTGCGTACCAGTCGCGCCAGTGAATCGCTATCGCCAAGCTTTAGCATTGCTTTACGATCCGCAATGGGACGCCAAAGCATCAACAACGCCTGATAAACCAGGAGCATCTCAAACAAATACTCCCGGCCGTCGCCAAACTCGCACGCGAGGTATGCAATGATTGATTTTCAGAGCGGCTACATTCTTCGCCCGGTCAACCCCGTCTTTATTTATTTCAGCTTATTGTGCGCATTGCTACTAAACCTTTTGCCAATTGGCAATTACAGCTGGGCACCAGACTGGCTCATTATTTGCATTATCTTTTGGAATATTCATCAACACCGTTTTGTCGGCGTCATGATCGCCTTTATTCTTGGCCTACTCATGGACGTCCACAACTCAGACCTTCTAGGTCTTCACGCATTTAGCTACTCATTGGTTGCCTATCTTGCAATTTCGTGGCATCGCCGCATCATTGCTCTTTCAGTGCTAACTCAAGCACTGCACCTTTTACCAATCTTCTTATTGGTCTCATTATTTCCAGTGCTTGCCCACTGGATACTGAGTGGCGATATTTACTGGTGGGCGCTCACAGGCGCAATCCAAGCATGTATTGAGGCAATGTTATGGCCAATTGCAACCCGCATATTGCTATCGCCCCAACGTCGCCCCATTGACGTTGATCACAATCGACCTCTGTAGGTTGCGGCATGGTTTCTTTTAAAAAACCAGATCTCGACTCTTTTCAAGAGCGTATTCATATTGCAACAGTATTTGTTACATTTTGTTTTTTATTGCTTGTCACACGACTAGTTTGGCTTCAGCTCGTTAGCCATGGCAAATATGCCTTACTTGCGGAAAACAATCGCATTGCTCTGGTGCCAGCACCAGCCAACCGAGGCCTTCTGATTGATCGTAATGGCATAGTAATTGGCAGAAACTATTCGGCCCTTACCTTAGATGTCAATGCCGAGGAAATCAAAGGTAATGTTGATGAGTTAATTGATGAGCTCTCTAAAATTGTGCTGATTTCTCCAAGAGATCGTCGTAATTTCAAGCGTTCTTTGGAAGATTCCCGAAAAATGGGCACTTTTCCACTTCGATCCATGCTGACAGAGGCGGAAACAGCCCGATTCATGGCCAACCGATACCGCTTTCCAGGTGTAGAAATCAGGGCCAGGAGCTTCCGAGAGTACCCCTATAACGAACTTGCTTCGCACCTAATTGGCTACATTGGACGCGTCTCCCAAAAAGATAAGGAGCGAATGCAGGCTGAAATTGAGAACTCAAAAGCAGATGATCCCGATGCATTGCAGACCTCTTTTTTGCCTGGCATCCAGTATGTTGGAAAGATTGGTTTAGAGCAAAGCTACGAAAATGTTCTGCGCGGAACACCTGGATATGATCAAGTAGAAATTACTGCAGGCGGCAAGCCTGTGCGGACCCTCTCAAGCTCACCTTCAATACCAGGTAAAAATATTGTTCTATCCGTTGATATCAAGCTGCAATATTTGGTAGAGCAACTCTACGGAAATTTCCGCGGAGCATTTGTTGCAATCGAGCCCGAAACCGGCGATATTCTGGCGTTTGTATCAAAGCCCAATTTCAATCCAAATGATTTTGTTGAAGGCATTGATGCGGTTACCTGGAAAGAACTAAACGACTCTCCACAAAAACCACTTTATAACCGCCCACTCAAGGGCATTTATCCGCCTGGATCTACTTACAAACCGTTTATGGCGCTCGCAGCCTTGGAAACAAAAAAGCGCACGCCATCGCAAACGATTTCTGATCCAGGTTACTTTGATTTTGGTAATCACACCTTTCGTGATGATAAAAAAGGTGGGCATGGCATTGTCGATATGCAAAAGTCCATCGTTGAGTCTTGTGATACCTACTACTACATGCTTGCGCGAGATATGGGCGTGAACATGATGCATGACTTTATGAAACCATTTGGTTTTGGTCAAATCACGGGCATCGATCTAAAGGGAGAATCCAAAGGCGTGCTCCCATCAACCGAATGGAAAAAAAATACCTTCAAAAAACCAGAGCAACAAAAATGGTATGAAGGAGAAACGATCTCTCTTGGAATTGGTCAGGGATATAACGCATTCACGATTTTGCAGTTAGCCCATGCGATGGCAAATCTCGCCAACAATGGCATTGTCATGAAACCGCATTTGGTTAAGGCAATTGAAGATCCCTTTACTAGACATCGTGCGCTCACCACACCCAAAGAAAGCTATCGTATTGACCTCAACCCTGAAAATATTGAAGTGATCAAAAAGGCAATGCTAGAAGTAAATAATTCTGGAACCTCTGCAGCTGTTTTCAAAGGTACCGGATATCAAGTTGGCGGAAAGACTGGAACAGCTCAAGTGTTTAGCTTGAATTCGAAAGAATATAAGCATGGTTCTACTGCTGAGTTTTTGCGTGATCATGCTTTATATATTGCGTTTGCTCCCGTAGATAAGCCCACCATCGTGATTGCAATGGTGGTAGAGAATGCGGGATTTGGTGCTCAATACGCTGCGCCGATTGCTAGAAAGGCGCTCGATTTTTATATTGAAGGTAAATGGCCCAAGGAGATTCCTGAATGGAAAAGAGTGCCATAAATAAAACAAAGCAAATTTTATTCAGTATATTCAGCGGCCTTGATAAACAGCTGGGCCTTATCCTGCTTGGCTTAGCGGCTATTGGATTTTTTGTATTTTTATCTGCAAGTCAAAATACGCCCGTTCGATTTGAAGATGAGCTACGTAATTTAGCGCTCTCATTCGCAGTGATGTGGATTGTCTCTCGCATTCCTCCGAAGTGGCTAGAGATGGCAGCCGTTTGGATCTATGGCATTGGCGTTGTTCTTCTGATTGCAGTAGCCACATTCGGACTTATTAAAAAGGGAGCTAGACGATGGCTCAATATTGGGTTTGTCATTCAACCCTCTGAGATCATGAAGATTGCAATGCCGCTCATGCTTGCTTGGTACTTTCAAAAACGCGAGGGCATTCAAAAAACCTGGGACTATGGAGTGGCTGCGATCATTCTAGGGCTTCCTGTTTTTCTAATTGCACGTCAGCCAGATCTAGGAACTGCATTATTGGTTTTTGCTGCTGGAATGTACGTCATCATTCTGGCGGGTCTACCTTGGAAATGGATTGTGCCGGTCATTGGTGTCGGCGCCTTTGGCATCCTTCTCATTATTATTTTTGGCAATACGATTTGTGCACATGATGTTGTTTGGCCCTTTGTTCACAATTATCAAAAGCACCGTGTTTGTACATTACTAGACCCAAGCAGCGATCCGCTTGGAAAAGGATTTCACACCATCCAATCCATGATTGCAATCGGCTCTGGCGGATTTTTTGGCAAAGGCTGGTTTCAGGGCACGCAAACACACCTTGAATTTATTCCAGAAAAACATACCGACTTTGTCTTCGCTGTTTTCTCTGAAGAATTTGGCTTGCTCGGTAATCTGGTACTCATAGCGCTATTTTTTGCGCTCATTAAAAGAGGTTTAGCCATCTCGGCTAGTGCGCCTAATTTATTTACTCGCCTACTAGGCGCATCAGTAACGCTGATTTTCTTTACCTATGCATTTGTGAATATTGGCATGGTCAGCGGTCTGCTCCCCGTTGTAGGGGTTCCGCTACCATTTATTAGTTACGGAGGCACTGCCCTAGTTACCCTAGGTTTTGGTGCGGGAATTTTAATGAGCATCCATCGCCACCGACGCTTGGTTCAAAGTTAATGCATATCAATAAAAAAGCCCGGCATGCCGGGCTTTTTTATCAACAAAGCAAAAATTACTTCTTACGCTTGTTAACTGAATCTTTAAATGCTTTACCAGCAGAAAACTTAACAGTTTTAGCAGCAGCAATTTTGAGTGGCTCGCCAGTTTTTGGGTTGCGACCCATACGTGCAGCGCGCTTACCAGAAGCAAAAGTACCGAAACCGATCAGTTGAACTGAATCGCCCTTAGTAACAGCTTTAATGATTTGCTCAATAGCAGAATTCAATGCAAATTCAGCTTTGGCTTTAGAGATCTCAGCATCGTCAGCAATCGCTGCGATTAGTTCTGCTTTGTTCAAGTGAAGCTCCTTATAGATATTGATGTCAGCGCACATTACGCTTACATGATTTTAACCACAAAAAATAATAAAAATAAAGCTGCGTTACAGCAATTTTTTTACCTACTACCCTTTACTCTTCCAAAACGGTGATATCCGATACGAAATACTCAGTGTCACCGAAGCAAGTTGTTGGCAGCCCAATGTGCTGATCATATTTTAATGCGACTTTTTTACCTAAATTCGCATTAATTTTTTGCGCCACAGCATCTTCGCGTACCGTAAAGAGGAACTTTTCAGACATAGTCCCCGGCATTGATACCATGGCAAGCTCGCCTTCCCAGGTTTTGCATAAATATCCACGATTAGAAAACTTTTGCACATATCCCGCACGCTCACCACTACCGTAGCTCCAATTAAGCATAATCCAGGTATAGGCCGCCAAACCAGCCAAACCAATCAATACAAGGCTTAAAAGCCATTTTATGAATCCATTCATGCGATTTTCCTTAACAAATAAGCCATATTTAGCCCTGATCAGTATTTGAGCATAATCATTACAAAAATAGACAGCAATTGGCCTGCCATCCAAATTAAAATATCAGTATTAACGCTAATCGGTAACCCCCATGGAACTACGTCACATTATTTTTATAATCTTTGTTGTCTCGGCGGTTTATGTCTATTTCAGGGGCAAAGTGCGTTTTGGCTTAGTTCGCTCTCTAACGGACTACCAGGTACTCCTGGCACCAATTAATAGCCTCTTGTACATATTCTCAAAAACCAAAGCGGGAGCATTTATCCCCGTAAGAGAATTTCCCGAAATGCAAGTCCTTCAAGATAATTGGCAAGTTATTCGTGATGAAGCACTTGCTTTAAATGCAGATGGGGCGATTGCTGCGGCAACAGGCTATAACGATATTGGCTTTAATTCATTCTTTAGGACCGGCTGGAAGCGTTTTCATCTTTACTGGTATGGCAAAGAGATGCCCTCAGCTCAAACTAATTGCCCGAAGACGGTTGCCCTGCTAAAGTCCATTCCATCAGTGAAAGCGGCGATGTTTGCCTCACTCCCGCCAGGCGCCACTTTGGTGCGCCATCGCGACCCCTATGCAGGATCTTTACGCTATCACATTGGCCTAGTGACCCCCAATGACCCAAAGTGTTTTATTGATGTTGATGGGGAGCGCTATTTCTGGAAAGACGGCGAACCAGTGATGTTTGATGAGACATACATTCACTACGCAGCCAATGAAACAGATCACCAACGCATTGTTCTATTTTGCGACGTTGAACGCCCTGTCTATACCAAACCAGTGCAACTCCTGAATCGTTGGTTTGGACGCTATGTCATGAGCGCTGCCTCTTCCCAAAACGTGGAAGGTGAAAAAGTGGGCTTTGTGAATATTCTCTTTAAATATTTTTATCATTTACGCGCCCAAGCCAAAAAACTCAAAGCAACACATCGAAGCACCTACTATGTTGGCAAATGGGTACTGATATTAGGTATTTTGTGGGCAATATTTTGGTAGGAGCCCTAAGGATTTAAGGCTTCGATGACTTGCTCTAGAGTGATTGGACCCCAGATTTCTAAGCGCTTTTTACGACTATTTTGCCCAGATAAAAACTGAATTTGTTTTTGAGGCACCTTTAATTGCTTCGAAAGCCAGGATAAAAGCATCTCATTGGCCTTATTTTCCAATGCAGGAGCCTGGAGAGATATTTTGAGGCAGCCATCATGCAATCCAACCACCTTTGTCTGCTTGGCGCCAGGCTGGCAATGTATGTTAACGGCAATGCCGGTGGGGGTTTGTTTTAACCAAATGGGCATTATCAAAGTACTTTAAACTCAAACCATGATTATGAAGAACTCTAATGCCTTAGACCAGCTATTTGCCAATAATCGCGAGTGGGCAGAGGCAATGGTTGCTAAAGATGCTCAATTTTTTAAACGTCTCGTTTCTCAACAAGCGCCAGAGTATCTTTGGATAGGCTGTTCAGATAGCCGCGTTCCCGCCAACGATATCGTCAATCTTCTCCCCGGTGAATTATTTGTGCATCGTAATGTCGCAAATGTTGTAGTTCATACAGACTTGAACTGCCTATCTGTTATTCAATTTGCTATTGATTTATTAAAGGTCAAACATATATTGGTAGTGGGTCACTATGGCTGCTCTGGTGTGCATGCAGCCTTGACGGATAGACGCGTGGGCTTGGCGGACAATTGGCTACGTCATGTAAAAGATGTCCACCAAAAACATGAACGCTATCTTGGAGATGTGCTACCCACACCAAAACGACAAGATCGGCTGTGCGAGCTCAATGTAATTGAGCAAGTAGTGAATGTTTGTGAAACCACCATCGTTCAAGATGCATGGGCAAGAGGTCAAGAGTTAACCGTACATGGCTGGGCCTATCGCCTTGAAACTGGACTGGTCAATGATTTAGGGATGTCCATCAGCTCTACAGAAGAGATGAATATTCGTTACGCCACATCCCTATCTCGCTACAACGCCGAATAAACAAGTCCTTGCTTAAAACAATTTCTAATTACTCTGGGGTGGTGCTCCTCAGATCTCTGGTCGCTTTACCGTACAAATTGCTAATTTCAATTGGCTATGCGCTCGGCTATGCGGCTAGCCTCATTCCCAGCGAGCGGAATCGAGTTGTAAAAACTAATTTGCGCCTGTGCTTTCCTGAGCTTAGCGCGACTGAGATTGATCGGCTAAGCAAAAAACATTGGCAATTGCTCGGACGCAGTTTAGTTGAGAAAAGCATCATTTGGCTTGGTGACAAAAAACAGCTCGCTGATATGATCGAAGTGAAATCTGAGGTCGACCTCGCCGATAGGCAGCCTCGGATCTTGGTCAACATGCATTTCGTTGGAATTGAGGGCAGCATTATTTTGAGCGCCCTTGCAAAAGAAAAGGGTTGGCCACGCACCTCAGGATTTTTTCAGCGAATGAAAAATCCCTTCTTCAATCGAAAGATTATTGAGTGGCGCAATCGATTTGGTGGCAACTCCATCGATCGCCAAGGCAACTCTCTTGAACTCATTCGGGAAATTCGTAAGGGCAGCTTTATTATCATCGCGCCCGATATCGATCTCGGACTCAAAGACTCGACTTTTGTTCCGTTTTTTGACATTCAAACCAATACAATTACCGCCGTATCTCGACTAGCCAAAATTACTGGCGCACAGGTTTGCATGATGACTACTACCCTTAAAGGGGATGGGGCTGGCTATGTCTGCACCATTAGCAAACCCCTAGAAAATTTCCCGACTGATGACCCACAAGCGGATACAGCGAGACTCAATCTCCTCTTTGAAAAAGAGATCCGGCTCAGGCCGGCAGAATACTACTGGGTCCATAAGCGTTTTAAAAACCGTCCTTTTGACGAGCTAAGCCCTTATTAGCCCTTCTGCTATTAGCCCTTTTGTCCTATCATTAAAGAATGACTGAGCGTATTGGGTTGTTTGCCGACTTACATAGCAATTTGGAAGCTTTTGATGCTTGCATGGAGCAAGCCAAAGAGCTTGGGGTAACTCGCATGATTTTTTTAGGGGATATCGTTGGCTATAACGCAGATCCTAGCGCGCTCATTGATCGTATTGGCGAATTAGTTGCAGCAAATAAGGCAATTGCGCTTCTAGGCAATCATGATGAGGCTATATTCGAAGATAGACAGGCGCGCATGAATGCTAGTGCGAATGCCGCAATTGAGTGGACTAAGGGTCAACTCAATTCGATGCAAGTGCAGTTCTTAAAAGAGTTGCCTCTAATCGTCAAAGAAGAGGAGATCTGTTTTGTCCATGCCTCTGCACACAATCCCTCTGATTGGAATTACATTACCGACAGCATGAGCGCATGGCGCTGCGTTCAGCATTCCGGTAAAACATACACCTTTGCGGGGCATGCCCACGAACAAGCACTTTTCTATCAAAGTGCTGTCGGCAAACTCATCCGCTTTGCTCCGCACCCTGGCGATGAAGTTCCTGTCATGCGCCATCGTCAGTGGGTTGGCATTGTTGGATCACTGGGTCAACCAAGAGATGGCAATCCAGCGGCCTGCTTCGCTATATTCGAGCCCGCATCAGAAACGCTCACCTTTCATCGCACTCCATATGACTACTTCACCGCTGCCGATAAAGTACGTCGCGCGGGGCTGCCGGAAGATCTCGCTAATCGCCTAATTACTGGCAAATAATTTCTTTATGTCTATTAATACTGATATTGAAGCCGTTGATGAGATTTTCCAAGAAGGTAAAGTGGTTGATGGATTTGTCTTAGGAAAGGAGGTTCACCGTGGCGGCATGGCGAGCCTATTTTCAGCAACAAAAGAGGGCATTGATGTGCCCATTCTTTTAAAAATTCCTAGAGTTGGTAGAGATCAACCAGTAGAAAGCTTAATTGGCTTTGAAACTGAGTTAACAATATTGCGCTCCCTAAAGAGTCCATATGTGCCTAAATACTTAGGCTCAGGCAATATGGCTACACGACCCTATATTGCAATGGAACGCGTTGAGGGTCGCCCACTAGAGGATTTAATTCAAGAGGGTAAAAAATTTAGTATTGATGAAGTCGTGCGAATTGGCGCCGACTTAGCGCAAGCAGTTCAGTCTTTGCATGCTCAGGATGCTATTCACCTAGATATTAAGCCTGAAAATATTCTCATCAATGACCAGGGCAAGCTGACGCTCATTGATTTTGGCCTCTCTCACCACGCCCGCTTTCCTGATTTACTTGCGGAAGAAATGCGTAAAGGTATTGGCTCAGCGCCTTATATTTCGCCCGAACAGGTTGCCGGTATTCGATCTGACTATCGTAGCGATATTTTCTCTATTGGCGTCATCATGTATGAGATGCTGACTGGTGAACTTCCTTTTGGCAATCCGCAATCCATGAGCGGGTTACGCAAAAGAATGTGGGCACAGGCATTTCCTCCGCGTGCCATTCGTAAAGAAATTCCTCGCTGGCTGCAAGAGGTTGTGCTGCGCTGTCTTGAGCCGCGTGCAGCTGACCGCTATCAAAGCGCCGCCCGGTTGCGCCAAGTTTTACGCGACCATGAAAGCGTGACCCTCACTGAGCGCGCCGATCGAGTAGACCCTTTAAGCTTCTGGGAAAACCTCAAACGCATGTTTCGAGCAGCTGGGTATGAGCCTTCACCCAGCCCACGGCCCAGCGTGGGTAATCACGACGCACCCCTAATGATTGCCGCAATCGATACGCGTCAATCTGATGAAGATTTAC
The DNA here is from genome assembly GCF_001595985.1 of Polynucleobacter sinensis. GTDB lineage: Bacteria > Pseudomonadota > Gammaproteobacteria > Burkholderiales > Burkholderiaceae > Polynucleobacter > Polynucleobacter sinensis. The sequence continues at coordinate 140,147 of NZ_LOJJ01000001.1, forward strand.
GGGAGCGTATGCAAACCACAGCCAAAAATTTATTGCACGCCTATCCCGAAAGTCGCCTTGTCTGCATCAGCACAATCGCAAGCACCCCTACATTTGAAGGCAACCAAGAAAACGAAACTGCCAGCGGTATTGTGCGCGGACATCTTGTTCAGCTAATGGAGTGGGCTAAACCACTCAAGTTGCCACCAGAAAGAATTTCATATCACGTGCTAGAGGCGCTTGACCCTGCCACCCGCATTGTGGAGTTTGCTAAAGACAATGATGCGTCGTTGATTTTGATCGGAGCATCCCATAAGCTACCAAACAAGGTGACGCCCTGGAGAACCTCTATGACAAAAATTGTCGAAGAGGCCCCCTGCAGCGTTCACATTGTTAGAACCTAGGCTTTTAAACCCAATAACTTTGCCGCGTTACCGCCTAATATAGCAATACGATCAGCATTGCTTAGACCCGGCGTACTCATGACATGCTCTACCGGATACTCTTCCCAAGGAATTGGGTGATCAGTGCCTATCACAATCTGACTTGCTCCAACTTGGGCAACTAAATGGCGAAGAGCCTCAGGAGTAAATACCAGCGAATCAAAATACAGCTGATTTAGATATTCCGTAGGTTTTTTCTTAAGGACAATATCTGGGTTGCAATTTTGAGGGGAAACAAAACAGCTATGATCCATGCGTGGGGCATAAGAGCCTAAGAATCCACCGCCATGTGCCGCCAATACTTTCAATTGCGGATACTTATCTAACACCCCCTCATAAATTAGATGCTGCAAAGCAATTGTTGTATCTAGAGGATTTCCTACAACATTTGACATCCATCCATTCCCCTTAAATCTTTGGGCTAATTGTGGGGTGCTTTGTGGGTGAATGAACAGCGTCACATTTAATTCTTGAGCCTTAGCCAATACAGGATGAAATTTTGGATCTGCGAAATCCTGGCCCAAGACACTTCCGCCAATTGCGGCGCCCCGTAAACCCAATTTCTTGACGGCGTCCTCAAGCTGTTGGACAGCCAAATCTGGATACTGCATCGTTAGAGAAGCAAAGGCTGCAAACTTATCTGGGCGCATCGCACACAACTCAGCTAGATGCAAATTATTAAGTCTACATATTTCTGCCGCAGTATCCCTATCTTTTCTGTACCAATAAGGATTAATACTTAAGACTTGCATATCAATGCCCTGGGCATCCATTGCTTTAATACGCTCGTCTATTTGAATGAAGTGTTCAGGTACGCCCTTTGTTGGTGGCGGCACTGATTTGGCCTCCTCGCCCATGAGATCAATAGCATCCTGGAAAAGGCAGTGAGAATGCACATCAATTGTCTTAATTCTTTTGCCATTAATAAAAACAGGGGTGATACGCTTGGGGCCTTTATTTTGTAGCTCCGCCGCATGCAATAAACCACAGCCACAAAAAGTTAATCCACCGAGTGCTTTTGCTGAAGTTTTTAAAAACGATCTACGACTATTCATTTGAGACTCTCCTAAAAGGACTTCTTAAGCTAAATGCGCAACTGAAGCATTCAGAATGGCTTTAATCTCTCGCCCTTTTCAAGAGGTAGGGTCTAATTTTAAACACTTGTTTAAATTATCAGCTTTAAAATTTACTGTCAAGCAATGCTTATTGTGCAGAGCAAAATAATCTTCAACGCAATCAATTGGCTACTGACTGATAATGTGTCTATGGAAGAAAAAATACGCGTATCAAAACTACTCTCCGAGCTAGGCCTTTGCTCTCGCCGTGAAGCTGACTCTTATATTGAGCAAGGGTTGGTAACTGTGGATGGCGAAGTAGTGAATGAGCTGGGTTCACGTGCATTCCGTCACCAAAAAATAGAGCTACAGTCTGGCGCAAAGGCTCAACAAGCTTCTCGAGTCACCGTTATCCTGAACAAGCCAGTTGGATTTATCTCGCATTTTGATGATGAACAGGAATATCAACCTGCAGCGTCTCTCATTACCCCTGACAACTATTTCCCCAGCCCTTTAGATAAGGGTCGAAATCCACGCTTTAACACCCGAGGCCTGGCTCCTGCTGGTCGTCTAGATATAGACTCTACGGGCATGCTGGTATTAACCCAAGATGGTCGCATTGCCAAGCTCCTCATTGGCGAAAATAGTCCTATTGAAAAAGAGTACTTAGTTCGCGTTGAAGGAGCGCTTTCTTTTGCCGATCTCGATCGCTTAAGACATGGACTTGAGCTAGACGGCGTAGTATTAAAACCTGCCCAAGTAAGCTGGCAAAATGAGGATCAACTCCGCTTTGTTTTGCGTGAAGGACGTAAGCGTCAAATTCGTCGAATGTGCGAAATGGTAGGACTTAAAGTGCTGGGCTTAAAACGGGTCCGTATGGGACGCATCTCATTAGGCGCGCTACCTCCAGGCAAATGGCGATTTGTCAGGCCAGAAGAGCAATTCTGAGAGGTCGCTCCGGCTTATAATCCTGTCAACTAGATTAGGCGCGGAATTACCATCGATACCATTACCTCCAGCACTCCAGGCGCAGAAGTTTTAAGACGTCGTAGCTTTGCCATCATCTCTCACCCAGATGCGGGCAAGACCACCCTTACCGAAAAATTGCTTCTATATGCAGGTGCAATTCAAATTGCTGGGAGTGTTAAAGCTCGCAAAGCGAGCAGGCATGCGACCTCTGACTGGATGGAGATTGAGAAGCAACGGGGCATTTCAGTAGCCAGCTCTGTCATGCAGATGGAGTATCGCGACTGCATTATTAATCTCTTAGATACTCCTGGCCACCAAGATTTTTCGGAAGACACGTACCGAGTACTCACCGCAGTAGACTCCGCTCTGATGGTAATTGATGCGGCCAATGGTGTGGAGTCACAAACGTTACGCCTACTTGAAGTGTGTCGTGCGCGTAATACGCCTATCGTGACATTCATCAACAAGATGGATCGCGAAGTAAAGCCACCCATGGAGTTAATGGATGAAATTGAATCCGCCTTAGGCATTGAAGTGGTTCCGTTTACCTGGCCAGTTGGCATGGGTAAGTCGTTTGCAGGCGTAATTGATATTGCCAACTCACAAATGCGCATGTTTAAAGCGGGTGAAGATCGTGTGACTGAAAGTTCACATGCCATTGTGGATGTCAATGACCCTGCCCTCAAAGTACGCTTAGGCGTTGATCTAGAGAATGCACTGGCCGAAGTGGATTTAATTAAGAATGCTATGCCAGCATTTAACCTAGAAGCATTTTTGGCGGGACGTCAGTCTCCGGTATTCTTCGGCTCTGCTATTAATAATTTTGGTGTAAGAGAAATTCTTAACACCCTAGTAGAGCTTGCACCATCACCAGGCTCTCGCAAAGCCTTACAGCGGGAAGTAAGTCCAGCTGAAAATAAATTCTCGGCAGTTGTTTTCAAGATTCAAGCAAATATGGATCCAGCACATCGCGATCGCGTAGCTTTCCTACGTATTTGTTCGGGACATTTTCAGCGCGGCATGAAACTCAAAATTTGTCGAAACGGCAAAGAAGTTCGCACCAACAATGCACTATCTTTCCTATCGCAACGTCGCGATATTTTGGATGAAGCTTTTCCAGGCGATATCATTGGACTGCCAAACCATGGCCTACTCAGACTTGGCGATACGCTGACTGAAGGGGAGCAACTGCAATTTACAGGCCTGCCCTTCTTCGCACCAGAAATATTCCGAATGGTTGAATCCGCAGACCCTTTGCGCTCTAAACAACTTCGCACTGGATTGATGCAACTTGGCGAGGAAGGCGCTATTCAAGTATTTCGCCCAATGACTGGGGGCACCATGCTACTTGGGGCCTTTGGACAACTACAGTTTGAGGTGGTTAGCCATCGACTACAAACTGAATATGGCGCAGAAGTTCGTCTTCTACCCGCAAGATATAACCTAGCACGCTGGGTTAGCTCAGATGACCCAGTAGCGCTCAAAAAATTTATCCAAGAAAACATTCATCGTATGGCTGAAGATGTTGTGGGTGCATCTGTGTTTTTAGCGTCCCACAAATCCGAACTCGATGTTGCCCAACAGCGCTGGGAGTCTATTCAATTCCATGCATTGAGGGAGCATGCAGGCCTGATCTACCAATCCGATCTAGCTGGATAAATTAGCGCGAATTCAATTGCGGTAAACGACAATCGAATACAGCCACTAAAGAAGTGTCGCTCTTTCTAAAGCTTGCGGTTTTTCCGAACTGCGCACAGTAGGCATTTGCTTTTGAGCTTAGGGATTCGATAGATTCACCATCGCTATTGAGAAATGTCACATGATTCGCATCTGATGCGTCGGTATATACCGCGGCACAGGCGCTCAAACCAAGCGTGATCCAAAAAACTAAAATTGTACGCATCATCAACATTCCATCATTGGTGAAAAATTTGTCTAGCAATTAATTCTTGAGTTTCTCAACTATCTTTTCTGTAAGTCTGCTGGCAAAAGGGCGATAAATGAAGATGCAGATTACCGCAATTGGATAGGCAACAAGCCAAGCCTCAAGCCAGAGCCAAAAAAAATTTTGAGCAAGGCCTAGGCGCACTAATGAAGTGGCCAAAGTAATGCTTAATGACATCAGCCCGCCCATAATGACTGCAAAAACCATGTTTTGAATTTTTATCATTCGCCAATCATAGCGCCTAGACTAGTTAACTGTTATTCTGATTCGTGATCACTATTCCGCGCCCTAGATAGGGGAGTCTTTGAGCTTGCTCCCAGATTCATCATTCCAATACTCTAGGACACTATATGGCTGTTGGCCAAAATCAAAGAAATAGAAAAAATGACTCCATGCTAACTAAAACTGGCAAAGCAAGATTGGGTCCTCTCAACCTGGCTCAACTCACTAAGCTACTTGAAACCAGCACCAAGCCCAAGGAGAAGGATAAAATTCAAAGGGCACTTAATAAGCTTGCGCCGGCAACACTCCCGACCGCATGACCCTCAAGCCCCGAAACAGTCGGGGCTTTTTCTTGTGTAATATTCTTTGTCTATGAACCAGCAACCGCAAATTCACTCTATCTACATTGCAAAATTAGCAGGCGATCCTATGCAGCAAATGCAGCAAGTCAGCATTATTACTGGCAAGGGAATCGAAGGAGATCGTTACGCTGCTGATATAGGAGCATTTTCAAAAAGCACCCCTAAGATACGACACCTTAGTCTGATTGCTCTTGCGGGCATTACATCGGCCAACCAGCAGTTGATTCGCCACCAACAACCCACATTCGGTGAGGGCGATACCCGCAGAAACATCATCATGAGCAATATCACTGCAGATGAACTCAACGCCTTGGTGGGTAAAATTTTTTACTTGGGCGGCCTCGCTTTCAGGGGAACTGAATTATGTGTGCCCTGTCAAAGACCTGCCAAGCTTTTATTACGCCCTGACTTTATCGAGGCGTTTGCAACCCGAGGCGGATTAAGGGCTGAAGCTTTAGAGTCAGGCACGTTAAATACTGGCGCAATGTTTACACTACACCAGACATCATGATTCAAACTAGACTTTGCTTGATTCGCCATGGAGAAACTACATGGAATACAGAAAAGCGACTTCAAGGCCATACAGATGTGCCTCTAAATTCTCACGGGGAAGCTCAAGCGGTGCAGATGGCCCAGGCCCTAAAAAATATAGGCCTATCTTTTAACACCCTCTATACCAGCGATCTGAAAAGAGCGGCTGATACGGCCAATGCTATCGTTCAATTATTCGGGATCAAAGCTATTATTAATAGCGACTTGAGGGAGCGGCATTTTGGAGCGCTACAAGGACTCACCACTACTGAGGCGCCCATTGCTCAACCCGATATATGGAAGGCTCACATTACTCGGGAGCTTGATCACGACCTCGATGGTGGAGAAAGCATTGCGCAATTTGCAGCGCGGATTCAACGCGCACTAGAAAACCTACGCCAACAACATCCTGGAGAAACCATTTTGGTAGTAAGCCATGGCGGCGCTTTGGACATGGCATATCGAATCGCTAGCGGGCAATCTTTAAGTGCCGAGCGAACGGTATCGGTACCCAATGCCTCGTTAAACTGGATTACACATAATGGCAATCAATGGGCTATTGAGAGCTGGGCCGATACAAAACATCTTGAAGGGCTTTCGCTAGAAAACATCGACCTCTAATAAAAAAGCCACCCTTAGGTGGCTTTTGGCTTTCTATCGAAAATTACTTTCGAATATGCGCATGACGCGCAGCATCTTGAGACATGCCCTCAGCTTTTGGCTTTCCCTCAAGGGCCTCTTTCTCCGCAGTAATTTCTTTGCGGCGCTCTTTACAAGAACCGGCAATCTCCTGCAAAGCCTTACGGGCTCTAGCTGCAGAGGCCTTAATGCCTTTTCCTTGAAACTTTTCGTTTTCTGACTGATAAGCTTCAAATGCTGCAATTAATTTGTCATGATGGGACATATTTTCCTTTGTGCTCTTGTATTAAAACAAGCATTCACTATAACCTGAGCCCCTATCAATGCCAAGGCATTTTTGCGAGGACTGGCTTTAATCCTGACTCTTGAATTTTTTCAGCCACTTTCTCGGATGCCAAAAATTCAATAAGGTCACGGGCCTGATTTTCTTTTTGAGTATCAGCGCCAATGCCGGCAGAGAAGAAAAATGGGCGCTGCACTTCAGGAGGAAGCTCACCTACGATGGTGATTCCAGGAATGGGCAAGAGCTCACTCATTTGCTGAAAACCAAAATCGGCCTCGTTCCTGACTAGGATAGTGCCCACTCTTTCGCTAAATATTTTCCTCGCTTTAATAGCCATTTCATCGGCAATACCTAGCTGTGGAAATAATTCCGTTGACAAGTATGTTCCGCTAGCACTCGCTGAATATGCAATCCTACCTATGGTTAGCAAAGTATTTTTTAGGGCGTCTACTGTTTTGATATCAGGGATTGGGTCTCCCGTACGCACAGCGGCACCAATAGTGGAGGCGACTAAATCCACTCTACTATCGCTATTAATCTTGCCTTTCTCTGAGAACTCATCCAATGCTGATCTCGCAAGAATGAATACATCAAATGTTTGCCCCTGACTTAATCTAGTAGGAATTGAATCATGCGCAGCCCCGATCGACGAACCAAAGGCAAGATCTACTTTGCAATTATTGAGGCGCTCATATTCAGGAAGGAGCTTTTGCAGTGCGGCAGCAAAAGCTCCAGACGTAATGACGCGTAAATTACTACTGTCTTGCAATTTGATATCCGTGGCTGTCATTTAATCTACTGTAATTTTGGCTGTATCTACAACCTTCTTCCAACGCACAAGCTCTTTTTGCACCAAGCTCTTTAGTTGCTCAGGCGTGCCTGTCTCAACTTCAGCCCCTTGATCCTCAATTTTCTTTTCGTTTGATTTCTCATTTAACGTGAGGTTTAACTCTTTATTTAGGCGCGTAATAATTGGCTTCGGTGTTTTTGCCGGCGCAAATAGTGCATACCATTGAGTGACATTCATATTGGGAATGCCTTGCTCTTTAAGTGTTGGAATATTTGGCAGGACTACAGATCGCTTATCGCCAGCAATGCCAAGCGCCTTGAGTTTGCCTCCGGCAACCTGTGGATAGGCAGTAAACAGGCTTGGAAACATGATTTGTGTTGTACCGCCAATGGTATCTACGATTGCTGGCGCTGAACCCTTGTATGGAACATGCAACATCTGTGTGCCTGTATTAGCCAGAAATAATTCAGCCGCCAAATGAGGGGCGGTACCCTTTCCAGCGGAGGCATAGCTAATAGTATCTGGCTTAGCTTTGAGTAAAGCAACTAACTCTTTGGCATTACTAACCGGCAGACTATTTGTGGTGACCAAAAGGGTTGGTGAATTCGCCACCATTCCAATGGGTTCAAAATCGGCGATAGGATCATATTTCAATTTCTGCAAAGCTGGATTAATTCCATGCGTAGCAATGTACCCAAACAAAATGGTGTAGCCATCTGGTGCTGCGCGAGCAACAAATTCCGTCGCAATTGCGCCGTTAGCACCAGGCTTGTTGTCAACGATTACAGGCTGTCCCATCTTTTGACTAAGTCCCTGGGCAATGATTCGGGCCATTGCATCATTTGCGCCGCCTGCCGCAGTAGGCACAACAATAGTGATTGTTTTTGTGGGATAGGCTTGTGCAAAAGCTAGCCCAGAAAATAGGGTGCCAAGGGACAAAATCCCCGACATCAGTATTGCATTTAGACTTTTCATTGAAATTTTCCTTGATGTTTTCTTGGATAGCGCAGATTTTGACACTATTTCATAGTTTTGGATATTGCAATATTATTAAGTATTAATGTGTTCCAAGCATCAATACCATGCCCCTCAACTTTGATCTTCATGATTTACAAGCCTTTTCAGCTGTAGCTGAAATTAAAAGCTTTAAGCGCGCTGCTGAGATGATCAATATCTCTCAGCCAGCATTTAGTCGACGAATTGAAAAGCTAGAACTAGCTTTGGGTGTAAAGCTCATAGATCGCGATACACGGAATATGGAGCTCACCACTATTGGGCGAGACTTCGCCAAAAAGACCAAGCAACTGCTTGATGGCCTTGATGAGGCCCTATTGGGCATACAAGGAGTCGGCGGAGCCAGAATGGGAGAAATCACGATTGCCTGCGTTCCCTCCGCTGTTTATTACTTTTTGCCACAGGTGCTAAGAAGCTACCACGAAATATTTCCCAAAATTCGCATTAAGGTTCACGATGCTAGCGCTAATGAAGTGCTGTCTGTCGTTGCCAACGGTGAGGCAGATTTTGGGGTTAATTTTGTTGGTAGCGATGAATCTAATATTGAATTTAAAACTATTTTCGAAGAGCGCTTTGTCGTTGCCTGCAAAAAAGATCATCCACTTAGTAAAAAGAAAAAGCTCTCCTGGAGCGATTTGGCTGGATATGACTTTATTTCAGTTTCTAAGTCATCTGGCAACAGGATGCTGATCGATCTTGCGCTTGCTGGAAAATCCCAAAGTCCGAATATTATTTATGAAGCGCAGCACGTAACCACTTCGCTTGGTTTGGTAGAGGCTGGAATGGGCATTGCAGTCGTGCCCTCATTAGCTATGCCAAACAAAGATCACCCCGTACTAGCAAGCATCCCCTTAGTTGACCCAGTTGTCTCTAGAAAAATTGGTCTCATCAAAAAGAGGGGGCGCAGCCTTATTCCTGCGGCAGAAAAACTCTACGAGCTTTTATCTGCTCTAACCCCCGAGGAGGGAAAAGCGAAGAAAGCAATCAGTCGACTGTAATCTTTGCCTTTTCAACAACCTTTGCCCAGCGCCCTTGTTCCGACTTAATAAATGCGCCAAATTGTGCCGGCGTATCACCAACTAAAACTGCGCCATCCTCAAGCATTCTCTTTGAGTCTTCTTTTGACTTCAATCCTTTAGCAATATCTTTTTGCAGTCGATCAATAATCGGCTGTGGAGTTCCAGCCGGAACAATAATTCCATACCACTGAGAAGTTTCAAAGCCTTTGTAACCAGACTCCGAGATCGTGGGAACGTTGGGCAGAACCTTTGATCTTTCGGCAGATCCAACAGCAAGTGGGCGCAAGGTGCCGCCTTTGATTTGCCCCATCAATGAAGGTAAGCCATTAAACGTTGCCTGAATTTGACCACCAATCAGATCAGTCAGCATTGGTCCGGATCCCTTATAAGGGACATGTACCAAATCAATTCCCGCCTCAGAAGAAAAATATTCCATCGCCAAGTGGCCAGCACTTCCATTGCCCGCTGAGCCGTAATTGATTTTTCCAGGATTCTTTTTGGCATCAATGACTAAGTCACCCAGTGTCTTATATGGACTCTTTTCACTCACAGCAATGACGTTGGGCACTTTTGCTACTAAGGTGACGGGAGCAAAATCTTTATTTGGATCGTATGGTAATTTTTTACCAAATAGCGCTGGGTTTACCGCCAATGTTCCGACATGGCCCAACATTAAGGTATAGCCGTCTGGATTAGCGCGCTTGACCTCTTCCATAGCAATATTGCCAGCGCCACCTGGCTTGTTATCAACATATACTGACTGGCCAAGACTGGTGCTCAGGCTGCTAGCAACTGATCTTGCAATGATTTCAGAAGTTCCACCCGTAGCGAAAGGAACCACCAAGCGAATTGATCTATCTGGATATGCCGCAGATGCATGACCTGCAAATAACATCAAGCCTATAGCCCATATAATTTTTTTCATTACCGTCTCCTCTATTTTGTCCAGCGTGAAATAATTTCTTTGAGCTTTTCAGGGCCCAACTCCGTTAAATACAAATTGAAATCATCGCGTAATTTGGAGCCTCTTTTAAATGCAAACCCTAAATTGTCAAAGCCTACAACCTCGTAACTACTGCTAACTGGTAAATTTAAGGACTTCTGATAATTCACCAGCATCACGCTGTCTACAAACACTAAATCTACATTTCCGTTTTGTAAGGCAATTAATGCTTCTGCTGGCGATGGGTATAGTTTTACCTGATCTACCGAATAGTATCCCTTGGGCTGCAATACGGTTTTCACATATTCATCAAATACGCTACCCGTCGGATATGCGATCGTATATTTTTTTAGCTGGGATAAATCCGTTATTTTAATATTGCGACTATTAAGGCCAATTAATTCCCAAGTACTTGTGTAATATGGATTGGAAAAATCCATTACTTCTTTGCGCTTATCGGTAATGGAGATCCCTGAAAACGCAACATCTGCCTGACCACTAGAGACCGCACCCAGCATTCCTAACCAGTCATAGGCAGTCATCTTAAAAGTACAGCCACGCGACTTACAGTACCCCTCAAATATTTCTAAATCTACACCGGTGTACTTCCCGTCTTTTTCAAATAGCATGGGAGGGATAGCGGGAGATACGGCAACTTGTATCACATTTGTTTGGGACTCTTTGGAGCATCCACTCACAATCATTGCCATTACAAAAAGAATGAAAAATGTTCGTATGAGTTTCATATTTTTAGCACCCAAAAAAGATTAAGCTAACTTTTTAATTTCTTTAATCTTATTACCATCATCAAGCAAAACAATCTTTGGGGCATGACTAGCAATCTCGCCATCATTTACTTGACCATAAGTGCAAATAATTAAATGGTCTCCAATATGAGCTTTGCGAGCAGCCGCTCCATTTAAAGAGATGATGCCTGTACCCCGCTTTGCTTTAATAATGTAAGTTGAAAAACGCTCGCCATTATTAATGTTGTACAGCTCAATCTTTTCATACTCTCGCATATCTGCGGCATCAAGCAAATCTTCGTCAATTCCGCAGGAGCCTTCATAATGCAAATCAGCCTCAGTGACGGTTGCTCGATGAATTTTTCCCAACAACATTATGCGATTCATACTGTTTCCTCAATAATTAAATGCGTGCCTCTAATAACCTTGGTCAATAAAGTTAAATCTATTTTCTCAAATATTATCGAGCTGACCATATTAAAAAACCCCGCAAATACGGGGTTTTTGTCCTACTATTATCTACTAATTATTTTGCGCGACTTTTCCCTGCTTTTGGGGCTTGACCAAACTGAGTCTGCACATTTTTCATTGCTGTTTCAACACTTTTCTCAAAATTTGCAAATGCGTCCTGTGTTGTGGATCGGACTTGATCAAAATTTTGCATTGCAGTGTTGAATGCGCTGGTGAATGCACTTACGTATGCCTCGGAACCAGCGGGCGCCTTTGAAGTCGCTGTGGCCACAAAGCTTTTTAAATCATCCTGGGATTGATCGATAGCGGCCTCAACAGCTTCAACCAACTCTTGATTGCCACGGCGCAATACAGCAGCAACTTTCTTTTGATATTCAGCCACTTGCGCAACCGCCTCTTGCACTTCTGGGCTTTGCAGTAGGTCTAGAGCGGCTTTAGCATCTTTGCCCTTCAATAACTCTGCAGCCTTAGCTTGGGCATTTGCCACAGCCTGTTGAGCTGCCTGATAGTTAATCTCTGCCAACTCTTGAGCATTCTCAAGGGCTGTTTGACCCAAAGCACGGGCATTTTCTACTGTTTTTGCTTGATTGTCTGCAAACTGGTTCTTAAACATGGGAATTCCTTTAGAGGTTAATTTGTTGCACTGCACCATATTAGTAGTTTATTTTGGCTATAGCAAGGATTAATTGCTGCAAAGCAACATATAACTGCGGTGATTTTGCACATTAATCAAGAAAACCGCATTTAGGGGCCTCAGATAGTGCATTCCCGTAAATCGTCGTTAAATATTTTTACATGCCGCGGAGGGGGTCGACTTTCTCTGTAACGCCATTTCAGCCATAGCCTCAAACTGGCGACGAATAATATTTTTAATAAAGTACTCAATGACAAAGGATGGAACGAAAGAATTTGGCTCAACCTGACTTTCGTATTTAAACGTTGTCAGGTCCTTATCAGAAACTAAACGCCAGCTTCCCTTGTAGTACCTAGTGTCCCCACTCAATTGCTCAAAGAGCAATGCTTTTTTGGGAGTTTCAACATACTCTAGTTCAGAGCGCATTTCAAAAGGAATAAATAATATTTTCTCTTCCAATAGGCGGACAACCTTTACTTTATTGCCCGATCTAGAGATCACTTTCGAATCTACGATACCTGGTAAATTTTTAGCGCCTTCATAATCCGTAATATAAGCAAAGGCATCGCACACATTGATTGGCACGTCATAACTTGCATTTACTTGAAAGCGCTCACCGTTCCGCGCTACTACAACCTTCAAGTCAAATGGATTGGCTGCCTCTTGCGCCAAAGCAAACGACGCGATTAGAGTCAAGAAAATGGCAAGAAATTTTTGCATCTCGCTAGTGTAAGCAATCTACCCAAGCTTTTGTTAGCGGAACCGCTATTTATTAAAGATCGGTCAATTACATCATTAATAGACTCAATAGTTTTGAGATCTATATAAAATTGTATTGGCTGTAAAAGCTGAGTAAGTATTGATTAAATATGGCGGGCTGCTCAACATTGGAAATATGCCCTGCATTAGGAATGATATGGAACTCTGCACTTGGCATCTGCTCTTTCATTGCAATGGCCATCGACGGTGGAGTGCCATGGTCTTGCTCGCCAACCATAATCAATGTCGGGCAAGTGATCTCCTTTAGCCGATCAAAAGTATTGATATGGGATATCGCTGCACAACATCCAGCAAAACCATTAATTGAAGTGGTTTCAATACCGCTCACAATATCCTTTATTACCTCCGGCGAATTCTTCCTAAACTCATCAGAAAACCAGCGCGTCAAGGTGCTCTCAACCATCGCGCCCATACCTTGACTCTTCGCCTTAGTGATTCGCTCACCCCACATCTGTATCGCATTTTCTGGGCGCCTACTAGTGGTGTCAGCCAAAACAAGCGAGCTAAATATGTTGGGGTATCCCAACACCAATGTTTGACCAATCATGCCACCCATTGAAAGCCCCAGCCAATGGGTTTTTTGAATATTCAGATGTTGCAATAATTCAGAAGCATCGCCCGCAAGATCATCTAGAGCATATGGATCTATAGGAGCCGAACTTTTACCATGGCCGCGCGTATCAAACCGCAGCACTTTGAAGTGCTTCGTTAAAACAGGCATCTGAAAATCCCAGGCGCTCATATTGCTAGCCAATGAATGCGACAAGGTCAACCATGGCCCAGAACCTTCGACCCTATATGCAATTTCAACGCCACTACTTGTGGTGAATTTTTTCATGTGAGCAATTATTACTCTGGCTTAATTCCAGAGGCTTTTGCCAGGCGTGAAAACTCTGTAATTTCTGCAGCAATCATTTTGTCAAACTGATCAGGTGTACTAGATACCGCAACCGTTCCTAACTCGGCAAATCTCTCTTTGACTTCAGGTAGCTCTAATATGCGCTTTACTTCAGCATAAATTTTTTGCAAGATAGGTTTTGGGGTTTTACCGGGAGCCAGCAGTCCATACCAAAATTCCCACTTATACCCAGGAATGCCAGACTCGGCCACAGTTGGTAAAGCGGGAAACTCTTTAACGCGCTTAGTGCTTGTTACAGCAATTGCACGCACCTTACCAGCACGCACTAAATTCACTGCACTTGCATATGGGCTAATAAAGAAATCCACCCTTCCAGACATTACCTCAGTGATGCCATCCGGAATTCCTTTAGTCGGAATATGCAACAACTCAACCCCTGCTTTAGCCTGAATTAACTCTGCAGCAAAGTGCGATCCACTTCCAACACCCGCTGAGCTGTATGTAACCTTACCTGGATTCTTGGCAGCAAACTCAAGCAATTCTTTCACTGTATTCACCTTGAGATTAGGAGAAATCAATAAGAATGCTGGGCCAGTAGCCGTTAATGTGACTCCAGAAAAATCCCTTAAAGGATCAAATGGCAAAGTTGAATAAATCGATGGGGAAATTGCAAAGGCCGAAGAAATAGATAGCAATGTGTATCCATCGGCTGGTGCGCCAGCCACTATTTGTGCGGCAATATTACTTCCAGCGCCAGGCTTGTTTTCAACGAGAACTGGCTGCTTCCAGCTCTCGCTCATATGCTGGCCGATAACTCGAGCCGCAATGTCAGGAACGCCCCCTGGAGAAAAGCCCACAACAATTTTAATTGGCTGAGATGGGTAAGTTTGCGCGCAAATGGATGCTGATAACAAACAAAATGCTGCGCACAGTACTGGTTTAATCAGATTATTAATCACTGAAGTTTCCCAAAAAGATAAGATTTGTTTGACTCTCATTACTGCCAAATTAGCGGCCCTGGCACACCAAGGGAAGGTCAGTAAAAATAACATCTGAGCTGTAATTGCAATTAATACCAACTGTTGGCGTACCAGGCGCTACGCACCCAAGTAAAGCTGAGGTCAGCAATGCTACTAAAGCTAGATTGAATATTTTTTTCATGATTTTTTGTCAAAAGTTTGATGTATCTTCATTCTGCCACAAGGCCGGCCGAGGGTGGGTTTGACGGTAGACTGGGTTGTCACTCAACCATATGCAAAATGCGGAGAGTCCATGAATAACTTTATAAACAACAAAGCATAGAAGGGCGCATTTTTCTCTAAATTTTGGGGCTGGGATAAATTGTGTGAGAAAGATATTCGCCTTTTTTATTAACTCTTACTAACACCATATCACCTACGTTAACTATTTTTCCAGTGTAGGCTTGTATGTTGACATGATGAGTAACCAGGATGATTGCGGTTCGATGCTGCCTAGCTAATTCATTTTTAATAAAAGTTTTAAGCTCTTCTGTATGTTTGGCCTCTATACGCATATCGTCGAAGAATGAGCCAAGTGCAGGCTCAATCTTTACGGGACCCTTGTTAAGCAGTTTCGCCGTGTCTTGACACCTACACCACGGACTACTAAACACCTCCGCTTTTTGAATTCCTTGATTAGTCAACCATAAGCCAATCGCCCTAGCCTGACTTTTTCCGTACTCGCCTAAATTTCGCTGAGTTGAGCACTGGCTAATGACATAACCGGCAGGGTCTCCGTAACCAGGGGCATCAGCATGCCTCATTAATAAGACATGCTGGCCATCTTGCAAATCATTCACCAAACTTGCCATTGCTTGCTTAGCGCCACACAAACAGCAAATCAAAAAAATAGTGCGGGCAATTATTTGTTTAATGGGTTTCATATATGAGGGTTATTGACTTCAAGAAGATCATCCTATCGCCTATTGCGATGGATACTACCCCTTACGCCCCTCTCTTCTTTCTATTTCCCTTGCCATTTCTTGGCTACGGGAATTGTCCATATCTTTTCGCAAGCCATCAATAACCCCTTGCCTGTCTTTAGCAGGACGATTCTGGCTAGCCTTCCATTTGGCTTCGATTTTTTCAACCAAAAGCTCCAATCCAACAATATTAGCAAGCATCGTTTTAATGTAGTCCTCTGGGGCATCTGAAACTGTCCATGGACTTTGTCTATCGCTCTCCATATCGTTGGTGAGGGCTTCAACTATTTGGCGCTTACTTTGCTCGTCATCAATAGCCCTGACTCTCCCATAAATATGAACACTCACATAGTTGTATGTAGGAACGACTTTATGGGTTTCTTGCTTTGAAGGGTATAGGGATGGGCTAATGTAAGTTTCATATCCAGAAAACACCAATAAAACTTTTTCATTGGACTCTCCAAGTCTCCAAACGGGATTTGCCTTGGCTGCATGTGAAATTAATTTACTGCCGACTTGTATTTTTTCATCTAGCATCGAAAAAGGTAGGTGATTGCCAACAAGCTCGCCCTCGACATTCGCCACCATTAGTCCAAGTGGGTTTGCTCTAATAAATTCAGAAACTCTTTCTAAATCAGTTTCGGAAAAATGGGATGGGATATACATTGAGTGATTAAAGCATTTTAAGGATGAAAAAACCACCCGGAGGTGGCTTTTTCATTTTAGGCGCCCAGGAGCCAACAAGGAGCGGAACTGCAGGGCTAGTTGATCAATCCACATGCAATTCTGGAGCCAGAATTTCCGGCTGGCTGGGATTTATAGTCATCAGGATCTCGATGAACAATAGCGCATCCTCCCAATATTTCAGATAGCCCAGGACAGAGAATGGCTAATCATTTTCTTTAATCACCAAGGGAACTCCAACCTCTCCCACATAAAACATAATAATTTTTACGGGGATATCGCCTTGATTGATACCGTAATGCCATTTATTAACCAACTCAACAATTGAATCTCCAGAATTGAGAATTAGCTGCTTTCCATCTTTGGCAATGACTGTTAGCCTTCCCTGCAACATCACTCCAGCATTGATGACTGGGTGCTTATGCATTGGCAATTTCATGCCCGATGGTATTTCATAAGCAAGAATGCTGATTTCTGGATTTTTTAATGGGTAGGGAGGGAGCGGGCTGCCATCCCACTCCTTGGTGGCTTTAAGTATTTGGGTGACCTTTATATCACCTGAATTTTGATCCGTGCTCGTATCGCCATCTTTTGATTGGGCAAAAACAGATATTGAGAGCCCAACCAATACTATTGAAATTAAATACTTCATCTTTGACTCCAATCGACTCCTGAATGAAAAGAGTCTAGCCCATATCGATCAAGCCACCCGAAGGTAATTTTGGTGTTTCTTAGCAGCCTCGGAGGTGGCTGACCAGAAAGGAGGATGCCCAACTCTAATCCATCCTACAAAAGCAATAAAGAAATTGCTGAGTTGTGCCCATAGGTGTTTTATGGATTTCTGTAGAGCTATCAATCAGCTTGAAGCTTTTGCCAAATTGCCCATGGAGATTTTCAGAGTCATAACGAACTACATCTAGCCCACTACACTTCTCAGGGCCTTCGGGGCCAAAGGTGGACATAATTACATAACCACCATGCTTTACTGAGCGTATCACCTGCTCTATATATCTCTTTCGCTGAGCCTCTTCGGTTAAGAAATGAAATACAGCCCTGTCATGCCAAATATCAAAATAGTTTTGCGGTAATGTTGCTTGAGTAATATCAGCGCAATACCAATGTATCTTGTCTGCTAGATCACCGATTCGCGCCCTAGCGACATCAATTGCTTTCTGAGAGATATCTAAAACGCTGATGTCTCTATAACCCTCAGCAATAAGGTCATCAACCAAAGTAGCCTCGCCACCACCAATATCAATAATCGCGGCATCCCTATCGCTTGAGGCCTTATGGATAAGATTTAGTGATGTTTCAAGGTGTGGGGCATACCAACTGACTGCGTCAGGCGCTTTTGTGCCATAGACTCTTTCCCAATGCTCTTTGTTATCCATAATTACCTTTCACATAATTATTGAATCATTCTATGCCCTTTGGATTGATTTGTCGTTTTAAATGACATTCCTATAATGGGTTCATTAAAGACACTTGGGGCTTCTATGGCTTGGATCATTACCAAATACCTACTAACAGCCGGAATGGTTGTATTCATCTCAGAGGTAGCCAAAAGAAGCGATAGGTTGGGCGGCTTATTTGCGGCTCTGCCCCTAATGACTTTGCTCACGCTCACTTGGCTCTATATTGAGAATCAACCGGAAGAGAAAATAGCTAATCACGCTTATTACACTTTTTGGTATGTGATTCCCACACTACCAATGTTTTTACTATTTCCCTACTTGCTTCCAAGACTTGGGTTCTGGATGACGATGGGCGCAAGCTTAGCTGTAACAGTTATTTGCTTTGGCCTTTTTGCTCTATTAATGAAAAACTTTGGGGTCGAACTGCTGTAAATGAAAAACCAGCCGAAGGTGGTTCTGGTGCTTTTTGGTGGCCCGGGGCGGAATCTACCGGGACCAAGGACACTTAATCAATCTCTAGACCTCTAATCTTCTGAAAGCCTTTTTCAAGCCCAGTGTCAGCGGAAATACCAATAATACCGAGCCAGCAATGAGTGCAATGGCATTAGGAACGCCGAGCCTATCACCAGCAAAGCCATAAACAAGCGGCGAAATAGCTCCGGCACCTATCGTTAACGTATAAAACACGCCGAATGCTCTAGATCGGATATGTTGCGGAACCAACTCAGGGACTGTTCCATAAAGCCCAGATGATGTTCCATTTAGAGCAACGCCAACTAATGGCAACATCAACATAACAACATCAATGCTTAATGGTATGGTTAGTGCCATCAAAATGGTTGTGGCAATTTCGGTTATTAAAGTGGTTTTAATGACGCCAAATCGAGCAGCGATAAACCCACAAACAAATTTGCCTGCGGCACCCCCAGCAAAAGTTAAGCTCAAAGCAAAGCCAATTTGAGTAACTGTGGCACCTTTAGAGATCAACAGAAAAGGTAGCAAGGTTAAAAAACCCATGCGAGTAGCGCTATCAATCACAGCAATTGACGATAAAGAAATAAAGCCTAGATTAAGAAAATTTCTACCCGTGGCCTTGCCGCCCGTATCGACTGAAGCTTTATCTGGCTGGACTTTAGAATGATTGGCAACTGTTGCTTTTGGTAGAACGACTGCCAAAAACATTACAACAAGCAATCCCAATAAACCCATTGCACTGGTTACGGCATGCCAATCCCAAACTGCTAACAAAGCCGCACAGAGAGATGGCAATAACACCTTGCCGATATCGCCAGAAAAGTTATATGTGCCCAGGGCGCCTCTTAATTGTGGGCCCTCAAAAGCATGGGCAGTTAACGAAGAGGAAAGGGGGTGCTGAACACTGGCGCCAATGCCGCTAAGAACTAAGCAGGCAGCTAAGCCTAAAAAGCCAGTAGTCCAGCCAGACAATAAAAATCCCATTGCCGCAATTAAAGTGCCGAATAGCAAAAGGCGTTTTTCACCAACCTTCTCTGACAACATACTTGATGGAACCTGTAGAGAGGCCATGGCACCTGAATACAAAGTCTTTAAGAATCCTACTTCAGCAAGCGATAAGCCAAACGCCATTTGCCAAATAGGGAACATCACATAAAGCAGGTCGGTATATCCATCGTGAAGAATGTGGGCGCCACAACAAGCACTGAGAATTCTTTTTTTGAGGGCTTTCATAGCAAGAATGTAACCTAGCCCAAATGAAAAAACCACCCGAAAGTGGTTTTGATGATTATTGGTGGTCCGTGGCGGAATCGACCAGAACTGAGGATGTCTGACTCCATATTGAAACTACACATCGCTATTTTTGTTTAATCTCTGGATTTGTCGCTGAAGCCACTGGCTATGTTGAATAAAATAAGTCAGCAGTCCAATTACTAACATGTTTCCGAAAAAACCACCCATCACAATAATCATGCTTTCACGCATGAAATTATCAAAAGCATAGTTATGAATAGCAAAGATTACATAGGTATAACTAAACCCGTGAGCAATGCTGGCAAATAATGCCAATGTGACAACATCACGATACTTCAAATTATGGAGATCTTTCGCAACACCTAAGCCCTTTAGCGTTAAGTTCACAACCAGAACGAGAACGACGCTACCAATAAGGGCCACGATGAACCACATAAACCAAGGTTGTTCTGGTTGAAATATTATTAATCTAATAAATACCGCAAGTCCAACCCCTATGGCAGCCATCCAACCAAAAATTAATACAGATAAAACTTTAATGCCAGCAGGCAAATAAACAAAATAGCTAAGTTCGGGATGGTTAACCAGGAAGGGAAAGGCCTTAACTATATAAAGTGTCAAAAAATATAGGCAAAAAGGTAGCCCTATCTTTTGGAGGATAATCAAGCTTGGTGGTATTTTTCTAGGCAAAATGGGCACAGACTCATGATACTTAAAAAGAGGGGATAAATCTAAATGACAAATTCTTACTTACGGTTTTTGCATCTCGCAGATGCGCTAACAAAATCATATGAAAAACCCCTGGACTCTTTGAGCATAGATATTCTTGAGCATATTCTCAAGAGCATGATTCTTAATCAAAACAAAATTGTAGTAGGCGATATTCTCTCACTCAGCAATTTAGGTTCTCCGGCCACGCTTCACAAAAGACTTCATGGCCTGATAGATGGTGGATATATCAAACTCAAGTCAACTGATGATGGTCGCGTTAAACAAATTGAACTCACAAAGAAAGCAGATAAATATTTTGCCAACTTGAGTCAGGCCATTGAAAAGGCCTCAAGGGCTTAATTAGATTTATCTTTTAAACCAATAGCCGTTAATAGCCCCAAATTAAAAACCACTCGAAGGTGGTTTTGATGTTTCTTGGTGATCCTGGGTGGAATCGACTAGGGCCGAGGATGCTTAGCCAAGTTGTTTTGTTAACAACACCAGCTTAAGACCACTGATCTTAGGATTTCCAACGCCAGCATTTGCTGGATAGTCTGAGCTTACTTGCGTGGGCTCGTAGCCCCTACGTAAATAAAAATCGAATAGCTCCCTACGCTCTGAAATAACAAATAAATTAACCTCTGAAGACTCATATTGATTCTCGGCATACTCTTCTGCGAGCTGAAGCATTTCTTTGCCCAAGCCAAGATTTTGATATGACGGCTTAACTGTCAGCATAGCGATATAGCTTGCTCCGGCTTCCTCATTAACATTTACGCAAGCCACAATCTCAGCCTTACTTAAGCCAAGCAATACTGTTGAGCCCTCCCTCTCAAGGAGCTCAGCAAGCTGTTGGGAGTTAATTCTTTCGCCCTCTATAAGTTCTGACTCATGAGTCCAGCCGGCTTCAGCGCCGTTAGGGCGATATGCTGTATTTATAAGACTAACAAGCTCTGAAACATCCTTGGCTGTAGCGATGCGATATTCGTCAATATTCATAACGATAGTTTCACACAGAGCAATAAAAAACCACCCGAAGGTGGTTTTGGTGTTTCTTGGTGGCCCGGGGCGGAATCGAACCACCGACACAAGGATTTTCAATCCTCTGCTCTACCGACTGAGCTACCAGGCCAAGACTTGGAATTATAAATGAAACTGGGAATGGGCTTACTAAATGCGCCTACTGTGGCTAACTCTATTGATTTATAGGGAAATCCGGCTGGAGTGGGGATGTTTAATCCTACGGGACGGCGGCATTCAAATGAAACATAAGGTTGAAAGTAGGCTAAGCTTGCCAACCATTTGGGCTCATGAATCGATCAAGTGTAGAGAGATTTCTTTGGACATACACCAGCCTTTTTGACCAGGCTACGGACTTATTAAACTCTTGTACGACTTTTTTCTGAATATCAGCTTTCAGATTTATGAGGTCTTCCTTTATCAATACTGAATCAAACTCAAGCTCTTCAGAAAATTTAATACCTTTTTTATTTGGGGAGGATTGAATCACAACTCTGTATTTTGACCCCGAAGAATCCTTATGCGCTGTACACCTTATTGAATATAAGAGGCCTTCTTCAATAAAAGCCGATATGCCGCACCCAAAAATCTGATCAACACGATTAAACGCCGAAGTGATAACAACGCTTTTATGAATTTTAGATACACATTTGGTTAGATTGTCTTGAAAAACCTGAGGGGTCAAAGGGGTTGTAATGACATTCAATTCAGGCAATCCAGCCACAACTTTTCTCATTTTCCCAAAGTGAAATTGAAATTGAGAAAAATCTATGCCCTCTGCCATTTCTGAGCCGAATACTCTAATGAAGTTTTTCTCACCAGTAGGATCATCTTGATAGTCGCACTGATCAACCTCATTTTTTGGAAGCTGCGTAAATTTAATGTCATGCGCCCATTGATTCTGAAGTGTGACCGTATCGCGTTCTGAAATAATTCGAAATTTGGTAAAGATTGGGCTTTCCATGGGTCACCAAGTATTAATTTCTTACTAAGTTATCACACGGCTTGGTTGTTGCTGACTTTTTTAAGCAGGCTCTGCCCAGCCTTAATCTTCTGCCTAGCCCGCTCAGCCTTTATAGCCGCCTGATCACGCTTAACGCGATCTTTCATAGATTTAAGCCTTGCTTGTTCGGGACTTAATGGTTTTTGCGGGGCTATTTCATCGAATCTCATAATTACCCAATCTGTGACGGTTGATGTGGAACATTACTGTTGCCGAAGATAGCTTGAAACAACTTGTATGCCTGAGCTTGATTTTGGGCATACAGAATGGTTTCTACCCACAAGCCCGCCGCATTGACTGTTGCCTTATATCTTTTCATAAAGATATTTAGCTTTTCTTAACTAGCCCACCAATTAAATATAAGCGTCTTGTTATTGGACACTTCTTAATAGCTGAAATAAATCTAGATTTTTAACTTTTCCATTTAGTAATTAAAGTGAATTGAGGATTGCCCACTTCTTGTAAGGCTTTCTTTGCAAAGTCTTCTGGGGTTGCATATATCTTTGATTCTTCGAGTAAAGCCGAATAAAGCACAGGCTTCAAAACGACTAAGGCGGCATTGAAATCAATAACTCGCTCTATAAATGGAGAGGCCCAGTCTTCAATATTTCCATAATCAAACCCAGCAGAACTGAGAGAATCCCAGGCTAGAGATTCAAAGGCCGAAATTGATGGCAGGTTTTCGGGGGAGCACTTTTTTATCTTATCTATTGCATTTTGAAACTGCTCTAACCATCGGGCTTTTAAAGAAACGGCGCAGTGGCAAAATGTGATCACATCAAGGGAATTAGTCATAGCTCTCCTTATTGATTATTTGCCAATAATAATCTCAATATTCTAATAAGCAGCAAGCATACGAATTCGATGAAGGGCTGAGCAATATCTTCAATCTTCATAGCCTTTAACAGCTAGCGACAGAATAGATATCCTAAAGTGGGGGCGTTGTGCCCCCACAATAAACTAACGCTTAAACCCGCTACGCAAACTACTACTTGCAGTTTCTATCTGAGCGTCTAATTCCCCGGCCTCAACAGCCGACTTAATAGACTCTAGTGCCTTTACTAGCTCTAGACCGCTTGCCACTTCTACGCTAGGCTTGCCCTTAGCAAGCTCAATAGTCCAAGAGCCATATTTAACTGAAACACAGACTTTGCCTTGTTCTGATTGGAACCACCAGGGTTTTAAACGCTTGGGTATTTCTACCTGCTTACGCAACCCAGTCTCTTTATCTTTAACAGTTTTGAACTTTGTCACAACAAAGGGTGTGCCATCCATTTGACTCTTAGCTAGCTGGATTTGTTCCCACAGCTTGCTAGAAAGCTTATTTCTACGAATGACGATTGCAGGCATATGGGTTGGTTTTTTAACTGCTACTAGTTTTAAGTTACTTAATGCGCTCATTGTTTTCTCCTATGTTGTTAATGGGCACAAGTAGTTTGTTTTCGATCTGTTTATTTGGTCGACCTCTTTTTACCAACCCATTTCTTTTGCCGCATTTTGGACAGGAAATTAGCGGTTTTTCTTTAAGAGGGATAAATATTTTTGCGAGTTGCTTGGTTACAAAGTAGAAGTCGCAAAAAGAAAAAGAAGTCGCAAGGTTGAGTTTGAGTGGTTGCTAGCAAGTTACTCGTAGTGGCAAATGAGTAGCCCTGACTAAGCAACATAACTTCGTAACTCCTCTTTTGAGATCTGCGACCTTTACTGCAACTGATCTCTTCTGATCTCTCTTGTAACCAACAAAGTAACTAGCAACGAGAACTCAATTTAGAACACAAGGAGAATAAAAATGAGAGAAATTGCAATCAGAGGTTTTATCAACGAGAAGTACAATACTCCATTTGGCAAAGGATTATTTAGACGAGCAATCTATAACGGATCTGTCGAGCTGCTAAACCCCAACCAAAAGTATCTAGTCGATTTTTATGAATTCGGGACATTTCAACACACAGCTAAATCAAATAGTCAGATAGAAATATTGAATAAATTAATCGCGTGTGGTGTAGCCAATACACCTGATCTAGTGATGTCGTGGATTGTGCATTACGAGCCTTTAACCAAATCAAAAGAACTAGTTGATGGTTATTGCATCTATTTACAAACAACAGGCGAAGTCCATATTGAAATTGATGATGTTCAAAATGGAACAAAAGATGAGTGGGACTTAAAAGCCCATCACTGCAAATCTGTAGGCGCAAATAAGCCAGTATTTGTAGCAACAAATGTGGACTTAAACGCTAAGTAGTAATAAAGCAAAACCCCTCAAAAAAGCCCTACAAGCAAAGATCTTCAAACATCACAGCGTCTAGTTGCTGAACGCCAAACAAATAGCGTGTAGGGCTTTTTTGACCCCAAAACTCAATTTGTCGTCTATTTCCTACGAAATACTCATAAATATTAATAACGCAAACCACATAAGAAAAACACACTTTTCTTATGTGGAAGCGTAAGCCATTGATTTTTGGAAGATCTTGTCTTGGTAAATTTCGGTCGACCATTTTGCAATAAGAAAACACACTAATAGTGCTTTTTTATTTATGAAAGGTTTTACAAATGGCTCAAGCAAAAACCCTTACCCAAGCAGAACTGGATCAAGTGCTGCGTTATGTATCCACCAAAAAATATCCCGAGCGCGATAGAGCATTGCTCATGACAAGTTTTCTTGCAGGACTTCGTGTTGCGGAGATTGCATCCTTAACAATGGGCGATGTTTTAAATACAGATGGCACAGTCAAGGCAGAAGTTCGATTATCAGCCGAACAAACCAAAGGAAAGTATCCGAGGACAGTTTTCTTATCCACTAAATTACGTGCCGAACTGGAAGAATATTTAAAAACCCGTCACGCCAAATATCCCGACATTCCACTGTTTCACACTAATACACGCCTAAGATTTACTGCTAATTCATTGTGTCAGTGGTTCTATCACACCTATCGTAACGCTGGTATTAGTGGTGCCAGCAGCCATAGTGGAAGAAGGAACTTTTTAACCTCGCTTGCCTCAAAGGGAGTTGGTGTTCGCGTACTTGCAGCATTAGCAGGACATCGCAATATCGCAGTAACAATGAAATACATAGATGCATCCGATGATATGAAACGCAATGCCGTGGAATTAATTTAGCAAACGCCTAAGAATTAAATGACTGCATTTTCTTAATCGCAAAAATACAGTCATTTTTTACAAAACTAAAATCGCATGCAAAGCCTTTATTTATAAGGCTCAAATTTTTCGTATTTTTCTGTCAAGGAAATAAAACAACGCCGTGATTTGTTCGAAAAATCGCAAAAATATACAGTGACTCCATCAACAAAGCAAACCGACAATTTCGTCACTAACGCTAAGTTGATTTTTAAGGAGTTTTAAAAATGGAAAATGCAATTGAAGTAACTAACCAAGCAGCAAACCCATCAGCAGCACAATCAACCACTCCTTCTGTGGATATTCGCAATATGAATGCCAATGTCATCACTGAGGATTCATCGACTTTTGATGAAGTATTTGAGGTGGAAGGTGAAGTCAAACCCTCATCAAAACCTGTAGCACTATCTGAGCCCAAAGAATCGGACAAAGATAAAGCGCAGCGTACGCAGGCAAGCTTGGATAAAGCTAAAGTAGCAAAATCTGCCAGCACCAGTCTTGTTCAGTACGAGCGCAAGCTTAGCGTAGAGGCCGCTACAGCAGACACAACAGCCATCATCCCAAAAGAGCGCAAGGCGTATGTAGCTGCGTTTAAAGCCGGAGTGGAGAAAACTGCTCGTAGCACTTTAGAGATGTGCCGCGTGGTTTATGAGGCAGAGCAATCGCTAGATAAGTTTCAATTTAAGACTTTTTGCGAAGAAGTCGGACTTAAGGACTACAGCAGTACTGTTCGCAAGTTCTCTGCAATTGGTCGGGTATATCCACGCTTTATTCAATATGTGGATCAACTGCCAGCAAGTTGGACCAATATCTACTTGATTACTCAAATTCCAGCAGATGCATTTGAGGAATGCCTGACAAAAGGGTATGCGTTAAATAAGCTAACAGGCGCAAAGCTTGATGAGCTGGTCAAAAGCACAAAGGACATCAATAAGATTGAAGAGCCCTTAAGCTTTGATAGCAAAAACTCTGGCTATGTATTTGCCAAGCTCTTGTTTACCAAAAAGCCCGATGACACTGATTGGCGCGCGATGGAAAAGGCGTTAGCTGAAATCTCTGCCCGCTTACCAATCAAGTTTGTTATCAACAAAGAAGCTGGAGAGTTTGTGCAAGCTCGTCGTGAACAACGCTATGAGCAAATCAAACAAAGCAGCAAAAATGTCGATCTCAAGCCTGATTTATGGGATTTGGGTGCGGAAGCAAATGCTGTTTATAAAGTCGCGGAACGTGTAGCCAACCCGACTGACAAGGCAGTTATTACTGTTTAAGACAACCGCTACCACTGCAGGGGTAGCGGTTGTTCCAAATAGAACAAATTCCTCAATTCAATTAAGAAAGAAATTCAAATGAAAAAACTATCTACAACCATGATTCCACACACATCCACTAAAGCCCAAGTAAGTAAGCTACAACATGTGCAAGATGTCTTTGCCATTGAGGTTATAAATGCCATGTATCGTGGCGCCAAATTTAGCGGTGTATTAGAGCTAGTAAATGGCACAGACAGTATTCGTAAGTACAAAGACTCTTATCGCGCTAACGCTAAATTGGCATGGTTTGGCACAGAGCTTAAAAAACGTAATCCCTTTATCAATCTTGATAACGCAGAAGTAACGCTATTGCCTTGCTACACAGGCGATGTAGTTGCCTGCTTGGGCTAAGCCAACTTCTCAGCATTCATCATAGGAGTTAGTTTCGAATAATGACGCTCAATCATGCCAACACTAGTGCCCATTTGCCTAGCGAGAGTATGGATATCAACCCCTCTTGCTAAGGCGAATGTGGCATAGGTATGACGCAGGCTATACAAGGTTCTATTCTGACCAGAGCCATCCACACGCATATTGCTACGAACCATCAAGTTACGAAAGATATTTTCCATATTGCTAATTTGTTCCCCTGTTGGCAATCGAAATATCACCGCATCAACCTTAGCCTCAATCACAGCATTCAATCCTGAGTAAGGCAACTTCTGCCACTTCATTACTCGTTCCAATACCTTCACCACAGCCGTTCTTGCTATCAAATATCTAGGGCCCGTCTTGCCTGACACCCAAATCCTCAAGTATTTCTTCCCCCCAATCCAATGCCATTGCAAATGTTTCCACCTAAGCGGCAGGGCTTCTGTTCCATGACGAACACCAGTATTGACTAAAAACTCTATGTAATAAGCACACAGCGTTCTCATTAACGCCGTTCTATCTGTATAAGAGCTCTTTTGCCAAGTCTCTGTATAACTTAGTAAGTCCTTAATTTCTTCTGCTGTAAAAGCAGGGCGGGGCTGGCTCTTTTTGCCTTTGCTATCTAATAACGGCACGGCTTGATTTAATCCAATATAACCACGATCACGGGCTAGATTAATTACTCTTATATAAGCACTGGCATGATTACGCTTAGTGCTTGCCATAGGGGTCTTACCCATCTCACTAATACGCCAAGATTCAAAGTCGCCCAATAGTTCATTGGTAATTTGACTAATCTCATATTGCCCAAAGAAGGGAATAAGGTATTTGTTAATGGCAAAGGCGTAGTCACGATAAATGCGCTTTCCTAGTTTGTTATGCAGAGCTTGCGCCATATTTGCCAGCTCATCTAAAGCGATTTGCTTAAAGGTCTTAGTGACAACAGCTAAGCCAGCACCAACTTTGACTTTGACGGTTTCGTAAATGGCTATCGCTTGGGTTTGAGCTAAGTCAGAGTCTTCTGTATTTGTAGAGGCCGCATGCCATTGCCCATTGGGTAGCTTAAAACGGCATTGCCACTTGTTACTTTTGGCGCGCCGAAACAGAGTTAATTCACCACGCAACAAGGAGATTGTTTTGGGTGATACTTGGTTTGTATTGGCAGGAAAGAGGTATTGAAAGTTTTGCAAGTTCGGCGTCTAGTTACTGGACGCTTGCTAGCTTAAATTCAGATTAGGATTTGGGCGACCTGAAGATGCCCGTCAAACCCCACAATAATTTGAATGAATCGTGTAAATTAGTCATAAATGCTTAATCTCACCACCTATTTAGTTATTCGCGTAAGCCTAATGGATAAGTTAAATCCAATTGAAGAGATTAATAAGGTATTAAATAAAAATCCTTACTGTTGGTTCGGCAAATACGGAGAACCACTAAAGTCAATTTTGCATACCGATCTTAGTGAAAAAAATTATGTGCTATGTCTCGTTTACAGGAATGGCGCCAAATATGAAATGAATTCATATAAAGTCCTCGAAATTTCTGGTGCCCCCAAGCTTACCAAGAGCAATCATCCACTTTATTACAAATCTTTTATTGGTCGCATCAAATCCTTTGTAAAAATAACCTCCCTTATAGGTCCGCAGCCCGCCCTCGAAGATCTTTACTTAAAGAAGAGTCTCAATAGCATCCTGAAAGCACTTCAGAAATCCGTTAGGGGCCATTTCATTTGCGCATCTAAAAAATAGTAAGGGCCCTGCTATGATCTTCACTTAAACAAGTGAGGAAACATGTCCTTTGATCAAATCCATCAGGCATTTAATAACGGCAATAATGTCGTTAAATTTCAATCTAGCTTTCCTAAGGCAATTGAATATCTACTTATAAGATCAATAGATAAGCCTCAACTGATCGAAATGCTAGAGGCAAATGGGCAGGATGTGAGCTTTGAAAAGACCCCAAAAATCGAGGAATTGTACAGAAGGGTATTTCTGCTTAACCTTTCAAAAGATACGCTCTCCAAGTTCATTTTGTCGAAATATCCAGAAATTAAAGCCTCTCGACTGGCCAATGAATCCGGACTAGAAGCATTGCTGGAAAATTTTGGGAATGTTAGGTGTGGACTTAGAAATGATAGGCTGGATACAGAAGTTCAAAAAGTAGTTAGAAACAAACGCCTTAGAACATGGGAAGAGCTCTCTTCTGCGTTTGACACATTAGCCATTAAGGCAAGGCAATATGCAGAGTGGTCTTACGTGAACCAGGCATCCACAGATTTAATTGAGCATTTTGTTAATAATCATAAAAATGTAATTCCTACATTGAGAAAAATTCCCCACATTGATTTTTTTTATGACTTTAAGGAACATGGCTTGATTCCCTTTGATTTAAAAATTACAAATATTTCAGAGGAATTTTTTGATCAAGAAGAGAAACTAGCAGTTAAGAGTTCATGCCAAGAAACTCTAAAGGCTTGCTATAAAGAGATTAAGAAAACTGAAAAAAATTTACCGAACCTATCCACCTTTGACACAACCGAAGATCTTTTTGATTTTTTGAATACTTTAAAGGTTCAATTCCCAATAATTGAAAAAGTATTTGCACAGGTTTTACATACTCGCCAAACCACCATTCAAAATTTACACGCGGATAGAAAAAGGCTTGAAATGTGGAATTACACCAACCAAGGGCCAAGGCTTTTCTGTAATAACAATAGATTTTTCGTATTTCTAGCCCATGAAGGTAGCTTCGGTGATGCAAGGGGGCTCAAGAAAAAAGTTAAGACAATCGGATCTTTAATTGATACTCACTTAAATAATCTTAAATTTGAATCTTTGAATCAATTTACATATTCTTATGATTTAGAGGCTCAGTTGAAGGGGGATTATTCAACGATATCAACTTCGGTATTGTTATCAGAGTAGTGACTTGGCCACTCTGATTCGAATTCTTGAAAACTCTTTATATTTTTTCTTTGTTTTGCTCCAAAACCTTTTTTAGAAAACATAAGAATCAAATCGCTTTTTAAACTTCCCTTTCTATTGTCCTGAACTACCGATCCAGCCGAATAATAGGCGGGCAAAACCCCAAGGTAATCAAAATAATTTTGGGCAGCCTCGATTGCTTTCCACTCATCTTTTTTTGTAGAGTTAAATATCAATACAAAATAGCCATCATCAGCCAACTTATTCTTAGCTGCCTCATAAAAACGCAGCATCCGAGATTCATATTCTCTCGAAATCTGTTCCCTGCCCTTAGCATTCGTTTTAATAATCTCTTTCTCATAATCTACTGAGACATGCAAAATTGAATTCCATAAATCGCTTAATTCAAGATAAGGTATTCGATCCCCATGTGGCGGGTCAGTAAGAATAAGTTTTATTGACCCTGGCGGAAGCCCATTCATTTGGGTAATTGCATCGTTCAATTCAACAGAGCATTTTGACTTCTGATTGAGAACGGATTGCACATCTCCGATTCCTATATTGCTGATATCTTTGATCTCGTGAAGTGACTTAATGAGCTTATTAGCCTTATTTTCAAAACAATTCCAGACATTAATCTCAAAATGAAGTTTAGGTTTCCAGAACCCGATTACCCAGCTTCCAACTTGATAGCTTTTGCCAGGTCCGCCATTGATTGTAAAAACCATTTTAGACATTTGGCCAATAGAGCTGGTCAATAAGAGATATAGCGCTCTTTTTATATGATCGTCATATTTGGCAAATGATGAAAGTAAAAGATCTATATTTTTAAGCGCCCTACCTGTAAAGATGTCATTTAAATTCATCCCCTTCTTTACATTAATTCTGGAATTTTCCTGAAGATTTAGAGGTCTTAATTGTTTCGAGCAATATGTCGAATGATTTTCAAAAACTTTTCGGTCAAAGTCAGTCGGAGCCCTCTTAATGTTTTTATTGGGGCCTTTGTGGCGCTCCCTAACCTCAATTAAATTATCTTGATCCCAGATGTAGTGAGTTGCAACGCCACCTGACTCGGTTTGATAAGTTTCGCAAATCTGAGGATATACGTTTTGTTTTATTTCTTCGATGGCCGTAGTCAATTTATTTGCACTCGGCGTCATTACCATTAGCCTTGTCAATTCGATTGCAGCGGGATTCAGATCTGAAGCTATTACCCTTCTTCCCAACAACAAAGCTTCTCTTACTAGAACACCAGACCCCACAAATGGGTCAACAACTATGTCATCCTCATTAGTTAATTTTTCAATAAGAGTTGAATAAAGTTCAGCTGGTTTTTTTCCCCAATACTTATGAAATCCATAGAGGCCATCATAGCTTTTGGGATTATTAATACCTTTTTTATCTTCTAAATCAAACAGTTCTTTTTGCATTGTTTCATTGTAGTGTTCTAAGAAATTTTCTACGACCTTTCAATGGGCCAGCATTTCACATAAACCTTGCCACTCAAAATTTAGCCGGGTAATTATTAACTTATCTTATAGCTCATTCTATGAGCCTATGAGCCTCTAAACTCGATTTATACATTCAAACCAAGAGATTAGCCATGAAATATCTACTTACCCTCTTTTTGCTTGCTCAAGCTGCCCTATATGCACAAAAGAGCTTTGCTCAGGTCACCAATTTAGACAATTCGCCCTACAACATGCAAAACAGCCAATACAACATGGAAAACTCTCCTTACAACATGCGCAATAGTCCATACAACATGGACAACAGCGCATATAACGCCAGTGCCAAGAATGGGGTTTATGACAATACGGGCAACAGGATTGGCTATGAAGTTAAAGCCCCAAGTGGCGTCACTAACTACTTTGACAATTCAGGCAATCGAATTGGCTACACGCCTGCAAAGAAGTAGTCTCATGCTTTCAAGTGCAATCATTATTAGCCTCATCCTCCCTTTGCAAATCTCTTATAAAAATCCAAGATTTGAGCTTTTCATTGTTCAGGCAACGATTGATGCTGCCGTAATTGCAGGCATTCCTTCTTCTAGGTCGGCAAAGAAATATGCCTTAGAAGCCCAAAAACCTGATTACCTAATGACAGAGGCTCATCTTGCTTCTGAACCTGTTAGCTGGCGAAGGTTGTACTTTAGAAAGTTCTTTTCTTAATAGGCTCATTTTTTGAGCTAGTACAGTAACATTCAAGCATCAAAGCCAATAGAAAGCCATCATGGGTGACGTAGAGCGACTACACAAAATTAAGTACATGATTCAAGCACGTCAATGTGTCCCACTTAATGACTTTCTAGATGAATTAGAAATCTCCAAAGCGACCTTTAAAAGAGATCTTGAATATCTAAGAAGCAGAATGAATGCCTCGATTGTTTACGACAGATTTAAAGGGGGCTACTGTTTTGACGGGCAAAGTATTGGTGAAAAGATTGAACTCCCTGGCTTATGGTTTTCCGAAAAAGAGGCAACTGCTCTTGTTCTTATGCAGCATCTTCTTTCAGGCTTAGATAAGGGCGGATTGATTGAGCCTCACATTGCGCCGCTAACCTCCATCATTGACGGCATTTTGGGTCAGAGCAATACCCCAGCTAAAGAGCTACGCAAGCGATTAAAGGTATTTGGAATGTCTGCCCGCAAGGGTTCTATTGAGAACTTCGAAGAGATTGGTAGCGCCCTACTAAAGCGCAACCGATTGCAAATCAGCTACTATGCCCGCGGCACTGATAAAACTACTGAGCGAGAAATATCACCACAACGCCTGATCTTTTATAGGGATAACTGGTATCTAGATGCTTACTGTCACCTGCGCAAAGATCTAAGAAGTTTTGCTCTTGACGGAATTAAAAAGGCAATCATCACCAACACAAAGACAGAAGAGATTTCTGAAAAACAATTGCATGAGCACTTTGCAGAAAGCTATGGAATCTTCTCAGGCAAAGCCAGTCAAAGAGCTAAGTTAAAGTTCTCACCTGAAAAGGCAAGATGGGTGAGCAGCGAAACGTGGCATGGACAGCAAGTGGGCGCTTTTGATAAAGACGGTAATTACATCTTGGAATTTGATTACAACCAAGATCCTGAGCTTGTCATGGATATATTGAAATATGGCTCAGGTGTTGAAGTTTTGGCACCAGCTGGCTTACGTAAGCGTGTTAAGGATGAGCTAACTAAGGCTTTAGATAATTACTAAATGCCCTGTGACTAAGTACTGATGTTTTCTTCGATAGTCTTATCTACCACCATCAGCACTTCCGCCTTGAATGGCACCCGTCATTACATCTATACTTTTCAAAGGAACTATTTTGGTTTTACATTGCTCACACAATGTCACTAATCCCAAATTTAATGTTTTGTATTCCCATCCATTAATAAATATCGTATTGCATCTATAGCAAACAAATCTGATGTTTCTAATTCGCACACCTTTTGTTGGTGTAAATTTAGGCACATTCGGATTTTTGGGATCTTTTGAATCTGTGAACTTCCTAGCTCTGTGCATATTTAAAAGCTCTGAATCGGTGGGAGTTTTGGCGGTCCGCCTACTGGTTGATTGACTCATTAAATTAGCCTCAAACAAGTTTCTAAGATTAAAGTTGTTGTTTTACATAATAGGGCGCTGAATATGTCATGCTAATAGTATGCAATTTATCAAGCAAAGGGCGCTAAGTGAGCAAAAAACAACCATTAAATGAAGAGATTTTTCCCTTATCAGTTAAATTTAGCGCTCGTAGGGCGCTATTAAATGCTGAAGTACAAGCAAAAATTACTGATGGTACCTACAAATCAAAAATTATTATTTGTCGCTTTCCAAAAGATTACTTGGAGAGAATAAGCCACTTATTTTCTGAGATAGAAAATAAAAAATGAATTCACACAAGCGTCCCATAACTAGACGCCCCTGAAAATTGTTCCATTTAGAACAGACAATAGCTAATCCTCTATCTATCAAGGTTTGATGGGATGAGGGTGGAGAAGATTGCCTGGAACGATTTGCCCGGCCTGTGGAGGAGCTAATGACTGCCAAATGGCTCGGGACAAGAAATGTTGGTGTTTTGATGTTCAAGTGGATAAGAAAAAACTTGAACAAGCACTTAAGGGCAAATCAAAAGATCAATGCTTGTGTAGGGATTGCTTGAAGCAGTTAAGCGTCTAGTTATGGGACGCTTATTCTTCTTGGGTAGTAGATGATTTCCTGCTGGCAAGGTATTTAACACCCTTAGCGCCGTAATTTTCTGTATGAATTTGATTGGGTAGCAAATGAAAGGCATCCCCAGCCAAATAGGCAGTCTTAATTCCATCAATAGTGATATCAATCTGCCCCTCAATAACCAAAGCATGAACTTCGCAAGCATGAGAATGCAAGTCCAGGAAACCGCCAACTTCCCGCTCAACTAAAACGGGAGCTGGAAATTCTTCCTTTGCTAACTTCTCTAAAAATGCTTCTGGCTTCATTGACTGGCTAACTATTATTTGGAAAGGGCTTATTTTAGCCAATTTGCTGCAATGCAAAAATCTTTATTTCAACTTAAACCAAATTCGAGCGGCTTCGTAAGGATCGTCTAAATGCTCGTCGCGAATTTCATATTCTTGGGTGATGCTGCGAATCATTTGCACAGCTAAATTATGGCGATTGTTATTAAAGTAACGATCTGCATCGTTACCCAATAACCAGTCAATTGCTTGCTCAAGACCGCCTTCTTCATTGGCTTTTTGTAACCAGTCGCCAAGAAGAATTTTGCCCTGCTTTAGTATTTGCGCTTGAGCTTGTAATACTTGCTCATCTAAGTCACCTAGTAATACTTTCATATTAATAGGGACTTTAGACATGAGTGAATACTTACTTAATATGCTTAATTACTTGGCACGAGTCTTCTTTGGAGCAGCTTTAACAGTCTCACCAAATTGACCTTGAGCTTGGCTTAATACTGACTCAAGGCTCTTTTCAAAGTTAGCAAACGTATCTGCTGCAGAGGCACGAGCTTGATCAAACTGTTGGAGTGAAGTCTCAAAGGCGGTTTTAAATGCAGATACAAAAGCTTCAGATCCAGCGGGAGCAGCCTTAGTAGCTTCTTTAACAAACTTGACTAAATCTTCACGAGCATCATCAAACGAAGCATCAATTACATTAGCAACTTCTTGATTGCCATTGCGAATCACTTTGCTTACTTTGGCCTGATAGGCAGCTGCATACTTAGCAATTTCTTGGGCAGCTTCTGGCTGAGCCAACTTAGCAAAATCTTGTGGATCTTTAATAGCTGACAATGTGGCGCCAGCTTCTTGCGCTACTGCCAAAGCATCTTTTGCGGCAGCTTGATTAATTTCCGCTAACTGTTGTGCGCTTTTGGCGGCAACTTCAGCTAAGTGTTTTGCATTCTCTACTGCCTTGGCTTGGGCATGAGCAATTTGCTCATTCAATTGATTCTGAAACATGGCATTTCCTTTATTAGTAAGATAGCTGCATTTTGCTGCGATGCACCATTTTAGGAAGGCTTTATCAACAATACAAGGATTATTTGCTGCAAAGCAACATTATTAGGGTTAAATCCCAATATCTTGGGCATATAGATTCCATATTATGGAATAACTGATTAATCCATAGATAGGTAATATGCTCAGAAATACCAATCAATCACCCGTTAAATCTGGCGTGGTTTATATCGTAGATGATGATGCGGCTGTACGAGATTCATTGAGTTGGTTGCTTGAAAACAATGGTTTTAAAACTAGCTGCCATGAAAGTGCCGAACGCTTTTTAATGGCGCTTACAAACTCAGACACCTCAGTTACAGCATGCGCTTTACTGGATGTCCGACTACCAGGGATGTCAGGAATTGAGCTTCAAGAAAAGCTCATTGAACAAGGACATCTTTTACCTGTTGCTTTTGTTTCTGGACACGGGGAGGTCAAGTTAGCCGTTCAAGCTCTCAAACAAGGCGCACATGATTTCATTCAAAAGCCATTTAAAGAAGAGGCAATTTGTGGCCTGATAAGCCAGATGCTAAACAAGGCTTATTTAAATCAACAACAAAACTCAGAAGTAAAAAAAGCGCAATCTAAGTTACAAGGATTAACTAAGCGTGAAAAAGAAGTTTTAGAGTGCGTCGTTGCGGGATGCACCAATAAGCAAGTGGCGGAGAATTTAAATATCTCACTTAAAACTGTAGAGGCGCATCGAGCCAATGTGATGAATAAGCTGGGAGTAAATAGAGCGACAAATTTATTAAAGCTTGCCCTTACTCATGGGCAATTGAATTAATTTAAATTCACGCATTTTCCCTTGGGGTCCAGTAACTAGACGCTGAATAAATTTGTTCTAAATAGAACAGACAATAATCGATCCTCTATCTATCCAACCCCGTAGAATCAGGGCATGAGAACGGAAGATATTGGAATGATTTGCCCAGCCTGTGGAAGTGCGAACAACTGCCAAATAAGTGCTGACAAGATGTGCTGGTGCTTTGATGTTCCCGTAGACAAGGCAAAGCTTGAACAGGTGATCAAAGACAAATCAAAAGATCAATGCTTGTGTAGGGCTTGTTTGAGCAAGCTAAGCGTCCAATTACAGGACGCTTAAGCCCACCTTTCTCATCACCCCCAAGGTTTAACAGCACTTGTTGCTAGATTGAATAATCCCCTATACAATACTATTAATCGTGTTATTTAGGGGGTGATTATGGGTGCTGTTGTAGCCAATGATTTAAAGACCAAAGGCATCAAAGCCATTGAAGACGCATTACTAGGTCAACTAGAGGCGCCTGTAACTGTGCGCGGACAAGTCAAATATGTCGTGATGGATCAGCAGCAATATCAATATCTGCGCGAATGCGAACTTGAAGCTGCTCTAGCCGAATCCAAAGCCGATTTAGCGGGTGGTCGCTTTGTTAAAGAAACCGTTGCCCAGCACATCAAGCGTCTAAAGCAAATTAATAAATCTGCCCAATGACCTGGCAGTTAATCTTTACTGAGCAATACAACAGGCGTGCCGCCAAGTTTTTAAAGCGTCATCCTGATGCTGAGGCTCAATACACCAAAGCTCTTGAACTACTTGAGCTTAATCCACACCATCCCTCGCTTCGTCTTCATGGCTTATCAGGAAAACTGGATGGATTGCAAAGTATTTCCATCAACTTGAAATATCGCATCGTCATTGAAATGATCATTACTGAAACTGAAATTGTTTTGATCAATGTTGGTGACCATGATGCAGTTTATTAATCCGAGCGTCCCGTAACTAGACGCTTCTGAAAATTGTCCATTTAGAGCAGACAATAACTAATCCTCTATCTAACGAGGCTTGATGAAATGGGGCTTGCAAGGCGCCCATTTCGCTAATCACTGGTGATATCTATATTCCTGTGTCTTACCGCCATAGCCATATGAAGCTGCTCTTACATCTTGAACATAGATATAGCTTTCCTCATGCAGGTTTCCCAAGATTCGCTCAAATCCAGCAAATGCTTCCTTGATGTATTTAGCCTTCTCATCCTTTGTGTTTGTTTCATCAGTAATTTTGATGTCGAAGAAGAAGCTGTTTTTTCCTTGCTCACTCAACAAATGACCGCCAACAAACCATTGATCAAGCTCTACATAGTCAATAGCTATTGCTGTGACTTCCTTTTTCTTCCCCAAGATTCTGTGAGTCAGATCTAAAAGTAGCTCATTAATCCTCTTGGTTGTTTCAATAGATTTTTTACCGCTGACTTTTACATTCAAAATTGGCATCTCATTCTCCTAATTAGTTAGCTATACAACTATTAATACAAAAAATAGAGGGGCTATAAAACTTCACTAATTCCCCTCAACTTACCAACAACATCTAAAAACTCATTGGCGCCCAATAACTTCTTGAACTTCTTGGTTACTTCACCACTTGCGGCATTGAGGCCGTCTTTGATTGCTTTGGCTTTCTTAGTGGGATGAACTTCAATCTCACGAGCATCATCGGCCGATGGCAATCTCTCGATTAATCCCAGCCTCTCCAATCCATCCAAACCTCTAGACGCAGTAGGCTTAGTGATATTCATTTCTTTAGCTAAGGCATTTTGATAAGAGCCAGGTTTGTCCAATATGACTCTCAACATAAATGCTTGTGATGGGGTCAATCCAAACGGCTTAAACGCCAATGTCCACTCCCGCTCTAATTTACGAGCCAGTGAGGTGGTATTGAAATAGAGGCATTGTTCAAACATGTAAGCACTCTAGCACGTTTTAGTTAGCTATGCAACTATAAATTAGATTTTATTCATAAACCCCGAAGAATCAAGGCATGAGAATGGAAGATATTGGAACGATCTGCCCAGCCTGTGGAACGGCAAATGACTGTCAAATGGGCGACGATAAAAAATGCTGGTGTTTTGATGTGCAGGTTGATAAGGCAAAACTCGAGCAAGCACTCAAAGACAAATCAAAAGATCAATGCTTGTGTAGGGATTGCTTGAAGAGATTAAGTATCCAATTATGAAATGCTTAAAGCAAAATTTTGATTAATCATTTTTATAGCAATACAAAATCATGTTGTAATCAAAATCCCATTTTTGCTGGCATCTTTGATATTTTGATTTATTAAAATTTGGCTGACTAGATTGGTACTTTAACTCCTCCCACCCATCAATCATCTGATTCAGATTAAAGTAAACCATGTTGTCTTGCCTGCTGCCTTTTTTTGTCCAGTTTTTCACGGAAGAATCAATTGCCTTTTGAATCCAAGGCAAGTTGCCATATTTCTGAACCAAAAATGTTAAGTTTTGATAGCCTTCCGTCTCAATCTTCATACAATAGTTAAACATGTTTTGATCGAGAACTCCTCTCTTTGTCCACTCTTCCCTGCAATATGCGGAGTAATTTCCGCTTGCTTGCGAAGGAATTGTTGCTGCACTCGCAATCGAGACAAAAAAGCAAAGGGAAAGAAGTGCGCCTTTAATCATTCTCACTTAATTAGCTCCTCATAGCTATCAGTAGCTTTCCAATCCAAATCATTAGAAACAAAATGGCAGTCATCCAACCCAATGTTGCCTGCCTCTTGAACAAAAGTGCCTACGACTACAATCACTCCTCTTTTATTATGCTGCCCATACTCACTGCCAGGCATCCTGCAAAAAAATCCAGTATTTGCATCAATCATTTTTGCAGTGGTGCCTTCATCAATAAATTTCTCAACAAACATTTGGGTTTCAATTTTCTTTCCAACAACCTTTTCTCTAATTTCAAAAGGGTTGGAAGAATTTTTAAACATCAAAATCATATTGTCAGCCCTATAAACCTTAGCAGGAATTGCTGGGGGTGGGGGCTGAACGTTAGCGGCACCCGGGGTGTTATCGCCAGATTTTCCGCAACCGCCAATCGAAACTAGCAATGCTATAACCCCAACAGAGATGAGTTTGGTTAAATTTTTCATAAACTCCTTGTTTTAATTTGCTGCAACCCTAAGGGGCTAAAGAGCCTCTGGATCGTTTTTAAGAAAAGTTGTGCATCTTATTCATACTTTCTTTGACGCCACATTTGGAAACCTTCGAGACTCTTGTGCTAACTTTTTCTAAAGATTGTGCGTACAAATTGACGAACATGAATAAAGTCGCAACGAAAAATACAAACTTCAAATATTTAATCATCTAAACATTCTTTGCATTTGATTAAGCATCTGCAAATTTCTATAGTCGTCTGGCAAAATCTTTGAAGCAAGCTCACCGCCACACGCAAGCTCAAGACTTAACATCAAAGAAAATCTAGTTAACTTCTTTTCGCCAGCTATCGAAGCGCCAACTAGGCTAGCTTGATTAATTTTTCCATCTACAGCAAATTGCATTTCTATATTTTTATTATTCTTTAAGAGCTTTACATCCACCCCTTTTTGCTGATTATCAAAGGTCATATTTTGTATGTCGAGCGAACCCCCTCCAGCAACACAAGCCATTAAAGCTCTTCCCGAGTCAGTTTTTGCAAACTCATCTTTTGCACCACCGCAAGCGGAGAGCAAGAGAGATGTCAGAGCAATAGCAAAGATTTTTTTCATAATTTGAATATAAGCTTATTTTTTAGAATATTAATATCTTTATAAAAACTATACTTAAGTGATTACCCCTACGTTCGGCGTCCAATAACTAGACGCTTGTCAAAATTGTTCCATTTGGAACAGACAATAAACAGCCCCCTATCTATCGAGGCTTGATGGAATAGTGCTGGGGAGGCGCTTAATTTACTAACTTAATAGTCTCAACGCCAAACCTGTGACCATACTCTGCACATTCGTTATTAATTACATTTCGCATGTTTTGGACCAAGTAAACATTGGCCATATTTCCATTTTGAGCCGTTGCAAAATAAGTCTGCCCTAAGCCATTACCTATATTCATTGCCTTAACTGCGATTGGCGACCTATCTTTAATATCTTCAAACAAATTCAAGAAATCGTTTGCTTCCTGTATTAGCCTCTTGTTTGTTTCTGAAAGAGGGTTATTAATTTTTGTATAACCATATAAATACCCCGCACATTTTGCTATTTGATTAATGTCAGGCTTTGGAAGGCTTGCCTTTCTTTTGGCCTCTGCATCTTTGGCAGCCTGCATTTGGGCCCGCTGCTTGCGCTCATCCTCTGCTATTGCAGCCGCTCTTTTTTTCAAATCAGCGTCAAGAGCAGCTTTATCCGAAGCTAATTTTGCCTGGTAGTTCGGGTGACCTTGTTGTTGGGCAAATTTATCAAGCTTTGTATAGATATCTGCAGGAAAACTAAACCCATCACAGCCCGATGACTTTGTTCCGCAACCGGATTTTCCTGAGTTTCTTAAGGCTGCCTCATAGTACTTTTGGGACATTTCTTTAAAGTTTAAATTTTCTGCCGCAAGTCCCATGTAATAAAAGCCCAAATCATCATAGGAGCCCGTTGTGTATTCTGCGTAGGCTAAGCCATACCAATTTTTTGCATCATATAAAGATTTAAAGTTGCCGCCGCTACATTGCCTTACGCAAGTAGATATAAAAGTATTTCCAAAGTTTTTTTGGAACTCTTCCTGCGACATGTAGATGGGCTTATACGATGGGGCGCATCCGCTCAATATAAAGAGTGAAAGATGGACAATACCAAGCATTATATTTTTCATAACTAAAATAGTAACAAAAGATAAGGCCGATGCATTGCCTAATTTAAGATTGCTGTCGATGCCATTCGGGAAATATTCGAAACCGCTCGGAGCCAGGAAATTCGGTGCTTGTAGGGCGGTTGGTCACAACCAGCTTAGACCCAATGTGCAGAACTGTTTTAGTCCTCTATCCTAGCTTTTCAATCCTCTGCTCTACCGACTGAGCTACCAGGCCAAGAATGGGAATTATAAATGAAACCTTGTTATGCCTGAGAAAATCCTATAAAGCCCATATAGCTGGGGCTTTATTTATGTCTAGCAGATTGACTAAGGGAGGCTATCTAAAGGGCTATGGTCGCTATTTTGCCCGAGCAGCATGTAATTTTCTGTAACTATCGATCAGACGGTGATGCCTATCAAGGCCTTCTAATTTTGTACTGGTGGGAGTCAGTCCATAGAAGCGCACGCTGCCATCTATTGATCCTATTGCCGCATCCATCTTCTCGCCCCCAAACATTCGCCGCAAATTAAGCACATAGTCGTCAAGCTCTAGATCATCGTTAAGGACAATCTCCAGCACTGCATTTAAGGCCTGATAAAACAATTTTCTCTCGACTGTGTTGTCGTTATATTGCAGAAAGGCGCCCACTAATTCTTGAGCCTCATCAAACTGCCGTAACGCAAGATGAATCAATAGCTTCAACTCAAGAACCGTGAGTTGACCCCATACAGTATTTTCATCAAACTCAATACCAATTAATGTGGCGATGTCTCCATACTCGTCGAGCTCGTTATTCTCTAGACGCTCAAGTAGCTGGCTGAGAGTAGCATTATCTAATCGATGAAGATTCAAAATGTCGGCACGGAACAATAAGGCTTTATTGGTGTTATCCCAAACCAAATCTTCTATGGGATATATCTCGGAATAGCCAGGCACCAATATGCGACATGCAATAGCACCTAGTTGGTCATACACCGCAACATATGACTCTTTATCAATAGACTTGAGGATGTTGAATAAAGTTTCTGCTTCTTGGGCATTGGAGTTTTCGCCATGACCAGAGAAGTCCCACTCAACAAAATCGTAATCTGATTTAGCACTGAAAAACCGCCACGACACAATGCCGCTAGAATCAATGAAGTGTTCGACAAAGTTATTGGGCTCAGTCACAGCTTCGCTCGCAAAGGTTGGTGGAGGCAAATCATTCAGGCCTTCCAAGCTACGTCCTTGAAGTAACTCTGTCAAACTCCGCTCCAGCGCCACCTCTAAACTGGGGTGTGCACCAAAAGAAGCAAATACACCACCCGTTCTGGGGTTCATCAAGGTAACACACATCACTGGATAGATGCCGCCCAGCGACGCATCTTTTACCAATACTGGGAAGCCTTGCTCCTCCAGCCCTCGAATACCTTCCAAAATGCTAGGGTACTTGGAGAGCACTTCCTGCGGCACATCTGGTAAAGCGATTTCACGCTCCAAGATTTCACGCTTTACTGCGCGCTCGAAAATCTCTGATAAACATTGCACCTGCGCTTCGGCCAAGGTATTGCCTGCACTCATGCCGTTGCTAACATAAAGGTTTTCTATCAAGTTGGAGGGAAAGTAGACGGTCTTGCCATCGGACTGACGCACATAAGGCAAAGAACAAATGCCGCGCTGCGCATTACCCGAATTGGTATCAATCAAATGCGAGCCACGTAATTCACCATCAGGATTGAAAATACTCAAGCAGTACTCGTCTAGAATTTCTGTTGGTAATGCATCTTTAGGGCCCGGTTTAAACCAACGCTCATTCGGATAATGAACAAACGCTCCATCCGCAACATCCTCACCCCAAAATGCGCCTGCATAAAAATGGTTATTGCTCAGCCTCTCGATGTACTCACCCAAGGCAGATGCTAGGGCACTTTCTTTTGTCGAGCCCTTCCCGTTGGTAAAGCACATCGGGGAATGTGCGTCACGGATGTGCAACGACCACACATTAGGAATGAGGTTGCGCCAAGAAGCAATTTCAATCTTAATTCCGAGGTTTGCCAATACACCCGACATATTGGCAATGGTTTGCTCAAGCGGCAGATCCTTACCTACAATATAAGTACTGGCATTGGGATCAGCTTTTAAGGACAACAAAGTCTGCGCATCTGCATCGAGATTGGCCACCACTTCAATGACAAACTCTGGCCCCGCTTGCACAACCTTCTTAACAGTACAGCGCTCAATAGAGCGCAAAATGCCCTGGCGATCATTTGCAGAAATATCTTCTGGCAGCTCAACCTGAATTTTGAAAATCTGCTGATAACGATTATCTGGATCGACAATATTGTTCTGTGAAAGACGGATATTTTCTGTGGAAATATTACGGGTGTCGCAATACAACTTTACAAAATATGCAGCGCACAAAGCTGATGAAGCCAGAAAATAATCGAAGGGGCCAGGAGCAGAGCCATCACCCTTATATCGAATGGGTTGATCAGCAATTACCGTGAAATCATCGAACTTGGCCTCAAGGCGGAGTTTGTCGAGAAAGTTGACCTTAATTTCCATGGGAATAGTTCCGAAAATGCTGCACAAATGTTAAGGGCGCTATTATCCCCTCCAATATTGACTATCCGTAATGGCCAATCCTTTTGCCCAAGCGCAGCAAAGACTTGCCCGGGACTTTATTGTTCGCCCTTATTTCGCGACGTATCGATACCCAAAGCCTTCAGCTTGCGGTACAGGTGAGTTCTCTCAAGCCCCGTGTACTCGGAAATCTTCGTCATGCTGCCACCCATAATGATCATTTGATGCTCAAAATACGCTTTTTCAAAAAGATCGCGA
The DNA here is from genome assembly GCF_001595985.1 of Polynucleobacter sinensis. Classification (GTDB taxonomy): domain Bacteria; phylum Pseudomonadota; class Gammaproteobacteria; order Burkholderiales; family Burkholderiaceae; genus Polynucleobacter; species Polynucleobacter sinensis. The sequence goes on from NZ_LOJJ01000001.1 coordinate 183,979, forward strand.
GCCTCTCTGAGCGGCAAATCAAAATAGGTTTTTGCAATACCACTAATGTACTCACCCTCGGGGGCGGGTAAGACTTGTTCGCTTGAATTAGTCTTGGGGCTTGGATTGGATGTGGGCGCAGGCTGAGCAACTTTTTCTTCAACGGGCTCCACAAACTTAGGGGAGCTCTCTAAGGCCTTATTTACTGTCTTTAACAGCTTTTGCAGGGCAATCGGCTTTTCTAAAAAGTTTAATGCGCCAATTCGGGTTGCCTCTACTGCAGTATCAATGGTTGCGTGCCCAGACATCATCACCACCGGCATCGTCAACTGCCCTGTTTTGGACCACTCCTTCAACAAGGTTATGCCATCAACGTCAGGCATCCAAATATCGAGCAAAACTAAATCTGGCCGCATTTGCTCACGAATTGTGCGCGCCTGAATAGCACTCTCCGCGGCATACACGGTATGGCCCTCATCCGTCAAAATCTCATTGAGAAGTTCTCGGATTCCCATCTCATCATCGACCACCAAAATACTTGCCATACCTATGCTGCCTCGTTTGCCAGATTCATAAACAAAATTGATACTTGCGCACCTACCACTTGATCTTCCTGCATCCGGTTGCGGATTTCAATTTTGGCACCATGATCATCAACTATCTTCTTAACCACCGCCAACCCCAAACCCGTACCCTTACTCTTAGTTGTAACATAAGGTTCAAACGCTCTTGCCAATATCTTAGCTGGAAACCCAGATCCAGAATCACTTATTGTTAGCCGTACTGCATTCTGCTTCACGCCACTTAACTCACCATAAGCTAGTAACTCTGTTTTGACTTCCACTGGAGCACTTTGATGATCCCCCTCAAGAGTGGCATCTTGTGCATTTTGTAACAAGTTATGAATGACCTGCCTTAACTGCGTTGAATCGCCCAGAATGTTTGGGCAGCGTGGATCTAGCTGGGTTTTTATTGGGCTACCTTCATAAAGACCAAGAATTTCTTGAATCAAAGTATTAATAGATACCGACTTTAGCTGAGGGCTTGGAGTTTTAGCAAAGTCTCTAAAGTCATTGACCATCTCCTTCATTGCTTGCACCTGGCCAATGATTGTTTCAGTACTCCGATTGATCATCTCTTCTTGCTCGTGACTGAGCTTGCCTGCAAGCTTGTGTTGAAGTCGCTCCGCTGAGAGCTGTATAGGCGTTAATGGGTTCTTAATCTCATGCGCTAATCTTCTTGCGACCTCGCTCCAAGCAATAGAACGCTGAGCACTCACGACATCAGTAATGTCATCAAAGACAACCATGCGCAGGTCAGCCGTTAACTTTGTGCCGCGAACAAACAACGTGACCCCTAATTCGTTTTCAAACTCATTGGTACTATGAAGCTGAACCTGCTTTTGCCATATGGGGGCAGCTTGTTGTCCTAATTGGGCCTCAGGACTGGGCTCGCCTTCCGCAACACCAAGCTTCATGGTGGCAAAACCCTCCTTGATGGCTTCCTCAAACTCCAAAAGCGCTGGGTTGCTGCTTAAGGGCTTGCCATCTAATAAGGTGAGGTCCTGCCCAAAAATACGGTCTGCGCCAGCATTGCTAGATACGATGTTGTAGTGCTTATCAAAAATACATACGCCGGCCGTTAAACTTCCCAGCACTTTTTCCAAAAAGGCCTTAGATTCTTGTAAGGAGGTGCGTGTATCAGCCAACTGCCTTGTCATCACATTAAATTGTCGCGTGAGCATTCCTAGTTCATCGCCGGTATCTAGTTCTGGCTTAGGCGATAAATCGCCCTGAGCAACGGCTTGCGTTCCCTTGAGCAACATTAAGAGTGGCCTAGCCAACTGGCGCCCTAACAACAAAGCCAAAATCACGGCGACAAATAAAGCGAAGAAGAGCGTCAGCGTTAAAGTGCCCACAAACATTTTGCGCAATCCCGTCCGCCCCAATGACTTTTCTTGATACTCACTGTAGGCTGATTCCACGGCAAAAATATTCTTTGCTAGCGGGGCTGGGATATAGCGAACTAGCTGCAGAAAGTATCGATCTTCTGCAGTTTTGCCGGAATCTAACTTTCCTTGAGCGGGCTTTTTGCGCACGATCGGCACAATTGCCCTAACCCGGTAACCGCGCTGGCCGCCTTCCATTTCAACTTGATCTAAAGCGGTAAGACCCTTCTTTTTAAATGCCTCAGAAACCACCTCGGCACTGGGAGGCGGTAAATATTTTTTTGGCTTCAACTCGCTCGACAGAATCAAGTTCCGCTGCATATTAAAAAGGCTGACCTCTTGAATGCCGAATTGATTGCGAATCTTCATCACCATAGCGCCAACCTGCTCAGAGCTTGTTCCCGAAGGAACCTGAGTGATTTGTTCGGCAATAAAATTGCCTTCGGCCAAAATTTCTTCTTGAGCAATTTGTAAAGTAACTCGCCCCAGCTCTAAACCGGAGTTCAGCGCAGACTCGACCTTCACATCAAACCAGGTCTCAATACTACGAGAAACGAATTGCAAGGATACGCCATACAAAATTAATCCTGGTACCACCCCAACCAAAGCAAAAATCATTGCCAACTTCGCAATCAGGCGGGTACCAAAACGCCCCTTATGCCAGCGAATAGCAATTACAGACACCAACACCAGAATCACCAAGATCAGACAAACACCAATCACTACATTAGCTGCGTAGAGCCAAATAAAATATTTATCAAAAAATTCTGTATTGGAGGAGGCAATTGAAAGAAGAACCAATAAGCACAGGGCAAAGGTTCCTATAACTCCCATTGCGATCGGCAGGGCGCGCCTTTTCCAAACCTCTTTGTCAAAAGAGTGTGGCTTAGAGAAGGCGAAAGAACGCATCATCGCTTAATAACATTAGGGCCGGTCGGTGAGAATGGAAATCTCAACCAGTCACTCGAAACATTCCAGTCGCGATTATTTAGTGCATTCACCTGGAAAGGTTTAGGCAGCTTACTTAAGTCAAGCGTCATTCTAAGCGCAGCAATATAAGATTTGCTCGCATCTATTTGACTGTTATCTATTACCCGCCAGCCACCAACACTGCCAACCGTTTGCAAGGCCTCAGAAATGGTTTTTGCTGAAAAGGTAAGACCCTCTGATGCAATTCGATATTGCTGAGTAAGCGGTTGATAAGAAAGGCGGGTTTGACGTTGTGCAAGCGCCGGTTTTTCATCAAACCAATACCAACGTGAACGCGTTAAATCAAACTCAGTTTGAAAATACAAAACAATTCCTTTTTGAACTGCATCCTCAAGTCCCGGGGTAAGTTCAATCTGGAATGTAGCATTTAGAAGCCAATCATTATCTATCCGCTCTAACTCCACGGATTTAATCTTGATTCCCTCTGCGCTGACGGCCGCTGAAAATGTACACAGGGTCAACAACACGCAAAAGATAAATTGTTTAATGCATTGGCTCATGGCCCATTTTTCTTAAACAAAGCATAGTAGAAACCATCGTTAACCTCGGTCGGCAATATTTGCCCCGGGGCGCTTAATCGTAACGCATCAGGGCACTCATCAGCAAACCAAACAGCCTGCATTTCACCCTCTTCGGGAAATACCGAGCAGGTAACATACAAAAGCAAGCCGCCAGGTTTAAGCATTTTCCAAGCTTGGGTCATGATTGCTCGTTGCCGTTGCTGCAAGGCAGGAATATCAGCTTCGCGCCTTAAAAAAGGAATATCAGGATGCCTTGCGACAATGCCAGAAGCTGAACATGGCGCATCAAGCAAAATTTTGTCAAATAACTTTCCATCCCACCAAGCTGCCTTCGAAGCATCACCCCTGACTACCTTAACTTCATCACGCTGAAGGCGTAAACGATCTAAATTACCACTAATCTTTCCTAGACGCGCCCCATCAAGCTCCAAAGCAGTCATCTCACACTCTGCCAACTCCAGCAGGTGAGCAGTCTTGCCACCTGGGGCGGCGCAAGCATCCAATATGCTCTCTCCTGGCTGGGGATCAAGCAGGACAGCTGCAATTTGAGCGCCCACATCCTGAACCGAAACGGCGCCGCTATAAAATCCTGGCAAATCGGAAACCGGAACCGGTTCGCGTAGCAACAGCGCAGCATCAACAGGAATGCCAGCAATGCTCTCGATTGGCTCGGATGCAATTCCAGCCTCCCGCAACATACCCTGATATTCGTGACGAGTATGCTGGCGGATATTAACGCGCAAAATTAATGGCGCTCTCTGCGCCTGCTGAATTATTAGCTGATGCCATGACTTAGAATAATTTCGCCTTAAACTAGCGCGCCACCAAGGTGGAAAGAACATCGGAATTGGATCTGGTGGATAAGGCTTTTCCGCCTCTGCTTGCATCAATAGACCCACCTTGCGCAATACTGCATTAACCAAACCCTTTGCGTAAAGAGTTTGTTCGTACTCACCACAAGCCTTTACCGCTTGATCAACAATCGTATGCGCTGCATAGCCCTTTCCATCAGATCCATTGTGAAGGAAAAGGGCAATTGCGACACTTAATAGATGCTCAACCTCGGGCGGTGGTGGCTTGGGAATAAATTCTTTAATTAACTCGTGTGACCTCACCCATTTTCGCAAGGCATCGAACGTTAGGCTCTGTACGATGGGTCGCTCATGGGCATCTAGCAAATCAAGCACTTCCGTAAGAGACCGTCCAAGCATGACCTCACCAATTGCTTGTGCAGAAATCGTAATCGCCTCAGAAAGCGGGAGGCTGAGTGATATTTTTTTATCAGTCAATTAGCCCATCCTAGGGTTTGTTTCTTGTTTAGCCATAGCCAACAAGCGCGCCACTCTTTCAGCTGTTGGTGGATGGGTAGAAAAAAGCTGCGCAAGCCCAGATCCAGACAGAGGATTCAGAATCATCATTTGAGCAGTTTCAGGATGTCTCTCAACAGCATAGAAAGGGGTGCTGCTCGCATATGCATGAATTTTTCCTAATGCATTAGCAAGCGCTTCAGGATCGGCACTAATCTCTGCTCCACCTCGATCGGCCTCAAACTCACGCGCCCGTGAAATACTCATTTGAATCAGGCTAGCAGCAAGTGGGGCTAATAGCGCTACCAAAATACTCGCAATCGGATTGTGTGGCTTGCCATCAGCATCACGCCCACCAAAAAACATGGCGAAATTTGCCAATGCTGATATTGCACCAGCCATAGTCGCTGCGATTGTAGATATCAATATATCTCGATGTTTTATGTGCGCCAGCTCATGAGCCATGACCCCCCGAAATTCGCGGCGGGAGAGAATTTTGAGAATTCCAGTTGTTGCGGCAACCGCAGCATTATCAGGATTACGTCCAGTTGCAAATGCATTGGGCGCATCCTCATCAATTAAGTAAACTTTTGGCATTGGCAAACCAGCTTTATCGGCCAACTCCTTAACCACCGCATAAAAATCAGGGGCGCTATGCTCATCTACCTGTCTAGCATTGGTCATCTTTAACACCATTGCGTCTGAAAACCAATAGCTAAAGAAGTTCATCCCCACGGCAATCAATAAGGCCATCAGCATGCCTTCCCTGCCACCAATCATGCCTCCAACAATAATGAAAAGCGCTGTAATTACCGCCATCAAAATGGCGGTCTTTGCTAAATTAAACATGTTTCCCCCCTTTGACATTAATCATGCTTTTAAATTGAATTGGTGGGAGCTCTCTACTGCTCATAGCCAGACACTTAACCGCATCTAACCTTTTGCCTCCAGGCCTTTGCATTTCTAAAACTTCGATAACACCATCCCCACACTGAACATAAATACCCTCGTCACTCAAGCCTACAACTTCTCCAATATTCTTGCTTTGGGCAATGTTTAAGTTATCGGGCAAACATGAATTCCAAAACTTGAACTGCTCGCCATTTAAATGACTAGTTGATCCAGGAAATGGGTTAAAAGCACGTATGCGCCGATCGATTTCAGCAGCGCTTAAGCCCCAATCAATCTCGGCCTCATTCTTGAGAATTTTCTCTGCATAAGTAACGCCTTCGCTTGGCTGAGGAGCTCTTGTAAGCTTGACATCAGCATCAAGATTGTTGAGCACCTGCACCATGAGACGCGCGCCTAGCTCTGCCAAGCGATCATGTAATGAAGCACTTGTTTCTTGTGGAGAAATCATGAGATCTTCGGTCAATACAACATCGCCCGTATCCAGGCCAGCATCCATCAGCATGATGCTCACGCCCGTCCTTGTGTCGCCACTCTCAATGCTGCGCTGAATAGGAGCGGCGCCACGCCAACGAGGCAATAGTGATGCATGAATATTAAAACAGCCATGACGCCTCTGCTTAGCTGCCAAATCTAAAATCTCTTGCGGCAAAATCAAGCCATATGCAACCACCACCATCGCATCAAACTCTATCCCTGACAGAGCCTCATAAGCCTCTTTAGCTTCAGCGCTCTTTTGAGGATCCGAGTGAGATTGCTTCAGTGTTATTGGTTGCAATACGGGAATATTGCTCTCTAACGCAAATACTTTTACAGGGCTAGCCTGAAGATGCATTCCCCTACCAGCTCGACGATCGGGTTGCGTTAAAGCCAAAACAATTTCGTGGCCAGCATGCTTAATAGCGCGCATTGCGTGCGCAGCAAATTCTGGAGTACCTGCAAAAACAATTTTCATTGGGCGCTTAGCGCTGGCCGACTAGTTCTTTAGCGCGCTTTTTCATTTTTAATGAAATGCGATTACGCTTGAGCATAGAAAGATATTCTACAAATACCTTGCCTTTTAAATGATCCATCTCATGTTGCAAGCATACTGCTAGCAGGCCATCTGCTTCGATCTCAAACTCTTTGCCATTGATATCAAGCGCCTTGACTCGCACTACCGCAGGACGATCCACTTCATCGTAATACTCGGGAACGGATAGGCAACCTTCGCGCCAAGATTTTTTTTCGGGGCTGGACCAAACTAACTCTGGATTGATGAATACCATCAACTCATCCTGATTGTCAGATACATCAATCACAACAATCTGCTCGTGGATATCCACTTGGGTAGCAGCTAATCCCACTCCAGGGGCGTCGTACATTGTCTCAGCCATATCGGCCACAATTTTTTTAATGCGTGCATCTACTTTCGCTACAGGTTTAGCAACCTTATGCAAGCGTGGATCTGGATAACAAAGAACGGTTAATAAAGCCATGTAGGAATTATCCAACAGAGTAATCCGCCTGTCCTGATAGTTACAAATATTCCACGATCGAAAATCTCTAGATGCGCACGAACAACCCCTCAGGCATCCTATCGATCAGCCAAAACGACCCAGACTACCCGCCCCGACTCTGGGATTTGTTTGACCCACCTAAACTGCTCTATATATATGGCGAGAGTCGACTTTTGCGTTTACCCATGATTGCCATCGTTGGCTCACGCATCCCAAGCCAAGAGGGGATTAAAAATGCCTTCCAATTCTCTCAAGCCCTCTCTAAAGCCGGCTTTCTGGTGATTTCTGGCATGGCACGCGGTATTGATGGGGCCGCCCATTGTGGCGCCCTCAGGCTTGGCAAGGCTCACTCCACCCTAGCTGTATGCGGGACGGGATTAGACATTGTCTATCCCCCAGAACATGCTTCTTTGGCCCAAGATATAGGTCAACAGGGTCTATTGGTCTCCGAGTTGGCGCCTGGGATTGGGCCAAGAGCCCACCATTTTCCACGCCGAAACCGCTTAATTGCCGCCCTTTGCTTGGGGGTGGTGGTTATAGAAGCCGCCGAAAAGTCAGGCTCACTCATTACCGCTAGATTAGCAAACGAGTTGGGGCGAGAAATATTCGCACTTCCAGGCTCCATCAATCAGCCTCTTTCTAGGGGGTGCCATCAGCTCATTCAACAAGGGGCCAAACTAGTTCAAAATCCAAACGATGTGCTCGATGAGCTTCATTTTTAGTCAAAACCCCTCTCAAGGGCCATTAAATGCAGGTTTTAAGCATCAATCCTCCAAATAATGGCCTTAAAAATACGGGCAAAAAGGGGGCTTTTGGACTTTTAACAATTTATCGGTTAATAATAAAAAAGGGGTATCCAGAGGAACAAACTCAGATTTGGTTTAAATTGATCTTCCGTTTTCCCCATTAAAACCATCATTACAAGCTCAAATTTAGGCAAAACGCGTGGCTACTAAAGCAACTACCAAAAAAAGCGGTTCAAAGACTTCTTCTGTGGATCATCCAAAAGCTCTCATCATTGCGGAGAAGCCGTCTGTTGCCAATGACATTGCCAAAGCTTTGGGTGGTTTTACGAAATATGAGGATTATTTTGAGAGCGATGACTTCGTCATCTCTTCTGCTGTGGGCCATCTATTAGAAATTGCCGCACCCGAGGAGTTTGATGTAAAACGCGGCAAATGGTCATTTGCCAACCTGCCGGTAGTTCCCCCATATTTTGATTTGCGTCCGATAGCCAAAACCGAATCACGATTGAAGGTCTTGCAAAAACTCATTAAACGCAAAGACATCAACGAACTCATCAATGCATGTGACGCGGGACGAGAAGGTGAATTAATTTTTCGCTTAATTGCACAGCATGCAAAAGCGCCGCAGACCATTAAGCGACTTTGGCTGCAGTCAATGACACCTGCAGCGATTCGCGAAGGATTCGCCTCTTTGCGTAGCGATGGTGAAATGCAACCGCTTGCAGATGCTGCGCGCTGTCGCTCCGAAGCCGACTGGTTAGTTGGCATCAATGGCACGCGAGCCATGACCGCATTTAATAGCAAAAGTGGCGGATTCTTTTTAACAACGGTTGGTCGAGTTCAAACCCCCACACTCTCGATCGTAGTTGAGCGTGAAGAGTTGATTCGCAAATTCATCTCCAAAGATTATTGGGAGGTTAAAGCTGAATTTATTGCAGCAGCTGGCGTGTATGAAGGCCGCTGGTTTGACCCAAAATTTAAGAAAGATGCTGCGGAGCCTGATGCTCGGGAAAATCGCCTCTGGAGTGAGGCTGCCGCACAGAGCATAGTTGCAGCTTGCCGCGACAAGAAGGCAAGCGTAAAAGAAGAGGCAAAGCCTGCAACACAATTGGCGCCTCAATTATTCGATCTAACTAGTTTGCAACGTGAAGCAAATGCGCGCTTTGGGTTTTCTGCAAAAAATACTTTGGGCCTAGCTCAAGCGCTTTACGAGCGTCATAAAGTACTTACCTATCCGCGTACCGATGCAAAAGCACTCCCCGAGGATTATTTAGATACGGTTAAACAAACGATGGAAAATCTTGCGGAACATTCGCAAGAATATCGCCCGTTCGCCAAGCAGATTTTGCAAGGCGACCCCAAAGATCCAAAAGCGAAAGCAGGTTATGGTTGGATCAAACCGAATAAGCGTATTTTTGATAACCCCAAAATTTCAGATCACTTTGCGATCATTCCAACACTAGAGTCGCCAAAATCGTTAAGCGAACCAGAGCAGAAGCTGTATGACTTGGTTGTGCGTCGCTTCTTAGCTGTCTTCTATCCGGCAGCAGAGTTCCGCGTCACCACGCGTATTACTGAGGCCTCTGGTCATCACTTCAAGACCGAGGGTCGTGTGTTGGTAAACCCAGGTTGGCTAACTGTTTATGGAAGATCAAATCAAGCTGACGATGAGTTGGTTCCCGTACAAGAGGGTGAGACCGTCCAAAATGAATCAATTGTTGCAGTTCCATTAAAAACCAAACCTCCCGCTAGGTACACCGAAGCAACCTTGTTATCGGCCATGGAAAGCGCGGGCAAATGGGTTGATGATGATGATATGCGCGAAGCCATGGCAGAAAAAGGCTTGGGTACACCAGCAACTCGAGCGGCCATTATCGAGGGCTTACTTGCAGAAAAATATATTGTTCGCGAGGCCCGAGAATTAATACCTACTGCGAAAGCGTTCCAATTGATGACTCTCTTACGCGGTCTGGATGTTGAAGAATTAACACGCCCAGACCTCACTGGAAGTTGGGAAAATAAGCTGTCACTAATTGAACGTGGCGAGATGAATCGCGACACTTTTATGCAAGAAATTGCGCAAATGACTCAGCGCATTGTTAAACGCGCAAAAGAATATGACAGCGATACCATCCCCGGTGACTACGCCACAATGACAACCCCATGCCCACATTGCAAGGGCTCGGTTAAAGAAAACTATCGTCGCTTTGCTTGTGAAAAATGTGGTTTTACGATTAGCAAAACGCCTGGGGGTCGTGCGTTTGAGTATCCCGAGGTTGAAGAGCTCTTGCGTGAAAAAACAATTGGGCCATTACAAGGATTCCGCAGCAAGATGGGCAGACCATTTGCGGCCATTATCAAATTAAGCGAAATTCCAGAAGATGATGCGGACTATCCCAATGCTGGGTATAAATTAGAGTTTGATTTTGGAAACGCCCAAGAGGATGAATCCGAAGCAATCGACTTCACTGGTCGCCAGGCTTTGGGTGTATGTCCAAAATGCTCTGGCGCAGTTTATGAAGATGGTATGCGCTATGTTTGCGAACACAATACAGGGCCAAACAAAACCTGCGATTTCAAAACAGGCAAAGTTGTATTGCAGCAAGAAATTTCTGCCGAACAGGTTCAAAAACTCCTCAAAGAAGGTAAAACCGATTTACTAACCAACTTTAAATCCAATCGAACTGGGCGGGGCTTTAAGGCTTATTTAGCCTTAGGTGCTGACGGTAAAATTGGTTTTGAATTCGAGGCCAAGGCACCGAAAGCAGATGGTGCCGCCAAGGCGCCAGCAAAGAAACGCGCTGGCGCAAGCGCTGCAACCAAATCTGCGGCAAAGCCTAAGCGGGTAAGCAAAGCAAAATCATCCTCCAGCACCTGAGCGGCAATGAGCTTTGCGGCCAATGCCGACCAAAGTGCTCCTCTAGATCCCAAAGCTGTAGCCAGATAAATACCTGGGCTTTGGGTAAGCGCTCCTATGATAGGGAGTCGATCGCCGGCGACACAACGCACGCCCACAAAGCTCTCGCTCTTTTGGAGAGCGGCACTATTTCCTTCCGCATAATTTAGCAAGCCTTTTGCTTGTTCGCGATTAAAGTCATCGCTAGAAGTCCAGTCCTGAAGATCGCTTTGCCCTTCATCAAAGCTAGAGCCAACAATCCATTGATAACTACCATCAGCTAGCATTTTTGCTGGCAAGCAATAGCCATCCCCTGATATTGCAGTACGCGGTAATTTTTTTGTCCATGGGTCATTGGCATTCACAGAAAAAATGCTGAGTTGCCCACGGACTGGTCTTAAAGGTAGGCGCACCCCTATGCTTGCGGCTAGGCTTTTTGTCTCCAGCGCTGCAGCAATAATGACTTTGCTTGCGGTTATCAGACATACATCTACAGGATTAAATAATGCCCAGGTATCGCCCCGTTTTTCTAATCGAACAACACGGGAATTCCAAAGACAAGTTAACAAGGGGTGTGCTTGAAGTTGCGCAGTAGCAAGATCCGCCAGGCTGAGGGATGCACCCCCGGGAATCCAAATGCCAGCCTGCGGAATTCCACAAGCCAGTATTGCCTCATCCGCATTAAGCGCTTGAGCGATGCCTTGATCAAGCTCCAATGACTTCAAATGATTGGCAAGCACTTCTCGATCAAAAGGCCTATCTTTTTTTACCGGCTGAAAAATACCATGCTGATTCCAAACTGTGCCCCAGCGGGCTCGAGCCATCAAAAATGCAATGCGCGTTAAACGCAATAATCGTGGCGCTCCACGGCCTACGTGAGGATGCGCAATCGCATAAGCATGACTAGAGCATGCGGTGGCAGGGGAAGATGCGGCATCAATGATGCAGACAGATTGGCCCCGCTCAAGCAATTCGCTCGCAATCGTAGAGCCAGCAATGCCTGCCCCAATCACCACGATGTCATGGTGTTGGGGGGAGGTCATTTAATGAAGATTTTTGAAATAGAAACTAGAAATACTTAAGCATTTAAACGCTGCTCAATTTTGCTGCGCGCATCTAATAACTCTTTTGGCAAACGCTCGCCAAGATGCTCGAACAACTCAGAATGTAGTTTGAGCTCGTTCTTCCAGTCATCAACTGCAACTGCAATGGCTTTCTCAAATTTTTCAACCGGGAAATCGAGTCCATCCCAATGCATATCAGTATGCTCGGGGCAGATACCAAACACAGTTTCTGTGCCCTTAGCGGTGCCTTCAGCGCGACCCAGGATCCAAGAGAGAACGCGCATGTTTTCACCAAAACCAGGCCATACAAACTTACCGTTTTCATCTTTACGGAACCAGTTCACGCAATAGATTTTTGGCAATACCGCGCCTTCAGCAGCAAGTTTGTTACCGATGTTGAGCCAGTGCTGGAAGTAATCACTCATGTTGTAGCCGGCAAATGCAATCATTGCGAACGGATCGCGACGAACCACACCAACCTGACCAGTAATCGCGGCGGTAGTTTCAGAGCCCATTGTTGCGGCCATATAAACGCCCTCCACCCAGTCACGCGCCTCGCTTACCAAAGGCACAGTGTTTGAGCGACGACCACCAAACAAGAATGCATCAATCGCCACACCCTCTGGATCATCCCAGTTAGGATCAACCGCAGGATTGTTTGTAGCAGCTACAGTGAAACGTGAGTTTGGATGTGCAGCTTTGCGGCCGGCTGCGCCATCAGCAGGAGTCCAATCTTTACCCTGCCAATCAATCAAATGTGCTGGCGGTGTATCGGTCAAACCTTCCCACCAAACATCACCATCATCAGTTAAGCCAACGTTCGTAAAAATCACATCTTGATTTAATGAATCAAGGCAATTTGGATTGGTCTGACGGTTTGTGCCTGGCGCAACACCAAAGTAACCAGACTCAGGATTAATTGCAAATAAACGAGTCTTGCCTGTGACAGGGTCCTTGCGTGGCTTAATCCAGGCAATGTCATCACCAACCGTGGTGACTTTCCAGCCCTCGAATCCCTTTGGAGGAATCATCATGGAGAAATTGGTTTTTCCACAAGCGGATGGGAATGCTGCGGCAATATGGTATTTCTTACCCTCGGGTGAAGTTACGCCCAAGATCAACATGTGCTCTGCCAACCAACCTTGGTCGCGACCCATGTTGGACGCAATGCGTAAAGCAAAACACTTTTTACCAAGCAGTGCATTGCCGCCATAACCAGATCCGAAAGACCAAATCTCACGAGTTTCTGGATAGTGAACGATATATTTATCTTTATTGTTGGGCCATGCAACATCTTTTTCGCCAGCAGCTAAAGGCTTGCCAACAGTGTGAATACATGGAACAAATTCGCCATCCGCGCCAAGCTGATCAATAACCGCTTTACCCATGCGGGTCATCAAACGCATATTGATTGCAACGTAAGGGCTGTCAGACAACTCAACGCCAATGTGGGCGATTGGCGAGCCAATTGGGCCCATTGAAAAAGGAACTACATACATTGTTCTGCCGCGCATGCAGCCATCAAATAATGGCTGCAATGTTGCGCGCATCTCGCTTGGTTCAACCCAATTATTTGTTGGACCAGCATCTTCTTTTTTCGCAGAGCAAATAAAGGTACGGTCTTCAACACGAGCGACATCATCCGGATCAGATAAGGCCAAGAAAGAGTTTTTACGTTTGGCTGGGTTGAGACGCTTAAATACACCAGCCTTTACCAAAAGCTCACAAAACTCGTCATATTCTGACTGCGAGCCGTCACACCAATGAATCTTATCGGGTTTAGTTAAGGCGGCTACATCTGCAACCCATTGAATCAACTTCTGATTTTTGACGTACTCGGGGGCGTTAACGCTAGCTTGCCCGTTTTTTGTTGTGGTCATGAGAGTCCTATGAAGTAATAATTTTGATCGAACTATTTTAACATTTTGGACATATTTTTATGTTTACCCCCAACGGGAGCAAATCCCCTATTTGCCAATGCAAAATTGACTAAAAATTTTTCCTAAAAGATCATCTGGCAATAGCTTTCCGGTAATTTGACCAAGGTGATCTTGCGCCAAACGGAGCTCTTCTGCAAATAACTCCAGCGAAATGTTTCCATCTTTCGCGAACTGCTCTGATTTTTTGATATGTTCAGATGCCCTATCCAGGCAATCCAAGTGTCTCCTGCGAGCCAAAATCGCCCCCTCTTGGTTACCACCCCAGCCAGCCAACTCCAAAATCTTTTGCTTTAGCGCCACGATGCCCGCACCCGTTTTAGCTGAAATAAACAGCGCCGCGTTAGCTGGATCCTCTGTAACGCCTAAATCTAGCAAATCTGACTTATTAATTACCTCTAAAACGGGGCATTTTGCAGGAATGGCTTTTAGGATTTGTTCTTTGAGCCCAAGAGGGGCCTTCTCCGCGCTATGTGGGTCTTTTAGAAAAATCACTAAATCTGCCGAGCTAATGGAGTCCCACGATCTTTCAATCCCTTTTGCCTCAACCACATCGCTGGTCTCCCTCAGACCGGCTGTATCAATGATGTGCATTGGCACACCATCAATATTGATACTCTCCTTCACGCGATCACGCGTGGTTCCAGCAATGGGCGTCACAATCGCAACCTCTTCACCAGCCAAACGATTTAGCAAGGAGCTTTTGCCGACATTGGGGGCGCCCGCCAAAACAAGCTGTATACCATCGCGCAAAATCTTGCCTTGTTTTGCGCCCTCCCTTAGAGTGCGCAACTTTTGGGAAACCGTATTTAAGCGCTGGCGTGCTTGAGCATTTTCTAGAAACTCAATTTCCTCCTCCGGAAAATCCAAAGTCGATTCGACCAATATCCGCAGCTGGGTGATCTCTTCAATCAAGTCATTGATGTCATTTGAAAATGCACCTTGCAGAGAGCGGGCCGCACCGCGAACAGCAGCCTCACTTTGTGCATCAATGAGATCAGCAATTGCCTCTGCCTGAGCTAGATCAATTTTGTTATTTAAATAAGCGCGTAGCGTAAATTCACCAGGCTCTGCGATTACTAGCCCCGCCTCTCTGCCTAACTCGAGACAGCGCTTCATCACCAACTCGAGAAGGTGTGGCCCGCCATGACATTGCAACTCCAAGACATCCTCGCCAGTAAATGATGCGGGCGCAGTAAAGAAAATTGCAATCAGCTGATCAATAGAAGCGCCACTAGCATCTTTGAGCGTTAGTAGCTTGGCTTGACGCGGCGCAAGGGTTTTATGAAAGAGAGTATGGGTAATGGGCTCCAGATTTGGGCCGCTAATGCGAATAACTCCGACACCAGCCTTGCCGGGAGCCGTAGCGACTGCAATGATGGGTAACTTTCTAGTCATCATTGCAATCCGTCTTTATTAACATTCAAGTAGCTAGGGTTTATTTAGCTGGTTTTTTTCCAAACATTTGATTGATCTGCCATTGTTGAGCAATCGATAGTAGGTTATTTACCACCCAGTACAAAACCAAACCGGCAGGGAAGAAGAAGAACATCACCGAGAATACTAATGGCATGTACATCATCACCTTCGCCTGAATTGGATCTGGGGGTGTTGGATTCAATTTGGTTTGCACAAACATTGAGACGGCCATAACGATCGGCAAAATATAGTAAGGATCTGGAACTGATAAATCATGAATCCACAAAATCCAAGGGGCATTACGCATCTCTACAGATGACAGCAAAACCCAGTACAAAGAAATAAAGACTGGGATTTGAATCACTACTGGAAGACAGCCGCCCAAAGGATTAATTTTCTCCTTACGGTACATCTCCATCATTGCTTGGTTTAGTTTTTGTGGCTCACCCTTGTACTGCTCTTTCATTGCCAAGAGCCGAGGTTGAACCTCTTTCATGCGAGCCATAGATTTATAGCTTGCAGCGGAAAGCGGGAAGAAAACAAGCTTAATCAGGATGGTCAAAAGAATGATCGACCAACCCCAGTTACCCACATAAGCGTGGATATTTTCGAGCAACCAGAAAATAGGTTTAGCCAAGATAGTGAGGTAACCATAATCTTTCAATAGTGCAAACCCGGGAGCGATTGTTTCTAAAACACTTTCCTCTTGCGGACCAACAAATAATTTGGCTTTTTCGACAACTGTTGCGCCTTGCGCCACTACACCCAAGGGTGTTTGCATACCAATTCGATATAGATTGTTATCAATTTTTCCAGCATAGATGTCGCGGGAAAACTTATCGCCAGGAATCCAAGCACTCGCAAAATAATGTTGCACCATCGCAATCCAGGCAGGGTCGCCTGCGGGCACTTGTGTAGGTATGGTGATTTTATTTTTATCGATTGCCGTGAATTCAAGCTTGTTGAATTTTTCTTTTTCTGTATACGCAGCGGGGCCTGTGAAGGTGCTTGCAGAAAATGCACCATCAAACGGTCCGATTTTTTGCTCTTGAGTAGCATCACGAACAAGCTCTGTATAGAGCACCAATGGATTTGGATTTGTCGCCGATTGTGTTACACGATGCCCAATATCCACGACGTAACTGCCTGGATTAAGGATGAATGTTTTTTCAAGCCTTACTCCGCCACGCTCACTCACCAAAACCACAAAAGGTCTGCCAGAGCCATCCTTACCGGATTGGCTCAACTTAAATGTACTTGTATGGTTTGGAAGATCTGGGTTGCCGAGAGTAATTAAACCGGAGCGTGCAAAGTACTTATGCGTTGGGGTGTATTGAAAAAGCTCAACAGGCTTTTTCTCTGCCGTTAACTGCTTGGGCAACTTAGCATCAATGATGTTTGCGCCACTTGCGCTAATTTCTAAAATTAAAACATCATTCTGTAATACAAACTTTTCAGACGATTCGACGGCACTAGTAGCAATAATTGGAGCTTGAGAAATTGCAGGTAGATTTGCGCTCTGGGCTGGTGATGGAACATCCACCTTTGCTTGGGCTGACTTTTCTGCCGTCACAACAGCATTCGTTTGAGCGGCACCAAACATGGATGGCTTGCCCTCATGTACTTGCCAGTTGTTGTAAAGCATGAGACCCGACATCGAGAATACTGCCCAAAGAATCGTTTTTTTAAAGTCCATTTGCATTCACTTATTAATTAATGAGGTGTTTGTTTTACTGCAGGGTCGTGACCACCTTGTGACCATGGGTTGCAGCGCAAAATGCGCCAAACCGTCAGCCCAAGGCTTTTGAAAAATCCATAATGTGTAAAGCAATCACATGCGTACTGTGAACATGAGGGAACATACCTGCAGTGCATGCCAATAAATGGGCTAAGCGCTATTTGGTAAAGTCTCACAACTTTAATAGCTGCCTTATTCAAAATGTGCACTCTAGATGAGCCCTGTAATTTGGGCACGCAGCACTTCTTTTTCTGCTTTTCTGAGTCTGCCGCGAGTTTCGCGACCAATTGGTTTTTTTAGCTTGACCACCACATCGCCATTTAACTTGGTAGCTTGCGCACCTCTAACAAGCTCGCGAATCATGCGCTTTAACCGATTTCGATCTACCGCACGCTTCGCCAATTTCTTGGCTACCGCAATTCCTAAGTCAGGTTTTGCTTCTGGATTTGAAGAAGCCAAATACAAACCCCAAAACAAACTTGTCTTGGGGCGTGTTTTGAGTAACTCAGAAATCCTAGCGCTGTTCAACTTCTAAGTTAAACAGCTAGACGTTTGCGGCCTTTTGCTCGGCGTGCATTCAATACAGCGCGCCCGCTTTTGGTTTTCATGCGTACACGGAAACCGTGGGTGCGCTTACGACGTGTTACTGAGGGTTGGTATGTTCTTTTCATGATTCATCCTGCAAAACCCCGTATTTTCCTTGTTGCACGGCAAAAGGTCAACCGCTGTTAATGAATATATAGGTATTTTTCTCTATTTTTTAGTTGCTTGATACATAACCCATTAATTTTTATAGGGTTTTTTATTTTATACACAAGTTATCCACAGGTTTTCCACGGATTTCAAGCTTGTGGATAACTTTAATGGATCGCTACAATGGATCCTCCAAAAATATGAGCAATTTACAGAACCCTCCCACCTTGAATTCATCTAGCCCACTGGGGTTTTGGGATAGCACGCTCGGTAATCTCTCGCGCGAACTCTCCCCCCAACAATTTAAAACCTGGATTCAACCCCTAAGCTTGTTATCTTATGACGAGAGTGAGCAATTACTAACAATTGGTGCGCCCAACAGATTCAAGCTTGATTGGATCAAAAAGACTTTTTCAGACCGCCTTCAAGAATTGGCATCACAATATTTTAGTCATCCCATCACATTAAATTTCGTACTTAATGTTGAAGGGGGAGCCTTGGAGGTTACCAAACCAAGCGAACCCCAGGAAAGATTTGGGGGTGTAGAGCCCGCGGTTGATCAAGACGCGACCTTTACCGAAGAGCAGTCGTTTGAGATTGAAGATCACTCCAAACTCAACCCAAACCTTACTTTTGATACCTTTGTAACCGGTAAAGCAAACCAGCTAGCCAGGGCGGCGTCAATTCAAGTTGCCCATAACCCAGGCACCTCTTATAACCCCATGTTTTTATATGGTGGCGTAGGTTTGGGAAAGACCCACCTCATTCACGCCATTGGTAACCACTTATTAAAAGAAAAACCCAACGCGCGTATTCGCTACATTCATGCTGAACAGTATGTGTCTGATGTGGTGCGGGCTTACCAACAAAAAGCGTTTGACCGCTTTAAGCGTTACTACCATTCCTTGGACCTACTTTTAATCGACGATATTCAATTTTTTAGTGGGAAGTCGCGGACACAGGAAGAGTTTTTTTATGCTTTTGAAGCACTTTTAAGCAATAAAGCTCAAGTCATTATTACAAGTGACACCTACCCCAAAGAGATGGCTGGAATTGATGATCGCCTTATTTCTCGTTTTGATTCTGGCCTTACAGTGGCCATCGAACCCCCAGAACTAGAAATGCGTGTGGCAATTTTGATGAAAAAGGCCCTTAGCGAGGGGATCCCCATGAGTGAGGATGTGGCATTCTTTGTAGCAAAACATCTCCGCTCAAATGTAAGGGAGTTGGAGGGTGCGCTCAGAAAAATTTTGGCTTTTGTGCGGTTTCATGGGAAAGAGGTCACTATTGATGTGGCGCGCACCGCCCTCAAAGATCTGCTTTCAATACAAAACCGGCAAATTTCGGTAGAAAACATCCAAAAAGCCGTGGCAGATTTTTATAGCATTAAGGTTGCGGATATGTATTCCAAAAAGCGTCCCGCAAACATTGCTCGCCCAAGGCAAATTGCCATGTTTATGGCCAAAGAATTGACCCAGAAGAGCCTACCAGAGATAGGAGAGTTGTTTGGTGGGCGCGATCACACCACGGTCCTGCACGCGGTACGTAAGATTGGTGAAGAGCGCTCTCATGATGGGCAACTTAATCACGAGATCCATGTGATCGAGCAAACACTAAAGTCGTAGACCGAGCCCTGTGGATAAGGTTGTGGATAGTTCAGTGGATAACTTTGGGGATGATCGGTGGATAAATTGTGGAAAGTTTGGGCTTCATGCAAAAATAGGGTATTGATAAAAAGTTATCCAACATTTGTGCAGCGTTTATACAGAAGTTTTCCACAGTTTTTTTTGGTTCTAATGGGTTGTTTTATATACTTTTTTTGACTTATCCACTGAAATAACGAGCCTTATTACTACTACTAATAAGATATATACAAGGATTTAAAAGCAATGCAACTCGTAAATACTTCGCGCGACAGTTTGTTAAAACCACTTCAGGTTGTTAGTGGCATTGTTGAACGACGACACACTTTGCCAATTCTGGCAAACCTTCTTTTTAAGAAGCAGGGGGACAAGGTCTCTTTTGTGTCTACTGATATTGAAATCCAAATTACTACTAATGCAAGTTTTGGCGTTGGCGATGAGGACGTAACTACAACAGTAGCTGCTAGGAAGCTGTTGGATATTTTGCGCGCTTTACCTGAGGGGCCTGTAGCCTTGAATTTAAAAGATAACCGTATGGTTATTCAAAGCGGAAAAAGCCGTTTTTCTTTGCAAACTCTTTCAGCGACTGAGTTTCCGGTTATGCAAAGTGTTGGTGAAGTAACCGCTAACTGGAAAATGTCTCAAAAAAGTTTTCGGCAATTAGTGAGTCAAGTCCACTTCGCGATGGCGCAGCAAGATATTCGCTATTACCTAAACGGTATGTTGTTGGTTATTGAGGGTAAGCAGGTGATTGCTGTGGCTACCGACGGACATCGCTTAGCCTATTCTCAAATAGAGTTAGCCGAGGCCCCAACCGGATCCGGTCAAAGGCAGGAAATTATTATTCCTCGTAAAACTATTCTTGAGTGTCAACATTTGCTTGAGGATTCAGATGAATTGCTTGAAATGAGTCTTACCTCTAATCAAGTGAAATTTACTTTTGGTGATATCGAATTAATTTCAAAATTGGTTGAGGGAAAGTTTCCAGACTTTCAACGTGTTATCCCTAAGGGGCATAAAAATTCTTTAGTTGTTGGTCGTGATGTTTTGCAATCTGCGCTTCAGCGTGCTGCAATCTTAACTACAGATAAATTTAAAGGTGTCCGTTTTTCTTTATCACCAAACAGAATCACCATTCAATCTACCAATGCAGAACAAGAAGAGGCTCAAGAAGAAATAGAGACTGAATATAGTGGCGATTCAGTGGAGATTGGTTTTAATGTAAGTTATTTACTTGATGTTTTATCCAACCTAAAGAACGAGAAAATCCAAATTAGCTTAGGTGATGCTAATAGTAGTGCAGTGATTACCCTCCCAGGCTCAGAAGATTTCAAGTATGTTGTGATGCCAATGCGTATTTAATTTAGAAAAAAATGACTGAAGAAAAAAAAGTAGTAGAGCAGTACGGTGCATCATCGATCCAAATCTTAGAAGGGCTTGAAGCAGTTCGTAAGCGTCCTGGTATGTACATTGGAGACACATCCGATGGCACGGGTTTACACCATTTGGTTTTTGAGGTCCTTGATAACTCTATTGATGAAGCTCTAGCTGGTTATTGCTCAGAAATTACGGTAGTGATTCAAACCGATAACTCTATCTCTATTGTTGATAACGGACGTGGTGTTCCGACCGGTATCAAATATGATGATAAGCATGAGCCAAAGCGTAGTGCTGCAGAAATTGTTATGACTGAGTTGCATGCGGGTGGTAAGTTTGACCAAAATAGTTACAAAGTTTCTGGCGGACTACATGGTGTTGGTGTTAGTTGTGTAAATGCGCTTTCCAAATGGTTGAAGTTAACAATTCGTCGTGATGGTAAAACTCACTACATGGAGTTTGCTCGCGGGGTTATTCAAAACCGCAACATTCAAGAAGAAAATGGGGTTGCTATATCCCCAATTACAGTCACCGGGGAAACTACATTATCAGGTACTGAAGTTCACTTCTTGGCGGATGAAGAGATATTTGGAAATGTTGAGTTTCATTACGAGATTCTTGTAAAGCGTATCCGCGAACTCTCATTCCTTAATAATGGTGTTCATATTAAATTGATTGATCAACGCTCTGGTCAGGAGGAGGATTTTGCTTTCTCTGGTGGCGTTAGGGGTTTTGTTGAGTATATAAATCAAACCAAAAACGTTTTACATCCAAATATTTTTTACGCTGAGGGAGTTCGTCCTTCAGATTTGGGTGGGCAAATTACTGCCGAAGTGTCAATGCAGTGGAATGATAGCTTTAGTGAACAAGTTCTCTGTTTTACTAATAACATTCCTCAGCGTGATGGTGGTACACACTTAACTGGTCTTCGTGCTGCAATGACCCGAGTAATCAATAAATACATTGATGAAAATGAAGTTGCTAAAAAAGCAAAAGTTGAAATCTCTGGCGATGACATGCGAGAGGGTCTTGCGTGTGTGTTATCTGTTAAGGTTCCTGAACCTAAATTCTCTAGCCAAACTAAAGATAAATTGGTATCTAGTGAAGTTCGAGGTCCGGTAGAGGAAATTGTTGCCGAAGCATTAAGTGCTTATTTACAAGAGCGGCCTGCAGACGCAAAAATTCTTTGTGGAAAAATTGTTGACGCTGCTCGAGCTCGTGAGGCTGCTCGTAAGGCGCGTGATATGACGCGTCGAAAAGGGGCTCTCGATGGTCTTGGTTTGCCAGGAAAGTTGGCTGACTGCCAGGAAAAAGACCCAGCTAAATCTGAATTATTTATTGTGGAGGGAGACTCTGCGGGGGGTTCTGCTAAGCAGGGACGAGATCGACGTTTTCAAGCAATTCTCCCTTTAAAAGGAAAAATTCTGAACGTTGAGAAGGCTCGCTTTGACAAAATGTTGGCCAGTCAAGAGGTGGTTACTTTAATTACCGTGCTGGGTACTGGAATTGGTGTCGAGGAATACAAGGCTGATAAGTTGCGCTATCACCGCATCATCATCATGACCGACGCGGATGTTGATGGAAGTCACATTCGTACACTATTGTTAACCTTCTTCTATAGGCAGATGCCTGAGTTGATTGAGCGAGGACATATTTATATCGCCCAGCCACCCTTGTATAAGGTCAAGTTTGGAAAAAATGAACAGTACATTAAGGATGATGTTGAGTTAAATCAGTTATTACTCAAAATTGCTTTAGAGTCCGCATCACTTCAAACCCCATCGGGTGAGATTATTGAGGGCGCAGCGTTGAATGAGTTGGCAAAGCATTACCAAGTAATTCAGTCTGTGGTTGATCGTTTGTCTCGTACCATTGATGAGGATGCTTTACGGGCCATTGCTTCAGGAACCAAATTAAATTTAGACACCGAACAAGCTGCAAACGACTCCGCTGAGCGACTCCGTGTTGCCTTGGTTGATGCGTTAAATCCCTTGGCCTTGCCACCAGAGATTATTGTTCAAAAAGAAGAGCGCACCGAACGCTATAAACTTTTGTTATCTCGTCGTATACATGGGAACCTAAAACTTTCTTCAATTAACTCTGATTTTGTTCATGGTGACGATTATCAGAGTCTTGCCAGTGCAGCGGCTGTTTTGTCTGGCAAGGTGTTGCCAGGCTCAAAAGTGAGACGTGGTGATCCAGATAAAAATCAAAAAGAGCAAACCATTCAAGATTTTAGGGCCGCATTTGCTTGGTTACTATCAGAAGCAGAACGCGTTCTAAGTCGTCAACGCTACAAGGGTTTGGGTGAGATGAATCCTTCGCAGCTATGGGAAACCACGATGGATGCTGGCTCACGCACACTTCTTCAGGTGAAGATTGAAGATGCGATTGCTGCTGATCAAGTATTCACAACATTAATGGGTGATGAGGTTGAGCCACGACGTGCATTTATTGAAAAGAATGCTTTAATTGCTCGCAATTTGGATGTGTAATGCGCAAAAAGAAATTATCAGCACCCAAGATTGATCGCTCTCGTATTGTTGTTAAATCATCACCCATCCATGGTAAGGGTGTGTTTGTAGCAAAACCCATCAAAAAGGGCGATGCCATCATTGAGTACAAGGGTGAGCGCATTAGCTGGAAGTTGGCAGAAAAACGGCACCCCCATGATCCCAAGGACCCAAACCACACTTTTTATTTTTCACTTGAAGATGGAAGGTGTATTGATGCCAAATATGCCGGTAATGCTGCGCGCTGGATTAATCATTCCTGTAAACCTAGTTGTGAAGCTAGGGAGGATGATTTTGATGAAGAGCCTCGTGTTTTTATTTACGCCAAGCGCGACCTTAAGGTGGGCGAAGAGCTTTTCTACGACTACTCGCTTGGGGTGGAGGGCCGCATCACCAAGCAGATGAAGAAAGATTACGAGTGCCGCTGTGGTGCCAAGAAGTGTCGTGGCACCATGTTGTCTCTCGACGGCAACTAACCTTTTTTGCTTATATGATGTTTATTAGTATTCAAGAGTTAGAGTCGGCTATCAACTATTGGCGTAGCCAATCACCAGCCTCTGGTGAGGAGTTGCATTTATGTTTGGAGGCTTCGGCTCTAGCAAAACCATACGCTCTTATGATTGTGCAAGGCGCACAAAGAATCCCCATGGACGTATTGGATGAAATCGCAAAATCTGCCATCCAAAATTATCTAAAAACTTTGTAATTATTTTCTTGTGCGACCCCGTTTCTTTTAGGGTTATCGCTATATTAGTAAATACAGTCTTAATGTATTCTCAAACTCTTGCCTAAGAGTGCGTGCGAGGATTTAAGTTTGCAAGAAACAATATTAAAAACAATTGGCCTTGGGAAAACCTTCAAAGGCTTTTCTGCGGTTAGTGATGTAAACCTGGATGTAACGCGGGGGACTATACACGCCCTCATCGGACCAAATGGCGCGGGAAAAACGACCTGCTTTAATTTGCTAACCAAATTTTTAGAGCCTTCTAGTGGTCAAATTTTATTTAATGGGATTGATATCACCAAGGAGGCCCCTGCCCAGATCGCACGCCGTGGCGTAATTCGCTCCTTTCAAATTTCTGCAGTATTCCCACATTTAACCGTTTTGGAAAATGTTCGTGTTGCACTGCAGCGAGGATTGGGTACCGAATTTCACTTTTGGAAGTCTGGTGATTCGCTTAATGTTCTTAATGAGCGTGCTGAAGAGTTGCTTCACGAGGTTGGTTTAGTGGAATTTGCTCATGAGGAAACTTTAAATCTAGCCTATGGCCGTAAAAGGGCGCTGGAAATTGCCACGACCCTGGCAATGGAACCAGAGTTGATGTTGCTTGATGAGCCTACCCAGGGCATGGGACATGAGGATGTGGAGCGGGTTACAGAATTAATAGATAGGGTGGCCAAAGGGCGCACCATATTGATGGTTGAGCACAATATGAAGGTGGTGTCCTCTATTGCCGATAGGATCACCGTATTACAGCGCGGCTCCGTTTTGGCGGAGGGGTCATATCACGAGGTTTCGAGCAACCCCCTAGTTGTTGAGGCTTATATGGGTAGTCATGGCGGAGAAACCTTATGAGCTCAGTAGCTTTGGAGGTTAAAAACCTAGAGTCTTGGTACGGAGAGTCACACATTCTTCATGGTGTGAATTTTTCGGTGAATGATGGTGAGGTGGTTACTCTATTGGGTCGTAATGGCGCCGGCAGAAGCACCATCCTTAAGACCATTTTGGGCCTTACCAGCAAAAGGGCTGGCTCTGTCAAGGTTTATGGCCAAGAAACCATTGCCATGCCAACTTACAAAATTGCTCGGCTTGGCGTGGGCTATTGCCCAGAAGAGCGTGGAATTTTTGCCAGCCTAAGCGCCGAAGAGAACCTATTGCTATTGCCCGAGATTTCTTCTGGTGGAATGGGTTTGGAAGAAATCTATGAAATGTTTCCCAATCTTTATGAGCGTCGCAATAGTCCGGGCACCCGCCTGTCGGGCGGCGAGCAACAAATGTTGGCGATGGCACGCATCCTAAGGACTGGAGCAAAGCTTTTGTTATTGGATGAAATTACCGAGGGTCTTGCCCCTGTGATTGTTGAAAAATTGGGTGAGGTTGTCGGCAACCTAAGAAAAAAAGGGTTCACGATCGTTTTGGTTGAGCAGAACTTTAGATTTGCTGCTCCGCTAGCAGACCGCCATTATGTTGTTGAGCACGGCAGGGTTGTGGAGATGGTTGCCCAAAATGAATTGGCTGAAAAAGCCAATCTGTTAAATGAGTATCTTGGTGTTTAGTGGTTTTCTATAGGAGATGAAGATGAAGTTGAGACAAATTACCGCATGTATGGTTGCGGCAACCATGTTTGTAACAAACCCGGCTTTCTCACAAAGCGGGGCAAAAGTGAGTGGTGAGGTTGTAAAGATTGGCGTCTTGACTGACCTTTCTTCAACCTATTCCGATTTAGCTGGTCCTGGTGCAGTAATTGCAGCAAAGATGGCTGTGGCTGACTTCTCTAAAGATGGTACGGTTATTGGAAAAAAGATCGAGATAGTTAGTGCGGACCACCAAAATAAGGCTGATATTGCTGCAAATAAGGCTCGCGAGTGGTATGACAAAGATGGAGTGGATGTCATTGTTGAGCTGGTATCAACCAACGTAGCTTTGGCTGTAATGGAAGTGGCTGAACAGAAAAACAAAATTACATTGATTTCCGGCGCAGCTTCGTTACCAATTACCAATGAAAAATGTACGGCTAATAACGTTCATTGGACTTATGACACTTACGCGCTGTCAAATGGCACGGCAAAAGCTGTTGTTAAGCAGGGCAAAAAGAATTGGTATTTCCTTACCGCTGATTACGCATTCGGCGCGGCTTTGGAGAAAGACTCTACCAACGTAGTTAATGCTAACGGTGGCAAGGTCTTGGGAACTAGCAAGCACCCATTTCCTAATAGCGATTTCTCTTCATACCTTTTGAAGGCCCAGGCTAGCGGCGCCGATGTTGTTGCATTGGCAAACGCAGGTCAAGACACCATTAACTCTGTAAAACAAGCATCTGAGTTTGGTATTAACAAAAAGCAAACCGTTGTTCCTTTGTTGATGTTTATTTCTGATGTTCACTCTTTGGGTTTGAATGCAGCTCAGGGCATGTATCTAACAGAGGGTTTTTATTGGGACAAAGACGAGAAGACGCGCGCGTTTGCCAAACGTTTTATTTTGCAACATAAGCGCATGCCGACCAGCGTCCAGGCTGGCGTTTACTCATCCGTTCTTGCTTACTTAAATGCCGTTCAAAAAGCTGGTACAGATGATACTCAGGCGGTAATGAAAGCACTTAAGTCTACTAACATTGATGATGGTCTCTTTAAGGGCAAGATCCGCGCTGATGGTAAGTTCGAGCACGATATGTACTTGCTAGAGGTGAAGAAGCCATCTGAATCTAAGAGCCCATGGGATTACTACCATGTTCGTGCGGTAATTCCTGCCGCTGAAGCAACTCAACCACTTTCATTGTCACGATGCAAGTTGGTTACTAACAAGTAATTGAATCCCATTTAGTATGTTTGAACTTCTTGGAATTACCCCACAAGGGCTGGTTGCTCAGCTCTTGGTGGGGCTTATAAATGGATCTTTTTATGCCATTTTGAGTTTGGGTTTGGCCATTATTTTTGGCCTACTCAACATTATTAATTTCTCCCATGGTGCTCAGTACACCATGGGTGCTTTTATTGCTTGGATTGGCCTCACTCAGGTTGGCCAATGGTTTGGTTTTCCTGAGCTATCCATTAATTACTGGTTTGCATTAATTTTGGTGCCTCTAGTGATGGCGGGCTTTGGCTTGATTCTTGAGCGCACCATGTTGCGGCGTTTATACCACTTGGATCACCTGTATGGGCTGCTGCTGACGTTTGGTTTGGCGCTCATTATCGAGGGTATGTTCCGCCATTGGTATGGAATTTCTGGTGAGAGTTATTCTGCCCCTGAGTTATTACAAGGTGCTATTCCGCTTGAGTCTATCGGTATTATCTTGCCGAAATATCGTGTGTGGGTGGTGGTTATTTCTTTAGTGGTTTGTTTTTCAACTTGGTATGTTATTGAGAGAACAAAGTTGGGCGCATATCTTCGCGCTGGAACAGAAAACCCAAAACTACTACAGGCATTTGGTATCAATGTTCCTTTGATGATTTCTTTGGCCTATGCATATGGCGTTGGCCTTGCTGGTTTTGCGGGTGTGTTGGCCGCTCCGATTTTTCAAGTAAATCCATTGATGGGATCAAACCTCATCATTGTAGTTTTTGCTGTTGTTGTGATTGGTGGAATGGGCTCGATCATGGGCTCCATTTTGACGGGTCTCGCGTTGGGTTTGGTGGAGGGTCTAACTAAAGTCTTTTACCCTGAGGCATCTGGAGTTGTCATTTTTGTGATCATGGCAATCGTATTGCTTATTCGTCCTGCTGGACTTTTCGGCCGGGAGAAATAATCATGAACCCAAAAACAAAATTACTTTATGGCATCTTGGTTTTAATTGCCCTACTTCTTCCGTTTCAAGACTTTATTTATCTAGTCTTCGCAATGAAGGTGCTGTGCTTCGCACTTTTTGCGTGTGCATTTAATTTGTTGTTAGGATTTACTGGGCTGCTTTCATTTGGCCATGCTGCATTCTTTGGGACGGCCGCATACATCACCGCCTATTTTTGCAAAGAAGCTGGCCTATCCCCGGAGTTGGGAATTGCTTTGGGTGTACTGGGCTCGGGAGCTCTTGGATTCTTAATTGGGTCTTTGGCCATTCGAAGACAGGGCATTTACTTTGCTATGGTTACTTTGGCTCTATCGCAAATGGTTTACTTTTTGGCGGTACAGCTTCCGTTCACTGGTGGAGAGGATGGGATCCAAGGAGTTCCACGTGGAATGTTATTCGGTTTGATTGACTTAAAAAATGATGTGTCAATGTACTACTTCGTACTCACCATTTTCTTGTTGGGTTTTGCTCTGATTGTTCGTACAGTGCACTCCCCGTTTGGACAGGTTTTAAAGGCTATTCGGGAAAATGAGCCACGTGCAATCTCCCTTGGCTACGATGTTGATCGCTTCAAGTTAATTTCGTTTGTGATTTCTGCTGCGCTGTCTGGTTTGGCTGGATCTATGAAGTCTTTGGTGTTCCAGTTGGCAACCCTGACGGATGTTCATTGGCATATGTCTGGCGAGGTTGTATTGATGACATTGCTTGGTGGCATGGGCACCATTTTGGGTCCGGTGGTTGGTGCAGGCATCGTGGTTGGTCTGCAGAACTACTTGGCTAATATTGGATCTTGGAGCACGATTGCAACGGGCTTTATTTTCGTAATATGCGTATTGGCATTTCGTCGTGGAGTCGTTGGTGAAATTATTCACCTTTTTAAAAACAAGAATTGATCTGTTTTTTCTTTATTTGGGCTTTCTAGTACGGCGCTTAGGCGCCGTACTCATTTAAAGGCCATTCGTTTTGCCCCCTCACCTAAAAGTTGCCGCTATACCAAATTATTTAAATAGTCTTTTAAAACAATGACTTAGAATATTTTTTTAGCACTTCAATGCATGGGGGCCACCATTTGTTTCACGTGAAACAAACAAAATGCTATGATCATCGCCCTATTAGAGGCAAATCATGCGTTATTCAAAGAACTTCGATGTTATTGTGGTTGGCGGCGGTCACGCTGGAACTGAGGCTGCCCTTGCGGCTGCGCGCATGGGATGTGACACCCTATTAATTACCCATAGCATTGAAAATTTGGGCGCTATGAGTTGTAACCCCTCAATTGGTGGAATTGGTAAGGGGCATTTGGTTAAAGAAATTGATGCTATGGGTGGCGCAATGGCGGCGGCTACTGATGAGGCTGGCATCCAGTTTCGAATCCTGAATTCGAGTAAGGGGCCTGCAGTTCGCGCAACACGTGCCCAGGGCGACCGAATTTTGTATAAAGCAGCCATTAGGCGTCGCCTTGAAAATCAAAAGAACCTCACACTATTTCAGGCTGCAGTTGATGATTTGCTGGTTCAGGGCGATGAGGTTCAGGGTGTGGTCACCCAAATGGGCCTTCGGTTTATGGCTAAGAAGGTGGTATTGACGGCGGGCACCTTCTTAGATGGAAAGATTCACATTGGCCTAAATAATTACGCCGGTGGTCGCGCTGGAGATCCAGCATCGGTTTCTTTGTCTGCCAGACTGAAAGAGTTAAAGCTTCCCCAGGGAAGATTAAAGACGGGTACGCCCCCACGCATTGATGGCCGAACAATTGATTTTTCTGTCATGCTTGAGCAGCCGGGCGACCTTGATCCGGTTCCAGTATTTTCTTATTTGGGTCGTCCTGAGCAACACCCTAAGCAAGTTCCTTGCTGGATTTCTCATACGAACGAGAAAACCCATGACATCATTCGTGGCGGCTTAGACCGCTCCCCAATGTATACCGGCGTTATTGAAGGTGTGGGCCCACGATACTGCCCTTCCATTGAGGACAAAATTCACCGTTTTGCCTCTAGAAATAGCCACCAGATCTTTTTAGAGCCAGAGGGTTTAACGACTAACGAGTTCTACCCCAACGGAATTTCTACCAGCTTACCTTTTGATGTTCAGTGGGATTTGGTTCGAAGTATTCGTGGTTTAGAGTCTGCGGTGATTGTGCGCCCTGGTTATGCAATTGAATATGATTTCTTTGATCCGCGCCATTTGAGGCACAGTCTTGAGACTAGGGTCATCACAGGACTCTATTTCGCAGGTCAGATTAATGGCACAACTGGCTACGAGGAGGCGGCCGCCCAAGGCATGCTGGCAGGAATAAATGCTGGTCTTGCTGCCCAAGGCAAAGAGCCTTGGTTGCCCAAGCGTAGCGAGTCTTATATCGGCGTTTTAGTTGATGACCTTATTACATTGGGCGTTCAAGAGCCCTATCGTATGTTTACCAGCAGGGCTGAGTATCGCCTGAGTCTGCGTGAAGATAACGCAGATATGCGTTTAACCACCATAGGTCGTGAATTGGGTCTGGTTGATGATTATCGCTGGGGGGTATTTTGTAGAAAGCAAGAGGCTGTTTCACGTGAAACATCTCGCCTACAGGATATTTGGATTGGACCAAAGCACTCTTCAGCCCAATTGGTATCAGAATTATTGGGCCAAAATTTATCCCATGAGTGTAGTTTGGCCGATATTTTGAGGCGCCCTGGCATTACATATGAGGCAATTATGGCCTTGGCGGATGGTATGTGGTCTCCGGGAACTCTAGATGATGATTTGGGTCTGTCTCAACAAATTAGTGATCAGGTGGAAATTTCCATTAAATATCAAGGATATATAGAGCGACAGGCGGTGGAGATTGCTCGTCAAGGACACAATGAGTCCTACCCCCTTCCGGACTCACTTGATTACACTCAGGTTTTGGGTTTATCTAAGGAGGTTCAGCAAAAGCTTAACCTGCACAAGCCTGGGACGCTCGGTCAGGCGGGCAGAATTTCTGGTGTGACGCCAGCAGCCTTATCTTTATTGTTGGTCCACCTGAAAAAAGGTTTGGGCCGCACACAAGAAGAAGCGCATGAGTAGTGAGTTATTGGATCTTGGGATTGGAAGTTTAGGGTTAAGCCTAAAGCCCGAAAATATCGCTGATTTGGAGTTATTTTTGCAGGAAATGGGCCGCTGGAATCAGGTGCATAACTTGACTGCGATTGAGGGCGAGAAAAATTCTATTCGTCTGCATCTTATTGATTCTATTACAGTTTTACCAATAATGAGACAGTTTTTGAGTATGGCAAACCCCAGGATTGCTGACCTTGGCTCAGGCGGTGGTTTGCCAGCAATACCGATTGCTATTTTGCAACCAACTTGGCATCTGACTCTGATTGAGGCTATTCGAAAAAAGACTGCATTTTTGCAGCATGTTCGGGGAAAGCTGGGTCTAAAGAACATTGAGGTTCTTAGCGAGCGTGTTGAGGCGGTTGCAAAACTTAGGCCTGGGCAGTTTGATGCCGTTATCTCAAGGGCCTTTACGAATCTTGCCCATTTCTTAGAGTTGTCTCTCCCTTTGCTGGGGCCAGATGGCTTAGTTTTTGCAATGAAAGCAAGGCGAGCAAATGAAGAGTTACAGGGCGTATGCATGGATAGCTGGCGTCTTGTGGCAGATGAGCCTCTTCATATTCCGAATTTGATGGTTGAAAGGCGACTTTTAGTCTTGGCCCCCATGAGAAAATTACCCCTTTAAGCGCAGCATCTTTTAAGAAAAACCATGGCGAAAATATTCTGTATTGCAAATCAAAAAGGTGGCGTTGGAAAAACCACTACTGCGGTGAATTTGGCTGCTGGTTTGGCTGGGCATCAGCAGCGGGTTTTGTTGGTGGACTTAGATCCTCAAGGAAATGCCACGATGGGATCTGGAATTGAAAAAGCAGATCTGAAAACTAGTGTGTACCAAGTGTTGATCGGATTATCTTCAGTGAAGGATTGCGCCCAACCTTGTGAGAGTTCTGGTTACGATGTGTTGCCAGCAAATCGAGATTTAGCTGGTGCAGAAATCGAGTTGGTGGATTTAGATTCGCGTGAGCAACGCTTGAAGGATGCGCTTGCTGTTGTTGCAAACGACTATGATTTTATTTTGATTGACTGCCCTCCCGCGCTGTCATTATTAACACTCAATGGATTGTGTGCGGCGAATGGTGTGATCGTACCAATGCAGTGTGAGTATTTTGCTTTAGAGGGTCTATCCGATTTAGTAAACACAATCAAACAAGTGCATGCTAA
The DNA here is from genome assembly GCF_001595985.1 of Polynucleobacter sinensis. Taxonomy (GTDB): domain Bacteria; phylum Pseudomonadota; class Gammaproteobacteria; order Burkholderiales; family Burkholderiaceae; genus Polynucleobacter; species Polynucleobacter sinensis. The sequence goes on from NZ_LOJJ01000001.1 coordinate 215,902, forward strand.
TTTAAATCCCGATTTAGTCATCATTGGTTTATTGCGAGTGATGTTTGATTCACGCATGACATTGCAGCAACAAGTGTCGGAGCAGTTGCTTGAGCATTTTGGCGACAAGGTTTTCAAAACCATTATTCCTCGTAATGTACGTCTGGCCGAGGCTCCTTCCTACGGGCTTCCTGGGGTCGCTTTTGATAAATCATCTCGTGGCGCTAAAGCATATTTAGAGTTTGGTGCTGAAATGATTGAGCGCATTAAAGAAATGTAAGAAGCTAGAAAGAATAAAAATACTATGGTTGTAATTAAGAAAAAAGGTTTGGGTCGTGGTCTTGAAGCCCTGCTTGGTGATAAAGCGCAAAAAGAAGCTTCAGCTGATATCAATCGTTTGCCATTGACGGCTTTGCAGGCTGGTAAATATCAGCCACGTCAAAAAATGGAAGTTGGCGCATTGCAAGAGTTGGCTGATAGCATTCGTGAGCAAGGTGTTATGCAACCATTGTTAGTGCGCTTAGTTGCTCCTGGTAAATATGAAATTATTGCTGGTGAGCGTCGCTTTCGTGCGGCAACTTTAGCGGGATTAAAAGAGGTTCCTGTGCTGGTATCCGGTGCCAATGATCAAGCTGCGGCAGCGATGGCCTTGGTTGAGAATATGCAGCGCGAAGATCTGAATCCGCTGGAAGAATCTCAAGGCTTGGTGCGTTTAATCGAAGAGTTTGGCTTTACTCACGAGCAGGCCGCAAAAGCAGTGGGTAAATCGCGTAGCGCTGTTACTAATTTGTTGCGTTTAAATCAACTGGCAAAGCCAGTGCAAGCAATGCTTTTAGCTGGAGACATTGATATGGGCCATGCCCGCGCCCTTCTCCCCTTGCCGGGCGCCAGTCAAGTAGCGCTTGCCCAAAGAATTGCCGCGCAGGGATTGTCAGTTAGAGAGGCCGAGAGAATGTCTACCGCACTGGCGCTTGCTGGTGGCCAAATTGGGGATAAAAAAGCCAAACCCAAAACAGATGGTGGGGCTCCGGGTCGCGATCCCGATATGCGTCGATTGACCCAAGAAATTGCTGATTTAATAGGCTTGAATGCCGAATTTAAGTTCAAGGGCAAGGGCGGAGAGCTCAGAATCCGTTTTAGCCAATTTGATGAGCTAGATTCCCTATTAAAAAAGTTGGGTATTGAGTCTTAAGCAGGGTCAAAAAATGTCCCCAAATACTTTGACATATTGCAGTGCACACATTAAACTTCCGTGGCTAAATTGATTCCTCAAAAAAATCGATTCTCCGAGGCAAATGAATGGGATGAACCCGAAGAAGAGGTTATTCGGGTCTATAGCAAGGAAGAAATTGTTGCTCTGCAGCAAAGCAATGCAACAAAGTATCGAGCCCTTTCGCCTTGGAAAATTATTTTGGCCCAAGTGCTGATTACAGCTATCAGCATGTTGTTTTGGTCAATTTTTGGGGAGCCGGTAGGGGTAAGCCTTTATACTCAGTCGGCCTTTTTAGGTGGTTTAATTAGCGTCTTGCCCTCAGCTTTGTTTTTAACTAGGCTGGAATTGGCAAAAAAAACGCAGATATTGAACCCAGGGAATTATTTGGCAGCATTGGTTTCTGGCGAATTTATCAAAATTGTCACGACTTTGATGCTGTTTATTGGGATAGCGTACTTAATCCCGGGCGTGCATTGGGTCCCCTTATTGGTGACTTATGTGCTTGCCTTGAAGTGTGTGTGGCTGGCGTGGTTTTGGCGCTAAGAGTGATAATGAGATTGAACCAAAGGACTAGTTAAGAGATGTCTAGCGAAGTAAACCAAGCCCACGCGGCAGCCGAGCAAATGACGCCAACAGCGTACATTTCTGAGCACCTTCAAAACCTTACAAATACTGGTGGCCCACAGTCATCCATTATTGATTTCAGCGTTATCAATTTAGACACTATTTTTTGGGCTTCCTTAATGGGCCTCATCTCTGTAATCATTTTGTTGATTGCAGCCCGTCGTGCAACACCAGGAGTTCCAGGCCGCTTCCAATGTTTCGTGGAAATGATTGTTGAGATGGTTGATACGCAGGCTAAAAGTATTGTTCACGGAAATCGTACTTTCATAGCGCCACTCGCACTCTTTGTATTCTTCTGGATCATTCTTTTAAATACTCTCGACCTCATTCCCGTAGATTGGGTTTTGGGCGTAAATCATTTCATCGAGAGTTTTGGTGTGCATGTGCCACATCACAGATTGGTACCGACAACCGATTTGAATGCCACCATGGGTATGTCCCTATCAGTTTTGGTTTTGGTCTTTTTCTACAGCTTCAAAGTAAAAGGTGTGGGCGGTTTCTTGCATGAGCTAATTTCTGCCCCATTCGGTGCTAAGTGGTACTTGGCTCCATTTAACCTTGCTTTGAACATCATCGAATATCTTGCAAAAGGCGTTTCTTTGGGAATGCGACTGTTCGGTAACATGTATGCCGGCGAGTTGGTGTTCCTGCTGATCGCATTGCTTGGTAGTGTGTGGACATTTAATTTAGATTTATCCCTGTTCGGATTGGTGGGCCATGTTATTGCTGGATCAGCTTGGGCCATCTTCCACATTTTGGTTATTTTGTTGCAGGCCTTTATTTTCATGATGTTGACTTTGGTTTACATCGGGCAAGCGCATAGCCATCACTAAGATTTTTATTTTTAACTTATCTCTTTAACTTCAGGAGTCAGCAACATGCAACAATTTCTCGCAAACATTCAAGGTTTCACAGCAATCGCTATCGGCATCATCATTGGCCTCGGTGCTATTGGTGCATGTTTGGGTATTGCATTGATGGGTGGTAAGTACATTGAAGCATGTGCACGTCAACCAGAATTGATGGAGCCACTCCAAACTAAGATGTTTCTTTTGGCTGGTTTGATTGACGCAGCGTTCTTGATCGGCGTTGGTGTGGCAATGTTGTTTGCTTTTGCAAACCCACTGCTCGCAGTTATTAAGTAATTGTTTTGGCGTGGATGACCACCAGGTCATCCAACCGTTCTCAACAATACTGAAAGGAATATCGTGAATCTGAACGCGACCCTATTCGCGCAAATGATCGTTTTCTTTGTCTTATGGTGGGTAGTTGCACGCTTTGTGTGGCCTCCACTAGTTAAGGCATTAGATGAGCGTTCATCAAAAATTGCCGATGGTTTGGCTGCCGCCGAGCGTGGCAAAGAAGCGCTTGCTTTGGCAAACAATGTGGCTGAACAAGAGTTAACAAAAGCACGCCAGGAAGGTGTGCAACGTGTTGCAGAAGCTGAAAAACGTGCGCAAATGTCCGCTGAAGAAATTCGCGCCAATGCACAGGCTGAGGCTGCTCGCATCATTTCTCAGGCTAAGCAAGATGCAGATCAACAAGTAACTCGCGCACGTGAAGTATTGCGTGCTGAAGTGGCTCTATTGGCTGTTAAAGGTGCAGAGCAAATTTTGCGTCGCGAAGTAGATGCAAAGGCTCATGGCGCATTGCTTGATCAACTAAAGGCAGAACTTTGATATGGCTGATTTAGCCACGATTGCACGCCCATATGCTGAAGCGCTTTTTCAAAGTGCAAAGCCTGCTGAGCTTGCTGGATGTTTAGAACAATTAAATGAATTGGCGCAGCTTGCTGCATTGCCAGAAGTGGCTGTGCTTTCTAACAATCCAAAAGTTTCCGCAGATGACTTGACTAAATTGCTCTCCGGCATGGTGAAGACAAAGCTGGACGGCAAGATCTCAAGTTTTTTGAGCCTTGTGAATCAAAACCACCGCTTGGCAGCTGTCCCTGAAATTGCGCGTCAATTTGAGGCGATGAAAAATAAGAGCGAAGGTGCAGCAGAGGTAATGATTACTAGCGCATTCCCATTAGAGGGCTCTGCGCTAAATGATTTGTTGTCGAGTTTGAAGAAGCGCTTTGGGGGTAAAGAATTGCGCCCAACTATTCAGGTAGATCCAGCATTGATTGGCGGAGTTCGCATTCAGGTTGGCGACGAAGTGTTGGATAGTTCAGTCAAGGCACAGTTGGCTCAAATGCAAGCAAGTCTTGGCGCATAAGTTATCCCTATTAAGAACATACGAAATAAGACCCAGGAGTAAGTAATGCAACTCAACCCTTCCGAGATCAGTGAACTGATCAAAAGCCGAATCAGCGAAATGGGTGTTGACTCCCAGCTTCGCAACGAAGGCACTGTAATTTCAGTGACCGACGGTATTTGCCGTGTACATGGCCTGTCTGGTGTTATGCAAGGCGAAATGTTGGAGTTTCCAAACAACACTATTGGCCTCGCGTTAAACCTCGAGCGCGATTCTGTTGGTGCTGTCGTGTTGGGTGAGTACACCCACATTAAAGAAGGCGACCCGGTTAAATGTACAGGCCGCATTTTGGAAGTTCCAGTTGGCCCAGAGTTGCTCGGTCGCGTTGTAAACGCGCTTGGTCAACCAATTGATGGCAAAGGCCCAATTAATACGAAGTTAACTGACTTTATCGAGAAAGTTGCTCCAGGCGTTATCGCGCGTCAATCAGTTAGCCAGCCAGTGCAAACTGGTTTGAAAGCGATTGATGCGATGGTTCCAATCGGGCGCGGTCAGCGCGAGTTGATCATTGGTGACCGTCAAACAGGTAAGACAGCGGTTGCGGTTGACGCGATTATTAACCAAAAAGGTAAAGGCGTTTATTGCGTTTACGTTGCGATTGGTCAAAAAGCTTCTACCATTGCTAACGTTGTTCGTAAGCTCACAGAGCTAGGCGCAATGGAATACACCGTTGTTGTTGCTGCAAGTGCTTCTGAGTCTGCAGCGATGCAGTACCTCTCAGCATATGCTGGTTGCACAATGGGTGAATACTTCCGTGACCGCGGCGAAGATGCATTGATCGTTTATGACGATTTAACAAAACAAGCGGTTGCATACCGTCAGATTTCTTTGCTCTTGCGTCGCCCACCAGGTCGCGAAGCATACCCTGGCGACGTGTTCTATCTCCACTCACGTTTGTTAGAGCGTGCTGCTCGTGTAAACGCTGAATACGTAGAGAAATTTACAAATGGTTCAGTAAAAGGTAAGACAGGTTCATTGACCGCATTGCCAATTATTGAAACTCAAGCTGGTGACGTTTCGGCATTCGTTCCAACTAACGTGATTTCGATTACTGACGGCCAGATCTTCTTGGAAACTGACTTGTTCAACGCTGGTATACGTCCTGCGATTAACGCCGGTATTTCAGTGTCTCGTGTTGGTGGTGCAGCACAAACTAAAGTTATTAAGAAATTGTCCGGCGGTATTCGTACTGACTTGGCGCAATATCGTGAATTGGCGGCGTTTGCTCAGTTTGCTTCCGATCTTGATGAAGCTACCCGCAAACAGTTGGAGCGCGGTCGTCGTGTTACTGAATTGTGTAAGCAAGCTCAGTACAAGCCTTTGCAAGTTTGGGAAATGGCAGCTTCATTGTTCGCTGTTAACAACGGCTACTTCGATGATCTTGAAGTGAAGAACGTGCTGGCATTTGAAAAAGGCTTGCAAGATCATTTGAAATCTAAATACGCTGACTTAGTTGCGCGTATTGAAGAGACTAAAGATTTGAGCAAAGAAGACGAAGCCGCTTTGCGTGCTGCGATTGAGGATTACAAGCGTTCAGCCTCCTTCTAAGAGGGCTCGCATAAATCATGGCAAGCACAAAAGAGATACGATCTAAGATCAAGAGCGTGCAAAACACGCGCAAGATCACGAAGGCAATGGAAATGGTCGCCGCATCCAAGATGCGTCGTGCCCAAGAGCGCATGCGTAATGCGCGTCCATATGCTGAGAAAATTCGTGAGATTGTTGCAAATCTTTCGAAAGCTAATCCTGAGTTTCGCCCTGCTTACATGGCAACTCGTGAGGTGAAGAAGATTGGCACTATCTTGGTTACAACAGACAAAGGCTTGTGCGGTGGTTTGAATACCAACGTATTGCGTCTGATTGCAAACCAGGTGCGCGATATGGAAAATTCGAATGTTGGCATTGAGTACACCGCCATCGGTTCGAAAGGTCTTCAGTTTTTAAATCGTTCAAAAGCAAAATTGATTTCTCAAACAATCCAAATCGGCGATACGCCACATATGGATGTTTTGATTGGCGCCATTACCGCCCAATTAGAAGCGTTTGAGCGCGGAGAAATTGATGCTGTTTATTTGGCATACACCCGCTTTGTTAATGCAATGAAACAAGAGCCTGTTCTAGAAAAACTCTTGCCATTGGAGCCAGCAGCCTTGACTCCGGAAGAAAAGGCAGGCAACTCTTGGGATTACATCTACGAGCCTGATGCAGAGTCCATTTTGAATGGCTTGTTAAAGCGCTATGTGGAAGCAATGATTTATCAAGCTGTTGCTGAAAATATGGCTTCAGAACAATCTGCGCGGATGGTCTCAATGAAGGCCGCTTCAGATAATGCGAAGAATGTCATCGGCGAATTGCAATTGGATTACAACAAAACACGACAGGCTGCTATTACTAAAGAGCTGTCAGAGATTGTTGGCGGAGCGGCCGCAGTTTAAGCGGTCAGCGTTTAAGAATACGAAAGAATTCAGGAATTAAAAGCGGAGAAATGCGATGAGTAACGGAAATATCGTGCAATGTATCGGTCCAGTGGTGGACATTCAGTTCCCACGCGACAAAATGCCAAACATTTATGATGCGTTGACATTAGTTGAAAGTGGCGAAAAATCATTTGCTGAAAAAGGTTTGACCTTTGAAGTTCAGCAACAGATCGGCGATGGCGTAGTTCGCGCGATTGCGATGGGTGCAAGCGATGGTTTGCGTCGCGGCATGGAAGTTGCTTCCACTGGTAAGCCAATTTCTGTTCCAGTTGGTCCAGCAACGTTGGGTCGAATCATGGACGTTTTGGGTCGCCCAATTGATGATGCGGGTCCGATTGCGACTGAAGAGCGCCGCGCTATTCACCAGCCAGCACCAAAGTTTGACGAGCTCTCACCTTCTGTTGACTTGTTAGAAACGGGTATTAAGGTTATTGACTTAGTTTGCCCGTTTGCAAAAGGCGGTAAGGTTGGCTTGTTCGGTGGTGCGGGTGTTGGAAAGACCGTGAACATGATGGAATTGATTAATAACATCGCTAAGCAACACTCCGGTTTGTCTGTGTTCGCCGGTGTTGGTGAGCGTACTCGTGAAGGTAATGACTTCTATCACGAGATGAAAGAATCTAACGTTATCGACAAAGTGGCGATGGTGTTTGGTCAGATGAACGAACCTCCTGGCAACCGTTTGCGCGTTGCGTTGACTGGTTTGACAATGGCTGAGGCATTCCGTGACGAAGGCCGTGACATTTTGTTCTTCGTTGACAATATTTATCGCTACACACTCGCCGGTACTGAGGTATCAGCGTTGTTAGGTCGTATGCCTTCTGCTGTGGGTTACCAACCTACTTTGGCTGAAGAGATGGGTAAATTGCAAGAGCGTATTACTTCTACTAAGACTGGTTCTGTTACATCTATTCAGGCTGTTTACGTTCCTGCGGATGACTTGACCGATCCATCGCCAGCGACAACCTTCTTACACTTAGACTCCACAGTTGTGTTGTCACGTGACATCGCTGCATTGGGTATTTATCCGGCGGTTGATCCATTGGATTCAACCAGCCGTCAGCTCGACCCACAAGTGGTTGGTCAAGAGCACTATGAAGTGGCTCGTGATGTGCAGATGACATTGCAACGTTACAAAGAATTGCGTGACATTATTGCAATTTTGGGTATGGACGAATTGTCACCAGAAGACAAATTGGCTGTATCACGTGCACGTAAGATTCAGCGTTTCTTGTCCCAGCCTTTCCACGTTGCTGAGGTGTTTACTGGTTCACCAGGCAAATACGTTCCATTAAAAGAAACTATCCGTGGTTTCAAAATGATTTGTAGCGGTGAATTGGATCACTTGCCTGAGCAAGCCTTCTACATGGTGGGTTCAATTGATGAAGCCATCGAGAAAGCTAAGAAGCTTTAATCGAACTCATCTAGGGAAATTATGTCAACCATACGCGTCGATGTAGTAAGTGCTGAGCAATCTATTTTCAGCGGTGAAGCCAAGTTTGTTGCGCTTCCCGGTGAAAGTGGTGAGCTCGGTATTTTGCGCGGCCACACCCCTTTGATTACACGCATTCGTCCGGGCTCAGTTCGTATTGAAAAAGCCGACGGTGACGAAGAGTTTGTATTTGTTGCGGGTGGCTATTTAGAAGTGCAGCCTGATCATGTAACCGTATTGGCAGATACTGCCATCCGTGGACATGATTTGGATGAGGCTAAGGCAAACGAAGCCAAGAAGCGCGCAGAAGAAGCAATGCAGAATCGTGGTACAGACTTTGATTTGGCTTTGGCTCAATCTGAGTTTGCGATGGCTGCTGCACAGTTGGCGGCGATTGCACGTTTCCGTCGTAAAAAGTAAAAGCCGGCCATTTCCTTGTTGTTAAATGACCGGTTTTTAAAAGCCTGCTTGGGTGAAGCGGTTGATCAAACACCACTTTGGCTCATGCGCCAAGCGGGCCGATATCTCCCAGAATACAATGCCACCCGAGCACGGGCCGGTAGTTTTTTGGGTCTTGCAAAAAATCCCGCCTATGCAACTGAAGTAACACTTCAGCCGCTAGATCGCTATCCACTGGATGCGGCAATTTTATTTTCAGATATTTTGACCATTCCCGATGCTATGGGATTGGGATTGAAATTTACTGCTGGCGAAGGCCCCAGCTTTGATCATCCATTGCGTACAGAAGATGCAGTTAAAAATCTTCGTGTAGCAGATATGGGTCAACTCAAATATGTATTTGATGCCGTCTCTGAGATTCGAAAAGCACTAATACAGGATGGTAAGCAGCGAGTGCCTTTGATTGGTTTCTCCGGAAGCCCCTGGACATTAGCTTGTTACATGATTGATGGTTCCGGTTCTGATGATTTCCGTCATGCTAAAACGATGATGTTTAGTCGCCCAGACCTGCTCGAGCATATTCTAGAGATTAATGTTCAGTCGGTAGCTGCTTATTTAATAGAGCAAGTAAAGGCTGGAGCGCAGGCGGTAATGATTTTTGATACTTGGGGCGGCCTCCTCCCCGATGGCTGGTATCAGCGAATGTCTTTATCTGCGATGCAGAAAGTGATTGCTTTACTACCAAGAGAGCATGAGGGGCGTAAGATCCCAGTGATTATGTTTACAAAAGGTGGCGGAATTTGGCTAAATGATATGGCTCAAGTCGGTGCGGATGTCATTGCAATTGATTGGACGATGCGTCTAAGCCGTGCCCGACAGCAACTTTTAGACATTAATAAGCCTTTGGTGTTACAGGGAAATCTAGACCCACTCATTTTATTTTCAGGAGCAAGGCAAGTTGCAGCTGCTGCCGAAGGTCTTTTAGAAGATTTGGCGGGTGCCCCGGCACTAAAACCCGATCTACACCCTCTTGATGGACATGTCTTCAATTTAGGTCATGGCATTAATCAGTTCACTCCACCAGAGAGTGTTAGCGCTCTATGTGAGACAGTAGTAGCCAAGTCAAAAGCCCTTAGGTCCAAGCAATAATCCCAAGTAATTGCTAACTTTATTAATAAGGTTAGCAAAAGTTATGCACAGTTATGTGCATGCGCCTAAATACAGTGAGATTCGTCACTAATATAAGCCTTCACCTTTAATAGATTGTCTAAATTACTGATATATATGGATTTTTGTAAAATTAGAGAAATTAAGTATCGATAATCCCTCCTATAAAATAACAAAAAAATTACCAGTTTTTAAATGATATCCACAGACTTATCCACAAGCAAAGCTAGAAAACTTAGGAAATGATCATTAAACCCATAGTGGTTCAAGTGGTGCTTGATAAGCCTCTAGCCCAAGGTTTTGATTATCTATGGGATGCCGAAAAATTAGGCGGATTGCCGCAGATTGGGCAGCTTGTGGAAATCCCTTTTGCAAAATCAAAGGCCGTTGGTGTCGTTATTAAAGTGAGTGATCACTCTGCTTATGAAATCGAGAAGCTGAAATCAGTAGATCGGATTGCCCCACTCCCCCCGCTTGATTCAGCGCTTTTGGGATTGATGAACTTCGCCAGCCACTATTACGTCCACTCATTAGGCGAAACAATATTGCCAGCAATTCCGCAGATGTGGAAAAAGCCAGATGATTGGGAAAAGATTCCAGAAAAATTAGCATCAGCAGATAAGAAGAGCAAAAATAAGAGTGATGTGGTGGCTGAAGGATTGATCACTTTAGATCAATTAAATCCAGATCAAAAGAATGCCCTAGAGGCGTTATTGGCGAACGGAAAAAAAGAAAATCAATTTAGGGCGATCTTATTGCAGGGTCAAACAGGCAGCGGAAAGACGGCGGTCTTTTTAAATTGGTTGGCAAGTATTTTGAGGGATGATAAGGCGCAAATACTTTTACTTGTGCCGGAAATCAATTTAACACCACAATTAGAGAGGCGCGTTCGAGCTTATTTTCCAGATAAGACAATGTCGGTATTGCACAGTGGGATAAGTGAAAAGAAACGAGGGATTGCTTGGTTAGAGGCGATGACAGGCAAGGCGCAAATCATTTTAGGCACGCGCTTGGCGGCCTTAACTCCGCTGCCAAATTTGCGCGCAATCGTTGTAGATGAGGAACATGATTCATCATATAAGCAACAAGATGGAACGAGATACTCCGCAAGAGATTTGGCAATATGGCGCGCTCACGATCAAAGAATACCAATCTTGCTGGCATCCGCTACGCCATCATTAGAAACTTGGATGGCAGCCCAGTCTGGGCGCTATGAATACATTCGCCTTGATCAAAGGGCTCGGGGCGCAAGTTTGCCCAGTGTTCATTTGATTAATACGCGAGACCCACAAAATCAATTTAGTCCAGGAGACGCGAGTGCGCCAAAGCAAAAAAGTTTGATTACGAAGACGCTGGCTAATGCAATATCAAAAACACTTGAGGCGAAAAAACAAAGTTTAATTTTGATCAATCGCCGTGGTTATGCACCAGTGCTCAGTTGTAATGCATGTAATTGGCTATCAAAGTGCTCGCAATGTTCAACATACACAGTAATGCATAAGGCTGGTGCTTTAGGAAGGCGCGCAGTGCTGAGTTGTCACCACTGTGGCTTGGCTACTTCTATTCCGGGCCACTGTCCAGATTGCGGCAATGCAGATTTGAAAACTCTGGGACATGGCACACAAAAGCTTGAAGATGCAATAGAGGAAATGTGGCCACAAGCAAGGGTCCTAAGAGTGGATACAGACTCCACTAGAAAGAGTAAAGGAGCAGAGGCGCTCTTTCAGGAAATTCATGACGGCAATGTAGATATTGTTGTGGGCACACAAATGATTGCCAAGGGTCACGATTATCAAAATATTGGACTGGTTGCGGTATTGGATGCAGATAGTCGTTTGTATTCTGCGGATTTTAGGGCTGCAGAGAGATTATTCGCGCAGTTAGTACAGGTGGCAGGCCGTGCCGGAAGATCTGGTGTAGATGGCGATGAGGGTGGCGCTATTTATATTGAAACACAGTATCCGGAGTCGCCAGTATTCCAACACTTATTACGTCATGATGTTGATGGATTTTTAACATTTACTGCCAATGAAAGGGAGGAGTCTGCTCTACCCCCGTTTTCTTATCAAGCTCTTATACATGCAGAGGCAAAGAATTTAGAAAAGGCAATTCTATTTTTAAACGAGTTAAAGAGAGGTTTAAAAACTAAGGGCCTTATTAATCCCGAATTAAAAATCTATGATCCGGTACCCAAGCCAGTGATGCGTGTGGCCGGTTCAGAACGCGCTCAGCTTGTCGTTGAATCTGCAAATCGAAAAGTGTTGCAGGAGGCGCTGGAGATGATTGATCAAGAGTTGCGCAAAGATTCTCAGGGACGCATTAGTAAATCTTCGCGCGTTCGTTGGCTAATTGAGCGAGATCCGATTGCGATTTAAGCTCCAGCAGAAGAGTTATATTCTTCGAGGCTGATAAGGGTTGCTAGCTCATTAGCTAGTGTTGTATTGTCTGAGGGCTTGATTTTAAAGAGCCAGACAGCATAAGGCTTCTCATTAATAATCTCAGGAGTTGCATCCATCTTCTCATTAAGGGCTACGACTTCTCCGCTAACGGGCGCGTGAATATCACTAGCTGCTTTCACTGATTCAATAACAGCGATCGCTTCACCCTGCTTTACTTGCTGACCAATTTTGGGCGCCTGAAAAAACATGACATCGCCTAAGGCTTCTTGGGCATGATTGCTTATACCAACCCAAATCAACCCATCATCTTCTTGGCTAGCCCACTCATGGGTTTGTGCAAATCGAAACGTATCTTGTGTCTTCATTTTCTATCCTGTGAGATATATTCTAGCTTCTTTGCCATAAACTAGTGACTTAACCATTTAAGGCTTTACATCTATGCCAATCAAATTAGGAATTGTTCCTGTTACTCCATTTGAGCAGAATTGCTCCATCTTAGTTTGCCAAGAAACTGGTGATGCCGCAGTGGTTGACCCGGGTGGAGACATTGAAAAAATTCTTGAAGGCGTGCAGCAGATGGGTGGTACCGTAAAAAAGATTTTGTTAACCCATGGCCATCTCGATCATTGTGCGGCAGCAAAAGATTTGTCTGATCAATTAGGCGTTCCCATCGAGGGACCGCAAATTGATGAACAATTTTGGTTAGATCAATTGCCTGAGCAAACGGTGCGCTTCGGTTTTGGCCACGCTAAAGCGTTTGTGCCCACGCGCTGGCTTGAGGATGGTGATCATGTGCAGATTGGTAATGTTGACTTAGAGGTATTGCATTGCCCTGGGCACACACCCGGACACGTTGTGTTTTTTGATAAAGAGGATCGCTTGGCCTTGGTAGGGGATGTGCTATTTGCGGGCTCCATTGGTAGGACAGATTTCCCGCGCGGCAATCATGCCGATCTAATTAATGCTATTAAGACAAAGCTCTGGCCACTTGGGGATGACGTACAGTTTGTTCCTGGCCATGGCCCGATGTCTACGTTTGGTAAAGAGCGCCAAACAAATCCCTATGTGGGTGATTAAGTGGGAAAAACTAATTCAATAAATTAGGTTTTTGCAGAACCAGTTCGGTGTGTGCGGTTGTATAAACAGCTTGCACAAATCCAGCGTTGCTTACGGTTGCTGGTTGGAATCCATGTGCCGCCCTCCAGGCGTTTTTCGCGACTGCAAGAAGAGCAAAATTTAAGGCTCTGAGAGGTATCTTGGGTGGCAGCTGGAGTCGAGGTAGTCATGGGCAATCCGGGTAATCCAAATCTTGTACAGAAGATCTATTTTACCCGTTTTGTCCAGCTGGGGCTGGGCTCAGGACAACTTTCACGGAATCAGCCGTCTTATTGCCATCAAAATCGAGCCAAGCCTTATTTTCAAAGTCATATAGCTTGCATTTGCGCGCAGTATCGAAATACCAGGCCCAAGAGAACTTTTGAACAAAAATACGCTCTGGAAGAATGGTTTCAAGGGTATTTTGAGCTTCCTGGAGGCGATAAAGGGGTACGCTCATGTCCACATGATGGGCTGTGTGCTCCATGATGTGATGCATCAAGGAGCCCCAAATCCAGTTAAAGGTCAAATGCACCGTAGTAGATACAAAGGGTTGGGCGCGCAACCACTCAGATTTCTTGTCATACCAAGAGACTGATGGGTGGGTATGGTGAACATAAACTACGAAGCCAATCATGCCATTCCAAAACAAGAAAGGAATGGCAAAGCCAGTAATTAAGCCAAGCCAAATGGATTGACCGGTGGCAAGAGCTCCAGCAATCAGGCAACCAATCCAAATAATGGCAAAACCAGTGACCAATAGGTTGTCTTTAAGAAAAATTGGACGATCACCGGGCTTGTTTTTCGCATTAGGGAAATACTCCCTTCTCCACCAGATTTCGATCAGGTAGTAGAAAACAGGGCCCCAGCCACTGCGGTAGAGGCGTTCTAATGTCTTGCGCCAAGCTGGTAAGGCATCAAATTCAGCTTTTGATAACGGAGCCCAAACAAAATCAAAGCCTTTGAGATTGGTTTGACCGTGGTGTACTACGTTATGGCCTACGTCCCACAAGCTATATGGCGTAAGGGATGGCAGGAATGCAATGCGGCCAAGCAACTTATTAAGTTCACGGTGTGGTGTGAAGCTTTGGTGACAGGCGTCATGACCAAGAATAAAAATACGGCCTGTAACAAAGCCGGCAACCACGCCCAAGATGATCTTGAGGAGGATGCTTTCAAAGAAAATCGTTCCAGCGATACAGCCCAACCATAAAAGTGCGTCAATTACCAATAGCATTATTGCTTTAGCAGTTTCTCCTTTAGCCATAGGAATCAACCAGCTGCGAATGATTTTACGGTGCGGCAATGGCAAATCAGGAGCCAAAGGATTGGCGATTGATGGCTCAGAGAGAGATGGATTTAGATGATTTGACATGATAAGAATCAATAAGTTAGGTGCAAATGATAGCCTTTTTCATGATTTTACGCATGATGTAGGTCAAAAAACCCCTTAGTTTGGCGCGCCCGGCAGGAATCGAACCTGCGACCCTTGGCTTCGGAGGCCAATACTCTATCCACTGAGCTACGGGCGCCAGCAGTAAAACGGTAACCTCGCTATTGTAAGTGCCTAACTCGACAAGCACTCGTTATAATCACGGCAAAGTAACCCTACAACCCGTCAAACGATAAAAGTCCTATGAGCGAAGAGCACGGAAGTTTAATTAAGAACCCTAAACAACTAATCATCATGGTGTTTGCAAGCTTCTTTGTGCCCCTGATCATTATTTTGTTGCTAATGGTATTTGTTAATAACGGCAAGCGTTCAGATACTACAGCTTCTGCTGATCAACTTATTAAGCCGGTCGCACAGCTAAACTTTAAAGATGCCAGCGCTCCACGCGAAGTCCAAACTGGAGAGCAAGTTTATAAAGCGGTCTGTTCATCATGCCACGCAAGTGGTGCGGCGGGCGCCCCGAAATTTGGCGATGCTGGTGCTTGGAGTGCACGCCTTGGCAAAGGATATGATGGCCTATTGGCTTCTGTAATCAAAGGCAAGGGCGCAATGCCTGCGCGTGGTGGAGCCAGTCCAACTGATATTAGCGACTATGAATTAGGTCGTGCCGTTGTGTATTTGGCAAACTCTGCTGGCGGTAAATTAGCAGAGCCCAAAGCGCCTGCTGAACCAGCGGCTAAATAATTTTTAGTGCATCGAGAAAGCTGGCATATAGCCAGCTTTTTTATTTCTTCTCGCTTTGTGCTTTTGCGTCTAATGCAACTTGGTAGGCCTCTTTCTTGCTAAGCCCGAGGGTCTGAGAAAGTACGGCAGCAATTTCTTTGCTTCCTAAATAAGGGCTTAATGCATTTGCCCAGACCAAGAGTGAGGAGTGCTCTAGGGTCTCATGGTTGTTGGCCTGCCGCCCGGCAACCAAAATAATAAATTCACCCTTAAGGCTTTCAGCAGTTTCCAGCCAGGCTGGGATTTCTGAAATCTGTAAAGCAACTAACTGCTCGAATTTTTTTGTAAGCTCTCTGCCAATGAGAATTTGTCGCTCGCCCTCAAGGTGTTTGCTTAAGTCCAACAACGTTTCTTTAATTTGGTGGGGCGACTCAAAAAAAATACTGGTCTTTGAGTTGATGCGGATATCTTGAATGAGCGCATCCCGCTCTTTTGTTTTGTTGGGCCAAAAACCTAGAAATTGAAAGCGGCCTTCTGATGGCAACATAACCGAGCCACTTGCAGAAATTGCCGTAGATACCGCGCTGGCACCGGGAATAGGGATAATCCGAAATCCTGCGTTCTGCACGGCATTAACTAGTCTGGCCCCGGGATCTGAAACGCCTGGAGTGCCGGCATCAGAGATGTATGCCCAGCGTTTACCCTGAGCAAGGTGTTGAATTACAGTTTGTGCGCCTTCGATTTCATTGTGCTCGTGCAAGGCAAGACATTTCTTATGAATACCAAAATTCTGTAACAAGGGTCCGCTATGTCTAGTGTCTTCACACGCTATCCCATCAACCGAGTTAAGAACATGGAGTGCTCTCAGAGTGATATCACCCAGATTTCCAATTGGCGTAGCGACCATATAGAGGGCTCCAGCTGGCATATCCTGCTGTTTTAGAAAGTCAAAGGAGCTAAGTTCCATGGAAATGTTTCGTATAAGAAGTATTAATAAGTAAGAGAATACGTCGCTTTTAGTCAAACGGGCGAGCCTACGTAATTGTCGGCACTTTGGCGCATAATAATGCGATGGATAAAGATACTCTCGAACGTTTGCGCGCTCGCGCGTCCCAGCATTTTTTAGACAGCATTGCTGTTAAGCAGGCTGCAGAAAAAATTCTTCCTGAACAAGTTGCGCGTGGTGTAGTTGCTATGACTGATTGTTTGCGCGCTGGTGGAAAAGTAATGGCCTGCGGTAATGGTGGCTCTGCTGCAGATGCGCAGCATTTTTCTGCAGAACTCATTGGTCGATTTGAAAGAGAGCGGCAGGAGTTGGCGGCAATTGCGTTGACAACGGACACTTCAATTTTGACGGCGGTAGGTAACGATTACAGCTATGACGAGATCTTTAGCAAGCAAGTGAGAGGTCTTGGAAAGTCGGGAGATATTTTGCTTGGGATTTCTACTTCAGGAAATTCAAAAAATGTAGTGAAGGCTATTGAGGCCGCTAAAAAAATGGGAATCAAAATTATTGCGCTCACTGGAAATGGTGGCGGAAAAATTACTACGCTCTTAGATGCGGATGATATTCATCTTTGTGCCCCCTCTACTCGCACTGCCCGCATTCAAGAAACACATTTAGTTTTGCTTCATAGCTTGTGCGATGGGGTTGATCATTTATTGCTTGATTAAGTAATTAAAAAATTATTTTCAGAGAATAGGCATATGCGAATTCAGACCATTGGTAAATATTTTGCTTTAGTTCTAATGCTTTCACAGATTTCTGCATGCGCAGTGGTTGCTGTGGGAGCGGCATCCACGGGCGTGGTTGGCGGCATTGCGATTATGGCTGATCGACGTCCTCCGGCCGTGCAAGCAATCGATAAAGGTATTGAGCTGGAGGCTAGCAATGCCTTGGCGAAGCGCTTCGGTGATGATGCGCATATTAATGTGACTTCGTTTAATCAAAAAGTATTGCTAACGGGCGAAGCGAAAGATTTAGATATTAAGAGTCAAGCTGAAGCCTATGTGAAAGCCATGAAGAATGCTCGCTCTGTGTTTAATGAATTGGTTATCGGGCCTAATAGTACTTACACTGCGCGCGCCAATGACTCATATCTTGAATCAAAAATTAAAACCCAGATGATCTTTACTGACAAGTTGCCTTCAAACTCAATGGCGATTGTTGCTGAAGGAACTAGCGTTTATCTGATGGGGATTCTTACTCAGAATGAAGCTGATATCGCGAAGAAGATTGCAAGTAATACTAATGGCGTTAAAGATGTCTTTGCATACTTCGATATTATTTCTGAGGCGGAGAAAGCGCGCTTAGAGAAGCAAGGTAAGGCGGATGAGTCTCAGCCTAATCTCCCGCCAAAATACTAAAATCGACCTTCACTCAAATGCTTTTAATGGGGCGCTGTACGCGTTGTGCCGTCGTCTTCGTAGCATTTGTTTTTTCTTTGACATGTGCACGTGCTGAAGTAGATATTTCCAGGGCGCAAGCTATTGCAAAACAAAATGCTTGTTTAGGGTGTCATGCAAAAGATAAAAAAATTGTCGGCCCAAGCTTTCAGGATGTTGCAAAAAAATATGCAAATGATCCCAATGCAAAAGTATTTTTAAAAAATAAAATATTGAAGGGTGGTGCTGGCTCTTGGGGTGTTGTTCCTATGCCAGGAAATTCAAAATTAAGCGACGCAGATCTATCTTTATTGATTGATTGGATATTGCGCGGCGCTTCCAGCACAAATTAACGCGCGTTAATTTGGGGCTTTCCTAAAAACCACCACCACGCATCATTTGAGCGCTTAAGGTTTTCTTTGAGCGCATAGTCAAAGCCGCCCCACTGTTCATTGGCAGCCTCTTCTACTATGGTGCTTGAGTTTGCTGGCGGTAATTTCAGATAGGCATCGGCATCGCCATAGGCATATTCAATACGCATCCCCGCCTTCTGGGCTAGATGCATCATGGCTCGGTTGTTGGCCAGGCAGTGCACATAGAGCGTCTCGATACCAGTATTACGGGAGTGAACTGCAGCGCGAGTTAATAAGGCTGTGCCGATCCCCTGCGAGCGCCCCTCTGGCAATACTGATACGCCAAATTCAGCAGCCTGTGCTTCATCCTGGGATTTGGGCAGGTAAGCCAAGTGCGCCATTCCGATGAGCTTAAGTTGACTATCAAAGCTACCAAATGCCGCGTCTCTATCGAAATCCAGATGTTCTACGTAGTGGTGAATCACCTCATCCGGGGTCTGCGTGCCAAAGCGTAGTCGACGATCTTCTTCATTCAATAGAAGTAGATGTTGCAATATTTCATCTTTATGCCCAGCATGCAAAACACGAACAGGCAGCACCAGGCCTGTTGTATATGGCTTGGCGGGTAAGTGACTGTTCGCTAATTTATTGTGCATAGCAATATATTAGCAGAAATTATGAATTTTCACAGGGTTTTCCCTAGGTTAAGAAAACAAAAGAAAAATGATGAAAATATGTAGGGAAGAGTCTTATTTAAGCCCTCTTTCTTGGCCTAGTTATACAAAAAACCTAGTTTTTTTGAAAAAAAGTTGAATTTATTTTCAATACTTATCTCATTGTTTTAAAAGGATTTATTTTCTCTGACAGAAAAAATATCGTTTTTTTAAGGAAAAAGACTACGAAAGGTGTTGACAGACCCAAATAGGTGGGATATAGTCTCACCTCTCTGCTGAATGTTTTTAAGAAATACGAAACAAGTCAGCCCTCTTTAAAAATTAGTCAACCGATAATTGTGGGTACTAAGTGAAAGCATCCAGTCCTTCGGGACAGATGTAAATAAATAGTACTCATAGACAGTAAAAAGATTTGGTTTTATTACCAAGTCAATTTCTTGAATGAGTGCGACGATCCGCAAGGATCACAGGAATTGAACTGAAGAGTTTGATCCTGGCTCAGATTGAACGCTGGCGGCATGCCTTACACATGCAAGTCGAACGGCAGCACGGGTGCTTGCACCTGGTGGCGAGTGGCGAACGGGTGAGTAATACATCGGAACGTACCTTATCGTGGGGGATAACGCAGCGAAAGCTGTGCTAATACCGCATACGCCCTGAGGGGGAAAGCGGGGGATCGAAAGACCTCGCGCGATTAGAGCGGCCGATGCCTGATTAGCTTGTTGGTGGGGTAAAAGCCCACCAAGGCGACGATCAGTAGCTGGTCTGAGAGGACGATCAGCCACACTGGGACTGAGACACGGCCCAGACTCCTACGGGAGGCAGCAGTGGGGAATTTTGGACAATGGGGGAAACCCTGATCCAGCAATGCCGCGTGAGTGAAGAAGGCCTTCGGGTTGTAAAGCTCTTTTGTCAGGGAAGAAACACCGGCTCTAACACAGTCCGGGAATGACGGTACCTGAAGAATAAGCACCGGCTAACTACGTGCCAGCAGCCGCGGTAATACGTAGGGTGCGAGCGTTAATCGGAATTACTGGGCGTAAAGCGTGCGCAGGCGGTTATACAAGACAGGCGTGAAATCCCCGGGCTTAACCTGGGAATGGCGCCTGTGACTGTATAGCTAGAGTGTGTCAGAGGGGGGTAGAATTCCACGTGTAGCAGTGAAATGCGTAGATATGTGGAGGAATACCAATGGCGAAGGCAGCCCCCTGGGATAACACTGACGCTCATGCACGAAAGCGTGGGGAGCAAACAGGATTAGATACCCTGGTAGTCCACGCCCTAAACGATGCTGACTAGTTGTTCGGGATTTACATCCTGAGTAACGTAGCTAACGCGTGAAGTCAGCCGCCTGGGGAGTACGGTCGCAAGATTAAAACTCAAAGGAATTGACGGGGACCCGCACAAGCGGTGGATGATGTGGATTAATTCGATGCAACGCGAAAAACCTTACCTACCCTTGACATGTCACTAACGAAGTAGAGATACATTAGGTGCCCGTAAGGGAAAGTGAACACAGGTGCTGCATGGCTGTCGTCAGCTCGTGTCGTGAGATGTTGGGTTAAGTCCCGCAACGAGCGCAACCCTTGTCTTTAGTTGCTACGCAAGAGCACTCTAAAGAGACTGCCGGTGACAAACCGGAGGAAGGTGGGGATGACGTCAAGTCCTCATGGCCCTTATGGGTAGGGCTTCACACGTCATACAATGGTGCATACAGAGGGTTGCCAACCCGCGAGGGGGAGCTAATCTCAGAAAATGCATCGTAGTCCGGATCGTAGTCTGCAACTCGACTACGTGAAGCTGGAATCGCTAGTAATCGCGGATCAGAATGTCGCGGTGAATACGTTCCCGGGTCTTGTACACACCGCCCGTCATACCATGGGAGTGGGTTTTGCCAGAAGCCGTTAGCCTAACCGCAAGGAGGGCGACTGCCACGGCAGGGTTCATGACTGGGGTAAAGTCGTAACAAGGTAGCCGTATCGGAAGGTGCGGCTGGATCACCTCCTTTCTAGAGAAAGATGCTGGAGCTATAGTGCCCACACTTATCGGTTGACAATAAAAGCCACGGGTCTGTAGCTCAGCTGGTTAGAGCACTGTGTTGATAACGCAGGGGTCGTAGGTTCAAGTCCTACCAGACCCACCACCAGCCAGAAACAAGACTTAGTGGGACGTTGGGGGATTAGCTCAGCTGGGAGAGCACCTGCTTTGCAAGCAGGGGGTCGTCGGTTCGATCCCGTCATCCTCCACCATCATCTAAATGTCAAAACTAAGCGAACATTTAATCGTTTAGTTTTGCCATTTATGGCTGTTCTTTAAAAATTTGAGTAAGCAAAGTGTCAAATGTTTCTTTGAGAGGACATTTGACAATGTAATAAGGGTAAAGATTGAATCATCAATCAGTAATATCAAACGAGTTTTACAAAGTTCTTAACAAGTACTTACAGTTTGGATTACGGCAAACATGTCAGAAGTAGAAGTAAACCTGTAACAGGTACTAGCAATGGTGCTCGTTATAGGATCAAGTGAATAAGTGCACATGATGGATGCCTTGGCGATTACAGGCGACGAAAGACGTTATAACCTGCGATAAGCCCCGGGGAGCTGGTAAATAAGCTTTGATCCGGGGATTTCTGAATGGGGAAACCCACCACTTTTGTGGTATCCATACCTGAATACATAGGGTATGAGAAGCGAACCTCGTGAACTGAAACATCTAAGTAGCGAGAGGAAAAGACATCAACCGAGATTCCCAGAGTAGTGGCGAGCGAAATGGGAACAGCCTTCTAGTGATAGCTCAGTAATTAACAGAATGGAATGGAAAGTCCAACAATAAAGGGTGATAGTCCCGTATGTGAAAATTATTGGGTGGTACTAGGCTAGAGACAAGTAGGGCGGGACACGTGAAATCCTGTCTGAATATGGGGGGACCATCCTCCAAGGCTAAATACTCGTAATCGACCGATAGTGAACAAGTACCGTGAGGGAAAGGCGAAAAGAACCCCGGGAGGGGAGTGAAATAGATCCTGAAATTGTGTGCATACAAACAGTAGGAGCCTCGTAAGGGGTGACTGCGTACCTTTTGTATAATGGGTCAGCGACTTACATTCAGTAGCAAGCTTAACCGAATAGGGAAGGCGTAGCGAAAGCGAGTCCGAATAGGGCGCTAGTTGCTGGGTGTAGACCCGAAACCAGTTGATCTATCCATGGCCAGGTTGAAGGTGCGGTAACACGTACTGGAGGACCGAACCCACTAACGTTGAAAAGTTAGGGGATGAGCTGTGGATAGGGGTGAAAGGCTAAACAAAACTGGAAATAGCTGGTTCTCTCCGAAAACTATTTAGGTAGTGCCTCGTGTATCACTGTAGGGGGTAGAGCACTGTCATGGTAGTGGGGTCCATTGCGGATTACTGCGCCATAGCAAACTCCGAATACCTACAAGTGCAAGCACGGGAGACAGACATCGGGTGCTAACGTCCGGTGTCAAGAGGGAAACAACCCAGACCGCCAGCTAAGGTCCCTAATATATGCTAAGTGGGAAACGAAGTGGGAAGGCTAAAACAGTCAGGAGGTTGGCTTAGAAGCAGCCATCCTTTAAAGAAAGCGTAATAGCTCACTGATCGAGTCGTCCTGCGCGGAAGATGTAACGGGGCTAAGCATATAACCGAAGCTGCGGATCACAGTAATGTGATGGTAGGAGAGCGTTCTGTAAGCCTGTGAAGGTGTCTTGTAAAGGATGCTGGAGGTATCAGAAGTGCGAATGCTGACATGAGTAGCGATAAAGGGGGTGAAAAGCCCCCTCGCCGTAAGCCCAAGGTTTCCTGTTCAACGTTCATCGGAACAGGGTGAGTCGGCCCCTAAGGCGAGGCAGAGATGCGTAGCTGATGGGAACAAGGTTAATATTCCTTGACCATTGTTAGATGCGATGGGGGGACGGATCGCGGAAAGTTGTCCGGGTGTTGGATGTCCCGGTTCTTGCGTTGGAGATGGCTATTAGGTAAATCCGGTAGCGTAATTCAAGGGCGTGAGACGAGCGAATTTATTCGCGAAGCAATTGGAAGTGGTTCCAAGAAAAGCCTCTAAGCTTCAGTCTAACAAGACCGTACCGCAAACCGACACAGGTGGGCGAGATGAGTATTCTAAGGCGCTTGAGAGAACTCAGGAGAAGGAACTCGGCAAATTTGCACCGTAACTTCGGGATAAGGTGCGCCCTTGTAGTTTGACCGTGTACAACGGGAGGACGAAAGGGTTGCAATAAAAAGGTGGCTGCGACTGTTTAATAAAAACACAGCACTCTGCAAACACGAAAGTGGACGTATAGGGTGTGACGCCTGCCCGGTGCTGGAAGATTAAATGATGGGGTGCAAGCTCTTGATTGAAGTCCCAGTAAACGGCGGCCGTAACTATAACGGTCCTAAGGTAGCGAAATTCCTTGTCGGGTAAGTTCCGACCTGCACGAATGGCGTAACGATGGCCACACTGTCTCCTCCTGAGACTCAGCGAAGTTGAAATGTTTGTGATGATGCAATCTACCCGTGGCTAGACGGAAAGACCCCATGAACCTTTACTGTAGCTTTGCATTGGACTTTGAACCGGTCTGTGTAGGATAGGTGGGAGGCGTTGAAAGCGGGATGCTAGTTCCGCTGGAGCCAACCTTGAAATACCACCCTGGTTTGTTTGAGGTTCTAACCTTGGCCCGTTATCCGGGTCGGGAACAGTGCATGGTAGGCAGTTTGACTGGGGCG
Organism: Polynucleobacter sinensis; assembly: GCF_001595985.1. Taxonomy (GTDB): domain Bacteria; phylum Pseudomonadota; class Gammaproteobacteria; order Burkholderiales; family Burkholderiaceae; genus Polynucleobacter; species Polynucleobacter sinensis. Next base: position 239,213 of record NZ_LOJJ01000001.1, read on the forward strand.
GTCTCCTCCCAAAGTGTAACGGAGGAGTACGAAGGTACGCTTGGTACGGTCGGACATCGTACCTAAAGTGCAATGGCAAAAGCGTGCTTAACTGCGAGACCGACAAGTCGAGCAGGTGCGAAAGCAGGTCATAGTGATCCGGTGGTTCTGTATGGAAGGGCCATCGCTCAACGGATAAAAGGTACTCTGGGGATAACAGGCTGATACCGCCCAAGAGTTCATATCGACGGCGGTGTTTGGCACCTCGATGTCGGCTCATCTCATCCTGGGGCTGTAGCCGGTCCCAAGGGTATGGCTGTTCGCCATTTAAAGAGGTACGTGAGCTGGGTTTAAAACGTCGTGAGACAGTTTGGTCCCTATCTGCCATGGGCGTTGGAGATTTGACGGGGGCTGCTCCTAGTACGAGAGGACCGGAGTGGACGTACCGCTGGTGTACCTGTTGTTTCGCCAGAAGCATCGCAGGGTAGCTATGTACGGAAGAGATAACCGCTGAAAGCATCTAAGCGGGAAACTTGCCTGAAGATGAGATCTCCCGTAGGTTTAACCTACATAAAGGGTCGTTGAAGACCACAACGTTGATAGGTCGGGTGTGGAAGCGCAGTAATGCGTTAAGCTAACCGATACTAATTGCCCGTTAGGCTTGATCCTATAACCAGCACTATTGTGTTGGATGTTTGCCAGATTTAATTTGCATCCTTAATTACATGCTTACTCAAATAGAGTTGTTGATCAATAATCAACAACTCAACCCTCTACGCCCGGTGACCATAGCAAGTTGGAACCACTCCTTCCCATCCCGAACAGGACAGTGAAACGACTTTACGCCGATGATAGTGCGGATTACCCGTGTGAAAGTAGGTAACTGCCGGGCACCAATGCGACGCCCAGACCCTATTAGGTCTGGGCGTTTTTACTTGTGCAAAGCGTTTAGAGATTGACATAAACTCCATTTGGAGTCAGAATATTGGGTTCGCGGAGGGGTGTCCGAGCGGCTAAAGGAGGCAGACTGTAAATCTGTTGGCTACGCCTACGTAGGTTCGAATCCTACCCCCTCCACCAGCAATATGTAATTTTTTTGTATTAAGTTTTTGTACGAGTTAAGTGAATTTATTTCGCAGTGTTTTGTAAGAAACGATGCGGGCGTAACTCAGGGGTAGAGTGTCAGCCTTCCAAGCTGTTCGTCGCAGGTTCGAATCCTGTCGCCCGCTCCAGAATTTGTTGTACTAGATTTTGGCCCATGTGGCTCAGTGGTAGAGCACTCCCTTGGTAAGGGAGAGGTCGGCAGTTCGATCCTGCCCATGGGCACCAGGCTGTGTTGTAAGAATTTTAATTTCGTGTGTTGTTTAAGAGTTAACTAAAGGCAGACAAAAAATGGCAAAAGAAAAGTTTGAGCGGACAAAACCGCACGTAAACGTTGGCACAATCGGTCACGTTGACCACGGTAAAACGACATTGACAGCAGCGATTGCTACCGTGCTTTCAAAAGCATTCGGTGGCGAAGCAAAAGCATATGATCAGATCGATGCTGCTCCAGAAGAAAAAGCACGTGGTATTACGATTAATACAGCACACGTTGAGTACGAGACTGCAAACCGTCACTACGCTCACGTTGATTGCCCAGGACACGCCGACTACGTTAAGAACATGATTACTGGTGCCGCTCAGATGGACGGCGCAATTTTAGTTTGTTCCGCTGCTGACGGCCCAATGCCACAAACTCGTGAGCACATCCTCTTGGCACGCCAAGTGGGCGTTCCTTACATCGTCGTATTCTTGAACAAGTGCGACATGGTTGACGATCCTGAGTTGTTAGAGCTCGTAGAAATGGAAGTTCGTGAGCTTCTGTCTAAGTATGACTTCCCAGGCGATGACACACCAATTATTCAAGGTTCTGCTAAGTTAGCTCTTGAAGGCGACGAAGGCCCATTGGGTAAAGAAGCCATCATGAAGTTGGCTGAAGCTTTGGATACTTACATCCCAACTCCAGAGCGTGCTGTTGACGGCGCGTTCTTGATGCCAGTAGAAGACGTGTTCTCTATCTCCGGTCGCGGTACTGTAGTGACTGGTCGTATCGAGCGCGGCATTATCAAGGTTGGCGAAGAGATTGAAATCGTTGGTATTAAGCCAACTCTCAAAACCACTTGTACTGGTGTTGAAATGTTCCGCAAATTGCTCGACCAAGGTCAAGCAGGCGATAACGTTGGTATCTTGTTACGCGGTACAAAACGTGAAGAAGTTGAGCGCGGCCAAGTATTGGCTAAGCCAGGTTCGATCACTCCACATACTCACTTTACAGCCGAGGTTTACATCTTGGGTAAAGATGAAGGTGGTCGTCATACTCCATTCTTTAACAACTATCGTCCACAGTTCTACTTCCGTACAACGGACGTTACTGGTTCAATCGAGTTGCCAAAAGATAAAGAAATGGTGATGCCAGGTGATAACGTCACAATTACCGTAAAACTCATCGCTCCTATCGCGATGGAAGAAGGTTTACGTTTTGCGATCCGTGAAGGTGGCCGTACTGTTGGCGCCGGCGTGGTTGCAAAGATTTTGGCTTAATAGTTTTAATAAAGGGGTGTAGCTCAATTGGCAGAGCGTTGGTCTCCAAAACCAAAGGTTGGGGGTTCGATGCCCTCCGCCCCTGCCACGATTTGAACTGAAAGTAATATGTCTCAACAAACAGCAGGTCACTCTGAAGAAAAGAGCAGCTGGGTCTCCGGACTCGCTGCCCTCATTGTCGTTGCAGCGTTAGTTCTTTACTACACGCTCGTCGACCAGTCTTTGTTAGTCAGAATGTCTGTTTTGTTAGGCGGAATTGCTGTTGCAGTTTTGATTGTGGCGATTTCTCCTGATGGACGTCGTTTTATCCATTACGCAAAAGATTCTTGGTATGAAGTAAAAAAGGTTGTTTGGCCAACTCGCAAAGAGACAACCCAAATGACTCTAGTCGTATTTGGCTTTGTTCTGATCATGTCCATCTTTTTATGGGTTGCAGACAAATTAATTGAATGGCTAGTTTTTTCAGTCTTCTTAGGCTGGAAGTGAGTAAGAAAAAATGATTGATTCTGAATTGGCCTCAAATCCACAAGCTGCTGGCAATATGCGCTGGTATGTCATTCATGCTTATTCCGGGATGGAAAAAAGCGTAAAACGAGGCTTGGAAGAGCGCATTGCTCGTTCGGGCATGGCAGAAAAGTTTGGCCGTATTTTGGTTCCATCTGAAGAGGTTGTTGAAATCAAATCCGGAGCTAAGTCGGTTTCCGAGCGCCGTTTTTTCCCAGGCTATGTCCTCATTGAGATGGAAATGACGGATGAAAGTTGGCATTTGGTGAAAAACACGCCAAAAGTAACTGGTTTCGTGGGCGGTGTTCGTAATCGCCCAAGCCCTATTTCAACTGCTGAAGTAACCAAAATCATGGATCAGATGCAGGCTGGAGTGGACAAGCCTAAGCCTAAGACTCTATTTGAGGTGGGCGAGATGGTTCGTGTTAAGGAAGGCCCATTCACAGACTTCAACGGAAACGTTGAGGAAGTCAACTATGAGAAGTCAAGATTGCGCGTTTCTGTTACAATTTTTGGCCGCGGTACCCCAGTTGAGCTGGAGTTCGGCCAAGTAGAAAAGATGTAAAAACAAGGACTTAGTCCGGTTTTGTTGTGCAGTAGTAGCAGTACAAGTGGTTAGCAATAACCGAGGAGCGGAGCTAGAAAGCCAAAAACTAGCAAAGCGTTTACTCAACAGCGGTCTTCCCTAATGAGGTTAGGCGCGCTTTTAGGAGCAATCAATGGCAAAGAAGATCATTGGCTTTATCAAGCTGCAGATTCCTGCAGGTAAAGCAAATCCATCACCACCCGTAGGACCAGCTTTGGGTCAACGCGGTCTCAATATTATGGAATTCTGTAAGGCGTTTAATGCTCAAACTCAGAGCATGGAACCTGGCCTTCCGATTCCAGTCGTGATTACAGCGTTTGCTGACAAGAGCTTCACATTCATCATGAAGACTCCTCCAGCAACCATCATGATTAAGAAGGCTGCAAAGATCGAAAAAGGATCACCACGTCCTCATACCGATAAGGTAGGAAAAATTACACGTGCTCAAGCAGAAGAAATTGCTAAAGCAAAAATGCCAGATTTGACAGCGGCCGATATGGATGCAGCCGTTAGAACAATCGCCGGCAGCGCCCGTTCCATGGGCATCACAGTGGAAGGCCTCTAATCATGACTAAGTTATCTAAACGTTTAAAAGCGATTGAATCTAAGGTAGACCGCAACAAATTTTATGCATTGGAAGATGCATTGAATCTGGTTAAAGAGTGTGCAACTGCCAAGTTCGATGAGTCTATCGACGTAGCTGTTCAGTTGGGTATTGATGCTAAGAAATCTGACCAGGTTGTGCGTGGCGCAGTAGTGCTCCCAGCTGGTACTGGTAAGCATGTTCGTGTGGCTGTTTTTGCACAAGGCGAGAAGGCTGAACAAGCTAAAGCCGCTGGCGCTGAAATTGTTGGCATGGAAGATCTTGCTGAGCAAATTAAAGGCGGCAAAATTGATTTTGATGTGTTGATCGCATCTCCAGACACAATGAAGATTGTTGGTACTTTAGGCCAAGTATTGGGCCCACGTGGTTTGATGCCAAATCCAAAAGTAGGAACTGTTACGCCCGATGTAGCAACTGCAGTTAAGAATGCTAAGGCTGGTCAGGTTCAGTTTCGTGTCGACAAAGCAGGTATCGTGCATGCAAGTATTGGTCGTCGTTCATTCGAGCCGGCTGCATTGAAATCTAATTTGCTGGCATTGCTTGAGGCTTTGAACAAAGCTAAGCCGCCTGCATCTAAGGGTGTTTATTTAAAGAAGGTTGCCGTAAGCAGCACCATGGGTGCAGGCGTACGTGTAGACCAAGCATCGATACAAGCGGCTCAGTAAAAAGAAATAAAACCGCTTGTAGCAAAAAGAACTTTGGGTCGACTCCCGCTCTTTGAGTGAGAGTCGAACATCAAAGACCGTTGGTGGATGAATTTGCTTGTTGAGAAATGAGTTCTTAATTATTACGAAAGTAATGGCCAGCGCAGATGGCGACCCTGAAAAGATTTCACAAGAGACTCTTGTGACAAATGATCAGACGCTGGTGTGTAACCCCAACTGGGAACAGTTGGTTTTTTAGGAGTTAAACCGTGCCTTTGAATGTACAAGACAAAAAAGCGATTGTTGCTGATGTCGGCGCTCAATTGGCTGGAGCTCAAACAGTCGTGCTCGCTGAATACCGCGGTATTCCAGTAGAGCAGTTGACAAAGCTACGTGCTAGCGCACGTGACCAAGGTGTATATCTTCGTGTTTTGAAGAACACATTGGCACGCCGTGCTGCACAAGGCACACAGTTTGAGCCTCTTGCTGATTCGATGGTTGGCCCCTTGATCTACGGCATTTCTGCTGATCCGATTGCTTCGGCAAAAGTATTGCAGAACTTTGCTAAGACTCAAGACCTGCTAGTCATTAAAGCTGGCTTATATAACGGCAAGTTGTTAGATGTTGCGGGCGTAAAAGCTTTGGCAACAATTCCAAGCCGCGACGAGTTGTTATCTCAGTTGTTAGGTGTGATGTTGGCACCAGTTTCTGCGATGGCTCGCGTATTGGGCGCAGTAGCAGCACAAAAGGCAGCTGGAGCACCCGCTCCCGCAGCAGCACCTGCAGTTGAAGCAGCAGCCCCAGCAGAAGTAGTTGCTGAAGCCGCCGCTCCAGAGGCAGCCGCTGAGCCTGCAGCCGCAGCCCCAGAAGCTGGAACAGAAGCAAACGAAACCCCTGCCGCTGAATAAGCGACAGATTAACTATTTAAGTATTAGGAGCTAAAAATGGCGATTACTAAAGAAGAAATCATTGAAGCAGTAGGTAGCATGTCCGTTATGGATTTGAACGATTTAGTTAAAGCGTTCGAAGAGAAGTTTGGCGTTTCAGCTGCAGCGATGGCTGTTGCTGGTCCTGCTGGTGCTGGTGGTGGCGATGCTGGCGGCGCAGAGCAAACAGAATTCACTGTTAACTTGCTCGAAGCTGGCGCAAACAAGGTTTCAGTAATTAAGGCAGTTCGCGAAATTACTGGTCTTGGCTTGAAGGAAGCTAAGGACTTGGTTGATGGCGCACCGAAGCCAATCAAAGAAGCTGTTGACAAGAAAACTGCTGAAGAAGCTAAGAAGAAGCTTGAAGAAGCTGGCGCTAAAGCAGAACTCAAGTAATACAAACTTAGTTAGCGCTCCTCAAAAAGGGGTGCTAGCCCTGTTGGGTTTGACCATTAGTGGTCAAACCCGATTTCATTTCTGATTGAAATCGGGTTTGCCTTCTGATACGACTGCAGAATGCAAGTTTGGTCGGACACTAAGTCTATCTGATTTAGTGTTGTCCGCCAGTGGTTGGTAGTGGCCAACCGCCAAATCTTTGTACAGTCGCTGAATTCGGAGATGAAATGAACTATAGCTTCACCGAACGCAAGCGAGTCCGTAAAAGCTTTGCTAAGCGAGTAAATAATCACCAGGTTCCATACCTGATCGCAACGCAGCTGGAATCCTACGCTAAATTTTTACAGGCTGATAAGCCGGCAATGTCTCGTCTAACTGAGGGACTTCAAGCTGCCTTTACATCAGCATTCCCAATTGTGTCTAACAACGGCTACGCACGTATGGAATATGTGTCGTATCAGTTGTCACAACCACCGTTTGACGTTAAAGAGTGTCAGCAACGTGGTTACACATACCATTCGGCCTTACGCGCAAAAGTTCGCTTGATTATTTATGATCGCGAAGCGCCTACTAAGGTTAAAGAGGTAAAAGAGAGTGAAGTCTATATGGGTGAAATTCCACTCATGACAGATAACGGCTCTTTTGTAATCAACGGTACTGAGCGCGTTATTGTTTCTCAGTTGCACCGTTCCCCAGGCGTGTTCTTTGAGCACGATAAGGGCAAGACACATAGTTCGGGTAAGTTGCTGTTCTCAGCACGCATCATTCCTTACCGTGGTTCATGGCTTGATTTCGAGTTTGATCCAAAAGATATTCTGTATTTCCGCGTTGACCGTCGTCGTAAGATGCCTGTCACCATTTTGCTCAAAGCAATTGGTTTAAACAACGAACAGATTCTTGCAAACTTCTTTAACTTTGATCACTTTGCATTGAGCGCAAATGGCGCATCAATGGAGTTTGTACCAGAGCGTTTGCGTGGTCAGTTGGCTAGCTTTGATGTGCTTGATAAGAATGGCGTTGTGGTCATTCAAAAAGACAAGCGTATTAACGCAAAACATATTCGTGAGCTCGAGGCCGCCAAGACTAAGAACATCGTTGTTCCTGACGACTACTTAATTGGTCGCGTAGTTGCACGTAACATCATTGATCCGGATTCCGGTGAAATATTGGCTTACGCTAATGATGAAATCACTGAAGAGTTGTTGGCTACATTGCGCGATGCAGGCATCAAGCAATTGGAAACCATCTATACCAATGATTTAGATTCAGGTGCGTATATTTCTCAGACATTGCGTACTGACGAAACTGCCGATCAAATGGCAGCTCGTATTGCTATCTATCGCATGATGCGTCCTGGCGAGCCTCCAACAGAAGACGCCGTTGAAGCTTTATTCCAACGCTTGTTCTATAACGAAGATAGCTACGATTTATCTCGCGTTGGTCGCATGAAAGTAAATAGCCGTCTTGGTCGTTCAGAGATGGAAGGCCCAATGGTTTTGTCGAATGAAGATATTCTCGACACCATTAAGTCTTTGGTTGACTTGCGTAACGGTAAAGGTGAAGTAGACGATATCGATCACTTGGGTAATCGTCGTGTACGTTGCGTTGGTGAGTTGGCGGAGAATCAATTCCGTGCCGGTTTGTCACGGGTTGAGCGTGCGGTTAAAGAACGTCTCGGCCAAGCCGAAACTGAAAACCTCATGCCGCATGATTTGATTAACAGCAAGCCAATCTCTTCGGCGATTCGTGAGTTCTTTGGTTCTTCACAGTTGTCCCAGTTTATGGACCAAACAAACCCATTGTCAGAGATCACGCACAAGCGTCGTATTTCTGCATTGGGACCCGGTGGTTTGACACGCGAGCGCGCAGGCTTCGAAGTGCGCGACGTGCATCCAACTCACTACGGTCGTGTTTGTCCAATTGAAACCCCAGAAGGACCAAACATTGGTCTGATCAACTCACTCGCGTTGTTTGCGCGTTTGAATGAGCATGGTTTCCTAGAGACACCATATCGTAAAGTTTCCAATAGCAAAGTAAGCGACGAAGTTGTTTACCTCTCTGCAATTGAAGAGGCGAAATACGTTATTGCTCAGGCAAATGCAACGATCGACAAGAGCGGCAAGTTAGCTGACGAATTGGTTTCAGCGCGTCAAGCTGGTGAGACCATGATGGTTAGCCCAGAGCGCATCGATTTCATCGACGTTGCTCCTAGCCAGATTGTTTCTGCCGCTGCTTCATTGGTTCCGTTCTTGGAGCATGATGATGCGAACCGTGCGTTGATGGGTGCGAATATGCAACGTCAAGCGGTTCCCTGCTTACGTCCAGATAAGCCATTAGTTGGTACCGGTTTAGAGCGCATTGTTGCGGTTGACTCAGGCACTGTTATTTTGGCTTCCCGCGGCGGTATCGTTGACTATGTTGACGCAAACCGTGTGGTTATTCGTGTAAACGATGACGAAACAGCGGCTGGTGAAGTTGGTGTGGATATTTATAACCTCATCAAGTACACCCGTTCAAACCAAAATACCAACATCAACCAACGTCCAATCGTTCAGGCTGGTGATCGTGTAGCCCGTGGCGACGTAGTTGCTGACGGAGCATCTACAGATTTGGGTGAATTGGCCTTGGGTCAAAACATGACTGTGGCATTTATGCCATGGAACGGTTACAACTTCGAAGATTCCATCTTGATCTCTGAGAAAGTTGTTGCAGATGACCGCTATACCTCTATTCATATTGAGGAGTTGTCGGTTGTTGCTCGTGATACCAAGCTTGGTTCAGAAGAAATTACACGCGATATCTCCAACTTGGCTGAGTCACAACTCTCCCGTTTGGATGAGAGCGGTATTGTTTACATCGGTGCTGAAGTTGAAGCCGGTGACGTATTGGTTGGTAAGGTAACTCCAAAGGGCGAGACTACTCTCACTCCAGAAGAAAAACTCCTCCGCGCGATCTTCGGTGAAAAAGCATCTGATGTTAAAGATACTTCTTTACGCGTTCCATCTGGGATGATCGGTACAGTTATCGATGTTCAAGTCTTCACTCGTGAAGGTATTGAGCGCGATGCACGTGCGCAATCGATTATTCAAGAAGAACTACAGCGCTATCGTTTGGATTTAAACGACCAGTTGCGTATTGTTGAGGGCGATGCCTTCATGCGTTTAGAAAAGCTGTTGATTGGCAAAGTTGCTAATGGCGGCCCTAAGAAATTGGCTAAAGGCACCAAGATCGACAAGGAATACCTTGCTGACTTAGACAAATACCATTGGTTTGATGTTCGTCCAGCAGATGATGAAGTTGCCTCACAAGTTGAAGCAATCAAATCTTCTATTGAGGCGAAGCGTAAGCAGTTTGATGAGGCTTTCGAAGAGAAGCGCACTAAGCTTACCCAGGGCGATGATTTGCAGCCTGGCGTAACAAAGATGGTTAAGGTGTATTTGGCAGTGAAGCGTCGCTTGCAGCCTGGTGACAAGATGGCCGGTCGTCACGGTAACAAAGGTGTGGTTTCTAAAATCGCTCCTGCGGAAGATATGCCATTTATGGCTGACGGACGCCCTGTTGACATCGTCTTGAACCCGTTGGGTGTTCCTTCTCGTATGAACGTAGGGCAGATCTTAGAAACCCACTTAGGTTGGGCGGCTCAAGGTATTGGTAAGCGTATTGATGAGATGGTTCGTCAACAGGCTAAACAAGCTGAACTCCGTAAGTTCATGAAGCAGCTTTATAACGAAACTGGTCGCATTGAAGACATCGACAATTTTACTGATGAGCAGATCACAGAATTGGCCGAGAATTTACGCCAAGGCTTGCCATTCGCAACTCCAGTCTTTGATGGTGCCACAGAGGCTGAAATTGGTCGCATGCTCGAGTTGGCTTATCCAGAAGAAGTAGCTACTTCTTTGAAGATGACGCCTTCACGTCAGCAAATGATTTTGTGCGATGGCCGTACTGGTGATCAGTTTGAGCGTCCAGTAACTGTTGGCGTAATGCACGTCTTGAAGCTCCACCATTTGGTCGATGACAAGATGCACGCACGTTCAACCGGACCTTACTCGTTAGTAACGCAGCAGCCACTGGGCGGTAAAGCACAGTTTGGTGGTCAGCGCTTTGGTGAGATGGAAGTTTGGGCCCTCGAAGCATACGGTGCTTCATATGTCTTGCAGGAAATGCTGACAGTGAAGTCCGATGACGTCGCAGGCCGTACCAAGGTTTACGAAAACATCGTCAAGGGCGAGCACACAATTGATGCTGGCATGCCCGAATCCTTCAACGTGTTGGTAAAAGAAATCCGCTCGTTGGGTATTGACATTGACATGGAGCGCAACTGATATGAAAGCATTGCTCGATTTATTTAAGCAAACGCAGGGTGATGAACAGTTTGATGTCATCAAGATTGGTCTTGCATCCCCTGAGAAAATTCGCTCATGGTCTTTTGGTGAAGTTCGCAAGCCAGAAACCATCAACTATCGGACTTTTAAGCCTGAGCGTGATGGCCTGTTTTGCGCCAAGATCTTTGGACCAACTAAAGACTACGAGTGCTTATGCGGTAAGTACAAGCGCTTAAAGTTCCGTGGCGTTATTTGCGAGAAGTGTGGCGTTGAAGTAACGCTTGCCAAAGTACGTCGTGAGCGCATGGGTCACATTGAATTGGCGGCTCCTGTTGCGCATATTTGGTTCTTGAAGTCATTGCCATCCCGTTTGGGTATGGTTCTCGATATGACATTGCGGGATATCGAGCGCGTTCTTTACTTTGAAGCATATGTGGTCGTTGATCCCGGCATGACTCCTGAAGGCGCAATGAAGCGCGGTCAGATCATGTCCGAAGACGAGTACTACGCCAAGACTGAAGAGTATGGTGACGGCGCGTTTACTGCCATCATGGGCGCGGAGGGTATTCGTGACCTCTTGCGCGGTATCGATATCGATCGTGAAGTAGAGACGATTCGTGCTGATCTGAAAGCTACTGGTAGCGATGCCAAGATCAAGAAATACGCTAAGCGCTTAAAAGTGCTTGAGGCGTTCCAGACTTCGGGTATTAAGCCTGACTGGATGATCATGGAAGTATTGCCTGTGTTGCCACCAGAGTTGCGTCCATTGGTGCCATTGGATGGCGGTCGCTTTGCTACCTCCGATTTGAACGACCTCTATCGTCGTGTAATCAACCGTAACAACCGTTTGAAGCGTTTGTTAGAATTGCGCGCACCAGAGATCATCGTTCGTAACGAAAAACGCATGTTGCAAGAAGCGGTTGACTCATTGCTAGACAACGGTCGTCGCGGTAAGGCTATGACTGGCGCTAATAAGCGTCCTCTCAAGTCCTTGGCCGAGATGATTAAAGGTAAGAGTGGTCGTTTCCGTCAAAACTTGTTGGGTAAACGCGTTGACTACTCTGGTCGTTCAGTCATCGTAGTTGGCCCTACATTGAAATTACATCAGTGCGGCTTACCAAAATTGATGGCTTTGGAATTATTCAAGCCATTCATTTTCAATAAGCTTGAAACTTTGGGAATTGCAACCACAATTAAGGCTGCGAAGAAAGAAGTCGAAAGTCAGACTCCAATCGTTTGGGACATTCTCGAAGAAGTGATTCGTGAACATCCAATCATGCTCAACCGTGCGCCTACATTGCACCGTCTCGGTATTCAAGCTTTCGAGCCAATGCTGATTGAAGGTAAAGCGATTCAATTGCACCCATTAGTCTGCGCGGCATTTAACGCCGACTTTGACGGTGACCAAATGGCGGTTCACGTTCCTTTGTCGCTCGAAGCGCAAATGGAAGCGCGTACATTGATGTTGGCTTCGAACAACGTATTGTTCCCAGCCAACGGCGAACCATCTATCGTTCCTTCGCAGGACGTGGTGTTGGGTCTGTACTATGCAACTCGCGACAAGATCAACGGTAAAGGCGAGGGCATGGTCTTCGCTAATATCACTGAAGTTATTCGTGCATACGAGGCTGGCCAGGTTGAATTGGCTTCCCGTGTTGCGGTTCGTATTACTGAGTATGAGGTTGTGGACAAGAAGGCAGAGGGCGATGCGCGTTTTGCTGAGAAGACCAAGATCTATCAAACTTCAGTTGGCCGCGCAATCTTGTCTGAGATTCTGCCTAAGGGTATGTCTTTTGAGGAAATTAATAAGCCGCTGAAGAAAAAAGAAATCTCACGTTTGATTAACACTTCATTCCGTAAGTGCGGCCTTCGTGAAACCGTGATTTTTGCTGATCGTCTCTTACAGTCAGGTTTCCGCTTGGCGACTAAAGCCGGTATCTCGATTGCAATCGACGATATGCTGATTCCAAGCTCTAAAGAGCGCATCATCAGTGAAGCATCTACCAAGGTTAAGGAGTATGACAAGCAGTTCATGTCAGGCCTTGTAACCAATCAGGAGCGTTATAACAACGTGGTTGATATTTGGGGTGCCGCAGGCGACCAAGTTGGTAAGGCGATGATGGACGAGTTGTCACACGTTGACGTACTTGACCGGAACGGTAAAGCTGCGCGTCAAGAGTCCTTTAACTCCATCTACATGATGGCGGATTCTGGTGCGCGTGGATCTGCAGCGCAGATTCGTCAGTTGGCTGGTATGCGTGGTTTGATGGCCAAGCCTGATGGCTCCATTATTGAAACCCCAATTACTGCAAACTTCCGTGAAGGCTTGAATGTGTTGCAGTACTTCATCTCAACCCACGGTGCTCGTAAGGGCTTGGCTGACACAGCGTTGAAGACAGCGAACTCTGGTTACTTGACTCGTCGTTTATGTGACGTTACTCAAGACCTCGTTGTGATCGAAGAAGATTGCGGCGCGACTACTGGTGTAACCATGAAGGCGCTTGTTGAAGGCGGCGAAATTATCGAAGCATTGCGCGATCGTATTTTGGGTCGTGTATGTATCGGTGACATCGTTCATCCAGACACGCAAGAAGTGATTGTTCCGAACGATACATTGCTTGACGAAGATCATGTTGATCAAATCGTTGCATTGGGCATCGACGAAGTTAAAGTTCGTACAGTATTGTCATGCTTAACTCGTTTTGGTTTGTGCGCTAAGTGCTACGGACGTGATTTAGGTCGTGGTGGTTTGGTGAACGTTGGCGAGGCGGTTGGTGTGATCGCTGCTCAGTCTATTGGTGAGCCGGGCACACAGTTGACTATGCGTACCTTCCACATCGGTGGTGCGGCATCACGCGCTTTGGTTGCAAGTAACATTGAAGCCAAATCAAACGGTACTTTGAAATTCTCCGGCACGATGCGTGTTGTGAAGAATGCTAAAGGCGAGCAGATCGTGATTTCACGTTCTGGTGAGGCCTTGATCGTTGACGATAATGGCCGCGAGCGTGAGCGTCATAAAGTGCCATACGGTGCAACACTCTTGTTGAAAGAAGATGCAGCAGTGAAGGCTGGTGCGAGCTTGGCAACTTGGGATCCATTAACACGTCCAATTATTTCCGAGTACGCTGGTATCGCTCGCTTCGACAACGTTGAAGAAGGTGTAACTGTTGCCAAGCAGGTTGATGAAGTGACTGGCCTCTCTACTTTGGTGGTAATTGACGGTAAGCGTCGTTCTGCCGCAAGTAAAGGCGTGCGCCCAGTGATCAACTTGATTGATGACAAGGGCAATGATGTCATGATCGCTGGTACCGATCATCCGGTAAACATTGGTCTCCAAGTGGGCGCTTTGATTACCGTTAAGGATGGTCAAAAAGTTGAAGTTGGTGAGGTATTGGCGCGTATTCCAATCGAATCACAGAAGACTCGCGACATTACCGGTGGTTTGCCACGCGTTGCTGAATTGTTTGAAGCGCGTTCACCAAAAGATGCTGCTGTATTGGCTAAAGTAACTGGAACAGTTTCTTTCGGCAAAGAAACCAAGGGTAAGCAGCGCTTAGTTATTACCGATATGGATGGCGAAGCGAATGAATTCTTGATTCCTAAAGAGAAGCAAGTTCTTGTTCATGACGGTCAAGTTGTGAATAAGGGCGAGATGATTGTGGAAGGCCCTGCCGATCCACACGATATCTTGACTCTCAAAGGTATCGAAGAGTTGGCAATCTACATCGTTGACGAAGTACAGGACGTTTATCGTCTCCAGGGCGTGAAGATCAATGACAAGCACATTGAAGTGATCGTGCGTCAGATGTTGCGTCGTGTTCAGGTAACTGATCCAGGCGATACATCTTTCATCACTGGTGAGCAAGTTGAGCGCTCTAAGTTGTATGACGCAAACGATGCTGCGATCGCTGCAGGTAAGCACCCAGCCCAGTTCGAAAACGTGCTGTTGGGTATTACTAAGGCATCCTTGTCGACGGATAGCTTCATTTCAGCGGCTTCTTTCCAAGAAACTACTCGTGTATTGACCGAAGCTGCAATTATGGGCAAGACCGATACACTCCGTGGCCTCAAGGAAAACGTCATTATTGGTCGTCTGATCCCTGCTGGTACAGGCTTGTCTTACCGCCGTGCACGCAAGGTCAGAGAGCAATTCGAGCGTGATCGCGCTCAAATGATTGCTGCCGAAGAGGAGGCAATGGCTGATATGCCTGTAGAAATAGAGGCTGAAGTGATTGCCCCTACTGGGGAGGCTGATCCAAGCTAATTTGGTTGTTCTGGCCAGAAATGGCCAGTTTTTTCCCATTTGGTTGACGGAAAAGGCTGGCCAGGCTAGAATGCTGAGTTCTACTGATTCAGAAGAGGGTCTTTTTGACCTAGAAATTCTCTAAGTCATTGATTTTCTTGAAGAAAGCAACAAAGAAGTACTAACCGAGCTATTTTATGCCAACAATTAATCAATTATTACGCAAGCCAAGAAGTCGGCTGACCGTTAAAAGTAAGAGTCCTGCGCTGCAAAACAGCCCGCAACGCCGTGGTGTGTGCACACGTGTATATACAACAACTCCTAAAAAGCCTAACTCTGCGCTTCGTAAAGTAGCCAAAGTTCGCTTAACCAATGGTTTTGAAGTCATTTCATACATTGGTGGTGAAGGCCATAACCTCCAGGAACACTCAGTAGTGTTGATTCGTGGTGGTCGTGTAAAGGATTTGCCAGGTGTTCGTTACCACATCGTTCGTGGATCACTTGACTTGCAAGGTGTTAAAGACCGTAAGCAGTCACGCTCCAAGTACGGTGCTAAGCGCGCTAAGAAGGCCGCTTAATAGCAAAAAGTTTTAGTAGTAAGTCTTCGTTTGTCAGACTTTAAAGACAAGTAAGTGGCCGTTCCGTCTAGAGATTGATGTATTTCAGTCCCCAGATAGTAGGACGGCCGGAGCGGGTGATCCATGTGGGCCACCCCTAACTGAACTGAAGGAGTAGTTATGCCACGTCGTCGTGAAGTTCCCAAACGGGAAATCTTGCCTGATCCAAAATTCGGCAATGTAGAAGTAGCAAAATTCATGAACGTCCTCATGTTGGACGGTAAAAAATCGGTTGCAGAGCGTATCGTTTACGGCGCCTTTGATCACATCGAGAAAAAAGCAAACAAAGAGCCACTCGAAGTTTTCTCAACAGCTATGGGCAATGTTAAGCCGATGGTTGAGGTAAAGAGCCGTCGTGTTGGTGGTGCTAACTACCAGGTTCCTGTTGAAGTTCGTCCATCACGTCGTTCTGCTTTAGCAATGCGCTGGGTGCGTGAAGCCGCTAAAAAGCGCGGTGAAAAATCTATGGCTCAACGTTTAGCCAATGAATTATTAGAAGCTGCAGAAGGTCGCGGCGGAGCAATGAAGAAGCGTGAAGAAGTTCACCGTATGGCAGAAGCTAACAAAGCTTTCTCACATTTCCGCTTCTAATCGCACAGCAAAGAAAAGGTACCAACAGTGGCACGTAAAACCCCTATCGACAAATACCGCAATATCGGTATTTCTGCGCACATTGACGCAGGTAAAACAACAACTACAGAACGCGTCTTGTTCTACACCGGTGTTAATCACAAGATTGGTGAAGTACATGATGGCGCCGCAACCATGGACTGGATGGAGCAAGAGCAAGAGCGTGGTATCACGATTACTTCTGCTGCAACTACAACGTTCTGGAAGGGCATGGCTGGTAATTTCCCAGAGCATCGCATCAATATTATTGATACCCCAGGACACGTAGACTTCACCATTGAGGTTGAGCGTTCAATGCGCGTTTTGGACGGCGCTTGCATGGTTTATTGTGCGGTGGGTGGCGTACAGCCACAGTCTGAAACTGTTTGGCGTCAAGCTAACAAGTATCAAGTTCCACGTTTGGCATTCGTAAACAAGATGGACCGTACCGGTGCGAACTTCTTTAAGGTCTATGACCAAATGAAGGCTCGTCTCAAGGCGAACCCAATCTTGATTCAAATTCCAATCGGCGCAGAAGAAAACTTCAAGGGCGTTATCGATTTGGTAAAAATGAAGGCCATCATTTGGGATGAGGCCTCACAAGGTACTAAATTTACATACGAAGATATTCCTGCTGAGTTACAAGCTTCTGCTGAAGAGTGGCGCGAGAAAATGCTCGAAGCCGCCGCAGAGAGCTCAGAAGAGTTAATGGAAAAATATCTCGGCGGCGAAGGCTTGACCGAAGATGAAATCAAAAAAGCATTGCGTCAGCGTACTATCGCTAATGAAATCGTTCCAATGTTGTGCGGAACTGCCTTTAAAAATAAAGGTGTTCAGGCGATGTTAGATGCGGTTGTTGAATTGTTGCCATCTCCATTGGACGTTCCACCAGTTCCATGTGAAGAAGAAGACGGCACACCGACAACACGTAAAGCCTCTGATGATGAGAAATTCTCAGCATTGGCATTCAAGATCATGACCGACCCATTTGTTGGTCAACTCATCTTCTTCCGTGTTTACTCAGGTGTAATGAAGTCTGGCGATACGATCTACAACCCAATTAAGGGTAAGAAAGAGCGTGTTGGTCGTTTGTTGCAGATGCATGCAAATGAACGTGAAGAAATTAAAGAGGTATTTGCTGGTGATATCGCAGCAGCGGTTGGTTTGAAAGACGCAACTACTGGCGAAACATTATGTGATCCAGATAGCATCGTGATTTTGGAGCGCATGGTATTCCCAGAGCCAGTGATCTCTCAAGCTGTAGAGCCAAAGACAAAAGCTGACCAAGAAAAAATGGGTCTTGCTTTGAATCGCTTGGCGCAAGAGGATCCTTCGTTCCGCGTGAAAACTGATGAAGAATCAGGCCAAACTATTATTTCCGGTATGGGTGAGCTCCACTTGGAAATTTTGGTTGACCGTATGAAGCGTGAATTCGGGGTTGAGGCAACTGTTGGTAAACCACAGGTTGCATACCGTGAAACAATCCGTAAGACTTGTGACGAAGTTGAAGGTAAGTTTGTTAAACAGTCCGGTGGTCGCGGTCAATATGGCCACGTTGTATTGAAGCTTGAGCCACAAGAACCAGGCAAAGGTTTTGAATTCGTTGACGCTATCAAGGGTGGTGTTGTTCCTCGTGAATACATCCCAGCAGTAGAAAAAGGAATTATTGAAACTTTGAATTCCGGTATTTTGGCTGGTTACCCAGTGGTTGATATCAAAGCAACATTATTCTTCGGTTCATACCATGACGTTGACTCCAATGAAAACGCATTTAAGATGGCGGGTTCAATGGCGTTCAAAGATGGTATGCGCAGAGCGGCTCCAGTATTGCTTGAGCCAATGATGGCTGTTGAAGTTGAAACGCCAGAAGATTTCATGGGTAACGTAATGGGCGATCTCTCATCACGTCGCGGTATCTTGCAAGGCATGGATGACATTCCGGGCGGCGGCAAGATTGTGCGTGCTGAAGTGCCTTTGGCAGAGATGTTTGGTTACTCAACTGGCTTGCGCTCGTTGACCCAGGGTCGCGCTACCTACACCATGGAATTTAAGCATTATTCCGAAGCACCTAAGAACGTAGCTGAAGCAGTGATGGCTGCTAAAGCGAAGTAATTTATCCACATTATTTTGAATATTGACTAGCTAAAGAAGGCAGACAAAAAATGGCAAAAGAAAAGTTTGAGCGGACAAAACCGCACGTAAACGTTGGCACAATCGGTCACGTTGACCACGGTAAAACGACATTGACAGCAGCGATTGCTACCGTGCTTTCAAAAGCATTCGGTGGCGAAGCAAAAGCATATGATCAGATCGATGCTGCTCCAGAAGAAAAAGCACGTGGTATTACGATTAATACAGCACACGTTGAGTACGAGACTGCAAACCGTCACTACGCTCACGTTGATTGCCCAGGACACGCCGACTACGTTAAGAACATGATTACTGGTGCCGCTCAGATGGACGGCGCAATTTTAGTTTGTTCCGCTGCTGACGGCCCAATGCCACAAACTCGTGAGCACATCCTCTTGGCACGCCAAGTGGGCGTTCCTTACATCGTCGTATTCTTGAACAAGTGCGACATGGTTGACGATCCTGAGTTGTTAGAGCTCGTAGAAATGGAAGTTCGTGAGCTTCTGTCTAAGTATGACTTCCCAGGCGATGACACACCAATTATTCAAGGTTCTGCTAAGTTAGCTCTTGAAGGCGACGAAGGCCCATTGGGTAAAGAAGCCATCATGAAGTTGGCTGAAGCTTTGGATACTTACATCCCAACTCCAGAGCGTGCTGTTGACGGCGCGTTCTTGATGCCAGTAGAAGACGTGTTCTCTATCTCCGGTCGCGGTACTGTAGTGACTGGTCGTATCGAGCGCGGCATTATCAAGGTTGGCGAAGAGATTGAAATCGTTGGTATTAAGCCAACTCTCAAAACCACTTGTACTGGTGTTGAAATGTTCCGCAAATTGCTCGACCAAGGTCAAGCAGGCGATAACGTTGGTATCTTGTTACGCGGTACAAAACGTGAAGAAGTTGAGCGCGGCCAAGTATTGGCTAAGCCAGGTTCGATCACTCCACATACTCACTTTACAGCCGAGGTTTACATCTTGGGTAAAGATGAAGGTGGTCGTCATACTCCATTCTTTAACAACTATCGTCCACAGTTCTACTTCCGTACAACGGACGTTACTGGTTCAATCGAGTTGCCAAAAGATAAAGAAATGGTGATGCCAGGTGATAACGTCACAATTACCGTAAAACTCATCGCTCCTATCGCGATGGAAGAAGGTTTACGTTTTGCGATCCGTGAAGGTGGCCGTACTGTTGGCGCCGGCGTGGTTGCAAAGATTTTGGCTTAATAGTAGTAAAAATATTTAGCGGTTTGCTAACCGGTGACGTCCGTGCTGCGGATGTCACCGAGCTCTTTAGAAATATAACGTGGCAGCACCACAACGCTCTTTGGAATTAATATGCAAAACCAAAAAATTCGTATTCGTCTTAAAGCATTTGATTACCGTTTGATCGACCAGTCTGCAGCTGAAATCGTTGATACAGCTAAGCGTACTGGTGCAGTTGTTAAGGGTCCAGTGCCTTTGCCAACACGTATTGAGCGTTTTGATATTCTGCGTTCACCACACGTAAACAAGACTTCACGTGACCAGTTAGAGATTCGTACCCATCTGCGTTTGATGGATATCGTTGATCCTACAGAGAAAACAGTAGATGCCTTGATGAAATTAGACCTTCCAGCAGGTGTGGATGTCGAAATTAAGTTGCAGTAATTCAGTATTCCCAGTCTTAGCGCTTGCCAAGACTGGGCTTTCGGGATAGAATCTAAGGCTTCGCTTAATTATTTGGGCGAATTTATAGGTTTTATTAGCATTAAAAACGTTGTAAGTTATTGATTTAGAAGTACTTTTACTTGTAAATCACTTAAATTAATTTTGCCGACCAATCGAAGTCGGCGTGGAGCATGAATATGAGCTTAGGCTTAATCGGTCGCAAGATCGGCATGACCCGTCTATTTACGGACGAAGGGGAAGCGATTCCTGTAACCGTAATCGACGTGAGCGACAACAGGGTTGCTCAAATCAAGACCCAGGCAACTGATGGCTATGATGCTATCCAGTTGGCACATGGCACACGTAGAGCTACACGCGTTACCAAATCAATGGCTGGACACTTTGCTAAAGCAGGTGTGATGGCTGGTAATGCACTCAATGAATTCCCGTTGGACGCAGCAAAAATTGCAGAAATGACAGCCGGACAAGTTATTCCAGCTGAAGCTGCATTTACGGCTGGTCAAAAAGTGGACGTGCAAGGCGTAACAATTGGTAAGGGCTATGCCGGTACCATCAAGCGCTATCACTTCGCTTCAGGACGCGCATCACACGGTAACTCACGTTCACATAACGTGCCAGGTTCTATCGGTATGGCGCAAGATCCAGGTCGTGTTTTCCCAGGTAAGCGCATGACGGGCCACCTTGGTGACGTTACACGTACAGTTCAAAATTTAGTCATCGCACGCATTGATGCAGAACGCAATCTCATCATGGTTAAAGGCGCTATTCCAGGCGCCCCAGGCGGTAAAGTTATTGTTACTCCAGCGGTGAAAACACCGCTGAAGAAGAAATAAGGAGAGCGAATTATGGAACTTAAGCTTCTCCAAGATAACGGAACTTTAGGTGCAGGCGTTCAAGCCTCTCCAGAAGTATTCGAACGTGAATATAACGAAGCGTTGGTGCACCAAGTTGTAGTTGCTTACCAAGCAAATGCACGCAGTGGTAACCGCGCACAAAAAGACCGTGAGCAAGTTAAGCACACAACCAAAAAGCCTTGGCGTCAAAAAGGTACTGGTCGTGCGCGTGCTGGTATGAGCTCTTCCCCGCTGTGGCGTGGAGGTGGTCGCATATTCCCGAATTCTCCAGAAGAGAATTTCAGCCAAAAAGTAAATAAGAAAATGTACCGCGCTGGTATGAGATCAATTCTGTCTCAGTTGGCACGCGAAGGTCGTTTGAATGTGGTTGATCAATTCAATCTTGATGCTCCAAAGACTAAAGTTTTAGCTGACAAAGTTAAAGCAATGGGCTTGGATTCAGTCTTGATTATTGTTGATCAAGTTAGCGAGAATTTGTACTTGGCATCACGTAACCTGCATAAGGTTGCTGTATGTGAGCCACAGCACGCTGATCCATTAGCTTTGGTTCAATACAAAAAAGTATTGGTAAGCAAAGCTGCGATCGCGAAAATTGAGGAGTTGCTGAAATGAGCCAAGTCCGTAAAAACGATCACAACTTGATGAAGGTTCTGCTTGGACCGGTTATCTCTGAGAAAGCCACTATGGTTGCAGAGAAAAACGAACAAGTGGTATTCCAGGTTACACGCGACGCTAATAAGAGCGATGTAAAACAAGCAGTTGAATTGCTCTTCAAGGTGCAAGTTGACTCTGTTCAAATCGTGAATCAAAAGGGTAAGCCAAAGCGCTATGGCCGTTTTGAAGGTCGCCGTGACCACACCAAGAAGGCCTACGTCAGTTTGAAGCCAGGTCAAGAAATTAACTTTGAAGCGGAGGCGAATTAATCATGCCTTTGATGAAGACAAAACCGACCTCACCAGGTCGTCGCTCAATGGTCAAGGTGGTAAATCCTGACCTGCATAAAGGTAAACCTTTTGCAGCGTTGGTAGAGCCACAGTTCCAAAAAGCAGGTCGTAATAATAATGGTCACATCACTACCCGTCATAAGGGTGGTGGTCATAAGCATCACTATCGTGTTGTTGATTTCAAGCGCAACGATAAAGACGGTATTCCGGCAAAAGTTGAACGCTTGGAATACGACCCAAACCGTAGTGCAAATATTGCATTGATCGTGTTTGCGGATGGTGAGCGTCGTTACATCCTTGCTGCAAAAGGCATGACTGTTGGTCAGGCATTGATGAGCGGTTCAGAAGCCCCAATCAAGTCTGGTAACAATTTGCCAATTCGCAATATTCCAGTTGGTAGCACGATTCACTGTGTAGAGATGTTGCCTGGCAAAGGTGCGCAAATTGCACGCTCTGCTGGTGGCTCTGCAGTACTGCTAGCCCGTGAAGGCGTATACGCTCAGGTGCGTTTGCGTTCTGGTGAAGTACGTCGTATTTTGATCGATTGCCGCGCCACTATTGGTGAAGTTGGTAATGAAGAGCACAGCTTGCGTCAAATTGGTAAAGCTGGTGCAAATCGCTGGCGTGGTATTCGCCCAACCGTACGCGGTGTGGCAATGAACCCAGTAGATCACCCACACGGTGGTGGTGAAGGTAGAACTGGCGAAGGCCGTGTACCTGTATCCCCATGGGGCACACCAACCAAAGGTTATCGTACACGTCGCAATAAGCGTACAACTTCGATGATCGTTCAACGTCGTCAAAAACGTTAAGCGATAAGGATAAATAGATATGACACGTTCAGCTAAAAAA
Organism: Polynucleobacter sinensis; assembly: GCF_001595985.1. Classification (GTDB taxonomy): domain Bacteria; phylum Pseudomonadota; class Gammaproteobacteria; order Burkholderiales; family Burkholderiaceae; genus Polynucleobacter; species Polynucleobacter sinensis. The sequence continues at coordinate 261,679 of NZ_LOJJ01000001.1, forward strand.
GGCCCATTTTGCGACGCCAGCTTAGTAAAAAAAGTTGAAGTTGCACAAGCCAACAAAGACAAAAAGCCGATTAAAACTTGGTCACGCCGTTCAACAATCCTCCCAGACTTTATTGGTCTGACGATTGCTGTGCATAACGGTCGTCAACACGTTCCGGTATATGTATCAGAAAACATGGTGGGTCATAAGTTAGGCGAATTTGCCTTGACCCGTACTTTCAAAGGTCACGCTGCTGACAAGAAAGTAACGAAGAAGTAAGGGGATGATGATGGAAGTTAAAGCTATTCACAAGGGCGCCCGCATTTCTGCGCAAAAGACACGTTTGGTCGCTGATCAAATCCGTGGTTTGCCAATTGCTCGCGCTATGAACATTTTGAATTTCAGCCCCAAGAAAGCTGCCTTCATTGTGAAAAAAGTGGTTGAGTCTGCAATGGCCAATGCTGAACACAATAAGGGCGCTGATATTGATGAGCTCAAGGTTTCAACAATTATTGTTGATAAAGGTACTTCCTTGAAGCGCTTCACAGCACGCGCTAAGGGTCGTGGTAATCAAATCGAAAAACAAACATGTCACATTACCGTGACCTTGAGTAACTAAGGAAAGATATGGGACAAAAGATAAACCCAACCGGATTCCGACTCGCGGTAACGAAGAACTGGACATCACGCTGGTATGCAAACAATGTTGACTTCTCTAAGATGCTTAAAGAGGACGTAGATGTCCGTCTTTATCTCAAGAAGAAGTTAAAAAATGCATCAGTTAGTAAGGTAGTAATCGAGCGACCTGCAAAGAACGCACGTATCACTATTTATAGCTCACGCCCAGGCGTTGTAATCGGTAAAAAGGGTGAAGATATTGAAGTACTCCGTCGCGAATTACAAAAGCGTATGGGTGTTCCAGTTCACGTGAATATCGAAGAAATTCGTAAGCCTGAAGTTGATGCTCAATTGATTGCTGATTCAATTACACAGCAGCTTGAAAAGCGCATTATGTTCCGCCGCGCAATGAAGCGCGCAATGCAAAATGCAATGCGTCTTGGCGCACAAGGGATCAAGATCATGTCTTCTGGTCGCTTAAACGGCGCAGAAATTGCTCGTCGCGAATGGTACCGTGAAGGTCGCGTTCCACTTCATACATTGAAGGCTGATATTGATTACGCCACTTCAGAAGCGGAAACAACATACGGCATCATCGGTGTAAAAGTCTGGGTTTACAAGGGCGATACATTGGGTCGTGGTGCTGATGCTGCAGCAGTTGTAGCAGAGCCAGCAGCCGAAGAGAAGAAGCCACGTCGCGCACCATCTAAAACAGCTGCTCGCAAACCAGCAGGTGAAGACAAGCCATTAGTGGCTGCTAAACCGGCGGTGAAGCGTGTACGCAAAGTCGTAGAAGCTACAGCTGATACGCAGAAGTCAGGAGAGTAAGCATGCTACAACCAAAGCGTCGTAAGTATCGCAAGGAACAAAAAGGTCGCAATACTGGCGTGGCAACACGTGGTAGTTCAGTAGCCTTTGGTGACTTTGGCTTGAAAGCCGTTGGTCGCGGTCGTTTGACAGCGCGTCAGATTGAATCTGCACGACGCGCAATGACCCGTCACATTAAGCGTGGTGGACGTATCTGGATCCGAATTTTCCCAGATAAGCCGATTTCACAAAAACCAGCTGAAGTACGTATGGGTAACGGTAAAGGTAATCCAGAGTACTACGTAGCTGAAATTCAACCGGGCAAAGTACTGTACGAGATGGACGGTGTTGATGAGCAATTGGCGCGTGAAGCATTCAAGCTTGCTGCTGCTAAGTTGCCACTGCAAACCACTTTCGTGATTCGCCACTTAGGTTGATCGGGATAGAGATTATGAAAAAGACAGAATTAGCATCTAAAGATCTGGTTGCCTTGAATGCAGAATTAACAGAGTTATTGAAGACAGGCTTCAAACTCCGTATGCAAAAAGGCACACAGCAACTCACTAATACCAGCCAATTGGGTAAGAATAAGCGCGACATCGCTCGTGTAAAGACTTTCATTACCCAAAAAACTGCACAGAAATAAGGAAAAAGGGATATGACAGAATTATCTAAACCCTTGCGCCGCACCCTGGTGGGTCGTGTCGTTAGCGACAAAATGCAAAAAACTGTGACTGTGCTAGTTGAGCGCCAAGTAAAACATGCGCTTTATGGCAAATATGTTGGACAGTCCAAAAAATACCACGCTCATGACGAAGCTGGTCAATACAAGATGGGTGATACCGTTGAAATTGCTGAATCTAAGCCAATTTCACGCACTAAATCTTGGGTAGTGACCCGTTTAGTAGAGGCTTCAAAGGGTATTTAAAGAAATATTAGGGATTTTGGCGAACTTTCTTGCCAAATCCCTGTTTTGCGTAGTAGAATAGAAGGCTTCTCTGGTTTTATTGGGAGAAGCAGTGTTTTTTCATTAATTCCGGGTTTTAGCTTTCGTTAAAGCCCATAGACGGAACCAAGACTGTTTGCCTTTGGCCAACAAGTTGGGGATTAGAAAATGATTCAGACCGAAAGTAGATTACAGGTCGCCGATAACACAGGCGCCAGTGAAGTTTTGTGCATCAAGGTATTGGGCGGCTCTAAGCGTCGTTACGCCAGTATTGGTGATGTCATCAAAGTTAGCGTGAAATCCGCTGCTCCACGTGGCCGTGTAAAAAAAGGTGATATTTACAACGCCGTAGTAGTGAGAACTGCTAAAGGTGTTCGCCGTCCAGATGGTTCATTGATTAAATTCGATGCAAACGCTGCGGTATTGCTCAACGCTAAGTTAGAGCCAATTGGCACACGTATCTTTGGACCAGTCACACGCGAACTGCGTACTGAGAAGTTCATGAAGATCGTTTCTCTCGCCCCCGAAGTTATTTAAGAGGCTGATATGAAAAAGATTCGTAAAGGTGATTCCGTAGTTCTGTTGACTGGCCGCGATAAAGGCAAGCAAGGAACTGTTACAGCCGTTCTCGAGAACAAGTTAGTTATCGAGGGCGTGAATATTTATAAAAAGAGCGTTAAGCCAAATCCTGCAGCTGGTGTTACTGGCGGCATGATTGACAAGACGATGCCTGTTCACATTTCTAATGTGGCTTTGGTTGACGGTAACGGCAAACCATCACGTGTTGGTATCAAACTCGTTGACGGTAAAAAACAGCGTTTCCTCAAAACCACTGGCGCAACTTTAAGCGCATAAGGGGCAGGGAGAAATTATGAGCACACGTTTTCAAGAACATTATCAATCTAAAGTTGTTGCAGATTTGATTGCCAAGTTTGGTTACAAGTCTGTAATGGAGGTTCCACGTATCACTAAGGTAACCCTGAATATGGGTTTAGGCGATGCTGTGAACGACAAGAAAATTATCGAAAATGCAGTTGGTGATTTGACTAAAGTTGCAGGCCAAAAGCCAGTAGTAACTAAAGCTAAAAAAGCGATTGCAGGCTTCAAAATTCGTCAAGGCTACCCAATCGGTGCCATGGTCACATTGCGTGGTGCACGCATGTACGAATTCTTGGATCGTTTCGTTACTGTTGCATTGCCACGCGTACGCGACTTCCGCGGTATCTCTGGTAAAGCATTTGACGGCCGTGGTAACTACAACATTGGCGTTAAAGAGCAGATCATTTTCCCTGAAATCGAATACGACAAAATTGATGCCCTTCGTGGTCTCAATATCAGTATTACGACGACCGCTAAGACTGACGAAGAAGCAAAAGCTTTGTTAGCAGCGTTCAAATTCCCTTTCCGCAATTAAGAGGCTAACGTGGCAAAACTATCCCTAATTGAGCGCGAGAATAAGCGCGCAAAAACTGTAGAGAAGTACGCTGTAAAGCGTGCTGAACTCAAGGCAATCATCGCTGATCAATCACGCAGCGATGAAGAGCGCTATGAAGCTCGCTTGAAGCTACAGGCACTTCCACGTAACGCAAGCCCGATTCGTCAAAGAAATCGTTGTTCATTAACCGGTCGTCCACGTGGCACATTCCGTAAGTTCGGTTTGGCTCGTAGCAAGATTCGTGAAATCGCCTTCCGTGGCGAAATCCCCGGTTTAACCAAGGCCAGCTGGTAAGCGGCGAAAGAATTAGGAGAACTCATGAGTATCAGCGATCCAATCGCCGACATGTTGACCCGGATCCGCAATGCGCAAGCAGTGCAGAAACCAGTAGTCATGATGCCGTCGTCAAAAGTTAAAGTAGCTATTGCAAAAGTCTTGCAGGATGAAGGCTATATCGATAGTTTTGAAATCAAAGGTGAGGCAGCTAAGCCAGTGCTACACATTGAACTCAAATACTATGCAGGCCGTCCTGTTATTGAGCGTATTGACCGTGTTTCAACACCAAGTCTGCGCATCTATAAAGGCCGCCACGACATTCCAGAAGTAATGAATGGCTTAGGCATTGCAATTATTTCAACCCCACAAGGCGTAATGACAGACCGCAAAGCACGTGCAAACGGCGTTGGTGGCGAAGTTATTTGCTACGTCGCGTAAGGAGAGAAATATGTCCCGCGTTGGTAAATCACCTATTCCAGTCCCAAAGGGCGCTGAAATCAGCATCAACGGTGCAAACATTACTGTTAAGGGTCCATTAGGGACTTTGACACATAACTTGCATCCTTCTGTTGGCTTGAAACAAGAAGATGGCGTATTGACAGTTGTTTTAAATAATGACACACCAGAAGCTGGTGCACAGTCAGGTACTGCCCGCGCTTTAGTAAACAACATGGTTGTTGGCGTAACTACCGGCTTTGAGCGCAAGCTCAGCTTGGTAGGCGTTGGTTACCGTGCTGCTGCTCAAGGCGAAACATTGAAGTTACAGTTAGGTTTCTCACACGACATTATTTACAACCTACCAAAGGGTGTAAAAGCTGAGACCCCAACTCAAACTGAAATCATTATCAAAGGTTCCAACAAGCAACAAGTTGGCCAGGTTGCAGCTGAAGTTCGCGCATATCGTTCACCAGAGCCATACAAAGGCAAAGGCGTTCGCTACGTGGATGAAGTTGTACATCTGAAAGAAACTAAGAAGAAGTAAGCGAGATTAGAAAATGAATAAAGACGAATCCAGACAAAGACGTGCTCGGCAGACTCGTATTCGCATTGCTGAAGCATTGGCAAATCGCTTAACAGTTATCCGTAGCAATTCACATATTTCTGCTCAGGTATATAGCCCATGCGGAACCAAAGTTGTGGCAGCTGCCTCATCTATGGAAAAAGAATTGCGACAAGCAATCAAAAACGGCGGCAACGCTGAAGCGGCTAAACAAATCGGCAAATTAGTTGCTGAGCGTGCTGTCAAGGCAGGCGTTGTTGATGTTGCTTTTGATCGTTCCGGTCATCGTTACCACGGCCGTATTAAGGCCTTAGCTGAAGCTGCGCGTGAAGCCGGCCTGAAGTTCTAATAGGGTTTAGGAAAAAACATGGCAAAAATGCAAACCAAGATGCAAAACGAAGAGCGTGATGATGGTCTTCGCGAGAAGATGATTGCTGTTAATCGTGTAACTAAAGTGGTTAAGGGTGGTCGTATTCTCGGCTTCGCTGCGCTCACAGTAGTTGGCGATGGCGATGGTCGTATCGGCATGGGTAAAGGTAAATCAAAAGAAGTTCCAGTTGCAGTTCAAAAGGCAATGGATGAAGCACGTCGCAAGATGATCAAAGTTTCCTTGCGTAAAGGTACTTTGCAGCACACTGTGATTGGTAAGCATGGCGCATCACGCGTGATGATTTCCCCTGCTAAAGACGGTACTGGCGTGATCGCTGGTGGCCCAATGCGCGCAATTTTCGATGTAATGGGTGTAACTAACGTTGTTGCCAAGTCACTTGGTTCAACAAACCCTTACAACATGGTTCGTGCAACGATTGATGGCTTGAGCAAGATGAGCACTCCTTCTGAAATTGCTGCTAAGCGCGGTAAATCAGTTGAAGAGATTCTCGGCTAAGACCAAAAGATTAGGAATCTATAAATGACAACATCTAACTCCAAAGTCAAACTGCAATTAGTACGCAGCTTGATCGGCACACGCGAAAGCCACCGTGCAACTGTTCGTGGTTTAGGTCTCGGACGTATCAATTCAGTTTCTGAATTGGAAGACACTCCAGCTGTTCGCGGAATGATTAATAAAGTTTCTTATCTAGTTAAAGTCATTGGCTAATAACTAGCAAGTAAATAGGCGAAGAATATGCAACTCAATACACTAAAACCCGCAGAGGGATCCAAGAAAAACCGTCGTCGCGTTGGACGCGGCATCGGTTCAGGTCTTGGTAAAACTGCTGGCCGCGGTCACAAAGGTCAAAAATCACGTTCCGGCGGATTCCACAAGGTTGGATTCGAGGGCGGTCAAATGCCAATGTATCGTCGTTTGCCAAAACGTGGTTTCGTATCTTTGACACGTCGTCACGTTGGTCAAATCACATTGAATGACTTGGCAAAAATCAATTTGCCAGAAGTTGATCTCTTGGTATTGAAAGCCCATGGTTTTGCTGGAGAGCAAATCAATTCTGTAAAAGTGATCAAAACTGGCGAACTCAAAATTGCTGTAACCCTCAAGGGCATTACAGCAACTGCCGGCGCAAAAGCAGCTATTGAAGCGGCTGGCGGTAAATTGGTTGAATTGGCTTAATTGGTTTTAAGTTAAAGATGGCACTCGCACCTACAAACGCAGCAAGTATTGCTCAATCAGGAAACAAGTTCGGCGAATTACGCCAACGCTTGGTATTCCTGGTCTTGGCATTGCTCGTGTTCCGTTTGGGTGCGCATATTCCTGTGCCGGGAATTGACCCAGACCAATTGGCTCAATTGTTCTCTGGTCAAAAAGATGGCATCTTGGGAATGTTTAACTTGTTCTCAGGTGGTGCTTTATCTCGCTTTACTGTATTTGCTTTGGGCATCATGCCTTACATCTCTGCTTCGATCATCATGCAGTTGATGACGATTGTGGTTCCTTCTTTGGAGTCTTTGAAAAAAGAAGGTCAAGCAGGTCAACGCAAGATTACTCAGTACACACGCTACGGTACAGTGTTCTTGGCAACATTCCAGGCTTTAGGTATTTCTGTTGCCTTGCAAGCTCAACCAGGTTTGGTTATTAATCCAGGCTTGATGTTTGAACTCAACACAGTTGTTACTTTAGTTACTGGCACGATGTTCCTAATGTGGCTTGGCGAGCAGATTACTGAGCGTGGTCTTGGTAACGGCATCTCCATCATTATTTTCGGCGGCATTGTTTCAGGTCTGCCAACGGCAATCGGTAGCTTGCTCGAGTTAGTGCGCACAGGTTCTATGAATATCCTATCCGCATTGCTGATCGTAGTAATTTGTATTGCTGTGACTTATTTTGTTGTATTTGTAGAGCGTGGTCAGCGCCGTATATTGGTGAACTACGCTAAGCGTCAAGTTGGTAACAAGGTATACGGGGGTCAGTCTTCCTATTTCCCATTGAAGTTGAACATGGCTGGCGTTATTCCTCCAATTTTTGCTTCATCCATTATTTTGTTCCCTGCAACGATTGCTGGCTGGTTTACATCAGGCGAGCCTACCAATATGTTTAGCAAAATTATTAAAGATTTGGCGGCCACATTGGCCCCAGGGCAGCCTGTGTACACAATTTTGTACGCGGCAGCAATTATTTTCTTCTGCTTTTTCTACACAGCGCTGGTTTTCAATAGCCGTGAGACTGCAGATAACCTAAAGAAGAGCGGTGCCTTTGTACCAGGAATTCGTCCTGGCGATCAAACCGGTCGTTATATCGACAAGATCTTGGTGCGCTTAACTCTGGCTGGTGCAATATATATGGTTTTGGTTTGCTTGTTACCAGAATTCTTAGTGTTGAAGTACAACGTGCCATTCTATTTCGGCGGTACTTCATTGTTGATTATTGTCGTTGTTGCAATGGATTTCATGGCTCAAGTCCAGTCATTTGTAATGCAACAACAGTATGGTTCTTTGATGAAAAAAGCTAACTTTAAGATGGGCGCTTAACTGAATGTCTAAAGACGATGTAATTCAGATGGCGGGTGAAATTATTGAGAATTTGCCGAACGCGATGTTTCGCGTGAAGCTTGAAAACGGACATGTGGTTCTAGGGCACATTTCTGGAAAGATGAGGATGCATTACATCCGCATATTGCCAGGAGATAAGGTGACGGTGGAGATGACTCCTTACGACCTTACGCGTGCCAGAATCATTTTCCGAGCGAAGTAAAGATTAAGTAGTACATATTTTTTTAGAGGTGAGTTATGAAAGTTTTGGCATCCGTTAAGTGTATTTGCAGAAATTGCAAGATCATTAAGCGCAAACGCGTTGTGCGCGTGATCTGTTCTTCAGACGCACGTCATAAGCAGCGTCAAGGCTGATCTGGTTAATTAAGAGGAAATCTCATGGCACGTATCGCTGGGGTAAATATCCCAAATCATCAACATACTGTTATCGGTTTAACAGCAATTTTTGGCATTGGCACAACACGTGCTCGCAAAATTTGTGAAACCACAGGTGTTGCTATCGACAAAAAAGTTAAGGATCTTACTGACGGTGACTTGGAAAAGTTGCGTGATGAAGTAGGTAAGTTCGTCACTGAGGGTGACCTTCGTCGTGAAGTAACGATGAGCATCAAGCGGTTAATGGACTTAGGCTGCTATCGCGGCGTTCGTCATCGTAAGGGCTTGCCTGTACGTGGTCAACGTACCAAGACTAACGCGCGTACCCGTAAGGGCCCACGTAAGTCCGGTGTGCAACTGAAGAAATAATCAAGAAAGTTTATTGACATGGCAAAACAACAATCCGCTTCTGCAGCTTCACAGCGCGCACGCAAGAAGGTTAAAAAGAACGTTGCTGACGGTATTGCACACGTTCACGCTTCTTTTAATAACACCATTATTACGATCACTGATCGCCAAGGTAATGCGCTTTCATGGGCAACATCTGGTGGCCAGGGCTTCAAAGGCTCACGTAAATCAACACCTTTTGCCGCTCAGGTAGCTGCAGAAGTTGCAGGCAAAGTAGCAATTGAATGCGGTATCAAGAATTTGGAAGTTCAGATCAAAGGCCCAGGCCCAGGTCGTGAATCAGCAGTTCGTGCATTGAACTCATTGGGCATCAAGATCACTGAGATTCAAGACGTAACTCCAGTTCCACACAATGGTTGCCGCCCTCCTAAGCGTCGTCGTATCTAAGCTTGGATGTTGGCAGTACAACAGTTTTAGTAGTTTTTTATTAAAGCCCACTGTTCGCCTGATTTAAAGGGCGAACTCACCGCCGGTCGCAAGACTGCGGCAAAGAAAGGAAAGCATCGTGGCACGTTACTTAGGGCCTAAGGCCAAATTAGCACGTCGGGAAGGTACCGACTTATTTTTAAAGAGCGCACGTCGCGCCCTGTCAGACAAGTGCAAGTTAGATACTAAGCCTGGTCAACATGGCCGTACATCTGGCTCAAGAACATCTGATTACGGCAATCAATTGCGTGAAAAGCAAAAGGTTAAGCGTATCTATGGCGTATTAGAGCGTCAATTCCGTCGTTACTTCGCAGAAGCTGAGCGTCGTAAGGGCAACACTGGTGAAACATTGCTCCAGTTGCTTGAGTCACGTTTAGACAACGTGGTTTATCGCATGGGCTTTGGTTCCACTCGTGCTGAAGCGCGTCAGTTGGTTTCTCATTGCGCGGTAATGCTCAATGGCAACCCAGTAAACATTCCATCTATTCAGGTTAAGCCTGGTGATGTAGTGGCTATTCGTGAAAAAGCGAAAAAGCAAGCGCGTATTACAGAATCACTCAATTTGGTTGGGCAAATGGCGGCTGTTACTTGGGTTTCAGTTGACCCAGCCAAGCTCGAGGGAACATTTAAGCAAGTGCCTGACCGCGAAGATATTAGCGGTGAAATTAATGAAAGTTTGATCGTCGAATTGTATTCACGCTAATTAGGCACTCTCAAGGAAAAAATATGCAAACAAATTTGCTCAAGCCAAAAATTATTTCTGTTGAAGCGCTTACTGCCAACCAAGCTAAGGTTGTTATGGAGCCGTTCGAGCGTGGCTATGGCCACACACTCGGCAATGCCTTACGTCGTGTTTTGTTGTCCTCGATGGTTGGTTATGCACCAACTGAAGTAGCAATTGCAGGTGTTGTTCATGAGTACTCCACATTAGATGGCGTTCAAGAGGATGTAGTAAACCTTTTGTTGAACCTCAAAGGCATCGTATTTAAGTTGCAGTCACGTGATGAAGTTACTATCAATTTGCGTAAAGAAGGCCCAGGTGTAGTTACAGCAAAAGATATTGATTTGCCACATGATGTAGAAATCATTAATCCTGATCACGTTATCGCTCACTTGTCAGCTGGTGGCAAGTTAGATATGCAGATCAAGGTTGAAAAAGGCCGTGGCTATGTACCAGGCAATATGCGTCAATACCATGACGAAGCAACCAAGATTATTGGTCGCATCGTATTGGATGCCTCATTTAGCCCAGTAAGCCGTGTTAGCTATGCTGTTGAGTCTGCTCGTGTTGAGCAACGTACTGACCTTGATCGTCTCGTAATGACAATCGAAACAAACGGTGTGTTGTCTCCCGAAGAGGCGATTCGTCAAGCCGCTACTATTTTGGTTGATCAGTTAGTTGTATTCGCAGCCCTTGAAAGCAGCGAAGTGTCTGGTGATCTAGCTCCAAGCCGCTCATCAATGGTTGATCCAATGTTGATGCGTCCAGTTGATGATCTCGAACTCACAGTTCGCTCTGCAAATTGCTTGAAGGCTGAGAACATTTACTACATCGGTGACTTGATTCAACGTACAGAGAATGAATTGTTGAAGACGCCTAATTTAGGTCGTAAGTCTTTGAATGAAATCAAAGATGTATTGGCGGCTCGTGGCTTAAGTCTTGGCATGAAACTCGAAAGCTGGCCTCCAGCTAACCTCGAGAAATAATTAGAAAGGAAGCATCATGCGTCACGGAAACGGCTTACGCAAACTAAACAGAACATCATCACATCGCTTAGCGATGCTGCGCAACATGTCCAATTCTCTTTTGGAGCACGAAGTGATTAAAACCACTTTGCCAAAAGCAAAAGAATTGCGCATGGTTGTTGAGCCTTTGATTACCTTGGGTAAAAAAGATAACTTAGCAAACCGTCGCTTGGCATTTAATCGCACGCGTGATCGCGATATCGTGACCAAACTCTTTACAGAGCTTGGCCCACGTTATGCAACTCGTCCAGGTGGCTACCTTCGTATTTTGAAGTTTGGCTTCCGTCATGGTGACAATGCACCTATGGCTTTGGTTGAGTTGGTAGATCGTCCAGAGGTTGAAGAAACAGCAGTAGCTGAAGAGGCTTAAGTTCTTTAGCAAGATTAAAAGCCAGGCTTCGGTCTGGCTTTTTTCATTTATACGGTTATAAATACATCATGACCAAAGACCAATCTGCCAACTTATTAATTATTGTCACCAGTTTTGCATCTCTTGAAGATGCAAAGAAAATGGCGCATCAATTGATTGAAAGCCGCATGGCTGCCTGCGTGCAAATTCAAGAGGGCATCCATTCCATCTATCGATGGGAGGGCAAGCTATGCGAAGAAAATGAAGTTCTGTTGTCAGCAAAGACAGTTACAGATAAATGGATGGATATTTCTAATTACATAAAAAGTCATCATCCTTATGATTTACCGGAGGTGGTTGCCTATGCGCCGGAAAAATATGAAGTGCTGTATGGCAAGTGGGTGCAGGCCGAGGTAAAGTGAGTCTCATGAGATTGATTAATAAATTCATTCTGGCGTTAGCTGCATTTCTATTCGTTATTGGGAATGCATTTGCAGCACCGGAATTTCTTCCTCCTGAGAAAGCATTTCAGGCTGAAGCAAGCTGGGTAGCCAATACAAATGATATTGAGTTGGAAATTTTTCCAGCCAAGGGATATTACATCTATCAAGAATCTCTCCATTTTAAAATGGGCTCCCAAGCCAATAAAATCAAGGCTGTGAGTGCATCACTCCCACCGGGTGTTGAAAAGTTTGATGAAACTTTTCAAAAGAAGATGCAGGTTTATAAAAAAGAATTTTTAATAACGCTTGAGCAAAAAGCGGAGATTGGAAAACCCACATATCTCGAGGTAGAGCTTCAGGGTTGTGCAGAGGCGGGAATTTGCTACCCACCAATGACCTTAAAGTTTTTATTGGCAGGACCTGGAGTAAAGGCGGGACCCATACCTGAGTTGCTCGATGTAGCCAGTCAATTTACTCCAAAGACTGAATGGAGCTTGATGGATATATGGCGTGAGCGTGATGATATCAATGCTATTAGCCGCTTCCTAGATAGCACTCCAACGGGCTACCTATTTTTAGCATTTTTTATCCTGGGCTTAGCACTAGCATTTACTCCTTGTGTATTGCCTATGCTTCCAATTTTGTCGAGTGTTGTTTTTGGTACTCAAGGCAGTCAATCGATATCTAAGGGTAAGGCGAGTCTATTGGCGATGGCTTATGTGCTTGGCATGGCTTGCGTATATGCTCTTGCAGGGGTCTTGATGGCAGCCGTGGGTGGAAGCGTTCAGCGTGCTCTGCAGAGCCCTATAGCGTTGATTGGATTTGCAGTGCTGTTATTGGCCTTATCTGGGAGCTTATTTGGTCTTTATGACCTCAGATTGCCCCAATCATGGCATCAGCATATTGATCGTTTGGCTGGGCGACACGAGGGTGGCAATATGATCGGTGCCTTTGCTTTGGGCGGCATCTCCACTTTAGTCGCCAGTCCTTGTATCACCGCACCATTGGCAGGCGTGCTGACATTTATCGCCCAAACTGGCTCAATGAGTTTAGGGGCTGGACTCCTTTTTGTAATGGCTCTGGGTATGGGGTTGCCATTGCTATTGATCGCTGTGGAAGCGCGGATTTTGATTCCATCCACAGGGGTTTGGATGGTTTGGTTGCAAAGAACCCTCGGAGTGCTTTTGGTAGCAACTGCGGCATGGATTGCTTCCCCATTAATTCAACGTGGTGATGATGCAGTGAGCACAAATTTTATTGCCAATGGGCAGCGGCAACATCAAGTGGGAGATGCTCGTTTTACCGTGATTGACTCCAATGCCCAGTTAGATCAATTTTTGGCGCAAGCAAAAATAGAAAAAAAATTAGTACTGTTGGATTTTTATGCAGACTGGTGTATTTCCTGCAAAGAGATGGAGGCGAGCACTTTTGCTAATCCAGAGGTGAATCAAGAGTTGCAGAAATTTGTTTTATTGCAAGCAGATGTCACCAAAAATAATGCTGAGCATCAGGCATTGCTTAAGCGATTTAATCTATATGGGCCGCCCGGTATTTTGATGTTCGATCTCAATTCCGAGGAATTGAAAGATCAACGCGTAATTGGTTATATGCCGCCACAACGATTTATCGAGCGCTTAAAAAAAGCGCTAGCGCATTAATTACTTATTTATCTATAGGAGGCGAGCAGCCTCAAGAGCAAAGTAAGTTAAAACACCGTTAGCTCCAGCACGTTTAAATGCAAGTAGCGACTCCATCATGACGGCATCATGATCAAGCCAGCCGTTTTGTGCCGCTGCTTTGAGCATGGCATATTCACCACTCACTTGATAAGCGTAAGTTGGATAATCAAACTCTTCGCGAACCCTGCGCACAATATCGAGATAAGGCATGCCGGGTTTGACCATCACCATATCAGCGCCCTCACTGATATCTAGAGCAACCTCTCGCAAAGCCTCGCTACCATTGGCGCAATCCATCTGATATGTTTTTTTATCAGCTTTGCCTAAATTCTTTGCAGAGCCAACTGCATCGCGAAATGGCCCATAAAAAGCAGATGCATATTTTGCTGAATAGGCCATGATACGAGTATGAATTAAATTCTTTTGCTCAAGCGCTTCACGAATTTTTCCAATGCGGCCATCCATCATGTCTGACGGAGCAACGATATCTACACCAGCCTCAGCTTGAGCAACAGCTTGCTGTACCAAAATGGCAGTTGTCTCATCATTCAGAATTCGACCTTGTTCATCGAGCACTCCATCTTGGCCATGACTTGTATAAGGATCCAGCGCCACATCGGTCATGATGCCTAACTGTGGAAAACGTTTTTTTAACTCGCGAACGGCTGTTGGTACCAATCCATTGGGATTGAATGCTTCTTTGCCATCCGGTGTTTTCAAGGAGGTATTAATGACAGGAAAAAGCGCCATGACGGGAATGCCTAGTGATACACATTCTTCCGCGACAGGGAAGAGCAGGTCTAGAGTAACGCGATTGACGCCCGGCATGGAAGCTACAGCCTCAGACTGATTTTTTCCTTCTAACAGAAAGACTGGATAAATCAGATCGCTTGCACTTATTTGGTTTTCTTGCATCAAGCGACGTGACCAATCATCCCGACGCATACGGCGTGGGCGGTGAGCTGGAAAGTTCAATAAAGGGCTAGCTTGTGATTTCATCTTCTTGTTTCTCGGCTTCAAACAACCATTTAATAACAATATTGTCGGCCTCTTCAAGACCTATGCGTTTGGTGCTTGAAAATAATTGTGCCGTAAGTTGCTTTGACTCCCCGTTACCATCTGGTAGGGCGGGGTCATATTGCTGTAATTGCTTGCGGACAGCCTCAAGAGCATGCTTACACTCGCTTTTGTTGAGTTTGTCACACTTGCTAAGTAAAACATGGATTGGTTTGCCGGTCGGCACAAACCATTGGATCATTTGCTCATCTAGATCAGTAATGCCGCGTCTGGAGTCCACAATCAGGACCATTCCAACCAGTTGCTCCCGTTCTTGCAGGTAATCGCTGAGGAGGGTATTCCAGTGGTACTTAGTCTCGTGGTTAACGGCTGCATAGCCATAACCAGGTAAATCCACTAAATAGGCTAAAAGATCATCTTTTGCGAAAAGGCCAAAATAATTGATATGTTGGGTGCGGCCTGGTGTTTTACTGGCAAAAGCTAGCCTTTTTTGGTTGCAAAGCACGTTTATCGCGCTAGATTTGCCAGCATTTGAACGTCCGGCAAAAGCCACCTCCCGCAGTGGGGTGGCAGGCAGGCAATGGGTGTCATTGACTGTGGTTGCGAATCGGGCTTGAAAGAGTTTAGACATGTCCAGAAGCTATTGTAAAATCACGCAAAATCATGAAATATCTCATGGTGTTGGGTAAAAGGTTGTAAAAGTAGGGCCCAAACACTTTTAGGAATTTTTGCCAAGGTAAACATAATGCGTCAAACCTCTCAAATCTCCAAATTAACTAGCTTACGTGCTGGTTTTGCGGCTGTGTCTATTTTCGCTCTAAGCGGGCTTTCAGGCCAAGTTTTTGCAGCTGATCCTGCGCCAATGGCTCCTGCTGCTGAAACAAAGGCCGCGGCCCCTGGCAAACCAAAAGTCGACGTGGCTGCTGGTGAGGCTCTGTATTCCAACGGGGACGCTAGCCGCGGCGTTACAGCTTGTCTTACTTGTCACGGCCCTAAGGGCCAGAGTGCAACTGCTACCTGGCCAAAGTTGTCAGCTCAGCATGCTGCCTACACAACTAAACAATTGAAAAACTTCAAAGATGGCACTCGTGCAAATCCAGTCATGATGGGTATGGTCGCTACTTTGACTGAGCAAGATATGCAAAATATCTCCGCTTACCTTGCTAAGCAACCAGTTTCACAGGGTGTCGCTCAAAATAAGAGCACGATTGAACTTGGCCAAAGTATTTATCGTGGCGGTATCGCCGCCAAAGGTGTTCCAGCCTGTGCAGCCTGCCATGGCCCAACAGGTGCAGGTATTCCTTCTCAGTACCCACGTATGGGCGGTCAATGGGCTGAATACAACGCAGCCCAACTATTGGCCTTCCGAGAGGGAGTTCGTAAGAACAGCAGCCAAATGACAACAATTGCTACCAAGCTTTCAGATCAAGAAATGAAAGCAGTCTCAGATTACATGGCAGGTTTGCATTAATTGCACTTTGCTTGAATAAAAAACCCCGCTCAATTTTGCGGGGTTTTTTGTTGCATGTGATTCTTCAGAATTGCTATCACACCGTTTTCTGCTAGCTTGGCAACACTGTTTCACTTGCGAAAAGATCTTTGATATTTTCACGTGAGCGAATGACGTAAGCATTATTACCATCAACCATGATTTCAGCAGGCTTAGGTCGAGTGTTGTAGTTGGAGGCCATCACAAAACCATATGCCCCTGCAGAAAGAATGGCCAGTAAATCACCTTCTTCAACTGCGAGACTACGATCTCTTCCCAGCCAATCTCCTGATTCACAGACGGGACCAACGATATCGTAAGTTGACTTGGAAACAGTCTTGGTTTCGACGGGAACGATGCTGTGATATGCCTCGTAGAGTGCTGGGCGCATGAGCTCAGTCATTGCGGCATCTACGATGCAAAAGTTCTTCTCGGCGCCAGGCTTGAGATATTCCACTGTGGTCAGGAGCACACCTGCATTACCCACGAGAGATCTGCCAGGCTCTAATACAACATCTAAATGGCCAAAGCCACGCTCAGCAACACGATTGAGTAAGGTGTTGGTGAATTCGGTAATATCGGGAGGAGTTTCATCGCCATAAGAAATTCCAAGACCACCACCTAAATCAAGATGGTGGATATCGATGCCTTCTTTTTTCAACTGAGTGACCAGCTCAAGCACCTTATCTAAGGCATCAAGGTAAGGAGCCGTTGTCGTAATTTGCGAGCCGATATGGCAATCAATACCAACAACATCTATCTGTGGAAGGAGTGCAGCCTCTCTATACGTTTTGAGTACCTCATGATAGGCGATGCCAAATTTATTTCCCTTCAAGCCGGTGGAGATGTAGGGATGAGTTTGAGCATCGACATCAGGATTCACGCGTAAAGAGATTGGTGCGCGGCAATCAAGTTTAGTAGCAACGCGATTGATTTGTTCTAGCTCTGCGATCGATTCGACATTAATGCATTTGACGCCTGCCTCTAATGCTTGTGCGATTTCACTGGCTGATTTACCCACGCCTGCAAATACCAGACTCTTTGGGTCGGCACCTATAGCCAGCGCACGCGCTAGTTCTCCGCCACTTACTAAATCAAACCCAGCACCCAATTTTCTAAAGCAATCAATCACCGCAAGATTGCTATTTGCTTTCATCGCGAAATGTACCCGTGCGCGCCTTTTTCCACTCGAATCTACACAAGCCCTGTCATAGGCTTGGTAGGCATTAGCTAATGCTTTTTTGCTGTAAACATACAAAGGGGTGCCGAACTCTTTAGCCAAATCTGCCAAGGGGATATCTTCAACATACCAGCTGCCGTTACGTTCTGTAAATCCGACTAATTGCGGAATGGGAATTACTTTGCTTGTCATTGCTTCGCCGATGATGGGTTAGTCGCAGTGGGGTTTTGTGGTGAATAGAGTTTGCCTTTAGGCTCAGGCTCGCTAGGCGGTACTGGGGCGGGCGGTACATTTGGTAAATATAGCGGACCCCTAACCCCACATCCAACAAGGGATATTAAAAGGCTAATACTTAGGGTTCTGGTAAGAGTCGCTATCATGAATGTCTCTAAAACGAATGATTGAATATAGCATGCAGGACTCTAATATGAATTCAAATAATCAAGCGGTTGACTCTATTGATGACAAGCAATTTCATCAACTGGGGAGCCATTTGCTGCATTCGATTGAGGTGGCTTTAGAGGCTGCTGATGATGAGTTGGATCTAGATCTAGATGTGGAGCGTCAGGGGGGTAATGTCATCAACATTCGTTTTAAGGACCGCAGCGTGATTGTGGTCAACACTCAGCCCCCTTTGCATGAGATTTGGGTGGCAGCCAAATCTGGTGGTTATCACTATCGCTGGGCAGGCACCTTAGCCACACCTCTTTGGTTGGATACAAAAACCGGGCGTGAACTATTGACCGATCTTTCGGAATTTGCCACTGCTCAGGCGGGCCAAGCCATTAGCATTGGCCTGCTAAAAGCTTAGCAATGATTAGACTGCGCCTGTAGCGGCAAGGGTCTCAATGACTTGATCATCCGGGACGCTCTTAATCTGAGCTTTACCGATTTTTTCAAGAACCACATAACGAATTTGGCCGCTTTCAGTCTTTTTATCTACCTGCATCAGCTCCATATAGCGTTGTGCGCCAAATTTCGGGGGATTGGTTGGCAGATTCATTGATTGAATAATCTTGGTGAGACGGTCTACTTCAGCTTGCGTGATGTAGTTGAGGCGACGCGAAAGATCGGCGCCCATCACCATTCCGCAACCTACGGCCTCGCCATGAAGCCACTCACCATAACCCATGCCTGCCTCAATAGCATGACCAAAAGTGTGGCCAAAGTTAAGAGTGGCGCGGATACCTCCCTCTCTTTCGTCTGCAGAAACAACTGCAGACTTAATTTCACAAGAGCGTAGAACGGCATGAGCCATAGCAGTAGTATCACAAGCTAGTAGTGCCAGCGTATTTACCTCAATCCAATTGAGAAACTCAGCATCTGCAATGGCACCATGCTTGACCACCTCAGCTAGACCGGCGGAGAGTTCGCGGGCTGGCAATGTCTTTAGGGTATTGAGGTCAGCAATGACTGCCGCAGGTTGATGAAACGCGCCAATCATGTTTTTGCCGAAGGGGTGATTGATGCCCGTTTTTCCACCTACAGAAGAGTCGACTTGCGCGAGCAGCGTTGTGGGTACTTGAATAAATCTAATGCCACGCATAAAGCTGGCTGCTGCAAAACCAGTCATGTCACCAATGACTCCACCACCGAGAGCAACCAGCATTGTTTGGCGATCCGCGCCAAACTTTAAAAGATCATCAAAAATGAGTTGGAGATTTTTCCAATCCTTATAAGATTCACCATCTGGTAAAACGATAGTTCTTACAGGCTTTCCCAGCTTCTCTAGGGTCTTGGTAAGGCGCTCAGCATACAAAGGCCCAACCGTAGTATTTGTAACTATATAAATTGAACTGGCCTTTTCACAAGCACTAAAGAGATTAACTTGATCGATTAAATCCGTACCAATATGAATGGGGTAGCTGCGATTGCCGAGATCAACTTCTAGTGTTTTCATGGATAAATTCAAGCAGAGAGTTCAAGTTGCATGATTAAAGTATTGACTAATTGATTGACGCTTGGTTTACCAGTTTCAATGACGTGGTCGGCAATCTCGCGATATAGCGGATCGCGAATGGCGTATAAATTTTCTAAGATTTTTTTGGCATCGCCATTTTTAAGAAGAGGTCTTCCCTCTCCGCCTTTCGTGCGGTGCCAGAGCTCAATAGGATTTGCATGCAGGTAAATCACAGTCCCTCTTTCTTTGAGGAATTGGCGATTTTCTGGAAGTAGTACGGCGCCTCCGCCTGTTGCCAAAATAATGTTCTGTTCAGCTGTAATATCTTTTATGGCTTGCGCCTCACGTTTGCGAAAACCTTCCTCTCCCTCCATCTCAAAGATGATGGGAATTTTGACGCCGCAGCGCTCTTCAATGACATGATCGGCATCTAAAAAGCGACGCCCTAATTTTTTTGCCAGCAATTTACCAACGGTCGACTTTCCGGCGCCCATTAGGCCGATTAGAAAGATATTGGTAGACGAAGAGTTCACCTCTCGATTTTATTAGGGTTTATCGATAACGGTGGGAGTTAGGAAGACTAATAGCTCAGTTTTATCGGCTAATGTCGATTTATGGCGAAATAAATGGCCAATGATGGGAATATCACCCAGAAGCGGAACCTTTACCTCATCTTCTCTATGGGTGGTTTGAAAAATCCCTCCAATGATGGCCGTACCGCCATTTTCAACGGTAACCTCCGAGCTTAAGTTTTTGGTATCAATGGCATAGCCTTGTTCAGTTTTCATGCCAATTGTGTCTTTATTGATGCCGACAAGCATTGAGATTTTTCCATCTGGATGAATCTTGGGCAGCACTTCTAGCCTGAGGTTTGCTTTACGAAACTGGAGTTTGCTACCGCTCTGTGAGCTCACTTGATATGGAAGTTCTGTACCTTGCTCAATGACTGCCTTTACTTGATCGCCCGTCATGATGCGGGGATTGGATAGTATTTTTCCTTGACCATCTGATTCGAGCGCGGAAAGCTCTATTTGTAGTAATTGCGCAGCATTTCTAGATACCAGTGTAGCGGCGAGG
Organism: Polynucleobacter sinensis; assembly: GCF_001595985.1. Lineage (GTDB taxonomy): Bacteria > Pseudomonadota > Gammaproteobacteria > Burkholderiales > Burkholderiaceae > Polynucleobacter > Polynucleobacter sinensis. The sequence goes on from NZ_LOJJ01000001.1 coordinate 281,772, forward strand.
GTTGCTGGTTGAAATCCATTGAGTCCTGCCCCGGCCAAATCGAGGCTCCCGCTGATCTTTTGGTCGGTATGTTGCCCAATGCCATTAGCTTGGTGGCCCAGCTTTATACCCAGTTCCCTGGCAAAGCGCTGATCGGCTTCAACGATGCGCGCCTCAATTAGTATTTGGCGTGGGCTGTTGATATGGTCGCCGCCAAAAGGCAGCGCTGCATCTTCCCTGCGAAATTTTTGGAAGCTTTGGATTTCTGCATGGGTACCAATCCAGTAGATGTCACCATTACGTATGAGTCTCAATCCTCTGCTGGCAAGAATGGAGTGTAGGGCGGTTTTCCATGGGGTGTTATCTAGATCGATGGAAATCTTCCCTTGAATGGACTCACTGAGGAGAAAGTTGGTTTTTCCGATTTTGGCCAAAACTTGCAATAGTTCGGTCACCTCAATTTGGTGAAATTGGAGGCTAATTAGCTCACTTTTGATAGGGTTTGACTGGTCGATTTCTGAACTGGTTCCTAGGGCTGGCTGGAGTAAAAGAGCGAGCAAGATTGCCGATAGTAATTTGAGGTTGGGGGGTGGGAATTTCAGCATTTTTTATTCCGACTTGGCAGATCTAAAGTTGAGTGACTTGCCCCTAGGATGAGATAAGGTAGCAAGCTCTTTTTGAATATCCATCAGGCGCCATTCCCCTAGGACAAGCTCGTTTTTAGCCATCATTCTTGTGGCCTTTCCGGTGTGGAAAAAAGCCTGCTCAACCCCATTCACTTTGATGAGCCCTAGATATCGCCAGCTACGTAGTTCTGCCTCGTGAGGCGTTGCTAATGGCTGGCTCCGAGGTGTTGAAATGGGGCGTTTTTCACTTAAAGAGTGAATACTCACTTGTAATTCTTCCAATGTATCGTAAAGATCCTCCTGTTTTTCATCTAAATCCCCTTGTTGCTTATGCAGCTCCCTTTTAAGGCCCGAGAGCTCGTCTTGAAGGCGATGAGTTTCCATTTTTAACGCTTCCTTATGGGACTCAAAGGCTAAAAAAAGTGCTCCATTAAGGAGAATCGATACTCCACCAAGAATGAATAAAGGAGCCATTTTGAGACCTGCTAACTTGATGTTGTTCATGGAAAGTGATGGCGACTTTGGTTTCATTTGGCTCTCGGGCGTAGGCCTTTGAGGTGCGGTTGATTTTCGAATTCCATGGGGGTCTGGAATGGCGGGGTCGTCCCCCAGCTCACTTAAAATGTCGTCAAAAGATTGGGAGGAAATGTGGCGTGAAGGCATGCCATATTGTTCGCCCTGGGGGTAGTAAAAACGATCAGGAAATGCGTAATTGCTCGTCAGAAAATAGAGCAATTTATTCTGAAACAAGGGTTTTGGAGCTTGAGGAGAAATTGGCCAAGCACCCTATAATTTGACTCTATGGCTCTACCTCCAAAAGACAAGCCGCCCTTAAATCGGCGGTTTAACCGTCAGCCTGATAGACGTCCCGGTCAGCAAAGAGCGGAGCATTCCTCATTTAATAAATCAGGCAGCAATCCCCTAGTAAAAGCCTTGCTGATTATTTGCATGGTTTTTGCAGTGGTATTTACCCTTTTGCTCGGATATGCGTTCTTGATCGCCAAGCCGAATTTGCCAAAAATTTCTGCTTTGGTGGATTACAACCCTAAAACCCCTTTACGAATCTATACCGCTGATAAGGTCTTGATTGGAGAATTTGGGGAGGAGCGCCGCAAAGTCATTCCCTTAAATGAAATTCCCATGAGCATGCGCAATGCGGTCTTAGCTATTGAAGATGACCGTTTTTATTCTCATGGTGGAGTAGATTATGTTGGCATCATGCGTGCCGCCCTCACAAATCTGCGCGGCAATCTTTCGCAGGGAGCATCAACCATTACGATGCAGGTGGCCCGAAATTTTTTCCTGAGTAATGAGAAGACATTCAGTCGAAAAATTTACGAGGTACTACTTTCTTGGGAAATTGAATCTCAATTGAGTAAAGACAAGATTCTTGAGATTTACATGAATCAGATTTTCTTGGGCCAAAGGGCGTATGGATTTTCTAGTGCAGCTCAGATTTACTTTGGCAAAGAATTAAAAGATATAACCATTGCAGAGTCTGCAATGTTGGCAGGTTTGCCAAAGGCCCCTTCGGCATATAACCCCGTTAGCAACTTCCGACGTGCCAAAATTCGTCAAGAATATATTTTGCAGCGGATGCGTGACTTGTCATATATCACGCCCGAGCAATATCAAATTGCCATGGCTGAGGAGTTGCATATTCGCGGTCTTGGGAATGAATTTAGTACGCGCGCAGATTTCCCTGCTGAAATGGTGCGTCAATTGCTATTTACCCAATACGGTGAGGCGATCTATTCTCAGGGTATTGATGTCTACACAACCATCTTGAAGGCTGATCAAGATGCCGCATACAAAGCAGTACGACATGGCATTTTTGAATATGACTTACGTCACGCTTATCGTGGTCCCGAGGGTTTTATTGATTTGCCAGACGATACAGTGAAGCGTCAACGCGCAATTGATGAGGCTTTACTTGCTTATCCGCAGTTAGATGACCTGCAATCTGGTGTAGTGCTCGACATCAAACCAAAAGAGATGCAAGTCATGATCTCTACTGGTGACACCATCACACTCAAGGGCGAAGGTATGAAACTCGCTGCCGCGTCTTTGACGGATAGTGCGCAACCTAAAAAACGCTTGCGCCCCGGTGCGATAGTGAGGTTGTTATCTGATAATGGGGTTTGGAAATTAGCCCAACTACCTCAAGTCGAGGCCGCTTTTGTTTCTATGAACGCAGAGACAGGTGCGATTCTGTCATTGGTGGGCGGCTTCGATTTTCGGCGCAACCAATTTAATCATGTCACTCAGGCGCAGCGCCAACCAGGCTCTTCATTTAAGCCATTCATTTATGCAGCCGCTATCGAAAAAGGTTTTTCCCCAAGCACTATGGTCAATGATGCTCCATTATCTATTGGCAGTATGGAAACGGGAAGTCAGGCTTGGGAGCCGAAGAATTACGATGGTAAATATGACGGCTTGATGCGTTTACGTACCGCTCTAGCAAAATCGAAGAACTTAGTTTCTGTTCGCATCATTCGAGCTATTGGCCCTTCTTACGCACAAGAATATATTCAGCGATTTGGTTTCGAACCTGAAAAGCATCCTCCATACCTAACGATGGCATTGGGTGCGGGTTCGGTTACACCTTTGCAAATGGCCGCAGCCTATAGTGTTTTTGCTAACGGTGGCTATCGTGTCGATCCTTTCTTAATTAGTAAGATGACCGATTCCAAAGGGGCGGTATTGTTTGAAGCTAAGCCTACGCATGCGCGTGAAGATGCTACTCGCGTACTAGATGCTCGAACTGCTTTTGTAATGGATAGCATGTTGCAAGAAGTAACCAAGAGTGGAACCGCTGCAAGTGCGAGGGCTAAGTTAGGTCGAAACGATATTGCAGGTAAGACGGGCACAACCAATGATTCTCATGACGCTTGGTTTGCTGGTTACAACCCCAAAGTAGTTGCCATTGCTTGGATTGGTTTTGATAAGCCTGCGAGTTTGGGCGATCGTGAAACGGGTGGCGGCTTAGCGTTGCCAATGTGGACTTCGTATATGGCAACCGCATTAAAGGATGAGCCACAACAAGGGCGCGAAGTGCCATCAGGTGTGACCCAAGTCGATGGTGATTGGTTTATTCCTGAGTTCTCTAATAATGGCGGTGTTCGCGAACTACAGTAGTTCGCTTGAATAATGGCTCGGCAAGCACGCACAATTATTCCCGGTCAGGCAATGCATGTGCTGGTGCGTGGTAACAATCGTGAAACCTTATTTTTTAATGAAGTAGATCGTCGTCAATATCTTGATTGGTTGCGTGAGGCGGCCAAACAATTTGGGTGTGCTGTGCATGCATTTGCTCTAATGCCAAATCATGTTCATTTGTTGATGACACCGCAGCATGAAGATTCATTATCTAAAACAATGCAGTCCTTGGGTAGACGCTATGCCCAGTACTTTAATCAATTGCATCATCGCTCTGGAACGATTTGGGAAGGTCGGTTTCGCTCTTCTCTAATAGACCCTAATTATTTTTTACGGTGCCAGCGCTTTATTGAGTTAAATCCTGTCAGGGTAGGATTTGAATCTAGCCCTCAGGATTCGGTGTGGACCAGCTTTTCATCCCATATCGGTGGAAATGTTGAATCTTGGCTTGTAGACCATCAGCACTTTTGGGGCTTGGGAAATACTCCCTTCGAAAGACAAATGGCTTGGGCGTCCTATGTCAAAGAGGGGGCTCCTCATTGGGAGGACCAGCAAATCACTGAAGCCTTAATTCGATCTAAGCCATGGGTCAGCGATGGCTACGCCAAAATACTCTTCAAAGATCATCCTGAGCGGGTATTAATACGCCATCGAGGGCGTCCAAGAAAGTTAGATTCAATCAATTCAACAACTTAGCGCAGAAGTTAGTTGATTTGCCCCTCAGAGGGGAAGCAATATTGTTTGACTCTGTCCCTTTTATGAGAATCAATTTGGCTCCTTCCGAATATTAAATGGGACAGAGTCATTTTATTTCTATTGCATCAGCATGGGTATTCCCCTATATTTGATCCTCCAAAAGTAATCAGCCCACGATGGCATACGGAAATACCATGACTACACAAATGAATACCGATCTTCGTCCAATCGCTCAAGGTCTATATGACCCACAAAATGAGCACGATGCTTGCGGCGTAGGATTCGTCGCGCATATTAAAGGTAAAAAAACTCACGAGATCGTTACCCAAGGGCTGCAGATTCTTGAGAACTTAGATCATCGTGGAGCCGTTGGTGCCGATCCGTTGATGGGCGATGGCGCTGGAATCTTGATTCAGGTTCCTGATACTTTGTATCGCGAAGAAATGGCTAAGCAAGGAATTGAATTGCCGCCATTCGGTGAGTATGGAGTTGGAATGATTTTCTTGCCAAAAGAACAAGCTTCACGTTTGGCTTGTGAGCAAGAATTAGAGCGTACTGTACGCCTGGAGGGTCAGGTTGTTCTAGGTTGGAGAGATGTTCCAATTGATGTCAAATTACCGATGTCTCCAACGGTTCAAATGACAGAACCATTTATACGTCAGATCTTCATCGGCCGCGGTCGTGACATCATGACAACGGATGCATTAGAGCGCAAGCTATATGTCATTCGTAAAACAGCTAGTCATGCCATTCAGGATTTGCATTTAAAGCATGGCAAAGAGTATTTCGTAGCATCGATGTCTGCGCGAACCATTGTTTATAAGGGTTTGCTGTTAGCCAATCAGGTCGGCGCCTATTACAAAGATTTACAAGATCCCCGTACTGTTTCAGCGCTGGCGCTTGTACATCAACGTTTCTCCACTAACACTTTCCCGGCCTGGGAGTTGGCTCACCCATACCGCATGATTGCTCATAACGGTGAGATCAATACAGTTAAGGGCAACGTCAACTGGGTAAATGCACGTGAGGGCGCTATAAGCTCCCCAGTGCTCGGTGACGATCTTAAGAAATTATGGCCACTAATTTATCCAGGCCAGTCTGATACTGCATGTTTTGATAATTGCTTAGAGCTGTTGGTAATGTCTGGCTATCCATTGGCACAAGCAATGATGATGATGATCCCAGAGGCCTGGGAGCAGCATTCATTAATGGATGATAACCGTCGCGCTTTCTATGAATATCACGCGGCCATGATGGAGCCATGGGATGGCCCCGCGGCAATGGCGTTTACCGATGGTCGTCAAATTGGTGCCACCTTGGATCGCAATGGTTTGCGTCCAGCGCGCTACTACGTAACTGATGATGATTTAGTCATCATGGCTTCTGAGGCGGGTGTATTGCCCATTCCAGAAAACAAGATTGTTCAAAAATGGCGCTTGCAACCAGGCAAGATGTTCATGATTGACATGGAGCAGGGTCGCATCATTGACGACGTTGAGTTGAAGAATGCCGTCTCTAAAGCGAAGCCATACAAGAGCTGGATTGATGCGGTTCGCGTTAAGCTTGATGAAGTCGATGCTAGCAAGGCTGACATTGTTGATGAAAAAACTAATATTCGTCCTGCCGCTAAATTACTAGATCGTCAGCAAGCCTTTGGTTATACCCAAGAGGATATTAAATACCTTATGGCGCCAATGGCCATGAATGGTGAAGAGGCTATTGGTTCAATGGGTAACGATAGCCCATTAGCTGTTCTTTCTAATAAGAACAAGCCTTTGTATAACTACTTCAAGCAATTGTTTGCGCAAGTAACGAATCCTCCGATTGATCCGATTCGTGAAAACATGGTGATGTCTTTGGTTTCATTTATTGGGCCAAAGCCAAACTTGTTGGATACCAACAATATCAACCCCCCCATGCGTTTAGAAGTAAGTCAGCCAATCTTGGACTTTGATGACATTACCAAGATTCGTCATATTGGCCATTACACGAACGGTAAGTTCCGCTCATACGAGTTGGATATCTGTTACCCAGCTTCGTGGGGCAAAGCAGGCATTGAAGCTCGCTTAGCATCTTTGTGTGCCGAAGCGGCTGATGCGGTTCGTTCCGGCTACAACATCTTGATCGTGAGTGATCGACAGGTCGATGAAAATCATGTGGCCATTCCGGCATTGCTGGCAACCTCGGCTATTCATCAGCACTTAGTTCAAAAAGGTTTACGCACAAGCGTTGGTTTGGTTGTCGAAACTGGTAGTGCCCGTGAGACACATCATTTTGCGCTCTTGGCTGGCTATGGTGCTGAAGCGGTACATCCATACCTCGCGATGGAAACTTTGGCAGATATGGCTAAGGGCCTGTCTGGCGATTTGTCTCCAGAAAAAGCTGTTAAGAACTTTGTGAAAGCAGTTGGTAAAGGCTTGCAAAAAGTGATGTCCAAGATGGGCATCTCGACTTACATGTCCTACACAGGCTCACAAATTTTTGAAGCTATTGGATTGAATCACGACATCATTGATCAGTATTTCAAAGGTACCCCATCTAATGTGGGTGGCATTGGCGTTTTTGAAGTGGCTGAAGAGGCGTTGCGCATGCATCAGTCTGCCTTTGGCAATGATCCAGTGCTAACCAATATGTTGGATGCTGGTGGTGAGTATGCCTTCCGTATTCGTGGCGAGAACCATATGTGGACTCCAGACACGATCGCAAAGTTACAGCATTCCACACGTATTGGTGCTGAGAAGGGTTATCAGACTTATAAAGAGTACGCCAACATTATTAACGATCAAACTAAGCGTCAGATGACGTTGCGTGGTTTGTTCGAATTCAAGATTGATCCAGCGAAAGCTATTCCACTTGATGAAGTTGAATCTGCAAAAGAGATCGTTAAACGTTTTGCTACAGGCGCGATGTCTTTGGGTTCTATTTCTACCGAAGCTCACGCCACGTTGGCGATTGCTATGAATCGTATTGGTGGTAAGTCCAACACTGGTGAGGGCGGCGAAGATCCAAACCGCTACGTTAATGAACTCAAAGGGATTCCGATTAAGAAGGGTGAGTCTCTTGCAAGCATCTTGGGCGAAGATGTTGTAGAGGCTAATATTCCTTTGCTTGACGGCGATTCATTGCGCTCTAAAATTAAGCAGGTTGCCTCGGGCCGCTTCGGTGTAACTACTGAATACCTACGCTCTGCTGATCAAATCCAAATCAAGATGGCTCAAGGGGCAAAGCCTGGTGAGGGCGGCCAATTGCCAGGCGGAAAAGTTTCTGACTATATTGGTAAGTTGCGCTTCTCCGTGCCAGGCGTTGGTTTAATTTCTCCTCCTCCGCATCACGATATTTACTCTATTGAGGATATTGCTCAGCTGATTCACGATCTGAAGAATGTGAACCCAGCTGCTGACGTATCTGTGAAGTTGGTTTCTGAGGTGGGCGTTGGTACGATTGCCGCAGGTGTTGCCAAAGCTAAAGCTGATCACGTAGTGATCGCTGGACACGATGGCGGTACTGGCGCCTCTCCACTGTCTTCAATCAAGCATGCGGGTTCTCCATGGGAATTGGGCTTGGCAGAAACTCAACAAACATTGGTGCTTAATGGCTTGCGTAGCCGCATTCGCGTTCAAGCTGATGGCCAAATGAAAACCGGTCGTGACGTTGTAATTGGTGCATTGTTAGGTGCAGATGAATTTGGCTTTGCAACAGCACCATTGGTTGTTGAAGGTTGCATCATGATGCGTAAGTGTCATTTAAATACCTGCCCAGTTGGGGTGGCTACGCAGGATCCACTATTGCGCAAGAAATTCTCTGGCAAGCCTGAGCATGTAGTGAACTTCTTCTTCTTTATTGCTGAAGAAGTTCGCGAGATCATGGCGCAATTGGGTATTCGTAAGTTTGATGATTTGATTGGTCGCGTTGATCTTTTGGATACACGTAAAGGTATCGAAAACTGGAAAGTTCATGGTTTGGATTTCAGTAAGATCTTTGCTGAACCTGCTGTTGCTAAAGATGTGCCACGCTATCAAGTCTTGACCCAAGACCATGGTCTTGACAGCGCACTAGATAACATCTTGATTGAGAAGAGTGAGCCTGCGCTACAACGTGGCGAGAAGGTCTCTTTCATTGTTCCGGTGAAGAACGTCAACCGTACTGTTGGTGCAATGCTGTCTGGTGAAGTAGCGCAACGTTATGGCCATGCTGGTTTACCTGATGACACGATTCACATTCAGTTAAACGGTACTGCTGGTCAAAGCTTTGCGGCCTTCCTGGCGCGCGGTATTACTTTGGACTTGGTTGGTGATGGCAACGACTATGTTGGCAAAGGTCTCTCAGGTGGACGCGTGATCGTGCGAGCTCCGCACGAGTTCCGTGGTGATACAGCGAAGAATATTATTGTCGGTAATACCGTCTTATACGGCGCTATTGGCGGTGAAGCATTCTTTAATGGTGTTGCTGGCGAGCGTTTTGCGGTCCGTAATTCTGGAGCGACTACCGTTGTTGAGGGCACTGGCGATCATGGTTGTGAGTACATGACTGGCGGCACAGTAGTCGTTTTAGGCGCAACTGGTCGTAACTTTGCAGCAGGTATGAGTGGTGGTATTGCTTATGTCTACGATGAAGATGGCATGTTTGATAAGCGTTGCAATACCAGCATGGCAACTCTAGAGAAGGTGCTTCCTTCTGCTGAGCAAATTGCCAAGATGCCGCAGTCTGAGTGGCATGCTCCTGTTGATGTGAAGGATGGCGGTGAGCGCTTAACTGATGAGCAGATTCTTAAGGGCTTGATTGAGCGCCACTTCCGTCACACAGGCTCAGAGCGCGCTAAGGCACTCTTGGCTGACTGGGAAAATGCTCGCGGTCGTTTTGTGAAAGTTCTCCCAACTGAATACAAGCGCGCATTAGGTGAGTTGTGGGAAAAGGCTCAAGTTAAAGCTGTTGCTGCATAAGTTGCTTAATTAACGTAGATAGATATTAAGAAAAGATACGAAGGATTCGATATGGGTAAGGTCACTGGATTTATGGAATTTGAGCGCGTAGAAGAAACCTACGAAGCTCCCACTAAACGCCTTCATCACTACAAAGAGTTTGTTGCTGCTTTAACAGACGAAGAGGCAAAAGTGCAGGGCGCACGTTGCATGGATTGTGGAATTCCTTTTTGCAATAACGGCTGTCCTGTCAATAACATCATTCCGGATTTCAATGACTTGGTATTCCATAGCGACTGGAAGAACGCCCTAGATGTTTTGCAATCTACCAATAACTTTCCAGAGTTTACTGGTCGTATCTGCCCGGCACCTTGTGAAGCGGCATGTACCTTGGGCATTAACAGCAATGCTGTTGGTATTAAGTCGATTGAGCACGCCATTATTGATAAGGGCTGGGAGAGTGGTTGGGTTAAACCGCAGCCCTCTAAAACTAAGACTGGTAAAAAGGTAGCTGTTGTTGGCGGCGGTCCTGCTGGTATGGCAACTGCGCAGCAACTTGCCCGTGTTGGCCATGATGTTACGGTGTTTGAGAAGAATGACCGTGTTGGCGGTTTGTTGCGCTACGGTATTCCTGATTTCAAAATGGAAAAGTGGTTAATTGATCGTCGTGTTGAGCAGATGCAAGCCGAAGGTGTGAAGTTTGAAACGGGCGTATTCGTTGGTAAAGAAGCCATTGGCGCTGAAGTTAAAAACTACTCAACTAAAACCGTTTCGCCAGATCAGTTAATGAAAGATTTTGATGCTGTAGTTATTTCTGGTGGCGCAGAACAGCCACGTGATTTGCCCGTGCCAGGTCGTGAATTGGCTGGCGTTCACTTCGCTTTGGAATTTTTGATTCCTCAGAATAAAGAAAATGCGGGTGACTTCAAAAATGAAATTTCCGCTGCTGGTAAGCATGTTGTTGTGATTGGTGGTGGTGATACAGGATCAGATTGCGTTGGAACTTCCAACCGTCATGGTGCTGCAAAGATTACTCAATTTGAGTTAATGCCGCAGCCACCAGAAACAGAGAATAAGCCTTTAGTCTGGCCATACTGGCCTACTAAGTTGCGCACATCTTCTTCCCATGAAGAGGGTTGTGATCGGGACTGGTCTGTTGCGACTAAGCGCTTCGAAGGTAAAAATGGCAAGCTCGAGAAATTGGTTTGCGTGCGTTTAGAGTGGAAAGACGGCAAGATGACTGAGATGCCAAACTCTGAGTTTGAGATTAAGGCTGATTTGGTTTTCTTAGCGATGGGTTTTGTCTCGCCTGCGCAACAAGTCCTCAATGCCTTCGGTGTTGATAAAGATGCTCGCGGTAATGCAAAAGCCACTGTTGATGGTCAAAATGCCTATCAAACCAACATTCCAAAGGTATTTGCGGCGGGTGATATGCGTCGTGGGCAGTCTTTGGTGGTGTGGGCAATTCGTGAGGGTCGTCAAGCAGCCCGTGCGGTAGATGAGTATTTGATGGGGTCTTCTGTTCTGCCGCGATAATATCGAGGATATGAACAGCCGTCACCCCGACTCAGTGAATTTACATCATCAGGCTGTAGGTAAAAGCCCAAGTGAAGTTGTCGTTGAAATTAAAGACGTCAACTTCTCTTATGCGCCCGGTGAGCGACAAATTCTGTCGGGGCTCAATATGAAGTTTCGTCGTGGCCAAGTGGTTGCGGTGATGGGTGGTTCAGGTTGCGGCAAGACAACCATTTTGAGGTTGATTGGCGGCCAGTTCGCTGCCCAGTCGGGTCAGGTATTGTTTGAAGGTCGGGATGTGGGCAAGATGACATCTGCCGAACTCATGATTGCGCGTCGTCGCATGGGCATGCTGTTTCAATTCGGCGCCCTTTTTACTGATCTTAGCGTTTTTGAAAACGTTGCCTTTCCATTGCGCGAACATACAGATTTGAGCGAAGAGTTATTGCGCTCGCTGGTTTTAATGAAGCTTAATGCAGTAGGTTTACGAGGCGCGCGCGATTTGATGCCATCGCAAATTTCTGGCGGCATGGCAAGGCGAGTTGCGCTTGCAAGAGCAATTGCTTTGGATCCGCCACTCATCATGTATGACGAGCCATTTGCTGGTTTAGATCCTATTTCCTTGGGTATTACAGCTCGCCTTATTCGGGATTTAAATAATGCCCTGGGCGCTACAAGTTTATTGGTGACGCACGATGTTGAAGAGACATTTGAGATTGCAGATTATGTTTATTTCATTGCAAATGGGCGTATTGGGGCGGAAGGCACCCCTGAAGAATTGAGTCGCTCAACAGATCCTTTTGTACGCCAGTTCTTAGACGCATCTCCAGATGGCCCTGTACCATTTCATTATCCAGGTCAAAGTCTTGAGGAAGATTTTGGAGTGCTTCTGAAATGAATATTTTTTATAAGAGCTTAGATCTTTTTGGCGATCTTGGATTTTTTATTCGTCGCAACTTAACGAGTCTTGGACTTGCTGCACGTATGTTTGTAGCTGTCATTTGGCGCTCTGCCTTTTTATTAAAAAGACCCCGCTTAGTTTCCGATCAAATTTTATTTGTGGGCAATCACTCCTTTGTGATCATTGCGGTGTCTGGTTTATTTGTTGGTTTTGTTTTAGGTCTCCAGGGTTATTACACTCTGAATCGTTATGGTTCAGAGCAGGCGCTAGGTTTATTGGTTGCCTTATCACTGACGCGTGAATTGGGCCCAGTGATTACCGCTTTATTGTTTGCTGGTCGCGCTGGCACTTCGCTAACTGCGGAAATTGGCCTGATGAAAGCCGGTGAGCAATTAAGTGCAATGGAGATGATGGCTGTTGACCCCTTGAGTCGCGTCATCGCTCCCCGTTTGTGGGCGGGCATTATTGCCATGCCAATTTTGGCAACAATCTTTACAGCGGTTGGTGTGATGGGCGGCTACTTTGTTGGCGTGCCTTTAATTGGGGTTGACTCCGGCGCTTTTTGGTCGCAGATGCAAGGCGGGGTTGATCTCTTCTCCGATATTGGTAATGGCCTCATTAAAAGTTTAGTTTTTGGTGTAGCCGTGACTTTTATAGCCCTATATCAAGGCTATGAGGCTAAGCCTACGCCCGAGGGAGTGTCGCAAGCAACCACAAGAACTGTGGTGATCTCATCTTTATCTGTATTGGCATTGGACTTCTTGCTAACCGCGATGATGTTCTCGAATTAGAAAGAATAAACTGGAACTCTTATGAGAAAAAGTGCAATTGATGTTTGGGTCGGGATCTTTGTAGCCATTGGCTTATTGGCAGCTTTGTTTCTGGCATTAAAAGTCGGCAATATGAATGCCGTTTCATTTGCACCGACTTATAAAATTTCTGCCCGTTTCGATAATATCGGTGGACTCAAGCCACGGGCGCCCGTTAAGAGTGCAGGTGTCGTTGTTGGACGTATTGCTAACATTTCCTTTGATGACAAGACTTATCAGGCCACTGTCACCATGACAATTGAAGATACTTATAAGTTTCCAAAGGATTCTTCCGCCAAGATTTTGACTTCAGGATTACTCGGCGAGCAATATATTGGTCTAGAGGCTGGCGGTTCAGATGACATGTTGGCTGCAGGAGATAAGATTACTCAAACACAGTCTGCTGTAGTGCTAGAAAACTTAATCAGTCAGTTTTTATATAACAAGGCCGCAGATAGCGGTCAAGACAAGGGCGCAGCAAAATAATGCACTTAGTGGCCAGGCTCAAACGTTTAGTGTTGCTAGGTCTAGTCACGACCATGGTGGGTTGTGCGTCTATTCCTGCTGGGGTTGAGCCTTCCCCACATGATCCTTGGGAGTCCTTTAATCGCTCAGTGTTTGAGTTTAATGAAGGCTTGGATGCATACTTACTAAAGCCCGTAGTTGCTGGTTACCGCTTTGTTTTGCCTGAATTTATTCGGGATGGTATTTACAACTTCTTTAGTAATTACAGCGATATTTATACGGCTTTGCAAAATCTGTTGCAGGGCAAGCCAGACTATGCCTTTAGCGATCTTATGCGAGTGGTCGTTAATACTACTTTTGGTTTGGGTGGTTTGATTGATATGGCAACGCCTGGCGGGTTGCCAAAGCATAAAGAGGATTGGGGTCAAACCTTTGGCGTTTGGGGTATCCCATCTGGCCCTTATGTGGTTTTACCGTTCTTTGGACCAAGTAACGTTAGGGATAGCTTTGGTACGGTGGCTGATTTGGAGTCTGATTACTTGTTTAGATTGTTGCCAGACGTTGCCTTGAGAAATAGCATTACGGGTCTGCGAGTTGTTAACGCACGCAATACTTACTATGAGGCTGGCGACTTATTAGATGGCGCGGCAATCGATAAATATAGCTTTATGCGAGATGCCTATATTCAGAGGCGTGCGTATCAGATTAACGAGGGGCGCGATGATGAGGAGCCTCTGATGCCTGTATACGAAAACCCATACGAATAAACCGTCTACCCTGGGCTAGATTTTGTTAAAGGGCTAAAATGAGCCTCAATTACCAGCATCGAACGAGGACACATGAAAAGCCATAAAACCATTCAAAAATATTTCAAGGTATTGCTATCAAGCCTGTTTTTATTTGTTGGCGGTGTTTATGCCCAGGGAGCAGATCAATCTACTCCTGATGGTTTGATCAAGGCTGTAGTTTCTGATGTCATGGCTTCCGTGAAGTCTGATCCCGAGATTCAAAAAGGGAATATTCCTCGCATCGTGGATTTAGTGGAAAAGAAAATTGTTCCCTATACCGATATGCGGCGCACTACTGAAATGGCGATGGGCCCAAATTGGAAAAAAGCTACCCCCGAGCAGCAGGCACAACTCATGACTGAGTTTAAGAATTTACTCATTCGCACTTACTCTGGTGCTTTAAGTCAGTTGCGCGATCAGACAATCCAATTTAAACCCTTGCGCGCGGCTCCAGATGATAAAGAAGTGATTGTGAAGACTGTGGTAATTGGCCGCGGTGATCCAGTTCCACTTGACTATCGCTTGGAGAAAACAGCTAATGGCTGGAAAGTCTATGACATGAACATCATGGGTGTGTGGCTGGTTGAGGCATATCGCAATCAGTTTGCGAATCAAATTAGCCAGAATGGTATTGAGGGTCTTGTGAAATTTTTGCAGGATCGCAATAAACAGCTTGCTGCTGCAAAGCCAGCAAACTGAAGCTTCCTAACATTAAGTAAAGAGAAACATTAGATGCCATTTTTGCTGCCCGTCTCAGTAACGCAAGACAATGTTTTGCAACTAGAAAAAGATGGATTATTAAATTTGGCTACTTTACAAACCGTGGATTGTATTCAGCTAAAAGAATTTGACTCTACCGTATTAACGGTTTTATTGGCATGGCAGAAAAAATTGCAAGCTATTGGTCAGCGGGTTAGTGTTCAAAATGCTCCTGAGAAATTAAAAGTATTGGCTGGTGTATACGGTGTTGCCGAGCTATTAGGTTTGCAATAGCATGCACGCTGCCATATCGATTAAAAACATAGCAAAAAATTATGGCGCACTTCAGGCGCTAGACGATGTCTCTTTAACAATTGAACAAGGCGAGTTCTTTGGTTTGCTTGGCCCCAACGGTGCTGGCAAGACAACGCTGATCTCGATTTTGGCTGGCTTAGTTACTGCAGACCATGGGCATGCTGCAATCATGGGCGCCGATGTTCAAGGTCAATTTCGTCAAGCTCGACGCATGCTTGGAGTTGTGCCGCAGGAGTTAGTGTTTGACCCGTTTTTTACCGTAAGGGAAACGTTGCAATTTCAATCTGGTTATTTTGGTATTCGTCAAAATGATGCCTGGATTGATGAGATTATGGCTAACCTAGACCTCACCGGTAAAGCTGACAGCAATATGCGCTCTTTATCAGGCGGTATGAAGCGCCGAGTATTAGTAGCACAGGCCTTGGTTCATAGACCACCAGTGATTATTTTGGATGAGCCAACTGCTGGCGTTGATGTTGAATTGCGTCAATCACTTTGGCAATTTATTAGTCGCCTTAATCAAGATGGACATACGATTGTGCTAACAACGCATTACCTGGAAGAGGCTGAAGCCCTATGCCAACGAATCGCTATGCTCAAACAAGGAAATATTGTTGCTTTAGATACCACTGCGAATTTGCTGAGTCAGTATGGCTCGGTCAAAAAAGACGGTGAGGGCAAGGCAGATCTCGAAGATGTTTTTGTGAACATCATGTCAGGCGGTGCGCGATGAAGTCTGTCTTGAATAAACCTAAAATTTCATATGGCAGCGGCTTTCCAACATTGCTCTTAAAAGAAGTAAAGCGTTTTTATAAGGTGGCATTTCAGACGGTTGCTGCTCCGGTACTTACAGCGGTCTTGTATTTAATGATTTTCGGACATGTTTTAGAAGGTAAGGAAGTTTATGGCCGCTTAAACTACACGGCCTTTCTTATTCCCGGGCTTGTCATGATGAGCGTATTGCAAAATGCTTTTGCCAATACCTCTTCATCCCTCATTCAATCTAAAGTGACTGGTAATTTAGTATTTGTGCTACTGGCGCCATTTAGTCATATAGAGTTTTATGCCGCTTATGTATTGGCTGCAGTATTTAGAGGAATCGTCGTTGGCACAGGTGTTTTGATCATCACGGCATGGTTTGCTATGCCATCCTTTGAATATCCGCTATGGATCATGGCGTTTGCTCTTTTGGGTGCCGCCATTTTGGGTAGCATGGGATTGATAGCAGGCATCTGGGCCGATAAATACGATCAATTAGCGGCATTTCAAAACTTTATCATCATGCCAGCAACAATGTTATCTGGTGTGTTCTACTCTATTCATTCTCTGCCAGTTGCGTGGCAAACCGTTTCTCATTTCAATCCATTTTTTTACATGATTGATGGATTTCGTTACGGCTTCTTTGGAGTGTCTGATATTTCCCCTTGGAATAGCTTGGTAATTGTTGCGTGCTTTTTCATTTTGGTTTCAGCAGTGGCTTTGCGTTTATTACAAAGGGGCTACAAGTTAAGGCACTAATGCCATTGGTAGGTATTGGTAGTGATGAGTAATTTTGAGAATGAGGAGATTGTGATGTTGCCAACCCCGGAGCAAATTGAGGGATACATTCAGCAGGGCCTTGCATGTACCCATGTCAAAGTCGAGGGCGATGGGCAGCATTTTTTTGCAACGATTGTGAGTCCTGAGTTTGAAGGTAAGCGTTTAATTCAGCGGCACCAATTAGTCTATGGGGCTATGGGTGATCGTATGAAAGCCGAGGTACATGCTTTATCCATTAAAGCCTTTACACCTGAAGAGTTTGCGAAAAATCCAACAACTTAAAATACAGCATTAGATTTTCACTGGAAAAGATTTATGGATAAATTACGAATGGTTGGCGGCACTCCCCTCAAGGGTGAAGTGGCTATTGCCGGCGCTAAAAATGCGGCATTGCCGATTCTGTGTGCCTGCTTATTAACGGATCAGCCAATCACTTTGCATAACGTTCCAGATTTACAAGATGTACGTACCATGCTCAAGTTATTGCAAGAAATTGGGGTCACCGTTACATTCCCTGACCCCAATAATCGCAACCATGTGATACTTAATGCGGCCAATATTAAGAGCTCAGAAGCAACTTATGAAATGGTGAAAACCATGCGCGCTTCTATTTTGGTCCTTGGTCCTTTGCTTACTAGAATGCACAGCGCTAAAGTTTCTTTACCTGGCGGTTGTGCGATTGGGGCGCGTCCAGTCGACCAACACATTAAAGGCTTAAAAGCCATGGGCGCCACAATCAAAATTAAGAGTGGTTATATTCAAGCTGAAACAAAATCGGCTACAGGTCGTTTGCAAGGCGCCTCTGTCTTGACTGACATGATCACTGTCACTGGTACAGAAAATCTATTGATGGCTGCTACTTTGGCATCGGGTACTACGATTTTGGAGAATGCTGCGCGCGAGCCAGAGGTGGGAGACTTGGCAGAGCTACTTGTCAAAATGGGCGCAAAGATCACTGGTATTGGTAGTGATCGCCTAGTTATTGAAGGTGTTGAAAAGCTGCATAGCGCAGAGCATGCCGTAATTGCTGACCGTATTGAGGCAGGTACTTTCTTATGCGCTGTTGCTGCGGCTGGTGGTGAGGTCTTGGTGAAGCACTGTCGCCCAGACACCCTTGATGCTGTGATGGTAAAGCTCAAGGAAGCTGGTTTACAGATGGAGGTTGGTCCTGATTGGATTAGAGCCTCGATGCATGGTCGCCCAAAGGCTGTTAGCTTCCGCACATCTGAATATCCCGCCTTTCCGACAGATATGCAGGCCCAACTTATGGCAGTCAATGCCATTGCTGAGGGCAATGCCACAATTACTGAAACCATCTTTGAAAACCGCTTTATGCACGTTCAGGAGATGAATCGTCTGGGCGCTGATATCGCAATTGAGGGCAATACGGCGATTGCACAAGGGGTAGAGAAGCTTTCTGGGGCTATCGTGATGGCTACCGATTTACGCGCTTCGGCCAGCCTGGTCATTGCCGGCTTAGCTGCCCAAGGTGAAACCCAGGTAGATCGGATTTATCACCTCGATCGTGGATACGACCGCATGGAGCAAAAGTTAACCCTCTTAGGGGCTAACATTCAGCGCATCAAGTGAGCCTGATGGATAATTAGTCCATGAAGTTAACTTTAGCCCTCTCGAAGGGGCGAATCTTCGAAGAAACCGCTGAGATCTTATCCAAGATCGGTATTCGTCCGCTTGAAGATCCTGAAAAGTCACGCAAACTCATTATTGAGACCTCTAATCCGGATGTACGCCTCATTATTGTGCGTGCTTCCGATGTGCCAACCTATGTTCAGTTCGGTGGTGCGGATTTTGGTGTTGCGGGTTTAGATGTCTTGATGGAGAACGGCACTGATGGTTTGTATGTCCCATTCGATTTGGATATTGCTAAATGCCGGATGTCTGTTGCTGTAAAAGAAGGTTTTGATTACGCCGCTGCTGTTCAGCAGGGCTCCCGCTTGAAGGTAGCGACAAAATATGTGAATTGCGCGCGCGAACACTTTGCAAATAAAGGTGTGCATATCGATACGATTCATTTGTATGGCTCGATGGAGTTGGCTCCATTAGTTGGTTTGGCTGATGCCATTGTGGATTTAGTGTCCACAGGCAACACCTTACGCGCAAACGGCCTCGTTGAGGTTGAGCCGATTGCCAATATCAGCGCGCGTCTTGTGGTGAATCAAGCTTCTTATAAACGTAAGCGCTCGCAGTTGCAGCCATTCTTTGAATTACTCAAGTAAAAGAAATTCATATGTCTGTTGCACGGGTTAACGTTAAACGACTGAATAGCCAGGATGCTGGGTTTAAAGAAACCTTGCTCTCAAGCCTTTCTTTGCCAATGGCCGATGATGAGGCGATTGATGCTGCGGTTGTTAGAATTTTGGCGCAAGTGAAGGCCGACGGTGATGCTGCTGTCCTTGCATTTACAAAACAGTTTGACCGTTTAAATGTTGCCGACGTCACTGAGCTAGAGATTACTCAAGAAGAATTAAAAAAAGCCTACGAAGGTTTATCGGCTGAACAGAAAAATGCACTGGATATTGCTGCACAAAGAGTTCGTGCATATCACGAAAAACAAAAGATTGAAGCGGGATGTCACTCGTGGGAGTATGAAGAGGCAGATGGCACACGCTTGGGGCAAAAAGTCACTCCATTAGATCGCGTAGGCATTTATGTTCCTGGCGGTAAGGCCGCCTATCCATCCTCTGTTTTGATGAATGCGATTCCTGCAAAGGTTGCGGGGGTGACAGAGGTCATCATGGTGGTACCCACTCCCGATGGGGCGCGTAATTCTTTGGTCTTGGCTGCGGCCTATTTGTCGGGTGTAGATCGTGTCTTTACGATCGGTGGCGCACAAGCAGTTGGCGCTCTGGCTTACGGCACTAAGACCATTCCACCAGTCGATAAAATTGTTGGTCCCGGTAATGCCTATGTCGCTGCTGCTAAGCGCAGGGTGTTTGGAATTGTTGGTATCGACATGATTG
This sequence comes from Polynucleobacter sinensis, assembly GCF_001595985.1. Taxonomy (GTDB): domain Bacteria; phylum Pseudomonadota; class Gammaproteobacteria; order Burkholderiales; family Burkholderiaceae; genus Polynucleobacter; species Polynucleobacter sinensis. The sequence continues at coordinate 301,163 of NZ_LOJJ01000001.1, forward strand.
CTGGCCCCTCAGAAATTTTAGTTTTGTGCGATGGCTCAAGCAATCCCGATTGGATTGCGATGGATTTGTTTTCTCAAGCTGAGCATGATGAATTAGCGCAGTCTATTTTGCTTTGTCCAGATGAGCAATTTATTGAGCAGGTACAGAGCAGTATTAATAAGTTGTTGCCAGAAATGCCGAGAAAGAAAGTGATTGAAACATCACTTGCTAATCGCGCTTTACTGATTCAGGTGAGAGATATGAAGGAGGCTTGCGACATTGCGAATGCAATCGCTGCTGAGCACTTAGAAATTTGCGCTGCAGAGCCACGTAAGTGGGCTGACCTCATTCGTCATGCAGGTGCCATCTTCATGGGTAACTACACTAGCGAGTCTCTTGGCGATTATTGTGCAGGGCCAAATCACGTTTTGCCAACAGCACGAACTGCGCGTTTCTCATCTCCACTAGGGGTGTACGATTTTATCAAGCGCTCGAGCATGATTGAGGTTAGTGAAGCTGGCGCGCAAACATTGGGTGCTGTAGCCAGTACTCTCGCGCACGGCGAGGGCCTGACGGCTCACGCTCGTGCTGCTGAGATGCGTCTGAAGAAATACATTCAGAAATAAAAAATTACCGTAATGAATCTAGCTCAAGCACTAGCTAGGATTTCTTTCAAGGCTGCAACTAGCTCGTTAGTTTGCTCGTCGGTGCCGATAGTGATGCGTAGAAATTCTTCTATGCGTGGCGATTGAAAGTGACGCACGATAATTCCGCGATCTCGTAAGGACTGATACAGTTTCACACCTTTATGTTTTGGGTGGTGCGTAAATATGAAGTTTGCTGTTGATGGCAAAGTATCAAAACCCAACATTGTTAGTTCGTGTACCAAGCGTTCACGAGTCTGAATCACTTTCTTTGTAGTGATCTCTAGATGCGCTTGATCTTGAATGGCAGCGATTGCACCTGTTTGCGCCAAGCGCCCAAGAGGATAAGAGTTAAAGCTATTCTTGACGCGCTCTAAACCTTCAATGAGGGCGGGGTGACCTACAGCAAATCCCACCCGTAATCCCGCTAGGGCGCGAGACTTAGATAGGGTGTGAACGACTAAGAGATTCTCTGGGCAAGCATTCCCGCGTAACAGTGGGATAGAGGATTCGGTTCCGTAGTCGACATAAGCCTCATCGATAACCACTACTGAATCTATATTTCTGCCGAGGAGTGATTCGATATCTGCCCTAGGAATGGCTCGTCCAGTGGGGGCGTTGGGGTTGGGGAAAATAATCCCACCATTGGGAAATTTGAAATCTTTTGTCTCAATTTCAAAATTAGGGCCTAGGGCGACGGTTTGATAGTCAATCCCAAATAACTTGCAGTAGACAGGGTAGAAGCTATAGGTGATATCCGGAAACTGGATCGGCTTAGCTTGTTTGAGGAGCCCTAGAAATACGTGAGCCAGGACTTCGTCCGAGCCATTGCCTAAAAACACCTGTTTTGGGTCTAGGCCATGCAAATCAGCGATGGCTTTTTTAAGGGCTACTCCTTCTGGGTCTGGATAAAGCCTTAAATCATCATTTGTTTGCTCATTTATCGCTGCTAGCGCCTTGGGAGAGGGTCCATAAGGGCTCTCGTTAGTGTTTAGCTTTACTAACCGCTTCATTTGCGGTTGCTCCCCAGGAACATAGGGGGTAAGGGTCTGAACAACGGGGCTCCAAAAGCGGCTCATTAGGGACTCTAGTTAAAAATCTGCAAAAGTTAATAAATACCAGCAGGCAAATCAGCATTTATATCTGTATTAGGAATGATATTATGAGGCTTCAATCAACACTTCGCCTCGCGGCGCACTGAAGCATGCGGCAAGCCGACGTTACCCGAAACACTTCGGAAACCAAAATTCAAATTGCTATCAATTTAGATGGCACTGGTAAGGCTGAGCTAGCCTCAGGTGTTCCATTCCTAGACCATATGCTCGATCAAATTGCCCGTCACGGCATGATTGACCTCAAAGTGGTGGCAAAAGGGGATACCCATATTGATGATCACCATACCGTTGAGGATGTCGGCATCACTCTGGGTCAGGCATTTGCCAAGGCGGTTGGTGATAAAGCGGGCATTACTCGCTATGGCCACTCTTATGTCCCTTTGGATGAAACCCTATCTCGCGTTGTAATCGATTTTTCAGGTCGACCAGGACTGGAGTTCAATGTGCCATTTACCCGAGCGCGCGTGGGTGACTTTGACGTGGATCTGAGCATTGAGTTTTTCCGCGGCTTTGTAAACCACGCTGGAGTAACCTTGCATATTGATAATTTGCGGGGTATTAATGCTCACCATCAGATTGAAACCGTGTTCAAGGCTTTTGGCCGTGCTTTACGGATGGCTTTAGAGCTTGATCCCCGTGCGTCTGGCGTTGTTCCATCTACCAAGGGCAGTCTCTAATCTAGAAAATTTCTAGCATTGGGTAGAAGACCGTCAAAAAACTACAGAACATAGGCTAACAATTGGCGCAAACCATTGCGATCGTCGATTATGGAATGGGTAATTTACGTTCTGTATATCAAGCATTTCATCATGTGGCTCCTGATGCCAATGTGGTGATTGCGCGTAAGCCCGAAGAAATTATTGCCGCAGAGCGAGTGGTTCTGCCTGGACAAGGCGCAATGCCTGATTGTATGAAGCATTTAGAAGAGTCTGGCTTGCTTGAAGCATTGTTGGAAGCTGCAAAAAACAAGCCGTTATTAGGTGTTTGCGTTGGCGAACAAATGCTTTTTGATCGGAGTGCCGAAGTGCGCTCAAGCGCTGATGCATCCTGGACCCCTTGTTTGGGTCTGATTTCAGGGGAAGTCAGGCGTTTTGAGTTAGCTGGTAAATTCCAGCCAGATGGATCTGCTTATAAGGTTCCTCACATGGGTTGGAATCAAGTTCGTCAGAATCGTCAGCACCCGATTTGGGATGGCATACCTGATATGACCAGTTTTTATTTTGTGCATAGTTATTACGTTGTGCCGCAAGACAAAGAAGATATCGCGGGCTCAACGGAGTATGGGGATTGGTTTACTTCTGCTGTTGCAAGGGATAATATTTTTGCAACCCAATTTCATCCTGAAAAAAGTGCAGAATACGGCTTAAAGCTCTACAAAAATTTTGTTTCTTGGCAACCTTAATATTTATCTGACGCTGCTATGCTTCTAATACCTGCAATTGATTTAAAAGACGGCCACTGTGTTCGACTAGAGCAAGGTGACATGGACAAGGCCACGGTTTTTTCTGAAGATCCTGGCGCAATGGCGACACATTGGATTAGCAAGGGCGCACGTCGCTTGCACCTAGTTGATCTCAATGGCGCATTTGCCGGAAAACTCAAAAATGAATCTGCTATTAAATCTATTCTTAAGGCGGTAGGAGATGAAATTCCTGTTCAGCTTGGTGGTGGTATTCGTGACCTAGAAACGATTGAGCGTTTATTGGATGACGGCATTAGTACAGTCATTATCGGTACGGCTGCTGTCAAGAGTCCGGGGTTTGTGCAAGATGCGTGCACCGCTTTTCCTGGACATATTATGGTGGGTTTAGATGCGCGTGATGGCAAAGTTGCCACGGACGGTTGGAGCAAAATTACAGGTCACGAAGTGATCGATCTTGCTAAGAAATTTGAAGACTACGGCGTGGAGGCAATTATCTACACCGATATTGGTCGTGACGGTATGCTCAAAGGCGTGAATATGGATGCGACGATCAAGTTGGCCCAAGCCATTCGCATTCCGGTAATTGCAAGTGGCGGACTATCAAGCAACCAAGATATCGAGGCACTTTGTGCGGCTGAGGAAGAGGGTGTTATGGGCGTGATTGCGGGCCGCTCTATTTATGCTGGCGATCTCGATTTAACTGCGGCCCAAAAGTATGCCGATGAGCTGACTCTCAAGTTTGCAAAGAAAATTGTCTAGAGTGCTTCTCAGTGCTAACTAAACGAATTATTCCTTGCCTTGATGTAACGGCAGGCCGTGTTGTAAAGGGCGTGAACTTTGTTGGTTTGCGTGACGCCGGTGATCCAGTCGAGATCGCAAAGCGTTATGACACTCAAGGCGCTGATGAGTTAACTTTCCTGGACATTACTGCAACATCAGATGGGCGCGATCTCATTTTGCACATCATTGAAGATGTTGCATCCCAGGTGTTTATTCCTTTGACCGTTGGCGGTGGTGTGCGTGCTGTAGCGGATGTGCGTCGTTTGCTTAATGCTGGTGCTGATAAGGTAAGTATGAATTCATCAGCGGTAGCAAATCCAGATTTAGTTTCTGATGCTGCTGCGTACTATGGTTCTCAGTGTATTGTTGTCGCGATTGATGCCAAGAAGACCGAGACGGGAAATTGGGAAGTGTTTACTCACGGCGGTAGAACTGCTACTGGTATGGATGTTGTAGCCTGGGCAACAGAAGTGGCCAAACGTGGTGCTGGTGAAATATTACTTACTAGTATGAATCGCGATGGTAGTAAAGATGGATTTGACCTTGAGTTAACTGCGGCGGTCAGCGATGCGGTGAGCGTTCCTGTTATTGCTTCTGGCGGAGTAGGCAATTTGCAGCACCTGGTCGATGGCATTACGAAAGGTCATGCTGACGCTGTTCTTGCGGCGAGTATTTTTCACTATGGTGAATACACTGTGGGGCAGGCAAAAGAATACATGGCGAGCCAAGGAATTCCGGTGCGGATTTAAGTGGTAATAAAGCAAATTTAGAAAAGATATTCATGAGCATATTTACCCCAATCCAATCGTTAGAAGCCGGCCCATGGCTGGATGCTGTTAAATGGAATGAGCAAGGTTTAGTTCCTGTGATTGCTCAAGAGCTAGGTAGTAAAGATATTTTGATGATGGCTTGGATGAATCGCGATGCTTTGCTGGCCACTTTGCGCTTAGGAGAGGCAGTGTATTGGACTCGTTCAAGACAAAAACTGTGGCACAAGGGTGAAGAATCTGGCCATACCCAAAAGGTCAAAGAAATTCGTCTTGATTGCGATGGCGATACGATTGTTCTTTTGGTTGAGCAAAAAGACGGCATTGCATGCCACACTGGCGAGCATAGTTGCTTTTTTCAGCGGTGGGATTCCACGAAATCAGCTTGGGTTGATGAGTCTCAGGGAAAAAATAGGACTTCTTAGTTTTCCTGGCATAAAAGACATAAAATCTCTTTATGACTAGTCCAGCCAATACCCCTTCTAATTTAGATGCTGCTTTAGCCCACTTGGCTAATGTGGTGGATCGGCGCCGCGATGCATTCAAAGCCGGGCAAGCCGATCCAAAAACTTCTTATACAGCCCTGCTCTTTTCCAAGGGTGATGATGGCATTTTGAAGAAAATTGGCGAGGAGGCTACTGAAGTGGTCATGGCGGCCAAGGATGCTCGCAATGCCAACCTAGCTCCTGAGCAGCAAAAGCTTTTGGTTGGAGAAATGGCCGATCTCTGGTTTCACTGCCTGATTGCTTTATCTCAATTTGGCTTGCGGCCGGAGGATGTGATTGCCGAGCTGGAGCGTCGTTTGGGTACTTCGGGTATTGAAGAAAAAGCTGCCAGAAAAGCCGCTCATAAGGAGTAATCGATGTCCCACGATCCAAATTGCCTGTTTTGCAAGATTTCCCAGGGATTAATTCCCTCTCAGAAAGTGTATGAGGATGAGGAAATCTGTGCCTTTAAGGACATTAACCCAGCTGCGCCAATCCATTTCTTGATGATTCCTAAAAAACATATTCCCATGTTGGAGTCTGCGCAAAGCGACGATGCCCCTTTGCTAGGTAGAATGATGGAATTAGCGCCACGTCTGGCCAAAGAGCAGGGTTGCCGCCCAGGAAAAGACGGCGGCTTTAGATTGATGGTAAACAATGGCGCGGATGGTGGGCAGGAGGTTTATCACTTGCACTTGCATGTGATGGGCGGTCCGCGTCCCTGGAAAAAATAGTCTGAGGAGATTGAAATGGGTTCATTTAGCATTTGGCATTGGTTAATTGTTTTGGTAATCGTGATGTTGGTATTTGGTACCAAAAAATTACGTAATATCGGCACCGACTTGGGAGGCGCGGTAAAGGGTTTCAAAGATGGTATGAAAACATCGGATGAGCCACAAAAAGCAAATGATCAAATTCAGCAATCTGCCGCAGGCACTCCAGAGAAGACTGTAGATGTGCAAGCTAAGGATGTGAACAAATAATTGTTTAATTTGATGCACTCGAATGCGGTGCGCAATGCATTTCAACTTCTATGATTGATCTTGGTGTTTCAAAGCTTGCGCTAATCGCTGTAGTGGCCCTAGTGGTCGTTGGCCCTGAGCGTCTTCCAAAAGTCGCGCGTATGGCTGGCAATCTTTTTGGTCGTGCGCAGCGTTATATGGCTGACGTGAAGTCTGAGGTTAGTCGTCAAATGGAAGTTGAGGAATTTAAGAAATTGCGCGAGGAAAGCGTTTCCGCATTTAAGGATGTCGAAAACACAATTCAATCCACCGTTCATGAGGCAGGCGCAAATCTTAGCGATCAAGCGGATATTTTTGAGAGCAATTTCACTAGAGCGCCGCTTGATGCAAAAGAAGTGTTACAAAAATCCATGCGTCAAGGACGCAAGAGCTGGGGCGTAAGGCGGGCTGCTAGACCAATTTGGTTTAAACGTTCTACGGGTATGCGTACAAGAGTTCAATCCGGTGCTGCTCGTATGAAGCGTTTTCATCACAGCGCTAATAAATAAGCAGTCAATACATTCAGCTATACAGCTAAACCCACACCAGAACTCAAAACAAGCCATATTTCGATGACGCAAAATAATTCAACAGAAGATTCAGGTTTACAGGAATCTTTTTTATCTCATTTATATGAGTTGCGTGATCGCATTATTAAATCTGCACTAGCAATTATCATTGTTTTTGTTAGTTTGGTGTATTGGGCGCCCGATATTTTTCATCTGTTTGCGCAGCCCCTACTTCAGGCATTGCCCGCGGGTGGCAAGATGATTGTCACTGACGTGACGGGCTCATTTTTTGTGCCTATGAAGGTAACGATGTTAGTTGCTTTCTTAATTGCTTTGCCTGTGGTGATGTATCAATTGTGGGCTTTTATTGCTCCCGGGCTCTATCAGCATGAGCGAAAGCTAATCCTGCCCTTGGTAGTGAGTAGCTACAGTTTGTTTATCTTTGGAATGGCTTTTGCTTACTTCCTGGTTTTTCCAACTGTATTTCAATTCATGGCGAGTTATAACGCACCATTGGGTGCGGAAATGTCGACAGATATCGATAACTATCTGAGTTTTGCCATGACGACATTTTTAGCATTTGGTATTACCTTTGAGGTACCAGTCGTTGTTGTGGTTTTAGTCCGCATGGGAATGGTTCCCTTAGCTAAGCTTAGGGAGATTCGCCCCTATGTGATCGTAGGCGCATTTGTGATTTCAGCTATTGTTACGCCGCCCGATGTCTTATCCCAGCTGCTGTTGGCAGTGCCCATGAGCTTGCTATATGAATTGGGCTTATTGATTGCGCGCTTCTACGTATCAAAACCATCTGAGGATGAGGTTGGTGGCGCGAAAGATGCTGACCCTCAAGCAAGCACTTGATCTTGTGAGAAGGTAGTTTTAAGCCACTCCGTTACTCGATCAAAGCGGTAACGTCTTTGTCGTAAATTACCCTCTTGATCCGCATCGCTTCCAGCGAATGCTTTTCCAGCGGCTAAGAGTGAGCGACGTTGTTGTGTCGTATCAATCTGAATCAGTCTAGGTAATATTTTTGGCAGTTCATGACGAATATCTACAACCACACAGTGCTCATGTTGTAGCTGCCCGACATCACATAAAAGCAATTCGGCTTTGCTCAAATTAAATTGATTGGCAATAATCAGTCTGTGGCATAACAAAATCCATTCATGATCGAGCTTATGTTCGGCATGATGATTGAGAGCCTCTTCTGCAAAAGTAGCTAGCTCATACCAGTCATTTTTTTGAGGGTTGGATACATTCTCTAAAATTTTCCCGAGTAATTCTTTTGCCTCAGGCACTCCTTGCTGATGTGCCTGCCAAACCCAATAGGAAGCCTGAAGTCCCCGCACTTTCTCTTCAACCTTTTCGCGTTTGCGCCACAAGTTGGCACCTCTTCTGAATTGGGCTTGTGGGTGACCCAGGTCAGCGGCACGATCAAAGCAGCGATCGCTCTCGGCAGCGTTGTATCCTGAAAACTGTGGACGGCGATATATCTCACCTAGAGCAAACCACGCATCACGGTCTCCATCCTTGGCTGCCAACTCTAACCAGTAAGCGGCTTTTTTCAGTGAGGCATTGGATTTCCCTGCTAGCTGGCTAGACGCCGCTTTTTCATCATGAGATTGATCTTCAAATTGCGCTAGGCGTAAGCCCAATGTGAGCTTTGCAATCGTAAGCCCCAGTTCAGCTGCTTGAATTAAGGCCGCCTCATTCTTTTCGGAGAGCCAGGCACTCCAAAGGGAGGAAAGCGCCTCATCTTTAGGTTGAAGCTTAATGAGAAGTTCTTTTGCGGCGTTGGTGAATGCCGTTTCTGATTCTGCCAATTGAAGAAGAAAATCCTTGGCAGTTTTTTGCAGTGATGAAAAATCAGTGCCAGCTTTGTGTCTCTGAACCCAGTTGGCAATTTCAGTTTGCAAATCTTTTTTATTGGGGTCTAGTAGTAATGCGGCTAGTTGCCATTGGGCCGCAGAGCTCGCGGAAACATTGGCTTCTGCTAATTTCCAGAACGATTCCCAGCCAAAAGAAAATGCCGGAGAATTAAAAGTTCCTTCTAGCGGAACCAGTGAGATTTGCTCCAGAATCTCCAAAATTTCAGCTGAAGTGCTTGCCGATCCTGAAATTTCAGTATTTCTAGAGCTCAATTCGCTAACTATTTGATTTTGAATGGATAAATAGGATTTCTCCAGCCAAATCAGGGCATTAGCGGGCTGAATGGGGGTTTTAAACGCCCCAGTCAGGTAGGCGGATGCCAATTTTTGTTGTGCGGATACATCACCCAGTCGGGCAGATTGTAGGATTTTTAAGAATTCACGGCTCGCCATGTGACAATTTTGACATCTAAGGCCATAAAACACCCGAAAAGGATGCCCTTGTTGCCGTGATACAACAAAGAAAACCAAAAAACTGCCTTTTGACAAGCAAAAAGAGTTCCTAAATACCCTTACCCCCAGTCTAGCTGGGCAAAACAAGCAAAATTCATAGGTCCCAGTTTTATTCGGGCATTACTTTCAATTTATGGAGATTTAAAGAATGAAAAAATCGCTATTCGCAGTTGCAGCGGTAACAGCTTTTGCTGGTGCTGCTCAAGCTCAGTCATCAGTGACTGTTTACGGTATTTTGGACGCTGGTTTCTCAGGTAAATCAACATCTACACCTACATCAGCTTCAGGTGGTGTTAACAAGACAACTACAACCAAGTTTGGTGATAGCTATGAGCAGTCAAGCCGCTTAGGCTTTAAAGGTCAAGAAGACCTCGGTGGTGGTTTGTCAGCTGTTTTCACAATTGAAACAGGTTTGAACAATACATCAACTACATTCTCTTCGATGAACAATCGTCAGTCTTTTGTTGGTTTGAACAAAAAAGGTCTTGGTCAAGCTGCTATCGGTACACAGTACACTCCAGTTCACATTGCGTTTGCTGCTACTGACCCAGGTCAAAACAACAATACCGTTGGTAACGTAGTACGCCCTCAAGCTGGTACAGACGGTGGTCAGTCTACGGCTTCTTCTGCTTACACAATTAGCACAACCAATACATTGACAGCGCAAAGCGATTCTTTCGCTGGTTTCAAATTCAATGCTCAGTACACACAAAACGGTGTAGATGCAACACAACGTGGTAACCAAACTACTGTTGCAACAAACGGTGGTAACACTAACTTCACTGGTTGGGGTTTGGGTGCTAACTACACATGGAATAAATTGTTTGCAACCCTTGCTTATCAGTCATTCAAGATCGAGGCTAATAACGCTGCAACATTGACTCCAACAGCTGCTTCAGTTGGAAGCCCTGGTACAACTTGGTCTGAGGCTTCATTGCCAAACACTACGGATCGTCAGTGGTATGCTGGTGTTACATATGATTTCGGTATCTTGAAGGCATACGCTAACTACATCAACCGTAAGGCAACTTCTGGTTTGAATTCTAACCAGTATGCTAGCCGTACTGCCGAGCAGATCGGTGTTCGTAGCTTCATTACTCCAACAATCGAAGCTTGGGGTTCAGCTGGTTTAGGTCGCTACAGTGCTTTTGGCGAAGGTCAGCCAACAGTTAACTTTAATGCTTGGCAGTTGGGTTCTAACTACTGGTTGAGCAAGCGTACAAACTTGTATGCAATCTATGGCCAGACTTTGACATCAAGCGCATCTGCAGCTTATAACGTTAATGCTGGTGGTGGTGCTAAGGCTAGCCAGTATGCAATGGGCGTTCGCCACACTTTCTAATTGGATGCTAGCTTAGCTAGTTGATAATTTTTAAGTAGTTGCAAAGTTGTAATGAACCCACTGTGGTAACACAGTGGGTTTTTTCTTTGCTGGAATATTGGTTTATTCTGAAAATCACCAATCTTGTTTGTTTCGATTGGAGGAGTGATCAGTCTTGGAGTAAATAAAATAGAGAGTAAATGATCTATGGTTTGGCATTTAGAAGGCGCTCAATACGGTGCTTAAATCACTATTAGGGCAAGCAAGTCTTAGCTTGAAAAATGGCAATGCTAAAGAGGCAACTGCGATTCTTCAAAAGGCTATTTATTTACACCCTAGCTCCTATGAGCCACACTATAAGCTTGGCATGCTGTATGCAAGGGCGGGTCAACTTGATTTTGCAATTGAGAGTTTGCAAAAAGCAATTGCTATAAATGATAAAAATTCAGAGGTGTATTACAACCTCGGTTTAATTCTATCAATGGATGAGCAGTATGAGGCTGCCCTTCATGCCTATGAGAAGGCTCTAGATTTAGCGCCTTCTGATATTGAGGCGCAAATTAATATGGCTGGGGTTTTGAATAACTTAGGTCGATATCAAGAAAGTTTGGACGTTTCACAAAATGTGATCTCCAGGAATTCGAGTTATGCGCAAGCATGGTTTAACCAAGCTAGCTCGCAAAAGCAATTGTATTTATTGGAGGATGCCTTAAGGTCCTATGAAGGCTGTTTACAGTTGAGTCCTGCTTATGCTGAGGCCTGGGCTGCAAAAGGAATTTTATTGGATGCAATGAATAGGCCCAAAGAGGCAATCCTTGCATTTAATCAAGCTTTAGTAATCAGGCCTAATTTTTATGAGGCCTGGAAAAATAGGGCGGATACATTTTATTCAGCCTTGGCACTTGATAGCGCCATCGAAGATTACCGTAGAGCAATCAGCTTAAGTCCAAACTTTATAGATGCTTGGAGTAGCTTAGGAAATGCCCTTCAAGATCAAGGTAATTATCTGGAGTCGATTAAGGCATTCGACAAGGTGTTGCAATTAAATGCCCATCATGACTTTGCATTAGGATCTCATGCCTTTCTTAAGCGAAATGTGTGTGATTGGAATGATGTCAAAACCGAGATGGATAAGATAGTGCAAGCAGTTAATGGCGATCAACTTGTTATCCACCCATTTTATCTTTTGGCTATGAGCGACGATGAAGCCAAGGTTCTTGATGTAGCTCGGACATGGGTCGGCGCTAAACATGTATTAAAAGATGGGCTTCCCGAAATTTCTTCAAGGACCAAGAGGAGCCGTATACGGCTTGGATATTTCTCAGCTGATTTTCGTCTGCATGCAGTGGCTCATTTAATTGTTGGGCTTTTAGAGTCCCATGACAAATCTCAATTTGAAGTTTTTGGTTTTGCCTTTGGTCCGAATGCGCAAGATGGAATGAATGTAAGAATATCTTCAGCCTTCGATCGCTTCATTGACATACGGGAAATGTCGGATAAGGACGTAGCGCTTTTGGCTAGAGAGCTTGAAATCGATATTGCTGTGGATCTCACGGGCCTGACTCAACATAATCGACCCGAAATATTCATGCATAGAGCAGCGCCAATACAAATCAATTACTTGGGCTATCCAGGATCTGTTGGGTACAAAGAGATGGATTATTTGATGGCCGATAAGGTGGTGATTCCTCCAGAACATCGGCAGAACTATCTTGAAAAGATTGTTTATTTACCAGATACCTACCAGGCAAATGATTCCAAAAGGGAGATTGCAAATCGTGCTTTCGCTCGGCAGGATTTTGGATTGCCGCATAAGGGTTTTGTATTTTGTTGCTTTAATAATCTTTACAAAATTACACCAACCTCTTTTGATAGTTGGATGAGAATTTTAGGGCGAGTAGAAGGTTCTGTCCTTTGGTTATTAGACGGCAATCCTACTGCTGTGAATAATCTAAAAAAAGAGGCCATGAAAAGAGGCATTAATTCATCCCGCCTGGTATTCGCTCCAAGGGCAGAGTTAGCAGAGCATCTCGCACGCCATTGTTTGGCGGATTTGTTTATTGATTCCTTGCCTTATGGTGCGCACACTACCGCAAGCGATGCGCTATGGGCTGGTTTGCCAGTGCTGACCTGTTTAGGTAAGACATTTGTAGGCAGGGTTGCGGCATCGCTACTTCATGCAATGAGTATGCCGGAATTAGCTGCTCAAAATATTGAGGATTTTGAGAATATGGCAGTTGAATTGGCGCTAAATCCAGAGCAACTACAGTTGTTAAAAGATAAGCTGCACAAAAATAGACTCACCACCCCATTGTTTGATACAAAACTATTTGCTCAAAATATTGAGCGGGCATATTGCAAAATGATGGAGAGGCATCTCTTAGGATTACCCCCCGATCATTTAGATATTGAGTCAGCTAATCGCTAGTCTCGGTTGAGAATTATTTTTTTAAGCTGTCTCTAATTTCTCGAAGCAAGACAGTGTCTTCTGGTGTGGGTGGAGCTGGTGGGGCATCTATCGTGCGAACTTTATTGACAATCTTGACCATTTGAAAAATGACAAATGCCAGCAAAATAAAGTTGATTGAGATAGTGATGAAATTGCCATAAGCAAAAATTGGTACCCCAGCCTTTTTGAGTGCGTCAAAAGTGCGTGGAACCCCCTCTGGAACCCTCCCCAGAACAAGAAAGAGGTTGGTAAAGTCAATGTGACCACCTAAAAGGGTTGAAATGACCGGCATCACAATGTCATTTACCAAGGAGTCGACGATTTTCCCGAAAGCCCCGCCAATAATCACACCAACCGCTAAATCAATAACATTTCCCTTGACTGCGAAGTCCCGAAATTCCTTTAAAACAGCCATAAATACCTTTCTTTTCTATTAGATTGAGATTAACTCAAGATTAACCCCATAACTTTCTTGCATACCCTACTTTTTACTTTAAAATCTTACCTTTAAGCAATTTCCACCCATAAATGCTCTTCCAAGGAATTTTGTAAATGAGTGACAAGCCCTGTATGGACAAGGATCGTCGTAATTGGTTGATCGCTACTTCAGCGGTTGGCGGCGTTGGTGCTGCCGCAGCCCTTTACCCTTTTGTTGATAGCTTTGAGCCTTCCGAGCGCGCTAAGGCGGCTGGAGCAGCTGTTGAGATCGATATCGCCGGTATGCAGCCAGATGAGATGAGAATGGTTGAGTGGCGCGGCAAACCAGTTTGGGTAGTGCGTCGCACTCCAGAGCAAGTGGCTGAGCTCTCCAAAATTGACTCAGAGCTTGCAGACCCTGATTCTTTAAGGGATCCAGCCCAGTTCACCCCTCCATACGCCCAGAATCAATGGCGCTCAATCAAGCCTGAATACCTCGTAGTAGTTGGGATTTGTACGCATTTGGGTTGCTCACCCACGGCAAAATTTGAGGCAGGTCCACAGCCATCTTTGCCCAACACTTGGCCAGGTGGCTTCCTTTGCCCATGCCATGGTTCTACATTTGACATGGCCGGCCGAGTATTTAAGAACAAACCAGCCCCAGATAACCTTGAAGTGCCGCCACATATGTATTTGAGCGATACCAAGATTCTGATTGGCGACGATAAGAAGGCCTAAGGAGAGATAAATGGCATTTCACGAAAAAGAAGTTCCGGCAGACGCTCCTGTAGCCCAGAAGGTTCTGGCTTGGGTTGACTCCCGTTTCCCCCTGACATCCTCGATTAAAGCCCATTTAACCGAGTATTACGCTCCTAAAAACCTCAATTTTTGGTACTTTTTTGGCTCTTTAGCGATCGTTGTATTGGCTTTGCAGATCATCACCGGCATTTTCTTGGTAATGAACTATAAGCCTGATGCAGCCAAGGCTTTTGAGTCCGTTGAGTACATCATGCGCGAAGTGCCTTGGGGCTGGTTGATTCGCTATTTGCACTCTACTGGTGCCTCGATGTTCTTCGTGGTGGTGTATTTACACATGTTCCGTGGATTAATCTACGGTTCATATCGTAAGCCACGTGAATTGATTTGGATCTTCGGTTGCGCGATTTTCTTGTGCCTGATGGGCGAGGCTTTCTTCGGATACTTGCTCCCATGGGGTCAAATGTCTTACTGGGGTGCTCAAGTAATCGTTAATTTGTTCTCAGCAATCCCATTCATTGGTCCAGACCTCTCATTATGGTTGCGTGGCGACTATGTTGTAGGCGATGCCACCCTCAATCGTTTCTTCGCATTCCATGTCATTGCGATTCCATTGGTATTGATTGGCTTGGTTGCTGCTCACATCATTGCCTTGCATGAGGTTGGCTCAAACAACCCAGATGGTGTTGAAATCAAAGAAAATTTAGACGCTAGCGGCAAGCCCGTTGATGGCATTCCATTCCATCCTTACTACACCGTTCACGATGTATTTGGATTAGGCGTGTTCTTGATGGTTTTTGCTTGCATCGTCTTCTTTGCTCCTGAGATGGGCGGATACTTCTTGGAAGCAAACAACTTTGTTCCTGCTGATCCATTGCAAACGCCTCCGCACATTGCCCCAGTTTGGTACTTCACGCCGTTCTATTCAATGTTGCGTGCAACAACTACCAATTTCTTATTACCACTATGGATTTTCTTGGCGGTAATTTTGGGGATGTTCGCACTGAAATCCAAAGATCTCAAAGTTAAAGGCGCATGCGCAGCGATTGCGCTTGTCTTAGCTGCTGGCTTCTATGCATTTGATGCGAAATTCTGGGGTGTTGTGATTATGGGTGGCTCAGTAGTCATCATGTTCTTCTTGCCTTGGTTGGATCATTCACCAGTGAAATCGATTCGCTATCGCCCACAATTCCATAAATATATTTATGGGGTTTTTGTGATTAGCTTTGTGATTTTGGGTTACTTGGGAATTGAGCCGCCATCACCAGTTTTTGAAAAGATTTCTCAGATTTGCACGATTTATTATCTGGGCTTCTTCCTGGCAATGCCGTTTTGGAGCACGCTTGGTACTTTCAAGCCAGTTCCAACACGCGTTACTTTTAAGTCCCATTAATTTACGCCTGAGATATTGGCAAAGAGAAATTAGGAACTAGTATGAAACGAATTCTGCAAACTTTGATGGGCGCCTGCCAGGCTACAGTTTTGGTTGCTGCCCTTGGTTTTAGTTTGATTGCTAACGCTAACGAAGGCGGCTTTCCATTAGATAAAGCACCTGATCGCGTTAGTAGCAATGCATCGCTGCAAAATGGTGCAAAGTTATTTGTGAACTATTGCTTAAACTGCCATGCAGCTTCGAGTATGCGTTACAACCGTTTACGTGATATTGGCCTCACCGATCAGCAAATCAAAGACAACTTGATTTTGAATGATGCAAAAGTTGGTGATCTCATGACGATCTCAATGACGCCAAAAGAAGGCAAGGCATTCTTTGGAAAAAATCCTCCAGACTTATCGGTTGAGGCTCGTGCGCGTGGAACGGATTGGTTGTATACCTACTTCCGCACTTTTTACAAAGATGATGCAACGCAAACCGGTTGGAATAACTTGGTCTATCCAAACGTAGGTATGCCGCATGTTCTTTGGCAGTTACAAGGTGAGCGTGCTGCAAAGTTTGAGGAGCGCAAAGATCCACATGATGAGAGTCGGACAGAAAAAGTATTTGTTGGTTTCGAGCAATTGACTCCGGGAACTATGAAGCCGCAAGAGTACGACGACAATATCGCTGACTTAGTTGCCTTTATGTCTTGGATGGCTGAGCCAGTTCAACTCGAGCGTAAGCGTCTAGGAGTTGTAGTGTTGATTTTCTTGGCAATCTTCACTCTACTGGCCTGGCGTTTGAATAAGGCTTACTGGAAAGATATTCACTAAGCCAAAGTTGTAATGGATTTAAAGTCGCATTTGTTTGTGCGTTTGTTGTATTGATGTAGAAATTTAAGGAAATAAATTTATGATGGTGTTGTACTCGGGCACTAACTGCCCATTCTCGCAACGCTGCCGTTTGGTGCTTTTCGAAAAAGGCATGGATTTTGAGATCCGTGATGTGGACTTGTTTAACAAGCCGGAAGACATCTCGGTAATGAACCCTTACGGTCAGGTACCAATTTTGGTTGAGCGCGATTTGATTTTGTATGAGTCAAATATCATTAATGAATATATTGATGAGCGCTTTCCGCACCCACAACTGATGCCGCCAGACCCAGTGGCACGCGCACGCGCAAGACTCTTCCTCTTTAATTTTGAAAAAGAGTTATTCGTACACGTAGCGGCTTTAGAGAATGAAAAAGGCAAAGCTGCCGAGAAGGTTCATGAAAAAGCGCGTTTAGCGATTCGTGATCGCTTGACTCAGCTCGCCCCAATTTTTGTAAAGAACAAGTACATGTTGGGCGAAGAGTTCTCTATGCTTGATGTAGCCATTGCTCCTTTATTGTGGCGCTTGGAGCATTACGGTATTGATCTCTCTCGTAATGCTGCTGCTTTGTTGAAATACGCCGAGCGTATTTTCAGTAGGCCTGCTTACATTGAAGCGCTAACACCTTCAGAAAAGGTAATGCGCCGCTAAGCGGTTCATTACTCAGGCGGCTTCTTCCGCATGTCTGATATTCCAAGCAATAAACCTTACCTAATCCGTGCGCTGCATCAGTGGTGTACGGATTTTGGTTTTACCCCCTTTATTGCTGTTTTCGTCGATGAAAACGTTGAGGTGCCTATGGAGTTTGTTAAGAACGATGAAATTGTTCTTAATCTATCTCTTGAGGCATGTCATCAGCTTAATTTAGAGAATGACTGCATTAGTTTTCAGGCTAGATTTGGGGGATTCCCCAGAAAAATCATGGTTCCGGTGAGCCATGTACTTGCTATCTATGCTCGAGAGAATGGTCAGGGCATGTCATTTCCCTTTGATGCTGGTAGGGCTAATAAGCCCAAAGAGCAGAGCCCTGAAGGGCCTGAACAAGCCAAGGCCAGCAGACCTGCCTTAACGATTGTGAAATAGGTTAGAATATTAACCGTTGCCCCTTTAGCTCATCTGGTAGAGCAACTGATTTGTAATCAGTAGGTGGTCTGTTCGAGTCGGACAAGGGGCACCAACACAAATTCTTCATGAATCAAATCACAATTATTCTGATTCACACTGGGCACGGAACTCCGCCGAGCTACCTTAGGGATGCTTTAGAGAACACTCTAAAAATTGCAAAAAAAAGTCGTGTTGTTTTTTTATCTAATGAGATAAATCGCGATGAATTTGATGGATTGATTCAAAGCTTTCAATTCAATCGTTTAGACGTTGAGTTTGTTGCAATAGAAGGTATTCCTGAGGGTGAGTTTTCTAGAAGATTTAGGGAAACCTCAGGTCTAGATCGTGTATTTCGTGATGGATTTTGGTTCAATGCATCGAACCGTTTCTTTGTGCTGGCAGATTACATGGCACACGCAAGAATCGAGAATGTAGTACACCTTGAAAATGACTATGTTCTATATTTCGATCCTACAGATAAGTTCCAGGCCTTTTCTGAATATGCTGATTTTTCTGTGCCGCTGGATAGGGTTAGGGCGATACCCGGAATAGTTTGGTTAAAGAATTCAAAGGTAGCGAACGGATTGGCTAAATATATTTCAGAAAATTCTCATCTCGACGACATGCATAATCTTGGTCGGTTTTGCTATGAATCACCTGAATTAAATGCGAAACCATTGCCAACATTGCCTTATCTTTATGCCAAGAAGAAGGATTTAGATATCGGAAAATACTCAAGTGGGATTGACTTGTTTGGTGGGGTATTTGATGCTGCCGCTATAGGCCAATATGTTGGCGGGATTCATTGGATGAATAATTCTGCGGACACTACGTTTTTCATCAATGAAAGTAGCGATCTTAATCTAGATGAGTTTTTGTTCTCATGGGTCTTACAGGAAGGCCTCAAAAGCCCGGTCTTAATTTTTGATGAGGAATTTACTCCCGTCTTGGGAATGCATGCCCATTCAAAAAATTTAGTTGGCATATCTCCATTCAATCACGGAGTGCCAAAGGATACTGAAAGCGTAGTTACTGGCGAGCGCATACAAGCACTTTGTGAGCTTACAATTGGCACTCCTTCGATTACTCAATTTCATGGGCGAAATAATATCCAATCTGAGGATTTGATAGAGTTGGCTGAAGATCAGCAAGGAAATTTGCTTCCACCATCAAATGACATAATCGAGAGGGTTTGTAATGCAAAATCTATTTTTCTCTATACGCATTTAATACCATACTTTAAGTATTATCTAGCACCAAGAATTGACTCTCCATTTACCTTAGTGACCCATAATTCAGATCACTCGGTCACGATAAATGACTTTCAGTTGCTAAACCATCCGTGGCTTAAAAATTGGCATGCGCAGAATTGTGAATTTAGTCATACGAAGCTAAAACCATTACCGCTGGGCCTTCAAAATCAACAATGGGGTGTAGAAAAGATCCAAGAAATAGTTAGCGCTGGAAAAAAAATAAGCAAAGAAAAGATCCTGTACGTTAATTTTTCGACTCATACGCACCCTTCAAGAGTTGCTGCAATGCAGGTCATGAAAGAGTTGAAATATCCGACTATTGAATTAGATGTAAATTATCAAACTTATTTGCAGAATCTAGCAATTCATAAGTTTTGCCTTTGCCCAAGGGGGAATGGAATTGATACGCATCGTTTTTGGGAGGCTCAGTATTTGGATTGCATACCCATCATATTGTGGCGTGATTGGACCATGGCGTATTCTGAAATGCCGATTTTAATTCTGGATAGCTGGAATGATCTTCAAGAGCTTGACCTAGAAAAAATTTACATCTCTCTTACTAATAAGAAATATTCAAGAGTTAGTTTGGATTTGCAGTTCATTGATAGGCAAATAAATGATATCTAAGACGCTGTTGGTTGAGGGGTGGCGGGGCATCAATCATTCATATGCAATGGTGAATCAGTATCAACTTTTAGAGCTGAAAAATCGCACAATAAATCTATACCATAAGGATGTATCTTTTTATCGCAATAGCTGGAATTCAACCCAAAATTTTTGTGGGTTCAATCCTGTGGAAATGCAGAAAATTGAATCAATCCCACGCCCAACAAAGGGCGTGATTCCGGATGTTACTTATAGAATTGGTTTTCCATATAACTTAAAGCCTCCTAAATATGGGCGCTTATTTGTTTTTGGAACGTCTGAATGTCAGATTCTTACTGGCGAGATGATTCCAGCTGGTGATAGGTCTTTTCAATTCAATAAGCTTCCTCTCACCATTATTACACCCTCAAATTGGTCGAAAATTGGATTCTTGAATGCGGGATTTGATGAAAAGCAAGTAATCGTGGTTTCTCATGGAGTCGATTTATCAATCTTTAAACCTCTTGACGGTGTTTTAAGAGCAAATTTCAGAAGGTTAATTGGTGCGGATGAAGCCTCTTTTGTGCTTCTGTCTGTAGGTGCAATGACTGGCAATAAAGGTATAGACATACTGCTGTCAGCATATATGCAGTTGAAAGGAAAATATCCCCAGCTCAAGTTGGCCCTTAAAGATCAGAGTGGCTTATATGGCCTTTATGCTAAAGATTTGCTGTTGCAGTACTGTAGTCAAAGAAACATAGACCCTAGCTCCAATGCGATGGTGGAGATTTTGGCGGGAATTATATTTGTTGAGGATAATTTGAGTTTAGTCCAGTTAAATGGCCTGTATAACGCTTGCGATTGTTACGTATCACCCTATAGGGCTGAGGGGTTTAACCTTCCGCCGTTAGAGGCTGCTGCAGCTGGCGTGCCTGTAATTGTTACAAAGGGTGGGGCTACAGATGATTATGTTCAACCATCTTTTGCATTGTTAATCGAGAGCCAAAAAAAATCTGAAAATAGCCAATCCTATCTTGAGCCAAACATAGAGAGTCTTATGGAACAAATAGAGGCGTTGATTAATAAAAAAACTTTCAGCATCAATCCTCAAAATGCTCGAGAGTTTATTGCTAACAATCTATCATGGGGCATTGTTTGCGACGAATTAATTAGAAAAATGGAATTAAATTAAAGTCATAAAAGTTAATTTAAAACAAATAAAAAACTTAAAAATATTGCGAATGCGGTGTTCAAGATTGACTAATCATTTTTTGATATAAATTTCATGGGACATCCGCGTTATTCTAAAAAGATATTAATGCCGCTATATCTCAAAAAGGCAATCATATGAATAGTTATCGAGGTTATATTGTTCACAACTATAAGCTAGTCGATAGAAAGCGCTACTTGAATTCAAGACTGGGTAGGGCCAACAAATTTTCATTTATTGAGATTGAGAATATCCAGCCTAATTACGTAAATGAGAGATATTGTGGGGTTAATGAGAAATCCTGGAATAAAAAATCAAAAAATTTATGGGTTCCGGCTCCTGCCCCAAGGCAACTAACGTTTGGCGAGATAGCTTGTACTGCTTCCCATTTTTATATCTATGAACAATATCTTAGGAATGGGAAAGAGGGTTGGGTCGTAGTGCTCGAAGACGATGCAATTTTTGAGTGTGACTTAACTGAAGAGATATCCGGCATATTGAAAGAGGTCCCGGACAGAGTTGATGCAATTTTTATAGGTGGCGGTTATCACCATGATGCAGTATCTCTAACGGTTGGCGGATATAAAAATTTTATCATTAAGCATCATCCAGCTACCAATACAGCTGTTGGGTATATGCTCAGAAAAAGTATTGTGGAGGCGATAATGGAGGATTTTACAAATTTTGATATGCCTATAGACTTTGAATTGGCATACTTATTGATGATAAAAAATGCTCTCGTTATGCATCTCAATCCCTATTTAATTTCAGAGGGCTCTAAATTTCATTATCAATCCTCAATATCACGCTAATATATTTGGTAAGCCGAGAAAATAGTTGCCATATCCAGAGGAGTGCTATCAATCTATTTGGGTGATGAAACTAAGTTGCCAATTGAGCGCTTAAAACTGTCTGTTCGTAAATTTCACCCAGAATTGCCTCACGAAATTATTAAAGTAGATGCTCCGATGGATCGGCAGGACAGTCTATATATCAAGTCTCAAATGATGGACATGTCACCATTTGAAGAGACCTTATTTTTAGATATTGATACTGTAGTCATGGGCAATCTAAATTTTGGTTTTCAAAAAGCCGAACAGTTTGGGCTTGCGGTTTGTATCTGTGAAGCTCCGTGGGCAAAAAGATATAGGAATATCTTCAGCGGGGATGAAATCGAGTACAACACCGGCGTTCTTTTCTTTACAAAAAAGGCTTTCCACGTATTTGAGAGTTGGAAGAGTCTTGTAAAGGTCGTTGACTCCTCTATAGATTTAGTAAAAGGCTCTGAAAGAGCAAGAATGGAGGCGAATGATCAGGGCTCATTTGCATTAGCAATTGAAAAGACAGGATTTAACCCTTTCGTACTTCCATTAAATTGGAACTTTCGGCCAATGTGGCAACGTAGCTTCTTTGGGCCAATTAAGGTTTGGCATGATTATGCGGATCCTCCTCCATTCTTTGAGGAAATGAATCGGTATTACGCAAGTCCTGATTCAATTATTCAGTATCACCAAGGGTGATCTGAGCTATTTTTGAAGTGAGTTATTCCTAGTTTCGGGAAGATAAAGAAGTGCTACAACTCCAGAGGTCGCTAAAAAGATAGTGGGGTAGCAAAGCCCCGCCACATCGCTTGCCCACTCTCGATTCAACCAGGTAACGATAAGGGGAAGAAGTCCACCAATCCATCCGGCTGCGAGATTATGGGGAAGCGTAGCAGCGCTGTTTCTTGTTTTGGCGGGAAATAGCTCTGCAAGAAGTGCTGTTTGTGGGCCCACTACAAGCGCAAGTATTGCGGATAGGCCAATCAGAATAATGACGATAAAGATAGATTGGTTCGCGCTTGCCGAGTCCGCCTTTCCGCCAATTTCTTGAAGCAGATAAAACGCTGGCAAGGTAAATGCTGCTCCTAAAATAAGGCCACTAACGATCACAGGTTTTCTACCTATCCTATCTGAGAGCCATCCAGAAAGGATGGTTAGCGGAAATAAGGCAATCGTGGCATACACACTTAATTGATCTACTAATTGTGGCGCTAGCTTGACGGAAGTCTTTAGAAAGATCGAGGTATAAACTTGGACACAGAAAAAAAGTACCGCACCACCAGCAGAGATGCAGAAAAATAACAGAAACATTCTCTTCCTAGTTTCAGGATCTTTAAGGTTATCTCGTAGTGGGTTTTTTGATCGAGCTTCAGTCTTGCTAAGCTGTAAATAGATGGGCGTTTCTTCTAGAGCCATTCGAGCTTTGAATGCGACCAATAGTAGGATGAGAGAAACCCAAAATGGTACCCGCCAGCCCCAGGAAAGAAATTCATCTTGGGTGAGGTAGTGTTGAAGAAGGGCGATTTGTAGGGTCGATACTAAAATCCCGAGTGGCCCCATTAATTGTAGAAAACTGGTTTTGAATCCTCGATTGGAGTCGCCAGCATGTTCAGTGAGATAAACTGCGCTACCCCCAATTTCTCCTCCTGCCGAGAGGCCTTGAAGAAGTCTTAGGCCAACCAAAAGAATGGGTGCCCAAATCCCGATATGAGAGTAAGTTGGTAAGAAGCCTACGCAGACTGTGGCAAATCCCATTAAGGTGATGGTGATCATGAATACGGGGCGACGCCCAATGCGGTCACCTATGCTTCCAAAAATGGCTGCGCCGATAGGGCGCACGACCATGCCAACACCGAAGGTGGCAAGACTAGCTAATAAGCCTGCGCTAGGGTCGTTTGAGGGGAAGAATAGAGGGCCAAATACCACTGCTAAGGTGGCAAAGGTTAGAAAGTCATACCACTCTAAAAAAGTTCCAAAGCAGGCTGCAATAGCCACTTTTCTATAAGAATGTGATGAGGTTTGGCTATCTGATGCGCTAATAGCAGTCAATTTTTATTCTGAGTCTGTTGATGATTCAATCAGTGGTGCAGATAGATTTTTGCTGGGTTTAACGCCAAGTTCGCGAACTCTCTCGGCTGTACGAATGAGGTTACCTTTACCAGACTTGAGTTTATTAAAAGCATCGTGGTAGCTGGTTTGGGCTTGATCTAAGCGTTGACCTAATTTTTCAAGGTCGTCTACAAAACCAACAAATTTGTCATAAAGAGTGCCACATTGTTTGGCGATTTCTAGGGCATTGCGATTCTGGTGATCTTGCCTCCACAAGTGAGCAACGGTTCGAAGTGTGGCCATCAAGGTGCTTGGACAGACTAGGACAATATTTTTTGCTAACGCCTCTTGGTAAAGATTAGGGGCGGTCTTGAGCGCCAATAGAAAGGCTGGCTCAATTGGAACAAACATCAGCACAAAGTCTACAGAGCCAATGCCATATAGAGAGCTATAGTTCTTGCCAGAGAGCCCCTGTATATGCTGACGCAAAGACTGAATATGCGCTGCTAATTCTTGTTCAGCAACTGCTGGATCGGAAGCGTCGGCATGGCGTGAGTAGGCAGTAATTGATGCTTTACTATCGACCACCAAGCTTCTTCCTTCTGGTAGCTTGACTACTACGTCAGGTTGTAGGCGTGATCCATCTGCCTGAGTGTGGCTATCTTGTACCAGATACTCTTCACCTTTGCGTAGACCCGAAGACTCTAGAATGGATTCGAGCACTAACTCACCCCAGTTGCCCTGAACCTTCGAATCTCCCTTTAGTGCTTGAGTAAGGGAGCGTGTTTCATCTGACATCCGTAAATTGAGGTTGGCAAGTCGCTCGATTTCATTTTTGAGAGCAAATCGTTCTCGCGCTTCGTTGCCATAAGAGGTGTTGACCTGCTCTTTAAATTCTGCCAACTTTGTTTGAAGAGGTTTAAGTAGGGCATCTAGATTGGCGACATTTTGCTCTGTGAAGCGTTTGGATTTATCTTCCAAGATTTCATTGGCTAAGTTCTTAAACTGATTGGTTAATGCCTCTTTGGCCTCATTAAGAGACTCAATTCTGCCAAGACCTTGTTTACGTTCAGAATCTAATTCCGCTTCAAGACGGATCGCATTTTGTAATGCTTGATCGCGTTCATTGCGAAGACTGACGGCTAAAGCAGCATCAGTTAGGCTTTGCTCCTCTAAGCGAGTTAATGAAGAGCGTAAGTTAAGCGCATAAACCAAAAGGCCTGCACATAAAGCAAATGGCAGGCCAAATAGTAGAA
Organism: Polynucleobacter sinensis; assembly: GCF_001595985.1. Lineage (GTDB taxonomy): Bacteria > Pseudomonadota > Gammaproteobacteria > Burkholderiales > Burkholderiaceae > Polynucleobacter > Polynucleobacter sinensis. Next base: position 325,716 of record NZ_LOJJ01000001.1, read on the forward strand.
GGGTGCTTAAGTCAAAAGTCACAAGTGAGCGTGGTAAATGCTAATGAAGTAAATGCTAATGAAGTAAATGCTTAGGCTTTTACTAATTTTTGCAGTTCACCACTTTGAAACATCTCAGTCATGATGTCTGAGCCACCAATAAATTCACCATTGATATAAAGCTGTGGAATCGTTGGCCAATTGGCAAACTCTTTGATGCCTTGGCGAATAGCCTCATCCTCTAATACGTTTACGGTATGGAGATTTTCAACGCCGCTAGCGCGCAAAATGTTGATAGCGTTTCCAGAGAATCCGCACTGTGGAAATTGCGCATTGCCCTTCATAAACAATACAACGGGATGGCTAGAAACGATTTCTTGAATTTTTGCTTGGGTATCCATAATTTTTTCCTGAATATATTCTATAAAGCACTGTTGATGAGCAACTGATGATGTAGCTAATTTTAAAGCTATCCGGAGAAAAGGGTTAATTCCTATGCTGGGATTTAAGATCTTTTTCGCCCCGACACAACCCGATGGTGACCCGCTAAATCGAGGTGTGTTTGTATATCTCGTAAATCGGCCGCTTGCATGAGCCCAACAACGGCCTTGGACTGATCAAAGCCATGCTCTACCGCAATCAGACCGCCAGGTTTAAGGTGCTGATTTGATCCAGAAATGATGCTCTCTAAGCAGCCTAGGCCGCTACCAAAGTCGGTGAGGGCTGACTGGGGCTCAAACCGAAGATCGCCCTGGGTGAGATGGGCATCCTGATTTGCTATATAGGGTGGATTGCTGACAATCACATCAAACTGATCTTCCTGATCTATTGCCTCATACCAGCTGCCTTGCGTAAATTCAACTTGGCTGCCCAGCTTCAGAGATTGTGCATTCTGTTTAGCAATAACCAGGGCCTGGGCCGACTGGTCGCTTGCGCAAACTGACGCTAGTGGGCTTGCGTTTGCAATGGCAAGCGCAATGGCGCCAGAACCAGTGCCTAGATCTAACACCTTTGTGGGCCTGTTATGTTTGGCAATTTCAGCTAGAGCAATATCTACCAATAGCTCAGTTTCGGGGCGGGGAATTAATACTCCTGGTGCGACTAGTAGTTCAATGGCATGAAACCCCTTCTTGCCCAAGAGATAGGCGATGGGCTCCCCAAGAATTCTTCTGGATACCAAGCTTTCCCATTCTTGGAAGGCCAATTCATTTAGGCTCATATCATCCCGAGACAGAAGGGCTGAGCGAGGAAGTTGATAGTATTTATCGAGTAAGTGAGCCAGCAGTATGCGCGCTTCGCTCGCTGGTAGGGCGCAGTTATTTATTAGGGCGCGTAAAGACTGGCTAGCACTCATTCTCTGGCGAAATTAATTATCACCAAGTGCTGCAAGGAGCTCTGCCTGATGCTCTGAGGCAAGCGCATTACACAGATCATCCAAGTCGCCATCCATCATGGCATCAATTTTGTAAAGCGTGAGGTTGATGCGGTGGTCGGTAATGCGACCTTGAGGAAAGTTGTAGGTCCGAATCCTGTCACTACGATCTCCAGAACCAATTAAAGATTTTCTGGTTTGCGCTTCAAGCTGGTGTTTTTCACGTTCGCGTGCATCCATGATCCGCGAGACAAGAACTTTCATTGCTTGTTCACGGTTGCGATGTTGGCTTCGATCATCCTGACACTCAACTACAGTGCCGGTGGGGAGGTGAGTGATGCGAACCGCAGAATCTGTTTTATTGATATGTTGGCCGCCCGCTCCTGATGCGCGAAAGGTATCTATACGCAACTCTGCAGGATTAATTTTGACTGCCTCAAGCTCATCTGCCTCAGGCATCACAGCCACAGTACATGCTGATGTATGGATTCTTCCTTGAGTTTCGGTTTGCGGGACACGCTGAACGCGATGACCGCCTGACTCAAACTTTAAGCGCGAGTACACCGACTGCCCAACAAGACGTAAAACAACCTCTTTGTATCCACCTAGATCGGATTCTGCGGCATTCACCACTTCCACTTTCCAGCCTTGACGTTCGGCAAAGCGGGTATACATTCTGAGGAGGTCGCCTGCAAAGAGTGCGCTTTCATCACCCCCGGTGCCAGCGCGAATTTCCAAGAACACATTGCGTTCATCATTCGCATCTTTAGGCAGTAGAAGCTTTTGGAGAGTACTCTCAAGCTCTTCCATAGTGGCTTGCGCCCGCTTTTGTTCCTCATCGGCAAAGTCCTTCATTTCGGGATCTTTGCGCATATCTTCGGCAGCTTGCGAATCTGCTTCGGCCTGCTTGTATAGACCAAATTGCTCAACTACGGTTGCAATATCGGAATGCTCACGTGTGAGCTTCCGATAGTTGTCCATGTCTTTTGTAGACTCTTCGGTAGTTAATAGGGAATTAAGTTCGGCTAAGCGTGTATCAAGGTGTTCTAGCTTAGCCCGCATGCTGGGCTTCATCTAATGATCTTCTGATTTGGAGTGCGAGGTGAATAATTTAGGCAGCAGCTTGATCAGGGCGTCACGCTCAGCACCGTTGGAATGTTGTAGGGCATGCAAAGACCCATGTAAAAACTTATTGGTTAAGCCTTGTGCCATTGCATTGAGAACTTCTTGGGGATCATCACCACGCATTAATCGTTTCATGGCGCGATCGAGCTCAAGTTGTCTCAGGTGTTCACCTTGTTGCTGAATATCTTGGATGAGTGGAACCGTCTTTCGGCCTTGCATCCAATGCATAAAGTTGCCTACGCGGTCTTCAATAATCGCTTCTGCCTGGCTAACTGCTGCTTGTCGTAGAGATGCGCCAGTTTGAATCATTACACCTAAGTCATCCACCGTATAAAGATAGACGTCATTTAAGCGAGCAATTTCAGGTTCAAAATCTCTCGGTACCGCTAAGTCAATCATCACCATAGGTTTGTGACGGCGCTGCTTTAGTGCGCTCTCCACCATACCCAATCCAATGATGGGAAGGGAGGATGCAGTGCTTGAAACAATGATGTCGAATTCATGCAACCGATTTGGAAGTTCTGAAAGCTTGAATGATTCCGCTTCAATATCCTGTGCAGAAATTGAATCTGCCAATTCTTGCCCGCGTTCGATTGTCCGATTGGCGATGGCGACAGTCTTTGGTTTGCGTGCCACAAAATGGGTCGCGCATAAGGTGATCATCTCTCCGGCACCGATAAACAGTACACGTTGATCGGCAATTGTTTCGAAAATGCGTTCGGCTAATCGCACTGCAGCCGCTGCCATAGAGATTGAGTGAGCACCAATTTCAGTAGAACCACGTACCTCTTTCGCAACAGCAAACGTTTTTTGAAAGAGTTGGTTTAGGTAAGTGCCTAATACGCCTGCATTATTTGCAGTACGAACGGCATCTTTCATTTGGCCCAAAATTTGAGTTTCGCCAATCACCATGGAGTCTAGTCCGCAGGCGACTCTAAATGCGTGACGCACTGCATCTGATTGTGGGAGCGAATATATGTGCGGCTCTAAGCTGCTAGGCGCAAGCCGTTGGGTTTTTGCGAGCCAGTCAAAAGTCGCTTCGTGTAGAAGGCTCGCTGCATCCGCATCATTTGCCGCACAATAGACTTCAGTTCGATTGCAGGTAGATAAAATCGTTGCCTCTGGCAAGCCAGCCTGGTTGGCTCCAACGAGATGTTGTCGAAGGTCATGCAATGCCTCTTGAAGGAACTCCGGCTCAAAGGCGACCTTTTCCCGAATGGCGACAGGTGCCGTGTGGTGATTGATGCCGAGTGTCAACAACTTCATAATGGTGATTATAGATTTGATGGCGGCATTAATGGGGGTGGCGATGGGGTTTTTGGCTTTTCTGGTGCTAGGAGGTTTATCGGGGCTTTTTGCTTGGAGTCTTTATCCGGGCGTTAGGGTTAGCAAACCCGGAGTTCAAAAACTGCTTAAGGTTGTCTTGCTAGGCTTTCTTGCTGCGTTAACCAGTTCGTATTTAGGGCAATTTATGGGATATTTTCAGCCTGGTCAGATGCTTGAGTGGTTAAGCGCCATGGTGGCATCGAGTGTGGCTGGGGGATTTTATCGGGCAATCCCCCAAAAGTAGTCAAAAACCGTTCTAAGCCCTTGAATTCGGGTTATCACCGGCTTCTTTCACCCATACAATGGGAGCCATCCCGTGGGAACGTAGCCAGGCGTTTGCCCTGGTGAAATGCCCACAACTAACTTGGCCACCTGGTTGTAGGAAGGGTTGATTGGTTTTGTAAACCCCCAGTCCAGATGGATGGGAGGATTTCAAAATCAATTGGTCTGAGCCCAGCTCAATGAGGGGTAATTTGGACTGGGCGTGACCGCCCCAGAGCATCCATACGAGCCCTGGTTTTTGTTGGGCCAAGGCGCTAATTAATCTATCGATGAGTGCTTTCCAGCCTAGGTTTGTGTGGCTTCCCGCTTCACCTAATTTGACGCTCAGTGCGGTATTGAGCAAAAGTACGCCTTGGCTCGCCCAGCAGTGCAAATCTCCATGAGATAGGGCTCCAAAGCCTTCAAGCGCCAGTGCTTTGCTGATATTTCGTAATGAGCTGGGAAACGCTCTTGAATTTGTGGGAATATTGGCTGGAATTGAAAAGGCTAAACCCTGAGCGAGTCCTGGTGAATGATAGGGATCCTGACCCAAGATGACTACTTTGACCTTGCTTAAGGGGGTCAGCGATAAGGCTTTGAAAAAGTTTGCTGGTTCAGGCCGAATCAGCGTTGCATTTTGATTAAGCTCCGTTCTTAAATTAGTTTGGAGCTCTTGCCAATCAGCGGACTCAAAGTAGTCCCCAAGCAGGGTGCGCCAGTCCTCTGGAATATCGGCCGCAGAAAAGGATTGCATTAGTCAGCGGGCGTTAATTCATATTGCGCTGGAATTTGCTCATTCTTGAGGATGGTCATGCACTCGTGCTGCAAGTCATCCCGATAAAAGCAAATACTAATGACTTGTTCATTGTTGAGGCTAGATAGCACCTTATCCCAGCGCGCCGCAGTAATCCGTTCCCCATTAATACTGGCAAGCAAATCCCCAGGAGCGATTCCTGCTAATTGTGCAGCGCCTCCATCCAATACATGCGTTACCTTGAGCCAGCCACTTGCTTCTATATGGCGCAATCCCAGTTGGAGTTTGATTTTCTCAAGTTTGGATTGAGTTTTTATTTTGATGGAAATGAAATTAGGGTTGAACCATTTTTGCAATTGAAGATCTTCACAACCCTCGATAAATTTTTCTTTAAATTCATTCCAAGTGTTTGTAAATCCTTTGCCTAATAACTTGAGAATTAAATGATCTAGGCCGTCTTCGGCTAAGCCACTTAAAGTCACACCATGTTCTTGCCAAATGAGGCGCATGAGATCATCTAAGGACTGTTGCTCGCGTGTGAAGTGGCGGATTTTTAAATCCAATCCAAGCGCAAGTAAGGCGCCCTTCCCGTAATAGCTGACAACTGCATTTGGCGTATTTTCATCAGCTTGGTAATACTTAGTCCAAGCATCAAATGAGCTATCTGCCAAGCTCTGCTTGAGTCGGCCTGGTCCGCGCAGAATACCATTCCAATTATTGGCGACCAGCTTTAAATAGGTCTTGAGGTCGATCCGCTTGCTGCGGAATAACTGCAAGTCATCGTAGTAGCTGGTAAATCCCTCGAATAGCCAAAGCAGGCGGGTATGATTTCTGCGATCTAATTGATAGGGTTGAAATGCTGCTGGTTGAATACGCTTTACTAGCCAGGCATGAAAGTATTCATGACTGCATAGCCCAAGAAACTCTCGATAAGATGCTTCATCTAAAGGGGTATGAATTTGTGGGATCTGATCACGCCTACAAAGCAGTGCTGTACTATCGCGATGCTCAAGACCTCCGTAGCCTGCAAGTACCGCATTGACCAAGAATAAGTATTGCCCAAATGGAGCCTGCTTTGTTTTGGGTTCAAAAAGATTAATAGTGCTCGTACAAATAGCCTGCAAATCTTTGGCGATTCGTTCGAGATCGATTTCATGAACGCAGCCTTGAATCGCCATCGTATGTGGCACACCATTAGACTGCCAATGAGCAATCTGAAATTCTCCCAGAGCAATTGGGTGATCGATTAAATCATCATAATTTTTAGCCAAATAAAAACCGTAGCCTTGATCATCCGTTTTGACTGCTCTAAGACTTGTTTGTACGGTCCAGTCTACTGCTGAAGTATCCTTTGGTGGAACGAGTATGAGAGCGCATGGCGATAACTCTTGACCTTTAACTGAAAAACAAAGGCTGCTTGCGTTAATAAATGCTCGTTCAGTATCAAGGTATGACGCACGCACTGAAGAGTCAAATGCATAAACTGTAGTCAAAATCTCTACTGGGCCAGAAACATTCGGTAGGCGCCATTGATCATTATTAATTCGCTCAAGCTCTAGACTGTGGTTGGGATTTTCAATTGCGTACGCGCTAATTGTTTCAATTTGTTTGCTGAAATCTCGAATTAAATAGCTTCCTGGAATCCATGCAGGCATTTGCAAAACTTGACCATTTAGTGCCGGGTCTTGAATACGCAATTTCACATGAAAGCGATGACCATGAAGATCTGCTGCCCAGATGGTGTATTGAATGGCGGGAAAGCTCAAAGTATCTAATTCGCTCATGATATTTATTTTAGGCTTGCTAATTTCTTTTCAATATCGCTCACTTGTACAGCACCAGGAAAGCGGCTGCCATCAGTAAAGAAAATGGTAGGTGTTCCAGTAATGCCATATGTTTTTGCAAAAGCGAGGTTTTTATCTAGCGGCGTTGAGCAATCACTTTTTCCACTGGGAGGGATTCCATTAATCATCCAATCGATATAGGTTTTCTGCGGATCTGTTGAGCACCAAATTTGTTTGGATTTCTGTGCGGAGTCTGGGGAGAGGATTGGTATGAGGTATGTATAGATCGTAATGTTATCGAGCTGTTGAAGCGACTTCTCAAGGCGTTTGCAGTAACCGCAATTAGGATCTGAAAAGATCGCAATCTGTCTGCTGCCATTGCCACGTACCAATTTAAGCGCATTGGACGGGTTGAGTTCAGACCATTTGATGCGATTTAAGTCTGCTTGCCTTTGCTCGGTGATATTTTTACCGCTAGCAAGCTCAATGATTTCACCCTGAATTAAATACCTACTATTTGCATCCGTATAAAACACTTCATTGCCAACCAGTACCTCATATACGCCTGCGATTGGTGACGCAGTAACACTTTTGATTTTGGTGTTCGCCCCAATCTTCTTCTGTAACTCGGATTTAATTTGTTGCTCAGATTGCGCATAGGAATTATTTGCAGAGAGAATGAATGTGAAAATGAGTGCGACAGAAAAAAATAATTTATTCAAAATCAATATCTCCAAGGGCGCGCTCAATCAAGCGCCGTTTAATAAAGTGACTGCGATTTACAATGCCCAACCCCCAGTTGCGCAATTGTCTTTCGGTTGCGCTGTCTGCTGAAAACAGTTTTTTGAGTTTGTCTGTTACCCAAAGAAGTGCGCTAGTGTCGCCTTGACGTTGCCGTTCGTAGCGACGCAATAAGACTTTGTTGTTTGGCAGTCGAAAGGATTCACGCTTGCTGAGAATAGTGAGCAGCGTTGCAACGTCTCGTAAACCCAAATTCAATCCTTGCCCTGCTAAAGGATGCATCACATGAGCGGCATCACCGATAAGTAAGGCTTTGGGGTTTTCTGCTGGACCAATAAAGCGATTTGCTCGAATTTTTCTCAAGGGAAATGCGGCAGGCTTGGAGTGCAGTGTAAGCGTTCCTAATTGAGTAATGATCGCACCATTCGCAATCGCGGCTAATTTTTTGGACCATGCCTCATGATCCAGCATCAATAGCTCTGCTGAATTATCGGCTGAGGTTGACCATACCATCGAAACCTGTTGATTAGGTAGGGGGAGCATCGCAATAATATCCCCGCCTGGTAAGAACCACTGATAGGCAGTTTCTAGATGGGGGCGCGTACAAATCCAATTAGCTACCACCGCGTTTTGCTCATAACTTTCTTCGCTAATCGAAATTCCTAATATCGCCCTAGTGGGCGAGTTGGCACCATCGGCAGCGATAATGAGTTGCGCATGTACTGGCACACTATTTTTCAGATGAAGTGTTCCTCCGTCTGAATTCATCTCAATACGCTCAACAACGTCAGTGATGCGCTCTAACTTATTTTGAAAGCGTGAGGCTTGATCGAGCGTGTGTTCGATCGCATTCGATTCTCCGATCCAAGCAAGTTCAGATGTGCCTGCCTCAAAGGCAGAAAGATGCAATTCATTCTCTTTTCCTCCGCGATCACCGAATATCCGCATATCTCGAACCGTTTGTATTCGGCTGTGGTCTAAGGCGTCCCATACCTGAAGGTGGGAAAGTAACTTCTGGGTACTCGGAGAGAGGGCATAAATGCGTTGACCCCATTCAGGGCCTTGGGGTACTGGTACCACTTCATCGAGATCAGGCGCTATTTGGACCGTTTGCAGCCCCATTTGAGCTAGACCCAGTGCACAAGCCTTGCCTGTGATGCCTCCACCCACTACCGCAATGTCAACCGAGCGGTTTTGGGTTGAATTTTTGGGCAATTTGCCAAGGGGGTTTTGATGGGCTTTCGACATATCTCGATGATATCGAAACCAGCCCCTTTACAATACGAACATGTCTTTGAAATGTGGCATCGTCGGCCTGCCTAACGTCGGCAAATCTACCCTTTTTAACGCGCTTACCAAAGCTGGAATCGCGGCGGAAAATTACCCTTTCTGCACGATTGAGCCCAATGTAGGTGTAGTTGAGGTTCCTGACCCTCGTCTTGCCGCTTTGGCTGAGATAGTGAAGCCTGAGCGCATACTTCCCGCCGCAGTGGAGTTTGTGGATATCGCCGGCCTTGTCGCCGGAGCCTCTAAAGGAGAGGGTTTAGGGAATCAATTTTTAGCCAATATTCGAGAAACGGATGCGATTACCCATGTGGTGCGCTGTTTTGAGGATCCTAATGTGATTCACGTTGCCGGGAAGATTGATCCAATAGCTGATATTGGTGTGATTGATACAGAGCTGGCTTTATCGGACTTGGCAACGGTTGAAAAGACTCTGAATCGCTCTAGTAAAGCTGCCAAGTCTGGTAACGACAAGGAGGCTGCCGCTCTTGTCGCTGTGCTCACAAAAGTTCAGGCGCATTTAGATTCTGCTCAGCCAGTACGAAGTCTGGATTTAAGTCCTGAGGAACATGTCTTATTAAAACCACTTTGCCTCATTACTGCTAAGCCTGCGATGTACGTAGCAAACGTGAAGGAAGATGGTTTTACGAATAATCCACATTTGGATGCTGTAAAACAGCATGCGGCAAAAGAGGGTGCCCCAGTAGTTGCTGTATGCGCAGCAATTGAGGCAGAGATTGCCGATCTAGACGAGGCCGATAAGATTGAGTTTTTGGCTGATCTCGGTATGGAGGAGCCTGGTTTGGATCGTGTAATTCGAGCGGGTTACGATTTACTTGGCCTTCAAACTTACTTTACAGCTGGCGTGAAAGAAGTCAGGGCATGGACTATCCATAAGGGTGACACCGCTCCACAAGCTGCCGGGGTGATTCATACTGATTTTGAGCGCGGGTTTATTCGTGCACAAACCATTGCTTTTGAAGACTTTATTCAATACAAGGGTGAATCTGGTGCAAAAGAGGCCGGAAAAATGCGTGCGGAAGGCAAGGAGTACGTAGTGAAGGATGGAGACGTCTTGAACTTCTTATTTAACGTCTAACTCGAACTCATAAAACAAAAAAGTCCCTAGTATCAGCTAAGGACTTTTTTGTTTTAAGCCACCCAAGATTGGGCAAAACTTAATTCTTAGCTGGCTTTGACAGCCTTTTCCAAGCATTTAGAGATTTCATCGTATCGTTTTAGCGCGATTTTGCTGGGAACAACTTCTTTCTTGCGACCATCTTCATTAGCTGCCATTTTAATAAAGCCCATTGCACTGAGGTTTTTTAGGCGACCATGAAGGGTGGCTTGAGAACCAAGCTCAGACATCGAAATAAGATCGCCAACCAAGATAGATTGCTTTGCATGAAAGCTTAAAACAATTTTATCGAGCAAGCTCTCTTCAATAGAGTCGAGTTTTTTCCCTGGATTGATGCGGTCCAGAACGTCAATTAAATTTAAAAAACGAATGTAGCTAGATGATTTAGTCATAGACATTTTGTGATGCTTAAAAGAATATTTATTAGCCTAAGGGTTAACACCATTGTAGCCCCATAAATCTTGTATGCAACTTGTATGTATTTTTAAAATCAACCATACTTGAAGAATGGTTAGAAAGGGTCAAGAATGGATTATAGGATTTTTATTAAGCCTCTTGGCTTATACCGTCCTATTCTATGCAAATGAATGGCTGACTAGTCATTTGGTCTATGGCTTGGGGGTCAATTGGATCTATTTGCCTGCAGGATTGAGGTTATTTTTAACCCTCATTTTTGGTCTGCCTGGCGCTCTCGGTATCGCCCTAAGCTCATTCTTAATTAGCTATTTAGGCGACTTTCCTCACGATATTACGACATGCTTAGGTGTGGGGCTCATCTCTGGTTTTGCCCCCTATTTGGCGAGAATATTTGTTCTAGCAAACATTAAGATTGACCCAGACTTAAGTGATTTAAGTTTGCCCAAGTTGGTGGCTTGCACCTTAATTTATGCTCTATTGAGCGCGGGATTGCATCAGTGGTGGTTTGCAGTGCGAGGGCTTGATGAATCCGGAAGCTTGAATTATCTACTGGTAATGTTCATTGGCGATGTATTTGGCACAGTCCTGCTTGTTGCTTTAATTAAGTACGGCCTAGACTTGCTCAGACATTCCAGAGCTGCTTAATTAAATAACTCACCAAGTGCGAGTCCTGGATCGGGCGCGCGCATAAATGCTTCGCCTACTAAAAATGCATTGACGTTGTGATCTCTCATCAACTGCACATCTGCGCGAGTCATGATGCCAGACTCTGTGACTAGAGTTTTTTCTGATGGAACCATGGATAGTAGTGACAGCGTAGTTTGTAGTGTGACATCAAAAGTTTTGAGATTACGATTATTGATGCCTAGCAATGGGGTACTCAACTCTAGCGCTTGTTCTAACTCTGGCGCATTATGAACCTCCACTAGAACATCTAAACCCAGCTCATGAGCACATATTTCCAGCTCTTTCATTTGGTTTAAATCTAAGCAAGCCACAATTAATAAAATTGCATCAGCGCCAATTGCCCTAGCTTCATAAATTTGATAAGGATCGATTGTGAAGTCTTTGCGTAATACTGGTAAAGCGCATGCAGAGCGAGCGGCCTGTAGGTAGCTATTTGCCCCTTGAAAAAAATCCTTATCGGTCAGAACGGATAAGCATGCCGCTCCATTTTTCTCATAGGATTGAGCGATCTCGGCTGGTTGAAAATTTTCGCGCAAGATGCCCTTGCTTGGACTGGCTTTTTTAATTTCAGTAATCACACCGGCTTTGCCTAATGCGATCTTTTTCTTAATGGCTTGAATGAAACCTCTTGGCTTCAATAATGAGCTTCGATTATTCTCTTGGGCCTGCTCACGATGGTTAGCAAGAGAAACTTTTTTGGAGTCTGCCGCCACCTCAATTTTTTTTACAGCAACAATTTTGTCGAGGATATCACTCATGAGTATTTTTAGTTATTGTTGGGTAGTTGCTACAAATTGCTCCAGCTTATGGAGAGCGGCGCCAGATGAAATTGCTGCTTTTGCCATTTGAATGCCACTGGCAATGCTTGGCGCAATATTGGCTACATACAGCACGGCGCCTGCATTGAGGCAAACGATATCGCTTGCTGCCCCAGATTTTTTGTTTAGCACATCAAGCACAATGGTTTTGGATTCTTCAGCATTCGCCACTTTGAAGCTGCTGGTTGGCGCGGTGCTGAGACCAAAGTCTTGAGGGTGAATTTCATATTCACGAACAGTGCCTTCTTTAAGCTCGCCTATCAAGGTCGGACCTTCTAAAGAGATCTCATCCAAACCGTCTCGCCCATAAACCACTAGGGCATGGTCCATTCCCATGGCTTGCAAGACTCGAGCCTGAATGCCAACTAAGTCTGCATGAAACACGCCCATCAGAATGCGCTTGGCATCAGCTGGATTGGTGAGTGGTCCAAGGATATTGAAAATTGTTCTGACACCAAGGTCTCTGCGAATCGGAACCACATTTTTCATCGCGGGATGGTGGTTGGGAGCGAACATAAAGCCAGCACCCACTTTGGAAATGCATTGGGCAACTTGTTCTGGAGAAAGCGTGAGTTTTACTCCAAGCGACTCCAATATATCTGCGCTGCCAGATTTGCTGCTCACACTGCGGTTACCATGCTTGGCAATTTTTGCACCTGCTGCTGCTGCAACAAACATCGCAGCGGTGGAGATATTAAAAGTATGAGCTCCGTCCCCACCAGTTCCTACAACGTCAACTAAATTTGCTCTATCTTCGACATGAACTGGGGTGGCAAATTCGCGCATGACTTGAGCTGCGGCAGCAATTTCCCCAACAGTTTCTTTTTTGGTGCGAAGCGCAACTAATAGCCCAGCTACTAGCGCTGGTGGCATTTCGCCGCTCATGATGAGACGCATCATTGCCGTCATTTCATCGTGAAACAGTTCGCGATGTTCAATGCAACGTTGTAATGCTTGCTGAGGAGTAATTGGCATAGAGTTTGAAATATATTTTTTGCTTATTTGGCTTGTAAAAAATTCTTCAGTAGTGCGTGACCATGTTCAGACAAAATTGATTCTGGATGGAACTGAACGCCCTCTACCGCAAGCTCGCGATGACGAACGCCCATGATTTCACCGTCGGATGATGTGGCAGTAATTTCAAGTGCGGCAGGTAGGCTACTTTTTTCGATAGCTAGAGAGTGATAGCGCGTTACTTTAAATGGGTTTGGCAGGTTCTTAAAAACACCCACACCGGTATGGTGAATATCATCAGTCTTACCATGCATCACTTTTTGGGCGCGAATAATTTTTCCGCCAAAAGCCTCGCCGATGGCTTGATGACCAAGGCATACACCCAAAATTGGAATATGTCCCGCATAATGTTTAATGGTTTCTACAGAAATGCCTGCTTCCGCTGGACTACATGGGCCAGGTGAAATACAAATACGCTCAGGATTGATTTTGGCAATCTCATCCACGGAAATTTCGTCATTGCGAAATACTTTTACCTCTTCCCCAAGTTCGGCAAAATATTGCACAAGGTTGTAGGTAAATGAATCATAGTTATCAATCATGAGGAGCATCGAGCCCTCCTTGCACTAAATCAGCCGCCATTAATACTGCACGAGCCTTGGCCTCAGTTTCTTTCCATTCGGCTGTAGGATCAGAGTCTGCTACTACACCCGCTCCAGCTTGGGAATGCAGCATTCCGTTGCGGATCACGCCAGTTCGAATGGCAATTGCTACATCCATATCGCCGGAGAAAGAAAGGTAACCGACTGCGCCGCCATAAACACCGCGCTTCACAATTTCCATCTCATCAATAATTTCCATTGCCCGAATTTTTGGGGCGCCGGATAAAGTGCCGGCTGGGAAGGTTGCTCGTAAAACATCCATATTGCTCATATTGTCGAGTAATTCACCTTCGACAGAGCTCACGATATGTTGTACATGAGAGTATTTTTCGATAGACATTGAGTCTGTCACTTTGACTGAACCTGTTTTGGCGATGCGTCCGACGTCATTGCGAGCAAGATCAATCAACATTACATGCTCTGCAATCTCTTTTGGGTCGGCAAGTAATTCTCTAGCGAGACGCTCGTCTTCTTCAGGTGTTGCGCCGCGAGGGCGCGTGCCAGCCAGTGGACGAATAGTCACAATTTTTTGAGATTCTCGCTTCTCTTGTCGTACCAAGATCTCTGGCGAAGATCCAACTACTTGTAGGTCGCCAAAGTCATAGAAGTACATATAGGGAGAAGGGTTAAGTGAGCGCAATGCTCTATAAAGAGCAAGTGGAGAGTCTGTATACGGTTTGCTGATTCGTTGACCGATGACCACCTGCATGCAGTCACCAGCCAAAATATATTCTTTAGTTTTGAGAACGGCATTTTCAAAATCTTCTGCTTTGAATTTGCGGATCAATTCTGTTTTTGTGCTTGGCAATGATGCCGGCATGCTGACGGGCCTGCTCAGGCAGGAAAGCAATTCTTTTAATCGAGCCTGGCCTTTCTCAAAACTATCCGCAATGCTTGGGTCTGCATAGACAATTAAATAGATTCGGCCTGCCACGTTATCAATTACGGCCAACTCTTCGGTCAACATTAATTGAATATCAGGTACGCCCAACTCATCTGGAAGATGATGTTTGGCTAAACGAGATTCAATATAACGAACCGTGTCATATCCGAAGTAGCCCGCAAGGCCGCCACAGAAGCGCGGTAGCCCTGGCTGGACTGCGACTTTAAAGCGCTTGAAGAAGGCATCTACAAAATCCAATGGATTGTCATGATTGGTTTCAATCACCTTGCCATCAAGAAGTACTTCTGTTAGTGGTTTATTTGGCGTGCCGACCGTTCTGATCACAGTCTTTGCAGGTAAACCAATAAAAGAGAAGCGGCCAAAACGTTCCCCGCCTAAGACTGACTCGAGAAGATAGGTATTTTTTTGGCCAAAAGCCTGAGTCAGTTTTGCGTAAAGTGAAAGAGGCGTCTCTAGATCGGCCAATACTTCCTTTACCAAAGGAATTCGATTAAAGCCCTGGCTTGCTAGGGTAAGAAATTCTTCGTGCTGCATTAATTCTTCCCTATACTTGCCAGCTCAATCCGCATTGCCTCAATCACTTGTGCGTAATTTTCTTTTCCAAAGATAGCCGAGCCTGCAACAAATGTATCTGCGCCAGCTTTAGCAATCTGCGCAATGTTGTCAACCTTAATTCCACCATCAACTTCTAAACGAATATGGCGTCCAGTTTCTTCTTGATGACGATCTAAGCGTGCTCGAACTTGAGCAATCTTATTGAGAGTGCTGGGAATAAATGATTGACCACCAAACCCCGGGTTCACCGACATCAGCAAAACAAGATCAAGCAACTCCAGGGTGTGATCTAAGTGGTCTAAGGGAGTTGCAGGATTTAAAACGAGACCCGCTTCACATCCTTGGTCGCGAATCAGATTGATGGTTCTATTGACATGCGGACTTGCCTCTGGATGAAAGCTAATTAAATTTGCTCCAGCTTTTGCAAAATCTGGAATCAGGCGATCGACTGGCTCAACCATCAGGTGCACATCAATCATGGCAGGCTTACCATTTTTGACAGCGTGTGGACGAATTGCCTCACACACTAGCGGGCCAATTGTCAGGTTGGGGACGTAATGATTGTCCATCACATCAAAGTGAATCCAGTCTGCACCCGCGCTAAGAACATCTTGCACTTCTTTGCCAAGACAGGCAAAGTCGGCCGACAAAATGGAGGGGGCGATGACAAACTGGCTATTCGAGGGTGATTTCTGGCTATCCATCCCTAGATTCTAGCTTGCAGTTGGCTCTAGGATGGAGCAGAATTCGAGCATGAATCCACACGAAATTAGTATTACGGTCAAAACCCAGTATTTGCCTGAGCAGTCTGACCCTGATAATCGACAATTTGCCTTTGCCTATACGATCACCATCAGAAATTCTGGGACGGCTGGTATTCAGCTTATTGCCCGCCATTGGTTTATTACGGATGGGAATAATGATGTTCAAGAGGTGCGTGGCTTAGGGGTGGTCGGCCAGCAGCCCCTGTTGA
Organism: Polynucleobacter sinensis; assembly: GCF_001595985.1. Lineage (GTDB taxonomy): Bacteria > Pseudomonadota > Gammaproteobacteria > Burkholderiales > Burkholderiaceae > Polynucleobacter > Polynucleobacter sinensis. The sequence goes on from NZ_LOJJ01000001.1 coordinate 341,450, forward strand.
GGGCTGGTGAGCAGTTTGAGTACACCAGTTGGGCAACTTTACCGACGCCAGCCGGCACCATGCGAGGAGAGTATTTTTGCGTAACTGAGGATGCGCAGTTTTTCCAGGCCCCAATACCTGAGTTTGCCCTGGTAATGCCTAGAACCTTGCATTAAACGGCAATAGACTCTACTTTTTGCCCTTACCAGTCCAAAGGACAATAAAAAGGAGGAGTGCGAGCGCAATCCCTCCTTCTACGGCAAACAAGATCATTGGGTATTCATCGAGTAAATTGGCGATCATGATTTCAAAATCCAAAGTAATGAGCAACCCTGCTATACGAATTGCCTTTCTTAGTGTATTCGGTTTAGGGCTTGCCAGCTTAATCGCAGGATGCTCCACACCCTCAACTCGAGCTGGCTATCGTGCCAGTGGCAGTGCTCCTGCTTCATATAGCTCACCAATTGCCAGTTTTAAATCGGCTTCTTGGGAAAATTTACCAGGGTGGCAAGAGGACAACCTCACGCAGGCCTGGCCAGCATGGCTAAAAAGCTGCGAAGCATTGCGTAAACGCAGCAGTGAGATTAATTGGCGTCAAGTTTGCGCGCAAGCTGGAAGTGTCTCTGCGCGGGATGGTCAGGCTATTCGTCAATATTTTGAGGCAAACTTCCTGGTTTATGAGGTTCGAAATACCGCCTCAAGTAGCGAGACTGGCTTAATCACTGGGTATTATGAGCCCGTAATGAACGGCTCTCAAAGTCGCACCGCAACTTATACAGTGCCTTTGTATGGCCTTCCCAGCGCGTGGAAGGGGGCTAAACCAAATCCAGCACCAGCGCGTGCAGAATTGATGAGTTCTGGGGTCTTAAAGGGGTCTGAGATTGCCTGGGTACAAGATCCTGTAGCCGCCGCCTTTATGCAAATTCAAGGTTCTGGAAAGATCCGTCTTGAGGATGGACGTGTTTTACGTTTAGGCTATGCCGGAACTAACGATCAGCCATTTAAGTCATTCGCTCAGTGGTTGCTCGACCGTAAAGAAATTACTCGTAGCGAGGCAACCATGCAGGGGATTTCTGCTTGGGCAAGACGTAACCCTGGGCGAGTAGAGGAAATGCTCAACGCAAACCCTCGATTTGTATTTTTCAAAGAATTGCCGGGTAATGTTAGCGCTGATCTTGGGCCGAATGGTGCCTTAGGTGTGCCTTTGACTGCCGAGCGCAGTATCGCAATTGATTTAAAAGCTCTGCCATTGGGGGCGCCAGTATTTTTAAGCACAACCAAACCACTAAGTAGTCAAGCTTTACAAAAGCTAGTGATGGCTCAGGATACTGGTAAAGCCATTGTCGGTGGCGTGAGGGCAGATTACTATTGGGGTTCGGGAGATTCCGCTGGAGAGTTGGCGGGGCGCATGAAGCAGGATGGCAGGATGTGGCTATTGTTGCCGCGCTGATTCAATAATATTTGAAAGGTATCGATGACTTACAACACCATTTTGACTGAGGTAGATGGCAAGGTTGCCGTGATTACCTTAAATCGCCCACAAGTACTAAATGCTTTAAATGATGAGTTAATGGATGAGTTAGGAGCGGCCTTATTGGGCTTTGATGCTGATGACAATATTGGTTGCATCATCGTTACTGGAAGTGAAAAAGCGTTTGCAGCTGGGGCTGATATTGCCACAATGGCAAAGTATGGATTTCATGATGTTTATCGCGGAGACTTCATTACCCGTAATTGGGAAGAAATGAAAAAAGTCCGTAAACCAGTCATTGCAGCGGTGTCAGGTTATGCGCTTGGTGGTGGATGTGAATTGGCGATGATGTGTGACACGATTATGGCTGCAGATAGTGCTAAGTTTGCACAGCCTGAAGTTAAGCTCGGAATTATTCCTGGCGCCGGGGGTACGCAACGTTTGCCACGCGCTGTCTCTAAAGCCAAGGCAATGGATCTTGCATTGACCGGTCGCATGATGGATGCAGCCGAAGCAGAGCGCGCTGGATTGGTCGCTCGTATTTTCCCTCAAGCGGATTTATTGAGGGAAGTCAAAGCGATTGCAAAAACGATTGCCGATATGCCCTTACTTACAGCAATGATGGTTAAGGAGGCGATTAATACAGCCTATGAAACAACACTCTCAGAAGGTATTCATTTTGAGCGTCGCTTGTTCCATGCCTGTTTTGCGACCGACGATCAAAAAGAGGGTATGGCTGCGTTTATGGAAAAACGCCCAGCTAAATTTACTAACTCTTAAAAGTTAGGCTGGAGCTTGTTCTAAATAGCGTTGAGCTAATTTCACCCAATAGTTCACTCCCACTGGAATCAATGCGTCATTGAAGTCATAGGAGGGATTGTGAAGATGGCATGGGCCCATCCCATGTCCTGCTGCGCGGTGATCGCCATCACCGTTTCCTAGGAAAACATAGCAACCAGGTTTTTCAAGCAACATAAAGGCGAAATCTTCGGCGCCCATGGTTGGGTCAACACACGTATTGACGTTTTGCTCGCCTACTAACTCGCACATCACCTTGCTGGCAAACTCCACTTCATTTTCATGATTAATCAGTGGTGGATAGTTTCTAGAGAAGCTCACTTCAGCCTGGCAGTCAAATGCGCATGAAACATTATGAGAAATTTCTCTTAAGCGCTGCTCGATTAAATCAAGAACTTCAATAGTGAAAGTGCGAACCGTCCCACCAATAAAAGCGCTATCCGGAATGACATTGCTTGTTTCGCCTGCATGAAATTGTGTGACTGATAAAACTGCTGCATCCACAGGACGTTTATTTCGAGTGATTATGCTTTGCAGGGCTTGCACGACTTGCGCACCCGCAAGTACGGGGTCAGCACTATTGTGCGGCAGGGCGGCATGTCCACCTTTCCCACGAATCGTAATTTCAAAAGTATTGCTTGAGGCCATCATTGGGCCTGAGGTAACGCCAAAATGACCTTCTGCAAACCCTGGCCAGTTGTGTAAACCAAAAACAGCATCACAGGGGAATTGTTTGAAGAGACCGTCATTGATCATCTCTTGCGCGCCAGCACCACCTTCTTCCGCAGGCTGAAAAATAAAAATGACGGAACCTTTGAAATCACGATGATTGGAAAGATATTGAGCCGCACCCAATAACATTGCTGTATGACCATCATGGCCGCAGGCATGCATCTTCCCGGGATTCTTTGAGGCGTGCTCAAAGGTATTGTGTTCTTGCATGGGCAATGCATCCATATCTGCGCGTAGCCCAACCATCTTTCCAGGGCCTAGATCGCCATCAAGCTTGCCCACTACACCCGTTTTTCCTAGCCCTCGATAAACCGTGATGCCCCAGCTAGAGAGCGCCTCAGCCACAAGATCGGAAGTGCGGTTTTCTTCAAAACGTAATTCAGGATGCGCATGAATATTGCGTCGAATTTCTTGGATGGTTGATGCGGAGTCGATGATTTCTGGGAGTAATCGCATAACTTCATCTTATCTGAATTTAATCTGGAAGCCTTATGTGCTGTGCAGCAAAAAGCAGTGCGTCAATGGAATAGGGCGCATGCTCTGATTTTTGATGTTGCTTTGGTAATGTAGGAAGAAGCCCTAAAAACGGCGCGAATATTCTTTCTTTGAGAGTTTCTAAGTTTTCCTCAAGAAAAGGCATTTCTTCAGAAAGGGTATTTGCAATCCATCCTGCAATAGGGAGTTGGCGAGATTGAATCGCCTCACAGGTGAGAAGGGCATGGTTGATGCATCCTAAGCGCATACCCACCACCAAGATCACTGGCAAATCCATTGCTTGAGCCAAATCACCCAAATCTTCTTGTGGATTGAGTGGCACTAAAAATCCACCGGCGCCCTCGACTATGATGGAGTCGAAACGCTCACCAGCGTCTTCAAGTGCATTTAGGATGAGGGCGCAATCTAGTTGTACTCCCGCCTTGTTGGCTGCTAAATGGGGGGCAATCGCCTCATCTAAAACATAAGGGCAAAGACTGTCTTGATCATGGGTGAATCCTGATGCGAGCCTTAAGGTTTCAATATCTTCATTGAGTTTTTGGCCGCTCGAGTCAATATATGTTCCTGCGGCAACTGGCTTAAAGCCTGATGCATTCAGTCCAGCCTCTTTCAGTTTCAGAATAAGGGCACCACTAACTAAAGTCTTTCCAACTTCGGTATCAGTTCCTGTTACGAAATAGCTGGTTGTCAGAGTCAAGATTGATGTTTTCTTTCTACCGTTTGCTCAATCATCTTTAAAGTTTGCATGAGTTCGCGCAAGTCATTCTCACTATGATTTGCTGAAAAGGTAATCCGCAAGCGAGAACTTCCTTCGGGAACTGTGGGGGGGCGAATCGCTGGAATCCAATACCCTGCCTCATCTAGTAGTTTAGCTGCCAATAATGCATTGGCATTACTCCCTAAAATCACTGGTTGAATTGGAGTTGAGGATTGTGATTTTTCCCAGCTAGAAAAATTCATTTCTGTTTGCCAAATCTGAATTAGTCGATTCAATTGTTTGCGACGAGCAGCGCCTTCATCACCCTCTATCAAATTCAAACTGCTTAGAAGTGTATGGGCAATTGCAGGTGGTGTTGCAGTGCTGTAAATATAGGGGCGCCCTTTTTGAATAAGCCACTCTATAAACTGCGCTCCTGAGCAGATAAATGCGCCACTCACACCTGCTGCTTTTCCCAAAGTGCCAATGTAGACAATCCGTTCTGAACACACATCAAATTGCTCAAGAATGCCATGCCCATATTTTCCCAAAATACCAAAGCCATGCGCGTCATCTATCAATAGCAGGGCATCATATTCTTGAGCAATTTCAATAAGTCGTTTTACTGGAGCAAGATCTCCATCCATACTAAATACGCCATCAGTGACAAGTAATTTCAGAGAATGCGTATCCTTCTGAAGAGCTTCCTGAAGCGAATCTAGGTTTTGATGATCAAAGAGGGTGACAACAGCCTTTGTTTGCGCGCTGGCTAGTCGAACTCCATCGATAATTGATGCATGATTGAGTCTTGCTGAGTAAATGCTGACATCGCCTGACGCAGCAAGTCTGGCTAAACCAGTAATGGCATTGATATTGGCAAGATAGCCAGTACTAAAGAAAAGGGCGCGGGCATTTGGTATGTGCTTGCTTTCACATTCTGCTAATTTTTTTTCTAGCAACTCATGTGCAATGCTATGGCCGCTAATAAGGTGGGATGCTCCACTACCTACTCCATAGCGTTCGGCACCCTGAGAAAGTGCATTGATTAAATCAGGGTGATTAGCAAGGCCTAGGTAGTCATTGCTACAAAATGCTTTAAGTGTTCTCTGGCCCACATTTGCTTTAACGTCGCAGGGGGATTTTGTAATACGTAACTTCCGTTTAAGAAGTTGCGCATCTAGACCTTCGATCTGGTCATGAGCCATTCTCAACGCATTAAAACTATTTTTCACGCTAACACCTGATCTAAGGCACGCTTTAACGATGCCCCCATTTCGATGGTTTCATTTGAGCTCAGAATATAGGGCGGCATGACATAAATCGTATTGCCGATTGGTCTAATGAGGATTCCCTGTCGCAGGCTTGCCGAAAACATGTCACGTGGGAAAGTGCTGGGGTTCTTAAGTGACTCATGTTTGATATCAAACGCGAGAATCATTCCTTGTTGACGCCAATGTTCAATTCGCGGATCTGTTTTTGCCCAAGCGAATGCTGTTGATAAATCTTGGCTGCGTTCAATATTCTTTTCTAGAACCGCTTCGCTTTCAAAGATATCTAAACAAGCAAGCGCTGCTGCGCATGCCAATGGGTTGCCTGTATATGAGTGTGAATGTAAGAAGCCTTGTTGTGTTTGATCCCCATAAAAAGCACGATAAATTTTATCGGTTGTCATACACAGCGATAGGGGTAGGTATCCTCCACTAATGCCTTTAGACAAAGTTAAAAAGTCTGGCCAGATGCCTGCGTGCTCACATGCAAAAAACTTTCCGGAGCGACCGCAGCCTACCGCTATTTCATCGGCAATGAGGTGAATATCAAAGCGATCACATAGCGCTCTGACTGAGCGAAGATATTGTGGGGAGTGCATCGCCATTTGTCCAGCGCATTGCACAAGTGGCTCAATGATGATTGCTGCAATATTGCGATGTTCAGTTTCTAGTAATTGCTCTAGTGCCTTGGCCGCTCTGATTGCTACGTCTTCCGCAGATTCTCCTGCTTGTGCTTTTCGGAAATCTGGAGAGGGTGTGGTGAATACATCTTGCAATAGTGAGCCGTATGCTTCTCGAAAGATGGCGACATCGGTTACCGCTAGTGCGCCTAGTGTTTCTCCGTGATAACCATTTTCTAAACAAACAAACTTTTTCTTTTCTGGCTTTTGATTCAGTCGCCAAAAGTGATGACTCATCTTCAGTGCGATTTCTACTGCAGAAGCGCCGTCTGAGGCGTAGAAGACATGACCTAAATGATCATTTGTCAAAGCAGCCAGTCTTTCGGAAAGCTCAATAACTGGGGGGTGGGTAAATCCAGCGAGCATGACATGCTCAATTTTTTCAAGCTGATCACTGATTGCCTGATTGATCTGCGGATTGGAGTGACCAAACAAGTTCGTCCACCAAGAGCTGATGCAATCTAGCAGCATGTTTCCATTTTCATCATAGAGCCAGGCTCCCTTGCCTTTGGTGATGGCAATTAATGGCAAGGTCTCGTGATGCTTCATCTGGGTACAGGGGTGCCAAACGGCATCAAGGCTACGCTTAACCAGAGGCGATGGATTTGAGTCGGAAATAACCTTCATGTTTGGTATTTGACCACTAGTTTTTCCTAATTTAGGCCTGTATCTGTTATGTTTATGTCTTGATTTGACTTATTTTTCGGAATTCGACCATGCAGGCAGCCCAAACCACTGAAAAACCCCTTACCCAATTTAAATCCAAAGCGGATTTGCCTAGTGGTTTAAACGCAGGGCTACATGCTCCTAGCACCTGGACGGTGGCTCAGATTGAAGCGCTTTTTGCCCTACCTTTCAATGAGTTAATGTTTAAGGCTCAAGAGGTCCATAAGGCAAATTTCCCTGATGGCGATGTGGAATTAGCAACCTTGCTCTCAATTAAGACGGGCGGCTGCCCTGAGGATTGTGGCTATTGTCCGCAAGCTGCGCGTTATGACACCGATGTCAAAGCTAATAAATTGATGGATTTGGATGAAGTGCTAGAGGCGGCTAAGGCCGCTAAGGCTGCTGGATCGAATCGTTTTTGCATGGGTGCAGCTTGGCGAGAGCCCAAAGATCGTGACATTGAGAAGGTTGCGGCCATGATCAAGGGTGTAAAGGCTTTAGGTCTTGAAACTTGCGCCACTCTAGGGATGCTCGAGGCTGATCAGGCTCAGGCCTTACAGGAAGCTGGTTTGGATTTCTATAACCATAACCTAGATACCAGCGAAGATTTCTATCGCTCAGTGATTTCTACTCGAGGCTATCAAGATCGTTTGGATACGATTTCGAATGTGCGCGCTGCAGGAATGTCAGTATGTTGCGGTGGCATTGTGGGTATGGGTGAATCACGCGAGCAGCGTGCAGCATTTTTAGCGCGTTTGGCTAATTTAAGTCCTTATCCTGAGTCTGTTCCTATTAATCATTTAGTGCCTGTTGCAGGCACTCCTTTGGAGGATCAGAAGCCACTTGATCCCTTGGAGTTTGTCAGAACCATCGCTGTTGCTCGCATTACGATGCCGCGGGCTCGGGTGCGTTTATCCGCTGGTCGCCAAGAGTTAGGCAGAGCAGTTCAAGCAATGTGTTTTCAAGCTGGCGCCAATTCGATTTTCTATGGTGAGCAACTACTCACTACCGGTAATCCCGAGGCGGAGCAAGACCTTGAGCTTTTAGCTGAGCTTGGATTAAAGACTAAACAAAGCTGTAAGGCAGAGGTTTTGGTCTAAGGGATTTGGCCTTATGGCGCTGATTGATCGCCTCATTATTGAGTTTGATACGGCTCTTCGCTCAGTGGTTGGGGGGGCAAATGCGCATCGCCCAACTCCGGGATCAGAGGTTGAGTCTGGGGTTTCAATGGATGCAAAAGAGCGCGCACATGCTGCGGGATTGATGCGGGTTAATCACGTGGGCGAAGTGTGTGCTCAAGCGCTCTACCAATCTCAAAAATTAGTCGCTCGTAACCCTGAAATTCGTCAGATGCTCGATCACTCTGGACAAGAGGAAATGGATCATTTGGCTTGGTGTGAAGCGCGGCTTCAAGAGCTGGGCTCTCATACCAGTTACCTTAATCCAATTTGGTATGCAGGATCCTTTGCAATTGGCTTAGCTGCTGGCTTGGCGGGCGATCGCTGGAGTTTGGGATTTGTCGCTGAAACTGAAAAGCAGGTTGAAAATCACCTGGAAAATCATCTTGCACAACTCCCACAACAGGATCAGCGTTCTCGTGCCATTGTTGATCAAATGCGGATCGACGAAATTGAGCATGGAGAGGCCGCTATTTTGGCGGGCGGGGCAGTATTGCCGGAATCGATTAAGAAGGCAATGCAAGCGGTCTCAAAAATAATGACAAGCACTGCTTACAAAATTTAGATTTAAATTATTTTTTAATGCGTTTTTATTTAATATACTGTTTATCGATACAGTATATTTATCCATTAATTAGCTAAATAGCTAAGACCTATTCTTAAGTATATTTTCCAAGCCGTTGTTTCAAGTAGCATTTTTATGATCACCATTTTGTGAACACATCTCGCTAAGTGTTTGTAATCACTAGGGAATTTCCTAAAAAATTACCCAAAAACACTTGACCCTCTTATTGCGATCCTCTAAAGTGGGAGGAAGTGTGAAAAAGTGGGGTAAATGGTGTTTCAAGGTGCGTCAGCTCTCAATTTGGATGCAAAAGGCCGCATGTCTGTGCCGGCAAAGCATCGTGACGCCTTGTTGGTTCAAGGTGAGGGTCGAATTACGCTCACCAAGCACCCTGATGGATGCCTCCTTTTATTTCCTCGCCCTGAGTGGGAGGCCTTTCGTACGCGCGTGGCTCAATTGCCGATGGATGCTCATTGGTGGCGTCGAATTTTCTTGGGAAATGCTGCGGAAGTCGATCTAGATAGCGCAGGAAGAATTTTAGTGAGCCCAGAGCTACGTGCAGCTGCAGGCATTGAAAAAGAAGTGATGTTGCTGGGAATGGGTAGTCATTTGGAGTTGTGGGATGCGGCTACTTATGCTGCAAAAGAACAGGCCGCTATTGCGCAAGGCATGCCTGAAGCATTGAAACAATTTAATTTTTGATGACAGGGTGCCATGAACATAACTCATCGCCCAGTGTTACTGGCCGAGGCGGTGACGGCGCTGATCAGTGGCCCACTCATCACCTCTCCAAAAGCATCAAAAAATCCACTCTTGATCGATGGAACGTTTGGGCGTGGCGGACACACTCAAGCTTTGCTGGCGCAACTCCCTCAGAGCGCACACATGATTTCTTTCGACAAGGATTTGGATGCCATAGCAGTCGCTCAAAAGATCAACGATCAGAGATTGCATATCGTGCACGACAGTTTTGCGCAAATGGATCAATATGCGGAGCCAGAATCAGTCGATGGAATTTTGTTGGATCTGGGAATCAGTTCCCCGCAAGTCGACGAAGCGCACCGCGGTTTTTCCTTTCGCAAAGATGGGCCGCTCGACATGCGTATGAATACAGATCATGGATTAACTGTGGCTGAATGGTTAGAGCAGGCACCACAAGAGGAAATCGCACGCGTGATTAAGGTTTACGGCGAAGAACGTTTTGCATCTCAAATCGCTAAGGCTATCGTGGCTAAACGAGAGGCAGGCTTACCCCCAAAAACTACTACGCAATTAGCTACTTTGGTTGCGAGTGTTGTGCGTACTAGAGAAGTGGGTCAAGATCCAGCAACAAGAACCTTTCAAGCATTACGGATATTTATTAATCGTGAGCTAGAAGATTTAGAGCTTGGCTTAAAGGCTGCTTTGAGATTGTTAAAGCCAGGGGCTCGGTTAGCGGTAATCAGCTTCCATTCATTAGAAGATCGCATTGTGAAGCAGTTTCTTCAGGCGAATGCAAAAGTGGAGGTGCCGCGTGGATTGCCAGTGCGCGATAGGGATTTGCCGCAAAGCGCTTTAGAAATTATTGCTCGTATAAAGCCGAGCGATGAAGAGGTGCGCGAGAATCCACGTGCACGTTCTGCAATTATGCGAGTGGCTCAAAAGCGTTTAGGAGTAATGGCTTGAATCGCGCGACGCTAACATTGCTCCTATTGCTATTAGTATGCGCATTATCTTTGGTGGCCGCACAACAGCGCGCGCGTAAATTATTTATAGCCCTTGAGCGCGCACAGATACAAGAGCGAAAACTTAATCAAGATTGGTTGCGTCTTGAATATGAGCAACGCAATTTATCAAAGTCAGCCCGTATTCGAGATGTTGCTCGCAATCAGCTGCGCATGGTTCCAATTTCTCCTGAGCGTACTTTGTATTTAAAGGAGGCTAGATGAGGCCGGTAGGTTTTTCAACTACGCCGAATTTAGTATTGCGTCTGCCAATGTGGCGGTCACGCCTGATGCTGTTCATGCTGTTCTTTGTATTCATGTTGCTTCTAATCCGTGCATTTTGGATTCAAGGCCCAGGAAATGCATTTTATGAAGCTAAAGGTGTTCGTGGCACGCAACGTGAATTAGAGCTGCCTGCTTCCCGCGGAAAAATCTTAGATCGCAATGGTCAGGTTATCGCTACTAGTCTGGAGGCGAAGTCTGTTATTGCCTATAACGACACAGTGCCCGATGATTTATCGGCTGAAAAAATTCATAAGTTAGCTTCTTTGTTGCAAATTAGCGAGGCTGAATTACGGAAAAAACTGAAGGAAGAAAGAAAGCAGATTTTCTTAAAACGCCAGGTTGATCCAGAGGTTGCACAGCAAATTAAGCAGTTAGAAATTCCTGGCATTGGTTTGAATAATGAGTACCGTCGCTTCTATCCTGAGGGAGAGGCGATGGCTCACGTAGTTGGTTTTACAAACGTTGAAGATCGTGGTCAGGAGGGTATGGAGCTCTCGAGAGAAAAAGAGTTGGCTGGCCACCCAGGTGCACGTCGAGTTGTGGTTGATCGTTTAGGTCGAGTTGTAGAGGATGTCGCTATCTTGCAGTTGCCGCAAAACGGTAAAGATCTACAACTTTCAATCGATAGCAAAATTCAGTTTCTTGCGTATAACGCGGTTAAAAATGCGGTGGAGCAACACCATGCAAGTGCTGGTGGGGCCGTAGTGTTGGATACGCAAACTGGAGAGATTTTGGCTTTAGCTAACTATCCAAGTTACAACCCAAATGATCGCAAGAAGTTAACCGGTGAGCAATTGCGCAATCGCGTCTTGACGGACACTTTTGAGCCCGGTTCAACAATGAAGCCTTTAACTGTGGCGATCGCATTAGAAAAAGGGGTTGTCAATCCCAATACCAATATGGCGATTGGCGCTAAATATTTAGTGGGCCCTAAACCTATTACTGACACCCATCCTTATGGCAATTTAACGGTTGCTCAAATTATTCAAAAGTCGAGCAACATCGGTACCGCTAAGATTGCGATGAATAATCTTTCGGCCGAAGAGATGTGGAATTTTTATACCTCCGTTGGCTTGGGCCAGTCGCCGAAGATTGGTTTCCCAGGCGCGGTAGCGGGTACTGTTCACCCATACAAAAAATGGATGCCTACTGATCAAGCGCGCATTGCATTTGGATATGGTATTTCAGCATCACTTTTTCAGGTGGCTCGCGCATACACCATCTTTGCGCGCGATGGCGAATTAGTACCGTTGACAATTGAGCGTAGCCCAAGCTTTAAGCCTGGAACTCATGTGATCTCGCCAAAGACTGCGCTTGAAATGCGCAGCATGATGGAGTCGGTCACCGAGCCTGGAGGAACAGCGATCAAGGCGCAAGCAGAGGGTTACCGTGTTGGCGGTAAAACTGGAACCGCTCACAAATTGGTAGGTAAGGGCTATGGAAATAAGTATCGAGCCTACTTCGCGGGACTCGCACCAATTAGTGCCCCACGTATTGTTGTTGCTGTGATGATTGATGAGCCAACGGGTGGCAGTCATTATGGTGGGGATGTAGCTGCGCCAGTGTTTTCTACTATCGTGAGTGAAACATTGCGCACCTTAAATGTGCTGCCTGATAGCAATAAAAAGCAAATGGCATTACAGGACAAAGAGACGGCTGATATTCAAAGTGCTTCAGCTAAAGTCCAGCCAGCGGTTTTGAAAAGATGATGGTGATCATGAATTTAGAACCCCATCTATTAATCCCCCATTTACGTGGCGTCACTTTACCTACTGCAAAAATGTGTGCAGATAGCCGCCAAGTTGTTGCCGGGGATATATTCCTTGCTTACCCTGTTGGTCATGGCACTGCTTTTCGTGATGGGCGTGATTACATTGCCGCGGCCTTAGAGAAAGGTGCAGCAGCAGTTGTATTTGATCCTGCAAATGGAATTGCTCACGAGTATTTAGATCATCCACAATGCATTGCGATTGAAGGATTGGCAGTTTTAGCGGGTAAGCTTGCTGCTCAATGGTATGACTATCCAAGTAAGCAGTTAAATGTCATCGGGGTTACGGGTACAAATGGCAAGACTAGTGTGACTCAATGGTTGGCACAAGCATTAGATCAACCGGATAGTCGGACTGCGGTACTTGGTACTTTGGGCACCGGGTTCCCTGGCGCGCTCATTCAAACTGGCTACACAACGCCTGATGCTTCTCGCTTACAGACTCAGCTCAAGGAGTTATTGGATGTAGGTACACATCAAATTGCGATCGAAATTTCATCGCATGCTCTTGATCAAGAGCGTATCGCAGGTTTAGATGTCCATTGTGCCGTATTAACGAACTTGACCCAAGATCATTTGGACTATCACGGTACGATGGCTGAGTACGCTCAAGCAAAAGCAAAGCTTTTTTCGCGACCTGGTCTTAAGCACGCTGTCATTAATTTTGACGATGCATTTGGACGAGAGCTTGCAATGCAGTTGCTTGCCGCCAATCAATTGCAAGTATGGGCTTACGCGTTAAATAAAGATGCTTTTTTTGGATTTGACAAGTTTAGAGATCGCTTAAAACGTTGTTACGTTAAAAGTAGTGTGATTACTTCAACTGGGTATGACGCAGTATTTGGCGATGATGGATCAGATTCGGGAGTGATGCATCTTCCAGTGCTGGGCCAATTTAATTTGAGTAACTGCTTAGCGGTTTGGACGGTGCTGTTGACCCAGGGCTTAAGCCCTGATGAAGCTGCTCGGCGTATGAAAAAGCTCAATCCAGTTTCAGGACGCATGGAAATTATTCGTCTTAGCAAGACCCAGAGAGCCGAGGGCCCATTGGTTGTGGTTGATTACGCACATACTCCTGATGCGCTTACTAAGGCACTACTTGCTTTGCGCCCAGTCGCAGAGCAAAGAGGGGGAAAAGTATGGTGTGTGTTTGGTTGTGGCGGAGACCGTGACGCTGGTAAGCGTCCCCAAATGGGGCGAGTGGCGCAAGAGTTTGCTGATCAAATAGTGATCACAAGCGATAACCCCAGGTCTGAAGAGCCTACAGCAATCATCAAAATGATTCAGGCTGGAATGACTACAGATGAAAAACAAATCCAGGTAGTCTCTGACCGTGCAGCGGCAATCATGGCAGCAGTGCGTCATGCTGACATCGCAGACGTCATCTTGGTTGCTGGCAAAGGGCATGAGGCCACTCAAGAGATTAAAGGTAAGAAGTTTGATTTCTCCGATCAAGAGCATATTCGTTTAGCTGCAGGGGGTGGCATCTGATGTCAAGGATGACAACACTGGCTAAAGTGCATGCAATGTTGCCGGGAAGTAATCTGCTCAATATTTCTATTGAAGATGCGCAAGCATTGGTGCTTTCTAAAGTCGGTACTGATAGCAGACAGATTGAACAAGGTGAATTATTTGTTGCTTTAATTGGCGAGCGTTTTGATGCCCATAATTTCTTGCTTGATGTTGCTCAATCTGGGGCGGCAGCCGTATTAATCAGTAGGTCAGATGCATGCCCCCCTAATTTTCCTGCTCTTTGTGTACCTGACACCAAGGCGGCATTGGGTTGCTTGGCAAAAGCGTGGCGTTCTGAATTTGCTATACCTGTTGCGGTAGTTACTGGATCTAATGGCAAGACTACCGTTAAAGAAATGATTGCCTCAATCTTTAAGGCAGCCGTAGGAGAATCAAATACTTTGGTAACTCAGGGTAATTTCAATAACGATATTGGCTTGCCACTGACTTTGTTGCGCATGCGCCCCAATGATCGTTTGGCAGTGATTGAGCTCGGTATGAATCATCCTGGAGAAACTGCTGAATTAGCGGTAATTGCTCAGCCTACGATTGCCCTCATTAATAATGCTCAGCGCGAACATCAAGAATTTATGGCAACTGTTGAGGCGGTCGCAGAAGAGCATGCAGCTGTTCTTAGCGCTCTCCCATTAAATGGTGTTGCAGTATTTCCAGCAGGCACGAAATTTTCCGAACTCTGGCGCCAAGCGGCCGCAGGTCGAAAAGTGATTGATTTCGATTTAGCTTCTAAGGGCGAGTCCAGCAATGCTGCTGTAATTGGGCATTTATTGGCAGATGGAAAACTACAAATTCAGGCTGAACAAGATCAAATAGATGTTCAATTAAATACGCTGGGTGCTCATAATCTTCGAAATGCGCTTGCTGCTTCTGCTATTGCATTGGGGGCGGGGCTCAGTTTGCAAAATATTCAAGATGGATTGCAGTCTTTCGCGCCAGTAAATGGTCGAATGCAGGCCAAACAAGTAAATGCGCGCATTACTCTAATTGACGATAGCTATAACGCTAATCCAGATTCAGTTAGGGCTGCGATTGATGCGCTTTATCAGTCGGGTAACTTATCTTGGCTAGTTCTTGGGGATATGGGCGAAGTGGGTGATCAAGGCCCTGCATTTCATCAAGAGGTTGGCGCGTACGCTGCTGAACGAGGGATTGCTAAGCTATTTGCATTAGGTGCGCAGTGTGAGTTTGCTGTACGTGGATTTAATGCAGTGAAGAAGCAAAAAGATCAATCTATGGATGCGCTACATTTCTTAGAGCTAGATCCTTTGCTGGTAGAGCTCGGTGGCGCTCTCGAGGCTCAATCATCAAATACAACACATTTAGATATTTTGGTTAAAGGTTCCCGTTTTATGCGCATGGAGCGTGTGGTTCAGGCCTTGTTAGAGGAGGCTAAAACATGCTCTTGATATTGGCTCAATGGCTGCAGGATGATTTCGGATTTTTCCGTGTCTTTAATTACATTACGTTTAGAGCGGTGATGGCTACCGTTACTGCGCTTTTAATTGGCTTGGCCGCTGGCCCATGGGTTATTCGCAAGTTGACTGCTTTGAAGATGGGGCAAGCGGTTCGTACTGATGGGCCGCAAACGCATTTAGTCAAATCAGGCACTCCAACCATGGGTGGAGTATTGATTCTCTTAGGTATCTTTATTTCGTGCATGCTTTGGGCTGATCTTAGCAATCGATTTATTTGGATTGTGATGATTGTGACCTTTGGCTTTGGTTTAATTGGTTGGGTTGATGACTATCGCAAGGTCGCTCGTAAAGATCCAAAAGGAATGGCCTCGAGAGAAAAATTCTTTTGGCAAACATTGATTGGTTTATTTGCCGCCATCTATTTAGCATTTTCTGTTTCAGAGGTGAATAACCTCAAAGTATTGCAACTCTTTTTTGATTGGCTAAAGAGTGGCTTTGCTTTGGATTTACCTGCCAAGTCGAATCTACTCATTCCATTCATGAAAGAAATTAGCTATCCATTAGGTGTCATGGGCTTCATTATTTTGAGCTACCTAGTCATAGTGGGCAGTAGTAATGCGGTTAATTTGACAGATGGACTCGATGGCTTGGTGATCATGCCGGTGATTTTGGTGGGTGCCGCATTAGGCGCATTTGCTTATGTCATGGGTAATGCTATTTACGCAAAATATCTCTTGTTTCCTTATATTCCTGGGGCCGGAGAGCTCATGATTTTCTGTGGGGCGATGGGTGGTGCTGGGCTGGCATTTCTTTGGTACAACACTCATCCTGCCCAAGTATTTATGGGCGATGTGGGCGCGCTCGCATTAGGTGGTGCGCTTGGCACTATCGCAGTCATTGTTCGTCAAGAAATTGTCCTGTTTGTGATGGGCGGTATTTTTGTTGCCGAGACCTTTTCCGTAATGCTGCAAGTCTTCTGGTTCAAATTTACTAGGAAGCGTTTTGGCGAGGGTCGTCGCATTTTTAGAATGGCTCCGCTTCATCACCATTTTGAATTAGGTGGTTGGCGTGAAACTCAGGTAGTGGTTCGTTTCTGGATCATCACCATCCTTTTGGTTCTCATTGGCCTCTCCAGCCTCAAATTACGGTAAGCCAAGAATATGCATAATTTAGATCAAGCTTTTGCCAATCCAGCCCTCATCGTAGAGGATGGTTATGTGCAACCTCAAAAGATATTGATTTTGGGCTTGGGTGAATCTGGCTTTGCTATGGCGAAGTGGTGCTTACGTAATGGCGCACAGGTAAGCTTGATTGATACGCGTGATCGCGAGAAGCTTAACGAACGTCAACAAGCTTGGTTGGCAGACCTTGAGTTTTCTGGACTCAAAGAGGTCTGTTTTGGACCGCTTGATGAAGTGTCCCTTAAAGATATCGAGGTCATTGGTATTAGTCCTGGCTTATCACCAATTCAGGAGCCCATTTTGTCGTTCTTAGCTAAGGCGCAGAATCTGAAGATTGATGTTTGGGGGGAGATGGAATTTTTCGCCAGAGCCATAGCAGCCTTAGATCGTATGGCACAAGCGGATCACTCACAATACAAGCCGAAGCTATTGGCCATTACAGGAACCAATGGCAAAACTACCACTACCGCTTTGACCGGTCAGCTATGTGAGCGGGCTGGTAAGCGTGTTGCTGTTGCGGGAAATATTAGTCCCGCTGCTTTAGATAAGTTGATGTCCTGTTTAGATCAAGCTGATCAGGTAGTGGATATGCCAGAGGTTTGGGTATTAGAGCTATCTAGCTTTCAGTTGATTTACACCAGCACCTTTAATGCAACAGCTGCAACGGTATTGAATATCTCACAAGATCATCTTGATTGGCATGGAGATATGCAAGCCTATATTGATGCTAAGGCGAATATTTTTGGCTCAGACACTATTTGTGTTTTGAATCGTGACGACCTATTGGTGATGGGTTTGCTTTCAGAAGAGCAAAAAGCCAGTAGATCAATTGTCACTTTTGGCGCTAACCGCCCAGATGAGCAAGGTGCATTTGGTATTGAGCATGATTTACGTGCTGGCGGAATTGATTGGCTGGTATGGGCTGAGGTGGATGAAGAGCAAGAGCCTCAACCTAAACGTCGTCGTAAATCAGCTGTCGTAGAAGATGAGCCATTGAGGTTGAAGCGTTTGATCCCGGCAGATGCATTACGTATTCGTGGACGTCACAATGCTTTAAATGCGCTAGCAGCTCTGGCCTTAGCAAGGGCCGCAGGTTTACCAATGAATGTTCTTTTGCATGGTTTGCGTGATTACCACGGTGAGCCCCATCGGGTTCAAAGTGTTTCTATCGTGGCTGATGTCGAGTATGTCGATGACAGTAAAGGTACGAATGTGGGTGCGACAGTTGCAGCCCTGAATGGATTGAGTGCAAATGAATCTGGCAAACGGATTTGGTTAATTGCAGGCGGAGAGGGTAAGGGGCAAGATTTCAGCCCTTTACGTGAACCAGCGCTTCGGTTTGTAAAAGGCGTCTTTTTAATTGGCAAGGATGCGCCAATGATTGAGCAAGCCTTAGGTGATTCAGTGCCATGCGTTTTGAGTGAGACTTTGCAAAACGCAGTCCAACAAGCTTCTCAGAAGGCTCAATCTGGCGATATCGTTTTGTTGTCCCCAGCGTGTGCTAGCTTTGATCAATTCAAAGACTATGTGGCGCGTGCCGAAGCTTTTGTTTCTGAGGTCCAAGAGTTGGGAATGCAATTCGAGGGGGCGCATACATGAGTTTGAGGGAAAAATTCTTTCCTGAAAATCGTTTGGGTCTCGGCCGCTTTTGGAATTTTTCAAGAGGCGGTATTGATAATTTCCGTAGTGGTTTGCGCGATGCAGTGTCTGGTGTTGAGCAGACTCGCTCACGCATGATGGATTATGACCAGCTCCTAGTGTGGGCAGTTCTTTCTTTGGCGCTCATTGGTTTGGTGATGGTGTATTCCGCTTCAATCACTTTGGCGGACGGTCCTAAGTATGCTAATTACAGTAGTAATTTTTTCCTCATTCGCCACCTCATTTCTTTAGCGATTGCTATTAGTGTTGCCATTTGGGCATTTAAGATTCCGACGAAAGTATGGGATCGCTATTCCCCTATTATTTTTGGTTTTACTGTACTGCTACTAATTGCGGTTTTGATTCCAGGCGTGGGCAAAGGTGTGAATGGTGCTAAGCGTTGGATTCCGCTTGGCTTGATGAACTTCCAGCCTTCCGAGTTAATGAAATTTGCTGCAGTGATTTTTGCTGCGAGTTATACCGTTCAGCGCCAAGAATATCTTCATTCTTTTGTTAAGGGCATGCTACCAATGGGTATCGCCGTTGCCTTGGTTGGTGGACTATTAATGGCAGAACCAGATATGGGTGCATTTGTCGTAGTTGCCTTAATTGCTTTTGGCATCCTCTTTTTAGGTGGTATTAATGCCAAATTATTTGGTGGCTTGATTTTGGTTGGTTTGCTCAGTGGTGCAATCATGATTGCGCTCTCTCCTTTCCGTCGCGGAAGGATGTTGGCATTCATGGATCCATGGCAAGTGGATAACGCAGCTAATAAAGGCTATCAGTTAACTCACTCTCTGATGGCATTTGGTCGAGGTGAATGGTTTGGTGTGGGCTTGGGAGGTAGCGTTGAGAAGCTCCACTATCTACCTGAAGCGCATACCGACTTCATCATGGCAGTAATTGGTGAGGAGTTGGGATTTGTTGGTGTTGTGGTGATGATCTTCTTGTTTTATTGGATCGTACGTCGCGCATTTTTGATTGGGCGGACTGCATTGCAGCTAGATCGTAGTTTTGCCGGCCTCGCCGCTAAAGGGGTGGCCATTTGGATTGGCTGGCAAGCCTTTATCAATATGGGTGTGAATTTGGGCCTGCTTCCCACTAAAGGATTAACACTGCCTTTAGTGAGTTATGGTGGTTCAGGAATTTTGATGAATGCGGTAGCGGTAGCAATGCTTTTACGCATTGATTATGAAAATCGGATCTTGATGCGGGGAGGTAAGTTATGACCAAGCCCTCCATCTTGATTATGGCTGGCGGTACTGGAGGACATATTTTCCCAGGATTGGCTGTTGCTGAGTATCTGCGTATTTGTGGCTGGAAAGTTTCTTGGCTCGGCAATCAGAGTGGCATGGAATATCGCTTAGTCAAAGCCTGTAATTTTCCATTTGAAGCCGTTGATTTTGGTGGTTTGCGTGGCAAGGGCTTGAAGGCGAAGTTGATGTTGCCATTAAATCTTGCGCGCGCTAGTTTTCAGAGCTGGAAGATTATGCGTCGTCTCAAACCAAGTGTGGTGTTGGGTATGGGCGGATACATTACTTTTCCTGGCGGCTTGATGACTAAGTTCTTGAAAAAACCATTGGTTTTGCATGAAGCAAATTCCGTAGCTGGCAGTGCGAATTTGGCCTTAGCTAAGATTGCGATGCGGACCCTGACCGGCTTTCCTGACACGATGAAGAATGCTGAGTGGGTTGGCAACCCAATCCGTGAAGAATTTGATGCTATTGAGGCGCCGTCTAAACGCTATGAAAAGCGTCGTGGAAATTTAGCTATTTTGGTGGTTGGTGGTAGCTTAGGTGCAGCTGCTTTAAATGAGGCTGTGCCAGCAGCCTTGGCATTAATGGATAAAGAGGCTCGTCCCCATGTGATTCACCAGGCTGGTGATAAGCATTTGGCAGATCTCCAGCAGCGCTATGTCGAGTTGGGTGTAGATGCCGACATTCGTCCATTTATAGATGACATGCCAAGTGCATATGCCCACGCAGATTTAGTCATTTGCCGATCAGGTGCCATGACGGTTTCAGAAATAGCTGCTTGTGGAGTCGCTTCTTGCTTGATTCCATTTCCCTACGCTATTGATGACCATCAAACTGCAAATGCACGCTTTTTGTCAGATGAAGATGCGGCTATTCTGTTGCCGCAATCTGACCTTAATCCACAAGATCTGGCATCTATGATTCAAAACTTTAGTCGAGAAGATCTACAGGCGATGGCAGAGCGTGCGCATGCATTAGCTAAGCCACGAGCAACTCAACGTGTTGCTGAAGTCTGTGCAGATTGTGCGGGAGTAGGTATATGAAGCATATCGTTCAACAAATTCATTTTGTGGGTATTGGTGGTGCCGGCATGAGTGGTATTGCTGAAGTATTGCTGAATTTGGGTTATCAGGTATCTGGCTCGGACTTATCAGAGGGTGCCGCAACCAAACGTCTGAAAGATTTGGGAGCAGTGATTCATATTGGTCATGATCCTAAAAATATTGGCACTGCTGAAGCGGTAGTGATTTCTACGGCGGTAGCCGGAAATAATCCGGAGGTACTGGCTGCTCGCGCAGCGAATGTTCCAGTCATCCAGCGTGCCGTCATGCTCGGTGAGTTGATGCGCCTTAAGCAAGGAATTGCAATTGCAGGTACGCATGGGAAAACCACAACTACGAGTTTGGTTGCTTCAGTCCTTGCTGAGGGCGGCTTAGATCCTACATTTGTGATTGGTGGAAAGTTAAATTCCGCTGGCGCGAATGCGCGACTGGGTCAAGGCGATTTCATTGTGGTTGAGGCTGATGAGTCTGATGCATCTTTCTTGCAGTTATTTCCAGCGATGGAAGTGGTAACCAATATCGATGCTGATCATATGGACACTTACCAGCATGATATGGCGCGCTTAAAGCAAGCATTTGTACAGTTTATTCAGCGTATGCCGTTTTATGGTGTCGCAGTTCTTTGTGTGGATGATGCTAACGTTAGAGACATTATCCCTTTTGTGTCGCAACCAGTCTTGCGCTATGGTTTATCAGAAGATGCGGATATTCGTGCGAGTAATCTTCGTGCTGAAGGTACTCGGATGCGCTTTACAGTTGACCGTAGAACAGTTCGAAGACATGGCAATAAGCCCGGTCGACTAGAGATCGAACTGAATTTACCGGGCTTGCATAACGTTCGTAATGCTCTAGCTGCAATTGGTATCGCAACTGAACTTGGCGTTAGTGATGATGCGATCGTTAAGGCTTTGTCTGAATTTAGTGGCGTGGGTCGCCGTTTCCAAAAGTATGGTGATATTCCATTGACATCTGGTGGTAGCTATACCCTCATTGATGATTATGGCCATCACCCTGTTGAGATGGCCGCTACTTTAGCTGCCGCACGAGGTGCTTATCCAGATCGTCGATTGGTGCTGGCATTCCAGCCTCACCGTTTTACACGTACGCGAGATTGCTTTGGTGAATTCGTCCAAGTCCTTAAGAACTTTGATGCTTTGGTGTTAACTGAGGTCTATCCAGCTGGCGAGGCCAGGATTCCAGGTGCTGATGGACAGAGTCTGCTAAAGGCAGCTGTAGTCGTTAATCAAAATGAGTCATCCTGCCTCAATAGTGCTGAAGTTGCATTTGCATCTACGGTGGCAGAGATGCCCGAGAAATTAAGCGCCTTATTGCGAGATGGGGATGTCTTAATCACTATGGGTGCAGGATCAATTTCTGGCCTACCTCATGTATTGGCGGGGGCTAAGCATGCCTAATAAAAACGAGAAAATGATCCCTTGGGGCGAGCGAGTGAAGCAAGATCTTGCTAACCTCAATGTCAAATCACTTGGTAGAGTCGGCGTCTTATTAGGTGGGCGCTCTGGTGAGCGTGAAATATCTTTGATGTCAGGTGGTGGTGTTCTTGAGGCTCTTCTCTCTAAAGGGGTGGATGCTCATGCATTCGATCCAGGTTTGCGCTGTCCAACAGAGATAGCAAAAGAAAAATTTGATCGTGTATTTATTTCCTTGCATGGTCGCTATGGTGAAGACGGTACGATTCAGGGATTGCTTGAGCTCTTAGGTTTGCCTTATACCGGTAGCGGTGTTTTGGCCTCTGCTTTAGCAATTGACAAAATTGCCACCAAACGAATTTGGTTAAGTAGTGGTCTTTCCACTCCTGAGTTTGAAGAGCTGACAGCAGATAGCGACTGGAATGCTGTAGTTGCACACTTAGGCTTACCTTTAATTGTGAAGCCTGCTCATGAAGGTTCATCCCTGGGGTTAACTAAGGTCAAGTCGGTTGAAGATCTGCCTGCGGCCTATCAACTTGCCGCGGCTATGGATAAAAAAGTGATTGCCGAGACTTGCATTATTGGGGATGAGCTCACTTGCCCATTGGTTGGATTTGGCAATGATGCTGAAGCTTTGCCGGTAATCAAAATCATTCCACCACAGGCCAACTACGATTTCCACAATAAGTATTTCTCTGATGAGACTCAATATTTATGCCCAACTGGCTTGGCGCCAGAGATCAATCTTGCTGTTCAAGAATTGGCCTTAGCCGCTTATCGTGCATTGGGTTGTAAAACATGGGGTCGTGCCGATGTGATGTTGGATCAAAAAACTGGTAAGCCATATCTTCTCGAGATGAATACCTCTCCCGGGATGACTTCGCATTCTCTGGTGCCAATGGCGGCAAAAGCGGCTGGCGTGGAATATGCCGAACTAGTGTTATGGGTGATAAGCCAAACGCTACTGGATAGAGGAGTGACACACGCATGAGTCGTATGAACGCCTTCTTAAGCGGATTTGGTGAAGTATTTGCTTCGCTGGCATCTCCGCTTTGGAATCATCCGCAACGTATGCAAAAGCTCAGTCGTTTCTTGATGCGCTGTTTTACGGCAATGGTATGTATTGGTATTTTGGTTTGGTTAAGTCAGCGTCCGGTCTTTGCTTTGCGTCAAATTGTGATTGAGCCAATTTCTGGCCAAACCCTTAAACACATCAATAAACCTGTTGTGAAGCAGCAAGTTTTAGACACCGTTCAGGGTAACTTTTTCAGCGTTAAGTTGGAAGATGTAAAGCGTGGTTTCGAATCGATGCCATGGGTGCGTCATGCCAATGTTCGTAGAGTCTGGCCCAATGGGCTAGTTGTCAGTATTGAAGAGCAAAAGCCATTTGGAACTTGGGGTGGCGCTGATAGTCACACCTTGATGAATAACCATGGGGAGTTATTTTCAGGGCGCGCATCCGATGTTGGTGAGGGTATTCAACTAATTGAGTTTCATGGGCCAGAGGATGCCAGCAAAGAGGTGATGCGTTTATACGAAAAAGCCAATACTTGGTTTAAGCCTTGGAGTGCGGAAGTGAAAAGTTTGACCTTGTCGGAGCGTTATGCATGGCACGTCAAGCTTTCAAATGGAATGAAGATTGAATTTGGTAGGGACGAAGAAAATTCAGACAAGACATTAACTGAAGATCGCGTAGCGCGCCTTTTTAAATATTGGCCTCAAGTTCAAGAGAGATGGGCTAATCGTGTAGATGCAATCGATCTACGTTATGCAAATGGATTTGCAGTGCATCTTGCTTCTGCAGGCCCAAAAAGAAATGAAGTAGATGGCAAGAAAAGTGAGCAGAAGCAATGAGGAATGAGAATGAGTAAAGACAACCGCGATTTATTGGTAGGTTTGGATATTGGGACCTCTAAGGTGGTTGCCTTGGTCGCTGAATTGGCTCCTGATGGTCAATTTAATGTGGTTGGTGTTGGTCAGACTACGTCTAAGGGCTTGAAGAAGGGTGTTGTGGTCAACATAGAGGCCACTGTTCAGTCTATTCAGAAGGCTTTAGAAGAGGCTGAGGTGATGGCTGATCGTCAAATTGTTCAAGTGTTTACTGGTATCGCTGGAAACCATATCGTGAGTTTTAACTCGAGCGGTATGGTCGCCATCCGAGATAAAGAGGTAAGCGCAGGAGATGTAGAACGCGTCTTAGAGACTGCTAAGGCGATTAATATTCCGACCGATCAACAGATCCTTCATATTCTTGTTCAAGAATTCATTATTGATGGTCAGGAAGATGTTCGTGAGCCAATTGGTATGAGTGGCTTACGACTTGAGGTGAAGGTGCATATCGTCACTGGCGCGGTAAGCGCTGCGCAAAATATTGTGAAGTGTGTGCGTCGCTGTGGTCTTGAGGTGAATGATTTAATTTTGCAGCCACTTGCATCAAGTTTGGCCGTTCTCACTGAAGATGAAAAAGAGTTAGGCGTTGTCTTAGTGGATATTGGTGGCGGTACAACGGATATCGCAATTTATTGTCAAGGCTCAATTCGTCATACTGCAGTAATTCCAATTGCGGGCGATCAAATTACAAATGACATTGCCATGGCATTGCGCACGCCGACTATTGATGCGGAAGACCTCAAAATTCAATATGGTATTGCTCGCCAAGATATGGCAGACCCAACAAACATGATCGATGTACCTGGTGTTGGTGATCGTGAGCCACGTCCGATGTCTAAACAGGCATTGGCAGCGGTTATCGAGCCCAGAGTAGAAGAGTTATTTACCTTGGTGAGGGGTGTTGTTCGTGACTCTGGTTATGAAGATATGGTGTCTTCGGGAATCGTGCTCACTGGTGGCACCTCTTTAATGCCTGGAATGGTTGAGCTTGCTGAGCAAGTGTTCTTACGTCCAGCACGTATTGGTACACCCGAGTATCGCGGCCATTTGCATGAAGTTCTAAGAAGTCCACGCTTTGCAACTAGCATCGGTTTATTGATGGAAGGTCAGGCGCAG
The DNA here is from genome assembly GCF_001595985.1 of Polynucleobacter sinensis. GTDB lineage: Bacteria > Pseudomonadota > Gammaproteobacteria > Burkholderiales > Burkholderiaceae > Polynucleobacter > Polynucleobacter sinensis. The sequence continues at coordinate 366,252 of NZ_LOJJ01000001.1, forward strand.
TTATTGCGTGGCCGTCGAGTATCGCAGTCAGGCGCATTGCAGAGTGTTATCTCGCGCATGAAGGAATGGTTTGCAGGGAATTTTTAAGTTTTTTCGTCGTCGTCAATGTAGTTTGTTTATTACCTAGGAGGGTATATGGAATTTGAAATGTTAGATCAAGAAACAGCCGGTAAAACCATTATTAAAGTGGTTGGAGTCGGTGGCGCTGGCGGTAATGCCGTTCAGCATATGATTCGTCGTGGTGTAAACGGCGTAGAGTTTATTTGCATGAACACCGATGCTGGCGCTTTGCAGCGTTCTGAGGCATCTGTGAATTTGCAACTAGGCTCTAGCGGACTTGGTGCCGGCGCTAAACCAGAAATCGGGGCGGCATCTGCAGAAGAAGCTCGTGCTCGTATTGCTGATACATTGCAAGGCGCTCACATGGTATTTATTACTGCCGGTATGGGTGGCGGTACAGGTACTGGTGCCGCTCCAATTGTTGCGCAAGTCGCTAAAGAGATGGGCATCTTGACTGTTGGCGTTATTAGTAAGCCATTTGATTTCGAGGGCGTGAAACGCTTGAAGGTTGCTGAAAATGGCGCAGCTGAACTTGAATCTTACGTAGATTCATTGATCGTAGTTCTCAATGAAAAGCTGTTTGAAGTGATGGGCGAGGATGCTGAGTTTGATAAGGCATTTGCTTGTGCGGATGATGTATTGCATAACGCAGTATCTGGTATCGCCGAAATCATTAATGTGCAAGGTTTGATCAACGTTGACTTTGAGGACGTGAAAACTGTCATGGGTGAGCAAGGTAAGGCCATGATGGGAACTGCGACTGTCTCCGGTATGGATCGCGCACGCTTAGCTGCTGAAGCAGCAGTTGCTTCACCGCTGCTTGAGGGGGTTGATTTATCCGGAGCACGTGGCGTGCTTGTCAACATTACTGCTAGCCGTTCATTGAAGTTATCTGAGACTCGCGAAGTGATGGCTGCAATTCGCGGCTATGCCGCAGACGATGCAACGGTAATCTTCGGTACTGTATATGACGAGAGCTTGGGTGATGCATTGCGCGTAACTGTTGTAGCTACTGGTTTGAATAATCCGCAAGCACGTCAAAAAAATCAACCTGAAGTCGTTTGGAGACAAGCTACTGGTACCCATGATGCAATGCCAACGATGGCAGACTTAAATAGCTTTGCTCCTGCAAGTGCCTCGGCAGTAATGAGTAAAGCAGGCTTGGATTCAGCTTTGAGTACTAGCGCTGGTTTGGCGATGACGGGCTCTGGTAGTGCGCCTGCTATGGCTTCACAGCCGGCTTCTGGTGGGGTTGATTACAGCCAATATGACTTGCCACGCGTATTCCGTAGCTCGCGTGAGGCTACACCAGCGCCTACATTAGGGGCTGATAGCTCTCCTCAGGCTAAATCCATGCTGGACAAAGGGGCGGATTACTATGAAATCCCCGCTTTTTTGCGTAAGCAAGCAGATTAATTGACTGCTTAATACAATAGGTTATTGCAAAATGCCAGCGCGGCGCCCCTCCGGACGACGAATCCCGCGCTTGCGTTGGCATGCTTACTAACAATTACTTATTGGAGACACCATGATTGCTATCGGACAAAAATTACCAAACGCTACCCTTTATGAATTTTTTGATGAAGAGAGCGAGGGTTGTTCTTTAGGACCAAATGCATTTGAAGTGGAGAAGTTGACTGCTGGAAAGAAGATTGTGATTTTTGGTTTGCCGGGTGCATTTACTCCAACCTGCTCCGCAAAGCATGTTCCTGGATATGTGGAACATTACGATGCACTCAAAGCAAAAGGCGTTGATGAAATTTGGTGCGTTTCTGTAAACGATCCATTTGTGATGGGTGCATGGGGTCGTGACCAGAAAGTGGGTAAGAAGATTCGTATGATGGGTGATGGTAGTGCCGAGCTCACTAAAAAGCTTGGTCTTGAATTGGATCTCACTGCTCGTGGTTTGGGAGTGCGCTCTGACCGTTACGCGATGATTGTTGAAGATGGTGTGGTTAAAGCTTTGGATCGCGAAGCCCCTGGCAAGTTTGAAGTAAGCGATGCCGCTTCAGTATTGAAAAAGTTGTAAGAAGTTATTTCTGAATTTACGAACCATGATTAAGCAACGTACAATCGCAACCCCGATTAAAACCGTGGGGATTGGCTTGCACTCTGGGCGTAAGGTCACCTTGTCTATCAAGCCTGCGCCCGTAAATTCAGGAATCTTATTTGTGCGCGTAGATACTCCGGAGCAATCTGTTGTTCCGGCTACCGCTTTAGCTGTGTGTGACACCCGTCTTGCATCCGTCATTCAAAAGGATGGCGTGCGTGTTTCGACTGTGGAGCATTTGCTTTCTGCTTGTGCTGGCCTCGGTCTTGATAATCTTCTTATTGAATTAGACGGTGAAGAAGTGCCGATCATGGATGGTAGCGCTGCTTCATTTCTGTTTCTGATGGAGTCCGCTGGCATCTTAGAGCAAGATGAGCCGAGACAATTTTTGGTAATCAAAAAGCCAATTGAGGTAAGAGATGGCGATAAGCTTGCGCGCCTAGAACCTTTCTTTGGTTTTAAGTTGGACTTTACGATTGACTTTAAACATCCTGCTGTTGATAAGACTGGACAGCGGTTTATTGTTGACTTTGCGGAGCATGCCTATCGAAGTGAGATTGGCCGCGCCCGCACTTTTGGGTTTGCCCATGAAGTTGAGGCTTTAAGAGAGATGGGTTTAGCACGCGGCGGTAGTTTGGACAACGCTATTGTTCTTGATGAGCATCGCATCTTAAATAACGAAGAGTTGCGTTATGAGGATGAGTTTGTGCGACACAAAATACTGGACGCTATTGGTGATCTTTACCTAGTGGGTCATCCAATTGTGGGTGGATACATTGCCGAAAAGTCAGGACATGCCTTAAATAATGCTTTGTTGCGCAAGCTTTTAGACGACCCTAGTTGTTACGAAATCTGCAACTTTCCAGAAAATAAGGCTCCCCAGGCCTACTCTAAAGAGAATCAACCCCTCTTTTTTTAATACTCCTCTAGGCTATTTTGGGTTATTTCGCAGCAGGCGCTCTACAGCCTTACGCAACTCTGAGTCAGGCGCTAGTTTTTCCAATAAGGACTCCCAAGAGGCCTTAGCTACTGAATTCAAGCCCGTTGGTTTCCTGCCTATTTGTTGGGTAATGCGGGGTTTAATTTCCCAGGGGGCAGATGCGGGTTTTATGCGGACTTTAATTGCGGCGCAGACAACCCCATTTTTCTCTAACTCATTGATTAAGCTAGGTAAAATTTGCTGAAGACGAGATGCAATACTGGCTCCACTGGCCAGTAAAAACAACTCATTTTGGCTACCACTATGCCAACCAATCTCGATTTTCGGAGCTAGGTTGCCTAAATTAAGCTCACTTAATGCCGCATTTAGGGCAATTTTGAGTTTTGCGAGATCTTCAGTTTTCGCAAGGATGCCACCAAGTCCCTCCGAGTCCCGCAGGTAATCAAGCCACTCGTGCGCGGCTTTTGTGCGGGTAGGTTTAGGGGCAAAGTTCATATAAAAAGAGGGGGCGGGTGATAAACTCAAGGACTTAATTTACTTCAATATCCCATGGTAATCGGTCTTCTTAAAACCCTGGTCGGCAGTCGAAACGACCGCCTCTTAAAACAGTATCGCAAAGTGGTTGCTAAAGTTAGCGCTTTCGAGCCTAGCCTGCAAGCTTTGGATGATGCCGCACTTCAGGCAAAAACCGCTGAGTTCAAGTCGCGTCTAGCGTCTGGCGAGTCATTAGACGATATTGCTCCAGAAGCATTTGCAGTAGTTCGCGAAGCTAGCTCCCGCGTGATGAAGATGCGTCACTTTGACGCGCAAATTTTGGGCGGTCTCGCTTTGCATCAAGGCAAGATTGCTGAAATGGGTACGGGTGAAGGTAAGACCCTCACCGCCACACTCCCTGTTTATTTAAATGCTTTGAACGGCAAAGGTGTGCACGTTGTTACCGTAAATGATTATTTAGCACAGCGTGATGCGGAGTGGATGTCTACGCTCTATAACTTCTTGGGTATGAAGGTTGGCGTGAATCTTTCTCAGATGGATCATGCTACCAAGCAAGAGGCGTATGCCGCAGATATTACATATGGAACCAACAATGAGTTTGGTTTTGACTATCTCCGCGACAACATGGTTCAAGATTTAGGCCAGCGCGTCCAACGCGGTTTAGCATATGCCATTGTTGATGAGGTCGACTCCATTCTGATTGACGAGGCGCGCACTCCATTGATCATTTCTGGTCAGGCTGAAGACCACACTGATTTGTATATCAAGATTAATGCTTTGCCTGCTTACTTAGAGCGTCAGATTGGTGAAGAAAAGGCCGATGGTACCGGTGTTGAAAAGCCGGGCGACTACTGGGTTGACGAGAAGTCTCAGCAAGTCTATTTAACAGAACGTGGTCACGATAAGGCTGAGACAGTTTTAGTTGAGCTTGGCGCTTTGAATGATGGCGACTCTTTGTACGCCCCACAAAATATTACTTTGATGCATCACGTGTATGCAGCATTACGTGCCCATACTCTGTATAACCGTGATCAACAATATGTTGTTCAGAATGGCGAAGTCATTATTGTTGACGAGTTCACAGGACGATTAATGCAAGGCCGTCGTTGGTCAGATGGCTTGCATCAGGCTGTTGAGGCCAAAGAAGGTGTACCGATTCAGAATGAGAATCAAACACTAGCCACAATTACGTTCCAAAATTATTTCCGCATGTACGGCAAGTTGGCGGGTATGACTGGTACTGCTGATACGGAAGCTTACGAGTTCAAGGAAATTTATAACCTTGAGACGGTAGTTATTCCACCAAATCGTATTAGTCAAAGAAAAGATCGTCAGGATCAAATCTACAAGACTTCACGTGAGCGTTATGACGCAGTAATTAAAGATATTGAGGATTGCTATAAGCGCGGTCAGCCGGTGCTGGTGGGAACCACTTCAATTGAAAACTCAGAGCTGATTGCTGGATTGTTGGATAAGCGTCAATTACCACATCAAGTCCTAAACGCGAAGCAACATGCGCGCGAGGCAGAGATTATTGCTCAGGCTGGAAGGCCTAAGATGATTACCATTGCTACTAATATGGCTGGCCGTGGAACAGATATCGTATTGGGCGGTAATGTAGGTAAGCAATCATCGCTGATTCAGGCGGATGCCGCTTTATCCGATGAGGAAAAGACTGCCAAGATTAAGATTTTGCAGGACGAATGGCAAAGTCTGCACGATCAGGTATTGGCTGCAGGTGGTTTGCATATTATCGGTACAGAGCGTCATGAGAGTCGTCGTATCGATAATCAGCTTCGTGGCCGTGCTGGTCGTCAAGGAGATCCAGGGTCTTCACGTTTCTATCTTTCTCTTGATGACTCTCTCCTTCGTATTTTTGCTGGAGATCGTTTGCGGGCAGTGATGGATCGCCTCAAAATGCCAGATGGTGAACCTATTGAAGCCGGCATGGTTACGCGTTCGATCGAGTCTGCTCAACGTAAAGTTGAAGGTCGTAACTTTGATATTCGTAAGCAGTTATTGGAATATGACGATGTTGCGAATGATCAGCGTAAAGAAACCTATCGCCTGAGAAACGAAGTCTTAGAAAGCAGTGATATTGGTGAGCTCATTGCGAATTTGCGTGAAGATGTTTTGCGAGATATTTGCTCGTTATATGTTCCGCGCGAATCAATGGAAGAGCAGTGGGACTTGGTTGGGCTGGAGAATGTTCTATCCAGCGACTGGGGCCTTTCTGTCGATTTAAAAAATTGGGTAGAAAATGCGGCATCGATGGATGACGAGCAGATTGTTGAACGTATCTTACAAGCTGCAAAAGAAAACTATGATGCAAAAGTAGAGCTTTCTGGGCGTGCATCCTTTGCCGGATTTGAGCGTTCCGTTCTACTGTATAGCCTCGATTCTCATTGGCGCGAACATTTAGCGGCCTTAGACCATTTGCGCCAAGGTATTCATTTGCGTGGCTATGCTCAAAAGGATCCTAAACAAGAATACCGTCGTGAGGCATTTGAGCTGTATGGGGAGTTGCTTAATGTGATCAAGAATGATGTTGTGAAGAGCATCATGACTGTTCAGATTCGAAGTGCTAGCGAATTGGATGAGGCATCCGAGTCAATGAACGAAGATCTCGCAAAACTGTCCGACGTGCAGTATCAGCATGCGGATGCAAACCTTGAGGTTGCTGGGTCCACGGGTGATCGTGGTGTAGCGATTGAGGTTGCTCCAGCACCACTTCGTGCTGGGCCAAAGGTGGGTCGCAATGATCCCTGTACTTGTGGCAGCGGTAAGAAATATAAGAATTGCTGCGGCGCCTTAAGCTAGTTTTAAATTTGCAGTAGAGCCGCCAGACCTGGCAGCTCTACTTGCTCTCATCTACAATTGTCAGATCATGACAGTGAACTTACCTCTCCCCCAAAAAGACCTGCTTAAGCCAGTAAAAGGCTTTGAAATGGGCATTGCAGAAGCTGGAATCAAAAAAGCGAATCGCAAAGATTTATTGGTGATGACTTTGGCTCCTGGGTCGCAGGTAGCTGGCGTCTTTACCCTCAATCGTTTTTGCGCGGCCCCTGTTCAGGTTTGTCGAGAGCATATTGCGCAGAATGGGGCTAAGGGTGAGATTCGCGCTTTAGTCGTCAATACGGGTAATGCCAACGCGGGAACTGGTGAGCAGGGCATGAAAGATGCCCTATCTACTTGTGCTGCACTTGCTAAAGAGTTGCAGTTAAATCCAGAGCAAATTTTGCCCTTCTCTACGGGCGTGATTTTGGAGCCACTTCCAATTGAGAAGTTGATTGATGCTTTGCCAAGAGCAGTGGCGAATTTAGGTGAGGATCATTGGTTCGATGCTGCAGAAGCCATCATGACAACCGATACTCAGCCCAAAGCTACATCTATGACGGTTGGGACTCCGGCTGGACTTGTGACTATCACCGGCATCTGTAAGGGGGCGGGAATGATCCATCCCAATATGGCAACCATGTTGGGATTCATTGCAACTGATGTAGGTTTTGCCTCTGGTTTGCTGGCTCCATTAACGCGCGAGATTGCCAATCTCTCATTTAATGCCATTACGATTGATGGTGATACCTCAACCAACGATTCTTTCATCATCATGTCTACTGGACAGTCTTCAGTTCAGATTACTTCTGTTGATGATCCCGCTTATGTACTTGTTCGAAGCGCATTAATTGATTTAGCTCGTAAGCTGGCGCAAATGATTGTGAGGGATGGCGAGGGTGCTACTAAATTTATTACGATTGATGTGCAAGGCGGCAAGACCGAAGAAGAATGTCGCTTGGTTGCAGAAGCAATCGCCCATTCGCCTTTGGTAAAAACGGCTTTCTTTGCCAGTGATCCCAATCTTGGTCGTATTCTAGCCGCCATTGGCTATGCCGGTATTGCCGATCTTGATGTGAACCAAGTGCAAATGTGGCTTGGGGATGTATGGGTTGCTAAGAATGGTGGCCGAAACCCTGATTACCAGGAGGCTGAAGGCCAACGGGTGATGCAGTCTCCAGAAATCACCATAAAAATTAATTTGGGTCGTGGATCAGCACAACAAACCATGTGGACTTGTGACCTATCACATGACTATGTTTCTATTAACGCTGATTACCGCTCATAGAGAGTTTTGAAATGAATGACAAGTTAGACCGCTTTTTAAGCCACCTTGAAACTTTTTTACCAAAACCTCTAACAGAGGAACAGTGGAAATCTTCGACCGCATTTCGGTGGCGTCGTCGGGATAGCATCTTTGGCAGCATTGGTTTTCTTCAACCGGTAAAGCATGTTGCCGATATTACTTTTGAGGATCTGAAGAATATTGATCGTCAACGTGATGCCATTCGAGATAACACCAAACACTTTATTCAAAAGAAGCCTGCAAATAATATTTTGCTAACTGGCGCAAGAGGGACGGGAAAATCCTCCCTCATTAAGGCTAGTCTTCATGAGTTTGCTGGCCAAGGCTTACGGTTGGTCGAGGTAGAGAAGGAGCATTTGGCGGATCTAGCGGATATCACCGAGTTATTGGCTGATAGGCCAGAGCGCTTCATTATTTTTTGCGACGATCTCTCATTTGAGGAAGGGGAGTCAGGCTACAAGGCTATGAAGTCTGCTTTGGATGGCTCAGTATCGGCGCAAGTTGATAATATTTTGATATACGCAACCTCTAATCGTCGACATCTTTTGCCGGAGTACATGAAAGATAATGAGAGCTATGTCCATGGCGATGTTGGAGAAATTCATCCAGGTGAGGTGGTTGAGGAAAAGATTTCTTTATCAGAGCGTTTTGGTTTGTGGCTTTCTTTTTACCCACCAAAGCAAGATGAGTATTTAGAAATCGTTGCGCATTGGCTGCGACATTTTGGGTTGAGTGATGTGCAAATTGAGGCGGCGCGAGCGGAGGCATTGGTTTGGGCGCTGGAGCGTGGATCCCGCTCTGGTCGGGTAGCTTGGCAATTTTCAAAACACTGGGCAGGTTTACACGCTGCATGATGGATGCAAATCGGCCAGTTACAGAGGTTGCTGCAGGCATTCTGCTGGACTCGGAAGGTCGCTATCTATTAGGTCAGCGTCCCGAGGGTAAGCCTTACGCAGGTTATTGGGAAGTTCCGGGTGGAAAAATCGAAGTGGGTGAGTCTGTTTTTGAGGCATTAAAGCGCGAGCTTCAAGAGGAGCTTGGGGTTGATATTGAGGCGAGTGAAGAGCTCACAGTTTTAGAGCATGATTACCCTCATGCTTATGTACGCTTACATGTCAGCATCATACGTAAATGGAGCGGAACTCCTCGAGGGTGCGAAGGACAGGCGCTATCTTGGGAGTCACTCTCAAATTCAAGTCCGAGCGTGGGGCCTTTATTGCCAGCTGCTTGGCCTATGCTGGAAAGATTAAAACAGCTAAAAGCTTAAAGTTGACAGAGGGTGAGTCTAAATGGCACATCCACATTCACTAGCTGCGGTTTTCTATCTCTGTCGGTCTTAAGGAAGCGAATAGAAAGTAAATATTTATTCGCACTTATCTCAGAGAAGAGGGTGTCATCTTCAACCGCAATGCGCATGAGTTGATAGACCTTTCCCGATGGAGCCTGCTGAAAAGAGCCTTGGTGCGCGACTACATCTTTAGCTTCGCCTGATTGGCGAAGTAGTCGTAAAAATATTTGGCAAGCCTCATGCCATGGCAAGAGTGGCGCAACATAATTTTCGAGTAGCTCTTTACGCTGATTAGAGGGGCTGTTCTTCCATGCGTGATAACTAGGCAAGTCAATTGGACTTGTTCCACCTGGAATATTTAATCGAGTACGAATGCCATTGAGCCATTCACTTTCAGTAATCCCGGCATTAGGTTTTCCCATCGACTGATTGATATTTAATGCAGCCTTATCAATCTCATTCAAAGTTTGCAAGAGTGCTTCTTGATCTACTTTCTGGGAAGACCTTAAGCTATTCAAAGCGTATTTCTGACGTTCAAACTCTTTGAGTAATAAAGATTTAATATCGCCACGTGAGCCGATGTCGCCCAAGTCAAACAAAATGGCGATTGCATTGTGATGCAATTCTGGATCGTCTGATCTGAGGAAGTGATTAAAGCGGGCAAACAAATACTCAAGCCGAAGCATGCTTCGGACTAATTCATTAAAGGGGTATTCGTAGACAATCACAAGGCTATATTCTATGACGAACCCAGTGGCTTACTCTCAATTTTGAGTAATTTTTGATGGAGATCGAGAACCTTTTGCCGGAGATCTTCCAGGCTCCCCTGATTTTCAATGACGGAATTGGCTGCTGCAAGGCGTGTTTCTCGATTAACTTGGGCTCTGAGAATGCTCTCTACCTCTGGGCGGGCCATTTTATTGCGGTGCATCACTCGCTCGATCTGGGTTTCTTCTGGGCAGTCAACCACAATCAAATAATCAATGAGATTGACCCAAGAGCCTGATTCAATTAGCAGGGGGGTAACAAATACTAGGTAGGGCACTCCAGTTTTCGCTAAGGCGATTGCTTGCTTAGCGGTTTCTTGTTTGATTAGTGGATGTGTAATTTCCTCTAAAGTTTTTCTAGCGCTAGGGTCCCCAAAGACCAAGGCACGCATTTTTGACCGGTCTAAGGCGCCATCCGTATTGATGTATTGGGAGCCAAATACCTCTTGAATACGGGGGAGGGCATCTCCGCCAGGGGCGGTAATCTGGTGTGCGATGAGGTCTGTATCAATCACTCCAGCCCCAAGGCTTCCAAGTATGTCGCTCACTGCAGTTTTGCCTGAACCAATGCCACCTGTTAGCCCTACTAGAGGGATTTCCCCCTTAAGTAGCGCTAAATCAACTTGGTTAGCGGTAATGTTGGAATGATTTGTGGACATAACAACTCAATAATGCCAGCAATGGCCAGAAAGGGTCTTGAATTCAACCGATCGATGCAACACACTACAAACTGCGTAAGCGCAAGGAGTGTTGCTCATGAAACAACGACCTCGAATCTATTACACGGCCACCCAGAAGGCTTTAATGTGGGAGCGGTGGCAAAAA
>NZ_LOJJ01000002.1 GCF_001595985.1 Polynucleobacter sinensis
CTGTGGGCTGTTATTGGCTTATGGATGCAATCGCTAGCCATGTATTGCACTTATCCAAGAAAGAGACTTTTGCGGGTTGTAAGCTGGTTAAAGCCAAACAAGGTGCTGAGCTAGTCATTGATGATGGCAACGGCAACGTACTTGCAAAACAAAACATACGTTACACGGACTTTCCGCTAGATAGCATACGGCTTTACGCCTGCTGGGGCGAAGAACGCTGGATCATCATGCTGCCCAGCGAGTACTAAGAGTTAGATCGCTAAATACTTGATGCGATTTTATGAATTTAACTCTCTCAAGCCCCAAAAGCCTCTAACACCCGCTCAAGCAAGAATCAAAAGCCTCAAGGATCAAGCCAAACGAGCACAAGCTGCAGTTAAAGCGGAACGAGCAAGGCAGAAGATTCAAGCTGGACAGAGAGAACTTACTAAAGTAGAAAGCACAAAGAAGATGACTTCAAATAGCTTTAAAGCACAATACAAAATGAATAACCCCTACTCATCATGGATGACGGCTGGGACTTACAGGAATTTTAATGACGCACTAGCAGCAGCCTTAAGAAAGAAAAAAGCTGGTGCTATTGTGGTGAGGGTTGAGGATGGCGCTAAGATGGTAATTTATTCATCCTGAATAAATTACTCTCCCATGAACCCGAACCCCATATAATCATTCTAGCTATCTACCGTCTTAAAACCTAGATCAAAAAAGTGGTGTCTCAGTAAACATATCTAGCCGTAATGACTTGATTTTTCAATTTAATAATTGTAATTACCTTAGTACCCTTTTCTATATTAAATTTTCCTCTTATCTCAAAATTTTCCTTATTTGCAGCAAGCTCATATTCTTTCTTGCCCGCTCCATTTAATAATGTTAGCTTTGCGCTTCCCCCATTAATGTCAATAGGCTTTCCATGATCTCGCACATAAATTTGCACCAAATCGTTTTTTGCGACAAGCTCAACATCAATATCCTTGACTACAAATATTTTTCCTCCAAATAGAGGGGCATGATCGTGCGCCCCGTCAGCATTTGCAATAGTTGCAGTCGATAGAAAAATTACCAACATTAATAAAAGTGAACGAATTTTCATTTTTAATATCCCTCTTGTGCATTTGTAATTAATAATGATTTTTCAGCGTCTTTCTTTCCATAGAGCCAAAACATAGCCGGCGTTAGAAAGGTATCTAATAAGGTTGAGCTGATAAGCCCAGAAAAGATTACAACCGCCACTGGATGCAGTATCTCTGTACCTGGGCGCTCTGCCTCAAACAGCAGGGGCGCTAAAGCAAATGCCGTAACTAACGCAGTCATCAAAACTGGGGACAATCTCTCAATTGAGCCTCTTACTATCATTGCCTTACTGAAGGACTCACCCTCTAGCCTCATCAGATTTAGGTAGTGGCTTATTTTCAATATCCCATTTCGCACCGAGATACCAGCTAGCGTGATAAATCCGATGAGGGCGGCAATTGACAGTGGCTGACCAGATAGCCATAAACCAATGATTGCGCCAATCATTGCCAATGGGATGTTGGACATAATCATGAGAGACAAAAGGGTTGATTTGTACTTTGTATAGAGTACAGCAAACATCATTAGCAATGAGCCAATTGATAAAAATCCAATCAACTTAGAGGCCATTTCTTGAGCGACAAATTGTCCTCCTAACGTAACGAAATAACCTTCGGGCATACGGAAATTATCGACTACAACCCTAATATCTTTTACTACGTCAGATAACGCCCTATTTGATGTATTTGCAGAAATGACAATTCGCCTTTTCCCATCATCCCTGCTAATTTGATTGGGACCATCGCTATCCTCCAAGGAAGCAATCTTTGAAAGCGGTATTCTTCCAAGCGGAGTATCAATTAAAACATCAGACAACCCATCAAGCGTTCGAGAAGTCTCTGGCAATTTCAGCACAAGCCCAAAACGTTTACTTCCCTCGATGATTTGAGAAAGGCGCTCCCCTTCTACTATTGACTGCAATACCTCCATGACTTGAGATGTGGAGACTCCATATTGCGATGCAAGGTCATAATTAATTCGTACTTTAATTTGCGGAGCTAATACTTGCTTTTCAATCTCTAAGTCTACGAGACCTGAAACTCCAGATAATTTTGAGCGTAATAAATCTGCTTGACTGCGCAAAATATCCAAGTCATCACCAAAAATCTTGATGGCAATTTGTGAACGCACTCCTGATAGCATGTGGTCGATTCTGTGTGAGATAGGTTGCCCTATCGCAATCGCAGCAGGTAAGTTCACCAATCTCTTTCGAATGTCATCTTGAATATCAGCCATCGATCTTGTTAATTTTTTTGCAGGCTTAAGTCCCACATCAAGCTCACTCACATGCACGCCTTCCGCGTGCTCATCAAGCTCAGCGCGACCACTCCTTCTGCCAACATAGGTCACCTCAGGGATTTGACGAATAAGTACTTCAGCTTGCCGCGCAATCGCTGAAGATTCGGTTAAGGCAACCCCCGGATTGAGTCTCAAACCTACCAATAATGTCCCTTCATTAAACGGAGGCAAAAAAGCAGTTGGCATTACAAAAATGCTGAGCCCAGAAACGAGAACCAAGGAAGCGGCGTAAACAATATATCTTTTTGGCGCCACCAAAAATCGATTGAGCATTATTTGGTAATGCGATTTAAGCCAAACTAGGATTTTGGTATCTCCATGGCTAGCCTGTTTCATGGCTGGCAATAGGTAATAACTCAATACTGGCGTAACCGTTACCGACACGATCAAAGAGGCCAGCGTAGAAACTATAAACGCTATCCCAAGAGGGGTAAACAATTTACCTTCAATTCCCGAAAGTGCAAATAAGGGAATAAAAACCAATACTATGATGGCAGTTGCGTAGATAATCCCGGTTCTCACTTCAAGTGATGCCATCCGCACTACCTCAATAACGCTGACACGCTCACCTTCTGGCTTATCGGCATTGATTTTCAGTCTGCGAATGATATTTTCAACATCAACAACCGCATCATCCACTAGTCCACCAATAGCAATAGCAAGCCCTCCTAAGGTCATAGTGTTAATGGAAAGACCAAAGTATTTAAAAACTAACGCAGTGATTAATATCGATATTGGAATTGCAGTCAATGAAATAAAAACTGGCCTAAATGTACCCAAAAACAGATACAAAATAATTGCTACAAAGATTGAAGCACCAATCAGTTTTCCCTCAAGTGTATTGATAGATGCCTCTATAAATGTAGCCTGCCTAAACGTCATTCTGGGCGCATTCATCCCTTCAGGAAGGCCTTGCTTTAATTGATTCAGCGCATTTTCAATTTTTAAACTTAAATCGATTGTGTCGGCCGATGGTTGCTTTTGAATTCCCAAGATAACTGCGGGACCCCCTTCGTAACCAGCATCACCTCGCTTAACTGCTGGCGCAAATGTAACCTCAGCTATTTGCTTTAACAAAATTGGCTGACCACCCTTTGTTGTGACTGCCAAGTTTCTCAAATCATCCAAGCTAGAAGTTCTGCCAATGTTACGAATCAGGTATTCCTTGCTATTAACCTCAATGAAGCCCCCAGAAGTATTCGATGAATGTCCCCTGAGAACCCCCTCCAGCTGCGATACCGTCACTCCTAGCTCGGACATTCGCCGCGTATTAGGCTGGACTTGAAATTGACGGACCTGACCTCCGATTGGAATAACCTGAGCAACTCCAGGAATCGCCATTAATCGAGGTCTTAAAACCCAGTCCGCATATTCCCGAACTTGCATTGGGGAGATTTTGGCTTCATCAATTGGGATTGCAATTTGCATGATTTCACCCATGATGGAGCTGATTGGACCCATTCTAGGCATGACCTTATCGGGCAACGTATTTTCCATTGTGTTTAACCGCTCACTCACCATTTGACGGGCTCGATATATATCCGTGCTCCAATTAAAGGTGATGTAGATAAAAGAGAGTCCGGCACTCGAAATTGATCTCACTGACTCGACACCCGGAAGACCATTCATTACCGTTTCCAATGGAAATGTAATTAATTGCTCAACCTCCTCAGAGGCCATTCCACCAGCTTCAGTCATTACAGTTACGGTTGGCTTATTGAGGTCTGGAAAAACATCTACCGGCATGCTCTGGAGCGTAAATGCTCCGTATGCCATGATGATTAATCCAATCAAGATGACAATCAGACGATTTTTTAAGCTAAAGTTTAATAGCCAGGTAAACATAGTAGCCCTTAGCGAATTTGATTAATTAAGGAAGCTGCGCTACTTACAACTCTATCTTGCGCAGACAATCCTGAAGTGACAACGACATACTTTCCATCGAGCGGCTCATATAAGACTACTTTTGGATCAAACTCTTCTGGCGACTTCTTAATCCAGACAATGTTTTGATTAGCGCCATTTTTAACAATTGCCGAGGATGGAATTTTGAAGCCTTTATATTTAGTCTCAGTACTAACAAACACTCTAAGCGGTTGACCAATAGGAATTCCTAGCAAATCATCATTTTTCCCAGAAAAAGTAATGGGAAGTGCGAGCTCTCTCATAGATTGACCTCCGCCCAAATACTGAAGTTCAATAGTTTTTCCAGAATATTCAATGAATCCACCAGATATATTTTTGAGCATAGTGCCGTCATAAGCTAATGCCTCAACCAATAACCGACTTGGATTTACTACCTCGAAAATTAATTGCCTTGCCTCGACCACCTGCCCTGAAAGAATGCCCATCGTCGAGATAATCCCCGAAACAGGCGCCCTCAATTCTTCATTGGCAACCGCGGCCTGAGCCTCCTCAATCGTTTTGCGAGGTACGGTATCACTTAACTCCCGCAATCGTTTTAAACGGCTTTCAGCTAAAGAACGAGTACCGCTAGGGCCAGCCTCTGGCGTTACGTAAGCAAGCACATCACCTTTCGTCACACTTTGCCCGGGCAATGGAAATCCTTTAGGTCCTGGTGTGATTCTTCCGGCAACAATCGCTTGAACCTTGCCGCCATAGTTTGGATCCATAATGACCTTGCCTGCCAAATCGAGTGTTTTAGGAAAATCGCCCTCTTGAGTCAATTCAGTCTCAACCTTCAATTGCCTTTGCGCTAACTTGGGTATAAAAAGATTACCATTGGCTTGCCTTTTGGGAGTGTCAACACTCAGTGCGCCACTTGAATTCTTTTCATCCCCGTGATCAGATCCTGCGTAGGACAAACTGAAAAAAAATAGTACGGCCGCAATCAAAATAGGTTTAAATAATGTGATAAAGATAATCATTTGCGATCCTTAATTTGCATAAGTATTTTTTGTATTTTCGAGATGATTTGTCGGCGTTTAGAGTAAAAGCGCCAGGAAATCGCAAGCAGAACCAATACACCGATCGCCAACTTAGCAACCAACCACCAGCTAAATTTTGTAGAGTTGGTGTGTTGATTGACAAACGTAGTTGCAATAATGTCGCTTACATCACCATCATTAATGGTGATAGTTACAGGCACGAGATCACCCTCTAAGTTTTTAGCAAGAGGGCCTTCATAGACATTGCCAGGCGCTTCTTTGAGCTCAATTTTTTGGCCGTCTAGGTCAATATTGACTTGTGCAGCTTTCACAGGTTTGTTGGTTAAAAAATGATCTATGTAGAGTCGAATCAGCTTTTCATCGAAAACACCAACAACCTCATACATATCAGATTCTGCATAAAAACGGGGCAATGCTACCCCAACGGAATTAACTGCTTGACCTGCATCATGATCGTGGCCCGGACCAGCAATAACTAAGTTTACAGACGCAGCTGACAGAAAAAAAACTGCGGAAAGTAGAATGAGTTTGTGTTTTAAATAATTCATCGATAAATCCTTATTCCGGTAACAGCCCAAGGGCTTGGCGTAAATTTGAAATGGCCACTGCGTAATTAATTTTTGCAACAGCAGCTTGTCGGCTTGCATCCGATGCCTCTAACTCAATACGCAATCTTGTAGGTAAATCCGTCTCACCAAATCGAAACGACTTTTCAAAAAAAGATCGTGTTTCATTAGCCAATACGGCTCTTTTTTCAGATGAGTCGGCTTTTAGTCGAGCAGTCTTTACCAGCAAAGCACTTGACTCAATATTCGAGAGAGCCCTCTCCCTTTCAAGCGCCAACTGCGATTCAGCTTCTACCATTTCAGCAGTTGTTGTTGCTAATTTATTTTGATAGCGAGAATCCGAACCAAACGGAATGCGTATTCCTAGAGTAATGGATTGTTGAAATGGAACACCATAAACATCCCGCCCTCTTGTTGTCAGAAGTTGCAATTCCGGTGTTGATCGCGTTTGCGCTTTAGCTAGTGAAACTGCTTTCTTAGCTACCTCAAGCTGATCAAGTAATGCTGCTACTACTGGTAAATTGAAATCTAGACTCGATAAATTATCCGGAACCTTTGGGATTGGCTCAGCAAGCTGATTTAATAATCCGGTCTTGATAGATTTTTCCACCATACCAACACCCAACAATGAGCGAACTTTTTGCTCTGCATTGATAAAGTTGGCTTGAGCTTCAGCTAGACTTGCTTCTGCATTGGCTAATGCGCCATTAGCTTGATGCAAATCTGCACGCGATAAGTCTCCAGCCCTAAATCTTTTTTCTACATCAAAACTTAGTGCCTTTGCGTTTTGAAATCTACCATTAGCCAAATCTAACTCTACGTTAGATCGTTTATATGACCAGTAAGCATCGCGAACTTCAGCGGCCACTTTCAGTTGAATTAGAAGATACTGAGAAAGCAATCTCTTATATTCAGCATCCGCTAACCCAATAGAATTGGCGCGCTCACCCCACAACCAAAGCGGGATGCCCAGCCCCGCAATGGTCTCGCTTGCACCTTGATTGCTATTCGCTCTATCAGTTTTTTGAGCGATCTCAATAGATGCAGGGCTAGCCAAGAAGCTACTTGCAATCTTTTGCTTCGCTAATGCAGCATCCACTCTGAATTGATACGATTTTGACTCAGGCTGACGCTCCCAAGCTATTTCATACAGGGACTTTAATTCGTTCTTATTCAGCTTTACATCATCGGCATAGGCAAATATTGACCAGAATATCGATGGAATGCAGAGCATCCAAACAGAAAAATTTCGCCACAACGGCATTTTCTCTCGAAACATAACAACTCCATTTGATTTAACAATTGAGAGTTGACGAGAATTTTTTAGTTGAGTTTAGGGATGGTTCTCGCCAACTTAAGCGAGAGGAATCCAATTGGGCTTATATGGCGGAGGGATACTAAGATCGGGGAAATGCAGATCGATAGCTATTACAAAGTGAAGCTTATTTAGAACAAGATAACTTACGCTGGATTCGGTGAAAAAGGACGAGTGGGTTAAATGACATGTTCCGCAATCAGAATCATTCACTAAATTTGACCCGGCCTTTTCTGTGGGCCATTTATGGTCATGCTCATGGTGCCCCGGGTGAGAAATGGTGGACTGCTCATGAAGGCAATAGCTCGCAACTGCTGCAAACGACGTTTGCAGCCCAATAAAAAACACAGCAGCGAGAACTATTAATTTTTTCACAATCTTAATTTAGCACACTTCTTTAATTCGTGCACACCCTCCAAAATGCATAAAAATAGGCTGATAATTGGCTTTATTGGGTTAAGCGGACCAACGGACAATTCATCTGCTGATCCGAATATTTCTTAATATGATACTAGGCAATCATTTCACGATAAGTACAAGAGCCTAGCCTCCCACTATTTACTATTTGGGCTGATCCATCCACATGTAATTTTGTTGCATCATTTGATTCATCATGTTTTGCTGCATGCCCATGTATTGATCCATCATGTATTGGCGTTGCTTTAACTGCTCGGAAGTTAATTTTGAGTAATAAGGCCCCATTCCATTCCAACCCATCATTGGGCCCATCATATGGCCGCCCATCATGCCCCCATTGCCACCACAACACCCCATCATTCCCGAGTTCCACATGCCTTGCATCATATTCATATTGCCTTGCATTGTGTTCCAGTGATTTTGCATGAGCTTTTGTCTTTCTTGAGGATCTTTAGTGGCACGAATCTTATCCATCTGCTCTTGCATCTTTTTAAAGTTCTCCTGGATTTGAGCCGCCTGCTTGTCAAACTCTGCAACATCAACATTTTTTTGTTGGGTCTGCGTAGTCCTAGTACCCGCCCCTGCTGGTTGCGCTATGACGTGCGTACTCAATAAAACACCTAAACTTAAACCAGCAATCCATCCTAGTTTTTTCATCATAGCGCTCCTTCTGTTGAATGCTTAATTTTCAAAAACAATCATGTCTGCATATTCCATTGAGATCTTATTTTTGGCGTCTGTCAATCACGCAAGTTGATAAAAATCACAATTAGCTTGATTTTTTCAATAAATTGATCTGGGATCGCCAGGATTGAGCATTTCCACTAACCCTTAACCGTTGCTTAAAACACTCTAATTACGCAATAGCCGCAATCCGTTAGCCACTACCAACAAGCTAGCTCCCATGTCAGCAAAAACTGCCATCCACATAGTTGCCTGTCCTGTAAAAGTCAGCACCAAAAATATCGCCTTAATGCCAAGCGCCAAGGTAATGTTTTGATACAAAATATTGGCCGTTGTTTGGGATAACCTAACAAAGCTAGGTATCTTTCTTAAATCATCATCCATTAATGCCACATCTGCTGCCTCAATAGCTGTATCAGTTCCTGCGCTTCCCATGGCAAATCCAATACTTGCCTTTGCTAAAGCTGGCGCATCATTAATGCCATCACCCACCATACCAACCTTGCCATCAGGATTTTTGTTTAGTATTTCATCAATAATTTTAAGTTTGTCTTCAGGTAATAAATTGCCCTTAATTACGTCAACACCCACTTCCTGGCCAATAGCTTCTGCCGTATAGACATTATCACCAGTAAGCATCATCGTTCTGATGCTCAAATGATGAAGGTCTTTAATGGCTTGCTTGCTGGTATCCCTCACTGTATCAGCGACTGCTATCAATGCTAATACTTGTGATGAGTTAGTAAGCATCACTACGGTTTTACCTTGTTGCTCTAACGGAAGTAGTTGAGCTTCAATTTCAGGCGAGCATAAGCCTAGCTCCTCAATCAGGCGGTGATTACCCAGTTGATAAGTAACCCCTTCAAGAGTGCCTCGAACTCCTCTGCCCAAGATGGCCTCAAACTTATCCACTTCAATTAATGAAAGATTGTTTTCCGCAGCACTATCGGCAATCGCTAAAGATACGGGATGGTCTGAACGAGCCGCTAAGCTGGCAGCAACTTGATGCGTATGCTTGGCCTCACCGCCCAAAATAATTAAATCGGTTTGCTTAGGTTTGCCATAGGTAATCGTTCCTGTCTTATCCAGTGCCAAAACTTTCATATGGCGTCCCATCTCAAGAAAGACGCCGCCCTTTACTAAGATGCCTTTACGTGCGGCAGCAGCCAATCCACTAACAATCGTCACTGGCGTGGAAATGACCAAAGCACATGGGCAAGCAATGACTAACATCACTAACGCTTTATAAATCCAGTCATGCCACGACATACCTAGAGCCAACGGAGGAATGAAAGCCACCAATACCGCAATTAAGAAAACAGTTGGCGTATAAATCTTCGCAAACTGGTCAACAAATCTCTGTGTTGGGGCACGACTGCCCTGAGCCGCCTCTACCGCATGAATAATACGGGCAAGCGTAGAGCCTGTTGAGGTTGCTGTCACCTTAAACTGAAAAGAACCTGTTTGATTAATGGTTCCCGCAAAAACAGTATCGCCTTGCACCTTATCAATTGGCAAACTCTCACCCGTTATAGGCGCTTGATTGACTGTTGAATTCCCGCTTGTGAGTACGCCATCTAACGCGATACGCTCCCCTGGGCGAACTTGAACGATTGAGCCTAAGGTAATGGATTTGACTGGAGTTGGCAACCAACTGCCATCAACTTGAAGCACAGTAGCTATCTCTGGCGTTAAATCTAATAAGCCACTAATCGCATTACGAGCACGGTCAAGGGACTTAGCCTCAATTACTTCAGCCATTGAAAATAAGAACATCACCATAGCGGCTTCAGGCCAACTACCGATTGCCATCCCACCGGTCACCGCAACCGACATAAGGGCATTGATATTTAGATTGCCATTCTTTAGGGCAATCCAACCCTTTTTATACGTTGTTAGGCCACCACTAGCAATAGAGAATATAACCAAGGCAATCACAAGATACTGACTACTAAGTTGGTTTACCTCAAATGGGAAGAACTCAATTAACTCAGCCAAAGCGGCCGTCACACCAGCGATAGCTAGAGGCCACCAATTTGTTTTGGCTGGCTGTTGATGTCTGGAGCTTTTAGTGGGCGAACCCTCTTCAAGAAACGCTTTCATGCCAACACTCACTAAAGCAGATTGAATTGTCTCAAGCGAATCTAAGTTATGACTTATCGAAAGTTTTCGTTGAATCAAGTTGAAATCTAACCCCGCAATGCCTTCAACCGTAGCTAGCCTCTTTCGGATTAACGCCTCTTCCGTTGGGCAATCCATATTCTCAATATGAAAGACGGCTTTATTCCCACCGAAAGATGTCGCTGATGGTTGTGGTGCGGCAGGCGAAGAGCAACCGCAAGAGGATTGGCACTGACTCATTTCAATAACCTAACTATTTTTAACATTTGTCTATTAAAAAGCCTATAGTAGCTATAGAGTCAAGAAATTAAAATAGTTAAATCAAATGCTGTTGAGGTGAGCCAAATGAAAATCGGTGAATTAGCCAAAGCCACAGATACTCAAGTAGAAACCATTCGCTTCTATGAGCAAGAGGGTTTATTAGCGAAACCTGCGAGAACAGATGGTAACTTTCGGATTTATGAGAATCAGCACCTAGAGCGTCTCATCTTTATTCGTCACTGCCGCTCATTGGATATGGCTTTAAATGAAATAAGGCAACTGCTCCGCTTTAAAGACTTACCCAATGAAAACTGCGGCTCTGTTAATAACTTGCTAGATGCTCATATACAGACCGTCACTAACCGCATTAAGGATTTGCGACAGCTTGAAAAGCAACTGAAGGGGCTTCGTGAGTTATGCCAAGCCAATCAAGACTCAGCCCATTGCGGAATTCTCAATGAATTGTCGCAACCCATGAAATCACTATCAGGCGACTGCTCGCCCATAGTTTGATTATTTCTTATTAAAGAAAAGATGTTTGACTAAGGCGGCTATAGCTAGAACCAAGGTAACTGAAACCAAGATGCCAATTATTCCTACGCCGCCGCCAGTTGAACCACACATGTTATCCATCATATGACCGCCATACATATTGACCTCCTTGTTGATGAACTACTAGATTCATCCTATGCCTATAAGTGGCTGCTGTCTATCGTAATCAACAAATTTTTGCCCCCATTTTGAAGAAACGGCAGTCAACAGAGATTGAATTTGCTTCAACTGAATTACTTTAGGAAATGTCCTTTTAAAAAACATCATAGGTACTGACCTTAAATAAGACTTGATTAATCAGCGCTTAATCGTTGCGATAAGTTCCTTGAAACTCACGACTTTCAAGTTGCTCCAACTCCAAAGCTCTCTCGGCTTGAGCTTGTTTTTCTTCTTCTGAGAGATTCTGGATTGGTTGATTAGCACTATTTTCCATGGATTTAGCTTATCTTATTCATACTAAAGAATCTAGTTCCGGGACATTTACCCGCAACACCCATTATTTTCTTGTATTGGCGGACAAGGAACATCACCATAACTACAGTAAACGCAACAATCGCCAGATTTGGGCTTAAGAATTGCCTTACAACTAGAGCATTCATAAAAGAATTGGCAACTGTCTGTTGGCATTTGCTCTATCTTCTGGGCGCCACACTTGGGGCAAGTGATTGTTGAGTTGAGTTTCATGCATTAAAGTTTATTTATAGCCAACTCGGTCAAGCAATCTTTGGGCGGCAATCTGATTCTTGCCAATAGCCGCAATAGAAATATTTTCCGCTTTGAATGACCCTAGCATTTTGAGCCCTTCATTTTCGATCTTAACAGATTTAACGACCGGCCATTCATTATTGCCATTCGCAAAATATTCTTGGGCGGAATCACTAGCTAGATACTCTAAAAACTGAATTGCTGCTTGTGGGTGAGGTGCATTCTTTGCCACACCACCACCAGCAATATTAATATGCGTTCCACTCGTTTTTTGATTGGGCCAGATAAATCCAATTTTCGAAACAATGTCTTGGTCCTCCGGTTTAGTTGAGCGCAAAAGCCTCACTAAGTAATAAGAGTTCGTTAGGGCAACGCCACACTCGCCCGAGGCTACCGCCTTAATTTGGTCAGTATCCCCACCTCTTGGGGGGCGAGCCATGTTCGCCACCATTCCCTTAGCCCATTCTTCGGTAGCCGCTTCGCCACGTCGCTCAATCATTGCGCCAATTAATGAGAGCATATAAGGATGGGCTCCTGAGCGGGTGCATACTTTGCCTTTATTCATTGGCTCTACCAGCTTTTCATAGGTATCTACATCCTGCGGATTAACTTTTGCCTTGTTGTAAACCACCAAGCGAGCCCTAGTTGAGAAACCGAACCAAGTTGACCCTTCTAGATCTGGCTTAGAGCGCAAGTTTTCCGGGATGCGACTCTCTAAATATTTTGAATGAATGGGCTTAAAAAAACCATCAATCTGTGCACGCCATAGTCTAGCGGCATCGACCATCAATATAACGTCAGCAGGACTATTGGCACCCTCGCTTTTCAATCTCTCCCCCAAGGCATTGTCGTCCGCCTCAATACGATTAATTTTGATGCCAGTCTTTTTAGTGAAGTCACTATAGAGCGCCTCATCCGTCTGATAATGCCGCGCAGAATATAAATTCAACTCTTTGTCGCTCGATTGAGCTTGAGCTGAGCCAACGATACAGCAAGACAATAGCGCCAATAAAAGACCGGAGATTTTTGGGAATATTTGAGTTGTCATTTCTGTATTTACGATGAAATTGAGGTTGATTCATTTTATCATAAATAAGAATGATTATCAATTAGAATTAATAGACGACAACTTAAGGCCTTGCAATTGCCTTTGAAAGTACAAGAACTGGAAAAAGCCCCACTAAAACAATGGTTAAGGAAGGCAGGGCTAGCTCAGATAATCGCTCATCTGCGGCTAATTGATAAGTAGCTACAGCTAAGGTATCAAAGTTAAATGGACGTAACAACAAGGTGGCTGGTAATTCTTTCATTACATCTACAAATACAAATAAGCCTGCAGTAATCAGGCTACGCTTGAGTAGTGGCACATGCACTCTTCTCAGAATTTGAATCTTAGAGAGTCCCAATAAAGCAGCCGAACCATCCATGGATGGCGTAATGCGCAAAAGACCCGCTTCTATGCTTTGCAAACTAGAAGACAAAAAGCGCACCAAGTAGGCATACACCAGCACCAAAATACTGGCTGACATCCACCAAGCTAAATGAAAAATCTCTAAGAATGAAAGAATGCCAATAGCCAATACTGCGCCCGGTAATGCATAACCAAATCCAAGCAATCGATTTACCCAAGCCAAGCGGGGATTCACCCTCACAGCGTAAGCAAAAAATACCGCAAGAGCAACTGAAATCAAAGCGGTCGCAAACGACACCGAAAGCGAATTACTTAACCAATCTAGATAGCGTATATCAACACTGAGGCCTTGCTTGTAAAGCAATTGTAATAGTGCGAAGGCTGGCAACAAGAAGCCAAAAAGCAATGTGAAACCACAAAATAAAAATGCAAAAAGAGAATGTCTGCCATGTAAACGCTTGGTAGTTGGCCTGCCTTGGGATGAGCTTGAATAGCGTAATTTAGAGCGACTACTTTGTTCAATAAAAAAGATTAGCAATACAAAGCTGAGCAAGCCTAGAGCCAGCTGGACTGCAGCTAAGCGGTCACCAAAAGAGAGCCAAGCCTTGAAAATACCTGTGGCAAACGTTTGGACCCCAAAATAAGAAACAGCTCCAAAATCAGCCAATACCTCCATCAATGCCAAAGCCATACCCGCAAAGATAGCTGGTCGCGCCATTGGCAATACTAATTTCATAAAGCCCTGTAAAGGGCTGTAACCCAAAGTCTCAGAGACTTCGATCAATCGATCACTGCGCTCTAAAAAAGCGGTACGAGTGATGAGATAGACGTAAGGAAAAAGGCAGAAAGAGAAAGACCAAATCGCACCACTCAATGACCTTGGGTCAGGGAAAAACCATAGTGAATCTAGACCCAAAAAAGTACGCAATGCCGACTGAATGGGCCCAGAAAACTGCAGAAGATCTACAAAAAGATAGGCCATTACATATGTGGGCACAGCCAAAGGCAGAATCAAGGCCCACTCAAATACCTTCTTGCCAGGGAAATCGTAGCTCGCAATAATCCAAGCATTACCTACGCCCAGTATAAAAACCCCCACGCCAACACCAGCTATAAGCATTATGGTTGAAGCAATGTAACCGCTCAAAACAAAATTCCATAAGTGATTCAACGTACCCACTGCCGGAGCATCACCGCCCCCCAAGCCCGGAAATAGAAATGGCGCCGCTAAGCCGAAGAGCGGCAAAAATAACAATAAGGCAAGTGGCACCACAATACGATTCATGAAATCAGTAATCCGTTTAGACTCTAGCTATGCATTAAACCATTAGCATTAATGAGAAAATTATAGGGATGAACTCTGTGCGCCCGCTGCTGTCAATTAAGAACCTAGAGATCGACTACCCCAGTCGGGATGGTCATGGCCGCGTTACCGCAGTCAAAGGACTCAATTTAGCTCTTGGGCAAGGTGAAATTGGATGTCTCTTAGGGTCCTCAGGCTGCGGAAAGTCGACCGTTCTAAGAGCGATTTGCGGATTCGAGCCGATTAAGACGGGGGAAATTGTGCTGCGAGACAAGGTAGTGAGTTCGCTGTCATTCCACCTACCACCCAATCAAAGACGAGTTGGCATGGTCTTTCAAGACTTCGCCCTCTTTCCTCATTTGAACGCTCTAGAAAATATTGCGTTTGGCTTACAGCATTTTCCAAGTCAACTAAGAACTAACCTTGCCATGGAGTGGCTCAAAAGAGTTTCGCTCGCAGACAAGGCTAATGCTTATCCTCATGAACTGAGTGGCGGCCAACAACAACGCGTTGCACTTGCTAGAGCGATGGCACCAGAGCCCGATTTAATTTTGCTCGACGAACCTTTCTCAAGCCTTGATATCGAATTAAGGGAGCGCCTTGCAGGTGAAATGCGCGAAATCCTCAAGGCAAATAAGATCACCGCCCTACTCGTGACGCATGATCAATATGAGGCTTTTGCTATTGCCGATAAGATCGGCGTTATGACTGAAGGTAAAGTAGTTCAATGGGATACCCCTTATGAGCTTTATCACAAGCCCGCCAATCGCTATGTAGCAGACTTTATAGGTCGCGGAGTATTTATTAAAGGTGTTGTGCAGACCAACAACAAAGTCAAAATTGAGTTAGGTGAACTCGAGCTAGACAAAGATTATTCAAAGGATGTTGGTAAAGAAATTGATGTGCTATTGCGTGCGGATGATATTCAACATGATGATCACAGCCCCATGCAGGCTGAAGTTGTCCGTAAAGTCTTCAGAGGTGCAGACTTTTTATACACGCTAAGGCTTGCTTCAGGCGTTGAAGTGCTTGCCTTTGTCCCCAGTCATCATGATCATGCCGCAGGTGAAATGATAGGCATTCAATTGGTAGCAGACCACGTAGTAACATTCGGTCCCTAGATTAAAACTTAACTCATAATTTTGTAGTTTAAAACGACATATCAACTTAAGTTTTGATGACAGGTTGAAGGACGATGATTGCCATACCAATAAGAGCTACTATCGCTCCTATGAAGTCCCACCTAGTTAACTCAATTCCCTCAACAAGTCTAAGCCATATAAGCGCAACAGAAATATACAAACCCCCGTATGAGGCATAGGTACGCCCAGCAGCAAATGAATGGAGAGTGAGTAACCACGCAAATAAAACCAATGAAGCAATGGCAGGAAGAAGTAGCCAAGCAGACTTATCTTGTCGCAACACGAGCCATGGAAGATAACAACTTCGCCATCACGTAAAAATAGTGATTGTGGCTCTGCGAAATGAAGTGTTGATAGCTTGGGCTGGAGATACTGCGGAGATGAGGGTAAAACTTCTAAGTTTGTAAGTTTGGTGACTACGCCCTTAGGCATGGACTTGCTGTAAAAGTTTTGAACTCATACAGCAAGTTTATTTTCACTATTTTATTTGGACAACCGATATAAAAAAATGTCTTTTAAAACGACATCATGAACACTTACACCCACCACCACAGCCGCCACCTTGCTTGGCCTGAGTAGTGCCACCAGTATCCAGTTGAGCTGGGTAACCGTCCTCTATTAAGGCCGCAATTAAGTCATCCGCCTTATCAGTAGCCCTTGTCACCTTAACTTTTCCAGTAGCTAAGTCCACAGATACATCCTGTACACCCTCCAATGGTTTAAGTGTGTTAGTGACATGTTTAACGCAAGAGCCACAAGTCATACCACTTACATCTAAATTGATTTCGCTCATCTCAAATTCCTTTATCTGTAGGATTGATAAACGCTGGGCTTACCATTTAATCCAATTAACAAAACATCGTAGGAGTCTTTTCTGCCCTTGTACTCAGGCCCATCCATACCAGGGGAGCCAACTGGCATAGCAGGAACTGTTAATCCAATTGCTTTGGGTTTTTCAACTAGCAGTCGCTTGATTTCTTTAGCAGGAACATGGCCTTCAATGGCATAACCATCAATTAAGGCTGTGTGACAAGACCCAAACTGAATAGGCATACCTAACTTCTTACGAATTTCATCATTTCCATCTGTATAAGTCTTAACAGCAAAGCCATTCTTTTCTACATGGTCAGCCCAGTCTTTACAACAACCACAGGTAGGGCTCTTCCACATCGTAATGACAGGCTTTTGTGTTGCGGCAAAACTCAAGGTTGGCAATAAAGCCAATCCAAAAGTAATCAGCCTTCTTTGTTCATTTACTGCCTCAGTGATATTCATTATCTCTTCTCTAAATGAGCTCAATTAAACCTCCTACTGAACTTTTCTAAACTGCTTTGCGAATAACTTGCTCCCTTTTTGCTCCGCTACAAATTCAACTTGATCCCCAGGGTTAACCCCCTTTAAAACTTCTGTAGTCTCAACATTAAAAACCATGGACATCGGCGCCATATCAAGGCTTTTAATTTCCTCATGCTTGATGGTGACCCTCTTATTTTCAGCATCAACACGACGAATTTCGCCCTTAGTCCACTCGGTAGCTCCGACGGCAAAACTAGCCAAACACATCATTACGGTTATTATTTTTTTCATTGCTGCACCTCAATCTTTCCAACCATTCCAGCCTGATAGTGCCCGGCAATCAAGCAAGCAAAATCAAAACTTCCAGCACGATTAAATTTCCAAATAATTTCACCTTTTTTACCAGGTGAGATATGTGCCATGTAGGGTTCATCATGCTCCATATTGGGATGCTTTACCATCATCTCGGCATGCTTATCAAGCATTTGCTTTGTGCCAATTACCATTTCGTGCAACAGCTTTCCGTTATTTTTAATCTCAAAGCGTATGGTTTCACCAACCTTGATATTGATTTTTTCTGGCTTAAATTTCATATCATCGCCCATTGATATAGCGATGGTTCGATTCACTTCATCCTTTGTGCCGCCAATACCCCACTCCTCTTGTTGAAAGGATGCCTGTTGATTCATTTTCTTATGCTGATCCCCATGCGCAAAGCTAAGCTGAGAGATTGCTAAGCTAATCATTAAAAAAATTATTTTCATTGCTTGCTCCTAGTGTTTGTGATTAGTAGTGCCTGGCTTTTTAACCTGTACTTCTACCTCGGGTTTGGATTGAACGCGATTCATCGCTGATTCGCCAGCATTATTACTGCGCTTGACTGCGGGCATGGCGCCCTTCCACTCATACGCCCTTGTACCTGCTGGCTGTTTAAACCAACCAGAATTTTTATAGTCATTGGGCGCTTGATCTTTTCGAACCTTTAATACAGTAAACATGCCACCCATTTCAAGCGAGCCATAAGGGCCATCACCCGTCATCATTGGAATAGTATTAACAGGCAATGGCATCTCCATCTCCGTCATATCAGCCATACCTCTCTCACCCATAGCCATGTAGCCTGGAATAATCTTCTTTATCTTTCCAGCCAATCCACGGTGGTCAACCCCGATTAAATTTGCCAAATCGTGTCCCATCGCATTCATAGTGTGATGGCTTTTATGGCAATGAAATGCCCAATCTCCCTCTTCATCTGCCAAAAATTCAATTTGGCGCATCTGCCCTACAGCAACATCAGCCGTAACTTCATACCAACGATTTGCTTTTGGAGTGGGCCCACCATCTGTGCCCGTAATTTGAAATTCATGACCATGAAGGTGTATTGGATGGTTTGTCATTGTCAAATTACCAACGCGAATCCGAACCTTGTCATTTAATCGAACATTCAATGTATCTATTCCAGGAAAGACTCTGCTATTCCATGACCAGATATTAAAGTCGAGCATGGTTGCTGGTTTTGGGGTGAAGCTTCCTGGATCGATATCGTAAGCGCTCAACAGAAAACAGAAATCACGATTAACTTCATCAATATCAGGATTCTTAACTTTTGGATGCGTTACCCAAAAACCCATCATACCCATTGCCATTTGAGTCATCTCATCGGCATGCGGGTGGTACATAAATGTCCCAGGGCGACGAGCAGTAAATTCATAAACGAATGTTTTACCTGATGGAATAGCTGGCTGATTTAAACCAGCCACACCATCCATGCCATTTGGCAAACGCTGGCCGTGCCAATGAATTGATGTGTGCTCTGGCAGTTTATTAGTAACAAATATTCTTACCTTGTCTCCCTCTACAACCTCAATTGTTGGGCCCGGTGACTGTCCGTTATATCCCCATAAATGTGCTTTAAACCCTGGCGCCATTTCTCGCACTACAGGCTCAGCAACAAGATGGAATTCTTTAACGCCATTGTTCATTCTCCATGGCAAGGTCCATCCATTTAAAGTCACAACTGGGTTGTAGTCTCGGCCACTATTCGGTATCAATGGTTTCTGTGTATTTGGGCTATTTTGGATTACTGGCTCAGGCAAACCCGCTAAAGCATGACGACTTACACCAGCCGCAGCCATTGTCACTGCCGCCCCAGTTAAAAATTTTCTACGTGTGTTCATTGATTACCTCACATTAATATTTGAGAAATCCATCTGGACATCCATTAGATCTTTGTCTAATCGAGCAGACTGAATTAAAAAAGCTGTTTTGACATCGATATAGTCCATCACAGTTTTACTTTGAGTTTCTACATCTTCTAGCAAATGAAACACATCAATGAGCATGCCGTTGTATCTCAGTAAATTCTCTTCAGAAATTTTCTTCTGAGTTGGTAAGATTTCTTCTTTATATGATTTAACGCCCTGGTATTTTTCTAAATAGCCTTCGTAAGAGAGGCGCGCTGTTGAGCGAGTTTTTACTGACTCTGGATTATTGATGTCCCCTAGTCCAATGGCTTTTAACTCTTTAGCGCTTAACTTTCTTTGCTCTTTGGGAGGTTCTGGTAAACGAGCATCAACATCCACTCTGACATCGCGATCATCAAAGTTCATGCGCTGAATAAAGCGCTCCTTTGCCTCTAGATATTTTCCCTGTAATGCTTTGTATTCAAGCCGTTTTTTGTATAAAGCCTTGTTCTGCTTTAAAAGCGCCAGCTCATTAATATTCCCAACCTTATACATACGAGCACTGAGCTCAGACGCTGCCTCTACAGCATCAAGAACATCTTCCATATGTATCAGCTTTTCTTTAAGTGCTACCAGCTCATAATATGACTTAGTCGTATCGTAAATAATTGATGAACGCTTTTGTAATGCTGAGCGTTGCGCAGGCGTTAAGAGATAGTAGTCAGATGTTGACTCGGAGCCACGAAGATAATTAGTCCAATCAAGCTGTTGATTTAATGCTCTCTCAATTGCCTGATTCAAAGTAAATATATTTTGATTGGCAGGGCTCTCGCGTACGACTTGCTCCTTTGAGTAAACCCTCCAACCCCCTATTTCACCAACAAGTTTGTTTTGCTCAATCCATGAAGATGGATTAGCAAATGCCTGAGATATAGCAAGGCTTAGTACAGCAATAACAATTTTTTTCAATTTAACTCTCCAATAAGAATCTAGCCCAAATTTTGGGCGGACTTATGCTAGAAGAGTTAAAGAATGGGTGGTTTGATTAGAGCAGAGAGATCACGACTAGCAAAACTAGTCTTACCGGAATTAAAAATCGCAGTCAATGTGATTTGATTAAAGCTGGAATGAGTGGGGATGAAACCAAATCCAACACAAAGTGCGCAGGAGTTACAACCATTACCCTCGGACTTAGCGCTTAGTTTGGCGCCCTCTTCATTTGAAGCTGAGGCTTGGTGGCAATTATGAGAAATTTCTTTTGCCTCCACACCAGCCATATTGGTTTGATGTTTAAATGACATATCTAATCCCGCCCATGCCTGGACTGGCAAAAGCAATACCAGCGAAATTAAAAATATTTTTCTCAACATATTTATCAGTGTAGCACCCTTTTCGACTTAATGTTTAGGTAACTCTTTGCTTGGTAAATGTTAAATTTTTCGCCATTATTTACCCTAAACCATTAGGAGGCCTTGATGACTTGGTTAATCACCAAATACTTACTAACAGCCGGGATGGTTGTATTCATTAGCGAAGTAGCCAAACGAAGCGATAAGTTAGGCGGCTTTATTGCGGCACTCCCTTTAATGACATTGCTTACTTTAACTTGGCTCTACATTGAGAATCAACCCGAAGAGAAAATAGCTAATCACGCCTATTACACATTTTGGTATGTGATTCCTACTCTGCCAATTTTTTTACTATTCCCATGCTTGCTACCTAAGTTAGGATTTTGGATGACTATGGGTGCGTGTGTAGTGGCAACAGTTATTTGCTTTGGGCTCTTTGCCGTATTAATGAAAAACTTTGGGATTCAGTTGTTATAGTTTTGTCGTTTAAAACGACATTACAAGTACGCACCCTAGATGATCGGCATGGCCGAATAAAATCAACTAGCGACAAACAAAGTTCAATAGCGTTAATTCTGTGAATGGAGAGTGAAAACGAAAACAGCCGCCGAAAGGCGACTGTTTGAGTTCTTGGTGGCCCGGGGCGGAATCGAACCAGCCCTATCGAGGGGTGAAAAGTTCGAAATCCGGCCCACAGATTCGAACTTTGCACCAAAAAGCAATCGCACACTCAATCGCACACTCATTTTTTGGTCGCTCAAAGCCATATGCTATATAGGTTTTTGAAGAGGCACGACTTCTTTTAATCCGTTGGTCGCGAGTTCGAATCTCGCCCGACCCACCAGTTATACAAAGGGATCACAGCAATGTGGTCCCTTTTCTTTTGGTTGATGAAATGTGTTGGTGACTGTTGGTCACAATATTAAGTCTGAGGGCGTTGATTGGGTGGGGATGGCGGGCGCTGGGAGACCGTGAGCGACTCTTGTTGAATTTCAACTAAAGCTTGCTAGCAGAAGGATAAATCTTCCCATCAACCCATATTAAATGGGGATTGCCTTTAGCTTTTCTAGCCTCTCTTAAAAATGCATCTTTTCGTCCCTTGGTGATACGGCCGTTTTCAATCACCAGATATATAGCTAATCCAGCATTCTCAGCCTTTTGATATGTTGGCAATTGCTTTTTAAAGCCTTTAGTCAAATTTTGATTTGATGTTAATTTAACTTCAACTAACACCTTTTTTAAACCCAAGCTAATCTTGAAATCTACTGGCCCTCTGCCAGCATTTGATTCGGGACTCAAATCTAGGTTATTAGCAATGCAATAGCTAGACGCAATACCTAAAAATAGTTTTTGTGAGGCAGATTCACGCTTTGGTTGCATTCCATCGTCATACAACAATGTATTTAGGCCATTATTCTCAATGAGATCCTTAAAGTGATGGCATATCTTTTTAACCAACTCAAATATGTCACCGGGCGTAGGGTTTTTAGAAAGATAAAGTTGCAAAGGATGCGATTTAGCGTAGCTACGTGAAACTTCGTGCCAAATAACCTCACCTAAAGGATCATCTTCAAAGTCATATGGCCTGGAAGACTTCTCGGCATAACTATCCAAAATCTCTTCAAGCATTTTCGGATCTCGCAAAAGATGATCCCTAAACTTCGCTTTCTCATTTTTGTTACCCAAGTTTTTCCAAGAAGTCCCAATTACCTCATTAATTTGATCTCGCAATTCCTGATTCTGCGAGGCAATCAAACCAACGTCAGATCTATCAAGAGCAATCGGCAAGTCCCTCAGTATGTCTTTAGGAATCAAAATTATTCCCCTGTCTGAAAAGGGATTCTTTGGCAAACCAAAATCTAAATTACTTAATTTATTTTTAAATTTAGCCTCTAAAGGAACGTTGAATGCACGACAAATCCTTTGAGTAAATTCGATTAGTCTGCTAACAATGATTGTTGCAGTCATATCACTAATCCTATCGGGACCAACACCTTCCTGAAACAGGCCTATTAATTCAAATATTCTTGGGTTCGCTACACCTTTTTTAGTTATTTTTCCAGCAGTATCCAGCAAATCCCTTCTGATTTCAGGGCCCATACCGCTACCACTATTGCCCTTTGAATACCCAATGCTAAGTTCATTTAGCTCTGGGAACATAAGCAGCTTGTCTGCTTTTTTCCAAAAAATATCGCCCTCTGAATCTGACGATTGAAGAGCAAGCAACACGTCTCCAAAATAATTCTTTAGGTCATCAAACGAATTTTTTAATTCAATGCACGTAGATGTTTTTAATAAATTGGGGTCTATAAACAAATTAGTGTCATAACCTAGAATTGGATCAAATGCCCCTAATCGAGAGAATTCATCTGGGTTAATCTGATAAAAATCAGTAAATGATTGGATCATTTAAAAGTCTTTCAAGAAGTCTAAATATGGTTCTTTTTATATTGCGCCAAATGAAGACAGCCAGATTGCTCTGGCTGCCAACCTATTACTTCTTGGGTTTAGTTTGCTTGACTACAGTTTGCTTAAAAGTAGTAGATGGATTGCTCTTGGCGGTTTTAGCGCTTACGAATCTCCCATCTACAGCGCTTTTATTCACCGTAGTTACAGTCTTCTTAGTGGCCATAATGGACTCCAAAAAAGGGTTATTAACCACAAGACCCTTTTCGCCAAATCATTTTGGTATAGACTACGCATACCAGTTAAGCATGCTTAATCATGGGAAGCGGTGTTAGTTCGAGCTAATATCGCTTTTTTCTTGCTCCTCCGAGCCGAGAAACACTATATCTAGTGAAATTAAAACTCGTTACCCCCGATTTTAGTGTTTTACATCCACTTTTTCAGGTATTTCTGACGAAAATTTATAAGTATTTTTCTTAAACTAAGAGTCATTCTGGTGCAGAAAATATAGAGCCATATTGGCTGTTGATCCCGCAGTAAGCAGCCATTCACATACACACGCAAATAAGTGTCCTGCTAGACGCTCACTTTAGCGCTGCATTTCTTCTCCGAGCCCACCCTTCGATACGTCGACACTTAGGACACCAGCTGCCTTGCTGAATAGTATCGGGAGTTGATTCCCATACATGACCTTCTTTGCATCGCCATTTTAGTTTTGTACAAGCATTCAAATACTCATTGGACAAACAAACGCCGCCATTCCTGTAGGCTAATACCTGCATATCATCTATGGATTTGCGTAATTGGTTCCCCACCTTAATACGTCCGCATTTTGGGCACCAATTTCCCGCCTGAATGGTCTTAGGGGTAGACTCCCACTCGTGCCCTTCACCGCATCTCCATTTCAACTTCTTAAAAATACCTAGATACTCATCTGATAAACAGACTCCTCCTCTTTCTTTTGCTATTGCCTGAAATTCTTCAATAGACTTCTTTGCAGCAGTTCCACTATTTGCGCAAATGGGGCACCAATGCCCTTTCTTTATAGTATTGGGTAATGCACTCCATTCATGCCTCTCGCTACAAGTCCAGCGTAAGTGTTGTTGAGAATTGATGTACTCAGAAGATAAACAAGCGCCACCTTTCTTCTGTGCAAGTTTTTGCATGTCTTCAATAGACTCACGCTGAGCATCGGCTACTTTTTTACATCCGCACCCGCGGCATTAGCAACTAATGCAGCAATCAGGTGCGAACTTGAGCCCAAACCAGCATTACCCATGAATACCTGATCTGGATGTTTCTTGGCGTAGTCATAGAGCTCTTTAACATTTTTTGCTGGATGGTCATTGCGGACCATTAAGACTAATGGGGTATCGGGGAAGCGGAATGTGGCTTCAAAATCAGCCACAGGGTTGTAGTTCAACTTCTTATATAAAGCAGGCGCAGCCCCCATATAACCCATATGACCTACTAAGAAGGTATACCCATCTGGCGCCGCCCTTGCTACTTTAGTTGCACCAATAGTGCCACCAGCGCCCGGCGTATTTTCAATAATGATTGATTGCCCCAGTTGCTTACTAGTCACATTAGCAATACTACGAGCCAATGCATCTGTTGGACCGCCAGCAGCAAATGGAACAACCCAAGTGACAGGACGATTCGGGTAGTCTGACTGAGCAATCGCCCAAGTGGAAATCAAAGCAAGCACTAGGGCCGGTAATTTTTTCAACATCGTTATCTCCTAATATGAGGAATAGTTAAAACTTTAATGAACGAGAATGGGCGACAGCCTTATCGACCATTTGTGGAGCCATCCCAAGGTAATTGATGGGATTAGTTAATTCTTCAATCTTTTCTTTACTGAAATTTTTAGTCACTTCCGGAATTTTTTGT
Source organism: Polynucleobacter sinensis (assembly GCF_001595985.1). Classification (GTDB taxonomy): domain Bacteria; phylum Pseudomonadota; class Gammaproteobacteria; order Burkholderiales; family Burkholderiaceae; genus Polynucleobacter; species Polynucleobacter sinensis. The sequence goes on from NZ_LOJJ01000002.1 coordinate 24,884, forward strand.
AATGCTTCTGCTAACGTACCGCCCTTTTCATTGACTTGGCGGCAAGCGTCATAAACCACATCATGAGCTTCTTGACGACCAATAAATGGCGCCATTCCCATCATGACTGCCTCAGCAACAATTAACCCCTTAGTGAGGTTGAGGTTCTCAAGCATTTTTTTCTCGTCAACGATGAGGCCAGAGAGCATAAATTTGGCTTGGTGTAGAGCTCCCGCAGTTAATACAAAACTTTCTGGGATGGCCATCCATTCCGCATGCCATGGACCAGTTGCTCTTTCGAAATCTTGAATCATGGCATCTAGCATCAATCCCGAATGCTGACGTACACCCTTGGAAGCGGCCAACATTAATTCACTACTAATGGGATTGCGTTTCTGAGGCATCGTGCTACTTGCACCGCGACCCTTAACAAATGGCTCATAGACCTCAGCAAACTCAGTAGACGCCATTAGCATGATGTCGTAAGCAATTTTGCCAAGCGAACCAGTAACCAAAGCCAAAAAGTTAATCGTTTCGGCAAGCCCATCTCGAGCCACATGCCAGGTCGTCACTGGAATGCCTAGGCTCAACTCTTTCATTAAAGCCTCCTGAACGACTAATCCCTTATCACCAAGAGAGGCAATTGTCCCGGCTGCACCCGCAAACTCACCCACTAATACGCGCGGCTCAAGCTGTTGTAGACGCTCAGCATGGCGATCCATCATCGCCAACCAAATTGCGGATTTATATCCAAAGGTTACTGGTAAGGCTTGCTGAAGATGGGTACGCCCAGCCATCGCAGTGTTGCGATACTTTTCTGACATGGATGCCAAAATCTTTCGCAATTCATTAATGTCGTTCTTGACTATTTCAAGGCCAGACCTTACCTGCATCACCACTGCAGTATCCATAATGTCTTGAGTGGTAGCACCCCAGTGGATGTACTTTCCCGCATCTCCGCACATCGCGACCAACTGATGCACTAACGGAAGGATGGGATAACCCACAATATCCGTTTCGCGTCTCATTAATTCGAAATCGATTAAATCGATCGTGGATTTCCTGGCGATCTCCTCTGCCGCCTCTTTAGGAATGACTCCACACTTTGCCTCCGCCACCGCTAATGCAATTTCAATATCGATATAACGCTGTACTAGCGCTTTATCTGAAAATATCTCACGCATCGCCGCAGTGCCAAATGCATCTCTAAATAGGATGGAGTCAATCACTGTGCTCGCTGAAAAACTATTACTAACGCTCATATCTCACCTAATTTCAACTAAACTGTTCCATTATTATGTACGGACATATTAATTGTGTATCATGTCCGTACATAATGTCAAGAAATAAATGAAAACTCCTCTTTATCAGAAACTAGCGCAAGATTTGAAAGCAGAAATCACCTCTGGGAAGATTTCTGTTGGCGCACATCTGCCCACCGAAATGGAGTTGTCAGAGACTTATGGGGCTAGTCGCTACACCGTGCGAGCCGCCATCGCTGAGTTACAGGCAATGGGCTTGGTCTCTAGAAAGAAAAAATCTGGGACAAAAGTTGAGTCAGCTAGCACCACTAGCGCGTATAAGCAAACCGTAGGATCTATTGAAGACCTCACTGCATTTGGGGCGAGTCATGCGCGTAAGATCCAAGCAAGCGAAAAAATTACCTGCTCAAAAAAATTAGCAGATGAACTCGGTTGCAGCATTGGCAAGGAGTGGTTAAAACTGACGAGCCTACGTTACAACAATCCCGATTCCGAGTTGCCGATGGGAATTACTGAAATTTACATCGATAGCAAATTCGATGCTGTAGAAAAGATTGCCAGCAAGAACCCTGATCAATTGGTGAGTAACATCATAGAAGAGCGATACGGAAAAGCGATTTCAGAAATCAAACAAGAGGTCATACCTATTTTGCTATCTGAAGAACAGGCAGTAAAGCTCAATTCTCAAGTTGGCGAACCAGCATTAAAGATTATTCGAAGCTATATGGATACAGCCAATGAAGTCTTTGAAATTACTGTCACAACCCACCCAGCAGACCGCTATACATTTGTGACGAAATTAAGGCGAGACAATACTACCTAAGTAAATCTATAAAGCCCTAGCCTAAGCAGCACCATCAAATCAACTAAGGCGGCTACGGCCCAAGATTAGGGAGCCAAATCAAACACCAGCACTTCAGCATCCTTTCCGTGAGAAAGGCTAATTTGCTCTTCTTCTGCCAGCATTAAGGCATCCCCAGCATTAAGATAGTGCCCGTTTACTTCAAGAGCACCTTTTATCAGATGCACATAGGCCTTTCGTTGAGGATTAAGATCTAGCACCGCTTTTTGATCACCATCAAACAAGCCTGCATAAAGCTTAGCATCAGCATTAATCTTGACTGAATTATTTTCACCATCAAAAGATGCTACTAGGCGTAACTTACCTTGCTTTTCAATTAAAGGAATAGACTTTTGCTCGTAACCAGGTTGGACGCCGGTAAATTTTGGCTCAATCCAAATTTGGAGGAAATGGGTTTGTTGGCCTTTAGCGTGATTAAATTCGCTATGAACCACCCCAGTACCAGCGCTCATGCGCTGAACATCTCCTGGTGGAATGCCTTTGACATTACCCATACTGTCTTGATGAGCAAGCTCTCCCGATAGAACATAGCTAATGATCTCCATATCACGATGGCCATGATCACCAAAACCCCGACCTGGCTCGATGCGGTCTTCATTAATCACTCGCAAATTTCCCCAGCCCATAAATTTGGGATCGTAATAATTGGCAAAAGAGAATGAGTGAAAACTCTTTAACCAACCATGGTCTGCAAAACCACGCTCATCGGCTTTTCTGACCTGCAACATGATGAACTCCTTTTATAGCCCAAGAAAGTGAACTAGTTCCTATTATTTTAGTACGTATACGTACTATATTAGTACGATCCCCAACTTATTGCAAGTCATTCTTATAAATAAGCGCTGCGTTCACGCAACCAGACCGGAATAGATGAAAGAGTCCTAAAAAACGATCATCAAACCCAAGGTGTCGACACTCGAAGATCCCTACCGAAATCTTATCCGCCAGTCTTGTCTTGGGGGTGATTATTAGAGGCCATTTTCAGGGTACTATGAGGGATAAACTCGCTAACTTGATTTAGTTTTAAGGCTAATACCCTACGATATCCATTAGCGAGGTGGCAGATTTTAAAATGCTTTAACAGTCTCCTGGATAACACATAAGGTGGGAGCGCTTAGGCTAAGTCAGTCTGTCAGTTAGCAAACAAAATATGGCTTGTCTTAGAACTTCTGAATATCTTATATAAACATCTCGATTTATTTTGAAAGGTGCAAATTGAACAACCTATTTTTTCAAACGGATGGCTCTCTCATCTTAGCCCTTTCAATCGGCTTTCTGAGTCTCTCCGCCATACTCATATTATTCATTCTCAGTTCACGCTTTAGGCCTGCGCTCATTCAATATGAAGGAATAGTTGCGCCATTTTTTAGCTTGCCAGCAGTGCTATTTTCGTTGACTGCTGCTCTACTCGCTTCATCTGTGTGGGATAACTATAGCGTTGCTATTAAAGCAATTAAAAATGAGAGTCAAGGCATTATGGAAATCATCAGCCTTTCTAATTCAGTACCACTTTTTCAGCAAACCAATCTCACTGCTTTAGCCAAGTCATATACGCAGTCAATTATGAATGACGAGTGGCAAACCTTAGCAACTAGTCGATCACCATCGCGGACTACCGAAGCAAAGTTCATTGATCTAAGGGCGGAAGTATTTAAGGCCGCGAACATCCAATCCGACAAGGCTGAATCCAAGGCCTTGTTAAATGCCCTTTTTTCCGTTAATAATGCTCGAGAGACCCGGCTAGCTTATGCCTTAATTGACCTTCACCCAGTTCGCTGGTATGCGCTACTGTTTTTAGGTTTTTTAGTTCTCATTGCAATTGCTTTTACGCACCTATCCAAACCTAAGGCTTTGATATTGGCTATGCTAATTTCCACGCTGACCATTCTCACTCCGCTGTGTATGATTGCCCTTACTTTTAGCAGCCCATATCAAGGCGTGATTTCTCTTTCAAAGACACCTTATTTGCCAATCCTCAAGTCGTTAAACCAATAACAAAGACCACCCAAGGGTGGCCTTTGTTCGCTTAACTAGCCTTAAATACTCCTTACTAGAGTTATCTAGTAAAACCTTTTTTCTTAAGCCAGGCTTCGATCAAGTCAGCAATTTGAATATTGTTTCGATCCATCATGAGCATGTGTGAATTTCCCTTAATACCAATATCTGGCAAATTAATCACATCCACACTACCACCAGCATCGATGTACTTTTGATTCAAGGCAAGTTGTGTTTTGCGGATAGTAGGCCAACGAGAGTCTTGATCAATATAGTCCCCATATATCGTCAAAATTGGCGTATCTTTCAAAGCGGCTGCCTTGGCAGGATCTCCAAAACCAGCAGGCTCGACCAGGATTAGCGCCTTGACTTTATCGGGTCTTGCCTGAGCAACCTTCTGACCAAATTGGCCTCCCTGACTGTGAACCAACACAACGCAGGGGCAAACACGATCAACGAGCTCGGTATAGGCGGCAATCGTTGCAGCATCAGTGGTTGTCCAGCGAGGTACCACTTGCTTCATGAAATTGAGATACCCCTCAGCAGGAAATAAGCTTCCTTGAAATTGAGTACGCTTTGTGGAATCATCACTCCAGTTGCCCGGACCCATACGGAAACGTCCCCAAGGATTCTCAACCGTTAAAAATTGGGGCTCAGTCGGCCAAATATCAGGGGAGGCCCAGCCTGAACGGCCCCGCTCAACTGCATCAGACACATAGGTTTTCCAACCCTTACGGATAAAGTAATTCTGCCAACCCTCTCTACCATCAGGGGTAGTTTCATAAGTGACGCCAGTGAGACCACCGCCATGCCATAGCAAGATTGGCAACTTTCCCTTAACGTCCTTCGGAATAAAGTACTGCACATACATCTGCTCAACCAAATAATTGCCATTAGGATCAATTTTTGCTGGAGCACTTCCTGGACTGAAGACCACCTCTTTGATAGGCCTGCCAGAAATTTCAACTAGACGCCCACCAACATGAAAAGACCCCATATCAACCACATTCAATGGCGGCAACTTTGATTGCGCCATAAGACAAGAGCTCATCAATAAGCTCGCGCCCAAACACAATGATTTACTAAGTATATTTCTCACTTTGTCTCTTTCGTTAATGTTAGTTGTTAAAAATTCATGTAAGCGTCGAAATACTCGTATTAACCACACTGAAAAATTTACTCGCTAGGCGCCACTGAAGCACCTTGAATACCATGTCTTTCTAATGAACGAGCCACAAAACCACTCGACTTCATTTCCTCGACATACTCTTTTAGCGCTCTCAAAGCTTCAGGACCATAAGATTTGGGTAATCCCATTGCCTGCTGAATCACCATAAAGCGTCCCGGCAAAAGTCGTAGCCCAGTAGTCTTTGATGCATCAGACTCCAATTGCTGCCTCACCCCAGCGGCAACCTCATAATCTCCCTCCAGGAATACCTTCACCACCGTTGGTGATGTTGGCGCGCGCACGATTTCAGCAGATTTGATTTCTCTCGTCAGATATAAATCATAGGCACTTCCTTTACCAACTACCACTCTATTGGACTTCGCATCTACTTGCTCATTATTTTGGAGTGGTGAATTCTCCTTTACTAAATAAGCACCCTCAATCAATACATAGGGCGCTGTAAATGAAATTCCTTCTCCACGCAAAGGATCGATTGCAAAAAATCCAATGTCTGCTTGATTGTTTGTAACCGCCTCTACAGACTTCCCTGCAGAATCAAATACAACTAGCTCAATATCAAGGCCTAGGCGCTGAGCAAAGCCATTGGCCAAGTCAATCGAGACGCCAACCGGCAAACCTGATACTGCATCCTTATTAGCCAAAATAGGATTGCCTAAGTTAATAGAAGCACGCAACTTACCAGTAGGGGCAATTTTCTGGAGGAATTCTTTTGATAGTTTCATAAGTGAAATATATATAGTTAAGGGGTAATGGTATTAAGGTGAGGTCAAATCAATGACATCCGATTGCTCAACCGTCTGAGTGAACCAGACACGAATTCCAGCCTCACGTTTACCCAAGTAACTAGGCTCACCTTGAGCATCTAAAGCTATCGTTAAGTCATGTCCAGGAATCAGCAGATTCCCCGGCCTGCGTTTCCAATAGCTCCAAATCAATTCAATTGACTGCGCGCTTTGTTCGCGGTCATCGGTATCAATCACTTTTCTAGACAACAGTTCGGCGCGATTCTTTGCGGAATCCCCCGTAAACAGAATGTCATTCTCACCATTGTCGAGGACAAACAGTAAGTGACCAGGAGTATGCCCGGGGACTGCATAAGCATGAATGCCGGGAATAAACTCCTCACCAGAAATTACTTTTGTGACCCGCTGAGATTGTGCTAATTCTTGAACATAAAGCTCTGGCAAAGGATCAAAGCCTGGCGGCTGTGCAGCAGCCCAATCAATCTCAACCTGGCCAATCCAAATCCTCGCATTAGGAAAAAGTGTGAAATTCACCACATGGTCGTAATGAGCATGGGTTAACACCACATCAGTGACATCCTTAGGATCAACTAAGCACTCCTTTAATCGACGCTCTAAAGGCTTACGCATCCCAAACGCCCCAACGTCAATCAAAATAGTACGCCCTTCACCACGAAGTAAAGCAACAGTACTCCACCCTAAACCTCCATGACAAACTGAGCGACCAGGAAATCCCTGAATCAGCACATCAACTTGATAACGATGCATATGAGCCCTCTATAAAACAATCTTGTTAAGCGATGTTAATCAGCATTAATACGTGAGTCTGCAATGAGTTTTCCATAAAGACGTAGATCGGATTGAATTTGCTGAGCAAATTCCGCGGGCGTACCGCCAACTATCTCATTACCCCCCTCTTCAACTAGACGACGAACCACCATAGGCGACTTCAATGCTTTTACCGCCTCCGCATTGAGACGGCGAATAATTGCTGGATCAGTTCCAGCGGGAGCTAACAAACCTTGAAACTGAGTAATATCAAAACCTTTATAACCTAACTCATTCATCGTGGGCAGATTTGGCATGCCCTTGCTACGCTTAATTCCAGACACAGCAAAACCCCTCAACTTATTGGCTTTTATCAATGGAATACCCGTTACCAATGGCTCAAAAGTAAATGTCAGCTGACCACCTAATAAATCTGCTAATGCTGGTGCGGCACCCTTATATGGAACATGGGTAAATTCGACATTTGCTAAGAGGCCAAATAATTCGCCAGCTAAATGGCCACCGCCACCAATACCGGTTGAGCCATAACTAAATTCTTTTGGTTTATATCTTGCCCCTGCAACCAGTTCATTAATATTTTTAATTGGGGATGCGTAAGGAACTACCAAAGCATATTGATAGGTAATTAGCATGCTGATGGGAGAAAAATCTTTGACTGGATCAAATGGTGTTTTTTTATACAAGACAGGATTAATCACCAAGGGACCGCTCGCAGTCAGCAGTAGCGTATAGCCATCTGGTGGCGCCTTGGCAACCATATCAGAGCCAATATTTCCGTTAGCACCTGGTCTATTTTCGACGATCACAGGCTGACCTAGACCCTCAGACATAGACTGAGCCACCAAACGGGCGGTGATATCCGCAGCTCCACCAGCCACATAAGGAACAATGACTTTAATAGGCCTCTCGGGGTAGCTTGATTGGGCGCCAGAACTTTGGGCAACAAGTAATAACCCGCCCGCAGAAAATAATATTGCGACATACCGCATTACATGTTGAAAATTCATTTTTTAGTCTCCAGCATATTGTCTTAATAAATTTAAGGTTTCCGGGCTCATTTCAATCCCATTTTTCCGCTGCTTCTCTAACTTAGCTAGCTCTATCATGCCAGGCACGATAACGGGTTTACTTGAATCAGCAGGAGGACTATCCATGAGAATGTTTGCAAAATCTAACATCCGCTCACTTAACCACTGACTTGATCCAAGTCGTTTGGTATCTATCAGGATAAAAAAGTGTCCGAGATTTTGAGGTTTATCTGGAGCATCTTGCCACGACTGAATATGCGTTAGATATCCAGCATTTGATAAAAGACCCGCAAATAAATCGACCATTAACGCCAGTCCATATCCCTTATGTCCGCCAATGGGTAAAAGAAATCCATCTAAGGCAGCCTTTGGATCTGTAGTGGGATTGCCTTTTGCATCTGTTCCCCACGTATTGGGAATCTGCTCGCCACGCTTAAAGGCATTTCGAATTTTTGCTCGTGCCACGACACTCATAGCCATATCTAAGAGAAAATGTTTTCCATCAGGATTGGGGACACCAAATCCCAGAGGGCTATTACCAAGACGGGCATCAGACCCACCCCAAGGCGCAATCGTTGTTGTTGCGTTACTCCCAATGATGCTTGCAAAGCCTTTTTCTGCGGCAATCAATGAGTAAGGCGAGATAGGGCCAAAGTGATTGCTACCTCTGGCAAATGCCACTGCAATTCCAAACTCACTTGCCGCATCCATGGCAGCTTCTAGGGCCCGCATTCCCACTACAGGACCTACACCATTGTCACCATCAATCCCGATAATAGCTGGAGCTAAGCGCTCAACTTGAATATTAGGCCGTGGATTAATACCACCAATTTTTAAGCGATCGCCATAAGATTCAATGCGACTCAAACCATGTGTCGACAAGCCAAAAAGGTCTGCCATCACCAAAATGTCAATCAAGTCTTCAACATCTTGATCGCCTAAACCGAGCTTTTGGAAAGCGCGCTTACCCAAGGTACGCAACTCTAATTCCGAAATTAATACATTCTCATTTTTATTGGTAGTCATAACGATTTCATCGCATTCATTAATTAAATTAGTCAGCAGTCAGGTTTGCATTACGCACTACGGTGCCCCAGCGTTTTTGCTCAGACGCAATGAACAGTGCAAAGTCTTTTGGGCCCGCCCCGACAGGAGTGCTGGAGTCCTCAATCAAGCGTCTCTGCACTGCCGGAGAAGCCAAGGCCTTTAAAGCCTCTTTATTGAGTCGAGCAATCACAGGCTCAGGAGTATTGGCCGGAACCAATAAACCAAACCATTGTGTGCTCTCAAAGTTTTTATACCCTAACTCTGCGACAGTAGGAACATCTGGTATTGAAGACATTCTTTGTGCAGATCCTACCGCCAGGATTTTTAACTTTCCGGACTTCACATGTGGAAGAAACCCAGGAAGTCCCGCTGCTGCCGCATCAATATTTCCAGCTAAGAGATCAGTCATCTGAGCGCCGGTACCTTTATAGGGAACATGCACGACATCAATGCCGGCAGATGATTTAAGCATCTCAAATGCAAGGTGCCCAGCGCTACCGTTGCCAGCCGAACCATAGTTCAACTTACCTGGCGCTGCTTTTGCTTGTGAAATGAACTGGAGCAATGAAGTGGCATCTGATTTTGGTCCGACTGCAAACACCATTGGCACCTTAGCAAGCAATGTCACTGGTGCAAAATCCTTTTGTGCGTCATAGGGCAACTTTTGCATCATTGCAGGATTGACTGCTAATGTACCCACATGCCCCAAAATGATTGTGTAACCATCTGGCGTTGCGCGAGCAGCTTCTTGCATCGCAATGACTCCTTGACCACCTGCTTTATTCTCAACAATCACAGATTGGCCTAGATTCTTGCCCAACTCAACTGCAAGAGACCGCGCAATCACATCTGAACTACCTCCAACCCCATATGGCACGATTAGTCTTATTGGTCGATCGGGAGACCAGCCCTGCGCCTCACTCGAAAAGGGAGCGATTAAAGCGACCCACGCTAGAGAGTGAACGCAAAAAAGTTTCAGCATGAAATTACGAAAATAAATCCCCAAGGTTTTCATTAGATCCTCTCAATTGCACTGATATCAATAAGGCATAACGCTTTACGCTAATTGCCACAATGGATATCTTCGAGGAATTTAATAGTAGTGTAAAGTGCAAATATCTCACTAATACTTGCGTAAAACGCTACTATCAAAAATGATGAACTTTGATCTTGGAGACTTACGAGCTTTTTTGGCAGCCTCAGACTTAGGAAGCTTTAGATCTGCCGCCAAAGTTTTACACCTTTCAGAATCCGCCCTATCACGAAGAATCGATAAGTTAGAAGATGCCCTTGGCGTCGAACTACTCACTAGAACAACCCGCAAAATAGAACTGACAACTATAGGGCGAACATTTGTTCATAGAGCTCGCAACGTGATACTAGAGCTAGAAAGTGCACTAATAGGAATTAAGGATGTCGCTGAGCAACTCTCTGGAGAGGTTACTCTGGCCTGCGTACCATCAGCTGTTGGTTATTTTTTGCCATCTGTATTAGATGAATATCGCAAACTCTATCCCAAAATCAGAGTGCGCGTGCTTGATGAGTCATCTAGCAATGTGTTGTTAGCAGTAACTCGCGGTGATGCAGATTTTGGGGTAACTTATATCGGTACACAGGAAGCTGATATTCACTTTCAGCCCTTAATTGAGGAGGCTTTTGTACTCGCATGCCCCACTTCGCATCCACTGAGTAAGCACAAAAAAGTAACCTGGAAAGATATTGGCCAACACGGCTACATAGCCCTGGCGCAGGGTAGTGGCAATCGATTTCTGATTGATCAAGCTTTAGCCCAATCAGAAGAGCGGCCACGGTGGTTTTATGAAGTTAATCACGTCCCCGCTTTAGTCAGTCTTGTGTTATCTGGCCTAGGAGTAGGTGTAGTTCCACGCATGGCCCTTCCCCCGGATGGGCACCAAGGTCTGGTTGCGATCCCCATTACAAACCCCGTTGTTAGCAGAAAACTGGGGTTGATATCACGTCGAGGGCGACAACTACCCGTAGCAGCTCAGGTCCTATATGACATGCTGATTACCAAAAAAACTACAGCGAGGAAGAAATCTAAATCAACTCAAAAATAATCATGAAGTGGGAATGCTCTTCACTTTTTAGAGGGGCGAGCTGCAATAATCTTTTGCCGCTGCTCACCTAAACCCTCAATACCGCATGTCACCACGTCCCCGATTTTTAAATACTTTGGTTTTGGTTTCATACCCATGCCAACCCCAGGAGGGGTTCCTGTCGCAATAATATCTCCAGGCATCAAGGTCATATATTCACTAACACGGCTAACGATAGTAGCCACATCAAAAATCATGGTTTTGGTATTGCCACGCTGCCTTGCTTGACCATTCACATCTAGCCACATATTTAAATTCTGTGGATTTTTTATTTCGTCGGGAGTGACAAGCCATGGTCCTACAGGTCCAAAAGTATCGCAACCTTTGCCCTTATCCCACGTGCCGCCCCGCTCTAGCTGAAATTCACGCTCAGAAACATCATTGATAACACAATATCCAGCGACATATTTCATCGCCTCTTTTTTAGAGACATATTGAGCCTTGGCGCCAATTACAACCCCAAGTTCGATCTCCCAATCTAATTTTTTTGACTTTCTTGGGGCAATAGTATCGTCATTGCAACCACACAAACTTGAGTTGGCTTTAAGAAAAATAATCGGCTCAGGAGGAATCGCCATGCCAGCCTCCTTCGCATGATCAGAGTAATTAAGCCCAATAGCTACAAACTTTGTCACGCCACTAACGGGAACTCCAAATCGCTTTTTCCCTTTAACTGCAGGAAGCGATTCTGGTTTAATTTTGGCAATTTTTGCAAGGGAGCTTTTAGATAAATAGCGCGGATCCAAATCAGGTATGACATGAGACAAATCTCTTAACTGTCCAGTCTGATCAATCAATCCTGGCTTCTCTTTTCCTTCTGAACCAAAGCGTACTAATTTCATAGCTATTCCCTTATCGCAATCGTTTCTCAATCATGAAAAAAACAGGCATTTGTCTCTCATGTATTTTTTTTCACCACTAATCACAGCAGAAAATCTGCACCATCTCCCTGTTAAGCATAAATAATACCTCGAGCACTAAAACCACCCAATATGATTTTTAATTCAACTCACTTTAATACTGTGGATCACCAGCTCAAAACGATTTATCAGCTTACCTCACTGCGCGCGGGCTCTAAAGTAGCTGTTGCCTATGCACGAATCAAAATAAGCGCTACCATTCACAATCACTTAGTAGATTTAACTAACAACAGTAGTTACATAATAAAAAAACAAGAGACATCATGAGAATTTTGATCTATGGTTCCGGAGCAATTGGCAGTAATATCGGCGGCTTACTCGCTCAATCTGGCGAAGACGTCACTTTATTAGCTCGCGGCCACCAATTAGCTGCATTACGTAACAATGGATTGGTGATTGAGGCCGCAAATCAGCCGCCTCGCGTAATCCCCGTGAATGCGCTTGCCGCTGATGAAATTCAGGGTCAATTTGACATTATTTTTGTTACCCTGAAATCGATGCAAATCGAAGCTGCGGCCGAAGATATCATGGCGCGTCTTACCGATGATGGCGCGCTAGTCATGGTACAAAATGGTTTACCTTGGTGGTATTTCGATGGAGTCCCATCAAAATACTCAGGTTCAAACCTCCAATGTCTTGATCGCACTGGAAAGCTCAAGAAGCTCATCCCACCTGAGCGAATTGTAGGAGCCGTCATATTTAAACCCGTCGTACAGTTAGCGCCGGGTCGAATTCTCATTAGCGACGCAGTCCCTGCAAGACTCTTGATAGGCGAATTGAATAATGTGGTTACACCCCGCATTGAAAACATAGCAGCAATAGTGAATAAGGCCGGCCTACCCACTTTTGTATCAAATGATATTCGCCTAGATAAATGGCGAAAGCTCATGATTAATCTGGTCTGGAACCCTCTTTGTGCCATTACTCAATCAGCGCCTGGATTTATTGCAGCCAGCCCGTTTGCTGCCGATATGGTGCGTCAATTGATTAGTGAGGGAAATGCAGTATTAGCAAGCCTAGGAATGGATCTTTATGTCGATCCTGAAAAAGATCTAGAACGGGTAAAAGATCACTTTACCCAGCAACCATCGATGCTTCAAGATATTCGCGCAGGCCGACCAATTGAATGTGATGCCATCGTCAATGCGGTAATCGAAATCGCCGATATTACAGGCGTTCAAGTGCCAACCTTACGAGTGGTTGCCGGCATATTAGAGGTGATTAATCAAACTCTAGTACGCGAGCAAAAGGCAATTGGTCCGATCGCTAGAAATTCAGAATCATTTTCTAATTGAGATATACCCTATTTCTCTCAATATTCATGTTTAGTTAAAAATCTTATTTAAGTCAAAAAGCGGGGAATCAGCCAATACCATTCCCTATAAGGATCAATATGAGATGTCTGCTCTCTAAGAAGCTCCTTAGGAGCCGATCCTAATGCACTACAAGTTGTACTGAGAATATTTAATAGAACAATCTTTCCAAATTTAGCCCCGAGAATAGGTGCCGCATGAATAGAAAACCATAAACCTCCAGGCACCAAAAGTATCAACAGTGTTCGCATAGCTTATTTGACATGCGAACAGGATCGCTAGGAGAATGGTAATAACACACCGGATACCAAGTGAAGCAATATTGAGCTATTCATTCAGAAAGTTAATCGGTGCATCCGAAGACAGCAACTCTTTAAATGCCTGAGCAGCAGGCGAAAGAGGTCGAGCGCGATGCCGAATAATGCCAATCATGCGCACTACTCTCGGCTCTATGAGTGGGATTATGGCGAGGCCACTAAAACTATTGACCGGCAAAGAAAAGCGTGGAATGGCGCCAATACCAACACCTGACTGAATCAGGCTTACCAAAGCAGGTACATGACGAACCTCACAAGACCAAGTAATAGGAGAAAGCGTCTTTTTATGCTTTGCCAGAGCTTGGTCAATCAACATTCTATTGCCGCTACCCGAGGATAAAGTAACGCACTCATATTGAGACATGGATTCCCATGTAACACTTTTTTTCTTTGCTAGCACATGATCATCAGGGCATGCTAGAACAAAGTCCTCCTCAATTAATTGCTCAAACTCTAGATCAGGCTCTTGCGTACCAAGATAGCTGATTCCAAAATCCGCCTCAGATCTCGCTACCGCGAGCAAAGTATCTGCAGCGCTCACATCAATAATGCGCACTTTAATTCTTGGGTATCTACGGTGAAATGCAAGAATTGCTTTTGATACAAAAGTACTTACTGCAGAGGGAACGCAAGCAACAGTGACCTGTCCTCGAATCCTATCTGAGAGCTCGACCATACCCAATAACGCATTCTCAAGCTCGTTGAGTACATGCCTTGCTTTGGGAATAAAGCTACGTCCCATTGCATTTAACTCCACCTTGCGGGTAGTCCGTTCAAACAGCTTTAGACCTAAAGCTTCTTCTAATTTTTCAATTCGCCTTGATAGCGCAGGCTGAGATAAGTGAAGGGCATTAGCAGCAGCACTAAAGCCACCATGGTCAGCTACTGCGATAAAGGCGCGTAAGTCCGCTAGATCAAAATTCATGCAAATCCGACATAAATTAATAGTTTTTTTGCAATATACAACATAAATAGTACAGTAGAAAATCCTGACTAAGGAGCCTAACTATGAATACATTCCAAAAGCTGAAATTCGCCAGTCTTATCGCGGGAGCGTTCTTGACCCTTTTCACCCATTCAGTCCAGGGCGCGGAATTTCCCACTCGACCCATCACTCTGGTTGTCCCCTTTGCTGCAGGTGGCGGCACCGATAGCATTGCACGAGAAATGGGTAAATTAATGTCCGATCGCTTGGGTCAACCCGTGATTGTTGAAAATCGTGGTGGTGCTGGTGGCGCGCTTGGAGCAGACATGGTCGCAAAGGCTAAGCCTGATGGATACACCCTGCTATTCGCAACGTCCACATTCGCAACGAATGCAGCGATATCAACGCAATTGCCCTATGACCCGATGAATGATTTTGCTCCAGTTGCAATGATTGGTCGCGGTCCACTATTGTTGGTAAGTTCACGACAATTAAACGCACGGAACTTATCTGAATTAATTTCGATCGGAAAATCACGTCCAGAAGGTTTGACCTACTGCTCAGCTGGAGAAGGAAGTATTAACCATCTGGCCGGAGAGTTGCTGCGCCAAAAGACGGGAGTTTCCATGACCCACATCCCATTTAAAGGAAGTGGGCCAGCCACCATCGAACTACTTGCTGGACGTGTCGACGTATTTGTAGCAACCGTCCCCACCATCTTGTCTCATACAAAAGATGGGCAACTGTCAGTGCTCGCAGTCACCGGAGCCAAACGGTCACCACTGTTTCCAAATGTGCCTACCATGGCTCAAGCGGGGATTCCAAATTACGAAGTAAACACCTGGTGGGGTGTGATGGCTCCAGCAAAAACACCTCAAACAATTGTTGACCAACTAAATAAAGTGATTAATGATGCGGCTGCTTCAAACCTGATTAAGTCTCGCCTACAAGGTGAAAGCGCTGAAGCAATTCGCACCACACCCGCTGGATTTAAAAAAGAATTGCAGCAAGAAATTAATTTGTGGCGCTCAATCGCCGCTAGCTCCAACCTCCCAACTAAGTAATTCATACCAACACTCACAGAGAGATCTCTCGAAATGAATATATTCAATTCCTCACTATCTCGTAGAACGATGATTTCTACCGGCCTTTTAATGATGAGCGCGTTTTTGCTTGGCAACGTAGCAGCTCAAAGTAATTACCCAAACAAACCCATTACCGTTATCGTGCCTTATGCGCCAGGCGGACAAGGCGATATGTTTGCCAGGGCGGTGGGGGAACGCCTAACCCGATCGCTGGGACAAACAGTCCTGGTAGACAATAAACCTGGAGCGAGTGGCGCCCTAGGCGCAAGACTTGTATCGAAAGCCCGCGGAGATGGTTACACCTTGATCTTAGGGCAAACAGGTGAGATGGCAGTCAATAGCTCAGCTATGAAAAATCCTGGCTACGATAACTTAAAAGATTTTGAGGCAATTGCATTGGTTGGAAATTCACCACTAGTCTTAGTAGTACCTGCCAACTCTCCATACAATTCTTTGTCAGAATTAATTCAAGCGGCACGCAATAAGCCTGGCAGCATTTCTTATGCATCCTCAGGCACTGCAACGCCTGGACATTTAGCAGCTGCGGCATTAGCTGCAGGTACTAAAACAGATATGGTTCATGTTCCATATAAAGGTGCGGGACAAGCAATCACCGATTTAATTGGTGGCCAAGTTCAATTCTTTTTTTCTAGCGCATCAGCTGTTTCAGGCCACATTAAATCTGGCAATCTAAAGGCCCTTGCGGTGTCATCAAAAAAACGTATCCCATCCCTTCCAAAAGTGCCAACCGTTGCAGAGGCAGCGCTACCGGGATTTGAATTTAGTCTTTGGGGTGGATATTTTGCACCACGCGAAACTCCTCCCGCCATCATCAATCAACTCAACAGCGAAATTAGTAAAGCGCTAAGCGATCCAGAGCTTAAGGCTCGCCTTGAGTCTGATGGCGTCATGATTGAACCTATGTCACCAGCAAGCTTTGAAAGCTTTGTTCGTGCAGAGACTGAAAAGTATGCACGCCTAGTCAAACTGACTAATTCCCAATTAGATTAAATTACCCTTAGGATTAAAAGTATGAAAGTTATTATTTTGCCAGGTGATGGTATTGGCCCAGAAACCATGAATGCCACCGTTGCCGTTCTTCAAGCCGCATCAGACCGCTATAAGCTTGACATCAATCTAGAGTACGACATTGTTGGCCATGAAAGTCTTATTCGCCATAACTCAACCATAGCCCCTGGTTTGCTAGAAAAAGTAAAAGCAGCGGATGGCTTAATGCTTGGACCAGCATCGACTTATGAATTCAAAGATGAATCCAAAGGAGAAATCAATCCTTCAAAGTTCTTCAGAAAGGAGTTGGATCTTTATGCCAACATTCGGCCATCACGCACATACCCTGGATTAACCAATAAAGTTGGTGATTTTGACTTAGTTGTTGTGAGAGAAAATACCGAAGGTTTTTATGCGGATCGCAATATTGCTTCCGGTGGAAGCGAGATGCTAATCACTCCAGATGTGGTGGTCTCTCTTCGCAGAATTACTCGCCAATGCTGCGAACGGATTGCACGATCAGCCTTTGAGCTGGCAATGAAGCGCCGCAAGCATGTCACTATTGTTCATAAAGCCAATGTACTAAAGATTGGTGATGGAATGTTCATTGACATCTGTCATGAAGTGGCACGCGATTACCCAGATATTCAGGTGGATGATTTCATTGTGGATGCCATGATGGCCCACGCTGTTCGCGCGCCCCATCGCTTTGATGTCATTGTCACTACCAATATGTTTGGCGATATATTGTCGGATTTAACGGCTGAACTTTCAGGCAGCATAGGTTTAGGCGGCTCCCTCAACGCTGGACGAGATTACGCTATGGGGCAAGCGGCGCACGGCTCTGCTCCAGATATTGCCGGCAAGGATATCGCCAATCCATTCTCGCTGATTTTGTCCGCCGCCCAACTGTTGGCTTGGCATGGCAATCGCAAAGACTTAACTGCGTTTGAAGATGCATCAAAAGCTATTGAATTGGCGTGCGCACAAGCCGTACTGGCCAAAGAATCTACCAGTGATATCGGCGGCTCTCTTGGGACTGCTGCCACAGGTAAAGCCATAGCTACACGCATACTCGGTCAATGAGTCTGCCTTCTTTAGCGCTTCCTGCTGGTGCTTGTGATTGTCATGTCCATGTAGTGGGTGATGCTCAACAATACCCCATGGTAAATGAGCGTCACTACACTCCAGCCCCAGCGAACCATGATGCGCTACTAGAGCATATGAAAAGAAATGACCTGCAAAGGGTCGTGATTATCCAACCAAGCTTTTACGGTACAGATAATCGTTGCATGATGGATAGCCTAGCTCGACTTCAAGGCGCTGGACGAGGTATTGCTGTACTTCATAACGACGTAGATTCCGACACATTAAAGCAGTTTCATCAGGCAGGCATCAGGGGTATACGCATTAATGTTGAAAGCGCCGGCAAGGGAAACCCCCAAGCCCTAGAAAATTTACTGCGCCATTGGTCGAGTCGCATCAGCCATCTCAATTGGCATCTACAAATTTATGTAGATCATCAAACGATTGCGCAAATTGCGAAGACTATTAATACTTTAGATGTACCCGTGGTGCTCGACCATTTTGCAATGATCCCAGCGGATAGCAGTATGGATAACGAGAGCCTCAAGTCCATTCTGACGTTAATAGAGAGCGGCAATGCCTACATCAAGCTCTCTGCCCCATACCGCATTGCCCAAAATAACTCCATCGTGGCGACAAAAAAATTAGCTCAAGCATTCATCACCGCAAACTCGGAACGCATACTCTGGGGCAGCGATTGGCCACACACCAATCGAGAGCCGGGAAAATTAGCGCATGAGGTCAGTTGTTACAGGGATTTGTCGCCCACTTATCTACTAGACTCAATTGAGTCATGGTTTCCATCGACATCCATTCGACAGCAAGTGATGACTATCAACCCCGCAAAACTCTATGGATTTTCGACCTAACCAGCCCATTCTCAGAAGCAAGATCTGGGCAATAGTTATCCAGTAAAAATAGAGACTGACTTGGTATTGAGATAGGCCTCCATTGCCTCATACCCACCTTCCGAGCCATATCCAGATTCTTTAATGCCACCAAATGGCATTTCAGGCCATGCCAGCGCTTGCTGATTGATCCACAGCATACCTACCTGCAACTCTTGCGATAACTGATGTGCATTTTTAAGTGATTGAGTAAACGCGTAACCAGCCAAACCAAATGGCAATCGGTTAGCCTCCGCAATAGCCTCATCTAAAGTCTTAAATGTTCTAACGCCCAGCATAGGACCAAATGGCTCATCATTAAATACTTTTGCATTTAGAGGAACGTCCGCCAAAATCGTTGGGCTAAAGAAATTTCCAGCCGAGCCAATGCGCTCACCACCGGTGATGATTTTTGCCCCTTTAGCAACAGCATCATTCGTAAAATCTGCCATTGCCGTCAGACGACGAGCGTTTGCAAGCGGGCCCATATTGATACCTTCATCTAGGCCGTTGCCAACCTTAAGCGCATTAACCTGCTTGAGCATTGCTTCAATAAACTCGTCGCGCAAGCTTTCATGCACCAAGAAACGTGTCGGCGATATGCATACCTGCCCAGCATTTCTGAACTTCGCTGATCCAGCTGCTTTCACGGCCAATTGAACATTAGCATCCTCTGCAATAATCACTGGGGCATGACCACCCAACTCCATCGTGGCGCGCTTCATATGTAAGCCAGCCAAAGCAGCCAACTGCTTTCCTACTGGGGTGGATCCGGTAAAGGTAATTTTTTTAATGATTGGATGCTTAATAAGGTACTCCGAAATTTCTGCCGGATTACCGTAGACCAAACCAATAACGCCGGCGGGAATCCCAGCATCAACAAAGGCCTGAATCAATGAAGCCGGAGAAGCAGGGGTCTCCTCAGGAGCCTTCACAATCATGGAGCACCCAGCACTTAATGCTGCCGATAACTTGCGCACTATTTGATTAACTGGAAAATTCCAAGGTGTGAACGCTGCAACAGGTCCAATAGGAAACTTCAGGACCTGCTGTTGGGTAGATTGATTGCGAGCTGGGACAATGCGTCCATAAACCCTACGCGCTTCACCAGAGAACCACTCTATCACCTCAGCGGCCATCATCAGCTCTGCTTTAGCCTCAGCAAGTGGCTTACCCTGCTCCTGTGTCATGAGTAGCACTATCTGATCAGCTCGCTCACGGACATTTTTGGCAGCAATATCCATCATCTTTGAGCGCTCTACGGCAGGAGTGTTACGCCAAATCTCAAAACCTGATTGAGCAGCTAATACCGCCTTCTCTAATCCCGCAATATCAATGCAAGAAACTCGCCCAATTTCAAGGCCAGTGCTTGGATTGATAACGGGTAAGGTTTTTCCATTTTCACCATCACACCATTGGCCATTAATAAAAAGACGCGTATTTAGGTAGCTCACTAATCTATTCCCCGGGTATTAAATCCATATTATAAAAACAAACATTCAAATCTAATCAACCTTGCCAATATGCTTCATAGCAGCATTAATGCGATCTGAATCTTTTGTTAAAAAGGCATTAAATGCTGGGGCATCACGATAATCTAAAAGCGCACCCGCTTGATTCATATGATCGATAAATTTCGGCTCTGCCACCGCCTTAGCAATACCCTGTCGAATCTTCTTAACGAGATCATCTTCCATTTTGGCAGGTCCAAACAAACCAACCCAGAGATAGAACTCCACATCCTTGTATCCAAGCTCTAATGCAGTTGGCACATCTGGCAATAAAGGATGGCGCTTGGCACCAGTCACCAAAAGTGGGCGCAACTTACCCGCCTTGATCTGCGGCGTTACAACAGCTGGCACCCCAGTTGAAACATTAACCACACCACTTAATACAGCAGTCATTGCAGGTCCGCCACCTGAGAATGGAACGTGGCGTAATTTAATGTCAGCCGAACTTGAAAACATCTCCATCGGTAAATGCAATGCGCTGTAAGCGCCCGACGAAGAGTACGTAATTGCATCTGGCCTCTTTTTAGCGTCCGCAACAAGATCTTGCGCAGTTTTCCACGGCGAGTCCGCAGGAACAACCAAGACCACTGGATCAGCAACAATTAAGGCGAGTGGCGTGAAATTTGATCTGTCAAAAGAAGTTGTTCGACCAAATAATTTCTCGGAGGCTGGCAGGCTAATAATTGCAGAATGTGTAGCCAATAAAGTGTATCCATTAGGGGGAGAATTTGCTACCGAGGCCATACCAATGGCGCCACCAGCACCCGCCTTATTTAAAATAACCACCGGCTGTTTCCATACCTCATAAAGAGCTTGAGCAACGGAACGTCCAGCCTGGTCAACAGCTCCACCCGGAGGAAATGGCACAACGAGACTAACCGGCTTTGAGGGATAGTCGCTCACTTGCGCGGACACTAAACCAGGGCATAGAAAAGCGCCAATGAGCATTAAGCGCCCCAGAATTGTTGATATTTTTTTCATTACATGTCTCCGTCTATTTTTTACTATCTTTATGAAGTTAATAAGCTCAGCTATCTAGTCACCCATTGCCGCAATCACATTTGCCTGGGTCATCGGCAAATGTCGAATTCGAATACCCATCGCATTTGAGACTGCATTTGATATCGCTGCAGGTATAGGTCCTGTCACACCCTCACCCACCCCAAGTGGCGGCTCATCAGGACGATTGATTAATTCAATCTCAACCTTCGGCACCTCACTAAAAGTAAGTATTGGGTAATCCTCCCAGTTTTGCGAGGTAATCCTGGTTCTATCAAATTGCAATTGCTCTTTTAATGTCCAGCTAGTAGCCTGAACAATACCGCCCTCAATTTGATTTAAGACGCCATCGGGGTTAATGATCAAACCACAATCAATGGCTGCATATACATTCTTAACTCGAATATTTTCTTCGATAGAAACTTCCACTATCACTGCGGCATAATTTCCCACATTTTTATAGCGCGCGAATGCGACACCAAACCCACGTGTACCATCGCCCTTGAAGTTTGGCTGCCAATTGGCCTTTGCTCTTACCGCGTTGAGTACGGCAATCGCTCTTTCATCCTTTAGGTGGCGTAGACGGAACTCAATTGGGTCTAACTTCGCCACAGCGGCTAACTCATCTATAAAGGACTCAATGGCAAAGACATTAATATAAGCACCTAAAGCTCGTAAGGCAGAAGTACGAATCGGCATTGACTGTATTGCGTGATTAACTACTTTACAGTTTGCAAATTCATAGTAGGGAATAGCATTGCGCTGACTACCCCCACCCATTGCAATTGGCATATCCACCGGCAAAGGAGCTTCCATACCTTCACCCATATGCCACGCCGCTAGTAATCCAGGCTTGGGCTGTCGCCCTGGGCGTCCAATATGCCGGTTGCCCCAAATCTCTTCATGCCACTGCACAATCTGACCGTTTGAATCTACCGCGCCAGAGAGCTTTACAGCCATAGCCGGGCCAAACGGCTCCCAAGCAAACTCGTCCTCACGCATCCATTGCACGCGCACTGGAGCACCATCAAGCTCCAGTGCTAGTAATGCAGCATCTAAAGCAACATCATCAGCCCCATTGTGCCCATAACACCCAGCACCTTCAGCATGACGAACAATGATTTGCTCGTAATCTAATTTCAGAATTTTGCTAAGCTCATCTCTGAGAGCGTAGATAGATTGACTGTGTGACCAAACCTCGAGACAGTTATCGTGCCACCAGGCCAATGCGCACGAAGGGCCAATCGAGGCGTGGGCTAAATACGGTCTAGTGAAAGTTGCGTTAATTTGAGTACCGAGACTAGCTGAAGTATTCCCAACATCCTTCAAAACCTCATCTTCAGATTTTTGCTGGTATAAAAATTGCTCGAGCTGATTCATATCAGGAAGCAAAGGCTCTTCACTCCACTTGCAGTTATGCCCGATAGCCAACATTGCCTTGATTGCTTGCTCTTCTCTTTCCGCCACAACGCCAATAAAACTACCGTCGCGAACGACTTTTTTAACGCCAGCCATCTCTAAAATGGGAGCCTCATCAAATGAAATTAATTTTGCATAAAGTGATGGGGGACGGGCAATGCGACCATGCAACATCCCTGGCAATGTCATGTCATGTAAAAATGCTGCGCCAGTAATTTTGCTTAAGATATCCTTGCGTGGCAAAGAGCGGCCTACCGCCCCATACTCCTGGGGACTTTTTGGGCTGGCCCTGCCATTAGCAGCCACATCCAAATCTACTTCATCTAATAGATCCCAATATGATATTTGCAAGGGAGAGTTATCAGCGGAAATGATCCCGTCACTCACCTTTAAGGCACTTATTGGCAGACTGAATTTAATCGCAGCCGCCTCCAAAAAAAGATGTCGGATTTCTGCACAGGCATAGCGCATACTTTCGCCACCCTCTTGAATCGACCGACTACCCGAAGTAGAGGCTTCGTTTGGACTAACTGTAGTATCTACTGGAAGTACATCAATTCTGGAATAAGCAACATCTAATTCTTCTGCAGCCATTTGCGCGATTGCAGAAACAATTCCCTGCCCAATCTCAACCTTACCTGGGCGAATCGTAACGGTACGATCCGGATTGAAGCTCACACGCTGACTCAATCTTGGATTAGCAATTAAATACTGCGGCAATAAAGAATCCATTGAATTAGTCATTCTTACTACCCTCGCTCAAGCCAGCTACTTTTTGAATCGCGCGTACAAATCTGTTGTGCGTTCCACAGCGGCATAAATTTCGATCAAGCGCTTCCCGAATTTCCGCCTCAGAAGGGGTTGGATTTTTGTCTAACAATGCTTTTGCAGTCATGAGAATTCCGTTGGCACAATAACCACATTGAGCAGCCTGTTCATCAATAAAGGCTTGCTGCAAAGCGTGGAGATGATCGGGAGTTCCAATGCCCTCGATAGTAGTAATCTCCTTACCAACACAATCCCATAGAGGCACATCACAGGAGTGAATTTTTTGCCCGTTAATCAGAACACTACAAGCGCCGCACAATCCAAGACCGCACCCAAAGCGGGTTCCAAATAATTGCAAATCATTTCGCAAAATGTAGAGCAATGGGGTATTTGGGTCTGCGCTAATAGAGTAATTGACTCCATTTACCTTTAGAGCAATTGAATCCGTCATATTCCCATTTCCTTAAAAATCTCTTTCAAAAAATCTCGATTCACTGATAGCTTTCTTCCAACTCCGTAATAAGGATGCACTCCCCCACCAAAAATTCTAGAGCGGCATCCTCCTTCAGAATTTTGTGTAATTGATCCGAATGCATCAGGGTCATTAATCTACGAAGGCCTCACTGGAGTGCGCTAGTTTTCTAGCTTAAGCACAGAGCTTTTCTAATACAAGATCAACTCTAGGGAATGTAAGACAATCCGTCAATACTATTGACATACAAAATATGGATATCCATCATGACTGTGTGTGCGTCCCTTCACCCATTCTGAGCTCAATAGGCAATTACTCACTGATATTGTGCCCACTAAAAATATATAAGCAACTGATTTATATAGATTTTCATCAAAACAGGTCTTTGATAAGCAACAATAAATAACCCTCAGAGGTGATCGATCCAGCTAATCGTCTTGATTTTTAGAATGCTGGGGGGCTATCTGCTTCCTTAATTTTTTTAAATACTCCTGATAGTGCGCAGCATCTCCATATTCAGCAAATTGACTGTAATAAGGGTGGGATAGATATACACGTTTAGCATGCTTTATAGGACACCAATATTGCTCTGTCTTTCCCGCAATCTCACGCGTGTAAGCTATGAGCCCATTTCCATAAGAGCAATATGCGCAATTAATCTTTTCCAAAAAATTTAAGTAAGCTAAGTGCGCACGATCAAAAACGATGTAATCGCCTCGCTTCGCCTTTTGAATTCCAAATAATGGAAAGCAAATTGCCTGATAAAGCGAGACAAAAATATCTAAAAAAATTAAGGGGGCTATTAGTGCATAGATGAATGGAGCAGCAATAAATGACTTTAAATCCGCGGTCCAAAGATACTTCAAGAGCCCCATTTTGAATCGCTTTTGCTGCTCTGCCACTTCTCGCTCAAACTGTATACGCTTTTCTTCAAAGTCATGCGCCAAGGTTTCTTTACGGCGAATCATTTCTAGCGTCAGCTCGGCCTCAAGGGCTTGAATACGATCTGCTATCTCGTCAATTCGATTGGTCACGTAATCACCCCTTAAATGAGTATCAGCCAAGTAAACACAATTGCTTGTGATTACCTACGATACTCTACTTGCAACTTCACTCTCCAGACCATCTTGACTACAGCTCAAACTGCAGACCACTATGATCACTCGATACTTACACCAGAAAGTTTGACGTCCTTCTGAAATCGAGCGGAATCCCGCGCAATTTGCGCAGCAAAATCTTGCGGCTTATCGGCAATAATTTTCAGGCCGAGTGATTCTAGTTTTGCTCTAATCGCAGGATCTTTGAGTGCCTTAGCAAATTCAGCATTTAGCGTGGTCACCGTTGCTTTTGGCGTACCAGCAGGCGCAACTATTCCGTACCAAATGCCAGCTTCTACATCAGGCAAACCAACATCCAAAGCAGATGGAATATCCGTAGCTTGCGGATGTCGCTCTTTACTTGCAACGAATATAGCCTTGAGGCGTCCAGAGCGAATATATTGAATCACATTGGAAAAATTGTCACAAATCATTGAAACTTGCCCGCCCAAAACATCCTGAATGGCAGGGGCTGGACCTTGATATGGAATGTGCGTCATATCTATACCTGAATACCGCTTGAGACTCTCGCCACATAAGTGACTTGTACTTCCATTACCAGCCGAGGCATAGGTTAAGGTTCCAGGAGAGGATTTTGATAAAGCAACTAACTCACGAATATTGTTTGCATTGATTTTAGGATTGATTACTAAAACATTGGGGGTGGAAGCAATATTAATTACGGGTTCAAAATCTTTTTCGGGATTGTAGCTAAGCTTGGGGTATATCCAGGGATTGATTGCCAATACCCCTGTCGTAGCTAGCAGAAGGGAAGATCCATCAGCAGGAGATTTAGCAACCTTGGCGGCTCCAAGAGAGCCATTTGCACCGGGTCTATTTTCAACAATTATTGTGCTGCCAATCGTCTTACCCGCCTCAGGTGCAATTAAACGAGGAATAAGATCGCTAGTGCTTCCAGGTGGAAAAGGAACGGTGATAGCAATTGTTTGGGGGAGCGGATCTCGTGCTAGAGCACCATTGGAGATGCAGACAAAACCAATTAAGGTGCAGCAGGCGATTAGTAATTTTTTCATACAACCTCCATCATTTTGGAAAATTCATTATTGGACTTCTTGTGCGCTTTTAAGGCTGGTGATTAAAGATGCTTTCAATATATATTCTCTTGCCAGCTTCGGATCCTCAGCACGTCGACGCAAATCATCCAACTTAGCCTGACGAACGGAGCGCTCATTGGACTCGAGCAACTCCTTGTTCTGGGCGGCCTGGGAATTCACATGCTCCATTGAAACATAACGACGCTGCCGTGAATATTGATCCAGCAATTCATCGCTAGCGCCATGCAAAATGACTTGCAATAATTTATCCGCCAAATTAAATGCATCATGGACGCCACTATTTAGACCCATGCCACCCAAGGGATTATTAGCGTGCGCAGCATCACCAGCTAGAAGAACTCGGCCCAGTCTATATGTAGATGCGACGCGGTGCTGAACCCTATAAATTGTCTTATGCTTCACCTCGTAATCAGACGAATAATGCATTAAACCCTGCAAGCGCTTTTGCACAGCACGATCTGACTTTGTTTCTTCGTCACTTTCCTCTGGGGGAACGGGAAACATAATTCTCCATAAATCTGGGGCACGTAACATCAAACACCATTCGCTTGGATCGGCGATATAAGTGACATGAGAGAGATTTTGAATATGATCGGCATACTCAAAAGGAGTGCTGATAGAAAAGAATTTC
The DNA here is from genome assembly GCF_001595985.1 of Polynucleobacter sinensis. Lineage (GTDB taxonomy): Bacteria > Pseudomonadota > Gammaproteobacteria > Burkholderiales > Burkholderiaceae > Polynucleobacter > Polynucleobacter sinensis. The sequence continues at coordinate 51,409 of NZ_LOJJ01000002.1, forward strand.
TCAGGGAAAAAGAATCCTTCGTAATCTATATTGAGACTCTTCCTGACGGCACTACCAACACCGTCGCAGGCTATTAACCAATCCGCCTGAAATATTCTACTTTCATCTTGATTAACTACGTCAATAAAAATACCAGCCTCTGTTTGACCCGCATTTTCTACTCGCGATGAAAAATGTAAATTGACATTCTCCATAGCCTCCAGTCGAGCTCTCAATATTTTTGTTAACTTCCATTGCTCGCACTGCAATCTATATGGAAACTTTGTGTCAGCACTTAATGCCGAGAAATCAAATTCAGCGATTAGTGAAAAATCTTTGCGATCTCTAAAATGAATGGCGGGAACAATATTTCCTTGCGCAATAAGCTCCTCGTTCACACCCAATGTATCGAGTAAATCTAAAGTTGATGGATGAAATGTTGAGGCACGCAAGTCTATGGATAGATCATCATTGGACTCAAATAGGTCTACAAATACCCCTTCTTTGGCAAGCAAATATGCGAGCGATAAGCCCACAGGACCTGCGCCAATAATTGCAACCTTATTCTTATTTGAAGCGCTCAAAATCATCATCCCCTTATATGTGTTTTATTACTTTCATGGAATTCATTACTCAAACTGACAGAATTTTCTCGACTGTTAAGCCGCACCTCATAAGAGCTTCATCCGCCCCGCCTTGCGATACGAGCATGATGCCGGTAGGAGCTTCATTGAAAGGATGATTAGGTAGCGATAGTGCGCAGCCATCGAGAAAGTTGAACAATCCTGGATTTCTTAACATCAACCCATTGAATCTGAAATACTCTTCATCTGAACGTAAATCACTTAACAATGGTGCAATTACTGGAACTGTTGGCATGATCCATAAATCATCATTTAAGAACTCCTCTCGCCAAGCCTTAATGAGCAATTGACGCTCCAGCATCGTTTGCACATAAATTGCGCTAGTGACTTCTTTTCCCTTAGCGATCCTTGTAGAAACTCTTGGATCGACTCCTTCACCCATTGAGGCCAATATATTTTCAAATTCCGAATTAGCCTCAGCAGAAACTATCCTAGGTTGACCTTGAATCTGAATAACCTTTTCGACTACTTTTGAGTTGATGGGATGCAAATGAGCACCACTCTTTGCCAATCTCTCGATAGTGCTTAAGTAATTCCTTTTGACGCTCTCATCCATTGCATCGAGAACAACATTTTCAAGAACCCCAATATTCAATCTACTTGCGGGAATCTCAAGACTCTTTTTAATCGGCTGATCAACAAGGACGCTATCCATTGTTTGACAGCATTCAACCGAAGGGGCGAGCATACCAACCGAGTCCAGTGACCTAGATAATGGCAAAACACCCTCCATGGAATACCTGTTAGCGCTAGATTTAAAGCCAACCAAGCCACATAATGCGGCAGGGATTCGACAAGATCCACCGGTGTCGGAGCCAATGGCAATCGTGGCCATTTGGTCAGTAACGCTAATAGCCCCGCCCGAAGTAGATCCTCCCGGAATCCTTCCATTACTGCGGTCATAAGGATTTTGCGGCGTACCAAAATGGGGATTAAGACCTAAACCAGAATAGGCGAACTCCGTCATATTGGTTCTTCCAACAATAATTCCATCCGCACGCCGAATACGAGCAACCACGTCGGAATCTTCTGTCGCAGGATCTTTGCTTCTTAAGACCTTGGAACCAGACGTTGTAACCTGACCAGCGATATCAAAAAGATCTTTGATGGAAACGGTAACACCTGCCAAGGGCCCAAGCTGCAGCCCCTTTTCCAGTAAGACATCCTGCGTTTTGGCAACAGCAAGCGCTTCCGCTTCAGAAACCTTCAAGAAGGCTCTTACACCCTCACCTGATGGATTCTGAATATTCTCAATACATTTTGAAACGTATTCTTCTGTAGAAGTCTCATGCGATCTAATGCGACGTTGCAACCCTGCAATTGACATCAACCCTGAATGGGACATTAATTTACCTCAGGGTCGTAATAATGAATTTCCACCAACATGCATCCGTTCACCGATTTAAAGGGGCCATGTGGCGTTCCTGGAGGACGGCAAGCATAAGTGCCCGGCTGAAATGATGTGCCTCCATTCCCATTTTCATCCACCCCAACAATCAAATCGCCTGACAATAAGTAAACCTCTTCCCAGTAGTCATGCTCAAATGGCGCAGTTGTATATACGCCTGGATCAAAACGCAAATGCCTTGTTCGGGACCCACGTTTATTTTTTTCATCTAGCTTACCTGCAAGAATCTGTTGCTGAATCCCGGACGGATAACCTGGTGGAACCTCCCAACCTTTGCTCAAATCTACCGTGTGGAATTCTTTCCATTCTTTTTCTAAAGCCATTTGCATCTCCTCACTTAATTAATCTACGATCTCTAAAGAATTTGTTTTGTAAGAGCAGGTAATTTTTCTTTTCAAAACAGGATCTTCAAGCTCCATCTCAAAAAGATCACCGCCACCAATTTGACCAATCACTGAATGGGTGCCACAAAACATTGCTGTACCAACAGGCAGTTCTTTTGAGCCGATGTAGCGCTCTATCAATTCTTTTGGGGGCAGCATTCTGCCAACGGATCCCTCCTGGTAGAGCTCTCTCTTGCCGTTTCGGGTTACCCAAGATCGAGTTACCAAACTATCCCAGTGACTCTCTACCTCATCAAAGCGCCATACTTCCGATGCAACAGGCTTTGGGCACATTTGCTTTGAAACAGTCACACCATATGCTTCGACTTTTCTATCCGTATGATCCGAACCTAATCCAACATAAAGCCCATCAGGCAGAGAAAACAATACATACTCAACCTCACCACTGGAGTCATTTCCCACAACTTGAAAAGTTGATGAAGTGGAGAGTAAATTTTCTGCCCCTCTATAGAAACAAGGGACCGTTCTGGGCCTTGCTACTCCCAACTTCTCCAGCTCTTCAATATGATGTTCTACCGCTTCTTTATTTCGGCCAGTCCATCCCGCAATAACCAACTGATTGATTTCACAAGCGACATCTTTGCCGCCAGATTTAAAAATTAAATTTGCCATTTTTTTCCTAAAAACTTACGCCCAAACATGATCAATAAAATTAAAACTTTCATCCTTCAATAGAGCCTCATTAATACTGATATTTTTAACATGAGTGCCAAAGCACCCTCGATAAAACAGAAGTGGATCAGCACTTACACCTGCATCAATTTGCTCTACCCTACCAATCAGAATCCTGTGATCCCCACCCGGGAAAATAGACTCCACGGTACATTCTAAAAAAGCCAGAGAACCGGAAAGTTTTGCACAACCATTCTCTCCTCGAGAAAAATGAATCTCAGACCAATTTGCTGAAGAGGGGCGAGCAAAACTCATGGCAATCTTCTCTTGATCATGAGCAAGCACATTCACTACAAATTTTTTTGACTCGGTAAACAAAGGTGTAATGTTTGAAGTATTAGCCATTGAAAATAAAATCAGTGGCGGATCCAATGAGACCGAAGCAAATGAATTAATCGTCACGCCTGAATCCGCCCCTTCCTCATTAGCAAGGGTGATCACAGCAACACCAGTTCCATAACATCCAAGAGTTTGTCGAAAATCCTTTGGGCTAAAGTTCATTCATTAATCACTTATTGAACAATTTTCTCTACTAGGCGGCAGGCATTAATACTGCCGCTGGACTCTGAACTTTCGGCAAATCATACCCAGCCATAAATTGATCAACCATACCTAAAGCTCTTTGCCAGTTGTAATTTCGGTATGAGTGGCCTCTAGTTACCATATTTGCTCCGGAATAGAACATTTCATACTGTAAATGCCTAGATCCAAATTCCGATCCAACTGCATCCCAAGCAAGCTTGAATAATTTCACTCGACCTTCGCTACTAGCAGCTGGTGATTGTTGGGTCTTATTAATCATTCCTAGAATTTCTTCATTAGCAAAATCTTGTACAGAGGAAGGAACCATAATCATTCCCCCGCCAGATAGCTCTCTAATGCTTTGAATAAATTTAGGATATAACTGTTGTGTCAAAACATTAGCCGCATACAGTCGCTGTGGATTTGGAACAAAGAATTCGCCACGCTGAGAGCCAGAAGCCTCCATTGCCTCAACCAAACCCTCAACCATAGATACTTCTGCAGCCATTTGACCCAAAATTTCTACTACAGGTGGAAAGCCAATAATTCCATTTGTTTCGGCAATCTTTCTAGCAATCCCTAATAAAAACCGCATCTTCACCATGAAACGAATTTGGCACTGGTAGTTCTGGTAAACGTGAGCCGGAGTCTGATGCCATTGCGCTGACGCCATCTCTACATTTTTACTAACGAATACCCGTTCCCAAGGAATCTTGACTTCATCGAAGTACAAAACCGCATCATTTTCATCAAACCTACTTGATAAGGGATTGTCAAAGGTCGATACACTCGAAAATTCATAAGACTTGCGCGAAAGCATCTTCACACCCTTAGTCGACAATGGAATTGCCGCGCTAAATGCAAGATTTTCCTCACCAGGTCTCAGGGGCTGAATTGATGAAATAAAGACTTCATTTGCCATTGGGCAACCAGTACCAAGCATCTTGGCGCCCTTGATAGTAATTCCCTCAGCATCCTCATCAACAATCGACGCCACGAGACTCTCTGCCTGCTCTCCAGCCGACTTACTCTTGTCGGCCTGTGGATTAATAATGACATAAGTTAAATAGATATCGTTATCACGGGCATATTCGTAATAATCAGACAGCGATTGCGCATAGCGATCGCCAGATTTCTTAAAGACATCCAAGCCCATATACATTCCACTTAATGCAGAACCTACATGATCTGGAGATCTGCCAAGAAAACCACACGACAACTCAGCCCAGGCTTCTAAGGCTTTTCTTCTTTGAATCAGCTCTGGCAAGCTTTTTGGCAATTGCCATGTTCTACTAACCCTTTTCCCCGTTTTGGGTGACTCAAAGGTCATCAAATCCAGATTCTGCGGATTGGCCTGATAATCATAGAGCTTTCCGACAGACTGCACTGATTCTGAAAATGCTGGATGGTTAACATGATTCTTAATTAATTTTCCATCCAAATACATTGACCGACCATCATTTAGACTCTGTATATGCTGCTTTCCGTCCTTAACCATATCTATACCCTCTAATAATTCGATTATTTTTTAACTAAGGAGCACACACTCTTTGAAAGAGGCATAAATGCATCTTTTCCTGGAATCGTTGTCAAAACTTTGTAGTAATCCCAAGGTGACTTCGACTCAGCAGGACTCTTAACTTGAACCAAGTACATGTCATGGATCATCCGACCATCCTCGCGAATGTAGCCATTCTTCGCAAAGAAATCATTAATTGGCATGCTCTTCATTTTTGCCATTACCGCTTGCGTATCATCCGTTCCTGCAGCTTTTACCGCTTTTAAATAATGCATCGTGGATGAATAGACGCCAGCTTGAGCCATTGTTGGCATACGCTTATGGCGCTCAAAGAAGCGACGAGACCACTTCCTAGTGTCATCATTGAGATCCCAATAAAATCCGGTCGTCAAGATCATTCCCTGTGCTTTTTGCAAACCAATCGCATGAATATCCGTAATGAATACATGCAATCCAGCAAGAGTTTGCTTGCCACTAGTATTCAATCCAAACTCACTAGCCTGGTTAACTACTCGAACTGTATCCCCGCCAGCATTTGCCAGACCAATTGCCTCCGCGCCAGATGCTTGCGCTTTAAGAATCAAGCCTGACATATCTGCGGTATTTGTTGGATGCTTCGCTTGACCCAACACCTTTCCACCGCCAGCAATAACCGCATCAGCTGCGTCCTTTTCTAGAGAGGCGCCAAGTGCATAGTCAACCGTAAGGAAATACCAAGTCTTTTTACCCCTCTCCATAAGTGCGGTAACAGTATTGCGTGCCAATGAATAGGTGTCATAGACGTAATGCACTGTAGTTGGAGAGCAGTTTTCGTTAGTTAAACGTGTTGTTCCGCCACCAGATACCAAGACAATCTTATTTTTTTGACGAGCAATTTCTGAAACTGATAGCGCTACACCCGATGGCAGAAGGTCGACAATAGCGCTAACCTTATCGTTGTCATACCATTCCCGGGCTTTATTTGCGGCAACATCAGGCTTGTTTTGATGGTCTGCTGAGATCAACTCAATAGGTTTGCCTAGAACTTTTCCACCAAAATCTTCAATAGCCATTTTGGCAGCAACTACCGATCCATCACCGCCAATGTCGGAAAATAATGATGACATATCTGTCATCACGCCGATCTTAACGGGTTGCCCAGCTGTCTGGGCTTGAGCCCCAGAACAACAAAATATTGCTGAAAGGGATGCAGCCAACAAACGATTTTTCCATTGCGGTTTGATCATATAGCCTCCAGGTAATAATAGTTAAGTAGCTTTAGTTTTTTTACTTTACTACTTTTTTTTGATCTAAATCAAAACAAAAATAGGGATTTACACTTACAAGCATCTATTTTTTATTTTGTGCATAGCAGTAAAATTTCACCTAAACCCAAATAACATTAGGCATTGTGAAAAAAACTTTTAGATCACCAATATCAGTCTCAAAAAAAGAGCTTCTAGATAAGCCGGGCAATACAGACAAGCGCTTCAGACAGCTCATCTACGACCTCTCTGTCGCTGGCAGCTTGCTCGAGGTTGCCAGGCAAAATTTGGCGAAAAAATTAGGGGTCTCTCCTCCGCAATACAACATTCTCATGGTGATAGCCCAGTATCAAGGTGCAAATGGCCTAAGATTTACTGAGGTTGCCGACCACCTACACGTGACAGTGAGTCATGTCACAAGCGAAGTAAAGAAGCTGGAAAAATTGAAGTGGCTCAGTGTGGTTACCAGCCACGAAGACAAGAGAGCTAGACTGGTCAAAATCAATCAATCCGCCGAAAGCAAAATCCTTTCCCTCGGAAATGACCAGCGAGGAATCAATGATCACCTCTTCCGAAATTTAAGTAAATCTGACTTCGATAAACTTAGCGCAATCATGGCGCAAACGGTTGAAGATTTTATGAAAACGATTGAGCTACTGAAATCTCGGCACCTGTAAAGAAGTTACCGCTTAACTTAAATACAAAATCCCCACCTTTGCTAATGGGGATGTGTTTCATTCGAGACTAACAGTAGTTGGCTTAGGCAACAACCTTAGTAACTGGATTTAAATACTTTCCAAGATTTCAATTGCGCGAAGGTATACCGGTTTATCAATCATCTTTCCATTGACTTTCACGGCGCCCAAACCTTGATTTAAACCCTCTTGAAATTTTTCTACAATTTCCTGAGCCTCAGCAATTGCCTCTGGAGTTGGCGTATAGCAATCATTCACGGCCTCCAAGAATTTAGGATGGACCACTACAGCGCCACGAAATCCCAATTCTCTGGCCTGCTTGAGCACCACCTTAAATTCATCTACTTCGCCAAGATTGGCAATCGAAGCAATAAACCCAATCGGCTGAATACGGGCAGAGCGACAAGCTTGCAAAACCATCATGCTTGGAACGAATAAGGCTTCTGGCGTAGGAATGCCGCCCAGATCAAGTGAATAATCCTCGCTACCTAGCATCATCCCCATATTTCTAGAGTCAGCAGCAGCTATGTCAAATAAATGCGGCATAGCAAATGCACTCTCAATTTGAATTAAGAATTTCACTGCACCGCTCTGCATATTGCCCGCTTTCTCTAGGTCGCCAACCAACTGAGAAAACAGCTGAATGTCGCGAGCATATTCAACCTTGGGCAGAACTACGATATCAAGACCATCCTGGACTGCAGCACGAAGATCGGTTACGGCGGTATTTAAATCCCCATTAATACGTACTGCTACCAGCTTGTTAGAAGCCTTTATTAAGGCAATGGATTCTCGCAACTTCTCCCTTGCAATTGCTTTTCTTTGTGGATGAGTGCCATCCTCTAAATCCAAGATAACCACATCGCATGGCTTTGAGATTGCACTGAGAAGTAACTTCTCATTGTCCGCAGGTACAAACAGAAAAGATCTCAATATTTTTTTACTCATTTACATCTCCTAATTTTTTAGCTATCCATTGATCGTTATCTTGCCCAATCGTTGGGGCTGCGCGCCTAATGGCTGGACGCTGCCCATTAATTTTGTATGGGACCGCATGAATAAGTAGCGATGGACCTTCGGCGGTTTGCGTCTCAACCAACATCTCTCTATCCACCATGTAAGGATGACTGATGAGATCGGCAATATCGCATACCTGACCAGCAGTAATATCGCGTATTTTAAAAAAATCTAAGGCCTCATCCAAAGAGAGTTTGCTGATATGGGACTGAATTAATCCATCTAAGGCATCAATATTTTTGAGTCTGGCTTCATGAGTTGAAAACCGCGCATCCTTTAATCCCTCTGGATAGCCAATTCCCTCAAATAATCTGACTAATGTCCCCTCCATACCTGCAGAGAGCGCAATCCACTTTTCATCTTTAGTCTGATAAACATTGCGTGGCGCATGGGTTGGAGACCGACTACCCGATCTCGGCGTTACGGCGCCTGTGAGTTGATATTCAGCGGCCTGAGGACCGAGAATGGAGAAAAGCGGCTCAAATAAAGAGAGATCTACCTCTTTAACCGACGGCTTCTGATTGGATTTTTGCTGATGGAGTAATGCTAAAGCAACTGATGCGCCATAAATTCCAGCAACACTATCAGCCATCGCAAAAGGTGGCAACACCGGCGGGCGATCCGCGAAACCGTTCATCGAGGCAAAGCCACTCATTGCTTCTATTAATGAGCCAAATCCACCTCTCTCTGCGAATAACCCAGTCTGACCCCACCCTGAAATACGAACAACGATCAATCGCGGATTAATCAGCTCCAGCGCATCTCGACCTAAGCCCATCTTCTCCAGAGTACCTGGACGAAAATTTTCAACCAAAATATCAGCATTACTCAATAAATTTTTAAGGCTATCCAAGCCATCTGGCTCTCTAAGATTGAGACACACACTATCTTTATTGCGAGCATAAGCCGCCCAATATGTACTGACACCTTGACGTTGCCAAGAACGTAATTCATCACCCTTACCGGGTGACTCAACCTTAATCACTTTAGCACCCATATCTGCCAATACATGAGTCATCATATTTCCAGAAACAAGTCTTGATAAATCAATGACCGTTACGTTTGATAATGGCGCCAATCCACTATCTTGATTTGTGTTTTCTATATCAGACATTTTTACTTGATCGAATTTCTAAAGACTATTGAATATGAGCAAATGCTAAAATTACATCCACTGAATATTCGATAGTTGATATATTTCCATTCAAAAAATAATACAGGCATTACTCTTTAGAGCACCGTCCCACCAAAAAACTTACATACATTATGAATACTATTGAGAATCCTTTTCTAGAGTCTCTTGGAGTGCAGCTGACAGAATGGCGTCCTGATTTCGCGGAGATGCAATTGAATATTTCAGAAAACCATAAAAATAGAATTGGTCGAATTCAGGGTGGACTGATGTGCACCTTACTCGACGCTGTTTGTGGCTATGCCGGCCTTTATGTTCCACCTGATCAACCGCCATTAAGAAATGTCACGCTTTCATTAACAACCAACTTCTTAAATTCCGCCGAAGGAAGTACTCTGGTTGCAAAAGGCTTCATTGAGCGTAAGGGCAAGGGGATCTATTTTGCACGCGGAGAAGTGTGGCTTGACTCCTCCATTCTTTTGGCTACTGGCGTCGGCACATTCAAATACATTCGATAAAGCTAATACACGTTGCCTATAGTCCAATACAGAGGTACTTCATCTCAAGATATTCATCTATCCCCCAAGCGCTTCCTTCCCGCCCAAGACCAGACTGCTTAACGCCACCAAATGGCGCTACCTCATTTGAAATGAGACCACTGTTGATGCCGACAATCCCATACTCCAGCGCCTCTGCAACCCGCCAGATTCGTCCAATATCGCGGCTATAAAAGTACGAAGCTAAACCAAACTCACTATTATTGGCCGCGGCAATCACCTCTTGTTCTGTTTTAAATCGGGTGATTGCAACTACTGGACCAAATGTCTCCTCCCGCATAATGAGCATATCCTCGTTAACGTCAGCTAAAACGGTTGGCTCAAAAAATAAGCCGCCCAACTGATGACGTCTCCCTCCAGAAATCAGTCTTGCTCCTTTTTGAATAGCATCTGCAATATGCAACTCCACTTTTTGAACCGCATCTTCATCAATCAATGGGCCTTGCTGCACGCCATCCAATAGACCGTTCCCAACGACTAATTCCTTACTAGCCTTACCAAGCTTTTCGACAAAGAGATCGTACAGACTGTCATGTACATAAAACCGATTTGAGCAAACACAAGTTTGTCCTGCATTTCTGTACTTTGATTGCATTGCGCCCTCTACAGCCGCATCCAGATTGGCATCTTCAAACACAATGAAAGGGGCATGACCTCCCAGCTCCAATCCAAGCTTCTTTACAGTAGATGCGGACTGGCGCATCAAGATTTTTCCAACCGGTGTAGATCCCGTAAAGGAAAGGTGCCTTACTATTGGCGAATCACAAATGACGCGCCCCACTTCAATCGAATTCGCTGAATCCGCTGTAATCACATTGATAACGCCCTCAGGCACACCAGCCTCATAAGCTAGCTTTACTAAAGCCAAGGCAGAAAGTGGCGTTTGTTCGGCAGGCTTAATCACAATCGTACAGCCTGCGGCAATTGCCGGCGCAACCTTACGTGTAATCATAGCCAATGGAAAATTCCATGGAGTAATAGAGGCGCAAACCCCAATAGGCTGCTTCAATACCATCATGCGCTTATCACCCCAAGTACTACTTGGAATTGCGCCTGTGACGCGTTTCGCCTCTTCTGCAAACCACTCTAGAAACGAAGCTGCGTAAGAGACCTCGCCCCTTGCTTCTTGCAAAGGCTTGCCCTGCTCTTTACACATTAATTCGGCTAAGTAGCTCGAATTTTCAGTCATCAACTCAAACCAGCGTCGCAAAATAATCGCACGATCCTTGCCAGTCTTTGCACTCCATGCTGGAAAAGCCTCTTTCGCTTTATTAATAGCAAGCTCAGCTTCAATGGCGCCCATGTTTTGAACGCGCTCGAGTACCTCACCTGTTGCAGGATTAAATACTTCGAATGTTTTTGGCGCCATTGAGTCTGAATCTTTCATTTTCTATGTTTACTAAATATTACTGAGGTTTAACTCCGGCATTCTTCATGGCAGTCTTCCATCTCTCAATATCGGCCTCTAGGAATTTGGATAAGGCTGCTGGATTAGCCATAGCTGGGGTAGCAACTGCTGCATCCATTTCACTAAAACGACGAGTCAAGACGGGATCCTTGAGTGCAACATTCAACGCCTTTACAAACCGATCAATAACAGGCTTTGGCGTATCTTTTGGTGCATACAAACCATGCCAAACTGACAACTGAAATCCTGGCATTCCCGATTGACTGAAAGTTGGGACGGTAGGCAATGAGCTAATGCGCTCCTTAGTTGCCACTGCAATTGCTTTTAAATTTCCGGCGCGAATGTGCTGCAATGTACTCGCTGGCTGGTCGCAAATCGCGTCTACCTGTCCTGCTAGCAAATCGTTTAGCGCTGGGCCAGTACCTTTGTAGGAAACCGATGTCCAAGACGCAGACAAGGTTGATTTCATCAAGGTTTCGCATAAATTAGATGTTGCGCCAAATCCAGCATTCGCAAAATTCAACTTACCAGGGTTCGCCCTCACATAATCAATAAAGCCATGCAAGGACTCCGCTGGGAAATCTTTTCTGACAACCAATACCATTGGGACATCGGCAACCATACCAATTGGCGAAAAATCCTTCAATGGGTCATAAGTCAATTTGGAATATAGCGCTGGGGCTGAAGCTTGAGCCATATTATGGAATAGAACTGTATAGCCATCGGGCTTAGAGTTGACGACTTTTGCAGCGCCGATTGTTCCACCTGCTCCACCAGTGTTATCAACAACTACAGGCTGACCCAAATCCTTAGAAAGTACCTGAGCCAAAATTCTACCCAAAACGTCCGTTGATCCAGCAGGAGCATACGGAACAATCATGGTGATTTGTTTATCGGGGTATGCAGCAAACGAAGCAGATGCAGATACACAAGCAAGCAATAACAGCGTTTTTTTAATGAGTTTCATGATTTCTCCATGGAATCGTTTTAGAGGGTGCTCTCTTATTTCTTTTGGGTTCTAACGTAGTCAAAGACAGCAGTATGATCTGCGCCCTTACCCAATTTTTCATCTGCCTCTTTGGCGGTTGCAAAGCATTGCTTTGCTAAGTTTGCATAGCAATTCATGCCTTCGATGAAGCTTAGGGCAATCTGAATATCTTTGCGCATCAGAGCCAATGCGAAACCAGAATTAAACGCATCGTTAAGCATGAAATTTTCAACCTTATTCTCGGTTGTATTATTTCGACCGGTAGAGGCGTTAAAAACTTGATTCACGACGTGTGGATCTAAACCAAATGCTTTAGCAGCATTCAAAGCCTCACATGTCGCAATCAAACCGGCTGCTGATACATAGTTATTCAGAGCCTTGACTGCATGCGCCGCACCCGCATCACCAACATGTGTAATGTTTTTACCCATACATTCGAGTAGTGATAGGGTCTCGTCATAATGTTCTTTTTTACCGCCAACAATAATTGCCAGTGAACCATCAATCGCTTTTTTCACACCGCCAGATACAGGTGCATCTACAAAGTGAATGCCAAGCTGCTCCAACTTTTGCTTGTTTTCTTTTGATGAAATAGGGCTTGATGAGCTCATATCAATGAGAAAACTACCTTTTGCCAAACCATCAGCAAGTGCTGGGCTACCATTAGCACCCCACAATAACGCATCAATAATTTTGCTATCAGGCAACATTAAAATGGTCACGTCCGCACCCTTTACCGCCTCGGCCGGGGATGCGGCAAATGTGAAAGCCTTGTCATCAGCAAATTTTGTGGCCACTTCTTTATTCAAGTCGAATCCAGCAACCGCATAACCCGACTTCAACAAATTTTTGGCCATGGGTAAACCCATCAGCCCCAAGCCCACAAAAGCGACTTTAGTTTCTGATGGCTTCATTAGATTCCCATTTCCTTGAAGACTTCTTTTGCCACGCGGAAACTATCAATTGCCGCTGGCACGCCACAGTAAATTGCTACTTGCAAAAATACTTCCTGGATTTCATTTTTTGTCAGCCCATTATTGATTGCGCCACGAACATGTAACTTCAATTCATGTGGGCGATTAAGCGCAGCAATCATTCCCAAGTTCAAGAAGCTACGTGTTTTACGCTCTAAACCAGGGCGATTCCAGATCTCATTCCAGCAATACTCAGTGACCAGCTCCTGCATTGGCATATTGAAGTCATCTGCATTCTTTAGTGATGTCTCAACATATTCGGCACCCAAAACTTCTTTACGTGTTTTAAGGCCTTTTTCAAATAATTCGCGGTTCATATTTATTCCTATCGGTTAATTAAATTTTTATGTCGTTTGATTGACTGAAGGGCAAAACAAGCTGCCTCAGATAAATTGAATCTTACCCTATTTTGTATTACAAAACTACAATAATACGGTAAGGGTTTTTACTTATAAGAAAAGGGCGCCTTAGCGCCCTCTTTTCTTGATGCGCAGATCCGATGAGAAATTAGCTGGAAGTTTCCGACAAGACCCTCAAGGCAATTTTGGAGGCAGCCTGAATATGCTCATAAGCAAGAGTTTTGGATTTCTCATAATCCCGATCTTTGATTGCCTTAAACATTTGATCTATCTCCTTTAGGCTCTTGCTCAAACGATCTGGCTGGAGAAGCGAAGTCCCACGAAGAATGTTTACCCTATCTAGTAACTTATTTAGACTTTCACTCACTAATTTATTTCCACAGCCATCGAGGATGATCTTGTACACATGGGATTTAGCATCGAGTAGGATCTGCTTCTCTTCCATTTTCGCCGCTTCATTGAGTTTTTGGATTGCAAGCCCCAACTCCTTAATTTGCGCATCTGATGCTAGGCGAGAAAATTCTGCAACCGCAAAACTCTCAAGCAATGCACGAAAAGCATAAAGTTCGCTAGCCTCCTCACAAGAAACAGAAGCTACAACTGGCCCCCGATGGAGCTCATGGGTAATCAACTTATCCGCCTCTAATTGACGCAATGCCTCCCTTACAGGTGGGCGACTCACTCCCAGTAACTCACAGATTTCTCGCTCAATCAGCCTATCCCCTGGCTTGTACTTGCCACCAACAATTGCCTGCTTTAAATAGGCCTCCACATACTCTCGCAAGCTTTGGGGTTTGGGTGGGAGGGTGACTGTCATTGATTGGCCTTGTTTTTTGTATCACAAAATACTACACCATAAGCCTAAACTCAACTCCCTATTAAGCCAACCCTATTGGCGCAGAATATTTCCACTCCTGGAAAACAAAAAACCCTTGAACTTTGATTCAAGGGTTTTGTCATTGAGGTTTGGATCTAAACTTTTCTCATTCGTAGATATTTACCAAATGAAAAAATAGAATTTGGCCCCAAGATCTGCTTCACCTTCTTTGAAGGGGATTTTTTTACAAGCTTCGCAGGAGCTTGGGTGCTCGCTCGCGTCTTTTCTTTAGCCTGAATGGATGCCAAACCTCGCGTACTAGTTTCAATCTGAATCACAGACTGTTGCAGCCCATGCTTCAAAGTAATGTCAGCCATCTGCTCGTGCATAAAGACTTGCAAATTCATCCACAAATCAGCGCTCAAATCCTCTTTAGGGGCTTGCTCACCTTCAATGGCGATGACAATGTCTTTTAAGGAAATATTTTCAGGTTTAGTCGCGAGAGAATAACCTCCGCCCGGACCACGGTGACTCTGAATCATACCGGCAGACTTGAGGACGGCAAAAATAATTTCAAGATAAGAAAGTGATAGCCCTTGCCGCTTACTAATCAGCGGCATAGAAATAGCATATCCCTGGGCGGTATGTGCCGCAATATCTAACAGTACATTAAATGCAATTTTGCTTTTGCTTGAAATTCTCATAGGTACCAATATATCTATTTCATTGGGAATTGCAAGTCTAGGCCTAAATCAATCCACCCAAGTCGAATATTTTTTCATTACCGAATGAAATAGCTCGGACTGAAGGTGCCGCTCTAACCATTTCTGAGTTGCAGGGAAAGGCAGACCGTCAAACTGCTGAAGATTAACCATTGAAAACTGCCTCAAAAACGGAAAAATGGCCACATCCACCCAACTTAGCCTATTACCCAGCAAATACTGGCTAGATAAAAGAGCATCCTCCATGGGCTGCAGCATTAACTCCACTGCAGCCATCAGAATCTCTTCCTGCTTGAGATGGGGAAATCGATTGGGATATTTATATTGATCCAACAAAACTTTAAATGGCCCATCGTTCTTTTCAATCCAGGCATGGGCGACATTCTCATCGACTTGCTTCCAGCCCTCGGGATCGGATATTCCCAAAGCCCAATGCATGATGTCCAAGCTTTGATCTAGAACGAGCTCACCCACACACAACACTGGAACAGTACCTTTAGGTGATGCCAGCAGCATCGATTGCGGCTTCTCCCGCAAGGAAATTTCCCGATGCTCAACTTCAATACCTGCATATCTCAATGCCATCCGAGCCCTCATGGCATAAGGGCATCTTCGATAGGAATATAAAGTTGGCATCATTATCGTTAACCCAGGCATGATCTTCGAATGATCGTCTAATCTCTCTTCCAAGCTTGCATTGATCTACTCAAGACATCCTAGTAGCTACAAATTTAGAAACAATGGGGCCAAAGATTAAAACAAATAAAAATCTTGATAGCTGCATTGACATCACAAATCCAGCATCTACAGCGCTAGTTGCGGCAATGACAGCAACTGAATCAGCGCCACCGGGGCTAGATGCCAGGTATGCGGTGAACAAATCGTAATCCGCCACTTTCCATAAGCCAACAGCGATTATTCCACTTAAGATAATCAGCGCACTAATTGCCATCAGAACCTTTGGTAATGAATCCCATGCATGCTTCAAAATTGCTCGGTTAAATCGCAATCCAATACTCCAGCCAATAATTGCATAAGCTGCAGTTAACAGAGGCAAAGGAAGTTCAATGACTAGCCAGCCAAGATACTGAAATACGATAGCCAATACCAAAGGGATCAGCATTGAGGCTGCAGGAATAGCAAGCCTATAGACGACCATAGAAACTCCGAGCGCCAAGAACATAGTCATCGCCAGATTGGTATAGTCCAACACAAACCACTGGGGCGATGCATGAGCAGGAATTACGCCAGTAGACGCGTAAAAATGCGCTATTACTGCTGCAATTACTGTCACCATAGCTACCCGCAAGTACTGCATAAAAGCCACCAAGCGCACATCGGCGCCATAAGACTCAGCCATGACTACCATCGCGGCTGCTGCCCCAGGAGCCAATCCCCATACCGCGGTACTTCCTGGAAAAATGCCCCGCCGCATAAAGAACCAACCTAACAAAACGCTTGCAGCAAAAACCGATAAAGATACGCCCACAAAAAGTAGCCAATGATTTCCCAGGCTATTGAGAGCCTGAGGATCCAAACTACGCGCCATCAAACAAGCAATCACCCCTTGAGCTAAACCAAAATACCATTTGGGAATAGTTAAAACCGATCCCCGAGTAGACATCAAAATTGCAGCAAGCATGCAACCTAGTAGAACGGCGGCAGGGAAATGACCCAGATTAAGTAGTGCAGAAAATAGGATGCTCAGACAAACCAAAAACACCCAACGGATAGGTGTGCTGGCTTGGGGGAAATGAAAATGCATACCGAATATTAGTCTATTGGAGAATGGGTAGTCTGCTTGATTCTGAATGCGTTTATTTGCCGCCGACTACCCTACAACTTATAAATAGAGATGAAGCCTACTTCAATGTGATTCCTGCTTCCTTAATGACTTGCGTATAACGCTTTAACTCATCATTTAATGAAGCCGTAAATTGCTCTGGACTGCCTGAAGAAACTCCATAACCCATTGCCTCTACCTGCTTCTTAAATTCAGGATTCTCAAGAATTGCCAGCGTATCGCGATTAATTTTTCTGACGATCTCTTTAGGCGTACCTGCTGGAGCCAAAATTCCTTGCCAGCTTTCCACATTAAATCCAGGAACGCCCGACTCAGCAATAGTGGGAACATCTGGCAATGCCAAAGATCTATACGAAGTCGTCACTGCAATAGGAACTAATTTTTTAGCTTTAATAAATTCAGTGACTGCGGCTGTAGTAATCATCGTCGCGTCAACATGATCACCCATCACAGCAAGCGCAGCAGGACCGCCCCCAGGATATGGGATGTAATTCACATTAAGCTGCAAAGCTTTACGCAGCATTTCGTGTGAAATATGTCCAATGCCTCCATTGGTAGGCAGACCTACGGAGATAATCCCGGGCTTACTGCGAACTAAGTCCGCATATTCCTTCAAAGTAGTAACACCTAGTCCAGGGCGAACTACCAAGATTTGGGGATTTGCTGCGACCTTGACGACACCAGTGAGATCACTCAGAGAATAAGATGGCTTGGCAATTAAAGCGAGGTTCAAAACAACTGCATCGCTGTGCAACAACAAGGTATACCCATCCGGCTTTGATTTGGCAACATAAGCAGCCCCTATAGCCCCACCTGCCCCAGTCATATTCTCAACAATCACCGGCTGCTTCCAAGTCACAGATAACTTCTCAGCAACCAATCTTGCCAGGCGATCCGTGCTCCCCCCGGCCGACACTGGAATAATGATCTTTACCGGCTTAGAAGGATAGATTTCATTGCCGTGAGCACTACCCTGGAAAGCGGCAATCAAAATCCCGACAAATAAATACAGATAACGTTTTGTGATTTTGTTTAAGTTCATGATCGGACCGGGTGCTTAATGAATGGAATACAAATTAATTTCATCTGCATCTAACTGCGCTATCAGGCCCGTTTCCCACTCTAGATAACGACGAGCAGCATCTTTATTGCCATCATGCCTATCGTGTACAAAGAATAAAAAATCAATACACTCCATATCACTTGGAATCGACTCAGAAGATATTGTCTTTAATTCGGTCGGGAATGTATTGCCTTTCAATTCATAGAGAGCAGCCGAAAGATTAAAATGCCGCAGCTCTAATAAAGCGCCATACGTAAGAGCCGGATCATCCGAAATCAGCACAATCGGCTTATCCACTTTAGATACAACATCCACAAAGCGAGGGCGAATTGCCCATGTCGAATTTGGTAAATGCGCCTTACGAAACTGCATACTGCCTCGAATATCCAGTAGGATTGCAGAGCTATTTTGAGCAATATCCTGCAATTCTGCAGTGCTAATGATTTTTGATCCCATTCGATAATCGGGCTGAGGATTTTGCAGAGAAACTTGACTATTTATCCCATCTGTCAAAACAGAAACATCATGGCCCATTTGCTTGAGCCAACTAGCTACAGTAATTGCCCTTACGCCATCAGAGTCGTAAAGCACGATGCGTGCATTCCGCACCCCAACAAATTGATCTGTAGCCTGAATGAGTTGCCCGCCCGGCGTATGCTGTGCTCCAGGCAGACCATCTACTGCAAATTCTTCAGCAGTCCTCACATCACATAGATATAAAGATCGATCAGTCTCCTTTGACCATAAAGCAAACTGTTCATCAGAAACCGATGGGATCTCATACTTAGCTTGCAGCGCCTTAGCAGCAAGCAGCAAGTCTTCATCCACCATAGGCTCAGCGTATTGAGCAACTTTTCCATGATCGAGAACGTAATCTTTAAGATACCATCCTTGAGTACCATTCTCTAATGCATATACTGGATTTTTAATTCCCAGATTAATGAGTGTTTGAGCGCCGATGATGCTTCTCGTTCTACCGGCGCAATTGATCACAATTTTGGTGTTCCTGCTCTTGACATGGCTTTTAATACGATAAGGCAACTCACCATTTGGACAACATTGAGCAGTTGGAATGCTCATTTTCTCAAACTCACTTTGAGGTCTACCATCCAACACAACTAAGTCCTCGGCATCGCCCATCATCTTTGTGAGCTCATCCGCACTCAATCGAGGCGTATGGCACTGATGCTCTACTAGCTCACCAAAGGTTTTTGAAGGTAAATTGACACCGGCAAAGAGGTTAAACCCGGCATTCTTCCAGGCTTGTGTGCCACCGGTCAAAACAAACACTTGTTGGTAACCTTGCATGACGAGCGCTTCGGCTGCTTGCTTTGATACTCCCAGGCCATTCTCGTCATAAACCACGAGGCGTACCGACTTGCGCGGAGCCAAGCGAGCCGCATCAAACTCCAAGCGACTATATGGAACTGAAGTTGCCAAGAAGAGATGTGACTCTCCATATTGACCATGCTCGCGCACATCAAATAGAGCAATCTCTGCTCTGTCATGGAGCCATTGCTTTAATTTTTTTGCATCAACTGATTGAACTGGCATTCCATTTCCTGTTTATTGAGTAAGAGATTATTCGGCCTTAATATTAAGACGCTTAATAACTTTATCCCATTTAACAAGATCAGCATCCACCATAGCGGCAAACTGAGGCATAGTCATTGGCTTTACCTCCAAGCCCTGCCCAGCAAGTTTTGTTTGCGTTTCAGGATTCTTTAAAGACTCGTTTACTGCCCAATGGATTTGCTCCAAGGTTTTCTGCGGGGTCTTGGCAGGAGCAAATACACCGTACCAAGGCTCAAAACTAAAGCCTTTCAACCCACTCTCATTCAATGTAGGAAGAGATGGCAAAGAAGGCGTTCTGGCCAAGCCAGAAGTAGCAAGCGCCCTAACCTGACCTGAGTCTATGTAAGGCTTTATTGCTGCAATAGTCATAAACATTGCCTGGATTTGCCCGCTAATCAAATCTGTAATAGCGGGGCCAGAGCCCTTATACGGAACATGAGTTGCCTGAAAGTGGGCGGACTCTTCAAACATCTCCATCGCAAGATGCCCCGCACTTCCAATACCGCCTGATCCGTAATTGATCTTGCCAGGATTCTTCTTGGCATAAGCAAGAAATTCTGTAATATTTTTTACGGGAAGAGAGTTAGTAACAACCAAAACATTGGGGGTGATACCAATATCCGCAACGGGAACAATATCTTTACGGGTGTCAAATGACAGCTTCTCATATAGGGCTGGATTAAAAACAAAGCCCATGTGATGAAACATGATTGTTTTGCCATCAGCATTCGAGGTGGCTAACTTTGCGGTGGCGATTGTCCCGCCAGCTCCACCCTTATTGTCAATAACAATTGAGTCGCCTAAATACTTACCCAAATCCGGCGCTAATTGCCTAGCAACTATATCGACCGTTCCACCAGGTGCAAATGGAACCAAAATGGTAGTGGTCTTATTGGTTTGCGCAAGCGATAGACCTGCCAAAGACATTAAAAAAATACTGAGTAATTTTTTAATGTGAACCAAACTAACGGGTAATGTATGGTGTGTTGAGCTCATTTATAGAATGTATATTTACGTATTTTTTCATCATCAAGAATCACCCCAAGCCCGGGGCCGTGAGGTAAGGGTATAGATCCACTAGAGATATCTAACTTTTGAGTCACAATATCATCTACTGTTTTTAGTGGGCCAACGCACTCAAGGCCCGGAAGAACATCTGGACTAGTGCAAGCAAACATAATTTCAGCAACCGTATTAATACCTAGACCAAAGCCATGCCCAATCACAACCTTAAGTCCTGCCGCACTAGCAGTTTCAAGCATGCGGCGAGCATTTAAGAAGCCACCTTGCTTCATCACCTTTAATTTCACTATGTCTGCAGCATCTTCCTTGATTACCGCAATTAAACTTTCATGATCAATGATTGACTCATCAGCCATGATTGGAATGCCAACCGCTTGTCTTACCTTTGCCATGCCGACTAAATCATCCGCATGAACTGGCTGCTCAAATAACTGCAGATCAAACGGCTCTAGTAGACGCCCCAAAGCAATCGCCTCTTCAACCTGATAACCCGCATTTGCATCCGCACGCAACTTCATTGTTGACCCGACCGCCTCACGAATAGCGGCAATACGATCTTTGTCCGCCTGGATGTTTCCGCCAACCTTTACCTTCGCAGATTTAAAACCCTTATCAAACCATTTTTTTGCTTCAGCGGCAGCTTCATCGGGAGGCAAGATTCCTATCCAGGCATTAAACAATACCTCATCGACAACTTCTCCGCCAAGATAAGTGTAAACCGGAACATCTAATTTTCTACAAATTAAATCTGTACAGGCCATTTCAATTGCGGCTTTGGCGTCATAAAAATGCTCGACGCTGCGATTCATTGAGATCAATAACTCGTGAATATTAAATGCATCTAGCCCAATCACCGATGGCGCCAATACCTCCTTAAGTACCTTAAGGGAATCCTCAATTGACTCTGCGGAGTAGCCTGGCGAAGGATCTATATTGCCAAGACCCACGCGTCCTTCATCATCAGTGATTCGAATAACTGCACTTTTTTGCACGGTTTTGGTAACGTAGGCATTCTTAAAACCACCACCCACTAATGGGACGGCAACCCCAAACACTTCAACCTTGGAAATAGTAGATTTCATATTGCCTTATTCAAATGGGGTAACAGAACTGCCTTTAATTTGGGTGCGATGCATTAAGCGCCTAGACTGAGGATCAAAGCTATCGCGACGATGTAGCGTGCAGCGGTTATCCCAAAGAATTAAATCGTGTAATTGCCAAACCTGAGTAAAAGTAAATTCAGGGTTATCTATATGAGCCCATAGCTCGTCTAATAACTGGTTGCTCGCATCCAAATCCATACCTAAGATATAGCTATTACGCCGTCTTCCCAAAAAAAGACACGGCAAACCCGACTCGGGATGTTTTGCTACGAGCGGGTGATGGGCTCCAGGAGCCTCTCTTGGATCCGTAACATCTTTCATGCCCTTGCGAATCATGCCGGCACTGTTATAGGTAGCATCATGAATAGCCTTGCGCCCTTTGATTGCCTGTTTCAGATGGGTTGGCAGGGCTTCATAGGCCAAGTACATATTTCCCCACTCCGTATTACCGCCTGTAGCTGGAATCTCAAGCGCGTGTAGAAATGAGGCCTTTGGAGGCATCTCAATATAGGTCATATCTGCGTGCCAAACGGCCTCACCATCGCCCAGCCCCCCAACCGGCTGATCGCCCACCTTAATGTTGGAGATCACATTAATATCAGGAAAATCCGCTAAAAATGGCTTGCCATAAGAATTCGGACCCGGCGGATCAATCTCGCCAAAGTTTCGACTAATTTCCAGCAATTGAGGATCAGTGAGCTCCTGACCTCTAAATCTCAGTACTAGATGCTCCTTCCAGGCGGCCAATATCTGCTGAAGATCCTCTTGAGAGATGGGTTTGGACATATCAACTCCAGAAACCTCTGCACCCAATGCGTTTGCCAGTTTTTGGATCTTTAATTTAGCCATATAAGAGTCTCCTGAATGAATAAACGTTTTACCACTTTAAATTACAAATTGCATTTTTGATAATGCTGTTGCAGCCAGATTAATGGCGCCACCACCAAAAACAAGCCATAAAAATAAAATCGATGCCAAAAACAAAGGCTTCATTCCGGCATTTTTCATGGCGGAGAATTGAGTTGTTAGACCCAATGCAGCCATCGCAGCTGCAAGCAAAAAGTTATCGATCAATATCACATATTGAACCCACTCGACTGAAAATAAATTTGCTGAATTAAATGCGATCACCAATAAAAATAAAAATGCAAACCAAGGGGTGCCTGATTTCAAAGTCCGAAGTCTCGCATATTTACTGACGTTATTCGTGCTTTGACTATCCAATATTTTTTCATAAGAATTGCTAAGATAAATCGATAACCCTATCAAGAAAGGGCCAAGCATCATCACGCGCATCATTTTCGTAATTACAGCAGTATCAGCAACATCACTACCCACCGATTTTGCCGCTGCAAGCACCTGAGCAACCTCATGAACTGTAGAGCCGATATAAACACCAAACTGAAGTGGAAATTCAATATTGGCAAAATAAATTTGCCCTAGGTTATATATAGCAGGATAAGCAAATATAGAAATTGTTCCGAATATCACCACGGTAGAAATAGCCACCGTTACCTTTTCATTTTCGGCCCTAACAACAGGCTCGGTCGCTAAGATTGCTGCGGCTCCGCAGATTGCGCTACCCGCTCCAATCAAGATAGCGATATCCTTGTCTAACTTGAAATACCTAACCCCAAGAAATATAGCTAAGCCGAAGGTTGAAAGAAACACTGCAAGATCAATCATGGCTCCCAAGATACCAACATCACCAATATCTTGAAAGGTTAATCTAAAACCATAAAGCACAATTCCTATTCGTAAAATACGTTGCTTTGCGAACTGAATGCCTGGCGAAAAATCTTTTACAACAGGCGTAAAAAATTTCAAATTACCCAAGCCAATCCCCACCAGAATTGCCAGGGTCAATAAACCCAATCCATTGCTCGATAACCAGTAAAAATGTTCCGTTAACTGCATTGCTATGAGGCCAATGCAAACACATAACAGCATCCCCGAAAAGAATTTTGAGTTGAATTTTGCGTTCATTCTTGGAGGAGTGATACTTCCTATAGGTGGCGAATATTTCTGAGTGTAGGCGTATTTATTTACCTGTAAAACAACTTATTTCTCTATAATCAAACTAGAAAATAGGTTAATTATGAGAATATCGCTAAGGCAACTTCAAATCTTTATTGCCATCTGCCGGTCTGGGAGCACAGCTGCTGCTGCGGAACTTGTATCGCTATCCCAATCAGCAACTAGTGCCTCACTGAATGAGCTTGAATCCCTTCTTAATACGGAGTTATTTGATCGAATTGGAAAAAAACTCGTCCTTAATGAAAATGGTAGGCAAATACTTCCCCATGCCATGCAAGCAATCGATATCAGCAACTCAATTCAAGATCAGTTCAATCCAAATAAACAGCACACAAAATCGAGTCTTCATATCGGCGCAAGCACCACTATTGGAAATTATTTATTGCCATCCCTCTTAAGTGAATATGCCAAAGAAGCCGCAATCCTCCCGCAAATAGAAATTGCCAATACCTCGAATGTAGCTTCAGCAGTGGCAAATTTTGAAGTAGAGTTTGGTCTTATCGAAGGTCCATGTCACGAAACCGATCTTTTAGTTGAAAAATGGCTTGAAGATGAATTAATTATCGTCAGCTCAAACGATCATCCACTGGCGATCAAGAGTCGCAGATCAAAAGTTACTAGCAAAGATCTCGCTGGCGCTGGATGGCTGCTTCGCGAATCCAAATCTGGAACACGCGAGGCCGTTGAAAATTTACTAAAAAATCATATGGACCAACTCAATTCAGCTGGTGAATTTAGCAACTCCGAGGCAATTAAACGAAGTGCTGCAGAGGGGCTGGGCATAGCATGCCTATCTCGATCAGTTGTATCTGACCTGCTAGCACTTGGCAGACTAGTAGAGCTTTCAACCACATTGCCGCCCCTCACCAGAAATCTATACATTATCCAAAATAAACATAAGGTAATTTCCCGATGGAATCAAGGATTCTTGGAGCACTGTAGAAAGAAAGGGCGGATGATAAATAAATCTAAAAAAGATTCAATCTCTTAGCCCACGGGGTTAGCCCAGTTAGCGCTGAATAAACTCTTCAAGAAATTTTTGCAAAATGGTGTTATTTAATTTTTCTTTTCTGACGCATAACAGAATTCGGCGTTTTGCCCACTCTTCTTCAATAGGAACGGCAATCAAATTGTTATCCTGAAGATTGATCGGCTGCTCGGTCGCAAAGGGTAGGAAACCAACGCCTAGGCCAGCGGACACTGCCTTTTGAATAGCCTCAAAACTACGTACCTCAATCCGCGTTCTCATGACTTTGTCGATCTTGCTTGCCTCCATAGCAAGAAGACGCATGAGATTAGCGCTCGCCTCTAAACCGACAATCTCATAATCCAGAATTTGGGAATACCTGAGATTCTTTACCTTGCCAAGAGGATGACCTTTTTGAAAAACAGCACACAAACGATCTGTTCCATAGTCATATAACTCAAGCCCATTAGTCACCGAGCCATTGATGATGAATCCAACATCAATCTGCGCTGACAGCAGGCTTTTGACAACCTCATCACTCCAGCGCTCCTGAACAACCACTCGATAGTCAGGATACTTCTTTAAAAATTTAGCTAAATCTTTTGGGAAGCGATGCGTCATAACAGAAGTTGACGCCATCACTCGTAATACGCCTTTGCTACCTGTTTCGTAGTCAGCCATCTCAGACTGCATCTGGTTGATATCGACCAACAGATCTTTCGCATGCTTAACTAAAGCCGCGCCCGCTGTCGTTAACTCAATACCGCGTGATGAGCGATCAAAAAGGGAGGCTTTAAATCGATGTTCGAGAAGCGCAATACGCCTACTTGCTGCCGCCAAACTCATATTCGATTCTTCAGCAGCTTTAGTGAGGCTACCCAACTCCGCAGCCTTCACAAATAATGCCAAGGAATCTACATCAGGAAGCATATTCTCTATCCATCTCTAAACTGCATAATCAACAGGATAGGTCAATTGCCTATCCGAGCCGTTCATGCACCCTAGCGAACTAGAGACTACTTGGCTATAAGGATTATATTATTTTTGAATTTTTCAGATGAACAATCTGATCACTACTCAAACCAAGCTCTTCAAGAATTGCCTCGCTATGCTGCCCTACAGCAGGAATAGGATCCATACGATAGTCATATTGATCATTGAGCCCCGGGGGCAGTAACGCCGGAAGGTCGCCAGACGGTGAATCAACATAACGCCATCTGTGTCTTGCACCTAATTGAGGGTGATCCCACAGATCTTTCATCGTATTGACTTGGGCGTTGGCGATCTGCGCATCCTCTAAACGTTGAGTCACTGCTTCAATGGAGAGCTGAGTAAAACACTCATCAATGATTTTCTTCAGAGACTCACGATTTTCATTACGTTTAAAGTTCGATGAATATCTCTCATCGCTTGCAAGATCGGGCTGCAATATAACCTTATCGCAAAACAACTTCCACTCTCGCTCATTTTGCAATCCGAGCATCACCGTATCACCACCTCCAACTCCAAATGGGCCATATGGGTAGATAGTTGCATGAGAAGCGCCATTTCTTGGTGGCGGCTCTGCGCCATCAAACGCGTAATACATTGGAAAACCCATCCACTCACCCAGAGCCTCAAGCATGGAGACATCAATATGTGATCCAACATGGGTTTTATTTCTGAGTAACAAGGCGCTCAAGATATTGGTGTAGGCATACATCCCCGCAGCAATATCAGCAATTGAGTTTCCAGACTTGCTTGGCGTCTCTTTAGTACCGGTCACCGATAAGAACCCTGCCTCACTTTGGATTAGCAAGTCGTACGCCTTCTTATTGGTATACGGACCAAAATTTCCATACCCGGAAATATCGCAAACAATCAAACGAGGATTGAGTTTTTTTAATTCTTCAACAGATAAACCCATTCTTGAAGTGGCACCGGGCGCTAAGTTCTGCACAAATACATCCGCAGTCTTGAGAAGGGATTTCAAAATCTCCAATGCCTCTGGCTGCTTGAGATCTAAGGTCAAGCTTTCTTTAGAGCGATTGGTCCATACAAAATGGGAGGACATGCCTTTGACGCGCTGATCATATGCACGGGCAAAATCGCCCACCTCAGGACGCTCCACCTTAATCACACGAGCGCCAAGATCC
Organism: Polynucleobacter sinensis; assembly: GCF_001595985.1. GTDB lineage: Bacteria > Pseudomonadota > Gammaproteobacteria > Burkholderiales > Burkholderiaceae > Polynucleobacter > Polynucleobacter sinensis. The sequence goes on from NZ_LOJJ01000002.1 coordinate 78,177, forward strand.
GCTAATTGACGCGTACAGAAGGGGGCGGCAATGGCATGCTCTAGGGATACAACGGTGACACCATCTAATGGACGAATACTCATAACAACCTCATTAGAAAGAGCGCGGGAGGCCGAGGATATGCTCAGCTACGTACGAGTAAATCAAGTTAGTTGAGATTGGCGCAACCTGATAAAGACGAGTCTCGCGGAACTTCCGCTCAACGTCATATTCATTAGCAAAGCCAAAGCCACCATGTGTTTGCAAGCAAACGTTCGCCGCTTCCCATGATGCTTTAGCAGCCAAGTATTTGGCCATATTTGCCTCTGCGCCACATTGTTGTTTTGCATCAAATAGATCGCAAGCTTTGAAGCGCATTAAGTTTGCTGCTTCAGTTTCAATATAAGAATCCGCAATCGGAAATTGAATACCCTGGTTCTTGCCAATTGGACGATCAAAGACAACGCGCTCGTTTGCATAACGACGGGCCTTATCGACAAACCAATATGCATCGCCAATACACTCTGCTGCGATTAAAGTGCGCTCTGCATTAAGGCCATCTAAGATGTACTTAAAGCCCTTACCCTCTTCACCAATCAAATTCTCAGCAGGAATTTCCAAATTATCGAAGAACACTTCATTGGTTTCGTGATTGACCATATTCGCAATGGGCTGAATATCCATTCCCTTACCAATCGCTTCTTTGAGATCAACGATAAAGATCGACATACCCTCAGACTTTTTCGCCACCTCAGATAATGGCGTAGTGCGAGCCAGCAGAATCATGAGGTCTGAGTGCTGAATACGAGAGATCCAGACCTTTTGGCCATTAACAACGTACTTATCGCCTTTTTTAACCGCAGTTGTTTTTAGCTTAGTCGTATCAGTACCAGTTGTTGGCTCAGTAACTGCCATCGATTGCAGGCGCAGCTCACCTGTCGCAATCCTCGGAAGATAGAGCTTCTTCTGCGCATCAGAACCATGTCGCAATAGAGTGCCCATGTTGTACATCTGACCATGACAAGAACCGGCATTACCTCCGGAGAAATTAATCTCCTCCATAATGACCGACGCTTCTGCCAAGCCCAAACCAGAGCCACCGTATTCCTCAGGAATTAAAGCGGCGAGCCAACCTGCTTGTGCCATAGCATCTACAAAAGCTTCTGGATAGTCGCGTTCATGGTCGATCTTTTGCCAGTAGGCTGAGTCAAAGCTTCCACAAAGATCGCGCAAGGCTTCGCGCATATCTTGGTATTGATCTGGTTTTGGGATAGGGTGATTCATTGAATTCTCCGTACGATATAAGCTAACTGAATCATCTTCCTTTGCCCGAGAAATCGGAATTGGAATTAACTAAACAGTTCCTTCGATTTTTTCGAAGACTGCCTCAGTTTGCTGGCACATACCTCGTATAGAGCACCTGGGTACCATTTCTGCCGCAACCCTTAGCTACCAGATCCTCATATAGCCGCTTGGCCAGGGCCAATGCAGGCAATTCTAGGTTGGACTTTTGCGCTTCCTCTAATGCAATCCCCAAGTCTTTTAAGAAGTGCTCAACGTAAAATCCTGGGGCAAAATCGCCAACAATCATCTTTGCACCCAAATTCACCAGCTGAAATCCAGAAGCTGCACCGCCACCAATCGACTCCATAACCGTCTCAGGATTTAAACCGAGTGACTTTGCATAGCCCAGCCCTTCGCTCACACCCATAATCGTTCCAGCAATCACAATTTGATTGCACATCTTCGCATGCTGACCAGCGCCAGGACCACCTTGCAGAACAACGTTAGAGCCCATGAGCTGAAAAATGGGGAGCATGGCATCAAAATCTGCTTGTTTTCCACCGACCATAATGGCCAGCTTTGCATTGCGAGCACCAATATCCCCGCCCGATACTGGCGCATCTAGAGCGTGACAACCCCGCTTCTCAGCCTCATCTGCAATCTTCTTTGCAAGAGATGGGCTTGAGGTAGTCATATCAATCAAGTAGGCGTTTTGCGCTCTATCCAAAATATTTCCAGCACCGAAATACACCTCCTCTACATCGGAGGGGTAACCAACCATGGTAATGATGACATCAGACTGCGCAGCTAAATCACCGATAGAATCAAACCATTGGGCACCTTTAGCCACTAACTCATCCGTTTTAGCTTTTGAGCGATTAAATACATTCAAGGGATGACCTGCCGCAAGCAAATGTCCAGCCATGCTGCTACCCATGATTCCAAGGCCAATAAAGCCAATTCTTAATTTATTACTCACTCAATCCACCTTTTGTATTGTTATTTTGAACAATACAAATCTTACCCAATTAATGGGGTTTGCTGTTAAATGTGACTGATGAAAAAACTATTGAGCGTGACACTGCTCATGATTCTTGTAGTCATTGGCCTGTACTTTATGGCTATCCTGCTACTTGGGCGCATTACTTGGTTAGATACTTAACGATAGATTAATCTCTCAGGCGAACAAGACCTTCCTTACGAACCGCCACACCATCTCTTAGCAATCGATGAAGCGCCATTCTGGCCGCTCTTGAAGATTCTTCAGGTGAGCCATCTAATCTTAGCGAGGCTTCGTAGATGAGGAGCTCAGTCTCCCAGCCATAAACATCACCCTCCATCTCCAGCAAACTAATCAACAAATCCCTTGGACTGGGATCAGTCCGCATACGATGAGTGGTTTCATCTAGATGATGATGTTGCATAAGCACCTCCCCTATCTCAAAAGAGTAAGTCAGATAGCAAATTCACTTGATTCAGGATGCCACGGGGTCATTATGAAACTGTTTTATCAAAATGTCCTTATTTTCTTGATCAAGATCAGGGGGTATCTTGCTAACGCGCTTCTAGCTCCAAAAGATTCAACTCTTCTTCGGTAAACCCAGCTCGTTTACGCGCCTCCATATTGAATGGTGGCTTTAATATTGGAGCGCTATATTTTCTAGCCAGCTCTCTATAGGTAGCAATGGGGGATAGGCTGGCTTTATCGCACAGGAAATTAAACCAATGATTGCCAATTGCCACATGACCAACCTCATCTCTCAGGATGATCTCCAGGATTTCCACTGCCTTGAAATCCTTGACCTGCTTGAAACGATCACGAATCTTTGGAACGGCATCCAGACCTCTTGCCTCCATGGTTCTTGGCACAAGAGCCATCCGCGCAATCACCGCATCACTTGTTCGCTCTACCATCTCCCATAAGCTATTGTGTGCAGGAAAATCTCCGTATGAAAATCCTAGCGATTGAATATAGCCCTCCACCAGAGTGAAGTGATACGCCTCTTCCTTGGCAACCCTCAACCAGTCCTCATAGTATTGCTGTGGCATATCTGGGAAGCGCCAGATCGCATCCAAGGCTAAATTAATCGCATTAAATTCGATATGAGCAAGAGAGTGAAGTAAGGACGCCCTACCTTGAGCGCTATCCATTTTTCTTTTGGGAACATTCAAGGGTGGCACTAGCTCTGGTTTTTCTGGTCGACCTGGCAGGTCAAGACTTTGCGTGTTGAGGTTCTGAGACCCATCTAATTTGATCAGTTGATTCTGATAGTCAACATATAGCTGACCCACCAGCCGCACCTTGGTCTGAGCATCTTTAATTAGGAGGATTGCGAGAGCAGATTCTCGTAGCTCATTCATACGCCCATTTTAGTGATATTGATATTGCATAACCTAAAATACACATCTAGTGAATCTCATCAAACCCCATGATCGCATTAGCCTAGCCGAGAAAATCGGTAGGCCATCTGTCGCGCTGGTCGTAGATGACTTTTATAACCGCGTTCAGACCCACCCTACCTTAGCCAAGCCCTTCTCTATCGTTGCGCATTGGCAAGAACATAAACAAAGAATTACAGAATTTTGGTGGATCGCCCTTGGCGGAAAACCCACCGCTTCCTATAGCTATGACCCTGTAAGTAAACATTTTTTGGCAGGATTTAATCAAACACTCTTGAGTGATTGGAAAGCCTTATTTTTTGAGGTAACTCATACACACCTCAGCCCAGAACTAGCAAGTGCTTGGCAGCAACGGGTGGAAATGATTGGCGAAAACCTTCTGCGCCAGAACGATAAATTGCTCGGCGATAGAGGGCGCCCCTCAACCTAAGCCCAAGACATTGTGACCCTGGAGTGCGGTGCAATTTAATGATCTAAAAAATAGATAACACATATCTAAATTATTCATTATGCAAATAAATAAATAATCTCTAGAATGGGTCCTGTTGTGAACCAATTATTCATTTTTTACAGGAGAAACCATGTCACTAATTAACACCCCAGTACCGCCATTTAAGACCCAAGCGTTCCACAATGGTAAGTTCGTCACAGTTTCTGACGAGACCCTCAAGGGCAAATGGTCTGTTTTGATTTTTATGCCAGCAGCATTTACATTTAACTGCCCAACAGAAATTGAAGACGCAGCAGAAAACTATGCTGAATTTCAGAAGATGGGTGCAGAGGTATACATCATCACTACTGATACACACTTCTCACACAAAGTTTGGCACGAAACCTCTCCCGCAGTAGGTAAAGCTAAGTTCCCATTGGTTGGCGATCCTACACACACTTTGACACGTGGTTTTGGCGTGCACATTGAAGAAGAAGGCTTGGCTTTGCGTGGCACATTCATCATCAATCCAGAGGGCATCATCAAGACTGCAGAAGTGCACTCTAACGAAATCGCTCGTGATGTTTCTGAAACTCTACGAAAACTCAAAGCCGCTCAGTACACAGCCGCTCATCCAGGCGAAGTTTGCCCAGCTAAATGGAAAGAAGGCGCTGCAACATTGACTCCATCTTTGGATCTGGTTGGCAAGATCTAAGTCATAGTCAATTACCGCTAGTAACCAATCAGACTCTCTTCGGAGAGTCTATTGGAGAGGGTGGCTGTCGCCTTCCTGCCCAATGGACTCCACAAGATTCAGCACTTAGGAAATATCATGTTAGATAACAATATCAAAACCCAATTAAAGGCCTATTTTGAAAAGATAGTTAATCCTATCGTCTTGACAGCAACGCTCAACGATGGCGACTCGTCCAATCAAATGTTGGAACTACTGAATGAGGTCGCAGAGCAATCTGACAAGATCACTGTTAATACCAATGGCAATAGCACTAATGTCCCGAGCTTTACTGTTGGTAAAGCAGGTGAAGTAGCCCGCATCGCGTTCTCTGGATTGCCCATGGGCCATGAGATGACTTCATTCATCCTGGCCATCCTGCAGGCAAGCGGATACCCGCCTAAGGTGGAGCAGGACATTATTGAAAGCATTCAAGGCTTGACTGGAAAATTCCGCTTTCAGACTTTTATCTCCTTATCATGCCATAACTGCCCTGATGTAGTACAAGCATTGAACTTAATGGCGGCACTCAATCCCAATATCGAGCATGAAATGATTGATGGCGCCCTCTTTCAAGAGTTGGTGGATCAGCGTCAAATTATGGCCGTACCTACCGTCATCCTTAACGATGAGGTGTTTGGTCAAGGACGCATGAGCGCCGAAGAAATTATTGCCAAATTAGATACCAATGCATCAACACGAGATGCAGAAAAAATTAGCGCTAAAGCACCATTTGATTCTTTGATTATTGGTGGTGGACCAGCAGGTGCTTCAGCAGCGATTTATTCCGCAAGGAAGGGCATCAGAACCGGTATCGTTACTCAACGCTTTGGCGGTCAAGTTGCCGATACCGTAGGTATTGAAAACTTTATCTCGGTAAAGGAAACAGAGGGCCCGAAATTAGTTTTAGCACTAGAACAGCACGTCAAATCTTATGACGTCGATGTCATGAACCTGCAAACGGCAAAAAGCCTTAGTAAATCCGGGGATGAGATTGAAATCACCCTCGAAAATGGTGCGACACTCAAGAGTAAGACTGTCATTCTGAGTACCGGTGCACGCTGGCGCGAGATGAATGTCCCCGGTGAGCAGGAGTACCGCGGCAAAGGCGTTGCCTACTGCCCTCACTGCGATGGACCCCTGTACAAAGGTAAGCGCGTGGCAGTGATTGGCGGAGGAAACTCTGGGGTAGAGGCAGCGATTGATTTAGCGGGCATTGTTAGTCATGTTACTTTGATCGAGTTTGACACCAAATTACGCGCTGATGCCGTGCTTCAAAAAAAGCTTTTCAGCCTATCGAATGTCACCGTAATTACCAATGCATTAAGCAAAGAGGTTTTGGGCGCAGATGGGAAAGTGACAACCTTGAGATACGAAGATCGCACTAGCAATCAAATGCACGATATCGCGCTAGAAGGCATCTTTGTTCAAATTGGTCTGCTACCAAATACAGATTGGCTCAAAGGCGTGATCGACCTCTCTCCACGCGGTGAAATCATCGTAGACCAAAAGGGAGAGACATCGATGCCAGGCGTATTTGCAGCCGGTGATTGCACAACAGTGCCCTATAAGCAAATCATTATCGCCATGGGGGAAGGTGCTAAAGCCTCACTCTCGGCTTTTGATTATTTAATCCGCTCTTAAAATTAACCCACCGCAAGACTATTGCGGTGGGTAATCAATCAAAGTTAGTCAGGTTTAATATTTCTCTTGGCAACTAAGCCTTTCCACTTCTGAATATCTTCTCTAATGAATTTAGAGAATTGCTCAGGGCTACCCCCAACCGTCTCCATACCCATATCCGCAAATCGTTGCTTGATTTCAGGTTGAAGCAAAATTTCATTAATGTCTTTGTTTAAACGATCGACGATCTTGTTAGGCAGCTTGGCCGGACCCACCAAGCCAAACCACGTATAAACCTCAGTATTGGGATAACCCAATTCACCTAATGAAGGAACATCCGGCAAAAGACTGGAACGAGTAGATCCAAATACTGCTAATACACGAATCTTGCCATTTTTAATGTGGGGCAATGGAGCAATAATCGGATGAATACCAGCATCCACCCTCTCCCCCAACAAATCAGTCACCGCAGGCGCATCACCTTTATAGGGAATATGGTTTAAGTTACTTTTAGCTAGAGTATTAAATAACTCCAAAGCCAGATGGGGGGCAGTACCATTACCAGGGCTTGAAACATTCAATCCTGCGCTTTGCTTTCCTGAGGCGGCCAATAACTCAGCGACCGTTTTAATCGGCGAATTTGCTGGCACCATCAAAAATAACGGCGCTCTCACCACCTGAACCACCGGAGTGAAATCCTTCAGAGTGTCATAAGGAAGTTGCCCATACAAAGCCGGATTAGTCGTATGTGGGGCAGCTACCATGACGAATGAATAGCCATCGGGCTCTGCCTTGGCAATCATCTCAGATGCAATACGAATATTGGCACCCGGCTTATTTTCCACAATGATGGCTTGCTGCAATTTAGGCGACAACTTTTCCGCAATCACGCGCGTGGCGATGTCATTTGAACCTCCTGGCGCGAAGGGCGAAATAAATCGAATGGATCGATTGGGCCACTCTTGAGCAAGAGCAAGTCCTGAAAACAGTGCCGCAAGCCAAATGAAACTCAATAGTATTTTTTTCATAGCTACCTTTTATAAAAATTTATTTCAAAATCCGCTTAGCGATATTGAGCAAGTGAATTTGACTAGTCCCCTCGTACAAACGAAATAAGCGCACATCTCGATACAACATTTCAATGGGGCCGCCAATATCGGCACAATAGCCTGCGCCCCCAAAAATTTGAACCACGCGATCAGCTACTCTACCGCACATTTCTGAAGCGTAATATTTACAAATGGATGCCTGGGTTGTGATGTCTTCGCCACGATCACGCGCTCGCGCAGTCTCCAGAACAAGGGCTTTGGCGGCCTCGATCTCTACCTTGCTTTCCGCTAGCATTGCCTGAACCAACTGAAATTCAGCGATCGGCTTGCCAAACTGCTCACGTTTTTTTACATGCGCTAAAGCTTCATCAAGCATACGAATTGCAGGGCCAATACATAGCGCTGCAAGATTAATTCTTTGCTTGTTCAGAGCCTTCATCGCGGTAGAAAATCCTTTTCCCAATTCTCCGCCTAGAACGTCATCTTGCGTTGCAACGACGTTATGTAGATATACCTCTGAAACGGGAGAGCCTGCCTGACCCATTTTACGGTGCTCAGGACCAGCACTGATGCCGGGTCTATCCTTAGGAATCAAAAATGCGGTGATGCCCTTGTAACTCAAATCATCCGGATTTGTTCTTGCAAAAACCGTAAATAAATCGGCTATAGGTGCATTGGTAATGTAGCGTTTTGTGCCATCAATCACAAATTTTTTCTCACCCTCCTCTAATTTCAACTGGGCACGGGTTTGCAAAGCAGTGGCATCTGAACCAGCTTCAGGCTCAGTCAGAGCTAAGCAACCCGTCACCTCGCCAGAGGCCAACTTAGGCAACCAACGATCCTTCTGCTCCCGAGTCCCATCCTGAATCAATCCCTCCGATCCAATTCCAGTATTGGTCCCAGCGCGAGCTCTAAAAGCAGTTGCCGCTTGAGAAATCTCGATATTTGCCAGGGCTAATTCTTCCGTGCTAAGTCCGCTACCACCGTATTCCTTAGGAATACTCCAACCAAAATATCCATTGCCCCGCATGACATCGACAATGGTCTCAGGAATACGGTTTTTTGCCACAACCTCCTCCTCTGCGGGAATGGCTATGGTTTGCACAAACTCACGGATAGCAGCGAGTCGATTTTGGTTTTCTTTGTTATCTGTAATCACATTAGTTCTTTCTACTAAGATAGCTCGTACCGCCATCACGTTCAATATTACGCTTTGCTTCAAGTAAAGATGGAATCACCTGTTTACTAATTTCGGCTTGCGTTAATTTCAAGCCACTCATCGTGCAATTTAAGGCAACCAGTGGGTCATCATTACTACCCACTCGCAAGGGTACGGCAACCGCAGATACATCAGCCTCCCAATCGCCACGACTCAAACAATATCCATTGCGCTCATAAAATTCTTGATCACGATAAAAATGAGGAAGATCTTTTTTGTATTGCACGGGGTCAGCGATTTTGAGACGATTGAGAATGGATTTTTGCTCTTGAGCACTTGAGGCAAGCAATAATGCGCGCCCCATCGATGTTGTTAATAGCGGTCTACTGCTACCAATATCAGGCTTTAAGAAATTACCTTTATCAAGGCGCATAGCATCAACATACACCACCTCGAGACGCCCCAACATTCCCAAATTTACAGTCCACTGAGTTTTCGCTGCCAGCCTCTCCAAATGCGGTCTTGCTAAATGCCGTATGTCCATCCCCGCCAACATGGGATAACCCAACATCAATACTCCTGGGCCTAGTCGATACTTTTGTAAGCGCTCTATTCGCAACAAATATCCAAGCTTCTCAAGGGTGTACGTTAAACGAGAGACTGTTGCCTTGGGTAATGCTGTTCTCTCACACAACTCACGATTACCCAGCAATTGATCTGCCGGAGTAAATGCTCTCAAAACCTCAAGCCCTCGGCTTAGGTTGATGGCAAATTGCCTATCTGCTTGATGAACAGCTTCTTTTGACATGACAAGATCCTCTTATATTCCGGCAAAACATACAATTCATTCTACCCACTGTTTCGCACAGCGAAACAGTTACCCAATAAACTGCGCATTTGATTCAATATCTTTTTTACCCTGAGTATCTATATGACCACCCACCCTCCTTTGCTTCAAGGCGTCCGCATCCTTGATTTATCTACGGTAATTGCAGCACCCTTTGCGGCGACCTTATGCGCCGATCTCGGAGCGCAGGTTACGAAAGTTGAGCTACCCGATGGGTCAGATGCACTAAGAGGTCTCGCCCCAACTACTCCAGAACATGCTTTGTATTGGAAAGTTGTGAATCGTGGAAAAGCCGGAGTCTCTTTGGATGTGCGCACCCCTAAAGGCAAAGCACTATTTCTCAAAGCACTATCCCAGGTTGATGTCTTAGTAGAAAACTTTAGAACCGGCACTCTTGATAAATGGGGGCTGGATTTACCAACACTATTACAGGCAAACCCAAATCTAATTGTTTTACGCTTAACAGGATTTGGCCAAACAGGTCCTTATGCAGGGCGTCCTGGATTCGCAAGAATTTTTGAGGCGATGAGCGGGCTTACCAATTTAATTGGCACCCCTAGTAGTGGACCCCAGCATCCCAATCTACCTATTGGAGATTTAATTGCTGGTTTATTTGGAGCCTTCAGCATCGCATCCGCCTTGACCTCTCTGCGAAATCACCCAGAGCAGGGTGGCTTTGAAATTGACTTATCAGCTACTGAAGCGGTCTTCAGATTACTTGATCCACTAGCAGTTGAATACCAACTGCTCGGGGTTAATAGAACTCATGCGGGAAACCGTGCGAGCTACACCGCACCTTCGAATATGTATCAAACCCAAGATGGCAAGTGGGTCACACTGGTCGCATCCTCAGATGCGATTTTCAAAAGACTGTGTAAGGTGATTGATAAACCAGAGTGGCAAGACGATAGCCGTTTTATCTCAAACCCCAAGAGGTGTTTGAATGTCAATGAACTTGATGCTGAAATTGCCACATGGTTCCTAAAGAATACGTATGACAATATTGAAAAACTCTTTAATGAAGCGGGTATACCTTATACCAAGGTATACGATATCCGCGATGTCATCTCCGATCCTCAAGTGCAATCTAGAAATGGAATCATTGAACTCAGTGATGCGGAATTAGGCAGCGTTCCAGCACCTTGTGTGGTCCCACGCATTCCGGGGGTGGCACAACAAGTCATTAAAACAGGACCGAAGACTGGCGAAGATAATGAAACTTTTTATAAAGCGCTTGGTCTGAGCGAGGCTGAAATAGCCTCACTTTATAAAGAGCATGTCATTTAATTGATACACATCATTTTTGACATATGATTACGGCAATATTATTAATTTTTACTAGAAATTCACTCGAGGAATGCGCTACATGTTTCGTATATTGACTTTTGTTTTGAGCTCTTTCATTCTATGTGTGCCTGCAATGGCTCAAAATAATTGGCCCTCCTCTCCAATTACCCTAATCGTTCCCTATGCTCCTGGGGGCTATTCTGATACACGCATGCGTCTGCTAGCGCGTAAACTCACAGACAAACTAGGGCAACCCGTGGTGGTTGAAAACAAAGCTGGCGCAGGCGGCGTTATCGGCACCAATATCATTGCAAAAGCATCACCCGACGGATATACCATTGGCTGCGGAAGCTTCGCTCCACTCGCCATTAATCCAACACTCATGAAAAGCATCCCTTACGATGCCGCAACAGATTTAATGCCAGTGATTTTGTTGGAGACTAGTCCGCTCATCTTAAGCGTCTCTTCTCAATTACCCGTTAAAAATTTAGCAGAATTGATTGCGCTCGCAAAAAAGGATCCAAATAAATTGACCTATGGATCATCTGGCCAAGGAGGGGCGCATCACCTCTCTGGAGAAATGCTGGAGGCCGAAGCGAAAATTGAATTAACGCATGTTCCCTATAAAGGTGGCGCACCCGCAGCCACTGATTTAATGGCAGGCCACCTAGCAATGATGTTTGAGATGGGCTACGCCGCGTTACCCTCTATTAAAGCTGACAAGATACGACCTATCGCAGTCACCTCACCAAAACGTTTAACAGCTCTACCCAATGTGCCAACAATGAATGAAGCTGGCCTTCCTGGTTTTGAAGCATACAACTGGCAAGGCATTGTTGTACCTGCAAAAACACCGAACAGCATTGTCTTGCGTCTAAACAAGGCTATCAATGAAATCTTGCAAGATCCTGATATGGTCAAAGCAATTTCGGATGGGGCAAGTCAGGCCGCAGGGGGTTCTCCTGAGGCTTTTGGGAAATTCATTAAATCTGAGCGCGATAAGTGGGCCAAAGTGATTAAAACCGCCAACATCACCGCGGAATAAATTCTTAGAGCTCAGGCACCCAGACTTCACCCGTCATCAAGCGGCGGGCAGTCCTACTCATTAAGGCTTTTGTAATTACCCAATCACCAGAGTCCTGATTAGCCTCTGCCCCTACGGCAAGAATGCCCGAGGGATGCCCAAACTTCACTTTCGCTTGTGATTTTCCACCAAGCGCCGCACTCACAACTGTCCCAGGTATCGCTCCCGCAACCGCGATTGCGATAGCTCCTGTACCCGTCATTGCATGGTGCAACTTACCCATCGACATGATTCTGGCGGTGATATCAATCGCCTCCTTAGCTAGCGCTTTTCCACTAGAGGCTGTATAAGCCTGCGCCCCTGAAATAAAAGCAAGTTTAGGGGTATGGGGACGCTTTTCTGTAGCCTCTTGAGCGGTGGATGCTAAGCCCATCGCTACTGTTGCATGAGCACGGATACTTTCTAAGGTTTTTAATAATTCGGTATTGGCATTCACATCATCCTGAAGCTCAACCCCGGACAAGCCCAGCGTTTTGGCATTTACAAAAATAGTAGGATTGCCTGCGTTAATCAGTGTTGCCTCTAAGACCCCAAAACCTGGGATATCTAAGGTATCGATAAAATTGCCAGTCGGAAACATGGCGCCTCCATCGGAATCTTCATCTGCGCCAGGATCTAAAAACTCTAGCTGCACCTCGGCCGCCGGGAAAGTCACACCATCTAGCTCGAAGTCTCCAAGCTCCACTACTTGACCATCTTTTACGGGCACATGCGCAATAATCCTCTTTCCTAGGTTAGCCTGCCAAATGCGTACCGTTCTTAAACCATCGGGCCCAGCATCCACCAAGCCCTCTTGAATGGCATAAGGACCAACTGCGGAAGAGAGATTTCCGCAGTTCCCACTCCAATCAACTACAGGGGCATCAATCGCCACAGCACCAAACAAATAATCAACATCACAATCTTCTCGATCGCTTGGACCAATAATGACAACCTTGCTCGTACTTGAGCTGCCATTACCCATGCCATCAATTTGTTTGCCATAGGGATCTGGGCTACCGATCACTCGCAACATGATTTTGTCACGAGCCACTCCGGCTACTTGTGCAGCAGCGGGTAAATCCTTTTGATTAAAGAAAACGCCCTTGCTAGTGCCGCCGCGCATGTAGGTAGCGCGAATAGAAATTTGTTTTTGAGAGCTCATCAATCAATCTTTAAGTTGTTATCTTTTGCAAATTTTTGCCAATAAATAATTTCTTGTTTGAATGATTTTTCAAATCGATCGGGTGGAGTGGCAACGATATCAAAACCTTCATCCCCAAATTTTTTACTTAACTCGGGACTTGCTAATGCTTTAGTAATTGATTGATAGAGACGATCCACAATTGGCTTTGGTGTTTGAGGGGGAGCAAAAATTCCAAACCAATTATTGATGTCGTAACCAGGCAGCACCTCTGAAATACTGGGTGTATTAGGCAAGGCAGACATTCTCTGAGCGCTGGATACGGCAATAGGAATCACCTTGCCATTGCGGATATGCTGCATCAGTCCAGGCGCCGTCCCAAAGGACATATTAATTTGGCCACCAATTAGATCCGCCAATGCGCCGCCACTCCCCTTGTAATGGACCATTGTCATTTCAGTACCGCTTGATTTTTCCAGCAACTCTGCCGCCAAATGCGATATCTGCCCTGCTCCAGCCGTACCAATGGTGACTTTGCCAGGATTTGCCTTGGCATAAGCTAGCAATTCTTTTAGATTTTTAAAAGGCACTCCAGGATTGGCAACTAATAGTTGCGGGGCATTTGCAACCTTAGTGATAGCGACTAAATTTTGCGTATCAAACGGTAACTTGAAAAAAGTGGGGTTACTAGTGATGGCGCTATTTGTTAACAAGATGGTGTATCCATCGGGCGCAGCCTTAGCCACAGCTTCAGTCCCAATAATGCTTGAGGCCCCAGGCTTGTTTTCCACAATAATAGACACACCCAACTCACCAGACATTTTTTCAGCCAACACACGACCTAAAACATCGGAGCCGCCACCTGGCGCAAAAGGGATAATCATCTTGATAGTTCGATGAGGGTATTCCGCAGCTTGTCCGGTCGAAACGAACAAGGTGATCAAAGACAAAAAGGTTGTAAAAAATATTCTCATAGCAGTCTCGTTTGCTTGTCTTATGGCTTGACGCCAAGTAACATTGTTGTTGTTCGCTTACTATAAATTAAAAACACCAACAGCGAAAATTAATCCTCAAAATACTGTAATGCAATCGTAATTATTTACCCCCAGAATATGACCAACTCAACAACACGCATTCAAGCCTCCGACCTTATTCAATTTACTCAAGCTGTTTATGAGAGTGCTGGAGTCCCGACTAAGGATGCCTACTTAGCGGCTGATACCTTAGTTCAAGCAGATTTATGGGGCCACCAGTCTCATGGTTTATTACGATTAGCCTGGTACTACGCACGCTTACGCTCTGGTGCAATGAAATCTAATACCAATACCTCTTTGGCCGTTGACTCTAATGCGATTGCGGTACTAGATGGCCACGATGGTGTCGGTCAGGTGATTGCTAAAAAGGCATTGGAAGAATCTATTGCGCGCGCCAAACAACATAGCGTTGGGATTGTCTCTGTCAGAAACTCAAATCACTTTGGCACCTGTATGTACTTTACGAGAATGGGCGCTAGAAATGGCTGTATTTCGATCCTGATGAGTAATGCAGGGCCGAACATGGCGCCATGGGGCGGCCGTCAAAAGAAAATTGGTACCAATCCTTGGTCTATAGCAGTACCCGGAGGGAAGCATGGGGAAGTGGTCATGGATATGGCGAATTCTGGTGTAGCAAGAGGGAAGATCTATCTTGCACAGAAGCGTCATCAGCCCATACCCAATGACTGGGCAATTGATATCAATGGGAGACCCACTACGGATCCACAAGCGGCGATTGAAGGTTTTATCCTGCCAATGGCAGGCCACAAAGGGTATGTTATGGGCGTCATGGTTGACATCCTCTCAGGTGTTCTATCTGGGAGCTCCTTTTTAGACCAAGTTCATGGACCTTATGATCCCGTCAATCGCAGTGGCGCAGGCCATTTGGCTATATCCCTCAATGTTGCAGCATTTCAACCGCTGGAAGAATTTGAGAAACGCATAGAAGAGTACATCCACTCCTTGAAAGATGTACCCCTTGCGGAAGGGCACAAGCAGGTGTACTTTCCTGGTGAAATGGAAGCGCAAGCGGATGCTGAAAATCGCAAATTAGGTCTGCTACTTCCAGAAGATACCTTGCTAAGCCTCAAGCAAGTCGCCATTGAATCTGGACTTGAAAAGCAATTACCGTTCTAACTAGCGATCATTCAAAATATCTTTGTTATGTTGACCCAAGGTTGGAGCAGCAAAAGGTTCAGGCGCAGCAGTTCGGCCAAATTTGATGGGGTGCTTAAATCCCCGGTAGCTTCCCGCTACTGGATGCTCAAAATTACCGACCATGTCTTCGGCAAGCACCTGAGGAAAATCAAACATATCCTCCACTTGACGTACCGCAGAACAAGGTACTTCTTCGCCGAAAATTTGCTCCCACTCTAAAGCAGCTTTTTTACTTAGAGCTTCTCGCAACATCGGAACAATCACACCCTCTTGAGCGGCACGTTTTTTAACGGAATCAAATCGCTCATCATCCACTAGAGTAAACAAACCCACCTTCTCGCACAGCGCTCTCCAAAAATGGGGGGTATTAGCCGAGATATAAATATACCCATCCTTAGTAGGATGAATGCCGGTGATTCCACCAGAGCGCATATCACGACCCACATCTCTTGGTTCGTCTTGCGCCCAAATCATACGAGCAGACTGCATCGTCAATGCAGTTCGCAATAAGGAAACGCCGACGTACTGACCTTTGCCGCTTTTCTCTCGTTCGTATAGCGCAGAAGCTACGCCAGTTGAGATTAAAGATGCAGCGTAATAATCGACAATAGAACCATACAAAATTTCAGGTGGGCCATCTTTCTTGCCCTGTAAAGCACACATGCCTGTCATAGATTGCAATACTTGGTCGTAACCCGCTTTATCTTTTAGCGGCCCACTTTCACCAAATCCAGTAATAGCGCAGTAAATTAAACGGGGGTTAACCAGCTCTAATTGCTCATAAGCAATCCCAAGCCTAGTCGGAACATTGGGGCGAAAATTATGAACTAAGACATCAGCCTCTCGAATCAACTTCATCAAGGCATCCTTACCCTCAGCAGTTTTAAGATCTAAGACAATTCCATATTTACTGCGATTTACACCTAGAAATGCCCTACTCTCAGATGGCAAAGTGGAAGGATAGTTGCGCAAGTTATCGCCCGTCGGGGGTTCAACCTTAATCACCTCCGCACCCTGGTCTGCCAAAAGAGAGCACCCATAAGGACCGGCGATATAAGCACTCAGATCCAGCACCTTAACGCCCTGAAGTGGCCCTCGATTTAAGCTAGATTGCGATTGATTAGAAAAGTGAGTCATTATTCAGCAGTAATGTTTTGACGTTTAGCCACCGACTTCCAGCGTGCAATATCTCCACTTAATCTTGTCGCAAATTGCGCAGGAGACTCTGGGCTAGCTTCCGCACCCTCACGCAATAGTGCCGCCTTCATCTCTGGCGTATTGAGGATCTTATTAATTTCGCGATTTAATAAATTGACAATATCAGCCGGCATACCAGCGGGCCCTAAGATACCCCACCACAATTCAAATTCATAACCTGGTACTACGGTTGCCATCGGAATTAACTCGGGGGCGATAGGACTTGGCTTGAGACTCGTAATACCAATTGCGCGAATGCGTCCATTACGAACTTGCGGCAATAGTGATGGCCCGCTCGCCAAAAGAATTTGTGTTTGGCCACCAATCAAGTCAGTAGTCGCTGGACCCATACCCCTGTAAGGAATATGAAGCGCAAAAGTTCCAGACATTACCTTCAACAACTCGGTAGCAAACTGGTTGCTACTTCCCGTGCCAGAAGAGGCGTAATTGAATTTACCTGGATTCTTTTTTAAAAGTGCAATTAACTCTGCAGGATTCTTTGCTGGAAAATCATTATTCACAGCAACAATAAATGGGCCCTTTGCTAGCAAGGCAATTGGGGTCAATCCTGCAACGGGATCAAAACTTGCTTTCGTTTGAATCGCCGCATTGGTTGTCATGCTCGAAGAAACGGCCAGTAGCGTATAGCCATCTGGAGCGGCCTTCGAAACCTGGGCGGTACCTGTGCTGCCACTGGCACCAGGACGGTTATCGACAACTACCGAGACCTTCAAAGCATCACCTAAATTTTTTGCAATCAGTCTGGCAAATACGTCATTCGAGCCGCCCACTGGATAAGGAACTACCAATGTAATGGGCTTATTGGGATAGGCTGTTTGCGCAAACAGCACACCACTCATGCAGAGACATGCTATGGATAAAAGAATTTTTTTCATCAAGATTCACTTATATTTTATTTAATTAAACCAAACTGCCGAGCCATTTTTAAAATAGATCTCGCACGATTCGCAAAGGGAGGGTCAATCATCTTTCCATCAACAACAAATGCACCTATGGAGTTAGCCTGCGCCTCACGTTCAGCCTCCATTACCTTTAGAGAGAAAGCAATCTCTTCATCACTAGGACGAAATACAGTATTCGCAATTTCAATTTGGCTTGGATGAATGCAACTTTTCCCCAAATACCCAAGGCTATGCGAAAGTTTAGCCTCTCGCTCGTACCCAGCCGTATCAGCAATATTGGCATAAGCTCCATCAAAAGCTGCAACCCCCGCCTCATGAGCTGCCATGGCCATCAAAAACATGGCCTGCTCAACCGCAACAGTCTGAGTCCTTTGAATAGCGTAAGGCTCAAATAAATCGCCTAGACCCAATTGCAACCCCATTACTCTTGGATCAGCAGATGCTAATTCATAAGCTAAACGAAGTGATTTAGGAGTCTCAATATTAATGAGAAGTTGAACGAGGCCGCTACCATCGAGATTAGATTGAAATTGCTTCTCCAAATTGGTAACAGTATTGGCTACTGCGATTACTGCCTCACTACTTTCGGCTTTTGGGATATTAATAATCTTGACGCCACTGGCGATCACTGTGGCCATATCATCCATGTAATACGGCGTATCCATTGGATTGACGCGAACAATAATGATTTTTTGACTTGCTCTGACTTCGTCGGTTTTAAGAAACTCCCCTAACCGATTGCGAGCCTCACTCTTTTTATCAGCGCGAACTGAATCCTCCAAATCAAAGGATAGGCCATCCGCTTGACTATGGAGCGCTTTGCTAAAAAGCTCAGGCCTTGATGCGGGAACAAATAATTTACTTCTCATATATCTCCAATAAGAGGTAATTTCTTTTTATTATTTTGATACTAAACGTATTTTTTATGACGGCTTATGGATGCCAAGTTGCAATCGAGTCCGGCAATTTCACTTTAGCTAACTTCGCATTACCAGCCAAAGAATAAGACAGTTGATTTGCCGCATGAATAACGGTTTGCGCTAATTCCAATAGGCGTGTCTTAGGCAAACGAGCTGTGGGCCCTGAGATACAGATTGAGCCCAATAACTTCCAATCCAAACCAAAAATCGGCGCCGATACACTCGATACCTCCGGCTCTCGCTCACCCATTGATAAATGATAGCCGCGCTTACGTATCTCCTCATAGGGCTCACCTGCCTCATCAGAAAACGCCAAAATTACCCTTCCGGGCGCCCCTAATTCCAGCGGCAAACCAATCCCTACTCGCACATGATGACGGATGGTTTGCGGCCCATCCACGCGGGCTAAGCATGTACGCTGATTACCTTCGCGCACATAAAAGGACGCACTCTCACCTGTCTCAATCGTGAGCTCACGAAGAACTGGTTCGACAATCTCATGCACATCAAATGTCGCTTGGTAGCATGCTCCCAACCAGCCAGTGGCTCGTCCCAATCGCCAATCTCCGTCATCCCGTTGAACTAAATAATGCTTTTTTGCCAAGGTTCTTGCGATACGAAGAACGGTAGTTTTATTCAAAGCTGTACGCCTACTTAGCTCTGCTAGAGATAAGTGCACGTCATCACCTCCAAACGCCTCAAGAATATGGAGTGCCCGCAAAACAGCAGCAACCCCATTGGTTGACTCATCAGCAGCTTCTGCAGTAATTTCCGGGTCTTTTGCCATTGATTCAATCATTTTGTTTCACCTGATGAAACGATATTGTGTTATTTGAAACATCATCATACAGTCTAAATACGTTTTAAAAGACCAAGCAACCCAACAACACAGGCAGACAATGAAATCCATTTTTCGCATTCTTACCGCCCTACTCCTGTTAGCACTTAGTAGTACAGTATTTGCGCAGCAGTACCCCAGTAGAGCAATCAAGATGATTGTTCCATTTCCAGCAGGTGGTGGCACCGATATCTTTGCCAGAACAGTAGGGCAAAAGTTAAATGAAAATTTCAAATGGACTGTAGTTCCTGAAAATAGGCCTGGCGCTGGCGGTAACCTAGGAATTGAAGCAGTTGCCAATTCCGCACCGGATGGCTACACCATTGGCTTAGGACAAACCAGCAACCTGGCGATTAATCCGAGCCTGTACCCTAAGTTGCCCTACGCACCATCCAAAGACTTAAGCCCCATTGTTTTAGTTGCCTCATCCCCTCTCGTCATTGTTGTATCAGCCAACTCACCCTTTAAAACATTTGCAGATATTGTTGCGGCAGCTAAAGGGAAGCCCGACCAAGTGACGTACGGATCTCCCGGCAATGGAACAGTTGCTCACCTTGGTATGGAGTTGCTACAAAAAACAGCGGGCATCAATCTTCAGCACATTCCATACAAAGGATCTGCCCAAGCGTTAACCGATATTGTTGGCGGACAAATTCAAATTTACGCATCTTCTGTACCAACTGCGATGGGACAAATCAAAGATGGCCGTTTGCGCGCTATCGCTGTGACTTCACTCAAACGTTCAGCCAGCCTACCTGAAACCCCTACTATCGCAGAGTCTGGCTGGCCTGGTTTTGAGGCAATTACCTGGTTTGGATTTGTGGCGCCAGCTAAGACGCCAGCGCCCATCATCAAAGAATTAAATGCCAACATCAACCAGATTTTGAAATTGCCAGAAGTCCGTACCAAACTGATGGGCGAAGGTGGTGAAATTCTTGGTGGCACCCCAGAGCAATTTACCGCCCTACTAAATAAAGACACTGCTCGCTGGGCTCGCGTTATTCAGGATGCTAACGTCAAGATTGATTAACTTACACATTTAAAACGAAAACCATATGACTACACCTAACATCATTAAAGATTTTCCTCGCGTTAGCAAAGAAATCATTGCTCAAGCTGCACAGTTTCAACCTGCCATCTTGGCAGACGTTGCAGATCGTCGTGGCGCACTCCACGGCAGAATCTCAGCGCTTCGCCCACACATGAAAGTAGCAGGTCCCGCCTTAACTGTCGAAGTGAGGGCTGGGGACAATTTAATGATCCATGCCGCGATGTCACTTGCCAAACCTGGTGACGTTCTCGTCATTGATGGCAAGGGCGACTTAACTGCAGCGCTCATGGGCGCCATCATGATTAATGCCTGTAAAAAACTGGGTATCGCTGGTGTTGTTATTGACGGCGCTATTCGTGACACCCTAGAACTAGAAGCTCTCGACTTTCCAGTATTTTCTGTCGGCGCCAATCCAAATGGCCCAACCAAACAGGTTAGCGGTCGCATTGGCCACCCGATATCTGTTGGTGATGTCGCTGTTGCCCCCGGAGATTTCATCATCGGAGATGCTGATGGCGTTGTAGCAGTTGAGCGGGAGAAGATTGCTTCTTTAATTCCGCTTGCGAAAGAAAAAGTAGAGGCGGAAGAAAAGCGTATTGCCTCAATCAAAACTGGCAATACTGCAGCTCCTTGGCTCAATTCCGCTTTAGTCAATGCTGGCGTTATCAAGCCTGGTGAAACCTTGTGACTAAACCTGTCATCCTAGTGACCGGTGCTGA
Source organism: Polynucleobacter sinensis (assembly GCF_001595985.1). GTDB lineage: Bacteria > Pseudomonadota > Gammaproteobacteria > Burkholderiales > Burkholderiaceae > Polynucleobacter > Polynucleobacter sinensis. Next base: position 99,015 of record NZ_LOJJ01000002.1, read on the forward strand.
TTTAGCACAAGCAGCGATTGAGATTCTCGGTAACTATGAAATTATTTATGCCGGCAAAGCGCCTCAAGAATCTGATGTCTTAGCTTTATGCCGGCAACACAATCCGCTTGGCATCATCCTTCGTTATGGTGGCATTACTGCTGAAATGATGGATGTCGCACCAAACCTGCGAGTGATTTCTAAGCATGGGAGTGGGACTGACTCGATTGATAAATCTGCCGCCACTGAAAGAGGTATTGCAGTACGGGCGGCGATTGGCGCTAATGCAGCAGCAGTCGCAGAACATGCACTGGCACTGATGACAGCATGCGCAAAATCTATCGTTCACCTCAACGAAAGAACCCATGCGGGGCACTGGGACAAAGCGACATTCAAAACACAAGAGTTAAGCGGTAGGACTATTGGCTTAGTGGGCTTAGGCGCTATCGGCCAGCGCTTTGCCAAAATATGTGATGCCATGAATATGAAGGTTCTGGGATTTGATCCGTACGCAAAAAATATTCCTAGTTACGTGACCTCAGTAGATTTAGAGAGTATCCAAGAAAAATCTGATGTTATTTCATTGCACTGCCCACTCACGCCAGAAAATTCACAAATGCTCAACAAGGATTTTTTTGCAAAATGCAAACGCGGAGTCATCATTATCAATACCGCGAGAGGTGGATTAATTGATGAATCTGCATTGCTAGAGGCCATTGCATCAGGGACTGTATCAATGGCTGGTTTGGATAGCTTTGCGGTAGAGCCAATGAAAACACCCCACATTTTCCATGGCAATCAAAACATCATTCTGACTCCGCATATCGGAGGCGTTACTAATGATGCCTATATCAATATGGGCGTGGGTGCCGCCAAAAATATTGTGGCTTGTTTAAGTGAGATTCATTAATTGCAATGAACGGCGCTCAATCTCCGGGGTATTTTCCGAAGATTGAGCTAGTAGACCCAATTAAGCCGACTTTTGATTCAAAGCCTCTAAAACACTCTTGTCGGTAAATGGCACAGTGCGCATTCTGACACCAACAGCATCAAAGATCGCATTTGAAATTGCCGCAGGTACCGTAGTTGCAGACATCTCACCAGCACCCCAAGGCGGAGCTTCTGGTCGATCAATCAAGATAGTCTTAATCTCCGGAACTTCAGGGAACTTGAGGATTGGATAACTCTTCCAATCAACGCTAGTGACCTTTGAGCGATCAAAAGTCACGTTCTCAATCAAAGTACGGCTGACCGTCTGATTAATGCCGCCCTCGATCTGATTAATTGCTCCATCTGGGTTCACAATCATGCCGCAATCATGTGCGCAATAAATCTTCGTGACTTTCACATGGCCCGTCTTTTTATTCACCTCGACATCTGCGATCATCGCAACATAGGTGACATTATTTTGATAGCGCACATAGGCAAATCCTCTGCCCTTAGCGATATTTCCAGAGGCTTTCTTGGACGGTGAAGGTCTATCTTCCCAGTTAGCACTCTTGGCCACAGTTTTAATCACATCGATCGAACGGGGATCCTTTAGGTATGCCAAACGAAATTGAATCGGATCCTTCTTGGCCGCTGCAGCTAACTCATCTACAAAGCACTCGTTGGCAAAGTTATTTTGCATACGACCAGGAGTGCGTAAATGAGAGGTCCGCAAGAACACATTATTTACACGACTGACCTTGGTATAGGCATTCGGGAAGACATACTCTACATCGGAGTTATTAACAATATTTCCGGTATACACACCTGTTCTTTTCAGGCCAGAATGCACAGCTGGCAACAATGGATACTCTGCCAAAGTGCCACTTTGCGCACTCAGAATGAAATTCGATTTCCAGGCAACGACATTTCCATCCTTATCCAAGCCACCTTCTAGATCAACCACGGTTGGAGGACTCTTCGGATCCCAACCAAGCTCATCCTCACGCATCCACTGCACACGAATTGGCGCACCAGCGAGCATTGAAATCAAGGCAGCGTCAGCAGAACAATCTTCATGGCCATTACGGCCATAACAACCAGACCCATCGACATAGTAGAGGCGCACATTATCTTTATTGATTCCTAGAACACTAGAAATTTCAGTTTGAAGTGAGTGCGTTGCCTGGGATGGTGACCAGATTTCGCATTTGCCATCCTTGAAACTTGCCACAGCACATGAAGGACCCATAGACGCATGCGAATGAATCGGAAACTGATAGCTTGCTTTGAGTTGTTTGACTGAATTCTGCAGACCTGCAGCTACATCACCCCGCTTCTGACGCTCTTCGACCTTCAGAACCTCAAGGCCACGCCAGACTGCATAGACATTTTGATCCGAAGGAAGTCCTTGCCAATCGCTCCACTGTACCTTGAGATTTTTAGCCGCCTGGATCGCGCCCCACTCTGTTTTTGAGACTACAGCAAGGTAATCATCCTTTCGGACAATCTTCACAAAGCCTGGCAAAGAAGAAACCGAGCTGACATCTACAGAAATTAATTTAGAGCCGATATTCTTTGGAAAAATGACCCGCGCGTGCAACATGCCAGGAATCCGGACATCGTGCACATAAGTAAATTCACCGGTGACTTTTGCGGGAATATCTACACGAGGTACAGACTTACCAACAAAACGATAATCAGAATACTTCTTCAATGCTGGCTTATCAGCTACTTGCAGCGATTGAAAATTATCTTTCAGTAACTGCTTATAAGTAATGGTGATGTTCTTAGATTTCAGCACTAAGGAACCATCCCCAGTAGTACTTACCTCGCTTGGACTCACCCCCCAATACTGAGCAGCCTGGGCAATCAAAGCATTACGTGCAGTTGCGCATGCCGCGCGAATTTGCACGCCGCCATCTTTAATCGACAGACTACCTGCGGTTTGACCCTGGTCAATCGTAGTGCCGGTATCACCCATGACCATATTGATTTTGTTCATGGGGACGTCTAACTCATCGGCAGTCATTTGAATTAAGGCAGTCTTTACGCCCGTGCCCAAATCTACCTTACCGCTATAGATAGTAATAAAGCCATCGCTATCTAACTGCAGCCAAGCGTTGACATCTTTTTTATTCATAGAATCTGGTGATGCGAATCCAGAACCGGCATAGGACATAAAGTTAAAACCAACAATGAGGGCTGAACTTTTCTTTAAAAAATCTCTTCTTTGCATTTTCTTATCCCCCTTAAGCCATCATCTTTGCAGCACGCTTTACAGCACTCACAATGCGTGAGTGGGTTCCACAACGGCAAAGATTCTCTGCCAAGGCCGCCTTAATTTGCTCATCAGTAGGATTTTTGTTTTGCTTGAGAAATGCAGTAGCAGTCACCACCATCCCGTTAATACAATAGCCACATTGAGCGGCCTGCTCAATAATGAATGCCTCTTGAACTGGACTTGGTTTAGCGGACGTTCCCAAGCCTTCCAAGGTGACAATATTGGCACCAGAAAGTCTACCAATCGGAATTTGGCAAGAGCGAGATGCCTCCCCTCCAATTAAAACGGTGCAAGTACCGCACTGACCTTTTCCACAGCCAAATTTAGGCCCCTTTAGCTCAAGGTTATCTCGCAATACATACAGCAAAGGGGTTTCCGGATCGACCTCAACGGTCTTTAGCGTGCCATTCACCTGCAGGGTAATTTTTTCCACATTGTCTCCAATTGCATCGCCCACCCTAAAAAGATGGGCACTTATTTATAGTTTTTAACTGTCACTTGCCCTTTCTTAAAAAAGGGGCTTTCAGGATATTAGTACAAAATTAGATACTCATAAAAAAAGACCTCCGAATTTTCATCCGAAGGTCTGGTGCCTCTGTTGTAATAAGGGTTTCTACTGAGCTTGATGCGCCATCTGCAAAATCTCCGCTAAGTGCTTTACCTTACGGCCGGTCTCTTGCTCAATCTGCTCTCGACAACTAAACCCGTTAGTCAGAATGATGGTGTCCTCATTAGCGGAGCGAATCGCTGGCAACAATACCAACTCACCAACCGCTTTGGATATTTCCACATGCTCAGGATTAAATCCAAAAGAGCCTGCCATGCCGCAACAACCACTATCAATGAAATTCGCTTTAGCTCCTAGAGCATTCAACAGGGCTACATCTCCTTTTGTGCCAAATAAAGATTTCTGATGGCAATGGGAGTGAACCAAAATATTGCGATCTAGTGGCGGAGGTTTGTAACCATGATCATGCAAAAAGTCGCCAAGCAAATAAGTGCGCTCTGAAAGTAATTGAGCTCTTGGATCATTCGGGAAGAATTTGAGTAACTCATCTTTAAACACTGACATACAGCCAGGCTCAAGACCCACTACAGCAATAGGTGCGCCATCTCCAGCATTAATCTGATCGCCAATGGCATCAAGAATTTTCTCTAGCTTTTGCTTGGCAAGATCAAGATACCCAAAGTCATACAAAGGACGGCCACAGCACAATGGCGTCTTAGGTAAAGTCGCCTCAAAACCAGCGTGTCCTAGAACCTCTACTGCAGCATTAGCAACTTCTGGATGGAAGTGTTCACAGAAGGTATCTACCCAGAGGATTACTTTCTTTTGCCCAACATCAGAGCTAGCTTTTTTAAACTGACTTCTAAACGACTGATTGGCAAATTTTGGCAGGCTACGCTCTTGAGCAACACCACCAACCCACTTTGCAATGGTAGACAGAATTGGAGTTTGCATCACGCCATTGACTAGCCAAGACATTTTGCTTGCTAATGGAGCCCAATCACTAATGCGACCCATTGTTAAAGCCTGACGTGGTCTGCTATTTTTCTCGTGATAGTGAGATAAGAATTCTGCTTTATAGGAAGCCATATCGACGTGAGCAGGACAATCGCTCTTGCAACCTTTGCAGGATAAGCAGGTATCAAGTGCATCCTTGAGTTCTTTGCTCTCCCAACCATCAGTAATAACCTCGCCTTGCAGCATTTCCCAAAAAAGTCTTGAGCGTCCGCGCGTGGAAAAACGCTCTTCTTTAGTAGCGCGATAACTTGGGCACATTGTTCCAAGCTTTTCGCTTCGGCACTTGCCCATACCAACACAACGCTCTACTGCCCTCTGAAAACCATCACCCTCTTGGCTTAAGAAATTGAGTCGCGTCTTAATATTGACGACTTTATATTCTGGACCCATGCGCAGATTTTCATCAACGCGATAAGGGTGAACAATCTTTCCAGGATTGAGTTTATTTTGCGGATCCCAAATGCGCTTGAACTCATGCATGGCCTCCATCAACTCTTCACCAAACATGATTGGTAAGAACTCTGCTCTAGCTTGACCGTCACCATGTTCACCAGTGAGCGATCCACCAAACTCGACAACTAGAACCGCGGCATCGCGAATAAAGGATCTAAAAGTTGCAACGCCTTCTGCCGTTCGCAGATTAAATGTAATCCGCGCATGAATACAACCATCGCCAAAGTGACCATAAAGAGAAGTCTCATAGCCATAAGAATCGACTAAAGCTTGGAAAGCGCGGAGGTATTCACCTAAACGCGTAGGATCAACAGCAGCATCTTCCCAGCCCACCACAGGATCTGGTGAATTTGGATCTATAGATAAGTGGGTTGCTGATGCGCCATTCTCACGAATAGACCAAATACGTTTTTGCAGTTGCGAGTCTGACACCAACCAAGTGGAAGGTTGAGGGCCTTTAGTTCTTGTCTTGAAATACTGCTCAGCCTTTTCTGCTTGTGCAATAGCACCCTCGATAGTGTCATCACCAAATTCCACGACTACCCATGCATTACCTTGGGGCAATAAATCAATTTCCGCTTTTGCTAAATTGCGCGCTTGCAAGCCACGAATAATTTTGTAGTCCAAACCCTCAATCGCAATCGGATTAAAAGCCTGATACTCAGGAACGGCATCACCGGCAACATATATATCTTCAAAGCCTAAGACTAAAACAACCCGCTTAGCCGGACTCTTCACCAAGCGAACTTTTGCGGCAAGCGTTAAGGCGCAAGTTCCCTCGGTTCCTACCAAAGCACGGGCAACATTAAAACCGTTCTCCGGCAAGAGCTGGTCAAGGTTGTATCCAGAAACCCGTCTCTTAATATTGGGGAATTTAGCTCTAATCAGATCGGCATAGCGGTTACGCAGATTCAATAAATCTTGATAAATCTGACCCTTACGACCACCAGCGGCAATGATTTTTTCTAACTCGTTATCCGAGGTTGGACCAACCCAAAAACGCTCGCCATCATAAGTCAAGATTTCAAGTGCTTCCGTGTTCTCAAGCGTCTTACCTGCCATCACTGAATGCGCGCCACAAGAATTATTTGCCACCATACCACCCAAAGTGCAACGGCTATGAGTCGAGGGGTCTGGAGCGAACGTAAGACCATGAAGCTCTGCAGCATCGCGCAGTGAGTCGCAAATAACACCTGGCTCGACAATCGCAGCCCCAGCGGCTGGATCTAATGAGAGAATGTGATTGCAATACTTGGAAATATCAAACACCACTGCGTTATTGACTGTTTGACCATTCATTGAGGTGCCGGCGCCACGCATTAATACCGGCGCCTTATTGCGATGACAGATCTCAATACCCTTTACAAATTCTTCAGTGTTTCTGGGTGTGACGACTCCAATTGGAATTTGGCGGTAATTTGAGGCCTCTGAGGCATAAACCGCTTGATGAGCAGTATCAAAATGAACGGAACTACCTAAAGCAGCCGTTAATTCAATATTGAGTTGTTCCCACTGAGAAATACCGCCCATGATTTCATCCTTGCTATATGCGATTACCCAAATAGGGCATTAAGCATTCTAACAATTTATGGACTTTTGTGATTTCTAGGACTTCAGATCGAGCTTAGGCTGTCGTCTTCGAAATAAAGAAGGCTTTGGGTACTTCAGTGCACCAAACGACACCATCGCCCACTTGACCCGTCTGGCAAATGGCAACGATACGGTCCATAAAAACCCCGGCGATCTCGTCGTTGCAGACAATCTCTATCTTGACCTTAGCGGAATAGTCCGTTAATTCATCCTTGATATTTGATTTGCCGGAACGGCTTGGAGCGCTACAGCCTTCGACTTTAGTAACAGTCATTCCAGGAAACCCGGGAGTCTCCAGTAAGGCCGCTCTTAATGCGGCCAACTTATTAGGGCGAATCACCGCCTTCACTTCCATCATGCTTCCACCTCTTTATCTTCAAACCATCTATATAGGATTGGGAGTACTAATAACGTTAATGCGGTTGATGTCACCAAACCAGCAATGACAACCGCCGCCAGCGGTCTAGTCACTTCAGACCCTGGACCGCCAGAAAATAGCATCGGCACTAGAGCCAACATCGCTACCGAAGCAGTCATCATCACAGGCCTAAAACGATGACCACATCCATGCAATAAAGCATCCTCCATGGAGTACCCATCCTCACGCAATTGCTTGATAAAGGAAATCAGTACCACTCCATTTAATACCGCGATTCCCCAAAGATTAATAAAACCAACCGCTGCAGGAACGGATAGATATTCACCTGTTAGAAATAAACCAAATACACCACCAATCGAAGCAAAAGGTAAGACCAAAATAATGAGTCCCGCTAGCTTCATTGACCTAAAAAGCATGAATAACAAGAAATAAATTGCCAAGATAGTCAAAGGAATAATGATCATCAAGCGCGCCATCGCTCTTTCCATATTCTCAAACTGACCGCCCCACTGCAACGTGTAACCTTGAGGTAATTCAGCCTGCTTAGCGATTAGAGTTTGAGCCTCCTTCACAAAACCGCCCAAGTCTCGACCCTCCACATTAACGCCTACCACTAAGCGGCGCTTACCGGATTCTCGAGAAATCTGTGCCGGACCATCGACTAAAGAAATTTCCGCCAAATCACGCATCAATACTTGCGCACCATCTGGTGAATGCAGAATGATATTTTCAATCGCGTCAATCTTATTTCTATAAGAGGCAGGGTATCGAAGAACCAGCGGGAAACGTCTTTCTCCCTCATAAATCGTGCTAGCCTGCTTGCCACCAATAGCCGTCTCAATGACCTCATTCACATCGGCAACATTAATTCCATAACGAGCGATGGCATCTCGATTAATTTTGATATTGAGATAGTTCTGTCCTGAGGCCTGCTCAATTCGCAAGTCGTTGCTGCCCTTCATCTTGGTCAAAATCTGACTGATCTGTGCACCAAGTTTTTGCAAAACAACGAGGTCATCTCCAAAAATCTTAATCGCCACTTGAGAACGAACCCCTGAAACCATTTCATCAACGCGTGCTGCGATTGGCTGGGAAATCGATAACTCAATACCAGGCAGGGTTTTTAATTTATCCCGAATCTCTTGAGCAATCTCTTCCTGGCTAAATTTACGATCACCCAAAGGCTTGAGAGTGACGATTGGGTCGGACTCATTAGGCTGCCCAGGATCTGCAGGAGATTCCCCCTTGCCTAAGCGGGAGACGGCCATCTGCACGCCAGGAATCGTCATAATGCGCCGAATTGCCTCAAACTCTAGCTTAATAGACTCATCTAATGAGATATTTGGAGCGCGCACAATCACCGGCGTAATGGATCCTTCTTGCATCACAGGAATAAAGGCTTTACCCAATAGTGCGAACCCAAGCAAACTCACAACCAAGGCTATAAGCGATCTTTTTACTACCAATTTAGGATTGGCCAAGCTCCAATTGAGCCAACGCTCATAAGGGGCACGCATACGCGCCACTACCTTGGTGTCATCCTCACTCCCGCCTTTGAGGATGTAAGAGCAGAGTACCGGCGATAGAGTAAAAGAAAGTATTAGAGAAATCGTCAGAGCAATCGCAATAGTAATTGCCATTGGGGCGAACATTTTCCCTTCCATACCCTCAAGCGATAACAGGGGCATGAAAACCAAAATAATGATGCCAACACCAAATAGCACTGGCTTACCGACTTCCGAAGCTGCCTCCAAAATAATCCGGTTTTTGGATTCACCAGACTTTAGTCTTTCGCCCAACTTTGCAAAGGTATTCTCGACTACCACCACTGATCCATCCACCATAATGCCAATTGCAATCGCAAGACCACCCAACGACATTAAGTTCGCAGAAATTCCATAACGATTCATTACCAGGAAAGTGAGAAGCGGCGTCAGAATTAAGGTAGCGACAACAATGAGTGATGAGCGTACATCACCTAGGAATAGGAAAAGCAAAATGACTACTAAGATGACACCCTCGATTAATACCTTGGCCACATTAAACATGGCGGCATTCACGAGATCAGTTCGATCATAGAAAGGGACAATTTGTAAGCCGTCTGGGAGTAGCTTGCCCTCGTTAATTTCAGCAACTTTGAGCTTAATTCGATTGACAACTTCGCGGGCATTACCGCCACGAATCATTTGAATGATGCCGGCCACACTCTCGGTATAACCGTTTTTAATCGCAGCACCTTGTCTAATCTCACTGCCGATAGTGACTTCAGCCACATTCTTCACATAAACCGGAATCCCCTTTACTTCTTTGAGAATAATTTTTTCAATATCTTCCGGCTTTGTAATCAATCCTACGCCTCTAATTAAATAACGCTCAGAATAGGTTGGCAACTGTCCGCCGCCCGAGTTGGCATTATTTCTTGCTAGCGCTTCATAAACTTCACGCAAACTGATTTGATAGTGGCGTAAGCGTTCAGGGTTGACAAGCACTTGATACTCACGCGCATAACCCCCTTGAGTGTTAATTTCTGCCACACCTGGGATAGAGCGCAACATAGGTCGCACAATCCAATCTTGAATAGCACGTCGATCCTCAAGCTCTTCAACCGTAAGTTGTTTATTGCCATCTGAAGGATGATCCAAGGTGTATTGATAAATTTCACCCAGGCCTGTTGAAGGCGGTGCCAAGACTGGAGTAATACCAATAGGCATTTTGGAAGCAACCTCAATCAGACGCTCGGTCACTAACTGTCTCGCAAAATACAGTTCTGTTTTATCTGTAAATACTAAAGTGATAATAGAAATACCATTGCGATTCAGTGAACGCATCTCGGTGAGCCCTGGCAAACCCGTCATCGCCAATTCAATCGGTACCGTCACAAAACGCTCTACCTCTTCAGGAGATCTTCCTGGCGCTTCCGATGCAATCTGCACTTGAACGTTAGTCACATCAGGAAACGCATCAACAGATAAACGTTTTGTTGCGAGCAAACCCGCCACCATCAAAACAAGAGCAATGATGACGACTAGCAATCGCTGCTGCAGCGAGAGGCGAACTATCTTCTCAATCATGAGCTCTATCCACCGCTCAACTGTCGTTTACGTTCCGCATTCAAATGAAATGCGCCATTGACTGCAATTTCTTGGTCCTCTTTAAGGCCAGAGATCACCGGGCGATACCCCTTCCCTTCGGGTCCCAGCTTGACGGCAACCATGCGATAGGTATCACCATCTTCGCGGATAAATACATGATCATGGTTATCTTCACGAATCACGGCACTCACAGGGACTAATAGTCTTTCGGTGGGCTGACTCTCAATCAACATGGTGGCCAACATCCCAGGCTTAATTAAGCCATCCTTATTAGGCACGTCCATGCGCACAACCACCGTGCGTGTTTGCGGATTCACAATAGAAGATACGTGAGCGACAACCCCTTCAATTTCAGCATTCCTCAAGGCTGGAATAATCAAATTAATTTTCTGGCCCTTATGTATCAAATAGGCATTACTTTCTGGAATTTCTGAAACAGCCCATAAAGAATCTAAGTCAGCTACTGTAAAGAGGGCATCAGCAGGCTGAACCACCTGCCCTTTATTAATTTTTCTCTCAACAATTTCACCAGGGATTGTGGCAATAACGTTGTTAATCGATTCAATTACGCCAGACTTTGCCAGGCGATCAATACTGGGCTGATCCATTCCCTGCACTCGAAGCTGATCATTTGCAGCCCGAAATTCAGCCTTAGCACTACTGGCCTCCGCCTCACGCTTTTGCAATTCTGCCAAGGCAATCACATCTTCCTTATACAAAATTCTTGCGCGATTAGCAGCCTGATCCGCCAGCTGACTTGCGCTCTTTGCTTTTAAGTAAGAGAGCTGAGATTGCGTTAACTCAGTCGAAGTAATCTTAGCTAAAACATCACCCTGCTTTACAAGCTGGCCAGGGATAGCCAAGATTTCAGAAACGCGACCGGTCACATTGGCACCAATGCGCGATAAGAACTGCTCATTGAAATCAATACGCCCTGATGCACGCAACTCCTCAACAAAAGAGCCGGTATAGATGCGCCCATCAGTGATCATATTACGCAAATCATCATTCACAATCACGACGTTAGGATCTTGAACGGACTTAATCGATGGACTACGATCAAACACATTGAAGTAATTCAGGACAATTAAGAATAAGCATAGCCATGGCAAATAGAACAAACCTTTTTGCGCCCACTGCGGACTTTTGTCATATTGCCGCGCTACAGCAGGTGCATGAGAAACAAACCATTCATGGGTATAGTTGTATAAATCATTCTGAGCCTTCAGAGTGAAGGCGATGCAGTCTTTTAAGTAGACTTTCGCCATTGCCATATAGTGGCTATATAGAACCTTTGTCTTATCGACAACTGCCATCCATTTTTGCTTCATTGCTTTCCGCTCTCTATCTTTGCAATCCATTCTGGGGTTGCTCTCAAACGCTGTATCTCTGTTACTACTGAAGCCAAATCAAATCGAGCCTTAATCAAATCATTACGAGCCACTCTGAATGTTCTTTGTGCATCCAAGTATTCCAACATGCCACGCTCTCCATAGCGATAGGAGACCTCTGCAATGCGCCTTGCACTCGAAGCCAACTGCACAACCTCTTGATCTAATATTTTTACTTGATAACTCGTCATCTGATAAAGCTTATAAGCAGTCTCAAGCTGTTGCTCCAAACTTTGACTCTGCGCATTGAGCTGATTCTTTGCCCTAGAAGCATTAGCCTCGGCCTCCGCAATTTGACCGCCCTTGAAATCCCAAATTGGAATACTCACGACTAATCCATAAAGTCGATCCGTGAAGTTTGGATCGTTATATTGCTGAGCCTTAAAGGAGAGTTTAGGCAAGCGTGAATTTTGTTCAAAACTCAATTTAGACTCCGTAGCCTCAACCTCTGCTTTCGCTCTTTGAAGCTCGGGACTCTGGGCTTGTAGCTCACTCAATAACACTGGCAACGGTGGTAGAGGCTCTATTTTTGGCGTTTGAGAAACCACTTCAAAGTCTGCGGGTAGTTGATGTCCAACCACTTGGCGCAGCTGACCTTTAGCTTGCTCGACCCTGAGTCTGCTTGATTCAGAATTAATTTGAGCATTTAAAAATTCAGTTTGAGCACGAATCAATTCAAAACGGGCTGTTTCACCAACATCGTAACGAACCTGCATGCGATCTCGAATTTGTTTTGTCAGGCTCATATCCTCATCAGCCGCCTTTAACTCAGCCTCACGACGCATCAGTTCATAAAACCGTTGCTGCACCCTAGAAATAAGCTCAATCTCAAAAGCAATACGACCCGCCTCAGCCGCACGAACGTTCGCTTGCGCAGCATTTACCCTAGGAAATCTCGTGTAAGGCATGTCTAAGGGCTGTGTAACCGCCCAAGATGAAACGTTGCCAGTCGTCAAAGGGCCAGATACCGATTTTTGCTGGCCCGTATTGATCTCAAACTCAGGGTTTGGAATTGCGCGTGCAGTGGAGAGTTGCCCCCTCACCGCCTTTGATTGATCCCTTGCAGCCAAAACCTGTGGGCTTGTCTCGAGCGCTAGAGTAATTAACTCATTAACACTGAAGGGCTTTTGACCTTGTGCCTGCACTCCAGTTGCCAAAAAAGCGCAAATGGCAAAAATTAAGCAGGTTTTTAGGTGATTCATCAAGTCGATTTTAGAAAATAAATAAGATTCATCATTATCTCGCTGACTTGACTTGCGGGTCGGACAAATTCCCCAAATCAGGGCTGTAGACACTGTTTTGATCAGATTACGCTGCAATGGGGGCAATAAAATCAAGAGATAACCATTCATTAAAATTGAAATGGTCTTGCCCTGAACTGAATTCACTTGTACACCGGACCAAATGGTCGAATTGACGGCATACAAGACCCATTACTGGGCAGGCTACTCCCCATACGCTTCATTAGATCATATTTACAGAGGGACGCTTAAATATAGGCGATCTGTCTAAACATATACATGCTTAGACATGCGCCCGTATTTTTGACTCTTGTGAAACGCCTTTTGCACATGCTTATAGATTTTCTTCAAACCCATATTCAGGGCAGTATGCTTATCTCGCGCTGTAATACTGACTTCAATTTGTTGATGATCAAATGTCTCCAAACTAATCTGGCAATTTTGATTACAAGCAGTTTTGGATTGAGGAATCAAGGAATATCGCACCTTAATTTTTCGCACCATCCAAAAAAGACGCTTTAAGGAAAACTTCACCCGATTCTCAGTGAATGTTTTTAATTCTGGCTCTACCACTTCCTTCGTTTCTAAAATCACATTCATATAAACCCCTCCTATAGTGAAGACAGCTTCAGAATAGTGTGTAATTTATTCTTAATAAAGCAGAATTTATTTGATTTTAATTCAGTATTTAACTGAATATTTTGTGAACAAAAAAAATGCCCTCGTAAGGAGGGCATAAAGAGAACAGCAGGATGAAAATTAATCGATTACCACAGCCATTAAGGCTGTAGCGGCGCCGGCACCAAGAGCTGGGATACCCCAACGCTCGAGAACAGGCAAGGAGTTTCCAGTAACCACCTCAACTGGAATATCACTTATCTCCAGTAACTTGGCCGTTGTAGAGTTTTCAAATAATCTACTTAAAGAATTTTTCTTTGAGGTGCCAATGACAATGCGGTTGCATCCAAGACGGATAGCCTCATCGTAAATTGCCTCCCCTTTATCCCCAGTGACATAGCTAAACGAAAAATTGAGTCCTTGCTTTTCCAAGAGAGCGGATGCGGAGGCTGCAGCCAGTTTAGCCCTATCAGCTTGCCACTCGTGAATAGTTTGCTTAGTTAAGAACTTACTAATGTGCGTATACAGAGTAGGCTGCACATTGCATAAATAGAAATGAGCATTTGGATCTTGACCGTAAGTTCTGACGGCATGCTTTACTGCCATATCTGAATTTTTTGAATCATCAACGGGAATCAGAATTTTATTCATTTTGTTCTCTCCAAGATTGTGAGACTGCTGTGGTGAAACTACACTTGCGAGCTCAGGAGTGACAACCGCAGGAGCAATGACCCCCTCAAGCGCGCGCCTACTTTTAACAAAACCGCCAGACAAAACACCCAATACAACTGCCACCTGAATGATGTACTCCAAAGCAGGACTTTGAGATGCAAGCCATTCCTGGGAAATAGGCTCTGAAGTCATCATTTTTGCTGCTGTCCATGCCAATACGCCAGCACCCAAGTAAGTCACTGAAGGGAAGCGCTCAACGAGCTTGAGTATTTGCGTAGATCCCCAAATGACAACTGGGATGCTAATTAACAGACCCAGAACAACCAATACATAACTTCCATGTGATGCGCCAGCGACTGCAAGGACGTTATCCAGACCCATCACCGCATCAGCAATCACAATGGTTTTCATAGCACCCCAAAAGGTAGTAGAGGCCTGACCATGCTCTTCACCGTCTTGCGCAGGGTTTAGCAAACGGTAAGCGATCCAAACCAGTAGCAAACCACCGATCAACATCAAGCCAGGGATCTTGAGCAGGTAGACAACCAGCAAAGTCATCGCACTTCTGACTGCGATAGCGCCGACAGCGCCCCAAACAATGGCTTTCTTTTGCAAATACGCCGGGAGGTTTCTAGCGGCCATCGCAATCACGATCGCGTTATCCCCTGCCAAAACCAAGTCAATCACAATAATCGCTAGTAATGCCGAAAAAAATTCCGGGCTAAATAGTTCCAATTTCATCTCCTCATTAAATAAACACCCCATGAATTCCATGGATTTCTATGGGGTTAATGTAGGCGGTTCTGCATGAAACAAAAAGCAGAGATATATTGATACTAATTTCGTAAAAACCTGACAATTAAAATGCTCTATAACTATCGCCACCTCTACTACTTCTGGGTTGTTGCCAAAGAAGGCAGCATGTCAAAGGCCGCTGAGCGCCTCAATATCGCCATTCAGACCATTAGCGCTCAGGTTCACGAGCTTGAAAAATCGCTGGGATATCTCCTTTTTAAGCCTGCCGGACGTGGAATTGCTCTGACAGAACCAGGCTTTGCCGCACTGGAAATTGCCGATCAAATCTTCCTCCTGGGAGAAAAATTACCAGAAGCGGTTAGAGAAGCTGCCAGTTCTCCAAAGACAAAAATTACGATTGGGGTATCCGATGGCCTACCCAAGTTAGTCACCAGACAACTCCTTGAGCCCATTCTCGAGAAAAATGATGTTCAATTAATTGCCCATGAAGGTGAGTTCGAAGATCTTCTAGCTGACCTAGCCCTACATAGATTAGATATTGTTTTAGCGGACAGGCCGGCACCCAGCAATAAAAATCTTCATGTCTACAGCGAGGAACTCATCAAATCATCGATTGCCTGGTTTGGCCCCAAGAAGGTACTTAAAAGATCCAAGAAACCATTTCCTCAATGCCTCAATGAATTACCAATTCTTTTACCCACCTCGCATTCAAAAGTGCGCCATCTTATTGATCAATGGTTTGCACAAAACGGCATCCACCCTAATATTGCCGGAGAATTTGAAGATAGCGCCCTGCTGAAAACTTTCGCAGCAAGCGGCCTTGGCGTCTTTCCTGCCGGAGATATTATTGAAAAAGACTTGAAGGACACATACCAAATTGAAATGATTGGAAAGAGTGAGGATATTTACGAATACTTTTATGCGATTCGATCTGAAAAGAAAATTCAACACCCATTAATAGAGGCCATCATTAAACGCTAGTCCACCAGGGCGTTACAGAGCAACTACTGAACTCATCATGACAAACTTTCTAGATCCCGCAATTCTCTTTTTTATATTCGGTGTATTTGCCGGTGCCGTTAAATCGAATCTAGAAATCCCTCAACCAATCTCACGATTTCTCTCGCTTTATCTCTTAATGGCTCTTGGCCTCAAGGGTGGATTTGCCTTACATAAATCAGGATTCACTACAGAGATTGCATTCTCTCTAGGGTTAGCAATCTTCTTAGCCGTCCTCATCCCACTTATTGGTTATCGGATTCTGAGGACCAAACTCAACGCATTCGATGCTGCAGCTATTGCCGCAACCTACGGTTCAGTCAGTGCAGTGACCTTTATCACTGCCACTCAGTACTTAGGTCAATTGAATATTGCTTATGGCGGTCATATGGCGGCCGCCATGGCGCTCATGGAATCTCCGGCCATTATCTTGGCGATAGTGATGGCAAATAAAGCGAGATCGATACACGCAAATCAAACTCAATCTGAGATTAAACCAACGGGAATTTCCAAAATATTGCACGAATCATTTACCGATGGCGCTCAACTATTACTGCTTGGCTCAATGGTGGTTGGATTAGTCAGCGGAGAGGCAGGCCAAAAATTAATGGCGCCATTCTCGATTGACCTTTTCAAAGGCATGCTTGCATTTTTCTTGCTCGATATGGGTTTAATGGCAGCTAGAAACATCAAAGGACTCAAAGGCAAACCCTCGATTACTCTCGTTTATGCGATTTGCTCGCCACTATCACATGCCCTCATTGCGCTGGCTCTATGCAAACTCATTGGGCTGCCGCTGGGCAATAGCATCTTACTCATGGTGCTTGCTTCAAGCGCTTCCTATATCGCCGTCCCAGCAGTTTTGCGGCACGCTTTACCAGAGGTAAATCCCGCACTCTACATGGGCATGTCTTTGGGCATCACATTTCCATTTAACATTATTTTGGGCATACCGCTCTACACCATACTTGCCAAACAAGTACTATAAGCTCGCGCCCATCAATTTGATGGGGCAGGTTTTTCAATTACGCAATTTATTTACGCTTCTTTGATGACGTTGAATCACTTTTGTTTTGCATGGCAGAGAGATTTTTCATGTTCTCGACACTCTCTTGAAAATTCACAAATGAATCTGCCATGGCCGCACGAATTAATTCAAAATTCTGTAAAGCGCTACTAAAAGATGTTTTAAAGACTGAGGTATATGGCTCAGTACCAGCTGGTGCATTCTGTGTTGCCTCATTCACAAAGTGAATCAAGTCATGCTGCGACTCTTTGATCATGGACTCGGCAATCTTAGCGAGCTCTTTATTGCCGCTTGCTAAGGCCTCAAACAATTTTGCCTGGTACTGCGCTACCTCTTTAGCAGCATCTTGGAGAACTTCAGCATGGACATAATCAAATGCTGACTTAGGGTCCTGTGTTTTCATGAGATCGGCAACCTTACTTTGCAAACGCTTACCCAGCTCCTGAGCTGCTTGTTGATTGAGTTGAGCGATAGCCTGGGCGCTAGTAAGTGCCACTTGCCCAACGGCTTTTGCCGTTTCCATGTTTTTAGCTTGCTTTGCCATGACATTTAAATCAAATGGATTCTTACTCATTGCCACCCCCTTGGTTACACAACCAATGAATCAGTTGATATGAAATCTAATCTACTCTCGATTGCGATACATTCAGATAGAGAAATACCACTAGAGACCATTAAAAAAGGCGCCACAGGGACGCCTTTGAGACTTGCTTCCAATAGATTTATTGGACAGCGATATTGGCATTCTTACGCAATTGGGACAAAAACTCGAATTGCTTTCTTTGCAATAAGGCATTGCGGATAGGGGTCTTTGCCTGCTCAAAAGCAGGTGGCTTAGTCGTTCTTTTATCCTCAAGCTTAATTAAATACCAACCCTGAGGCATCTGAATAGGCGCCGGTGAAACCTGACCCTTAGGGAGGGTTGTCAAAACAGCCGCAATCTGAGGCAAGGTTTGGCCGGCTTGCACCCATCCAACCGCTCCGCCCTGAACCTTATTTGGAGCCAACGAAACACTTTTTGCAACCTTATCAAAGGACTCGCCTTTTTTAATTCTTGCTAAAGCAGCCTGAGCATCAGCTTCGGTCGCAACGGCGATATCACTCACCTTGTACTCCACCACCATACCCTGTGGACCTAAAGAAGCAATCTCTCGATCGTACTCGGCCTGCACATCTGCATCGGTGACAGGATTATTCGCAACGTAGGTGGAGAGCTCCAAATCCGCTAAGTAACTTTGACGAATGAATGCCAACTGGCGATTCGCCTTATCTGAATTAGCTAAACCATCGCGTTCAGCTTGTTGAGCTAATAAAGAGATATCGATTAACTTACCAACAATCGCCTTACGCAACTCTGGCGAATCCTTTTGCCCCTGGGCCAATGCCGCCTGAATCCCCTGCTCTACTGCATCATTGGAAATGATCATGCCATTGACTGAAGCAGCTGCATTGGGTGGCAATGCGCCCTGAGAAAATGCAACACCTATTGTCGATAGCGACAAAAAGGTAACGGTAAGGAGGCGGTTCAATAATTTCACAGGATCTCTTTTTTCAAAATGGAATCACTCAATAGTAGCAGGACTGAACTGCACTTATTTAGAATGCGATCGTACTGGGCAGAGGCATAAATGGTGCAGCAGATTGCGTTTCTTGCGCCTCAGCCTGTGCCTCACCTTCCGGACTACTGAGATAACGCGCGTTTAAATTAGATTCTGGCTTGCGTTCAGAGGGAATGAGACTGGGGTCGATGGGGCCCATAGGCGTCTCTGCCGGCGCAAGTGGCTGTTGATTAAATTCCTGAATCTGCTCAGGGGTATAAGGGGAGAAAGTTTGTCCTTGCGCTGGCAATGCCAACATCCCCATGCACATCCAGAGAGCAATCAGTACTATTTTTTGTTTTATTGTCATCACATCCATCAATATACCTAGAATAATGAAATCTGCAGTTAATACCAGCCGGTCGGCATGAATGGAGCTACATTGAAAGCAAAACCCTTTGTTGAATAGAATAAAAGCGCTATTCTGAGAGAACCATCGACAGCCCGTGAGCCCTCATGAATCGATCCACAGACCAAGCGCCTCAAGTCTACCCCCTAGGCAACGGATCGCACTACACCATTCGCCCGATTCAGGCAGATGACAGGGATCGCATCCTTAAACTATTTGATCAACTCTCACCTGAAAGTCGCTACCTTCGTTTCGCTCATGCAATCTCTAAGTTACCGGATGAGTTTCTCGAAGATATCTTGCACTTGGATTACAAGACTGAATTGGCTTTACTCGCAGTGACCCAAAACGCATCTGGCACGGAAGAAGTCATCGGGATAGCGCGCTATGTCACCCCTCCCAATCTCCAAGAATGTGAATTCTCCATCAGTGTCAGCGATCAATATGCCTCACATGGCATTGGTACCCATCTCATGATTGATCTGATTGCTCATGCGAAACGCAATGGGCTAAAGACGATGATGGGTTATGTATTAAGCGCAAACTCAAAAATGCTCAAGCTAGTCAGTGAGCTTGGGTTTCAGATTAGCAATCTCACCGATGAAGCTGATTTTAGAATAGTCAGTCTCGCCCTATAAGTAAGCAGAACATGCAAAAGCCATTTCACATTCACGCTACAACCTCAACGCTAGTGCTGATTGATTTACAAGCACGACTGATGCCGGCGATTGATCAAGCAGACGCTGTTTTAAATCAGTGCATTCGTCTAGCAAAGATTGCCACATTACTCAATATCCCCATTATTGGCACAGAGCAAAGTCCCAAGAGTCTTGGAAGAAATCTGGAGAGTATTCAATCTTTTTGCAAGAACACCATCACCAAAGAACATTTCAATGCCTGCGCTGATGGTTTAATTGAAGTATTGCCTCTACAGCGCCCACAATTAATTCTGGCTGGCTGTGAGACGCATGTCTGCCTAATGCAAACCGCCCTCAAACTCATTGAGCTGAAATATGACGTCTCGGTGGTTGTCGATGGCGTTGGTTCACGACGAGCCTTAGATAAGGAAATTGCTCTTGATCGTCTAAAGACAGCGGGAGCTAGACTAATCACAACTGAAATGGTGGCGTTTGAGTGGTTAGAGTCCGCCCAAAATCCACTCTTTAAAGAAGTTCTTTCGTTAGTGAAGTAATACTACTGGGCGACGGTTGTTTTATTTGCTATTCTGCAGCATCAACTAAAGGATAAACATGAGCAACGATAACCAAACCCAAAACGATGAAGATTTTGACTATGGGTGCGAATGCGCCATGGAGCTCCTCAACGAGCCGACAGAAGATCGCCTCAATGACTTAATTGACGAACTCGACGAAGATGGCATGATTGCTACCGAAGTTGTCTATGGACTCTTAGCCACCATCCTGATGAGCATCACCTCTGAAGATGAGGATGAAGACGAGGCACACTAAGTCACACTAAAGCGCGCTAAGGCGCGTTTTTTAATTCCTAGCCCGCTAAAACATCTTTAGAAAATTGATCCATGGTCTTAGCCATAGTGAGATCTAGCTGCGTAAGCGCATTTGCCGAATGGGTAGTCAAAGATACGGCCACCCTATTCCAGGAGTTTGACCAGTCCGGATGATGATTGAGCTCTTCCGCCAGATTTGCACATAGCGACATAAATTGAAACGCACTCTTGAAATCGGGGAATATAAATTCACGGGACAAGACTTTTGAATCCGCGCTCACTTGCCAATCAGGCAAATCTGCAATGAAGTCATTTAGCGAATTGGGAGGGTTTGATTTAGACAATGGGCGCATCTACACTTTGAGAAAGCATCTTCAGATCATCTGGATAGAGCCAACGCCATTGACCTTCAGCTAAATCGTTAGGCATAACATAGCGACCAATTTCAGTACGATGTAATTTGGCAACATGATTTCCGACTGCAGCCATCATGCGCTTCACTTGATGGTAGCGCCCCTCAACAATAGTCATTGCAATGACATTCTCATCCAAACGCCGACATGCCGTAGCTAAGCACGGCCTGGGATCATCATCCAACACTACCCCATTGAGTAAATGGTCAATTTGTTTTTGTGTAATCGGCTCAGGAGTAGTAATCTCGTAAACCTTACCGATATTCTTTTTGGGCGTGGTCATCTTATGAATAAATTGACCATCATCCGAAATTAAAATCAATCCAGTAGTGTCAAAATCTAAACGTCCCACACACTGGAGACCGCGCTCCACAAACGGTTTTGGCAATAAGCTGTAGACACTAGGGTGATGCGTCGTTTTGTGTGAGCACTCGTAATTCGGGGGCTTATTAAAAGCGATATAGGCTTTTTCATGGAACTCCCAATCTTTGCCCTCTACATTTAGTACGAGATTTTCTGTAGAAATGCGCTCATCGGGATCCTCCGCCAAAACACCATTGACCTTAACTAGATCTGCATAGACCAAGTCACTGCAATAGCGCCTGGTTCCAAATCCTTGGCTAAATAAAATTTTTTCGAGGGAAAGTGGTTTGGCCATAACTGATGCCGAGAATACTACAAAGCGGCTGGATTTTGCGACTATCAAATGAAGCCATTATCATGAGGGTTCAGGACAAACCCAGAACTACCCATCCCATGCTATCAACTCCAACACCCAGAACCCCATTACATACACGTGAAATTATTTTTCAAGGCTATGAGCGCGAGGATGGATTGTGGGATATTGAGGCGCACCTCAGCGATTGTAAATTTCAGCCATTCATCACAGGCAACAAAACCTGGGAGCCAGGAGAAGCGTTTCATGACATGTGGGTTCGCCTCACCCTCAATCGCGAACTAGTCATACAGGCGATTGAGGTAGCCATGGATAGCCATCCCCACCCGGAATGCCCCGAAGTCATTCCGCCAATGGATGCCTTAATTGGAGCTCGTCTTGGTAAGGGCTGGCGTAAAACTATCAATGAACATTTGGGTGGGATTAAGGGTTGTACACATCTACGCGAACTTCTCGCGAATATCGCTACTGCAGCGTTTCAATCCATTCCCGGGGCGCTATTTGATCCCGACGACAATAAGCCACCACTATATTTGGGTACCTGCAAATCTTGGGATTTTGACGGTCCTGTAGTACTTCGCCAATATCCCAAGTTTTATCGCTGGAAGGGTTAAGCGCTCTTGAGAGCGTTATAGCGCACCGCGATGAATATTAAATCCATTGAAGGCCTGCTGAACTGGCATTAGTTCTAATGAATTAATATTCACATGGCTTGGCAAAGTGGCAGACCAGTAAATCGCTTCAGCCACATCATCTGCGGTCAAGGCCTTCACACCGCTATATACCTTACCAGCCTTATCATCATCACCCTTAAAGCGGACATTTGAAAACTCTGTGCCGCCACATAAGCCGGGCTCTACACAAGTCACTCTCACTGGGGTGCCAATAAGGTCTGCACGTAAATTCAGGCTAAATTGCTGAACAAAAGCTTTAGTGCCGCCATAAACGTTCCCACCCGGATAAGGGTAATTCGCAGCGACCGAGCCCAAGTTAATGATATGACCACACTTACGTTCAACCATGCCTGGCAAGAATGCTCGGGTCATATGCACCAAGCCCTTAATGTTGGTATCAATCATGCGATCCCAATCTGATAGCAATGCTTGATGTGCGGGCTCAAGGCCTAAGGCTAAGCCAGCGTTATTCACTAGCACAGTCACTGCTGCAAATTCTGCGGGCAAGGCATCCGCCAAATGATCTACCTTATTAGCATCACACACATCCACAGATAAGGTCAGCAACTTCTTTTGCTGTTCCTGCGCAAGAGAAGCCTTAAGAGATTCCAAGCGCTCGACTCTTCGGCCCAAAGCAATCACGCGATGACCATGCGCCAGAAAACGTCTCGCTGTCGCCTCACCAAATCCAGAAGTTGCACCAGTGACTAATACAGTATGTTCCATGATTTTTTGTACTCTTTAAGTATATGTTTTAGGTTGATTTACTTTGATGTGAAATCAGTCGAGATTAACTAAGCGATCTTGCTCAATCATTGCTGCTTTCGATTTCACTAAAGCTTGTGGTAGCCACTCTTGAAAATCGGGAACACTCAGATTGAGCTGCTTGCGAATATTTTCAAGCACTGGTGTCTCTGCAATCCATTGACGGACGCGATTTATTTCCATGCTACGCCACTCTAACAGCTTGTATTTTAGCAAGACCTTAGCGCCATGACGTGCGTTACGGTCTGCGTTACTCGATAGGTAATCCAACCTAGATCTTGCGGTAGCGATTGCTACAGCCACATTGGTAAACGGTTTACCATGGCCGGGTATAACCAATCCCACCGGCAACTGCTCAATTAAATCCAGAGTCTGCGCAACCTCTTCAAAACCACCGTCTCCCCAGAGCTCTGGAAAAATCACTCCAAAGCCATCCTCCCAAAGCGCATCGGCTGAAATCAAAATCTGGTGTTCGGCCTGATACAGCATGATCGAATGATGGTCATGCCCTGGCGCAGCCAAGATCTGCCAACGGTATTGACCCAGTAGAACTTCTTCACCAGGCACCAGTAAGCCCTGATGAGAGAACCTAGGACAATCTTGCCCCAGATTTCGATAACTTAATTTACCCTCATCCCAAGACCCAACCGCCAAATCTTCAGCAACTGGAATCAAAATATCACACCCGAATTTCTTCAACAGCATGGCATTACCGCCGCAATGGTCTGAATGCAGATGGGTGTTAATTACCTTATCCAATTGAGGAAGTTGATGCCGCTTAAGTGCATTGATTACTAAGTCCAAAGTCAGCTGCTGGTGTGCGCAATAGCCACTATCCACCAAAGAGACATCCTGCTCGCCAAATAGAAAGATGTTGTTAGCTGACAGCCAACCCCTCTCAAATATTTCAATTCCGGGAGGCAATAGAAAATTGCCGATGCGTCTTTCATTCATGCTAATTTTTTTGTACGGTGATTTCTAGCTTACGCACGTCAAATTGTTGCTGCTTTAAGCGCTGCAATATGTCGTCATAAACCTTGGGGTCAAGTTGCGGAGTCCTCGAGAGTATCCAAAGATACTCTCGTCTTGGATCACTGACTACGGCTACCTGATATTGCGGATCTAAGTCAATCACCCAATAATCACCCCATACAAAAGGGAACAGTGATAGCCATGCTGGAGCAAATCGCACTTCCAATTTAGGCGAGTCCTTAGGGCCAATCTGACGGGCTTCGCCCTCCGCCTCAGACACATCGCCATTGGCCGTTTTGCAACTATTGAGCACTTTAAGATTGCCATCCGCCCTCAAGGAATAAACCGCTTTGGTATTACTCACGCATTTCTTCTGAAACCAATTCGGAAATTTTGCGATCTCATACCAGGTCCCTAAATATCGAGGAACATCTAAGGTGGCAATCGTCTTCACAGGAGGAGGCTCGCTGACCTGCGCAATTGCCAAAGGGCTGGCTCCTGATGCCAGCATGAAAAGTATTGGTGCCAATACTGAAAGTAGCTTCATATATAAATTGGAATTATTGAAAGAATTTAAGATTTAAGCGCTGACGAATATATGGAATCCTACAGCACAAGAGAGCTAGGATCACCATCGCGTAAATACTCACGGTCTCGATATCGTTTTTAGCGGATTTATGCCACCAGTAATGCAAAATAGCAATGCATGCAATGATGTATACCAGGCGATGCAAGAGTGACCAACGTCGTCCCAGCATTCTTTGTGCCCAATGGTTTGAGCTTAGAGCAAGCGGAATAAGCATCATCAAGGCAATAAAGCCCATCGTAATAAAGGGCCGCTTCAAAACATCCTGCCACATCGCCACCAGATCAAAACTGTGATCTAACCACAGCCAAATTCCAAAATGAATACTGGCATAGAAAAAACAAAAGAGACCCAACATTCGTCGATAACGAATCCAAGTAACTGAATTGGTCAGCAGTCGCAATGGCGTCATCGCCAAAGTAAGACATAAAAAGACTAAGGCCCAAGTTCCCGTCGAACGCGTAATAAATTCAATCGGATTGGCGCCCAGTCCATCCGTAAAGCCCAGCCATATGAGGCGATCAAGCGGTAGCAACGCTAATATGAAAATCAGGGGCTTCATCATTTAGGACACATCAAGCCGACTCAATAGTATTTTTTGAGATCCATACCGGCATACATACTAGCCACTTGATCGGCATAGCCATTGAACATTTGGGTTCTAATCTTTGGCGCAAACACACCCTTAGGATCGCCAATTCGACGTTCAGTGGCCTGACTCCAGCGAGGATGATCTACTGCCGGATTAACGTTGGAATAAAAACCATACTCTCGAGAATCAAACTGACTCCAGCTCGTCTTTGGCATCTCTTCAGTCAAACGAATTTTGACAATTGATTTTGCACTCTTAAATCCATACTTCCAGGGCACCACAATCCGTACGGGAGCGCCATTTTGCTTTGGCAGAACTTCTCCGTAAAGTCCAAATGTCAATAAGGTCAGGGGATTCATGGCCTCGTCCAAACGAAGTCCTTCCCGATAGGGCCACTCGATAATTTGACTCTTTAATCCTGGCATTTGCTTGCGATCAGCTAACGAAATAAATTCCACATATTTAGCCGAACCCAGAGGCTGAACATAATTCAATAGCTTTGATAAAGAATAGCCATCCCAAGGGATCACCATAGACCAACCTTCTACACAGCGCATACGATAAATACGCTCTTCCATTGGTGCTAACTTTAATAAGGCATCAATATCTAAAGTAACGGGCTTTTTTACCAAGCCTTCAATGGTGA
The DNA here is from genome assembly GCF_001595985.1 of Polynucleobacter sinensis. Lineage (GTDB taxonomy): Bacteria > Pseudomonadota > Gammaproteobacteria > Burkholderiales > Burkholderiaceae > Polynucleobacter > Polynucleobacter sinensis. The sequence continues at coordinate 124,687 of NZ_LOJJ01000002.1, forward strand.
CTGTCCATGGCTTCGTCTGCAAACTACCCGCATAAACAAATGGGTCGGTCTTATCAGTGCCAAACTCATAAAAGTTGTTATAACTCGTTACGTGCTTATAGCTTGTTGGCTCATCACCAACGACATAACTTGGATTTGGCGTTGCCGCGAGCCGTTGGGGACCATTTGCCAAAGCCTCCCGAGAAAACCAAGGCGCAAGGGCCAAACCAAAAGCACCTGCCGCTGCCGATTGAATCAGTTGACGGCGGTTTTCAAATACCGCTTTAGGAGTAATTTCGCTAGAGCGCACTATTTTCTGATGAAAAGACATTGCAAGACCCTTTGCTAATATTCAGGATGGAGACTGGGATACCAATCATTCTCCTACGGTTAGCAATTTATTGCTCAAGACCTCTTGATTTCTAATAGGGTTAAATCCAATACCTCCGGGCAGCCAAAAGCAGTTAAATGGGGTTTTCATCACCCCAAAAGGTCACTATGGCTTGGATCTTATCGGCTTGCGCTATCTTTTTGCTGGGCGTTTATCAAAGCCGTCATGGGGTTCTGCTGCAGCCTCGCCTTAGAAATCTATTTCTCTCTTGCATTGTGTTGCTGGCGGTAGCTTGGAATATTCGCGCCCACCTACCCAATAGCAACATCGACAACTTTATCGACCTCTCATTTCACTTTTTTGGCGCATCATTGCTTGTTGCACTTTTTGGATTTTGGAGTGCAATTACCTTGCTATTTATCGTAGCCTTAGTTGGCGTATTTGGCTTAAGTGGGGACTTGGTAGAGGCTAGTCGACACTATATTGTTGTGAGCGTGACGCCTGCGATTTTGGCTTATGGAGTTATCCAAGCGGTTCACCGCTTTTTACCAAAACATTTATTTGTGCTTATTCTCGGTAATGGGTATTTAGCAGCCTTCATGAGTACCTTTATTACCGGTGTCATGATTTATCTCCTGCAACTCCTTTTTGATATCAACTCTTTTGGCTCAAATGACCCACTAGGGTGGTTCTTAGGCCTACTCATCCTCTCCTTCATGGAGGGCTCTCTCTCCGGTATGCTGCTAGCTATTCTTCTAGTCTATAGACCGCAATGGGTCAGCACCTATCAAGAAGATGTCTATATGAGCGCGTGAGTTCAATTGCGGCAATGACCGCAATAGGTCGAAAAAAAGGCAAACCAGATGGTTTGCCTTTTTTACTTACCAGCAATGAAAGCCGAAGCTACTTAAGCCACTTAAGCCGCTCTAGCTGCTTTCAAGATTGCGTTCAAGGTTTGACTTGGGCGCATCACTGCTTTGCACTTCTCTGGGTCAGCCACATAGTAACCACCTATGTCCGCTGGCTTACCTTGAACTGCCTTGAGTTCGTCAGCGATCTTCTGCTCATTCTCAATCAAGGCCTTAGCGATCGGAGCAAAGTGCGCCTGCAATTCTTTATCTTCGGTTTGCGCAGCCAAAGCCTCAGCCCAGTACATCGCCAAGTAGAACTGGCTACCACGGTTATCGAGCTCTCCAGTACGTGGTGAAGGTGACTTATTGTTATCCAACAATTTACCTGTTGCCTCGTCCAAAGTACGGGCCAAAATCTTGACCTTTGGATTACCGGTCTTATCGCCAATATCCTCAAGAGAAACCGCCAAGGCCAAGAACTCGCCAAGCGAATCCCAACGTAAATGGTTTTCTTCAACTAATTGCTGAACATGCTTCGGAGCAGAGCCGCCGGCACCAGTTTCAAAAAGGCCACCACCTGCCATCAATGGCACGATAGATAACATCTTCGCACTAGTACCAAGCTCCATGATTGGGAATAAGTCGGTAAGGTAATCACGCAAGATATTGCCAGTTACTGAAATCGTATCTTTGCCGCGAATGACACGCTCTAAGGTGTAACGCATTGCACGAGTCTGGGACATGATTTGAATATCAACGCCTTCCAAATCGTAGTCTTTCAAATAAGTCTTTACCTTCTTAATCAACTCAGCTTCATGCGGACGGTACTCATCCAACCAGAACACCGCTGGAGTGTTTGAGAGACGCGCGCGATTTACGGCCAATTTAACCCAGTCACGAATCGGCGCATCTTTTACCTGACACATACGCCAGATGTCGCCCTCTTCTACATTCTGCTCGAGCAATACTGTGCCGTCATCAGCCACAATACGTGCCACACCCGCCTCTGGAATCTCAAAAGTCTTATCGTGTGAACCGTACTCTTCAGCTTGCTGAGCCATCAAACCGACGTTTGGCACAGTACCCATAGTTGTTGGGTCAAAGTTACCGTGAGTCTTACAGAAGTTAATCATCTCTTGATAAATACGCGCGAAGGTACTTTCAGGAATCACTGCTTTGGTGTCATGCAAACGGCCATCAGCACCCCACATTTTTCCGCCAACACGAATCATCGCAGGCATGGATGCATCGACGATCACATCGCTTGGAGAGTGAAGGTTGGTAATGCCTTTTGCGGAATCAACCATCGCCAACGCCGGACGATGTTCATGGCAAGCGTGAAGATCTTGAATAATCTCTTCACGCTTAGACTCTGGCAGAGTTTTAATCTTGTCATACAAACTACTCATACCATTGTTAGGATTAACGCCCAACTCTTCGAACAACTTAGCGTGCTTAGTAAATGCGTCTTTATAGAAGATCTTCACTGCGTGACCAAACACGATTGGGTGAGAAACCTTCATCATGGTTGCCTTGACGTGCAATGACAACATCATGCCGGTCTTATAAGCATCTTCGATTTCTTTTTCATAGAATTCACAAAGTGCTTTTTTGCTCATGTACATGCTGTCGATAATTTCGCCAGCCAATAAAGAGACCTTAGGCTTTAAAACAATAGTCTTGCCACTCTTGGTAACCAAATCCATCTTCACATCACATGCCTTGGTCATTGTCATTGACTTCTCACCTGCGTAGAAGTCACCACCATGCATATGTGATACGTGCGTGCGGGAGGCCTGGCTCCACTCACCCATTGAATGCGGATGCTTACGGGCATAGCGCTTCACTGCATTTGGAGCGCGACGGTCAGAGTTACCTTCACGCAATACTGGATTTACCGCGCTACCCAAGCACTTGGAATAACGAGTACGAATCGCTTTCTCAGCATCATTTTTAGGATCATCTGGGAAATCAGGAATCTTGTAGCCTTTAGCTTGCAACTCTTTGATTGCGGCTACCAACTGAGGAACTGAGGCACTAATATTAGGCAACTTAATAATGTTAGTGTCTGGCAGCAAAGTCATACGACCAAGCTCAGCCAAATTATCAGAAACCTTTTGCTCTTCGCTTAAGCAATCTGAGAACTCTGCCAAGATACGTGCCGCAACAGAAATGTCGCTCTTAACAATTTCCACTCCAGCAGGCGCTGTAAAAGTGCGAATAATTGGCAGAAATGCACAAGTCGCCAATAGCGGCGCTTCGTCTGTCAGCGTGTAAATGATCTTTGATTTCTCTGAAGCCATTGATATTTCCTCAATATTGATAAATTTTAGGTTTCGGCCTTTACCGAAACACTCTCAGATTCCGTGCGTCACACTCCAAGCGCTTTTGACTGCTTTTTTGCGTACTTTGCGCACAAGACCAAGAAGGCTATTTTAAATCATCGCCCAAGGCGATTTCGAGGGATTTAGGCACCAAATCAGGTGAAGAAGGGCAAATTAAGGGATTCCACCAAGATTATGGCAATTTCAAATACGCCGTAAACTGCGACACATGACAAATAAGCACCCACTGCTCAATAAAAATCTAGTTCTCCTGATCCTTTGTCAGGGCCTTTTTCTTACCAATAACGTGACATTTATTGCTATTAATGGGCTGGTTGGCTTGAGCTTAAGCCCGGTTGCTTGGATGGCCACGCTGCCAGTGATGGGTTATGTAGTGGGTGGTGCCTTCTCCACCTCCATTGTTGCTAAGTCTCAAAATCGCTTTGGCCGAAAAATCTCTTTTCAGCTTGGCTTGCTAGTGGCAGTTTTTTCAGCTCTACTCTGCGCATACGCGGCAATCTCAAAGAACTTCTGGCTCCTAGTGTTGGGTACCTTTATCGCTGGCTACTACAGCGCCAACGGGCAACTCTACCGTTTTGCCGCTGCTGAACTAACCGTTGCCAGCCAAAGAGATAAGGCGGTTTCCTGGGTCTTGGCTGGCGGCATTCTGGGGGCGGTGATTGGACCTAATTTAGCTTCCTGGACTAAGAATCTGTTTGACACTGCTTTTCTAGGCGCTTACCTCACGCTCTCTATTGCCGGAGTAATTGGGATCATTGTGATGCAATGCATTCATTTTCCCGAAGAATTTAAAACCCAACACTCCCTCTCGGCCGGCAGGGACCTCAAAACCCTTCTACGTCAACCCGTCTTTATGGTCGCAGTGATTTGTGCGGCCTTAGGTTATGGCGTCATGAATCTGCTCATGGCCGCCACCCCGCTTGCTATGCAAATCTGTAGCCTGCCATTCTCAGATACGGCACTGGTATTGGAGTGGCATGTCATTGGCATGTTCGCACCCGGCTTTTTTACAGGCTCGCTGATTCAGCGCTTTGGCACTTTAAAAATTATGGGCATCGGCGTTGTCTTAAATCTAATTTGCATTGCGATTGCCTTAAGTGGTGTGGAGTTACATCAATTCTTAATCGCACTATTTTTACTCGGTGTGGGTTGGAATTTTCTATTCACCGGATCGACCTCATTAGCAATGACAGCCTACCGACCAGAAGAACGAGACAAAGCGCAGGCAGTAATTAATTTCTTTGTCTTTGGCACAATGGCCTTTACTTCATTTGGGTCTGGGGCCCTCATCACCTCTCAGGGATGGAACATCCTTAATCTAGGGTCCCTTTTGCCAGTATTCGTTATCGCGGCAGCGTTGATCTGGCTAGGCATCCAAAGAAAAACCTTGGCAAAAGTTTAAGAGCTTTTCGCCAGAGGTAAGTTAAATAAAACGTTCTGCGGTTTGAGCTTTAATTGCATCTGCGCATTCATTGCAATACCCATGTATACGGGCTTGCCGGCCTGACCCACCGCTTGTGCAGCCTCATCTACAAAGTCAAGACGGAACAAACAGATAATTTTTTCCAAGGTTTCGGTATCAACCAATTCTTTGTTGTAGAGCGCATTCAAAATTTCTGTAGCGCTGGCATCCAACCCTACATGCCAGGACCATTTGGGATCAGTAATTTGCTGCATTGGTGTAATGCGTGTCTGCACCCCAAGAAAATGCCCGATCCATTTCTCAAGTACACGACAAAAATGATTAATGGGTGGCTGACCAAAATTCAATTGCACCGCAAATTCATAGTCTTCATTTTTATCCCAATACAGCTGCGCATTCTCTTCGTGAAGAACATCCAAATCAATTGAGCGCATCGTCATTGACTTGCCCTTGAGCAAATCCATGATATTGCCCGTCTCACCCGCTTGAGCATTGCGGGTAACGATCTCATCATCAGCACCCATCACGATGCCATCATCAAGTACGCTAATCTTTTGGGTTCTGTAAAAGAGCTCGCCCATTCGAGCATCTAGAGGGTGACAATCTTCACCGAGAATATGACGCACAAATATTTGCGCAAGGCCCGCAATGAATAAAGGAGGCACATCAACACCATCCCCTTTAAATAAACTCATATAAAAGCTCTCAAGCGAATTCGCATCCAATAACTTAGCGCGATAACGAAGCCATACTCGGTAATTCTCCTGAATATCCTCATCGGCCATTGCCGCGATTTCTGAATCAGCAACGAGAGCACGAGGGTCATCCATCAGACGTTGATGAAGAGCGCACTCGGCTACGCACGATTCGGGAATTAAATTTAACTCTGGACGATGCAAATAAGTCCGCAAGAAATCATCTGTTACCAATAGCTGGTTATCCGAACCAACTGTCAGGGTTGTGTAGGCAGAATGAGGCCAGAAATTGGGCATAAGGATTCGCTAAAACAAAAAGATAGAGCTCAGAATATACTAGGCCTTCAATTTCAGCTAAAGAGGAAAAAACGTGACTGAACTTCAAAAGATAGATACCGTTGTTGGCGAAGGCAAAGAGGCTGCGGCCGGCAACCATGTCGATGTCCATTACACAGGCTGGCTCTACGATGAAAACGCACCAGAGCATAAGGGTCAAAAATTTGACAGCTCCTTGGATCGCGGTCAGCTCTTTAGCTTCCCCTTAGGTGCTGGTCATGTCATTAAGGGCTGGGATCAAGGCGTAGCAGGCATGAAAATTGGCGGCAAACGTACCTTAATCATTCCATCCGAGATGGGTTATGGCGCCCGTGGTGCTGGTGGCGTTATCCCACCAAATGCCACTTTGGTATTTGATGTCGAGCTTCATGGGGTCAACTGATCTTTATAGAACCCGAATAAACGAAGCTTGATAAACAATAAGGCCACTCTTTGAGTGGCCTTTGTTTTTGCTACTGACTTATATGCTATCAATTGATTAAGATCGCAAGTCCTTGCCGTTCAAAGTCAGCTTATTGCTTGGGGCTGTTTGGCATAAGCTAATTAAGCGATTACGCTCGGCCATCACCTTATCGGCATAGCCACCGTCGTTCTCAGCATTCGCAGCACCCACATAGTATTTCAAGCCATTACGTAAAGAACCACTGGTGGCAATCAAATACTTCAAGATGTACGCGCCCACACGAATATTGACCTCAGGCTTAATCGCCTCTGTCGGACCACCATATAAGGCGTACTTATCTTTGTGAATCGCAGTCATGACTTGCATCAAACCTTCAGCGCCAGCATGACTCTTAGTTAATGGGTTGAAGTTGGACTCAACTGAAATCACGGCAAGCAACAACACTGGGTCGATGTTGACTTCTTTGGCGATCAACACGGTATTGGAAACATACTCTTCGATCTTGGCGCGATCGAGCTTGTACTTTTTCTCGAAGAAATCAGCCACTGCGCGCTGATTTTGTACTGAAGCCATTAATTTGGAATCTAAAGCCTGTGGGTCAATCTTGGATGTCGGAATGCGGTCAGACAAATGAGAGATCGGCTTAACCTGAATATTGGCTACAGAGGGCATTAACAGGGCAACCGTTTGCTGCTTAGCACTCATCAGACCGCTTTTAGGGCTAGTCATCGTATTGCCATAGATCACAGTTGCAATCTCTTTGTCCGTAGCCGCCTTAGGCGCCTCATCCTGGTACTGATCCAGCATGCCAAAGCCGTTTTGCCAAACAATATGGCGCGCCTCATCTGGGACCAATACTCGAGCTAGATCAAAAGCACCTGCATGCGTGCCATTACCTGAGAGCCAGAGTCCCACGATCATAAATACGGAAACAATTAATAAGCCATTCACCACCCGATAGACTGGTGATAAGGCGTGAGCCAATAGCTCCTTTGCAGCAACAGCTGTTGGCTGTGTAGTCTGCAAGTTAGCGGCGTTGGCAAAAAAACTTTTATTCATTCATTGTGTTGCAGTACCTCATAAAGCTTGCTACCACTTTATGCTGCATTGCAATAAGTAAAAAACATGAGTCATCCTAAGAAGGTTCTTATATCAAGTCAAGAATAAAGAAAATGATTTCCATAACTTATAGGTCTTGAAATAAGTAAGTTCCCTAATGCAAATTCATTAAATAGTATTTATTCCTTTAAATTCAATGACTTAATAAAGTTAGTGAGGACTTATTTCATATAATAAAAAAGAGACCAAAAACCCACTTTTTTACTCTTTTTCCATTCCGAGGGATGCACTCTACCCATACATCTAGTATTGAGAACACCGCCTTTTTCTACCGGTAGTGTTCTGCTTAACTTTAGAGGCGCCTTCATTTCATGCTCACGAAATACAAAATCCATGCGAGACTTGGGCAGAAAATAGCCCTGAACTCCTCATCAATACTAGCTCTACAGCTAATTTGAAATAGGAAAGTGGGATATCAAATTCATGCTTGTGGACTGAGTACACTAAGCCTTCATGAAATGGATTGCCCAATTTTTCTTACTGATTGCGCTTGGAGCTCCGCTCAGCGCATCCGCCCTATTTGATCAGTGCAAAGATTTCTTTCCCAATCAACAGGTGCCAACTACCCAGCAAGTAGGTCGAGATCTCTGCTTTGACGACTTCGCTATTTATTACTCACCCACCGATAAAAAGCCAATCTACACTGTAGAAAAGCTCAATGGTCAGGAGCTCTTAGCTCCTCGCCCACGCCGCACAAACCAGTTTTATGAAGAAGCCAGGCTACCCTCTCATGAACGGGCCTTACTTGCTGACTATCGTGACAGTGGGTACGACCGAGGACACAATGTTCCAGCAGGAGATATGACTCGAGAGCGCGGCATGGCGCAATCCTTCTCCTTGGCAAACATGATGCCCCAGGCCAGACAGAACAATCAGGGGATTTGGGCAAAGCGGGTAGAGGAGCCAACCCGGCTTTATGCCAAAAGAGCGCAGGGTGAAATTTATATCTTCACGGGATCAACTGGTAGCTTGGGGAGCATTGGCAGGAGCAAGGTCACGATACCGAGCCATATTTATAAGCTCGTCTATGACCCGGCTAAAAATACGGCCTGGGCATATTGGGTAGAAAACACTAATGAGGCTCAGATGAGTCCCCCCATCACTTACGGACAGTTAGTGGAGAAAACGGGGATTGATTTTCATCTACCTATTGGGAGCTCTAATGCACCCACAAAACCCCCAACCAATCTGAGCGCTCCTTCCAAACCATTGGTGGGAGGCTGGTACCCGATCTTTTTTGACCAATACTCGCCAGAGAAAATTCAGGCGCTGATCGCCAATATCAACAGTGGGAAAGTGGCAAGCCTTGAGATTCAATATGATCAAAATCTGCCACTAGCGAACAAGCTGGCGCAACAAATTACTACTGAAACCCGCCTCCAAGTCAGTCTGGCTCAAAGCAACCCTCCAGATTCTCCCGGGGTTACTTATGAGCGAAACCGCGTCACTGTCATCGTGCGCTCTAAATAAGGTCTTAGTCACGTATCCGCGGGGCAATACCATGTGCCCGCGCAATGGGTGCCAGCAACCCTCGTAAACCATTGTGATCAAGCGTGTGCATCAACTCCAATAGCTCACCAAGCTCACCCTTAGGAAAACCTTCCCTAGCAAACCACGCTAGGTAATTTCCTGGCAAGTCAGCCAAAGCACGCCCAGCGTACTTACCAAAAGGCATTTTCATCATCACGAGTTTCTCAAGGGCTTGCGCATCCATATCCCTTGATCTTACAAGCCCAGCTACAGGCCATCTCAATGACGGGATGATGGTCTTTATTTTAAATGAGAATAATTCTCATTTATATAGTATATTAGGAATCATTCTCATTAAGGCGTACTTACTCAATGCCCCACTAATCCGACCAATTTATCCACTACATCACTCCTCACCCACCCATCCATCCGCCCTTGTAAATATGAAACTCACCATTAAACGAATCACCCTATTTGCACTCTTCTTAGCTACAGCACTCCACTTTTCATTTGCTAACGCAGGTGAAGGTGCCTTTGGCTGGATTTACACCCTAGACTTACAACCCAAAGGCAAGCTGGAGTTTGAGCAACGCTTACAACTAAACAAACAACAAGCATCCGGTTCTTACAATGCATGGTTCTCGCGCTCGGAACTGGAATACGGGGTCACCAATGACTTCCAGTTGGCCGGCTACCTCAATGCCTATTATGTAAACGCCAATCAAAATTACACCAATCCCGAGGCTTGCGGTGATAGCCCAACATGTACTGGTGGTCAACCCGTTCCAGAATCCCATGACCCTGCAGCCCCCTACAGAAAAAGCGGTATTGAGGGTGGATCACTCGAAGCCATATATCGCATCACCAATCCAGTGACCTCTCCTGTAGGCATTGGTCTCTATCTCGAGCCAACGATAGGAAAGAATAAAAATGAAATCGAAGCTCGACTCCTTTTGCAATCTAACTTTATTGATGACAAGTTGGTCATCGCTGGAAACGTAGTAGTTGCAAACGAGCAATTGAAGTTTGTTGGCAATGGTAATGTTCCTGAATCCATGCTCGATTTCTTGATTGGAGCTAGCTATCGATTCGCACCTAAGTGGTCTGGCGGAGTAGAAGCGCGATTTCATAATGACTATTCCAGCTATAACTTAAGAGACCAAGTACAAAGAGCTACTTTTGTCGGCCCCAATTTGCACTATGCAGAAAAAGATTGGTGGGTTACTGGTGCATGGCGCTATCAACTCAAAGGCAACAACTGTATGGGTGATGGGACGGCTGAATGCTCGAACGCACGCGTTTGGGATAGTCACTCTGTCAATGAATTCATCGTCAAAGTTGGTTTTCCACTCAACTAATTAAGAGCACTCAATATGTACTGGAAACCGAACTCCTATGTCGTCATGGGTCTTGTAAATCTAGCAGCCCTATCCGCACCTATCCTTGCTCACGCCAAAATCTATGTATCGGTAGAGCAAGCCCAACAACAACTCATTCCCAATAAAGCGCTCACGAAGCAACCGATTGTGATCACTGATGAGCTGCAGGAAAAATTACGATCTGCTTCAAGTGTTCGACATCCATTTCGTGGCGAGCGCATCTGGAGAGCAGCAGATGGAGGCTGGTTCATTATTGATGAAGTAGTAGGCAAGCACGAGATGATTACTTATGCAGTTGCACTAAGCGCCACAGGTGCAGTTACTGGTGTTGAAATCATGGAATATGTTGAGTCCTATGGGTATGAAGTTGCGGAGGTGCAGTGGCGCAATCAATTTAAGGGAAAAACAGCGGCAGACCCCATTAAGCTCAATCAGGATATTCAAAATATCGGTGGTGCAACACTCTCGTGCAAACACCTTACTGATGGAGTGAAGCGGGTAACGGTTTTATATGACTTAGCCCTTAAGCCACATACTCAAGCCGCTAAAGCAAAATGATTCGTTGTAAACCACTACTGGGAACCTTTGTGGAGATCGTTGATGATGGGGATCATGCATCATCAACTATTCCGCAAGCCTTTTTAGCTATCGAGCAAGTGCAGTCATTAATGGGGTTTCATAATCCTCATAGTGAGCTTTCCAAGATCAACCAACTAGCTCACATCAAACCCATTCATTTGCATCCCTGGACATCGCAAGTACTTGCTATCGCCAAAGAGATACATCAGCATTCAGATGGTGTATTTAATTGCGGTATAGGGCACCATCTCGTCGAGGCTGGATTACTTCCCAAGCGTACTGATTTTGATCGACACAAATTCGGCAGTCTTGATAGCCTGCATTTTGTCGATATAAATACTGTCTACTCAGATTTACCGCTCTGCCTTGATCTTGGAGGTATCGCCAAGGGATTTGCCGTAGATATGGCGATTCAGGCCCTGCAATCAGCTGGAGCGAAATCCGGATGCGTTAATGCTGGCGGAGACCTCAGAGTATTTGGCAATCTCTTACGCCCTATTCAAATTAGAAACCCCGCTCAACCGCATGAACTCATCCACATAGGCGATATGTGTGAAGGGGCCATTGCCACCAGCGCTTTGTATTACTCAAAAGAAGAGCCTCACTCTCTGAGTTACCTGATTGATCCCATTCTCCAAAACCCGATTGAGTTTTCCGATTCTTACTCCGTCATCGCGCAAGAGTGTGTTTATGCAGATGCATTAACAAAGGTCGTGAGCATCTCAGCCAACGTGGATCATCCCTGCCTGCATCGATTCTCCGCCCAAGCCATTAGGATTCCAAACAAATGAGTACTCAAAGCCGCCTAGGAAAAATGCCAGCCTGGCAAAGAAATGGTGTACTCATTGGTATGCTCAGCTGCTCGATTACCGGCCTTGCCTATTTGCTTGGCCATGAATTCCAGGTGCAAAGAGCCTTACTTGGACAGCATTCAATATTGGCTTGGCACGGCATTTCTGCCATGCTAGCAACCATGGCCCTAGGCTCTGTCTTGCCATTTCATTTAAAGGCTGGCCTGAAATCCAAAAGGAAATTGTTTAGCGGCCTCAGTCAATTGGCCTTCTTGGGCACACTAGTATTCTCGGGCGCTTTACTTTATTACGGGCCAGAAGAGATTCGTGAGGAAGTCGTTTTCACCCATTGGATTATTGGCCTCGTATTTCTGGCCATTTTTTTACTGCATGCTGTGTATTTAAGAAAAAAGGTGTATTGAAGATTGCTCCTCAACACACCTGATTTATTTCTACAACAGACTTACTTACAACATGAATCCTTACCGCCAGAAGTTCCACATGAATTCACCCCCAACAGTGGGTATGCAGGACAAAAGCGAAAGATACCAGTGGCAAGAGGAATAACGCCAAGCCAGCCCCACCAACCGATGACACCATTCGCGGCGAGTCCTACCAATACGATGCCTACAACGATTCTTAAAATACGATCGATACCGCCTACGTTACATTTCATCTTGAACTCCTTTTAAAAACTACTCGAAAAATCAATACGTTCACTTCTTGCAGTAATGCTTATAAAGCAGCGTCATTACTGATGCGGCAACCTGACTGGCTAGAGAGTAATAAATCTGTTTACCCTCTCTACGCGTCTTGACTAACTTTTCTTTACGCAAAACTGTTAGCTGCTGCGACAAAGTAGGTTGATGCAAGTCAAGCGCGGCCTCCATTTCGCTGACACACTTCTCGCCCTGACCCATTTCGCATAACAACATCATGCGATCCCGATTCGAGAGCACTTTCATCAACTTACAAGCCTCCTCTGCTGAAGCCTGCATCTTCTTTAATTCTGCTTTAGAGATATTGAGATTCATAAAAGACTGCTTATAGCGCGTTTAAGGGCATCTTGAGATACGAGATGCCATTGCTATCTGGCTCTGGAAAATGTCCAGCACGAATATTGATCTGAATCGAAGGCAGTATTAAGACAGGCATCTCTAAAGTCTGATCTCGAGTAGTGCGCATCTGTACAAACTGATCTTCAGTAATTCCTTGATGCACATGGATGTTCTCAGCCCTCTCTTGAGCAACTGTTGTCATATGGGCAACAGGTCGATCATTCGGGGGATAGTCGTGACACATATAGAGCTTAGTCTCTGGCGGATAGGCCAAGATTTTCTGAATCGAGCGATAGAGTGTTCTAGCATCGCCACCAGGGAAATCACACCGAGCAGTTCCGACATCCGGCATAAACAAAGTATCCCCAACAAAGATCGCATCACCAATTTCATAAGCCATGCAGGCAGGCGTATGTCCTGGGACATACAGAGCCTTTAATGTGAGATTGCCAAAATGCAATGATTCACCGTCCTTTAGAAGGCGATCAAATTGAGTGCCGTCAGACTTGAAGCGCTCATCTAAATTAAATACTCCTTTAAATACCTTCTGGACATCGGTAATATGCGTACCAATCACAGTCTTACCGCCCAGATGGCTTTGGAGATAGGGCGCTGCCGTCAAATGGTCGGCATGTGCATGCGTTTCCAAAATCCACTCCGTCTTCAGTTGATGGGTTTGAATAAAACCAATCAACTCATCCGCAGAAGTACTGGTCGTTCTGCCAGATTTGGGGTCATAGTTCAGTACTGAATCGATAATGACGCAAGGACTGCCCTCCCCCTCATAGACTACATAGGAGAAGGTCCAGGTTCCTGGATCAAAAAATGCTTGAATGACTGCCGCTGGTTTTGTACTCAACACGCTCTTCCTATAGGGAAAATATTATATATATTTATATACTATATTAATATAAAATAATTTGCAATGGAATATTCATCCTTCATCAGCCCTGCACTAGGCATCCTAGTGGGCGTCCTCATGGGGCTTACTGGAGCAGGTGGCGGCATACTCTCAGTACCGCTCCTCGTATTCTTTTTACACCTCACAGTTGCAGAGGCCGCACCAATTGCGCTATGTGCAGTGGCGATAGCCTCTAGCATTGGCGCAATCCTCGGTCTCAAACGCAAGATCTTGCGCTACAAGGCAGCCGGGTTTATGGCGGCTTTTGGACTCATCCTCTCGCCCCTCGGTTTATGGCTGGCACCACAGATTCCGAATGCGCCCCTACAAATTCTGTTTAGCCTCATTTTGTTATTAGTGGCAACACGTTTACTGCGACAGGCCTATCAAGAAATCAAAGGCATTCCAGAACCCGCTCGTAAACCTCCGCCCTGTCTTGTTAATCCTGCCATCGGTAAACTCAAGTGGACTGTACCGTGTGCACGCGCACTCTTCTTTGCTGGCAGTGTGGCTGGCTTTCTGTCTGGTTTACTAGGCGTTGGCGGGGGCTTTATCATCGTCCCGGCCCTGAAGCGCTATACGGATCTACCCGTCCAATCTATCGTGGCCACCTCGCTTGGAGTCCTCGCCATTATTACGGGTGGTGGTGCCATCATCTCCGCCGCATCAGGCTCACTGGATATCGTCGTAGCAGCCCCATTTTCATTGGCTGCACTAGGCGGACTATTACTGGGGCAGCTAGTAGGGAAAAAATTGAGTGGTTCTCATATTCAATTGATATTTGCCATGTTCACTTTGCTTATTTCAATTAGCCTCTTTTTCAAGGGCGTATTCGCAATCAATCTATGAAACGTCCTGTAAGCTCTTTTACTCTGATTATTAGCTTCATCTTTTTGGGAGCCCTGCTGATGTCCGTCATTAAACCCAGCTCTTTCTTAAGTAGTTCGGTCCACTCTATCTCTGGAACCGTCAGCAATCTCAACAATGAACTACTGGAATATGTGAACCCTGAAAAACCAACCCATGATCATTCATCGGCGTACTACCAGCGTTTTTATGTTTCGAACTTCAATTTAAATGACCGGGCTATTCAGGCGAAGTTTTCAACACCAATGAGCATCCAAGATGGGGATTCGGTTACTGTATCTGGCTACCCCAAAGGCAATACCTTTCAGGTGCTGGCCTATCACAATACAACCCAGCAGGTTGTTGGTACAGAAAACTGGTTTGTACTTGCTTTAGGTGCGCTGTTTTTCTTGGCGGTTGCGATTGGTTTGCTCAACTCAGAACTCGTGATTGAAGGCGCATTAGTGCCAAAACTTTTTTTACTAGGATTTGTTGGAGTAGCGATCTACATGGGCTACCGCGCGCTCTTGATTCGAGAGGCTATCTCGCTTCTTCAAGGCTAGCATCGATTAGCCCAATAGAAAAAGCCCTCATGAGAGGGCTTTTTCATTCACCAGTAAGCTTTCGCTTAATGGCCGCCAGCACCACCCAAGTAGGCAGCTTTAACAGCTGGGTCATCTTTGAGTTTTGAGGCAGGGCCATGAGTCGCGATCTTACCGTTCTCGAGCACATAACCATAATCAGCAACATTCAAAGCGGCGGCGGCAAACTGCTCAACCAATAACATTGTGACGCCTTGCGACTTGAGGTTAGAGATGATCTTAAATACCTCCTCAACCAGAATTGGTGCCAAGCCCATAGATGGCTCATCCAACAGAATAATTTCTGGGTTAAGCATCACCGCACGAGCCATTGCCAACATTTGCTGCTCACCGCCAGATAAGGTACCTGCCAACTGATTGCGACGCTCTTTTAAACGAGGGAACATTTCTAGAGCGCGCTCTAAATCGTTCTTAATGTCGCCCTTAGGACGGCTACCAGTAAAGCGCGGGAAGGCGCCCAATAACAGATTGTCGGTTACCGACATGGTCGTAAATACACGACGACCTTCTGGACTGTGTGCCAAGCCAAGGCGGGCGATTTTATGAGAGTCGTAACCGTCAATTTTTTCGCCGCCCAAAGTGACTTCACCACCAGTAGGTTTAATCATGCCGGTAATGGCACGCATCGTGGTTGTTTTGCCCGCACCGTTAGAACCAATCAAAGTAATGACTTGTCCTTTAGGCACATCAATGTTGATGCCATGCAAGACTTTGACCTTGCCGTAGCCTGCTTCAAGATTCTTAATAGATAACATAATATTTACCGATTCAATATGGTTCTAGTGATTAAGTACCCAAGTAGGCATGAATCACCTTCTCGTCTGCTTGAACTTCAGCGGGTTTACCTTCCGCAATCTTCTGACCGAAATCCAATACAGAAACGGTATCGCACACTGACATCACCACATCCATGTGATGCTCAATCAAGATAAAGGTAATACCGTTGTCGCGAATCTTACGAATAATACGGAGCAACTCTTTAATGTCTGGAGCAGTCAAACCTGCAGCCGGCTCATCTAACAAGAGCAACTCAGGATCAAGCGCCAAGGCGCGAGCAATCTCGAGCAAACGCTGCTTACCGTATGGCAAGTTACGCGCCTCTTCATTTGCCAAGTCATCTAGGCCAACGAACTTGAGAAGCGCCATTGCACGCGCATGCGCCTCTTGCTCCTCACGTTTGTAGCGTGGCAGATTCAGGGCAATTTCCACCATATTCGATTTGAAAGTGTGATGCAATCCGACCAAAATATTTTGGATAGCAGTCATCTCACCAAAGAGCTGAACGTTTTGGAATGTACGGGCGATACCAGACAGCGCAATATCCGAGGAAGTGCGGCCCACTACACTCTGACCAGCATATAAAACGTTACCGGCAGTAGGAACATAAATACCGGTCAACACGTTCATCATCGTACTCTTGCCGGATCCGTTCGGACCAATCAAGCCATGAATCGTGCCGCGCTTAATACTCAGATCAACGTTGTTCAAAGCTTTCAGGCCACCGAACTGCATCAATACTGAATCTACCTTCAGAAGTTCAGTGCCAGCATTGTTGTTGGCAACCGCGCTAATAAAGCTAACGGAGTCATCCACCTCTTCAGTGGCTTCGCCACGAGTCGTTTTCGTTTTACCAGCAATCGATTGATAGAAGCTCTTAGCAAAACCCACGATACCGTTTTGCAAGTAATAAACCACTAGCAAAATCATGAAGCCGAAGATACTCAAGCGCCAGTCAGAAATGGTATTTAGCCAGAATGAGAATGCCGCTAAGCCAACTACGCCGGCGATTGGCACTGCCACACGACGTGGTGTAGTGACTTTCTTTGACAGGGCCATACCAGCACCGACAAGCACGACGATCGCAATGATCGAAGCAACAATACGGAACAAGTTGATATCGTCCAAGAGTTTTGGCAACAACACAATAATGGCCGCACCAATCAAGGCACCTAGGCGGGACTTACGTCCGCCCATGATGATGCCAAGCAAGAACAAGACTGCAAGTTCGTTGTTATAGGTATTTGGAGAAATGTACTGCTCTGAGTAGGCATATAAGCAACCAGCCAAACCAGCAAAGCCTGCGCTAATAACAAATGCAATCACCTTATAGCGATATACGGAAACACCCATACAGTCACAAGCGATTGGGCTATCGCGCAATGCTTCAAAGGCGCGACCAATTTGTGATTTAACAAAACGGTCAACCACAATCAGAGAGATGATCAAGATAATGCCCACCATCCAGAAATACTCTGCCTTGGTCATTGGCACACCCATTAAATCAGGCTTAGGAATCTTGATGCCCAAAGGACCTTCAGTCATCCAAGTCATCTCGTTAATGAGAATCTGCGCAATTGTTCCAAATGCCAAGGTCACCATCGCCAAATAAGGCCCGATCACCTTCAGGGCTGGCAACGCCAAGAGCCCACCGAAGATTGAGGTCACTACGATAGATGCCGGCAAAGTTCCCCAAATAGTCCAACCAAAATGGAAGTACAGCACGCCAGCGGTATAGGAGCCAATACCAAACAAGGCTGCGTGACCTAGAGAAACTTGACCCACATAACCCACCACAATATCTAAACCATACAAAAGAATGGTATAGATCAGAATCGTTTCAACTAGGTGAATATAGTAAGGATTGTGGATAAACAGAGGCAAACAAAAGAGCCCCGCAATCGCAATTAATATCGGTAATAGAGACTTCTTCATCATTAAACTTTCTTAATTGCAGATTTACCAAAGAGACCAGATGGTTTGTATGCCAGCACCAGCAGGAGCAAGATCAAACCTGGTACATCTTTATAGCCAGTAGAGAAATAGAAACCAGTAGCAGTTTCTACAATACCCAAAATCAGGCCGCCCACAATGATGCCCATACCGCTAGACAAGCCACCAATAATCGCTACAGCAAATGCCTTCAGACCCAAGGCACCACCCATCGTCGCGCCCGTCAGCGTTAATGGTGCAATCAATACACCAGCAAAAGCTGCAGTTAATGAAGATAATGCATAGGAGAAGGTAATCACCATGCTGGTATTGATACCCATCAAACCAGCTGCATCGCGATCATTCGCTGTCGCTACAACTGCTTTGCCATAAATGGTTTTGCGGTTAAAGAACTCTACCAAGAGCATCATTACCAAAGCACCAACCACTACCAAGATTTCCATTGGCAAAATATTGGCGCCCAAAAAGCTCATCGGCTCCATGGGAAGTGGCGATGGAAATGGGAGCGCATCACGACCCCAGATATTTTCTGCAACGTTCTTGAAAATAATTCCAAGAGCAATCGTCGACATAATCCAACCAAACTCGGATTTAATTTTGATCGCAGGGCGCACACCAATCAGCTCAACAAAGCCACCTTGAAGCATGCCAAACAGGCAAACTACGGGAATCATGACCCAGTAGTTCATGCCGAAGGTATCCACACAAGTGAGGCCAACTAAGGCGCCCAACATCAAGGCTTCGCCTTGACCGAAGTTCAATGTGCCTGAAGTGGCAAAAGTAAGCTGGAAGCCGAAAGCAATGACCGCGTAGATCATGCCTACCGCTATACCGCTCGAGAGGATTTGTGCAAACATTTCCATGGTGTAGACCCAAAAAATCTAAAAAACTGTTTTATTGACGAATTCGTCATTGTAAGCAAAACGCCGCTTTATAGGCGGCGCTTTGCGATTTCAATACTTAAATGTTGCAGTGCGGCATAAATAACAATCACCGCCCGCTCATTTGCTATGAATTACTTCTTCTTAGCGGTTGCGTCCTCAGCATTCAAGAACTCAACACGACCGTTCTCAACTACACCCATCACAACGTCCTTAGCTTTAATAGCATCATGATCATTTGCTGTAAATGGCTTGTTATAAGTCATCACAACACCTTCCACCGGAGTCTTGAGGTCTTGCAAAGCAGCAACAATCTTTGGTCCTTCTGTGCTGTTAGCTTGCTTGATAGCGGCAGCCAAGAGGTAAACAGAGTCATATCCTTGTGCTGCAGAAACTGGAGATGCAATGTTGTTGTTCTTTGGCTTGAACTCTTTTAAGTAAGCTTCTTGGAAAGCTTTACGCTTTGCAGTAGTAGATGGAGTTTGAATGTAAGTTTGTGGCATTGTTGCGCCGTTACCATTCTTACCAGCGGTATCAATAAAGCTAGCCATAGACAAAGTCCAGCTTCCGATCATCGGTTTTTTCCAACCCAACTTCGCCATACCGTTCGCAATTTGTGCCAGCTCTGGTCCAATCGCGTAGGTCAAAATCACATCTGCACCAGCATTCTTTGCCTTGAGCAATTGAGAAGTCATATCCACGTCACCAATGTTGAACTTTTCAGTCGCTACTGGGGTAACGCCATATGTCTTCAGGGCCTTCTCTAAGTCCTCACGACCCAATTGGCCATAGTTCGTAGAGTCAGCCAAATAGCTACCTTCTTCAAACCACGCTTTTCAACCGCTTCTTTAGCGATCATTGGAGCTTGAATGTTGTCAGCTGCAGCGTTACGGAAAACATAGTTTTCTGCGGCATTTGGGAACTGCTTGGTCAATACTGAACCAGTAGCAACGTTATTCATGACAGGGATCTTAGCGTCCTGATAAAAACGCTGAGATGCCAGTGCCACACCAGTATTGATGTAACCCAAAGTAGCAACTACTTTCTCGTTGTTAATCAACTCTTGAGCGATCTGTACTCCACGTTCATTTTTTGCTTCGTCATCGCGCTCAACTAAAACGATTTTGTTGCCGTTGATACCACCAGCAGCATTGATTTCTTTAGCAGCAAGACGAACACCATCACGCATACTCACACCCATTGAGGATGAGCCGCCAGTAAATGGGCCAGAAACACCAAGTTTGATATCGGCAGCGTATGCACCGGTTGAAAGCATTGCAGCCGTTGCAACTGCAAAAATGTGACGGCGAATATTCATAAAGTCTCCATGACTAAAAATGCTAATTAAATAAATACTTTTATAAGTAAACCTCAAAGCGAATAGCAATCTTACTGTTAATGCAGAGGCAAAAAAAGAGGTAGGCATTAGGGTTTTACATTAGCCCCAAGGGATAAAGCGGTTTTCTAAAAATATCGTCGAAGTTGAGTGCGCAAACTGGGCCAAAAGAGGTTTACCACGAGACCCGCGATCACCAATCCTGCAGCCATGACTTTCCACGCTGGCAAAGACTCATCTAAAAAGAAGGCAGATGCCCCCATTCCAAATATGGGTACCAATAGGGGCGCAGGTGCAACTACGGCAGCGGGATGCTTTGATAACAGCCAGCCCCAAGCAGCATAGCCAAATAAGGTATTGGCCCAAGACTGCCAAAAAACCCCTAACCAGGCACCCAAAGGGGCTGCCAAAGTAACTTCCCATAGGTGCATCGCACCACCTTCAAAGATCAGGGCAATCAAGATGAGTGGTGGAATAGAGAAAGCGCTTGCCCAAACAACATACGACAGCATATTGATGGCTCCAGCTTTGCGATTGGCGGTGTTGGCTACCCCCCAAGAAAAGCCAGAGAACACCACTAGAGCCAAACCTAAGAAAGTCGTCGTCGCATCGGTGTGCATCGCAATAATGCCTAAACCGGTCATCGCCACCAATACTGCGACTGCCTGATACAGCTTTAAGCCCTCTTTGGCAAAGAACATCGCAAAGCCAATCGTGAAGAAGACCTGCGTCTGAATCACTAGCGAAGCTAAACCCGGTGAGATTTGACTATTGATAGCGTAGTACATCACCCCAAACTGCCCTACCCCTGTACACAAACCATAAATGCAAAGATTGCTCCAGGGCACTTTGGGTCTCGGAATAAAAAAGACCATGGGCAACAAGGCAAAAATATAGCGCAGTGCAGCAAAGTAAAACGGTGGAAATGCGGCAAGACTGTTTTTAATAACAACAAAGTTGGTACCCCACACCGCCACAATTGCCAAGGCCAACAGTAAATGAGTCGCCGGCAGTTGATCTTGCAGTTGAGCACTGCGATGGGTGCTTGCCCTATTCACTAGTGAGCAATTCGGCCGCGCGCTGCGCAATCATCATGGTTGGGGCTGCGGTGTTACCAGAAGTAATTGTTGGCATAGCTGACGCATCGACAACACGCAAATGACCA
The DNA here is from genome assembly GCF_001595985.1 of Polynucleobacter sinensis. GTDB lineage: Bacteria > Pseudomonadota > Gammaproteobacteria > Burkholderiales > Burkholderiaceae > Polynucleobacter > Polynucleobacter sinensis. The sequence continues at coordinate 145,907 of NZ_LOJJ01000002.1, forward strand.
ATACCCCTGACGCGCAATTGTGAATCTAGTACCGCCATCGGATCGTCATCACGCCCCATCTTGCAGGTACCTACTGGATGAAAAATCGTCGTTCCAATATCACCAGCAGCTTTGATCAACTCCGCATCGGTTTGATATTGCTTACCTGGCTTGTATTCTTCTGGGGCGTAAGGCTTTAGTGCAGGGCTCTCAACAATCCTACGGGTAAGTCGTAAAGAATCGGCCGCGACTTTACGATCTTCATCGGTCGACAAATAGTTGGGGGCAATCACTGGAGGCGCCTCTGGATCCACAGAAATGATATGCACACTTCCCCGGGAAGTGGGGCGTAAGTTGCACACACTCGCAGTCACTGCATTAAAAGAATGTAAGTCTTCGCCAAACTTCTCTAAGGACAATGGCTGAATGTGATATTCCACATTGGCAGATTTTTGATCAGGCGAGCTATAAGCAAATGCGCCCAGCTGTGATGGCGCCATCGACATGGGACCAGAGCGATTCAATACATACTCCATGCCAATCATCAACTTGCCGAGTAAAGAGTTGGCTTTTGTATTGAGCGTTTTAATGCCGCTCACCTTATAAACCATGCGCAACTGCAAATGGTCTTGCAAGTTCTCGCCTACGCCCGGCAAGTCCGCCATGACGGGAACGCCCAAGGCTTTAAGGCGCTCAGCACTTCCTACTCCAGAGCGCTCCAAAACTTGCACGCTACCAATAGCACCAGCACTCAAGATCACCTCACCTGACTTGGCAGAACCACCATGAGAACTAGCGGGAGTGCAATGCACCTCAACTGCTTTGCCATCCTTGATGTATTGCACTCCAAAGCAATTCTTAGTAACGGGGTCTATTAATAACTGATTCACAATTGCTTCTGTGACCACTGTGAGATTGGGTCGCTTAGCAGCGTCGCGCAAAAATGCTTTTGAAGTATTTAATCGCCAACCTTTACGCTGATTCACATCAAAATACCCAATGCCAAAGTTATCGCCCCGGTTAAAGTCGTCCGATGCGGGTATGCCTGCTTGAACTGCGGCCTCTTTGAAAACATCCATAATCGGCCAACGCAAACGTTGCTTGGAAACAGTCCACTCACCACCCTTGCTATGCCATTCATTTGCATCGCCGTGGTAATCCTCAAATGACTTATAGCGTCTTAATGCGTTTTGCCATGACCAAGCATCATCGCCAGTAGCCTCTACCCAAGATTCGTAGTCGCCCACTTGGCCGCGCATATAAATCATGCCGTTAATGGAAGAACAACCACCCAGCACTCTGCCGCGTGGATATAACAAAGAGCGACCGTTTAAACCCTTTTCCGCCGCAGTCTTAAAACGCCAATCTGCTCTGGGATTATCAATACAGTACAAATACCCCACTGGCACATGAATCCAGATGTAGTTGTCATTCTTGCCAGCTTCAATCAAAAGCACGCGCTTTGAAGCATTCTCAGTCAAACGCTTAGCCAACATGCAGCCAGCGCTACCGGCGCCGATGATGATGTAGTCGTATGTAGCTTCTGAAGCAACTCTAGTCATATCTTTGTGATTTATTGATCTGTATTCCTACTCTCTATTATTTACCAAAATTGGCTTTATGCCGAATTTTAGAAATTAGCCTGGATACCCCAAATACCCGTCTAAAATATAGATATGCATGTCAATGAAAAGAACCGGACCCCCAAGAAAGAAGATCTTGACGAGGGGCCAAGTAAATCCGAGCTAAAGCGCCAAATGACCGAGCGCCAGAAGCTGGCTGAGGTTCTCGCAGCATTGAGTAGTGATGCCTTAAAAACCATTCCTTTGGATGAGGCAATTAAGGCAGCTATTGCTGAAACCAATAAGATCAAAAGCTTCGAAGCGATCCGTCGCCACAAGCAATATCTTGGCAAACTGATGCGCTTTTTGGATGAAGAAGAGTTAGATGCAATTCAAAAACGCTTAGATGCGATTCAGGGAGTTAGCAAAGCTGAAACCGCCAAACTCCATCATCTCGAGTCTTATCGTGATCGCTTGATTGCCAACGATGAAACATTCACGAAGATGATAGAGCAATATCCTGATATGGATATTCAGAACATGCGTACATTGATTCGTAATGCGCGCAAAGAAAAAGAGTTAAACAAACCCCCTAAAGCCTATCGTGAAATTTTCCGCGTCCTCAAGGACATGGGTATTTAATTCGGTGATTTAGATTTTGAGTTTGCCTGAAGGCAGCTCCACCCATCGATACAAGTAGTTTGCGGCAACCACACTCATCACCACCACTCCCAGCATCAAAGCAATCGCAATCTTCCCACTCTCATAGGCATACCACCCCATAGCGATATAGAGTGTATTGGCCAATAAGATCAATGCGAAGTGAATCAAGAAAGCGCAATAAGAGCGTGGACTTGCCCACGCAATCGCCTTAAGCGTCATTACTTTAGCCCTATCACCCGTCGAAGTGAGAATGGGATAGCTGGCATTGCCCCACCACAACAAAAGAAAAGCGACAAACCAAGCTAAGAAATTCCGCAACCAAATTTCCTGAAAGGATGATGCAAGAATAACAAGCCCAATCAGGATGAGAGCTGCTTTAGCCAGATCTTGAATTTTTTGATCGCTAAAGTTTTTTCCGAGATAAGCCAATACTCCAAGACCATATGCGCCAATGAAATAAATGAAATAGGCTTCGTAATGACTAGAACGATTGAAATACAACAAAGAGGCGACACCCACAATACTCAATAACCAAATCACTGCTTGATAGGAAGAAAATGAAATGAGTAGCAAAGCCAATACGGAGTACAGCTGCCAATCAATCGCCACATACCAAGCACCAGCTGAGATGGAGTCCAAGCCTAAAATGCCCTGCAAGAAAAATAGATGCGCCACAAACTGAGCCAATGTCTCTGTTTCTCCAACAAATTCATCACTTACCCAAAAGCGGGCAATCCATGCACACAAAATAGTAAAGATTAAAGCGGCGATATAGGGCGCAAATAATCTGAGATAACGATTGATGATCACCCGCAATAAATTCTGCACATTGAACTTTCTATTTGCAAAACGTGTGAGTGATTGAGCAGCTAAGTAACCTGCCATCACCAAAAAGATTTGAACGGCGTAACGTCCATATTCAAATAGCCAATCCATCAATCCGGGCATGAACAAACGCGCATCCTCCGCAATCTGACCGTAGTTAGAAAGATGGTGGAGGATGATTAGGAGAGCGGCAAAGACCTTGAGCAGGTCTATTAAGAGCAGAGATTGAATTTGCTTCAAGAGTACAAAAAGGCAAATAGTTACTTGGACTTGGGCTTTGGCTTGGAGTTTGGCTTAATGCCTCCCATCAAAGAGGCAAGCATCGGATTACTACTAGCAAGCTCTTTTTTAGTCTTAGCAATCCCCTCTGCCACCCCAGGCTTTGGCGTCTTCGCAGCATTTTTCATACGCTGAGCAGTTGTCAAAGCGAGGTTTTTATAGAGATCGGTTTTTTTCATTGCCATGGTTACTTAATGTCTGCAGACATTCCTACTATTACTTGGTGAGTGAACGCGCTGCTAAACCCAGGAAAAGCAATGACCAACCTTGCAATAACAACTCAATCGCGATCAACAAACCAGGCAACCACAAGCTAGTCTCTGGGTAACCATTCATGATGAGCACACCCATCAAGATCGAGATTGCTGAAGACACCAATAGCCAGAACCATTCACGAAAATGGCGATGCTGAAAAGCCGAGATCAAGCGAAGCGCGCCAGTGACAAAGAAGATCGCTGCGAGCCATAGCGTGATTGCCTCTAATGCCGGAATCGGGAAAGCCCAGGTATATATGCCAGCAGCAACATAAAGAACTGCTAACACTACTTGAATAGAAACACTCTTCCAGCCCTTAGATTGCAGAGCATGTGCAAATTGCACAACACCACCAAATACCAAAAATGCGCCCAATACATTAATCGTTACAAACGAGAACAGAGTTTGACCAGCAACACCAATCATGCCCAACACAATAAACAGAATTCCCATTCCGATGAGAGCTCCAGGTACTTTTGCAGCAGCGCCCAAGACGGCAGTGCGAATTTCTTGAAGTTGGGTTACGGACAATTCAGTCATTTAGATAGCTTTCGAAAAATATCGGCATTAAAAGCTCTACTGTACCAACAATCTCAGGGTTTTAGAGCATAAATCGGCACAAGCGGGCATTCTCTTGAGCTTGTGCTCATTCAAAAACGGGTATTCTTAGCACTTTGATATGGCACTATTTTTGGCCATCAGCATAAGAAAGAATTGAATTTCGATGGATACCACCCTTACCGTTATCTTTGGCATTGTTGCAATGCTGTTACCACTGGTTGTTGGTCGCTTGGTTTGGAAGCGCTTTGATCAATACTTTGGTCGTAATGATGAGGCTTATATGGATAGTCTCGAATACTTTCTAAAAAAGCTTGGCATTACCATTTTGATTGCTTTTATTTTGTTATGGATTGGCATCAGCCTCGTCTTTAACGGCAGTCCCAACTATTAAGACTAAACACAGCACGTAAGCTAATTCATCATGAACGATCAACTCAAAACGATTTTTAGCAAAGCCAAGCTGAACTTTGCAGTGCTCGCCAGCATCCTAGTGATTGCTATCTTAGGCAAGCTCACCAATCCCGAGCTCACCAATAGTATTTTTCTGATTGCGGATCAGTTGGTATCCGATTTGATTTTGCTCTTTGTTGCCATTACTTTGGGTGCCTTTATCCCCAATTTCAAATTGGTTGTGTTTGGTGCAATCGCCGCCTTTATCGCTGCTGCGGTGGCCATTCAATCTGGGATCTTTACTTACCTCACCCTCGATTACCTCTTTGCCGTTCTGATTGTTGTTTTGGGATTTGCCTCCATCGCCAATCTCTATCGACACTATCGTGAATTTAGCTTGTGATGTAAGCCATCAGTACACAAACAAAAGCCCCGAAATCTCGGGGCTTTTTTACTACTTACTAAATGAATGGCTTATTTCAATTGCTTATTTTTCAAGCGCACCATAGATCAATGCATTGAGCTTCTCGCGATGGACCTTACGAATGTCGCCAGGAGCAACACCCATCATGACGACCACCATTTGCTCTTTGGGATCAACGAAGAAGATGGTGCCGTAGGCGCCGTTCCATGAGTAATCTCCAACATTGCCATTGTTAGCCGATAAACCGCGCTCGGTTCTCACAGCGACACCCAGACCAAATCCATAGCCAACTCGTGCTGGCTCTGTTCCGCTCACATTATTTTTAATGTCTTTATTTAAATGGTTGGCTGTCATAAAGGCTACGGTTTGTGGGCCTAAGACACGCTTACCATCTATGCTGCCACCATTGAGCAGCATTTGACCAAAGCGTAGATAGTCACCTGCAGTCGAATACGCACATGAACCACCGCAATCAAATTTCACTTGCTTCGTATGAATGTCTACTTTTTGTGGCTTGCCACTCACAGGATCGATTGGCAATGGTTGCGCTAAACGTGGACGATCTTTTTCTGCCAACTGAAAGAAAGTATTTGGCATGCCCACCTTGCTCCAGACGCGCTCTTGTAAAACACCGCCCAGTGATTTGCCGGCAATTTTTTCTTGGATGATGCCCAGTACATCAATACCAAAACCATAATCCCAAGCTGTGCCTGGCTCATATAGCAATGGGGCGGCAGCCAATTTATCAATGAACTGCTCTGGTGATAAATCAATAGCGGCTGGCGCTGAACCGGCAGGATAAAACTGATGAATTGGTGTGGCGCCACGACCACCATAGGTTAGTCCATTGGTGTGGCGCATTAAGTCTTGCACGGTGATCGGGTTCTTGGCAGGAACGGTGGTAAGCTTGCCATCTGCGTCTACCCGACCTACTTTCATATTCTTAAACTGCGGCAACCAATCGGAGATTGGCGCATTGAGTGGCAGCTTGCCTTCTTCATAAAAAGTTAAGGCCCCTACTGTTGCCATCACCTTGGTCATAGATGCCAAGTTAAAGATGGCATCTGTGGTCATTGGCTTTTGGGCACTCTTATCAAGATAGCCGTAAGGCTTGTAAATACTTAATTTGCCATTTTTACTAACGGCCAGAACCGCGCCTGGCATTTGATTGGTAGCAATTTGCTCGGCGAAGAATGTATCAATCCGCTTGAGCCCTTCCTGAGAAAACCCTTGGCCTGGGGTTGAGGCCATTGGAATAGGTGGCTTACCAGTTTGGGCATTTGCTAGGGTGGTGCCGGCTAATAAGCCTAGGGCAACACTCACTAAAAGTAGTTTTTTCATGCTGATCTCCGTTTTTTATGTTTTTTTATGCAACCCTGCCATCTTACGGCCATCGGCCTAGGAGCTTTCTTCAGGAAGGGAAAGGTGGATTTATCCCTTTCTATATATCTTTTTCGATATATAGGATCAATATTTAATTAGTTGCAGGAATAATTCGACCCTTGGACAATACCTGACTATGTATAAATATGACCATATTGACCAAACCCTAGTAGACCAACGGGTTGCCCAATTTCGAGACCAGGTTGAACGTCGCCTAAACGGCACCCTCGCTGAGGAAGAGTTCCGTCCTTTGCGTCTACAAAATGGTCTGTATCACCAGCGGCACGCCTATATGTTGCGCGTTGCTATCCCCTACGGCTTATTGAGTTCAAAACAATTACGAACGCTGGCTTTTATTGCAGATAAATACGATCGTGGTTATGGTCACTTTACGACCCGCCAGAATATTCAATTTAACTGGGTTGAATTAGAGAAGACGCCTGACATCTTGGCCGAACTTGCCAAAGTGCAGATGCATGCCATTCAAACTTCCGGCAACTGTATTCGCAATATTACGAGTGATGCATTTGCAGGTATCGCGGCAGATGAATACGTTGACCCACGCCCCGTTTGTGAATTACTGCGCCAGTGGTCAACACTCCATCCTGAGTTTGCACACCTACCGCGCAAATTTAAATTTGCGGTCAATGGCGCTAAAGAAGATCGTACCGTTTTGCTTTGCCATGACGTTGGTATTGAGCTCAAGAAAAATGCCAACAATGAACTCATTGCTGATATCTATGCCGGTGGCGGCATGGGCCGTACTCCGATTTTGGGTTCACTCATTAAATCCAATCTGCCTTGGCAAGTACTACCGAGTTATTTAACTGCGCTTTTGCGGGTATATAACCGCTTTGGTAGAAGAGACAATCTCTATAAAGCCCGCATTAAGATTTTGGTGAAAGCTTTAGGGTCAGAAGAGTTCGCACGCCAGGTTGAAGGTGAATGGGCTCATCTCCATAGCGAGACAAAACCCGGCAAGGACAACTTCACACCAGCTGAATGGGAACGTGTTGCCAAACACTTCACTAAACCAAGCTACAAAACATTAGCTGCAATAAGCAATGCGCAACTTCAGTCTCATGCTCAATCCACATTAGATACCAATGAGCAAATTGCATTTATGCGTTGGCTTGAGCGTAATGTCAAAGACCATCAAGTACCTGGCTATGCCTCTGTGATCTTGTCACTCAAGCCCCATGGCACTGCTGCACCTGGTGATGCCACCAGCTCGCAAATGAATGCGATTGCGGACTTAGCGGATCACTATAGCTTTGGTGAGTTACGCGTGACGCATGAACAAAACCTAGTACTCGCAGATGTAGAGCAATCTGAGCTCCTCAATGTATGGCGCGCCGCCAAAAACCATCACCTAGCCCTACCCAACATTGGTCTACTCACAGATATTATTGCTTGCCCTGGCGGTGACTTTTGCTCACTCGCTAATGCGAAATCACTCCCGATTGCGAAAGCCATTCAGGAGCGCTTTGATGATCTCGACTATCTATATGACTTAGGTGATATCACTTTAAACATTTCAGGATGTATTAATTCTTGTGGGCACCATCACGTAGGCAATATTGGCGTATTGGGTGTCGATAAAGATGGCGAAGAGTGGTATCAAATTACCCTAGGCGGTGACCAAGGAAACGATGCTTCGATTGGTAAAGTCATTGGGCCATCTTTCTATGCCAATGAAATCCCCGATGTCATGACTAGTCTGATCAATACCTATGTAGAACAGCGTATTGCAGACGAGCCTTTTATTGATACCTATCGCCGCTTGGGAGTGACTCCATTTAAAGAAGCGGCATATCAAAACAATGGCAAGCATGCGAAAGAATCGAGCAAAGGCGCACAAGTCTGATGATGAATAAACAGATTATTTCGTTTCCGAAGAATGGCGCGCCCAGCGTAATCGCCAATGAATGGCAAGTATGGGATGGTGAGCGTGATGAAGGTGGCATTCCCGATCTAGAACATGGCTTGCACAAGGTCTTGGTACCTTTGCACTGGTGGATCACGCACTATAAAAATGCCGATGTGATTGCACGCGCCCAAAAAGGAGAGATTGGGGTTTGGTTTGCTGCAGACGATGACATCCTGAAACATGCTGACATCATTGAAGAAGGTAAATCTCTCTGGCCAGTAGTCGGCGCGCACTTTCCTATCTTTAGAGATGGTAGAAGTTTTAGTACTGCGGCCCTTCTAAGAGATCGCTTTAAATGGCAAGGTGAAATCCGAGCAATCGGTGATGTATTAATCGATCAACTCTTGCAAGGCGCACGTGTTGGTTTTGATGCTTTTGAACTACGTCCCGATCAAGATGTGGCAGTCGCTCTGAAGCAATTTGATCTCTTTAGCGTTACCACCCAAAACAGTTGGCGCGATCAACGCGCGACGCTCGACGCATGAACACTGCCAATACCCTAGGCAAGGTATATCTCGTCGGCGCCGGCCCCGGGGCGGCTGACCTGATTACGGTTCGTGGCGCCAAACTATTAGAGCAAGCAGATATTGTGTTTCATGATGCGCTAGTCGATGCCGCCATGCTAGCGCTTTGCCCACAAGCCATTCAAGTGCCAGTTGGCAAACGTTGCGGCAAACTCTCTTCTGCTCAGCACTTTATTAATAAACGTCTTGTCGATGCAGCCAAGCAGCATCGCGTCATCGTCAGACTCAAAGGTGGCGACCCCATGATGTTTGGTCGCGCCGATGAAGAGATTCAAGCGCTAAAACATGCTGGAGTGGAAGTAGAAGTAGTACCAGGGATTACGGCAGCCTTAGCAGGTGCTGCAGCAATTGCTCAATCACTCACGCTACGCGGCGTTAGTAGAAGCGTTGCTTTTGTTACTCTGGCGCAAGGTACTGAGAATCTCAATGCCACTCAAGCACAGCAACCCATTCAAAATCCACAAGCCGATACGCTGGTGTATTACATGGGTCGCAAAGACGCTGCACGTATTGCTAAACAGCTTATTGAGAATAGTCCAAACCAGTCAAGCGACACACCGGTTCGCATTCTGGAGGCAGTGAGCACCAAGAATGAACGCCACTGGTCTAGCACTCTCGGAGAATTAGCTAACGGCAAAGCTGATGATTGGTTTGATAGCGCCTCACCTGCATTGATTATGGTTGGTGAAGCCTTAAGAGATGAAGCATCCCAAGATGTTCACAAAGAAAATGAGCAACCCCAACTGAAGGCTGGTTAGGCTGCTATCGCTAAAAGTGGCAATGCGGTGGGTGCAAGTGAGGGATTTTGCTTGAATTTCTGCTCTTCTTCCCACAGATCAACTGCTTCTCGCATATGCAGTCAGCTTTCAGCGGATCCGCTAACCATCCCCACCCTTTGACAATGTCTATGTTTAATAACTCTTGATCCTTTGATTTAATATCAATATAATGATCTTTAAATAATTTAAAGTTCATTTTATTGATGTCTAAGAAAACTTATTCAATTCAAAGCACACCCCATGAAGTCCTCCAGTCCCTAGAGGAGTTGGGCCTACGATTGCGTGCAAATCGGATTGCTCAAGGCTGGACTCTCCGAGAGACGGCCGCCCGCCTTTTTTGCTCTCAAAATACCTATCGTGCGATTGAGACTGGCAAACCAAGCGCAAGCATTGGCATCATTGCCAATGCCCTATGGCTCTTCGGACAATTAGACTCGCTGAACTCAGTTGCAAAGGTTCCACTCAATTTAGGCGGCATCAAGCGCGTCAGACATCCAAAACATCAAAGCTCTCCCGGCTCCATTAGAGAGGATGAGCGTGAGTTCTAACCGCAAAATTTATGTAGGCTTAGACTTTACCTTTGATCAAGCAATTACCGCCGTTGGTCTGCTAAAGCTTGAGCGTAGGGGTGTTATTGAGTCCGGTGAATATGCTTATGGCAAGCATTACCTTGCATCCCCTACCGCCTTTGCACTAAACCCAGATTACCTTCCACTTCAAAGCGCTTCATTAGCCATTGCTGAGCATCGCTTACGCGATGGCGGCGCTCTCCCGCTGACCTTTCGTGATGCGCTGCCAGATAGTTGGGGTAGAAGAGTTTTAGAGGCACAGCATGGCAAGAGTTTGAGTGACATCGATACGCTACTGATGAGCAATGCAGATCGGGTTGGCGCCATGGTATTTGGCGAGAATCTACCGCTACTGAAAGAGCATTCAGATACTCAACTCATTCCCCTCAAAGACATGGCTGAGGCTGTACGCAAATTAGAATTTTCTATGGAAATCTCTCCTGAAATGCGTCGCCTCTTACATCGAGGTGGCACACTTGGTGGCGCAAGACCAAAAGCATCTTTTGTGCATGAAAATCATCGTTGGCTTGCCAAATTTCCTTCGCAAGGTGACGACCATGATGTTTCTGTATTAGAAATCAGCATTTTGGCCTTAGCCCATCAGTGTGGCATTGATGTCTGCTCTTCTATGCTTGAAAAGATTCCTCATGGACATGCGCTACTTGTAAAACGATTTGATCGCACTGGGCCAGTTCATCAAGAACGAAGACTGCATTACCTATCCGCCGCAGCATTATTAAATGTCTCTTATGAGAGTCATGGCGGAAGTTACCTAGAATTGGCGCAAATACTCCGTCGGATTTCTTCAAATCCATCACATGATCTAGAGCAATTGTTCCGTCGCATGGTGCTGAACCTTTTTATTGACAACACGGATGATCATGTCAAAAATCACGGCGTACTTTATGTAGGTCACGGTCAATACCAATTAGCCCCAGCCTTTGACGTAGTTATGCAACTCACAAATTTAGGATATCAAGAGCTTGCCATTAAACCCCAACATCATGATTCAAAAATCAGTCTAGCTCTGGAGGTAGCGCCACACTTTGGTATTCACGAACAAACAGCAATCGCAATCATTGCATCGATCAAGGATGTCGTTGCGCAAGAATTTATCCCGGCACTGACTCACTATGGCGCAAATCAGAGCCTGATTGAGCGCGTAAAAAAATGCCTGAAACGTCAATACGAAATCATCACGAGTGCTTAGTAGATATAGGAACTAGAGTAGCCACAGTGGCTATATCAAGCACAGCAACATTAAAGTGCTCTAGCACTGAAATCCACGATTGCCTGCAAGACAGCTTCATCCTCACCAACTGCCGGCGTAGCGCTTAAAGTTATTTCGGGAAATTTCTCCTGGCACGCTTTTAGCAATACCGGGAAGTCATTGCGCAAATGACCGCCTTGACCAAAAAACACGGGCACAACAAGGACTTCAGTAGAGCCAGCGGCAACTTGAGAAGCAATGGCATCTTCTAAGCTCGGTTGCATTAACTCTAAGAAGGCCAATTCCACCAAGACATTGGGATGCTGAGCTTTCCATAAAGAGGCTAAGCGGTCAAAAGGCTCGCGCCAACGGCTATCACGGGCACCATGGCCAAACAAAATAAGGGATTTCATAGAGATCTTTTATGCGAATAAGAGCGAAATTAACTCTAAAATAACATCATTACCGAAACCGTTACAGCAACTGCTCATCTTAACGAGTAAGTGCTTTTCTGAACCTAAAGATTCTTAAAACATGCAATCACTGTCATATCTACTCAATGAAACCTGGTTCATCGTACTGATGGCTGGCGCCTTAATTGGGGCTGTTTTATCAGCAGTACACCATGCAGAGGTGATTGCCCACAGAACTGGGGAACCATATGGCACATTGGTATTGGCGATTAGCGTCACTATCATTGAAGCGTCCTTAATTATCGCCATGATGGTAGCCGGGCATGAAGGCTCTCAATTTATTGCTCGTGATGCGGTCTTTGCCACCATCATGATTGTGATGAACGGCATTATTGGTTTGTGCATTTTTATGGGCGGCTTTAAGCATCATGAGATGTCCTTTCGCAATGAAGGTACTAATTCCGCACTAGCTGTTCTCACTGCATTGGCCACCTTTATTTTGGTCATGCCGATTGTCACCGTGAGCAGTCCTGGACCTGATTTCACCAAGAGCCAGCTTGCGTTTGCGGGTATTGCTTCTTTCGCTTTATACGGTGCATTTATATTTTTCCAAACAGTTAGCCATCGCGATTACTTTTTACCTAAGGCGGAACATAAAAAAACAGATAGCACGAGTCATGCAGCAAAACCGAGCAAACTCAAAACTGCTACCAGCGTTGTCTTACTCCTTCTCTCACTCATCGTGGTGGTTGGCTTGGCTGAAGCACTCAACCCTGCGATTGAAGCGGGCGTTAAAGCCATCGGCGCACCTAAGACCGTTATTGGTATCGCTATCGCGATGCTGGTTCTCATGCCTGAAGGTTATGCGGCAGTCAGAGCAGCTAAGGCCAATCGCCTGCAAAGCAGTTTGAACTTGGCCATTGGCTCTGCCTTAGCCAGCATTGGACTGACTATCCCAACAGTTGCAGCAGTAGCCATCTTTTTAAACTTGCCACTTAGCTTAGGTATTAGTAGTCTGAACACCATTTTGATGTACCTATCCTTCTTTATTGGCGCTCTGACCTTGGCCATTGGCAGAACCACCCTATTACAAGGTGTCGTGCATCTGATTATCTTTTTCGAGTATTTATTCTTGAGTTTGGTGCCTTAATTTCGGGCGACTATTCGCCTTTGGGCACATTAAATTCTAGAAATAATAAGTAATTATCCTCGCCCCAAGTCCTAAGATATTGATAAGTCATTGATTTATATAGATTTTATTAAACAACGATTTGCAAAAAAATCCTTTAAATCTAATACAAATGAGGTGGTTTTTGATAACATAAGCAGGTATGCATGAGGATTTACTCTGCAACCGCATTTCACTGGAGAAATTAATGAAACTCACTAAATTATTGACCGTATCAGCAGCTAGCCTCACGCTTGCGTTCTCACCATTGTTTGCGCAATCAGTTTTGGCACAAGCAGCTGGCGCTCCTACAGCAGCTAGCCTATCTGGTAGCGGTGTTACTGCAACAGTTACTCCTGCAGCAGCCGCAGCTCCGGCAGCGGCGGCTGGAACTGGCGCCGCAGCTGGCGCAGGTGCAGCGACAGCAGCAGCTGTTGGCGGTTTGACTACAGCAGCCGTTGTTGGTGGTGTAGTTGCAGTTGGCGCGATTGTTGCGGTGGCAGCTTCGAATAAGGGCGACAGCAGCTCTGGTACAACTGGTACTACCGGCACAAGATAATTTCATTTGCCCACAAAACCCCCGCTCCTAGAGTGGGGGTTTTGCTTTAGTAAGACCCGCAAGACCCGTAACACCCTGTTTTTAAGATCAATTGATGCTACCTTCTTTTAAAATTGATCCGCCTTACCCTCACGCACTTTCGCTCACTTCCACTCACTTCTTTTTTACTGCGTAGCAACGATGATTCAACTTGGCAAGAAAATTGATCGCTTCTTTCTTGCTCGCTTACGCGTACTGCTTGTTTGCTTAACTCCCATTCTTCTACTGAGCGCTTGCGCAGGAGAGAAGCAAGGCCTTGCTTACGACACTCTGAAGCTCGCTTTTACGAGCCCGCATTCCGCGATTGATGCAGCAGAGCTCAATCCAGCTTACCGCTATCTCAAAGTAGAAGCCAATGGGCAACCAGCATTACTAGTTTTAGGCTACTCCAATCTACAGCCCAACTCCACTAGTGATATCTGGTATTCAGCGTTCAAGGAAGTGATTGAGATTAAAGATGGTCGCCTAGCCAATACCGAGGGTATGGATGTCAATTGGACGCAGGTGGTTTTAACGGATGCTCCCCCGCTTACTGAAGCATTAGTCAATACAGACCCATCACTGAGTAAGCGTGCCCCAAGGTTTCGTTACTCACGCATGCGTACTGTAATGCCAGGGTATCACGTCAATATTCGTGAGACTGTCATCATGCAAGCACTCAATGACATTCCGAGTGATGCGCCATCTGTTTTTAAAGATCCTAAAACGAATGTAGATATTCGTTGGGTAGAAGAGACTGTATTGGTTGCGCCCAATAATCAAAATCCCAGCATCAAACCCTTGCGCGCCATTTATGCAATTAATACCAAAACGAAGAATGTTGTCTTTGGTAAGCAATTCCTGAATGAACATTTCTTTGTTTCTTGGTTAAGCTGGCCTTATCCATCCAGAGTACTTAACCAGACCTCAGAGTCAACGCCAAAATGACACTTTGGCGCACTAACTCTCGCCCTTTGGTTGCCGATATCGGCACTGTGATTCTCATCTCTCTTTCAGCATTTGCATTGCCGGGTATAAATGCAGTTGCGCAAACTGCCAAAGTAGAAATTGAGTCAACGCCTACAGAACAGACCTCTTCATCCAACTCCCTAGGAAACTCTACCTCCAATCCCCCAATTGTGAATGGGGAACAGTTTAGCACTTGGATGCTAAAAGAGCAGCAAACTCAGAACACAAAATCTGCTAGCGATTCCACAAGTTCACAGTCCACCCTTCCGTTTTCGCCCTATTATCTGGGCACGAGCTGGCAAACACCTAAAGAGCTCAATGATCAAAACATTGATAAGCAAGCGGCACTCAATTCATTAGAGCAAATTCGCTTTTCACAAAATGATCCGGCTGATCAAAGAAGCAAAAAGGCATTTACCAAGCTCATTGAATCCCTTAAAGTGACTGGTCGGGTGCCGTTACCCAATACCAATCCACGCTATCTGGAAGCTAACCCTAAGTTAGATCCCATCTTGGGAAATGGAGATCGCATCACCATTCCAGAAGCGCCAAACACCATCACCGTGATTCGCAGCAATGGCACTTTGTGCAAAATCCGCTACCGCCCCAATATTGAAACCCGCCATTACGTCGATGGCTGCAAGCTACGCGGCAAGAATGAAGAGCGTGGTGCCGATTGGGCTTGGGTAGTTGAACCCGATGGATCGATTCACAAAGTATCGCTAGCGGCTTGGAATAGCTCAAAGCAAGATCTGCCTGCACCGGGTTCTTGGATATGGGCTCCACCACGCTGGTCACAGTGGACTAACTCTTCTGGGGAGCAATTTACCAAAGACTTTGTCAAGATACTTTCAGTTCAAGGCCCTTCAGGTCTTGAGCAAGGAATCGATACGCAGACTAGTACACGTGGTTCATTGCCAAGCATTGATCCACAAGAGCTCTACAGCGTCTCTCGCGACTTACCGATTTCTGCGAACGTCTGGGGTGAGACGGGTCTTTTGCAAACCCCTTCTGCTCGCACTGCGCCCGCAGGTACCGCAGCAGCCACTCTAGGACTCTATCAACCCTATGGCGTTTTAAATCTGTACTTTGCACCACTTAATGGTGTTGAGTTCATCATGCGCTATACCAATATCAATAACATTCCATATGGCGAGCAATCGCTTAGTGGTGGACAGACCTACAAAGATAAAAGCACCGGACTCAAAGTAAAACTTCTTAATGAAAATGCTTACTTACCTGAAATAGCCGTTGGTGCAAGAGATCTTCTAGGTACAGGTCTGTTTAGTGGTGAATACTTTGTTGCCAACAAACGCCACAATAATTTTGATTTCAGCTTAGGAATGGGCTGGGGTCAACTAGGCACACGCAATAATGTAACCAACCCCTTTGTCACTGCTTTTGGTCAAAACTATGCCACTCGCCCAGCAGTATCAACCAATCAAGGTGGCACTTCTACAGGTGGATTCTTTCACGGTACGGCTGCGATGTTTGGTGGTGTGCAATATCACACCCCTTGGGAGAATCTCGTTCTCAAAGCGGAGATTGATGGCAACAATTATCAGCAACTTCCATTCTCCAATACGCTGCCCGTCAAATCCATCTTTAACTTTGGCGCCACATACCAAACCAAGTACGCAGACTTTACCGTGGGTTCACTTGGCAACAGCCAGGTCATGTTTATTCTGAGCTTACATGAGCGACTTGATTTACTGAGCACACCAAAACTGGCAGAAGCCAAGGCGATTAATGTTGATCTCAAGCCTGTTGGTAGCTATAGCCCAACCAATCCTAATCTCTTGGCGGTAACCAATAATCAGACTAATAACCAGGCCAATATCCAAACCACCAAAAAATACACCAAGACACCAAGTGATCTCAGCGCTACAAATACTCCAAATAACAAAGGCACTCTAACTACCCAGGATGCTGATCTCGTTAAAAATGCTAATGTGTCAGAAAGTAATCAAGCACAAGCAAACTTAAGTACTGGTAGTACCTCTGAAAATACTGCCCTTACAGGCAATCTCACCCAGGCCTATAACGACACCCTGCTTGAGTTTGAAAAACAAACCCAATGGCAAGTCAAAGGTTTGCGTGGAACTGATCGGACCTGGACTATCCACCTCTTAGATGCTAGTGGTGTATTTTTACGTAGTCGTATTAATCGTGGGGTAACGGTATTACATCGCGATGCGCCCACCGATGTAGAGAATTTTAAGATCCAGTTTTACAACTGGGGTATGCTGGTAAGTGAATTTAATATTGATCGCAAGCAGTGGATGCTCAGTCAAACTCAATTACTGCCACCATCTGAACGTCGTCCATCAATAACTACAGAAAATACCGCCTCACTACCGGCAGATGGGGGCAACCCTTTCTTCAGAAAGTCCAGCAAGGACTTTAATAGCATTGGTATGACAAGTTCATCATCAAATAACTCTATTAATGCGGCCACTACAACTAATGCAACCAATCTAGCGAACATAACTACTGCACCAGCAAAAGAAGATCCTTACTTTGTAGATGAGCTTAATCACAAGCCATTGCAAACTAATTTGGGTGTTTCTTATTCACAAATTGTGGGCAGCCCTGATTCACCATTCTTATTTGCATTTGGTGTGAAGGCTGATGCTCTGTATAAGTTCCGCGAAAATACCTGGATTACAGGCACCGTTAACGCTCGAGTAGTAGACAACTTTGGCAAGTACAACTACGATCCGCCGCCCACTGGCTTACAGCCTGTACGAACAGATATTCGTCAATATATGACGCAATCTATTGCGACCATGCCTAACTTGCAAGTTACCAATACTGGTAAGTTAGCTGACAATCATTTTGTGAGTGCTTATGCCGGCTATCTAGAAACTATGTTTGCTGGTGCAGGTGGTGAGTATCTCTATAGACCTACTAATAGCAAGATTGCGGTTGGAGCTGATATCAACCGAGTACGCCAACGTCAGTTCAATGTCTGGACCTCAATGCAAAACTATGCAGTGACTACAGGGCATGTCACCGGATACTGGGATACCGGTGTTCAGGACATCCTAGTCAAAATGAGTTATGGCAAATATCTTGCTGGTGATATTGGCGGCACCTTAGATTTATCTCGAGTCTTTGCCAATGGTGTGAAGATTGGCGCCTACGCTACTCGCACTAATGTGAACTATACCCAGTTTGGTGAAGGTAGCTTTGATAAAGGCCTCTACCTCTCCGTGCCATTTGATGCTTTCTTTGCTAAACACAGTGACTCAGTTGCAAACCTACTCTTTACCCCACTCATCCGAGATGGTGGTGCTATGCTTTACAGAAAATACAAACTGTATGACATGACCCGCACTAGAGATGATCGTGCATTATCGGCTGGACCGGACTAAACAAAATTAAGCCAAGCCAAACTATCAGTATGAGTAAAACCCTAAACCACTCTATTTTGCCAAGCCCCAAGATCATCATGATTCTTGCGGCTATCGGCATATCGATTGGACTGGTCTCAGGCATTGCCCTGGGCGTTTATCCGAACTTATCTAGCATCAACGAAAAATCGAATGCGGAAGAGCAAGAAAGTATTGCTCATCAAGGAACCACAAAGGGTCAAGATAAAGCAATCCTAAAAAATACTGCACTACCGAATGCTTATCCATTTGCAAGCAATTCAATTAATGGAATTAATACAGGCAATACAAGCAAAACAAAAAATATCCTGAACAAAAATCCTAGTAGCCCCTATGGATTTAGGATCGATCCCTTCACACATACCTATAAACACCATACGGGAATAGATTACTCATTACCAGCGGGCACACCAGTACTCGCAGCAGGTGATGGCAAGATTAAGAGCGTCGGATACGATCAATTTAATGGTCAGTTTGTTGTAATTGAGCATCAACATGGCTATACCAGCAAATATGCGCACCTCAAGACGGCCTATGTAGTGACAGGCAACCTCATCAAGCAAGGCCAACAGATTGGGGAAGTAGGATCCACAGGCAGGTCAACCAGCCCTCACCTGCATTTTGAGATCAGCCACCATAACAACCCCATTAATCCGCTGTTAGTTCTTAACCAAGAAACGGCAAGTATTGTTGCAAGCATTCCAGTGGCACCAAATTCAAACATGGGAGCAAATACTACTTTGCAGAGAGTGCCGTTTATCACCAATAGTGGAGTGACCTATAGGATGATAGAGGTAGCCCAACTGAAGTAAAGGAAGTTGCGGCTGATAAACGCGATTAGTGAACCTGAATTGCCTCAGCTAACTGCAATCAATCAGAAATAATACTGGGTAAATGTGTAACCGCTTGATAATTGCATTGTTTTTTAATGCAAGCGTGTCGCACCAAGAATACCCGGGCTCCCGATTGAGAAAGCTTTAAACAGCCATCCTCAATTAGTACACCGCATCATGATCACCCACATTGATCAACACGATTTCAGTGTCAGTAATGATCATTTCGATGGTGACCCGGTACTTTAGGTTAATCGAAATACTCTGCAGGCCCTCAAGCCTTCCGGATAGCCCATGAAGTCGAAGTGATGGATGATGTGGATTGAGCGCGAGCAATTCCAATGTTTTTGCATACTGAGCCTGCACATCTGGATGGCGCTTTAAAAATTTAGCGGCGCGCTTATTGTATTGCTCTGTAAAGAGAAGCTGCCAAGTCATTTAGCAGACTGATTCATTTTCTGCAGACGCTTGATGTGTTGGGCCACGGTTTCCTTGACAAAACGGCCGCCCGCTAAATCGGCCTTGGATTCTGCGATGGCAGCCTCTAGCTCACACTCACGCAGGTACTGGTACTGCTCCTGGCTCATCACGACGTACCTCACCCGGCCCCGAACGGACACGGGTGCCTCGAGCTGATCTAAGAGCGCCTCTTCAATCGCCTTAATGCCCTTGGTCTTTAAATCATTAGCGACAACAGCACCCATGACCATCCTTTAAATAGTATTATATATAGTATTGTAAATAAGCCTAATGATTCATGCAAGTGCGTTACGAGAGTTTAATGAAGTGATGCAGATGGGGTATTAGAGAGCGCATGTCTCTCCAACCCCCTGCTCTCTCTATACATTCCCCCCAAATGAGAATGAGTCCGTTTTGTAAACTGCATCGCATTTTTAGGCGCAATCAAATAGGTAGGAACTAAATCGAAGTGAGACGCACTCCGATTAATAAAGAAAAAAGAATCTGAACTTGGGCTAACTGCCGCCGTCTTCTGCCTGCGGCGGGATATCCACAATCAGCAATCGCCTGCGCCACTCCTGGTGGCGACGCAGCTCGGCCAACGCCCGAAAGAACGCCCGGCTCAGGTCATCGTGCACGCGCCGTGTTTTGTCGAGCTGCATAAGATCCAGTAGCCGCGCCTCCTTGATCTTGGCCACCGCATCGCCAATAGCATCCTGATGTTTTGCGTACCACAGGCGTTCCCTCATATCTTTGATAACCTGCTCGAGGACAAAGTGGCCCAGCAACTCCTCACCACCAAGCTCAAGCTGAATGTAAGAGAGAACCAGCTGATCGAGGCTTGGGTCCTGCTCGTCAAAGCACCCGCAGTCTCGCCCCTCCTCAATAACCTGCTCATAAATATCGGGGCATTTCTGTTTGAGCTCACGGTAGCGCTCCGCGGTCCAGTTCTGCTGGGTAAGGGACAGTGTGAGCGCGAGTTTTTTGTGAAGTGCCGCTGCCTCGCTCTCGCTCACCACAAGACCATAGGCAAAAAGCGCAAAGGTCTCATCAGAAAAATGAATTCCATAGTCTGTGAACTCGTACTTACGTAGCGGTGCATTCAGGAACTAGTAACCAAAGGTAGGAGCTCAGCGAGCATCCGCAGGCTGATCTCGGGCATCACGACAATACATAAACTCAATCGCTTAGCCGACCCCACAAAGGATCCAGATGTTCTTTTAGAGATGCGGCGTATGCATCGCACGATTGGGCGTTTCTCCAAACAGGCCCTTGGCGTAACCTCAAGCATCCTACAAAAATTACTGGAGGCAACTGAGGCTGGGAACCGCGGTGCAAGGGATCGGGCTCTTTTGTTGCTTGCCTATGACACCCTGTGCAGGCGAAGCGAACTGGCCGCGCTTTTGATTGAGGATATTAAGTTTAATGAGGTCCATGGATCATTAAGAGCAAGCATCTTGATTAGAAAAAGCAAGACCGACCAACTAGGTCGGGGGCGAAGACTCACGCTAAGTGAACGAGGATCGAAAGCTTTGAAGGAGTGGCTGGAGAGAAGACGAAACCCCTGCAGTGGAAAACTTTTTATGGGGGGTAGACCGCGCACAAAAAATTACCCAATCCTTCGGTGCTGGGCAAATGAACCGAATCTATAAAAGACTCGCTGCCAGGGCTGGACTTCCGGAGGATGTTGTCGAGCAAATCAGCGGGCACTCGATGCGGGTGGGTCACGCTCAGGATATGGTCAATAACGGAAAAAGTTTGCCGATGATTATGAGTAAGGGCAGGTGGTCAAAATCGGATACGGTAATGAGATACGTTGAACATATCCCTCTACACAACTTAGAGTATTTTGATAAATTGACGGCTACTGTAAAGTGACTGGAATCAGACTATCTATTTATTACCAGAACAAAGCACAAGGATCAAATTCTAAAAAAGAGGATCCTAATAACTCCAGACTTCAACCCATTCTCACCAATGTTTCACACTAAACAACGACTATGCGCGTCAGACCTCAAAACGAGACAGTATCGAGATAAAAAGAGGAATTACTCAAATCAAAGAGCAAGTGCCTCAATAAAAAATGTATGTAGACTAAATCTCTAGAGTACCTCGGGTTTCCCACTTCCATGCATACTTAATAATCGTAGATAGATCGGAATATTGTGGCGTCCAGCCGAGTCGCTCCCGAATTAATGCGGAGTCTGCAACTAAAACAGCTGGATCCCCTTCCCTGCGGGGTGAGTTGACAGATGCAATCTTACGACCCGTCACCTGCTCCGCTGCATCTATAACTTCCTGTACCGAAAAGCCATTTCCATTACCGAGGTTATAGGCCTGACTATCCGAACCGCTCATCAAGGACTGCAAGGCCAACCAATGCGCTGAACACAGATCCTGGACATGAATATAGTCCCTTATGCAAGTAACATCCGGTGTGCCGTAGTCACGGCCAAACACTGAAATATTTTTTCGTCGCCCTGAGGCAACCTGAAGCACCAGTGGAATAAGGTGAGTTTCAAGGTCATGTCGCTCACCCAATTGAACTTCTGGATCGGCGCCAGCTGCATTAAGATAGCGAAGACATACTGACTTCATACCATAGGCTTTGTCGTAATCGGCCTGCACCTGTTCAACGATCAACTTGGTTCGGCCATAGGGATTAATCGGTTGCTGTGGATGACGCTCATCGATTGGCGTATAGCGAGGCTCTCCGAAAATCGCTGCCGAGGACGAGAATATAAAATTCTTAACACCATGGGCTTGCATTGCATCCAACAATACAAGGGTATTGGCAACATTATTTTGATAGTACTTATCCGGATTCTGAACCGACTCACCAACCTGA
Organism: Polynucleobacter sinensis; assembly: GCF_001595985.1. Classification (GTDB taxonomy): domain Bacteria; phylum Pseudomonadota; class Gammaproteobacteria; order Burkholderiales; family Burkholderiaceae; genus Polynucleobacter; species Polynucleobacter sinensis. The sequence goes on from NZ_LOJJ01000002.1 coordinate 167,902, forward strand.
ATAAAAGACGCAAAATGCAAAACGGCATCAAAACCTTTGGCAAGTACCGAATTCAGAACTTGAAGATCTCCACAGCCCCCCCCTTGACAAAATCACCAGCAAGCACTGCATCGCTATATCCCGCAGATAGATCATCCAGTACCGTCACATTAGGGCCAAGTTGGCCAAGCAATTTCACCATGTGCGAGCCAATAAAGCCGGCGCCACCAATAACAAGAATATTCATTTGCAAAAACAACTGGGTCTTTAATGTTTTATATTAATGCTTCAAAAGCACTTAGGTTTCATTTTTAACATAACTCTTTAAGCACCCTCAAATTATTGAATTAGCTAGAAATATTCAATATCTCAAAATTTACAGGCAATAATGCCACCAATACCATTGGTACGGGTTCAGTTTTAATGGCCACCTAAGCAATATTAAATATCAGTAACTTAATTCATGCCGTCATCATTTAATGTCCACCACCTTTTGTAATGACCAAAATACCCCTCCAGATAATCCACAGATCCAACATCAAAAGACTAAAGGAAGAGCGCCTCATATATTCATCAACATATTCATACTCATAAACCGGATTTCCCATTTCTGCCGTCCCTTTGTTAATGTGACCCAAGCCAAGTAAGCCCCCCTGCAAAAGCGATCGAGTTATGTTGCCTTGAGATTTATCTCGCTCGTAGTGCAAAATAGATAATGGCCTTGGGCCAACAATACTCATATCACCCTTAAGTACACTCCAGAACTGCGGCAGTTCATCTAAATAAAATTTCTTAACAATATGCCCTACATTGGTACGACTCTCCACCGTCCATTCTGCAGAAAATGCCAACCAGTCGTGATTTTTTGCGCCCTCAGGATCAATGTATTGGGACTTAATTAGTCGAATTTTATATTTACGTATAACCTTGCCCCCACTCATTGCATGATAGTAAAAAAACATAGGTCCTGCATTTTCAGGAATAAACCAACCCTCAATCAAAAATGCAATTTTTAGTACAAACAAGATGGGCGCTGACACTACTAACATGACAAATCCTACCAATTTGTCAAATAACACTTTCAAAATTGGAGGCTTTAGCGGCCCTGATAATGCAAATAAGTGAGAATACTTTTGGCGAATCTCATCAGTAGGCGGTCTATAAGGAAAGGCTTCTATTGGCTCGATCATACTATTTGTCCATTAAAAAAATGACACTAAATACTGATAAATAATTCATGGTCATTCTGACGCTAGCTGAATAATATCTTGTTCAAATTTCGACAAGATATTATCCTTTGAAAAATTTACCTCTGCATAATTGCGGCCAATATTACCCAATTTATAACGCCTACTTGGCTCAGCCATTAGATCAGCAATAGCTTGAGAAAAAGCCAATACATCGCCAGGTGAAACTACAATTCCACACATAGAAACAACTTCTGCTAATTCAGTATTTATCTCGGCAGTAGCAACTACTGGTCGCCCACTTGCAAGCATCCCAGTCAACTTCGAGGGCATCAAAAGATCAGCCACATCTGCACGCTGCGGCAATAGGTGAATATCTGCCATCCTTAAGAGAGCCCCAAGAAGTTCAGCTGGCTGAAAATCAAGAAACATCACATTGGGTAAATCAACGCAATTTGCCATCAGCTCGGAGCGACCTACCCCATCACCACAAAATACAAACTTTAAGGACGGCTCAGATCGAAGCAAACGTGCCGCGCCTGCCAAGATAAGCAAACCTTGTTTAGCTCCCATGGAGCCGGAATAAAGGGCCACTGTTGTGCCAACAGAAATCCCAAGATCATTTCGTAATTTAATGCTAGAAGCATCATTTTCAATTACCGCCTCCAAATTTGCCCAGTTCAGAAATAACAAACTGCGATTTCCTGAAACCCCCTTTTTATCCAAAAGCATCAACATCCGGCGCGATATTGTCGACACACGTTCAAAAGATCTAAGTATTAAATGTTCTGCGCTTAATACCCAACGATAAATAAGTGCACCTCTCAAAATCCCCAAATCAAATGCTGCATCCACTTCAAAATCTTGCACATGCAACCAAGTCTTTGCTCCTACAAGCTTAGCAACCAGCAAAGCAGTGGGAGCGCAAATCAAAGCCGGCTCCACCACCCAAACCACATTTGGTCGCCAAAAAACCTGCCACAACATAACTGGAAAACTAAAAAATATAAAACTAGTCATATACAAAATTCGCTTTATCCCCGAGGGATTGCATGGCACAAAAAATGGGCAACGCCATATGCCTACTCCAGCTTTACTCTGATAACTGTATATCCTACTGTTGTAACCGTTGCGCACTTTCCATTCGGGATAATGTGGAGAGGTAGTGACTACTTTTAGATCATGGCCCCGAGAAGCAAGCCACTCAGTCATTTCAGACACATACTTACCAACACCAACCTCCTCCGGAGAATAGTTCATGCAATATATGAGTATGCGCATCACCAACTAATCAGAAAATTGAGTGAAAAGTAAGTCAGCCTGAATGCAATTCCCATTTCGATCATTCGATAAGTTATATAACCCAGACAAACGAAAACCTAGTTTGCCAAGGTATAAAATAACATCTCCAGCTAATTTTTGATTTTTGTAAAGCTCAACAAAAGAACACTCACAATAAATATAATCAAAATTTTCTAATAAATTTTGACATCCATCAAGCGCTTGTAATTCAAATCCTTGTACATCCAATTTAAGTAAGGCTGGGCGAATAATGTCCTCCTTAGTCATGAAATCATCAAGGGTCCCAACATCTACTTCTATTGAACCAATCTCATGAGTTCCAGGAAAGTAATTTGATTGAGCGTCTCCAATTTCCAGCAGAGAGGAAGAATCATCGCGAGCTGACAAATGTAGCTTCATCCTCTCATGGCAATTTCCAATAGCTGCGTTGAATAGAGTAACCGAAGGATCATGAGAAAAAATTTTGCGAAATATTCCTGCCGCTATCGGTAGCGGCTCAAATGCAATGATATTTGCATCAGTAAATATTTTTGCAGCAAGCGAAAATTGTCCCCGATTAGCGCCAATATCAACGATAGTGGATATTGGACGATTTAATGCGGTTTTATGCTCTACACCCGCTAGGATTCGATGAAAAAACAAAGCCCTTCGTAAGGTTGGGTAATTGAATACAATTCTCAGCTTATGGATTCTGAGTTTAAGACAGGAAAAGAATCTCATTAATTATCCGTCTTTAGCTTAAATCTATGCCTCATTGGCTTGGCCGGGACACCATAACAAATCATATTTGATGGTAGATCTCTGGTCACTACAGACCCGGCCCCAACAATACAACCATACCCAATGTGCACACTTCCAACAATAACCACTCGATGTCCAATCAAATTATCGCCCTCCAAAACAACAGCCGAGGGGGGTAGCCTTCCAGCCCAAAATACCGTGAAATCAGGGCTGTCAAAACGATGATCATTCCCCACCATGGAAACATGGCTAGAGATCAGCACATCATTGCCAACTTTGAGGTTAGACTCAAGATAAAAAGAACTCCCAATTGCAACATTATCCCCAATACTCAAATAGGAACTTGGCGCCAAGTAACAATTGCGTCCCAAAAAAACGTTTCTGCCAACCTTAATTTTTCCAATTAGCCGTAAGCGCCAAAACGCTAGCCGCGTCCAACGCAAGATCCTTCGAGCCTGCCTAAGCCAGCTGTTAATAGGCTTATCAGGCCTATTCATCTGAACAAAACTCTTGAAATCCTTGCGTCATTTTCTCAACTGAATAATTTTTATTACAACTCATAGCTATCGACCTTCGATTACTTTGCCACCATTCACGATCTTTCCAAACCCTAGTTAAGGCGTCACTTAAATCATCAACGCTATCTGAAGTAAACAGAATAGCATTTTCCCCTTCAAAAACTGCATCGATTTCAGGAGAATGTGGCTCTTCGTCGGCGACGATTACAGGTGTACCAAATGAAAAACTCTGAACCACAGATAGGCCAACGTATCCGGGTGAAAGGCTGGCCACCGCGCATCCAAATAATCTAGATAGCAAATAGTCATCAGCAATATGCCCGAAAAAAAGTACTCTGTCCGACATCCCCAACAACCCAGTCAGAGCCTCTAATTCCGCCCGCATTGGGCCATCACCAATAATAATTAACTTGCACCCGCCAATCAATGGCAGAGACTTTGCATAAGCAAAAATAGCTAATTCGGGTTTCTTGGCAGGAACAAGTCGTCCAATATAGATAAAAGAATCAACTGATCCGGTGTTACGGTCATATATTTTTGCCTCCCGATAAAGTGCATTAGGCGCAGCGAAAGTCTTTACCAAAGGCAAACGCATTTTGAATGTAGCGGCCTCTTCCTTTGTATAGGCGATGACATTACCAGCCAATCTCACCATTAAATCCCTCAAAAGAGTTCCGCCCTTACCTTTGCCCCGCCTAGACCAAGCATGCCCCCAAACGGCAGTTCTCAATCCCAAGGCACGCCGCACAAAGAGAAAGATCCAATTACTAACGATTCGAGGATTTAACTCTAGCACCGCGCAGTCAGCAGTCAATACATCCTCCCAGCAACCCAGTTGAATAGAGAATCGTCTGCCAAACAGAAAAATATTTCGTACGGTTTTCTGGTTGCGACCTAAATTGACACGCGTTATGGTTGTACCATCGAAGTAACACTCTCCAGTAAGCAAGAGGAATTCTGCTCCAAAAATATTCACCATAAGATCAAAGAATTCTGCCCTATAATCACCTACAGAGGTTTGAAGAATTACTAGTTTCATGTCAAATAACTGTCAGATGGTATATAAATCAAATTTTTGATTTATATTCTTTTGCACTCGATGCCAAGACAATTTTCCCATCTAGTTTTATTTTCAACCTCATGGAATTGCTTCGTCGATGAGTCACCAAATTGCGCCCTTCTTATACCCCCAAATCCAGCATGCTCGAGCTCTCGTGCAAGTGACTGAAAATCCCACATCCAGAAATGCTGACTGTTACCAAAAGCGGAAAGAAACACCCCTTTTATACCCCGATTACGCGACTCCAGCCCAAGACCAGAAGCCTTCATAAACTCAAGCGCAGGAAAGCCCACACCAGCGCGCGACTTTTCAATATAAATTCGAATTAAATATTCTAGATCTGGCAACACTAGCCTGAAAACCCCCCCAGGCTTTAATATTTTGTAAGTATTTATTAATGCTATCTTGCAATCCTTTAGAGATAAATGCTCTAACACATGCGAACAATAGACCGCATCGCAAGAATTATTATTAACTGGTAATCCCTTGGTGATATCGCCGTATTCGACATTTGAGGGAAAACGCTTCTCATTCTTCACATACAATTTTCCGATTAAAGGAAGACGTTCAAATCTTAACGTTGGAGAAGCATCAAAGTTTCGCCAACTTTCTGGCGCCGTCCAAGCACAACCATATTGAACATAACAGGAACTAAGATTCATTAACCACTCTTTTCATGGGAGAAACAGCATATAAGTAGAAACATTTAGGCATTTGCCACATAACAAGACATACAAAACAACATTTTTTAATATTTTTCTAGGATACCCTTATATACATTAACTACTTTTTTTGCAAATACCGGAGGAGCATACTTTGAAATGATCTCATTGCGAATAATTTCACGATCAAAATGGTTATCATACCGAAGATTCTGCATTGAATTGGCCAAAGCGCTGACATCACCTACTTCAACCAACATCCCAACTTTGTTAGTTACAATATCATTTGGCCCTCCTGATTTTGTAGCTATTACAGGCAGACCGGTTGCCATAGCCTCAATAAGCACTACTCCGAAAGTCTCATGAAAACTTGATGAGATAAAAGCGTTAGCGCTCCACATGGCAATTCTTACCTCTTGTTTCGATAGCGCCCCAAGAAATTGAACCTGACTTTGAATCTGCAATTCACAACAAAGAGACACAAGCTGATTTCTAATACTTCCATCGCCACCGATTCTCAAATACGTTCGTTTATCGCCTTTAAATTTCTGAGCGAAAGCTCTTAATAAAACATCGAAACCCTTATTGCTAGAAAAGTGAGCGATGGCTAGAAATACAAAATTATCACTTTTAGCCTGAACCGGTGGGAAGGTAAAAAATTCAGTATCCACACAGTTTGGAACTACATCACATTTTTCTTCAGCCACATAGCGCGCAATAGCCCCTCTCTCTGCATTACTAACCGCTAATACCCTAGATGCGTTTTGGTAGGCTACCCTACAGAACCATTTTGGCTGCCCCCTAAAATCTTGCAGCAAAAACTTGCTACTATGCTCTGTTAAAACATAAGGTATTTTCACCATACGCCAGACCAAGTAACCTGCATAGCCTGCCCAATAAGCATTGTGTGCATGAATAATATCTGGTCGTCCATAGCGTTTTATATATTGATTAACCAAAATTTTGGTTAGGACAGCCCAAATCAAACCGCCAACAAATGTCTGAGTCAAAGTATTCCACCCATGGAGACGCATTGTTGGAATGCCCTCCTCGTTTTCAACTGAAATTTGACCGTGATTTTCTATAATATGTTTAAGTCTAAATACGCCAATCCTTCGCGCCTCTACATAAGCAACACTAACTTGACACCCAACCTTTTGGAGTGCTAGAGCCTGCTCTCTAAAAAAAATGCCAAGAACAGGCCTGTCTGGATCAATATAAAAAGAGGGGAGAAATAAAATATGAGGTTTAAGATCGTTGGACATATGCGCTATGATAAAAAAAGTATCTACACTTGAGGGCAACTGAGCTCATTTATTTGCATGCACTCATAATCGCCAATCAATCACGGAGATGGGACTTTTGATATAAATTAATTGGTCCACGGCTACCTGCGGAGCCTCTAGAGTTGTCAGTTCTGCGAAGAACTAGCGTCAAACTAAATTCTTTATGACTATAGTAATAAAGGGCCACAAATAACCAAAGCATTGGGTCAAGGTACCCCCCGTTTCTAATAGCATATGTCACGATAAAAACGAAGGCCATATCATTAACAATTTGTGGCAATAAAAGATTTCCCCCCACCGAAGATTTATATCTAAATAAGAATAATAAAAATCCAATAATTCCAAGGACCCCAAACTCCGAAAGCAGCCGAATAAATAACGAGCCCGCATCAATACTATTCAACTCCAGAAGCACTTGCGACTCATCGTAAGTATTGTATAAATACTTGTTGTAACTATTTTCATGAGTTCTTAGGCCAGTACCCAGAAAGTAGCTATCTCGAAGCGCCGCCTGGGCAACTATCGCATTTGAAATAAGAGCAAACCCAGAGAGGTCATTTTGAGTAAATTCATAGGCAACCAACTCAGGACCAATATTAGCAAATACATTCAGTTTAGTCTGCATTTGAGGAATTTGTGAAATTACCAGCCCGCCAATTACTGTAACCAACAATAGTCTACTCAGAATTGTCTTGAAATTTAGATTTCTATATTTCATCAACACTGCTAAGATCAAAGCAAAGTAACCAACCAGAGAAAATGTAAGTAGTAAACCAAAAATTATTATTAGGGCGATGATTTTGCTTTTTAAGCCTAAGGCCGCAGCTCTTCCAGATAAGACCAAAACTGCGATAAAAACCGCCGGAGTAAGAAGCAATGCGAAATGGGCTGGTTCTGACGAAAATCCTGAAGCCCGAGGAAAAAAATTCAAGATATCCGCTGCTAACCTACCTGTAGTTACTTGCTGCCCACCCAGTAAATTTTGCAAATGTATAGACTCACCAAATAGCATAAAGATCAAAATCTGAAAAATTACAAAACATGCAGCAAAAAAAGCAAAGCCATAATAGATGCGAACGATTTCTGCAATTCGATATTTGCTTGAGGATACAAAGCCAAATAAGGTGATGGACATTATTACAACACCAATCAGATGAATTAGCGAAGCAATAAATGTTGTAGGCGAGTAGTTTATTAAAAAAGTATGGATGGCAATTACTGCATACAATATGAGCAAAATTACAGGGATATTGAATCTTGCTCTTGTCAACTGAAAGAGAAGGGCGAAGTAAATCAAGTAGGTAGATACATTATTAGAAAGTGTAAAACCAAAAATTTGATTTCCAAAGCCCTTAAAAAAGATGGCCAAAATCACGCAAGCGAAGGTAACATGAAACATTGCTTACGTTTTACCCGAGCAGAAATTAATCAACATTAAATGAGATTATGACCAATTAATACTTTTCCTTATAACTCGAGCTGGATTTCCTCCAATCAAGCAGTTTTTTTCAGTAAACCGAGAAATCACTACCGCGCCTGAGGCAACCACACAACCGTCTGGAATAATTACCCCTTTTAGTATCGTCACATTACTGCCTATCCATACATGATTCCCAATTTCAATAGGATTTGATTTTCTCTTTTTGCCTGCGTACTGAATTTCGTGGAAATCATCATCAAGAATTTGAACCCCCCATGATATTGCGCAATCATTTCCAACTTTTAGGCCGTGCATAATAACAAAGCTTGAATTTGCATTCATGTAACCTCTTCCAACTTCGACTATCGCTCCTCTGCCCACATCAACTCTACACCCCTTACCTATTGAATAGGATTCGCGGATAATTAAATGACCGTCAACCCTTATATAAGTCAGGTCGCGATTATTCATAAATCCAGCATAGTCCAACCCAACTTGTAGCAAACCTCGAGTCTCTATATTTCTTAATCCCCGTATTCTTACACCATTGCTAATGATTATTCTTTTCTTACAAAGCCGAAACAGGAACCACATAATTACCGCCATGAAAATGGGGGTCTCAACTTTTCTACACTTACTGTAGAATTTTTTCAGATTAGCTAATTGCATATTCTTATTTTGATTGCAGGGACTGAAAATCGGCGAAAATTTGCAGCAATATATTGGTATATCCAGAGTTTTTTGAAAAATCGAATATCATCTATTGTCGCTAAAACTCAGAATTTTTAAAGGCTAGAATCTTGATTTCTTAGAATTTAATTGGAGCCATTTGACACGTAAAGTGTCAAATTTTTTTCGCGTCAGTATGGATACTAAAACCCAACGCCTCGCCTTATAAAAACTGTATCGGGCTACAGATAAGATAAAGCAGCGTATAGAATGGATTACACCCAACTGACTCCAATGGACCCAAAATACCTCCTTTTGCGTTGCAAACGAGCTGCTAACTCCACCACCAATAATATGTACATGTACAACTTGGCTATGCTCAAATCGATAACCCCCAATGTACAACGCAAGAAATAAATTATAATCTGCCGCGATTTTAAATTTTGTATCAAAAAAACTTGCTAGGTATAGCGATCTTCTTGTAAATGTTGATGGATGACTAATTGAGCTCATGGTTATTGGCATCAAATCTTTTCTGGAGAGTTGCCTCCGGGATATGCCAGTTTCTTCATCAACGATTTCAACATCACCGAACACCACATCGGCTTCTGTTTTAAGAAATGTAGCAACTGCACTTGAAATTGCATCCTTCTCATACCAATCCCCCGCTCCAATAATCCCCACATAATCACCTCTTGCGAGCTTGATTCCCTTGTTCATTGCATCATAAATACCGGCATCATTCTCACTTATCAATGTTTTGATTTTATATTTATAGCGCGTGATAATCTGAAGCGTTCCGTCATTTGAGCCGCCATCGATGATTAGATACTCAATATTTTTATATGATTGATTTATTACGCTTTTAATTGTCTCTTCGATTAATTCTACGGCATTGTAGACGACTGTAATGATAGTTACTAAGGGCATGGTTGATGCCAGAGCATCAATCTCCAAATTACCTGGGTTTAAGAAAATCTTGGATCTATGCCGTTTGTTGCTATCAAGCAAATGAATTTTGTTCTTTGCCGGCATTAATCTTGTGCCCTCAATTGTTTATTTTGATGAGACATGCACACTATTAATAAAATACTCGTCACTATTAAAATCCCGCCTCAATGTTTATTTTCTTTCCAAGAACCTGCTCATAAATATTGGCATATGCACGACCAACATTCAGACTTCTGCATTGCGTCAGTGCTTCTAATCGATTTGTGTTACTAATTTCATCACGCATCCGCCGAATTCCCTTGAGAATGGATTTCTCGGAGCCAGGGTCGACCAAATAAGCGCCGGCATAAAGATCTTGCTTTGCCCAATCCATATCAGACAGCAATAGAGGCTTACCCAATGCCGCAGCCTCAAGCGCACTAATAGGCTGAGTTTCATTGTAACTAGGCAGCGCAAACCCAATACACCCTTGGTATGCAGCAACCAACTCTGCGGATCCAACAGGTAATCCTCCTTCAAGCCATTGAATGAAATCATTTTGTACCACTAGCTTCCTTAGCATTTCTGCGTACGTCTCTTCACCTGCTACTGTTTGACCCACTAACAACAAAGGCACTTCAGCGCTAATCGCTGCCTTAGCTAATTTCAGTTGATTTTTTCTGACTGAGACTCCACCAACACAAATAAGATATTCTCTCACCCTAAATTTAATGGAATTGTCATCACTTGTTGGCAAATAAAAATTATCCTGAACGATGTTAGGAATCTTAGATATCTTATTTTGCGGAATACCATAAAGAGTTTTTGCAACTTCTGCTTGAGATTCATTTACAACCACAAGCGAATCCAAAAGGGAGGCTATAAGCTTAAGAGATCGATCTCGCCCTAAAAAATTATTGATCAGGAACCTCATACGCACTCTAGGATTTGAATATGGGAGGAGTGTTGAGATAACCACTTTTTTGCCCGACCTTTTTGCCCAAGTCACAGCCTTAAGATGAATTTCACTCAATCCCCATACATGCAAAATATCAAAACTCGCATCTCGGCTCCATACATCCAGCGGCTGGATATCAACACCTGCTGATCTTGCAGCTAGAAGAGCATGAAGCATTTGCACTTCAAATCCACCATATGCAAAGCAATGTGGCTGATACGGCAGCACCCGAACTTTCATGGTAGAAACCGCCACGCCTCTCTTCTCGCCACAACGTCCCCCAGCAAGGCTGCATCCTTAAAATCCACAGACTCTAGTTTCTTCTCAATCACATTCCATCGCCAGAATCTATATCCCAAATCATTCAAAATCCTCTCCACCTCCAGCTGATTTTTTGAGCATTCCAAAAGAATTGTTGAATTCAACCGCGCGAATGTCTTCATGCCACCCTCTAGGACAAGCTTTTCTGCCCCCTCCACATCCATAATAATCAAATCTATTAGCGGATAGTTTTGCTCAGCCAAATAGCAATCCAAAGTCATTGACTCGACCAACTCATCGGAAGAGAGCGCCCTATTCGCATCTTCTGGGGTTTCAACATACCGATGACCGTCACAAGTTGGGTTTTTTGAATCCACTCTCAGCAGTAATTGGCCCGACACATTCGAGAGAGCCGCCTTATTTACGATTACATTTTGGCAGCCATTGAGTTCTAAATTTTTCTGAAGCCTCGTGAAACTTTCGCTGGACGGCTCAAAAGCATACACAATACCACTTGGTTTTATCAATTCGGCAGCCATGATGGTATATAGACCCACATTTGCCCCGATATTCAACACATTCATTCCAGACCTTAGAAACGAAGCAACAAAGTCTCGTTCAACAGCTTCAAAATTACCTTTAAACAACATTTCAGGAATCTGCCCATTAGGATACAGCCGGACGCGCCCAAGACCAGCGGAATATACAACCGGTATTTGAAGTACTTTCTTAATGTCCCAAATTCGATTCCTTAATGCAATCCAAATCGGTCGTATTAGCGCCCGCATGTGCGGGTACTTTTTAATTGTTTTTTTTAATACATCAATCATCGACATCAGACATTCCAACCCTGGCTAACAGGAAGCTTCCTAAAGACATTGTTATGTCCGACCGCGCCAAGAAAAACCATCTCTTTCATCGCCAATTCAGTCACCACTAGAGATGGCCCTGGATGACCTGCAAATGAAAATTTAGGAGGAATGAAATTCGAGAACAGACTTGAATCATCCATGATCAAGATACCACCAGCCTTTAGTTGTGCAACACATTCAATATAATCTGAATGCACCACTTCATAATCATGACAGCCATCAATGTATATTAAATCCCATTCACGACTCTTAATGTGACTAAGGGCGGTCATGTCTGTTGATAGAGCTTTAAGCAACGTCGGCGCCCTTAGTGCAAATAGCGAAAAGGCATCAAGGGCATCCCTAAGGTAATCTACATTCAAACTGTACCTACTTACAGCATCACCAATCGGGGAGAATGGTGAAATACCATGAACATAAGCTGGCATGTCTATCAGTTTTGCTATTAAACCCCATAGAGAGATTGTCTGCCCACGAAAAACTCCTATTTCAAGGCACATTTCAGGGCGAAATTCGCGGAATATCATCCACCACATTGCATGGAATGCATCCTCACCAAACCCTCTTCCTTGCTGAGAAAAATATCGCCTATGTTCACGCAACTCTTGATGACAAACATGGTGAAAATAATGATGGGCATATGCATGAAGCTCATTTCTAGTAGAAAATCTATTCGCAGCTTGACTGAAAGATAAATCTATGTCAAATCGTTTTTGATATCGAGAATAACGTTGAAGTTGCATCTGCATCACAAGCCAATTTAATTTTCCTAATAATTTTTGAATGTATGAATTACGCATATTGATTTTTCATGTAGGGTAGCTTTTTTAATGCTTGCGCTTAAGCACTGACACAAAGAGCTCATGCTGGTTCAAGGGGGACGTGACGATTATTCTTCGATAAACAGCCCAGAATATACTAAATAATGGCTCAGCAATACGTAGATACAAGAGTCGTGAAGTGTCGCCCCTATATTTTCTTAACACCCTATGGTAGTAGTCTTTTGGAGCAAAAATCTTAAACGTTAACATTAAGGCTGGTGTCATTAGCCTCTCCAATAAAGATGGGGGACCAACAAATTTCCATTGTCCAGTGTATATATCCAAAGCTCGAGAACTGCTGTTCATAATGACCCGGCTGAGTTTCCATTTTTCTTTTACCCAATGTACCTCACAGGTAACAAGACTAAATCGTTGGGATAATTGATCAAGCGTGACAGGGTCAAGCCAGCAAGTATGCTCTTGATTCACCACAATATCATTCTTAAAAGCCGAATAAAAATATTGCTCACAATAGAATGGATTTGCAGTAGAAATTAGGGCGCAGCCACCCGGCTTGAGTAGTTTTTCGATATTCTTAAAAAGCCCTTCAAAACTTGATAAGTGTTCAATCAAATTTCCAACCACAACTACATCGAAACGTTCTTCAATTTCAATTGGCTTGGTCGCATCTGCGGCAATCACTCTGTAGCCAAGTTTATTAAGTTCAGCTACTTCGCTTTCCAAGTAATCAATACCCAGTAAATTGGAAGCTACTGATTTAATTGCCGCATGTTGCCAAGAATCATTTGATATGTTGCTGATATCGTGGTTGACACAGCCAACATCCAAAACATCTCTGCCTTTGCAAAATTTCTTGACAAGCTCCAAACGAGAAATAGGTTGGTCTACATTTTTTATTAGCATTGCTTTATTCATAGATACCCCAAGACTCTTTGAGTCAATTGTCTCGCGTAAAAAATTAATATGCCATATCCCAATACTGCAGCCCAAATTGCGCCTGAAACCCCAAACCAGGTGATCATAATAATTTTTAAAACAAAGGAAATTATTGCTGCAGCACAAATTACACGCAGAAGTTTATTAAGAGAATGACCACTTAACAAGGCTGAAATTGTTGCATAGTAACTTGCAATTAAACTCCATACTGCAAAACCAGTGATTAGCGCCCAACTTGGAATAAAATCACCTCCGACCCAAACTTCAATTAGTGGACGACCAAATATAATCAGAATGCTCGCAATAACAACACCTCCAATTAAGCAGTATATCTTTGCACGCTCGTAAATTTGACGAGCTTCAGATAGTTCACCTCGTGAAATTGTTTCATTAAGTGCAGGCCAGAGCGGCACCATAATAAATTGAACTATGAAGATAGTGCTATATAACTTGAAAACTACCGCATAAGCTGCAACAGCACCGGAACCCAGTATTTTCCCAATCACAAAATTATCTGAAAAAAATCCAACAAATGCGAGCAATTGCAAGGCAGCAAAATAACTGCCGGTTTGCAAAAAATCCCGAGCAATTTTAGAACTAAAGAAAGAGATTCGCGGACGTAACCATTGTCGATTGAAGTAAAATTCATAAATACAATTCACCAAGGTAACTAGCACGGGGACCCCGCTTGAAGCCAATACAAGCCAAGGCAAGCTTGCTTGTGAAAAGGCCGCACATATTATCCCTACCGTAGAACCGATATTAATGACTGCTTGCCAAAGATTGTTTTGCAAACCCTCTTGAAATCCATGCTGCACTCTATGAACAGTGCTGAGTGGCAGACTGACGACGGTGCAGGCCAATAAAATTGCGACGGCGTTTCTAACCTCATCAACTTCGCCTTCATTACTGAGGTCAAAAATCGTTCCCCATGACAACCATTCGTAGGCCAGCAAGGAGCAAGTTGCCAAAATTAGTGCGACTATTACCAGCACTACAAAAGCATTTGAAACCGCCCTTTGAGCTTCCACTCTATCACCTCGACCATCGGCCTTTGAAATTGCATTTAATAACCCACCACCCACTCCAAAATCCGCAAAACTAAGCAGTGCCGTAATGGAGTTGATCGTCATCCAAATACCAAAACGATCAGCCCCGAGATATCCCAAAGTTAGCGGCGTTGTTACTACTGCCGCAACTATGCCGAAACCTCTAATTGCAAGTGAGCTTAGAACTGTCCGAAAAATGCGGGTATACCTCTCTCCAACTCTACTCTGCGAAAATTTTTTATCGAAGGGAGAGATTAGCAACATTGTGCAGAATTCTTTGAATTTCGTTTTGATCAAAATATGGTCAGTCCAAAATGGCATCTAGCGCGCAAAACAACTTTATTGATAAAGATTTAAGAATTGCTAACAAGACGCGCCCCTGACGATTAGGTGTTTACTTTTTAACCGTCCAACATTTGGACCTTCTGCAAGCAAAGAAATAAGTTATTGACAGAATTATTCGTGATTTATACCATTCCCCGGCTTGGGATAACTTAACGTAAAGTTAAAAGTTCCGGTTCGTTGGATTTTATTTTCACGACCCTTTTTACCCAAAGACATTTGACGATCTTGATTTTAACTTGCGGCAAATATGTCTCATCCGCCTAATTCTGCAAATTCTCCAGAGCTAACTTTTCTTGCCTGGGCTTGGTGTAGACGAGGTACCAGCTCTTCATAACGATCTTAAAATTTAGAATGATTTCCCATTCTACGCTTTTGTTCAGTGATTGAACAGACTTCATGAAGAAGCCTTCTAAATCAATCTACTTTAGATAATCGGGAACGCTAATTCCCGATGCCGCGCTTTTACAAGCATCGGCGTCCAAGATTTGCACTACTTCTTCTTATTCCAGCGCAGCTTGGGCATGGTCCAGGCTTTGGCCAGGCGGGCCCACTGCCCCGCCTCGTCGGGATCGGCCTTAGCATTGCGGTAGGCCCTTCTTACCAATGCGATCAGTGTCGCCAGAAAGAGGCCGGCCACCGCAGCGATGAGCACCATCAGGGCGCGCTTGGGCTTGCTCTTCCACTCGGGGATCTGCGCCACATCGACCACCTGAATCAGACTTTCTTTAGAAGAGTCTAGAACCGCCATCTCGTACTGGGCCTGGATCATTGCCACCATGGACTCGCGGATCTTCATCTCCCGAAACTCAGTCACACCATCTAGGTCTTTTTTGGCTCTTAGAAGCTCAGCACGAAAGTACTCTTTGCGCTGTTGTGACTCGGTGATAGCAAAAGTCTCCATCATTTTTTTGAGCTTGGCAATGTAGGCGTTAGCAACCCTGGCAGAAAACTCGGGGTCCTTGTCATCAAACTCGAGGTCAATCATGCCCGCTTTTTTGAGTGAGGTGATCTTCGTATTTTTTTCTAATGCTTTTTGTGTTTCAAAGCGAAACTTTTTCTCGTAGCGCTTTTGCAGATCAAACTCATCGATAAGTTCGTTCGCAATCGTGTCGGACTTGAGTAGCTCGATGTACTGGTCCTCCGGGGTCTTACCACCGAGCAGCCCTGATACTGCACCACCCCCACCAGTCAAGGCGCCCAACGCCCCCATGGCTCCGGCCAGGCCACCACCGCTGTTGCTTGGCACCAGGAAGGTGGTCTTGGCTGTAAAGATCGGGGTCATGATCAGGCTAATCAACAGAGTGATCAGCGTAATAGCGCCGGCGAATTTGGCGATAAAAAACTTCTCTTCGCCTAGCGTGGTCGCAATCTCGATTAGAGATATTTCGTCATCGTCCTGATCGATTGCAAGATTAGCTTGTGAGTTTTCAGTGGCTGACATTGGTGGGTTTTCCGGTCTTACTTATTTAGTTACTTGCTTTGTTAATTAGCTAAGACGTGGATGGCTGCTGCTGCCAAGCCGAGTTGACCCAAGATCATTGACCAGTCTTTTAGTCCGCGCATAAAGGCGCTGTACTTGGTCTCGCGATCAAGCTTTTCAGGGACGACGATGGTGTCACCTGGGTTCACCTTTTGACCCATGATGCTGGAGAAGTAACTGCCATCATCAGACAACACCGTGCCGTCGGCACGCAACATAAAGATCGCATCCATATCGGCCTCTTTTTGGGTACCCGATAGTTTGAGATAGTCAGAAACCGTAGCACTCGGTTTATAGAGTAAGGAGGACTCAATATTGACAGAGCCATAGACCTGCACAAAGTCACTCATAGCTGGGATACTCAAGCGATCACCAGGCTCTAGAGGCAGGTCTGGGATAGCTTCCACGCTATCGGCGTTAGGATTAATATTAAGCGCGATACGGCCCTCGGGTTTGAGTTGTTTGAGGCGTGCAATTTGCCCTTGGGCAGCAGCTAAGGCTGCCTGATTTCGTTGCGCCAAGATAGCTGCCTCTGTACCAACACCGCCAGACATATTTTGCGACAGGGTCGCCGCCTGCGACTTGACGGACGCTTCCATGCGCAACAGTAACCTCTTGTAAGCATCGACCTGCTGGACCCGCGTGCTGTTGCGATAAAAGCTGGTGGCAAAGATATAGGCCTGGGGCGTTGGGCCACCCGCTTTTTCAATTAAGTCTTGGGTGGTTTGACCGTATTTCATTTGATAAATACCAGGCTTATTGACCTCGCCATCGATGCGCACCAAGATATTGCGCTTGGCCATCGGTACTGCAGTCGAGATGCCGATCACGGTCAAAATATCACCTCGCATCCAGGCCATTTTCTGGCCTGACTGATCAAGAGAAACTGATTGCTGAATGGCAGCAGGCTTTGAGGTTGGATCCAGCCTTTGCAGGGTTGCCGTCTGAGGATCAGAGGTAACGGGCAAGCCACCAATCAAAGAAATGAGACTGCCAATGGTTTCTGAATCATTTTTAAGTTCGTAGATTGCGGGGGTTTCTACTGCGCCGATGATTGCCACTTGCCCAAAGATTGGGGGAAACACGATCGTGTCACCCTCTTGTAATTGCACATCCTCTTTTTTGTCGCCCTTAGCGATAAAGGAATACAGGTCCACCTTGGTCACTGTTCTGCCGCCACGCTTTAGCTCAACATTACGCATGGAGCCGGTAGTACTCGGACCACCGGTTGCAAAGATAGCCGTAATCAGCGTTGAAAGACTGCTGACGGTATAGGCACCCGGCTTTTGCGCTTGGCCTACTACATACACTCGAATAGCGCGTATCTGCCCTGGGGTAACACTCACCTGCACGTTACTAAAACTCTTACCGATTGCATTACGAATCACACCTTCAGCTTGGCTCGCCTTGATACCGCTCAATGGAATAGTACCCACCGCCGGAATGCTAATAATCCCGTTGCGATCAATAACCGCCCGGTAGTCAATATTGGCGCCACCCCATGCACGGATAATTACCTCATCACCAGGCCCAAACTCATAATCAGCAGGAACAGGGATGTTGAGCGCTGGCGCAAAGGTTGTGGGAGCCTTTTCAAAAAAGTTGGCACCAAAATTGGGCACAATAGATCCTACTTTTTCTTGGACATATTTTTGAAATTCACTAGGCTCGCCATTGATATCAGTTGGTTTTTCAGCTTGCTGAGAAGATCCATTGGCGATGGTCTCGCGAATAGCTGCGCGATCTAATGCGCTAGTACCCCCCAATATCGCGGGGCCTAAGTTTTGAGTCTGGGTAGTGGGGCGACCACCACCTAGAGCCCCACCGAACATTGATCCATCACCAGAGGCAGCACTTGGATCAATTTGAGCAAAAACTAACCCAGTAGTTACCATTAGGGTAGCTGCAAAAATTAGACTTCTGAAGCTTGTCAATTTAATAGACACAAGAATAAATCCATGAAAAGTAATTCTCAGTTACATTAGGGCTATTAAAGCCTAAATTTTAGGCATTACAGATAACTATAGGCATTATATCTTTTATACCTAATTGGGAATTATCAAGCCACCACACTGCTGCGAGCAGTTTTTCTTGCGTCTAAGTTAGCCAAAAATAAATAACTAAAGGCGTACAGACAAAAATAAATAATAAAAATACAAATGAGCAAGGTCTGACTATTGTGAAACAAAATTGCGCTAATAGTGGTTGGCAACGCCAACATTGCACAAAACAATCCTGCCGCTGAATTTTTAGTATTAGCTGAGGAGCCTTTTAGCCATTTGCATATGAGCTGCCTGTAAATTAACTGATGGAGATGAAGCGAATCCGCGCGACTAGATGTTTGCTTTCTGCGAATTCTGCGCCAAGAGCTGTATGCAACTTCAATGACGGGGTAGGCACACAGTAGCAAGCAAGCATAAGGAGAAATCACTTCATGTCGCTCATTTAATAATACACAGACCCAGGCAATCATAAAACCAATGAGGTATGCACCGCCATCGCCTAAGAAAATTCTCCCAAAAGGCCAATTCAATACCAAGAACCCAAACACAGCTCCACCTACTAGCAAGCTCATTAAAAGTAATAATGAGTCACCATACCAGTAGGACAACAAACCAATACCTAGCAACGCCTGAAGAGCTAAGAAAGAAGCTAAACCATTAAATCCATCAACAATGTTAAACGCATTAGCAACACCTGCAGTAGCGAATCCAGTGAAAGCGATAGCGAACAAAGGTATAGCCAACATTTCATCCAAATAATTGAATCCAAGAGTCGTAATTTTCGTCTGAAGCAGCCAGCAGCCCAGCAAGCCTGACGCCACCGATACCCAAAGACGAGTTCTGGCGGAAACTTTTTTTGTTAAATCTTCAATAAAGCCAATCAAAAAGATGGGGCTCACTGCAATGAGCATTGCCGCTAAAAAAGATAACACTTCCGAGAGCTGGATATCAAATATAGGAAATAGTCGATTCCAAAAAAAATGGACGAACTGAAATGAGAAGCACAGGGTCAGAAAAATAGCGAGGCCACCTATTCTAGGCACCGGACTTTCGTGAACAGCTTGGACACTTTGCCCCATGTCCTTGCTAACCTTGCCGTGCCAACGCAACGTCATGATGGTAACCGCCCCCAAAGCTAGAGAGATACTTGAAGAGTATAAGAATGGCACATACATGTTTTACATTATACGCCCTAGGGCGTACACCGTTATAATTTCTATAATTACTTTAAAGAGTATTCAATTTAGCTAAAACTAGATAAAAACCCAAGGGCGCCCAATGAGATCATCTGGTCAACCTTTAGCATCTAGTGAAAAATCATTCTGAAATACATCATTATCGCAATAATTCTGTATTTCTTTTTATGGAATTCCTTCCTAGGAAATGGACGTAGGGGTGTAGCCAGACACTAGCCCCTTGAGCATCTCTAGAACGAATTCTTCATCCCCTTTAGCCAAAGCTACCTCAATTTGGTTAATTTTGGGGCCAAACACCCCCCAATCAAGAAAATCTTCATGGGACTTAAAGATTCTGGGGCGCTCCGTTGGGGCTGGGTCTCCCGCAATTAAGAGTTCTTCATAGAGTTTTCCCCAGGGCGCAGGCCTATTTCTTGTGTTTCGATATTCCCTTTCAGGTTATTTAATAAATTACTCATATCGGGTTAAATGTTGTCACAATCCTCGCTGCATACTCAAGCTACGGATGGCATAAAGACGCGTGAGGATCTCAATCACTGGAAACAAAAAGGCGTTTGCTAATCATAAAAGTGAGCTGACGTATGGGTTCCAGGCTTTTGCGCCTGACCAACCACATAGATGCGAATGGCGCGGATCTGGCCTGGAGAAACACTGACTTGGAAGTTAGTAAAACCTTGCCAATTGCAATGCGCACCACACCTTCAGCCTGACTGGCCTTAACGCCGATGAGCGGAACGGTACCAATTGTCGGAATCGTAATGATGCCATTGTGATGAACAAATGCACGATAGTCGATATTCACACACCCCATGCCCGAATCAATACTTCATCGCCTGGGCCATACTCATAGTCAGAAGGCACTGGAATATTTTACATCGGGGCAAAAGTCGCTGGGGTTAAAGCAAAGAATTTAGAGCCAAAATATGGCACTAGAACACCAGCTACACTCTCAACGTATTTTTGGAATTCACTGGGATCTTCTGGGTTTTGATCGGCGCCAGCAGTAATTACCGTCTGCTTTATCGAGGACTCATGGTCCACAGTGCTGGCACTTCCACAGCTAGAGCTACAATGCCAAAACTTATCGGAGACTGGGTCGAGGCAGCCTTTGGAACATACTACCCAGAAGGCTATCATCACTGCCGCCACCGAACATTTTGGCGCTACTAGATAGAGAAAGTGTCAAAACCAACAGGAGTCAATGAATACATTACCAAAATTGACGAATTATGGATTTTTGGACGACTCTTAGCCCAAAAAAGCTGGGCATTTACGAATCATAGTCCGCCAACTAGAGCCTGAGATTGCAAAATCACGTACAAATGGCCCAAACCATATGCTGATCGGCTAACCCATGTCACTTCAATAATAATCTAGAGACATCCCTATACCCCGGGCCATAGGGATAAAATAGGTTCTACCCAAGACCCAGGAACCCATTCTTTTAAATAATGACATCACGAAATGAATTACTCCTTATTTAAAAATATCTTTAATCATTATTCAGCCTTTAGTGACATTTTCGAAATTTAATAAGCGGAATATAGAGCGCTTGGTTTAATCATGATTCCCACCTTTTTAGCCTTATTCACTTCAGCATTTATCACCTTATTACTCATAAGATATAAATTTTTACATGAAAAGTTTTCGAGTGACTCAGATCTAGAGGGCGTACAAAAATTTCATACTTCGCCAACTCCACGGATTGGCGGTATCTCTATCGCAGCAGGCCTTACGGTCGCCTTCTTGTTTCGCTTGTGGCAAGATCCTAATTCAGGGGTACATTTAGGCACTTTAATTTTATGCGCCTTACCCGCGTTGATGACAGGTTTAGCAGAAGATCTCACAAAAAAAGTAGGCGCCATGACAAGGCTGGTTGCGACCTTTATGTCTGCGGCACTAGCATGCTATTTTCTAAATATCGGAATACCAAGAATTGGAATTTCCTGGATTGATCCAATTTTTACAGTTCCAGCTTTTTCAATTCTATTTACTTGCATCACTGTTGCCGGCCTCGCTAATTCCTATAACATTATTGATGGATTTAATGGGTTAGCCAGCATGATTGCCATAATTACTTTATGTGCAATTGGCTATGTTGCCTTTAGAGTCAATGACTCTGTAACCATTATTTTTTCTTTGGTCATGATTGGTTCGATTGTTGGATTTTTTATTTGGAACTATCCACAAGGGTTAATTTTTCTTGGTGATGGCGGCGCTTATTTCATAGGCTTCTGGGTTGGCATACTCTCCATCATGCTGGTATCACGCAACCCTGAAGTCTCACCATGGTTTGCTTGCTTAATCAATATCTACCCAATATTTGAAACTATTTTTTCCATATGGAGAAAAAAGGTAATTAAAAAAATCAGTCCTGGAGTACCAGATGGAGTGCATTTACATATGTTAGTTTATGGCCGAATTGCTAGATGGCTCCGGGCCGAAGATCCTAGTAAAGGTTTTTTATCGAATGCACGTACATCACCATACTTATGGGGGCTCTCTTGCCTAGCAACTGCTCCCGCAATTCTATTTTGGAATAACACTCCAATGCTAATCGGATTTTCGTTTCTATTTTGTATAAGTTACATTGCAATTTATCGGGCTTTAGTGCGCTTCAATATACCCAAATGGCTCAAATAAGATTGATTAACCTGATACGATTTCTTATAAGCGAAAAAAATGGGGAATAGCATCGCAGCACAAGAAAATATGATCGATAGTCCTCAGGTTTTTTCATCGGGATTTCCTGGGGGATTAACGGCCTTAATGTCTATTTATTGGAATTGCGATAATCAGTTACTTCATCGCGCTCTTGATAGCATCTTTCAAAATACCGTCCAACCAGATGAAGTTTTGGTTGTCATTGATGGCCCCATCCAAAGTGACTCTCAATCGATTCTTTCACTATTTCAAGATAAATATTCTTACTTTAGAGTATTACCACTTACGCACAATAAAGGATTAGCAACAGCCCTTAATGAGGGACTAGCTATCGTTAAAACACGATGGGTAGCAAGATGCGATCAAGACGACATCAACTACTTAGATCGATTTGAAAAACAACTTTCTTTCTTACAAAAAAATATGGATGTCAAGCTAATTGGCTCCTTTATTACTGAGGTGAATCATCAAGGGCAAATCCTTTCCCAAAGAACGGTTCCCGAAACTTTGGAGACCATAAAAAAATTTCTCCCTTTTCGAAATCCATTCAACCATATGTCCGTTATTTACGACAGTCACTTTATGCGTAAGATTGGCGGATATCCAAATATCGCGTACCAAGATTATGGGCTCTGGATAAAGGCTCTTGGCCAAGGAGCTAAAGCGCTCAATATTCCTGAGCCACTGGTATATGCCACTACAGGTGACGATATGTTCCGCAGACGCGGAGGAATTAAAATCGCCAAAGATGAATTCAAATTACACAGCTTGATGGCCCAATATCAATTCCGCTCTTGGGCTGGTGCAATGACTTGGGCCTCAGTACGAGCAGTTATCTCCCTAATGCCTGCCAATTTTAAGCGCCACCTCTATTACAGCCATCTCAGAAAGTAAACAATAATATGAGATGTCTAGTACTGGGTGGAACAGGATTTATTGGTAAAAATTTAGTTGCAAAGTTAGAGCAACAAGGGCATTTTGTAAGAACATATTCCTCAAGCCAAAACTCTTCTGAGTCGACAACTGTTAAACACATTCAAGGCAACTTTAGCACTGGTGAAAACTTAGAGCTAGCACTTAAAGAAATTGACGTTGTCTATCACCTCATATGCAATACGCTTCCAAACCTTCCCCATACAAAAAGTTCAGAAGATATTGAGGATAATTTACTGGGAACTATCAGACTCTTAAACCTCATGACTAATGCTAAAAATAAGAAAATTATTTTTGCATCATCCGGCGGCACAGTATATGGAAAACCTGAATATTTACCGCTAGACGAAAAGCATCCCACCAATCCAATTTGTTCATATGGAATTACCAAGCTATCCATTGAGAAATATCTACATCTATTTGCATTGAATTCGCACATTAATGCTGTTGTACTTCGTATATCAAATCCTTATGGCCCACACCACAATATCAAAAAAATGCAGGGGCTTATTAATACACTGTGCTTCAATATCACACATGAAATTCCAGTAACCATATGGGGAGATGGCAGTATTGTTAGAGATTACATTCACATAGATGATGTAGGTAATGCATTAGTAAGTGCATTGAATAACACCGAGAAATTTATGGTCGCCAACGTCAGCTCAGGTGTAGGTCTCTCAGTAAATATGATCATTCAAAAAGTTCTCTCAATTACCGGCGCGAACCCGGAGATTCAATACAAAGAAGCTAGATCTTTTGATATTCAAGAATGTATTCTCTCTAATGATCAAATCAAGAAAGCACTTGATTGGTCTCCGAAAATTAATATTGACGAAGGTATCATAAGAACTGTTGAGTGTTTGACCGGAAAATCTCCCACTAAAAAACACCCGTAGTTTAGTCTTAAAAAAGAAATATTACTTCTTGAGGCTTAACCTATATGAAGCCGAAGCGATTGTTTTAGTAAGAAATCTGTAGGTATACCAAATCATTGTTTCAATTGAACGTAATAGCTTCCTGGTCAGCCCCTCGCCTCGATATGGACCAATCCAAATATCATGAGAATGCATTTTTTTCTGCAAGTATCCTAGCTCCTCTACACGAATATTTTTGATTGAACCCCCTAATCCCCTTGTCAGGCTGGTTGTTCTTTCTTGCTCAGAATAAATTGCTATGTGAGGGCATGATATCCATTTTGATGTTTTGGAAAAAAGCCTCACATACATATCAACATCTACCAACCAAATAAGCTTCAAATCAAAGCGCGGATATAAACTACGTCTAGCAACCAAGATCCCAGTAGGGCCAATAACATTCCTACGCAATAAATAGAATGGGTTTCTCTTAATTAACCAGTCTCTGATTTTGACATTAAAGTGTGATCTAGAAAAAAAACCACCAGCAAAGGTAAGATGACAATGGAGCAAAAAAATATCTACTGATGGATTTACCTTCAATGACTTGAGCAATTCCTTCACAATGTGATGACTTTCTGGATACTCATCATGATGAATCATCCAAACATACTCTCCGGTAGATTCATCAACTAAATAATTCCAATTTTCAATTGGGGTTTTAATTGGATTATTCCAAGAATAACGAATCTTATTTGGATACTTTTCCAACCAAGGCGCAATAGCTTCGCTAATTTCAGTATTGGTAGAGTTATCCCCAATCAATATCTCAATATCATCCTGAATACATGGCTCTAAATGACGAAGAATCCTCATAAGACCATCTTTATAGTTATAAGAAGGAAGCAGTATGCTTAACTTTATAGGCGAAGTTAGTACTGTTAAATTATTCATTTATTGCTTATCAAAATGCATTAGTGATGAAAGAATTTCTCAATCATCCAATCTTAGTGGGGAAAAAATAAGAGAGAAATTTTTTAATATGAGGGCGAAGCATGGTCGGAATAAGAATCTTCCAACTAAAACCCTGATTTAGTTGTGAAGGGGGGCAAGAAACGAAATATTCACTTCGATAAAACTGAATGGTGTCTTGAACACATCCGATGCACCCCTCTATACCCTGTATTTCACCATCAGCCCCCTGCCATAACCAATCAGCATAAAAATTAGCTGGTGCAGCCCATCTTTTGTAAGAGTTATTGAAGCGTGACCAGTATTGAGGGGCAATTACTATAGGAGAGTTTAGGTTAGTCTTAATGGGAAAATAGGAAAAGCTGGAGTTAGATGCGACCACATATTTAGCACTGTTTAATACCGCGTAACAGTCCCCAACATTACCGCTAACAATCTCATATTGAGGAAATATTTTTTTTGCATACCGGTAATCATCCGTAACAACTAAAAATTTACTGATGCCATACAATTCCATCATATTTTTCTGCGCATTCTGCCAATATGACTGCGGAAGAATTAAATCTTTAAAGCGTTTATATTCTCCACCCCTCAAATTAAGCACGCAAATGTCACTTGGAATAGAGTTCTTTTCTAAAATCTTCGCGTCAATTATGAAGTAATGCTTAAGCTTTTCAATATCTCCAAAAAAATATTGCTCACTTTGAAAGTAACCTTTGAGATCATGACTACTACGTAAATTCAACACCTCTTCGTCAAAATATGTCGAGAGCAATTTCAATTCTGGATCATAGTACTGACGCTCATGATAGGTGGGAAGGATTAATTTACTAGTGCAATTATCCCGCTCGATAGAAATATTAACGTGCTCTGATATTGATAAAAATGCAGAACCCTTAAAACGCTCAAAACCTCTCAATTTGAAACCAAAACCTAAGCGCTCACTCAGGCTTCTAGTCGCAGCATAAGCCCAGAGCTGATTTCCCAGGCCTTGACCATCAAGAAATTCAGTAGATAAGATATGACTAGACATATATATTAGGCTTTCCAAGCGCCCCGCGAAGGAGCCACGTGAAAAAAATTAGGCAAAAACAACCCATTAACTCGGCCAAGAGCATTGTTGTCGTCGCACCACGTAAACCAAAATATGTAATGCTTGGGTATATTAATAGCAATGTAGTCATCAAAATAATAAGCGATGAAATTAAATAAAATTTCCTTTGCTGTAAGGGGATCAGTACTTGATGAACAATAAACGCGGAAATAGTACTAGCTAGTGGAACTAATGCAAGGATCCTCAACAAAGGAATGGCTCCCGAAAAATTTTCTCCCCCTATCCATAAAATCAGTTTAGGGGCAAGTAGAAATAATATAAAAGAGACTAGTAAAGATGATCCAAATATCGCAATTCCACTTATTCTTAATAACTTTATCGCCGCCATCTTGTTTGCCGAAAACAGATAAGCCATTCTTGGATATAACGCATGAACAACTGGATGAAAAATAGTGATTGCAGCAGCCTTAATACGATCAGCGATGTTAAATAGACCCAAATCCGACGGGCTGGCCCATATACCAAGCGCAGTAGGAATAATTGAAGCAGTTAAATTAGAGGTCATGGATGTAAAGAAAAAGGAAGAGTCCTCAACAATCACTTTTAATATATTTCTAATTTTTGGACTACGCCAATAAACAAAATTACCCCTGTACATCCAGTATAGGCAAGCAATTCCTATAACGATAGATCCAACCCCATTGAACAGTAAATATAAAAAGGCATCATTTTCGCTATTAATATATATAAAAATAAAAGGCAAGACCACAATCTTTGCCATTAACAGGGTGAAGGAAGCCTCCCATACCTTTTCTAAGCCGTGTAGAAACCACAAGGGAGTTAATAAATTCCCAATCAGCATAGCATAACCCGCAAAATATACTGACTGAAGTTTTTGCTCAGCAAATAATTTAATAAATATCCAATAAATTGTGATCGAAATGATAGCCAAAAGAAATTGTGCAACCCAAACTTCACATGCAATTTTAGATACACGCTCCTTATGATCTCTTGACGCTGCAATTCTCTGAGTAGCGCCCAAATAAAAACCCCAGTTCACCACCCAGATGCCATAATTTACGATCAACAATACAAAAACAATATTACCCCACGCCTGAACACCTAATACTCTAGTCAAATATGGCAAAGTAAGAAAGGTAACGACTAGATTCATGCCCTGTAGGGCCCCTAGCCCAAAAATATTTCTTCCAAGACGTCCAGTAAACTTCATATCTTAGAGTGCTGGAATAGGTACAACATAATTCGCTCAAGATGAAAAGCTTCGACCGGAAAGAACTCATAAGTTACCACTTCATACAAGTGTCGATAGAGCTTCAATGGCCATCGAGTAATATTTTCCCTAGGAACAATCATGCAGGCACCCGGAGTAAATATGACATATTTAGGCGCCGACCGTTTAAAAATTGCCTGAAATAAGTCATTTAACTTAGGATAGTAATGGCCAGGATTTCGCTGCTTAGCATACCAGTTATTCGCTATCTCTAGATAAGATCCTGGGGCGACTTGTTGCCCAATATAAAAAAGTGGTACGTGAAATTTATATTGCGGAGAAAAATTTTTTTCATCGCCATAAAGCGAGACAAATCCAGAACACTTCTTACGCTCCAAGAAAATTTCTTTCGAAATATGGCGAGGAAATAGGTTCCCCTTTACAAAACCAATACGACAAGGAAGGCGATCATAGTTTTCTATAATGTATTGCAAGTAGTCGCTAAGATTGTGGCCGCTATGTAAAGTATCCACAAGTCTTCCATCATTAATAAATTCTGGAGGGATGCAATCAGATTTACTCTGATTAGAAATCTGATACTCTCCGCACAAGGCTTCAATTACAGCACTCGGATCTTGTCGGTAATTACTAATTACCCAGAAAATATCATTTTCAACAGCAGTCATCTTTATAACAACCTCATCAGCTTTGTTCTAACTTTTTTAAGATTCAAAGCTAATAACGCCAAATAATCAGAAAAGTTTTTTGAATCTTGATGATCTATGGCTCGCTGAGAGATCAAATGAGGATATTTAGCTAAGATCTTAGAAAATCTTGGGCTAAAGAATTTAGAATCTAAAATCGAAATTGACTTCAGATTAGTGCCAGACTCTCGATAAAAAATATCCTTACCCTTGCTAATATTCTCCTCTAAATTTTTTAACACAGCGGAGTTATTAAATTCTTGGTGACCCCAGCCTGCAATCTTTCGTTTTATTTCCTCAACTCCACCACAGGTGGTGAAATGATATCCCGCATTTTTGATCGGGCTTGGATTAATAATGTTTCGCTCTTTTTTAGAATCTATCCTTAAACTATTTAACGAATAATTTGTTATGTCTTGATATTTGGCACCTATAGTTCCGAGCCACTCACCATCCTTATAGTAATTTAGAAAATATCTGAACTCATACTGTTGAAACACCTGCGGTCGAGCCATCATCTTTCGCAAATTATCTTCATTAAAAATAAACTCTGAAGGAATTTCATCTAAATCGGATATAAGTACAATATCACCGTGATTCGCCATTTTGTCTAGGGCAACGTGCAATGACTCTCGATGATAAGTGTCCAACACCCAATGAATTTCAGATTTTGGGTAGTGCTGGTGGAACTCTAAAATTCGACGAACCTTATGATGACTTGGATCTTGAGAGTTTTCTAGATATTTAATTACCGATTGGTAATTTTCATGACAATCTTCTATTTTTTGATAATGTATTTTATGAAGATACTTTTCAAAACGTTCTTTATTTTTCTCAAAATTGAACTCTTTTGGCTTCCCACTAAAAGTCTGACCGGCCTCTGAAATTACGAATAAATCCACAAAAGGATCAAGTTGCTCTAGCCTAATCTCAAGTAAATCTAATTCCTGAAAAAAAAGGAATGCATCGATAATCTTAGTCATCTAGACACTTCTCTTGTATTTATTGATTAGCCTCTTAAGAACGTCCCACAATGTCGCCCTTCTGGTGAATCTCGGATAATTTTTATTTTTACCCTGCCACTTATGAAAGGCAAAAGGCTTAATATCCTTATTTTCTGGAATAGTTCGCTCCCTAGAAAACCGACAGGCCACTGAGAGCGGTGAAAATTTAATGCCGTTCTTCATTAACACGTCCCTGTGCTGAACGCATAAAAATCCATCCTCATGAAAATATCCATGATCTGCATTACTCCATTCAAGCCCAAATTTTTCTGGAAGCTCTAATATCCTCTTGCTTCTCAAAGACACGCTGTTACCTACCCGAATAATATTCCCTAATCCATCTCTATATGAGAATGCGTCCTTGGGAAGCGGCCATGGCGCACCGATGTAATCGTACTCTAAAAATTCCTGAGCCCATTCCTCAGGATGCACAATAAATCCATCAGCATGAATCAAAATAATGTAATCTGTTCTTATAAACTTATGCAGTTCAAAAACAATAAACTTACCCCATTCACCGACATCTTTAAAAGCGGGGATTTTATGGAAACTGTAATTCCTCTCCCCTTCAAGGCAAGGATCATGACTTGCAAAAAATAAGACTTCTTCAAACTCTAGCCCTCGTTGGCTATATTCAAGAGCTTTTGCAGTTTCTTCAATCTCTTTGGTGGCTACAGCAACTAAAGTGATATTGGACATCTTTTGAGGCATGGCTACTAAAAGACTCCAGCCACTTTAAATACCTTACGCAATAAACGCAAAGAGCCTTCAGTTAATAAATACATTACACCAGTCAATGAAACAAGCAAACGATTTAATATCACCATAAGAATCCTAGACTCTTTTTGAATCACGAAGAGACAGTTATCTCCAGATAGTTTATGTAATCTAAAATCATAAAACTTGGCGATGTATCCACTCGGAACAGATGCTAGCAAAGGGAAAATAGCTACGCCCCCTAATAAAATATCTTCAATAATAAATAATCCGCCATCATTCATTTTTTTCAAATAGAGTTCTACGGCCTTCTTTTGAGACCATATCGAATGCGGTCCATCATCAATAATGATGTCAAAGGGTCCTTGAACTTGTTTAGAAAAATTTTCGCTATAAGCATCCCCTATAATTGTTTCTACATTCTGCCTATTTAACCAATTTTGATTAATGGTTAGATTTTCTTGAATACAAGCATCTGATAAGTTATCCAATCCAAAAATTTTTCCATCTACGAAATAAGATGACCAAAGAGCTAAAGAAGCTCCGTGTCTAAATCCAATTTCCATTAGTCGCAATTGCTTTTCACGAAATGGAAAAAACTTTTTTTCGTAAAATTTATCAACGTAAGATTTTTTATCTCCCTTATCGGTTCCACGAGGATTTTCGGTAAGATTTAGCCCCTCCTCTTTGAGGATATCCTTAAGATGGTTTTTTATATTTTTCACATTCACTCAATTCATCAATTAACTTATTATTGTTTGTTTGCTCGTAATAACTCTCATCATTTCGTTATGTCGATAAGGCACTGCGCCAACAATTAGGCGGCCTCTTGCCTGCCAACGATTCCACCAATACTGACTAAACTCTAATACCGATTGAGGGCATCCAGTTGCAACATGCTGTATTGAAGGACTGCCGAAGGTGCAATTTGAAAAATCTAGGGCCTGAATAAATGCTTTTGCAACCTCTTCAACCCGAATAAAATCACGGAGTTGCTCGCCTTTGCTCATTGGAAAATCAGCGCCACTGTCAGCTGCAGCCCTCAGGGATGGCCAAAGACGATTGGCTGGCTCGCCTTCACCATACACTTGAAATATTCTCAGCAACTTTAATTGGAGAGCCTTTTCGCGTGCTAAACCCATCAATGCTACTGATGCCGCAGCTTTTGAGGTTGGATACGACAATGTAGGCTCCAAGGGAGTATCTATATCTAAGTAATCAAATCTTTCAGCCGACTTTCCATATTCAAAACAAGATCCAGCGATCACATATTTTTTTACACCCTGCTTAATTGCCTGAGTAGTTAATTTCAGGGATGCGTAAACATTCCAGTACGTACATTGTTCCAAAGAGTCATAAGGGGGATTTGGGGTATGAGATGCCATATGAACAAATACATCAACCTCTTCGAATAGCCCCTCATAATTCTCATCTAGAGATCCCTCAATCCAACGCGGCTGGACCATCAATGGAATTCTTGTCAAACTACCTGGGCGTCTTAGCGCAATTACCTCATGACCATCTGCTAGCGCCTGGGCAAGAAAATGGCTTCCAACAAATCCCGTGCCTCCAGTTAAGAAAATTTTCATAATTAAAATGGGGTCTTAAATACACCAAATCTTGGATGGCTTTGATCTCTTTCAGAGGTGATAGGCTCACTTACGTCCCACTCAAACCCAAAACTATCCCAAGCAATCCCTGCATCATTCTTGGGTTCATAAGCAGTACTAGTTTTGTACACCATCATTGTCTGGTCTTCAAGCGCCTTAAATCCATGCGCTATACCAGGCGGCATATACACTGCCAGAGGTTGTGTGGCTCTTAATTCGATACTTGCTGTTTTTCCATATCCGGCTCCGCTGCGGATATCTAGCAACACATCGAGCACACTCCCCACTGGACAGTAGACTAACTTAGCATGATCAAAAGGAGGTGTTTGAAAATGCATCCCTCTCACTACATCTTTTTTTGATATCGAATAATATTCCTCCATGCACTCAAAAGAAATTCCCATATCCAAAAACCCTTCCTTGAGATAAGTCTTTTGAAAGAAACCACGCTCATCAGCAAGTCTGTTTAATTCTATAACCCACACACCAGGCAGCAACTCTTCAAGCAATCTCATGATGCCTAGAAGCCCACCCCGAAAAACTCTTCGAGCTTTTCCGCCATGTAATCAAGATGTTCTTTGCTTAAGCCTGGATAGACGCCTATCCAGAAAGTTTGATTCATCACAATATCAGTATTGGTTAAATCTCCACTGATGCGAAACTCTCTACCAAGCATGTATGGCTGACGAACTAAATTACCTGCAAACAACAATCTTGTACCTATTTTGTTGTCATCCAAATATTGCAAAAGGTCAACCCGCCTCACACCAGAAGACTCTTTAAGGACTAATGGAAATCCAAACCATGATGGATCCGCCCCCGCAGTGGCTTGCGGTAAATGTAAAAAATCTTGGCAGCTAGATAAACGCTCTTTGAGATACTTGAAATTCAATTTCCGAGTAGCTATAAAATCGTCGAGACGATCCATTTGAGCAAGGGCGCAAGCGGCCTGCA
This sequence comes from Polynucleobacter sinensis, assembly GCF_001595985.1. GTDB lineage: Bacteria > Pseudomonadota > Gammaproteobacteria > Burkholderiales > Burkholderiaceae > Polynucleobacter > Polynucleobacter sinensis. The sequence goes on from NZ_LOJJ01000002.1 coordinate 200,238, forward strand.
TATCAGTAATCTTTAGGTTATACCCCAGATGACTGTAGGTATATTTATGATCATAGCCTTCAGGCAGATTGCCTAATTTCCAGCAGAAACGTTTGTTACAGGTATTGTCTTTTCCAGGCGGACAGTAGCAATCACGGCCCCAATCTCGGAAAGATTCGGCTATCTGCTTTAACTCAGTATTATTTGTTAAGACCGCACCCCCCTCGCCCATCGTGATGTGATGCGCTGGATAAAAACTCAAGGTGGCCAAATCTCCAAAAGTACCGACTAATTTACCGTTATAAGTTGCCCCTAACGCATCACAGCAATCCTCAATGAGCCACAAATTATGTTTTTTACACAAAGCAGTGACAACATCTAAATTAAAGGGATTGCCCAAACTGTGTGCCAGCATGATTGCTTTAGTTTTGGGTCCAATTGCCGCTTCAATTTTTGATGCGTCAATATTGTGCGTATCTAAATCCACATCCACAAATACAGGAATAGCACCAAATTGAAGGATGGGGTTTACGGTAGTAGGAAATCCAGCCGCTACCCCTATGACTTCATCCCCCTTTTGTATGGCTCTAGCCCCAAGCTTAGCGGAGGTTAAGGTAGAAAATGCGACTAAATTTGCAGAGGAGCCTGAGTTCACAGTAAGAGTGTGCTTTACTCCTAGATACTTGGCGAGTCGCTCCTCAAATAAAGTATTAAACCGGCCAGTGGTTAACCAAGCATCCAAGCTTGCATCTACCATGTTCTGCACCTCTTGAGCGCCCAGCACTTTTCCGGTTACCGGAACCAAGGTCTCACCCGGAACAAATGGTTTTGCAGCAAAAGCAATTTCCGCAAATTGACCCACTAATTTAGCAATCTCACTTCTTAACTCTTCAGGAGTTTTAGCTGTACTCATTTTCTTAAAGAACCTTCTTTTTTAACAACACTGCTTGTTGATATTGTTCAATCTGATCGAGAGAAAATTCATGCATATCCTTATTAGCCTGGAATGCCAAATGCCACTCGATAATTTTTTCTAATGCAATAGACAAGTCCCATGTAGGAGACCAGCCCAGCCCAGCTTTTGCCTTAGATATGTCTAGCTTCAAGTAATTCGCCTCATGCGGATGATCTTTGCCATCTAAAATCCAACTGGCATTATTACCCCATGACTTCACTAACTGCTCTGCAATCCAACTTACAGGGCGAGCATCAGAATCATTTGGTCCAAAATTCCATGCTTGCGCATAAGCATCGCCACCATCGCAAGATAATTTTTGAGCCAAGGATAAATAACCAAATAAAGGCTCCAAAACATGTTGCCATGGTCGAATCGCATGAGGATTGCGTATCAAGGCAGCTTGATTTTTTTCAAGCGCCCTCAAAAGATCGGGCACCAACCGATCTAATGACCAGTCACCACCCCCAATAACATTGCCCGCTCTTGCTGAGGCAACCCTAATCCCTTCATTGGCTAAAAATGATTGGCGATACGCCTGTGTAACGAGCTCTGAACAACCTTTACTACTACTGTAGGGGTCATACCCACCCATTGGTTCATTTTCGCGATATCCCCAAAGCCATTCCTTATTTTCATAGCATTTATCAGTGGTGACATTAACAATTGCCTTTACACATCCAATATTACGAGCCGCTTCTAGTAAATGCACAACCCCCATCACATTTGTTGCATACGTCTCTACTGGATGGGCATACGACAATCTCACTAGTGGCTGGGCTGCTAAATGAAAAATTATTTCTGGCCTTACCTTCTCAATAGTTGACTGAAAATCGTGAAAATTTCTAACATCTCCGATATGGCTATCAATCCTAGAGTGCATGTCATTAATCGTAAAAAAATTTGGGGTTGTTTCTGGCGCCAGAGCAAAGCCTGAGACCTTAGCCCCCAAATTCCCCAGCCATAAGCTTAACCAGCCGCCCTTAAAGCCGGTATGTCCGGTAATTAAAACTCGTTTACCCTGCCAAAATGCCTTTAAATTAGACATCTCAATCCCACAATTTCCAGGGAGCTGTGCCACTAGCCCAAAGATTTTCTAGATGCTGCTTATCCCTCAAGGTATCCATCGGCTGCCAGAAACCATGGTGCTCGAATGCCATCAACTCACCCCTAGAGGCCAGCGTCATTAAAGGCTCTTGCTCCCATATGCATTTGTCATCTGTTATTAAATCAACCACACGGGGCTCAAGAATAAAAAAGCCTCCATTGATCATGCCGCCGTCACCCTGAGGCTTCTCCTTAAATTCAATCACCTGATTATTTGCTATCTCAAGAGCGCCAAATCTTCCCGGCGGATACGTTGCAGTCAAAGTTGCTAACTTTCCATGTTGCTTATGAAAGGCAATACTGGCAGCTATGTCGACATCGCCAACGCCATCACCATAGGTAAAACAAAAAGACTCCTCACCCAAATACTTCTGAACACGACCCAACCGCCCACCTGTCATTGTTTCATCGCCGGTATCCACCAAAGTGATTCTCCAGGGTTCTGCACGTTTCTGATGAACCTGCATTTCATTCTTATTCATGTCTATAGTGACATCAGACATATGCAAAAAATAATTCGCAAAATACTCTTTTATTAAATAGCCTTTATATCCACAGCAAATAATGAAATCATTAATTCCATGGTGGGAATAAATCTTAAGTATGTGCCAGAGCATTGGCTTGCCACCAATCTCAACCATAGGTTTTGGTCGCGTGGCAGTTTCCTCGCTTAAGCGGGTACCTAAACCACCCGCAAGAATGACAGCTTTCATAATTTATCTCTTAGAAAGAGGGGACAAACGCATCAAAGATAAAGTGCTCCGGCTTTAGGCCCGCATTAACAAACCTTAATCGCGCATCTTCAATCATTGTAGAAGATCCGCAAGCATAAACCCTAACATTAGAAAGTGGGCCTCCATGCATTAAAGCCAAATTTTGGACATACTCTCTAGGGCCATCCCAACTAGCATCCCCTCTTGATAATGTTGGGCAATAATTAACGCCTTCTTTGAACTCGGATTTATCGAGATATAAATCCTGCAATCTTCGACCACCCCAATAAACACTCACCGAAGCAGGCTTCTCGAGCTCGCCCACCCTATTCAAATCTTCAAGAATTGCTCTTATCGGGGCTATTCCAGTGCCAGTGGCTAAAAATACGAGATCAAGACCTCCTACATCCCGCAAAAAGAAGGTTCCCTTAGGCCCATTAATCCTTAATAAGTCTCCACTCTTTGCCTCACTAAACCAGTAATTACTCATTAACCCGCCACCAACCTTACGAACATGCAACTCAAGAGCGCCACCCGAAGAGATCCCCCGCGCTAATGAATAGCTCCTAGTCAAACCACCAGCAGCTGTAATGTCAATATGCTGTCCAGCCCTATAGCTCAATTTTTTGCCCGTGGGCAATCGAAGAGAGACGCGCAGTACATCATTGCTTAGATAGGTTAAATCATCAATTTTGCAAGGAAATATTTGAGGTTTCTGAATTGGGTACCCTGATAAATCCTCGGCAATAATCTCGAGATCGGCATCAAATGAAGTTCTTGAGCAACTAAGAAACCACCCCTCATCCAATTCCGCGCTAGTTAGGGAAGTCTCCTCATAAAGAAGCTTGGTTTTCCCACTAATCAGTCTAGATTTACACGACCCACATCTGCCAGTTTTACATGCGTACTCTAAAAGTATGCCCGCATCAAGTGCAGCATCCAAAACTGATTGACCACTTCGAATTTCAAATACCTTCCCGGTGTTAAATAGTGTAATTTTATTCATCTATAAATTATTATCTTAAAAATACTGAATAAACAAAAAAAACTGCATTAATAGACGCTATGTATGCAATAGTTAGCCTGTATCTACTTTTTGTTAAAACAAGAGCGAAAATCCAAAAAATATCAAATATGTATATTATTCTAAGAAGCCCTTCCCCAGAGTTATTTAATACTCCGGAGAAATATGTTAAAAAAACTCCAAACATTAAAGATAAATATAGAATTAATAAATTATTAATAAAGCCATCAAAACCAAAAATACTCTCATCTCTATCAAAAAATTTGCAATTAACCATGTAAACAAAAAAAGCTACTGGGGATATTGCAATGAATCGATAAATATTTAATTTTGAATAGGCCATAAAACCTCGATATTCACTTGCAATTTCAGCGCAAAAAATTATAAAAGTACCTAAAAAAACCAGATTTATATTAAAATATAAATGATTATTATTTTTTGACAAAAGAGCAGGAATTAACATGCATGCCACAACAACTGCAGAAAATGAATGGATAAAATAAGAGATAAGAATCAATAAAAAAGTGAGAAAGTAATTCCTATTAGCAATAAAAATACAAACACCAAGAGTTGCTATGCTTATTCCTAAGCCAGCCCTAATCCTAATTAATAGAAATTCAATATAAAATTCAATTGCTACTAAAAATCCAATTACCTGATAATAGTTAAATTTAACTAAACTATAATAATTTTTTTTTATTATGAAGAAAGAGGTTATTATGAAAAAAGCAGAGATTAAATATAGGTATATTCTAAAATTAAAATAGCTTGATCCTAGAAATTTAAAAGCATGGTTTATTAATATATATAATGGACCCCAGTTTATATTTGGTAAATTATCCCAAGTATTAAACATAGTTTCATATGCGTCATAATCTGGGAATTTTTTTATACCAGGGTAAAAGTTATAGGTAGCTGGCAGTAATATCAAAAAAATAAATATTTTTGATATTGAATCTTGGGTGATTTTTTTAAATATATTAGTCATACTTACTTGCGCTATTTTACAATAGCAAAATGACTATCATTGTGCACCTCAAGGGTGGGCTAGGAAATCAACTATTCCAATATGCTACCGCCAAGGCATTGGCAAGACATCATAATGCAAGCTTGATTCTGGACGACTCTTGGTATCACTCAACCCCAAAAGACTTAACCCCACGTCACCTCCTTCTTAGCTCTCTAAAGATTCCTGAAGAGAGTTGTACATACAGAAAATTTCTTCCTAAAAATAGCCTACTGCAAAAATTAGCTCTTTTTTTTCCAAGGCCTAAGGAGCTAATCCTCCACAACAATGACCCATTTTTCTTTGACGACTCCCTTTTTGATAGAGCACTATCGCCCAATAAAAATTATTTTTTGATTGGCTATTGGCAGTCCTTTAAATACTTTGAGCGCATTAGAACCGAGCTACAAAAAATTTTAAAGCCTCGCTCCCAAATAAGTCAGCACTACAGCCTATATTTAAAAGAAATTCAGAACGCTACCTCAGTAATGATTCACATTAGGAGGGGTGACTATGTAACCTTAAAAAGCGCAAACACTCTAAATGGGGTTCTCGATCTAGACTACTACCTCAAAAGTATGAAAAAAATTCTAGAGTGGCAACCAAAAGCTCATTTTTTTGTTTTTTCTGATGATATTGAATGGGCCATGAAAAATCTACCAAAAGAGTATTGCCTAACATTTATTCACAACGAACCACACCATGATTCGGTAATTAATGAACTCTTCTTAATGACCCAATGTAAGCATCACATTATTGCCAACAGCTCTTTAAGCTGGTGGGGAGCCTGGCTATCAGATGCTGACAAAGGACAAAAAGTTATTTCGCCTAACAGATGGATTAATAAGGCAGAAATCAATTTAAGCAATTTACTGCCACAATCTTGGCTCAAAATAGCGCCTTAGCCAGCACAGTAGGCACTATCTCATTCAGAGAGCTAGCCCCTTATATGTTGTCTGAAGACCATGATCTAGATCAATCAAAGGCCTCCAACCTAAGCTATTAATCCTATTAGAGTCCATCAACTTTCTTGGGGCGCCATCTGGTTTTGATGGGTCGAATTCAATTCTACCCTTGTAGCCGGTCGCTTTTGCTACTGCATCTGCTAATTGCGCAATAGAGATGTCACTACCAAAACCCACATTAATATGACTTTGCATCGGTTGAGTGTGCTGGTCGTAAATATTTTTCTCAAGCTCCATGACAAAAACTGAAGCGGCAGCCATATCATCAACGTACAAGAACTCCCGTCTTGGGGCCCCACTGCCCCAGACCGTCACCACGGGGACATTGGCCACCTTAGCCTCATGAAATCTTCTAATGAGCGCGGGGATTACATGACTATTCTCTGGGTGATAGTTATCACCGGGTCCATAGAGATTAGTTGGCATTACTGAACGATAGTCAATGCCATGGCTTTGGCCATATTGACGGTTATAGCTCTCACACAACTTAATGCCTGCTATCTTCGCAATCGCATAAGGTTCATTTGTTGGCTCCAGAGTCCCCGTTAAGAGTGCTGACTCACTCATTGGCTGTGGCGCTAATTTAGGATAAATACAACTAGACCCCAAAAACAAAAGTTTTTTGACCCCGCCAACAAAAGCCTGATGAATGACATTCGCTTCCATCATGAGGTTCTGATAAATGAACTCTGCCGGGAAGGTGTTATTTGCATGGATACCACCCACCTTAGCAGCAGCCAAATACACTTGATCGGGCCGCTCCACCTCAAAAAATTCTTGGACTGCAGCTTGATTCGTTAAATCTAACTCCTCATGCGTGCGGACAGCAATATTTTTAAAACCCTTAGCTTGTAAGTGACGAACAATAGCAGAGCCCACCATGCCACGATGCCCTGCTACATAAATTTTTTGATCAGGCTTAGTCATTAGGTCATTCAAATCAATTCTCTTTACCAACCGCTACAGAAAAACCATGCTTATGTAGTAAAGCATGTTGCTTAGCTTGATCTAAGTCATTGGCCACCATCTCGGTAATCATTTGATCAAGAGTTATTTCCGGCACCCATCCCAACTTTGTCTTAGCTTTAGTTGGATCGCCCAAGAGCGTTTCAACTTCAGTCGGACGGTAGTAGCGTGGATCGATTTGCACAATGACATCGCCTACTTTTAATGCTGGCGCCTTATCACCCTGAATACTTGCTACGATCGCTTTTTCATTTTCCGCTACACCCTCAAACTTCAGGGTAATGCCAAGCTGTTTAGCGCAAAGAATAATAAATTCACGAACAGTAAACTGAACGCCAGTTGCAATCACAAAATCTTCAGGCTTATCTTGTTGCAACATGAGCCATTGCATGCGCACGTAATCTTTAGCATGACCCCAATCACGCAGAGCATCGATATTGCCCATGTACAAGCACTGCTCAAGACCCTGAGCAATATTAGCCAGACCTCGAGTAACCTTCCGAGTAACAAATGTTTCACCACGGCGCTTGGATTCATGGTTAAACAAAATACCATTACAAGCATAGATGCCATAAGCCTCACGGTAGTTCACGGTGATCCAATAGGCATACATCTTGGCTACTGCATAAGGGCTTCTTGGATAAAACGGTGTAGTTTCCTTTTGAGGAATCTCTTGCACTAGACCATAGAGCTCGGAAGTGGATGCTTGATAAAAACGGGTTTTCTTCTCCAAACCAAGAATACGAATTGCTTCTAGCATCCGTAAGGGGCCCATTGCATCCACATCTGCAGTGTATTCAGGAGACTCAAAAGAAACAGCTACGTGACTTTGTGCGCCCAAGTTATATATCTCATCAGGCTGGCACTCTTGAATAATTCGCACCAAATTACTAGTGTCAGTTAAATCACCATAGTGCAAAATTAAATCTGGATGATTGACGTGCGGATCTTGATAGAGGTGATCAATACGCTCAGTATTAAAAGAGGAGGCACGACGCTTAATGCCGTGAACGATATACCCCTTTTCCAGCAAAAACTCCGCAAGGTAAGAGCCATCTTGGCCAGTAATGCCAGTAATAAGGGCAACCTTCTTTGATTTAGTCATGAGTTTCTATTGTTATATATAAAGTGTGTAAAAATACTAACGAATCGTAGAATACCTTGACTAATTGATGTCAGACTGAGTATGGTCATGCAAACCTAAACCTGCCGTCCATAGAATCAAGAACGCCAAAGCATCAATATAAACCTGCTGGGAAACTTCAGTGGTGGTCATTAAGAGCGTAATACTTAATAGCATCCACAAAGCTATTGCCCCCCAAGCTTTAGAGGCATTTTTTAGGGCAATGACGCCAGCCAGCACCAGTAAAAATACACCCGGAATTCCAATACCTAAAGTCAGATCGAGCCATGCACTGTGGGCCTGAAATAATGTAGATTCAGGCCATTTATCTTTACCGTAATAACCAAATGATTTGTATATAAGCCCATAACCTTGAGGTAGCTGACCAATCAGTCTAACTGCCACCATTGCCCATGCAGCACGCTCATAGTTTGTGATAGAAACAGTCTTGCCTAACTCATTATTAGGATAGCCCCTCGCCCCATAGTACTTCCAAGAATCTATTTCATCTAGTCGCTGTGCAACCTTCACATCAGCAAATACAGTTTTCCATGACTCATTTTTCTGAATGTGTTGCGCTAGAAAAAAAACCATGGCAAGAATTGCTAATACCGAAATGATCCCATCACGCCACCCCCATTTAGATCTCCTGAGTATCGCGACCCTCAATAACATTACCGCTATCAACATCACTGAATATGCAATACCATTTTTTGTATTCTCAAGATAAAAAACAGTCAGCACAGCCAGGATAGTGCCGCCATATAGAATGCCCAAGAAAATTAGATGCTCTGATTTCTGATTGATTAATCGAATGCATTGACTGCAAGCAATCGCCAGAGCAGGCAAACAAAAAAATACAAGGCTCATTTTAGTTATATGCCATGAAGAGGATCCAGGCATATGCATTGCAGCGCTTGGAAGTTGCAAGTCAAATTTTCCTGCCAACAACATTAATACAGTCCTAGTTAAATAAATGGCAGTGGGTGCAACTACTCCAGCATAAAAAACCCACCAAACTCTTGTATACCCATCACTAGCTACACCGATTTTTTTACTTGTACCCCCAAGGGCTATTCCCAAGCCAATTGCGAATGGCGCACCCCAAGCTATTCGCTTCCAAATAGTTAAATATTCTGCTAGCTGTAATTCATATTGATGACTTAGGAAAAACAAGTGGAAAGTAATCCAAACAAACAGAAGACCAATGAGATAAATCGGCAATGCAAATCGGGTTTTCAATAATTCATAATTTTGAACGATGACATACAACCCCAAAATAGACCCGATAGTTAATAATGCATGGCGCAAGGCGATTGTATGCGGCTGAATCCAAATAGCCCATAAGAGCGCGAATGAACAGACCAAAGCCATTCTCACCATCCCAGATACGCGAACGGGATAGGTATCCACATTGCTAGTTGGTGACTGAGATTGCATCTACCTGAACTACCCTCTCTATTTAAATACGCCCCGAGGTCATGGTGCGCTTATGTCAATTGAATAATCACTCATTTTACTGCGTTAATTTCACAGTGAATGTGGTTTTTGCTAAGAAGTCACTCTGCCTTTAAGAATGCGAATGAAATCTCTCGCCGCATGAGCCACTGCAAGTACTGGGTAAAGCAAGTAGTAACGGGCATAACGACGCTTATCTTTTACTGAGACGGCTTTATCACCCCAAAACTGCTTTAACGATGCTAGCGACATAGGATTCTGAAACAGTCGCAAAAGTGCATAGCAATAGGCTGACTTCTTAGCAATCAATGACTCTACTAGTGATTTTTTACCGAGAACAATCGCATCGCTTAAGAATTGCTGTAATTCCAAAATCTCCCTTGCCATATCACGAGCAATTTCCGCCCTTCTATGAGCAAATTTAAAGTTGACTGATTGAGTCATTCCACCGCGACGGTGAGAGATCAAGGGAACTGGTAAGCGCGCCACGCCGCCCATCAAGATGGCTCTAAACACTAAACACTGATCCTCATAGGGAAGTTGATTATTTAATGGCGCTAGGCTTAGTAGCCTTCTAGTCAGCATGTGACTTGCCCAAAAAAATAAGGTCTTCTCTCAAACCACTTTTCTATTGTCCAGTGCTCAAGATCACTATTTTCTTTAAAACCCAAAACTGTTCCGTCATATCCCATATCTAAAGCATCGGCAGCAACCAAATCATATTTTTGACGACCATCCATCCAAAAACGAATTGATTGTGAACATCTTTCCGGCAATGAAATATCGTCACCGGCAGCCATGAAAATCAATTCACCGGATGATTTTTCAAAGGCTTTGGCATAGTTAGTAACAATGCCAACATTAGTGGGATTGCGCGCAAGAATGATCTTTTTAGGACCCTGATATTCACTAGCAACTTTCTGAATTTTTCCCCAGGTGTCATCGCTGGAAGAGTCATCGCTGACAATAATCTCAATATTGTCAGTATCTTGATTCAACAGACTAAGAAAAGCCTCTTCAACAAAATGCTCTTGGTTGTACGTCAAGAAAATGACCGAGGCAAAAGGAAAGGTCACCCACCACTCCTGCCGTAGTTATCTTCAAACCGCACAATATCGTCTTCACCTAAATAACTGCCGGATTGCACCTCAATAATCTCCAATGGCGATTTACCAGGATTTGCGAGACGATGGGTTTGTCCTTGAGGAATGTAAGTACTCTGATTCTCCGTCAGCGTAATGACTTGATCGCCATTAGTAATCTCTGCTGTACCTTTCACTACGATCCAATGCTCAGCACGATGGTGGTGCATTTGCAATGAAAGACTTGCGCCTGGCTTAACCTGGATACGCTTGACCTTAAAGCGCTCACCCTCATCCACACTGTCATACCAGCCCCAAGGCCTTGCCACTTTACGGTGAAGATTTTTTTCTTCCCGCTTTTGCGATTCCAACTGGGTCACGATATTTTTTACATCTTGACTATTACTTCTATCGGCAACCAGCACTGCATCCGCGGTCTCCACAATAATCAAATTCTCAACCCCGACTGCACTGACTAATCTTCCGCTCGAATGAATCAATGAGTTCTTCGTATTGCTCGTCATTGCATCGCCCGAGGTCACATTACCAAATTCGTCTTGCTTGCCCACTTGCCAGACCGCATCCCACGCACCAAGATCATTCCAGCCTGCATTAAGCTCGATCATCTTCACATTGAACTTCTCTGATCCTGGGCATTTTTCAATCACCGCATAGTCAATGGACTCACTTGGAATTGTTTTGAAGATTTCTTTATCGGGACGAATAAATGCAGTTTCACCAGACTGGTCTATCGTTCTGGCAACCCATGCCGTCTCAGTAGCCCCAAAAATATCCGGACGGAATTCTTTCAACGCTGCAAGCCATGCACTTGCTCGCATTACAAACATGCCGCTATTCCAGAGATAACTCCCATCCTCCAAATAACTTTGTGCAGTTTTCAGGTCGGGCTTCTCTACAAACTTTTGAACAGCATATTCTCGATGCTCACCGATTTGACCTTGACGCTTGATATAGCCATATCCAGTTTCTGGTGCGGTAGGAGTAATTCCCAAAATTGCAATTGTTTGCTTGGTAGCGTCCGCATCAACAACAGCGACGCAATCTTGTAGCGCTTTAATAAAAGCAACTTTGTTTTTAATCGTTTGATCCGCTGGCGTAATCACTAAAATTGGATCTACATCATTGGCAGCCTGAAAGGCAGCCAATGTTAATGCGGGAGCAGTATTACGCCCGACAGGCTCTAGTAGTAGGCTGGCGTTAATTGCCTTTAATTCTCGTAATTGATCCAATGCTAAGAAGCGATGTTCTTCATTGGTCACAATTAATGTATCGCCCAAAATCAGACTTACAGAATCGATTTGCGCAATTGCATTAATTCTTTCAACCACTTGCTGAAATAGACTTTGATTCGAATCATCCCCAGAAAGCACCAAAAACTGCTTAGGAAAGCCCGCACGTGACAAAGGCCACAAACGAGTGCCTGATCCGCCACAGAGAATAACTGGGGTGACTTGAGTCATAAGATAAAGATAGCTCTCGTTTTTATAAAAATTCATACCAATTTTATAGGCTTATCAGATTCACTCAGATTTATTAGAATGTCATTTGGTACATAGTACCGATAACTAAAATATTAGGAGATATTTCACTATGAGCTCAAATAACATCCCAAAAATCAACGTCCGTAACTCCGTTGTTGAGTGCGCCCAGTCCTTAAAAAAGGAAAATGCGGGCAAATATCACAACTACGGCATTAAGGACTGTATAGCCTCAATTGCAGCTACCAAGCGAAAGTAAGCTAAAGCCTTAAAAGCATCAACCTGGTCTATTGGGGTAGCGTTTACCGGTCAAATTACTGTAAACCGCCCCAGCCAAGACCAGCAGCACTGAATCAACCATTACCGGAAAGAAAGCATAGCGGTAATGCATCACGTGACCCAACACCACAATTAAAGCCACAGCAGCAGCTGGCGGGTGCAAGCAGCGTAAAACGAACATTCCCAGAATAGACAAGCTAGCAGCTAATGGCATTGCTATTAAAGGCTCACCCACCAGATGAATGACTGAAATTCCGACCAAGGCAGAAAGAGTGTTGCCAGCAATTACCGCCCAAGGTTGAGCCATTGGGCTCTGTGGAAGGGCAAAAACAAGTAAGGCACTTGCGCCCAAGGAGGCCATAAGCCACTCATCTAACCCACTAAGCTCACCAAGGTACTTAGCGAGAGTGAGCGCTAACATCAAACCAATAAATGCCCCAAAAACAGACCGAATCCTCTCCACCCAAGCAACACGAGGCTGATCCCCACCCAAATAAAAGGCGTAATGTTTTAGGTAGTACTTAAGGGTATGTTTCATCCTGGGAAGATGATAAACCTCTAGGAAGTAAGGCAATCAAAAGGCAAAAAAATTGCCACCCTAAGGTGGCAATCTTGACTGACTGCTCTCAAAAAGAGCGCATCAAGCCTTGAAGAACAATTAAGCCTTCTTAGCGTAAGCAGAGCACCAGCCCGGGCCAGCAACTTGCTTACCAGCAAACAATGAGCAACCGCCAGCAGCTGAACCCGCTTTACCTTGGTATAAAGCGCAGTTATCACACTTTTGACCAGCGGCATACTTAGGGAACTTTGCCTTATCTACTTTAGAGGCATCCGCCTTGTAACCCAAAGCTGCAGCTTGTGGATCAGTTTCTGCAACCATTGCTTGAGCTTGAACTTTACCGTTCAAGGCCAATGTACAAGCACCAGCAGCGGACAAAATCATAAATTGGCGACGACTATTTTTCATATGGACTCCAGTGAGTAAGGTAGAACAAAAATTTGCATCTGAGTGGATCATAGAGCAGATGAAATTACTCGACCATAGGCATGCTAAACCATTGATTTAAATGAATATTTACTTGAGAATTATTCTCAAAGAATAAATCAATGAAATTAGTTCAGCTATTGATCGACTTAACGCCAACCTTTGAGATTCATGCAACTAACACGTTGCCTAACATGAGTGCCAGAACTAGTCTCAGGATAGGCTTGCGCACAATCGAGCGCATCACGCTGAAAAGTTGCCTTATTGTTTTTGGCTGGGTCCTGGTTGACATCAGGATATGAGGAGCAACCCAATAAGATTAAGGGAAAGCATAGGCTAGCAAAGACTCTTATCTTCAATTTATCTTTTATCCAGAAGTGATAAAAACTCTCTGCGCAAATTAGAGTCTTTCAAGAAAGCTCCACGCATCACGCTATTGACCATCTTGGAATCACGATCTTTGACGCCACGCCATTGCATACAGAAGTGATCTGCGTCCATCACAATTGCTACACCGATTGGCTTGATTTTTTTCTCCAGCATATCGGCCAACTCCACTACCGCTTCTTCCTGAATTTGTGGGCGACACATTACCCATTCAGTTAGGCGTGAGTATTTCGATAAACCAATCAAAGCAGATTCTTTACTTGGCAATACGCCAATCCAAATACGTCCCATGATGGGACATAAGTGATGAGAGCAAGCACTGCGAACCGTAATAGGGCCAATAATCATCAACTCATTTAAGCGGCTGACATTAGGAAATTTAGTTAAGGTTGGTTGCTCGATATAGCGGCCATTAAATACTTCTTTAACAAACATCTTCGCTACACGTTGACTTGTGTTCTTGGTATTGTGATCACTCTCCGTATCAATCACCAAGCTCTCAAGAACTGCCTGCATTTTTTCTGCAACCTCATCAACCAAGCCCTCTAACTCACCTGGCTTAATAAAAGCGGCAATATTGTCATTTGCATGAAAACGCGCTTTCTGGGCTTCGATACGCCGACGAATCACCACAGATAAGGGTGTGCCACTATCGTTTTTATTTGCCTTCTTTGTTACCCGCTTTGTTGCCTGCTCTGTTACTTGCTTTGCCGCCTTGGTTAAAGGGGAGGATTTCTGAACAGGCTTTGCACTGACAGTCTTTTTAACCGGAGCTTTGCTTGTCGTCTTTGTTGAGGATTTTTTAGTGGCCATCGTGTTGTCTCGTGATTTCTATAGTGTTCAGTTGTGACTTATTGCTACGAATTAGATCTGAAAGAAAATTGCTACAACACAAGCCAAACCAGCTAACCAAACAATGGATCGCGTTGTAGGCCAGTTAGCAACATAGCAAATTAAGTAAGCTACTCTTGCAAGAACAAAGCCCAGTGCCAGCAGATCGATTCTGTATTGAGGTGCATTAGCAATCGATGCAATGATTACTGCAGCAAAAAATAATGGGAGAGATTCAAAGAGGTTGGCTTGTGCAGCGTTAGCGCGCGCTCTAAATCCTGTCTGCTGTGCTAGCCATTGACGCGGTGCTGCATTGTCATACCCCTCAAAGCCTTTTTTAGCGATCCCAGCCGCTACATACGGAAATAATCCCATGAAAAGAACACACCAGTATGCAATTGTCATGATTGCGCTTTCTTCTTAGATCCAATACGGGATTCAGTGCCATTCATGAGATTTTTAATGTTGCTGTGATGACGCCAGATCAACAAACAGCAAACCACCAATAGCGCGATACCCATCGGCTGAAACCCAAACAAAAATACAAAGTAGATTGGGCCAAAGACAGCGGCGGCCAAGGCAGCAAGTGAAGAATAGCGCATGAACATGGCCACAATCATCCACGTACTTAATGTGGCTAATCCCAAAATCCAATTAATGCCAAACAAAATACCGCAGGCAGTAGCAACACCCTTGCCACCTTTAAAACCATGAAATATCGGAAAGAGGTGCCCCAAGAACACAGCAAGCACTACCCCGCACAACAGCCACGAATTTAAGGTAGAAGTTAACGACTCATCGCCTAGAAGAACGCGCGCCAACATCACTGCGAAGTAACCCTTCAAAGCATCGCCAATGAGAGTCAAGACGGCAGCCAACTTATTACCTGTTCTCAGCACATTAGTAGCGCCTGGATTACCTGAACCATAAGAATGAGGGTCGGGTAAGCGCATGCACTTACTCACCACCACTGCGAATGAAACAGAACCAATCAAATAGGCGATTGGAATTAATAAAAGATCTATGGTGAAATTCATATTGCTATCTTAAACACTTATTGCACATTAGATAATCGCCTGGTGCAACATGCATCTCATGCCCCCCTAGGATGATGCTGCTGATGAATCGTCTTCAGACGCTCCCTTGCCACATGGGTATAGATTTGCGTCGTAGAAATGTCGGCATGTCCTAACAACAACTGCACCACCCTTAAATCGGCCCCATGATTGAGCAAATGCGTAGCAAATGCATGGCGCAGGGTATGAGGTGACAAGGCCACAGGGATGTTGGCAATCGTGGCATAACGCTTAATGAGAGCCCAAAAGGCTTGCCGAGTTAACCCTGTGCCCGTATGCCGCCCTACAAATACTGCCTCTGAGGTTTTACCCTCCAGTAATGGTGTTCTCGCCTCAGCTAAATAACGACGCAACCACTGACCCGCTTCTCCACCAAACGGAACTAAGCGCTCTTTGCCACCCTTGCCATTCACAACTCGGATCACACCCTCATTAAGTCCCAAGGCAACCGTCTTTAAAGAAACAATCTCGGAGACGCGCAGGCCACTGGCGTACATTAATTCCAGCATGGTGCGATCACGCAATCCCAAAGGTGTCTCAACATCAGGAGCGTTCAGCAATGCAGTGACCTGATCTTCGCTTAAGGTCTTAGGAAAACGTAAGGCTTGCTTGGCGGCACGCAAACCAATACAGGGATCGCTCTTGACCAAGTTCATGCGTAGTGCATGGCGATAGAAACGTTTAAATACAGTCAATCTCCGATTAGCCGTTGTGGCCTTATCAGAGCGTCGATGCGCAATATAAGCGGTGAGATCTTTTTCTGTGACGCTATAGAGATCAGCGCCAGAGTCTTGAAAGAGCCACTGAGCTAATAGCAAAAGATCGCGACGATAGGCCGACAAACTATTTTGAGCCAACCCATCTTCAAGCCAACAAGCATCGCAAAAGCGCTCAATGGCTTCCTGGCTTGCTGGCGCAATCTTTAACGCATCTTTAGTCACGGAAGTTGTTAAAGCCCAAAGGCGCTTCAGTTACCTCTTTCTTGAGCAAGGCCATGGTTTCTTGTAAATCATCACGCTTACCGCCAGTGACACGGACTGCATCACCCTGAATACTGGCCTGCACCTTGATCTTGCTATCCTTGATGATACGCACCACCTTCTTAGATAGCTCAGACGTAATGCCCTTCTGAATTTTCATGGTCTGCTTGCGCTTATCGCCACCAATAGTCTCAGTTTTGTCATCTTTGAGATAGCGGACATCCACATTACGTTTGGCCATCTTGCTGATCAAGACATCGCGCACCTGACCTAATTTGAAGTCGTCATCACCAAACAAGATCAGAGTCTCATCTTTTTGCTCAACACGGCTATCAGAGCCCTTGAAGTCAAAACGATTGGTAATTTCTTTATTGGACTGCTCGATTGCGTTTTTCAACTCAATCATGTCAGGTTCGCATACAACGTCAAATGATGGCATATCAACTCCTTGGGTAATCTTGATAATCTTGGCTACTTTATTCTGGCAAATCTACTGGGGCTTTCGGCAATTTTCAGAGGAAAGACCGCAGTAAATACGATTGCGAATAAGATTGTGGCATGAACTCCGCACAAAATGCGCCCATCCCACCAAAATTGATGCCCAATATGGCGCTCAAGCAGCGCAATACCTTTGGGTTTGAGGTCTATGCCGAATTGGCCTATGAAATCAGTGCAGCGGAACAGATCCCGGGACTCATGCAGCAAATTAGCGAGAAAAAATTGCCTTGGCGAGTCCTCGGCGGGGGTAGCAATGTCATTTTGCCTAGAGTGCTATCTGGCGTAACCCTCCTAATGAATATTCCAGGACATGACATTACCCAGTCAAACGCAAATCACACTGTCATTACAGTAGGTGCCGGGGTAAATTGGCATGACTTTGTAGCCTGGACACTGGTGCAAAATCTTCCGGGCCTAGAAAATCTCGCCCTTATTCCAGGAACAGTTGGTGCCGCGCCCATTCAAAATATTGGAGCCTATGGCGCAGAAATTGCCGACTACATTGATAGCATCGAAGCATTTGATTCTGTGGCCCATGCCTTTGTCACTCTCTCGAAAGAGGCATGCCATTTTGCATATCGCGATAGCTACTTTAAACAAAATCCCCATCGATATATCGTGACAAAGGTCGCTTTTAAAATCCCTCAAGCTTGGAAGCCGCGACTGCAATACGCTGATCTAGTAAAGCAATTTTCAGATACCGATCCGACACCAAGCGCTCAAGAGATTTTTGATGCGGTCTGCGCTATCAGATCAAAGAAATTGCCTGACCCCAAAGTCATTGGCAATGCGGGAAGTTTTTTTCAGAACCCCATCATTAGCGAGGCTCAATACAAACATCTCATTGAACAGCACCCCAAACTTATTTCCTATCCAGAGGGGGTTGGTAAACGTAAGTTAGCAGCAGGATGGTTGATTGATCAGTGCGGCTTTAAAGGTCAACGCATTGGACCTGTTGGTGTTTATGAAAACCAAGCCTTAGTTTTAGTGAATCATGGCGATGGCACAGCTGAGAATATTCTCCAGCTAGCAAAATCGATTCAAGTAAAGGTACAAGAAGTCTTTGGTGTGGAGCTTGAGATTGAGCCAAATATTTTTTGACAACAGCACAATTTAGGCCAAAGCAAGGTTTAGAACAACGTGTACTGGCTTCACCTTTGGTGTGCCTAACTTTCTTGCTCGCCATAGATCATAGCTATACGATTGACACAAACGAAAAATGGTTATTTATTACTTTGGATCCATCCTAGAAAACTGAACGTCCAGTTGACCTTCAGCTAAACGCACCTGGAATGCATCTGTCGTATTAAGCTCCTTGGGATTACGCACCGCATGCATCGCCTGATCTTCTTTACTCAGAATTACCGCATACCCTCGCTCTAATGTTCTTTGGGGGTTGAGCATTTCAAGTTGGGATTGGTAGTGTCCTTGGTTACGCTTCCAACCCTCTACACGAACCGCCCATGCTTGATTGAGTCGCTGCTGCCAACTGGTAATTTGCTCACGCATACGATCAGGGTTTGGTAGAGCATGACTTAATCGCAATGCCAGTTGATCTAAGGTTTGCGCCTCTCGCTCCACACGCTGGCTTACTCTTTGCAAGAGTGCTTGCATGATGGCATCTAATTCTTGCAGCATTTGATCGCGCCTCGGAGCCGCAAGTTCCGCTGCACCAGTCGGTGTTGGCGCCCGCAAGTCGGCAACAAAGTCCGCAATCGTCACATCGGTTTCATGGCCAACACCGCAGACAATGGGGATTGGTGATTGCGCAATTGCGTAAGCCAGCTTCTCATCATTAAATGCCCAGAGATCTTCAATGCTTCCACCGCCTCTCACCAACAAAATGACATCAACCACATTTTCTTGTTCAGCAGCTTTGAGGGCAGCAATAATTCCAGGGGGTGCATCTGGCCCCTGCACCAAGGTTGAGTAAATCACGATGGGGATATGTGGCGCTCTTCTAGCCAGTGTGCTCAAGACATCTTTGAGTGCGGCTGCTTGAGGCGAGGTAACAATACCAATCGCTCTGGGATGACTAGGGATAGGGCGTTTGTTCTCAGCATCAAATAAACCCTCTTTAGCCAATTTGGCTTTGAGCTTGAGAAAAGCTTCATATAGTCCACCCATGCCGGCGCGGCGCATGCTCTGAACTGTGAGCTGAATATCGCCCCGAGGAACATAAAATCCGACGTTGGCAGCAACTTCCACTAAATCGCCAGACTGGGGCATAAACCCAACCTGCCCATTGCGACCCCGGAACATGACGCACCGAATCTGCCCTTCCTCATCCTTAAGGGAAAAGTACCAGTGGCCGCTGTCATAAGCTTTGAAATTGGAAATCTCCCCGCTAACCCAAACAGCATCGAAGCGCTCTTCCAAAGAGCTCGCAATGGCACGGTTTAGATCGCCAACACTCAGAATTTCCCTTGATATTTCCGACATTTTTTCTCTTCTTTTACGCAACCATAAGGCCTAGCGACAAATAAATATCCACAGAAGCTGATACATCCTCACTTTATTACCCATAAGTAAGTAATTACTGACCCAAAACGTCTCATAAATCCAACAATATCAATATAAGTCATTGATTTATATAAATAAATTTTATGGCTCATTTACAGCTAGATGCCCCCAAAATACACGATTTCACGGTTAATCAAGGACTTACAACGCACATCTTGAAAAGTTTTGCACAGAGTTATCCACAGGACCCCTTTGTGAAAACCCATTATCA
This sequence comes from Polynucleobacter sinensis, assembly GCF_001595985.1. Lineage (GTDB taxonomy): Bacteria > Pseudomonadota > Gammaproteobacteria > Burkholderiales > Burkholderiaceae > Polynucleobacter > Polynucleobacter sinensis. The sequence continues at coordinate 219,885 of NZ_LOJJ01000002.1, forward strand.
ATTCAGCTAAAGTACTGAGCTTATGTACTCAATCTTACTGTCTGCCGGCTGGCCCATTTGGCCACTACTCATTATCTCGATCATCGGGCTAGCAATCATTCTGGAGCGGGCTTGGTATTTGCGCCAAATTCATCTATTTCCCAAAGATAGCCTGGAATCCATATTTGGGGCGGCTGATGCTATTTCTCAGCAAAAAACCATCTCCAATAACGAAATTGCTGCATTAAGCCAGCTTTCACCCATAGGCTCACTCTTTGCCTGTGTTTTACGGGAAAAGCTTGCTGGCAATTGCGCAGATGACGCCGTAGAAGAATTACAAGCAAGCGCTCAAGCGACTTGGTTAAAGCTAGATCGCTATTTAGGCGCTCTAGCCACCATTGCAACCGTTGCCCCCTTGCTAGGTCTTTTTGGTACTGTAGTTGGCATGATTGAAATCTTTGGCAGCCAAGGCGCAATCAATGGTGGCGCTGGTAGTCCACAACAACTCGCACATGGAATTTCTGTGGCGCTCTACAACACTGCCTTTGGTTTATTGATCGCCATCCCTGCTTTAGCAGCTTGGCGTGGTTTGCGGGCGATGGCAAATCAGCGTCAGCTCGAGTGTGAAGAATTCACCCGCCAGTTATTTAAAAAGCTCTACCCTAACAACGCCAACAATATTAATACTAATTCGGTCGCTGGAAAATGAACTGGTTAGCACTGAGATCCCAACCATCAGGACGCTTCTCACTTGGCACGCGCCCCGCTCCCGTAGAGCCTGAGATCAACCTGATTCCGTTTATCGATGTGCTGCTAGTAGTGCTGATCTTTTTGATGATCTCCACCACCTTCACGCGCTATCAGGAATTAGCCATCACTCTACCAACCGCTAATGGCAGCACCAGCCAAACAGAAGTGAGACAAATTCATATTGCAGTCAGTCGAGATGGGCGTTTTGCTATTAACGGCAAAGTGACCGATCGTAATCAACTGAGCAATACACTTAATGCGTTAAATCAAAATGCTTCCAAAGATGGCAACATTCAAGTCAATATCGATGCAGATACGAGAGCACCGCATCAAGCAGTGATGACTGCCTTAGAGTCGGCACGTGATGCCAATTTATCTAATATTGTTTTTAGTAGCCAAACTAAGAAATAAATCACAATCAGCATTTATGATTTTTCTCATCAATACTTAATGTCCTCAAGCAAACACACCTCTCGCCTACTTCATTTGAATAAGGCTCCTCATTTTTGGGAGAGGCGTGGCCCAACAAGCCTAGTCTTGTGGCCCTTATCTTGGCTCTACGGCTTAATCAATCGCGGCCTTGATCTCATCTATGACTTAGGCTTTACCAGTCGCAAACCTCAAGCGGTACCCGTCATCATTGTTGGCAACATTCGCGTTGGCGGCACTGGTAAAACACCTATCGTTATTGCTCTTGCAGAACGTCTGGCGCGCATGGGGTGGACACCCGGAATTATCAGCAGAGGATATGGCGCATCTTCTTCAAGCAAACCCATTCATGTGCATAGCAATTCCAATCCTGCATTAGTAGGTGATGAGCCTGTTTTGATTGCTAAGCGTACCCAGGATCGATTTCCGATTTGGGTGCACTCAAAACGGGTGCAAAGTATTGACTCACTCCTGAAGGCGCATCCCGCAGTCAATGTCATTATTAGTGATGATGGCCTGCAACATCGCGGCCTGGCTCGCTGGCCCGCCAGAGAGGGCGGTCGTGATATTGAATTCGTAGTGCGCGATCAACGCGGTGAAGGCAATGGATTTTTATTACCAGCTGGCCCCCTACGAGAGAGCGCCACACGAGATCGTGATGCGACCTTAATGACTACTAAGAATGCAGTCCCAAGCGCAAGCAACGATTATTTTTTGGGCCGCCGCGCATTTACATTCAGCAGCCAACTAGGAACGCCCTATCAACTCATAGACCCAAGTCATACGCAGTCTTTTGAGGCCATCGCTGACACCTATCTACCAAATAAAATTACCGCTGTGGCAGCTATTGGTAATCCAAAAAGCTTTTTTGACGATTTACTCCAACACGGCATTGCGGGTAAATGCATTGGCTTGCCAGATCACAGCACCTTCACTGCGGAATTTTTCTCTGCCATTCATGCTGAATGCATCCTCATCACAGAAAAGGATGCCGTAAAATGTGCCTCAATAGGCGATGAGCGTATTTGGGTTGTTCCAATGAGCCTAGAGATTCCAAATGCATTAGCAGATTGGTTGCAGTCGATTTTGCAAAGACCCGATCCAAATCGATACACTTTATAAAAAATAGCAAAGAGAAGACATGGATAAGCGCTTGTTAGATATTTTGGTTTGCCCTTTATGCAAAAGTACTCTGCATTTGGATAACGAACAGCATGAACTCATTTGCAAAGCCGATCGCTTAGCCTACCCAATTCGTAATGACATTCCAGTAATGTTAGTTGAAGAGGCGCGTAGCCTCTCCGCCGATGAATGCAGTAAATTGAGTTAAGTCCCATTGATATCAGATGAGTAATCAGCCTCCCGAGTTTTTAGTCGTTATTCCGGCAAGGTTGGGATCGACCCGCTTGCCACGTAAACCGTTGGCTGATATTGGCGGCAAGCCCATGGTGATTCGGGTTGCTGAACGCGCCCAAGAGTCCTTGGCACAAAGCGTCGTCGTTGCTACTGACTCTGCCGAAATTCAAGCAGTCTGTGATGAACATCGTATTGAGTGCTTGTTAACTAGCGCTGATCATCTCACTGGTACTGACCGAATTGCAGAAGTGGCACAACTACTCAAACTGCCGGCAGACACCCTGGTGGTGAACGTTCAAGGCGATGAACCACTCATTCCTCCGGAACTCATTAATCAGGTTGCCCAAACCTTGGCTGACAACGTTGCATGTGCTATCTCCACTGTGGCAGTCCCCATCAGTCACGCCGAAGAAATTAGCAACCCCAATGTTGTCAAAGTGGTTCTCAATCGATCCGGTGAGGCACTCTATTTCTCGAGAGCCAGCATCCCCTTTGTACGCGATCCACAGTCAAGCCAAAATATCACCCACTTACGCCATTTAGGCATTTATGCCTACCGGGCGGACTTTTTACAGGCATATACCCGTCTTGAGCCAGCCCCACCAGAGCAAGCAGAGGCCTTAGAGCAGCTACGCGCCCTCTGGAATGGCTATCGAATTGCCGTCTATACCGCTAGCGAAGCCCCGCCAGCTGGGGTCGATACTGCTGAGGATCTGGAGCGCGTTCGCCGCATCTTGGCCGCTTAAGCCAGAATCCGGAGCCCGCAGGCTTCTCGGGGATAATCCTAGGAATTAGTCACAAATGAACCGGGGAAAATACGGGACAATGTAGGTCTTCTAAGGGGAAAACAATGCGGTTAATTCTGCTCGGTGCACCGGGTGCTGGTAAAGGCACACAGGCTCAATTTATTTGCGAAAAATTTGGCATTCCACAAATTTCAACCGGTGACATGTTGCGTGCCGCCGTGAAGGCTGGAACCGAACTTGGCATCGCCGCCAAAAAAATTATGGATGCAGGCGGCCTCGTTTCCGATGACATCATTATTGGCTTGGTTAAAGACCGCCTAACTCAACCCGATTGCAGCAAGGGCTATTTGTTTGATGGCTTCCCAAGAACCATTCCTCAAGCGCAAGCCATGAAAGATGCTGGCGTACCAATCGATTACGTTCTCGAAATCGATGTTCCCTTTGATGCGATCATTAATCGCATGAGTGGTCGTCGTGTTCATCCTGCTTCAGGTCGTACATACCATGTCACCTTTAACCCGCCAAAGGTCGAGGGTAAAGATGATGTCACTGGCGAAGCATTGATTCAGCGCGATGACGACAAAGAAGAAACTGTTCGCAAACGTTTGCAGGTCTACAACGACCAAACTCGTCCACTAGTTGAGTACTACTCAAGCTGGGCAACCCAAAGCAATGCTGCCGACAAAGTAAAAGCTCCAGCCTATCGTAAAGTTAGCGGAACAGGTAGCGTTGAAGATATCACTGCTTCTATCTTTGCTGAACTGAAATAATTTCTTTTCTGCAAAAGCAAAAAGGACTGCAATGCAGTCCTTTTTTTATTTAAGCATGCACACTCAACTTCATACCTAGAGCATGTATTACTCTTGTGACAGTCTCAAATCTTGGGCGAGCCTCAATCTTTAGGGCTCTATAAAGAGACTCCCTAGTAACCCCGCTTTTTTTAGCAATATCAGTCATTCCTTTTGCCCTTGCGATATCACCAATTGCGGCGACAAATAAAGCGGGGTCGCCGTCCTCCAAAACCACTGTTAGGTACTCCGCAATGTCCGCATCCGTTTTTAAGTAATCCACAACATCAAAGTCGGGTAAATCACCTATCTTTATCTTTTTCTTTTTTGTCATTTAATCCTCCAGTGACTCCAGTAATTTTTTGACAGCTTTTATGTCTGCAGTTTGACTAGCCTTGCAGCCTCCACCTAACATAACCACTACCACTTGATTACGCTTAACGTAATACATACGCCAACCTACTCCAAAGTGCTCACGCATCTCCCAGATTCCTTTTGAATCAGCTATTGGAGCAATATCACCAAAATTTCCTAGAGCTACTTTGCGTAGCCTAGCCCCCAACCTGCGCTGAGTCAAAGAATCACGTATTTCAGAAAACCAAACATCGAACTCAGCCATTTTTTTGATTTTATACATGGCTAAATTGTAATCAATCAATTACAGTATAAGCTCAAAGACCACCCAATGGAAATAGCTATTTATTTCAATTCAGAGGATGACTTATTGATGCTAAATTTGAACTATCGCAGATCAAAAATCAGATAGCAGAATCATGCGTGAAATTCGCGAAACCATGTATGGTCTTTACCGCTGTGGAGCGCTAGCCACAAAAGACCTGGAAGAATTTATCAAACAGACTGGAGGAAAAACCAAGAAATCAAAGTTGAGAGATCCAGACCTCAAAACCCCTACTTCAACTCTTTGAGCGCGCTCTCAAAGGACTCAATATCTGCAAAGCTTCTATAGACAGAAGCAAAGCGGATGTATGCGACTTTATCTAAGCGTTTAAGCTCACGCATCACTAATTCACCAACACGCTCGCTTGGGATTTCTTTCTCGCCCAAGCTGAGTAATTTTTCTTCGATACGAGCAATGGATTCATCAACAGAATCCGAGGAGACAGGACGCTTACGCAAGGCAAGCTTAACTGAGCTCACTAATTTTTCGTGACTGTATTCAACGCGACTGCCATTCTTTTTGACGATTGCCGGAAGAACCAACTCAACACGTTCGTAGGTCGTAAATCGTTTATCGCATTTAGCACAACGGCGGCGGCGGCGAATCGTATCGCCTTCATCAGATACCCGAGTATCTAATACCTGGGTATCGTCGTTGTGACAAAAAGGGCAGCGCAATGAATACTCTCTTTAGCTCTAGAAATTCACTCTTAGCCGTATACCGGGAAACGCTTAGTCAACTCGGCAACTTGCGCGCGCACCTTGGCGATATTTTCTGGATCATTTGGATTATCCAAAACATCCGCAATGAAATTACCCACCTGACGTGCCTCAGCTTCTTTAAAACCGCGCGTTGTCATTGCTGGTGAACCCAAACGAATTCCGCTAGTCACCATCGGTTTTTCTGGATCATTTGGGATACCGTTTTTATTACAAGTGATGTGTGCCTCACCCAATACGCGCTCAGCTTCCTTACCAGTCATTTTCTTGGCACGCAAATCAACCAACATCACATGAGAATCTGTACCACCAGAAACAATGCGCAGGCCACGCTCAATCAAGGTCTCAGCCAAGGCTTTAGCATTTGCGACTACTTGCTTTTGGTAATCCTTAAAGCCAGGCTCTAACGCCTCTTTAAACGCAGCTGCCTTACCAGCAATCACGTGCATCAAAGGACCACCTTGCAAACCAGGAAATACAGCAGAATTAATGGCTTTCTCATGCTCAGCCTTCATCAAGATGATGCCGCCACGAGGGCCGCGCAAACTCTTATGGGTAGTTGAAGTCACGATATCAGCATGGGGTACTGGATTTGGATATACGCCAGCAGCTACTAAACCTGCATAGTGAGCCATATCCACCATAAAAATCGCGCCCACTTCTTTCGCTAATTTACCAATGCGTTCGAAATCAATCTTCTTGGAATAAGCAGATGCGCCAGCGATGATTAATTTAGGTTTGTGCTCACGAGCCAAACGCTCCATTTGCTCATAATCAATCTCTTCATTTTTATCTAGGCCATAAGCGATTGGATTAAACCACTTGCCGCTCATATTCAATGCCATGCCGTGGGTCAAGTGACCACCTTCTGCCAAGCTCATACCCATAAAAGTATCGCCAGGCTTTAAGAAGGCTAGGAAGACCGCCTGGTTAGCGGAGGCGCCACAATGAGGCTGTACGTTTGCTGCTTCAGCACCAAAAAGGGCCTTGACACGATCAATGGCTAATTGTTCAGCTACGTCCACAAACTCACATCCACCGTAATAGCGCTTACCTGGATAACCTTCAGCGTACTTATTGGTCAACTGGGAACCTTGGGCCTGCATCACTGCTGGGGAGGTGTAGTTCTCAGAGGCGATCAGCTCAATATGGTCTTCTTGACGCTTATTTTCATTCTGAATCGCTGCCCACAATTCTGGGTCGGTTTTGGCTAAAGTATTTTGACGGTCAAACATAGTAATAATCCTGAAGAAGTTGGATTACTAAGTGAATTAACTTAGTAAAATCAACCTACATCATACAAAATCCACCATGACACCTACACAAGACCTCTCATTCCTCTCCCTAGTCCTCAATGCCAGCCTATTAGTCCAGTTAGTAATGTTGTTATTACTGGGGATGTCCGTGGCCTCTTGGACCATTATTTTCAAGAAAACCGCCATCCTGCGGGGTGTTAGACGCGATACAGAGCGTTTTGAGCGCGATTTTTGGTCTGGCGGAGACCTCGGCACCCTCTTAGAGGCTGCTCAGCGCAATACCCGTAGCGATGCGGTTCTGGAGCATATCTTTGAGGCCGGGATGCAGGAGTTTATGAAGGTTCGTGAAATCGATGCCGCCCGCCGCGCCATGAAAGCGACCTACCAGCGTGAAATGGACATGCTCGAGGCAAATTTACCGTTCTTAGCCTCTGTAGGCTCAGTTTCTCCATACATCGGCCTTTTTGGCACGGTTTGGGGAATCATGCATGCCTTCCGGGGCTTGGCAAACGTACAAAATGCCACGCTCGCAGCGGTAGCCCCTGGTATTGCTGAAGCCCTGGTTGCCACTGCCATTGGTCTGTTTGCCGCCATTCCAGCAGTAGTCGCTTACAACCGCGCGGCTACTGATGTGGATCGCCTTTCCATCCGCTTTGAATCCTTTATCGAAGAGTTCACTAATATCTTGCAACGTCAGACTGCAGGTAAATAAGCATGGCTGGCTCACTGCGAAAATCTTCAAAGCGTCGGGCGATGTCCGACATTAATGTGGTGCCCTACATCGACGTGATGTTGGTCTTGCTCGTGATCTTCATGGTCACAGCCCCTATGGTCAATCCTGGGGTGGTGAACCTCCCTACTGTTGGTGGCGCCAAGGTTCAATCCCTGCCACCAGTGTTCTTAACAATTGATGCCAATGAGAATGTCATTGTTCGCAAAGATGGTGATCCCGTTCAAACCCTGAACAAGTTTGAACTTGGCGCCTTTGCGCGATCACAAGCAGAAAAGTCTGCAGATCAACCTGTAGTTCTTGCTGCTGACAAATCCATTAAATATGAAGTAGTCATGGATGTGATGTCCAAGTTAAAAGAAAACGGTGTCAAGCGCGTTGGTCTTGCGGTAAAGAGTCAATAAGCCCCCTGTCTTTGATACATGAATAGCGCGCAAACTTTTCAATCGCACTTCACAAGAGGTCGTTTGACAAAAAACGAAAGTACTAAACGTGCTTTTAGTTTTTCTCTGGCTGCGCACTTAGGTTTGCTGGCATTTCTGATGATTGGTATCAGCTGGAATAACTCAACACCTTCAGGAGTAGAGGTCGAGTTATGGGATGCCAGTCAACAAGTGGAAACGCCTGCTGCCCCGGAAGTCAAAACCGAGATGAAAGAAGAAGCGGCTGACATCGCAATCAAGAAAAAGCCAGTTGAAAAAGAGCCTCCTAAAAAAGAAGTGGTGAAAGAAACTCCTAAGCAAACCAAACCGACTCCACCAAAGGAGAAGGAAAAAGAGAAGCCCAAAAAGACAGAGCCAGCCAAAAAAGTAGAGACTCCTAAAGCAGCTACTCCAGCAGACACTAAAGCGAATGCTGCCGCTGAAAAAGTGCGCGCTGATCAATTGGCCCGTCTTCGCGCGGCCGCTGGTGCTGAAGGTGGTAGCGGTGGCACCAGTGGAAGTGGTGTCGGCGCTGGTGGTAATGCCCCTCCCGGCTGGACTGATAAGGTTATTAAAAAAGTGAAGCCGCTTATCGTATTTAATCCAGAATCCGTAAGCGGCAATCCTGCGGCGGTTGTTAAAGTCAATCTGGCACCTGATGGTGCAATCTTGAGCACGGATCTTGTAAGCTCTAGCGGCAATACGGGCTGGGATCGCGCAGTATTGCTCGCACTCACTCGCGCAGAAAGCCTGCCAAAAGATGACAATGGCAAAATTCCTCAAAGAGAAGTAAAGCTGACCTTTAAACCTAAGGACTAAAGCATGTTGCAATTCATCCGCAAAATCGCATCCATAAGCGCGACTATTTTTACAGTGTTATGCGCGAGTGTCATCACACCCGCAATGGCGCAAATGAATATTGAGATTACTGGTGTTGGTCAGTCGCTCTACCCCATCGCAGTGATGCGCTTTAAAGATGAAAACAAGTTACCCACGAGCGTGACGGAAATTATTCGTCAGGACTTGGCACGCAGTGGCTACTTTAAAAATACCGAGAATGGTAACGCCAGTGAAAGTGATGAGGGCACTCCAAACTACAAATCTTGGGCGGCGCGTGGAGCAGACGCTTTAGTAGTGGGCTCAGTAGTACAAACAGGCGCATCCCAGTTTGAGATTCGTTACAAATTGTTTGATGTGCGCAAATCACAAAGCTTGGGTGGTCTTAATCTCAACTCTAGCGCTGATAACTTACGCGCAGCCGCACACAAAATTGCGGATGACATCATCTTCAAGCTATTAGGCGAACGTGGCATCTTCTCGACACGCCTTTCCTACGTTATCAAAGAAGGTAAGCGCTATCGCCTGGTTATCTCAGATGCCGATGGTCAAAATATTCGCAATGCCATGAACAGCGGTGAGCCAATTATTTCTCCATCATGGTCTCCTGATGGCAAAAAAGTGGCCTATGTTTCATTTGAGGATCGCAAGCCAGTGATCTATGTCCATGAACTCGCTACTGGCCGCCGGATTTCCCTCTCCAACCAAAAGGGAAACAATAGCGCGCCAGCATGGTCGCCAGATGGCAAGAAACTCGCAGTATCCCTCTCCAAAGATGGGAACACGCAGATTTATGGCATCAATGCGGATGGCACGGGCTTACACAGACTGACTCGCGGCTCCACCATCGATACTGAGCCTCAATACTCTGCTGATGGTCGCTATATCTATTTCACCAGTGATCGCGGCGGTAATCCACAAATCTATCGCATGAGCGCTGAAGGTGAACAGGTAGAAGGGGCAAAGCGCATTACCTTCAAACAGGGCTTTGTGACTTCACCCAGGATTTCACCAGACGGTAAATATTTGGCCTATATCGCTAATATTGGTGGCGCCTTCCGCCTTTATATCCTCAACCTTGCTACCGGCGACTCGCAAGCGCTCACAGATGGCAGCAGCGATGAATCCCCGTCTTTTGCCGCAAACGGCCGCTACGTTCTCTATTCCACCAAGCTAGGTGGTAAGCGAGTCTTGGCAGCGGTCTCGGTAGATGGCAACTCTAAACAGGTATTAAGCATCCCAGGATCTGATGTGCGCCAGCCATCCTGGGGTCCATTTATGGACTAAGAGTCAGCGACACTAAGTCAGGCGAGGTTAGCGCTTTCTGCTCAGGTAGCCAATATTACGTTCTTAGGGGCATAATATTGGCTATTAGCTTATTTAGTTACCTCATTTGTAGGAAAAGGACTGATTATGAAAATCTCTATCGCACGCCGTACTGCCACCCTCGCTCTTGTAGGCCTAAGCACAATATTTTTAGCGGCATGTTCTAGCGTTAAATTAGATGATGTCAATGGCGCGAATGGCGGTGATAGCGGAAACTTTGGTTCTCAGCCATGGAATGATCCTAAGAGTCCACTCTTTCAGCGTAGCGTCTACTTTGGTTTCAATGAATACACTGTTCAGACAAAATACCAACAACAATTGTCTGCCCATGCAAGCTTCTTGAAGGCGAACCCGAAGCAAAAGATCATTATTCAAGGCAATACCGATGATCGCGGTACAGCTGAATACAACTTGGCTTTAGGCCAGCGCCGTTCTGATGCGGTTCGCAAGTCACTCAATTTGATGGGTGTTTCTGATGACCAAATGGAAGCAGTCAGCTTTGGTAAAGAGAAACCAAAAGCAGAGGGTGATAACGAAGCCGCCTGGGCCGAGAATCGCCGCGCTGATATCGTTTACATCACAAACTAATCAGCAATAGGCATGCATAAGCTACCTAAGCCATCCACCTCTTTTAAACAAACGCTCTTACGAGCGTTTTGTTTAAGCGCCGCGACTCTTTGCCTATCGAATAATGCTTGGGCACTCTTTGCTGACGATGATGCGCGTAAGGCAATTTTAGATTTACGTAAATCATTGGCGACTACGCAAATGGATTTACAAAACCAGATTGAGAAACTCAAAGCAGAAAATGCGGAGTTACGCGGCAAGGTCGAGAACTTAGAGAAGCAAGGCGAAGATATCAGCAGCAGCCAAAAGACCTACTACCAAGATCTCGATACACGCCTTGGTAATTTTGAGCCCCGCACCGCCACGATTGAAGGCGTTACTGGCACAGTGCAGCCCAATGAGAAAAAAGCCTACGATGACGCTCTCAAGGCTTTCCAGGCCGGCAATCTTAAGAAAGCCGACGAGGGATTCTCAGCCTTTGCAAATCGCTATCCTAAAAGCCCTTATTTGCCACTTGCGCTTTTCTGGAGCGGTAATAGTAAGTACGCTAACAAGGACTACAGCGGCGCCATTGCTCAATTACAAAGTCTAATTAAACGCTACTCAAGTCATCCACGCATTCCATCAGCAATGCTGACACTCGGTAATGCACAATTAGAAAGTGGTAATAAGGCGGCAGCTAAAAAAACCTTCGCAGAAATTATCAGCAAGTATCCAGATACTGAATCGGCTAAAGACGCTCAGCAACTCAACGCTGCAATCAAGTAAGCTCAACGCGTCATGTCTTCCTTATCTGCCGCGTTTCAGAATCTCGCCCCCCGCAAACCTGGCGCACCCGCGGTCATTCTGTTTTCTGGTGGGTTGGACTCCAGCACGATTCTCGCCTTGGCAAAAGACCTAGGTTATTCCCCATATGTGTTGTCAGTAAGTTATGGGCAACGACATTCTTCTGAATTAGCAGCAGCAAAACATATTGCCAAGAAGATGGGTGTAATCCGTCACGAAATAGTAAATTTAGATCTGACTCGCTTTGGCGGCTCGGCTTTGACTGACTCCACAATCGCAGTGCCGATTACCCCAGGTAAAGATCAAGAAATCCCTATCACCTATGTGCCCGCGCGAAACACGATCTTGTTGTCTCTCGCACTAGGCTGGGCAGAATCTCTGGGGGGTCTCGATATTTTTTATGGCGCTAATGCGGTCGATTACTCCGGCTATCCCGATTGTCGTCCAGAGTATGTGGCCTCATTTGAGACCATGGCCAATCTCGCCACCAAAGCTGGTGTAGAAGCTATTCATAATGACAATCGCTTTCGTGTTCACGCGCCCATCATTAGCATGAGCAAAGCGGAAATCATTCAGCTTGGAACGACTCTAGGAGTAGATTACTCCCAAACCGTTTCCTGCTATCAAGCCAATGATTTGGGCGAAGCTTGTGGTGAATGCGAGTCTTGTCGTTTAAGGCAAGTTGGGTTTGAACAAGCGCATTTAAGCGATCCAACGCGCTACCAAAAAAAGTAACGATTTAACCTAGATTACTTCTGGGTTTCTAGCATCCGCGCAACATAACGCGCGATTAAATCCACTTCGAGATTAACCGCATCACCCTGTATCAACTTGCCTAATGTCGTGTTCTCCAGTGTATGGGGAATGATGTTGATATCTACCAAGCAGGTATCTTGTGTATCTTGCGTTTTGTTTACCGTAAGAGAAACGCCATTAACAACTATCGATCCCTTGTAAGCCAAAAATGGTGCGAGCTCTTTTGGAGCCTCAATCTGCAATAGCCATGAACCGTAAGGATCTTGGGCAACAGCAGCGAATTTAGCAACCTTACCAACACCGTCCACATGGCCGCTGACTAAATGACCGCCGAGACGATCATTAAGGCGCAAGGCTTTTTCTAGATTGACGGGACCGACCTTATCCAAACCTACGGTCTTATTCAGAGACTCGCGGGAGATATCCAGCGCAAAGGTGCTATCCGTTAATTCTGTTGCAGTCATGCAAGCACCCTGAATGGCAATACTGTCACCCAAAGCGACGTCATCAAGGTACGCAGCGGGAACTTGAACAACTAAATGCAAGCCATCACCTTTTGCTTGAGCACTCTGAATTTGACCAACAGCTGTAATGATTCCAGTAAACATAATCTGACTTTAGTTTGTATTAGTTCAATAAAAAATTGTTTAAGGCTTGAGCAGGCGTAAACGCAGATCAGAACCAAATGCACACTGATCTATGATTTGCCAATCTTGTCGTTGCTTGAGCTCTGACAGTGGCGACGTATTAGCCATACCCATCCCCTCACCCATGAAGAATGGGGCATAGTAAAGCAACAACTCGTCTACACAATCTTCTCGCAATAGAGAGCCATTTAATTTAAAGCCCGCTTCAATATGAATTTCATTCATATGACGTTCTTGCGCTAAATATGCAAATAGCTTCGGTAAATCTACCTTGCCATGCGCATTAGCCATGGCAATTACCTCAACCCCCTGCGCTTGTAATGCTTTTGCCTTTTCTTGAGCCTGAGGTAAATCTAGTGAAGCGCATATCAAGATCACACCAGACTCTGCAGCATCTAAGACCTTTGCATTGAGCGGTGTTTCTAATTTGGAATCAACAATCACTTTCCAGGGCTGACGCTCAGTCTCGACATCCCTCACATTTAAGGTAGGGTCATCCTCTTTTACCGTTCCAACACCAGTCAAAATCGCACAGGCCTGCGCACGCCAATGATGCCCATCAGCTCTCGATAGTGCATTGGTAATCCACTGACTTTGCCCATTTGGCAACGCTGTTTTACCGTCTAAGCTGGCGGCGATTTTCATTCGCACCCAGGGCAAGCCTCTAGTCATGCGTGAGATAAAGCCTCGATTTAAAGCGTGAGCTTCTTGCTCCAATAGACCACAACGAACATCAATACCCGCTGCCTTTAATCGCTCCAAGCCTTTGCCGCCCACTAAGGGGTTGGGATCTGACATGGCCACAATAACCTTTGCAGGCTGAGCGGCAATCAAGGCATCTACACAGGGCGGTGTTCTGCCAGTGTGATTACACGGCTCAAGCGTGACATACACCGTGGATCCGCGTGGATCAAAACCTTGGGCCTTTACATTGGCCAAAGCCTGCACTTCGGCATGAGGGCCGCCCACCTTCTGCGTATGACCAACGCCAATGACTTGATCTTGTTTGACAATGACGCAACCCACCCTAGGGTTGGGGTTGGATAAATAGAGAGATTTTTGAGCTTCGGCCAAAGCCTGGCTCATGAACTGGTGGTCGACTGCGCTGTACATGGGTCTATTAAAACCGATTGTGGGCAAGTCCGCCAAATTTACCTACATCCCCTTGAATCCTTGCTGGGGTCGCAAATGCGCCATCGACCACCACTACTCAAGATCATCTGCCGCTCCAGACTGGGATCTTGATCATGTCCCAATATCAAGCGATTTGCCACAAAACCACCTTGACCCGATTTAGCGGCGCCGGCCGCATTAAAGGTAATGCCCCGCCTAGAGGAATGGGGGTCAATAAACTGCTTTCCACCACCCTTAAAGTAAATTGGATCTATTGCTCCTTGAGAAAACCAATGGCGCTCGGTACAAAAATGCTTTTGTAAGGATGGCTTGCAAACGCTTTTTACCAGCCAGCCCTCTTCCCAAAGATTTCCATGCACGGGGACAATTTGCACGCTTTCTCCCAACGTCAATGCTTGGCCCCTGGCAAATTGGGCATGAGCGACAAATCGTCTAGCAATAGTGTCGATTTCACGAACGGCGATTTGATGATGCAATAGCGGCATGGTGAAGACTGCCATCATGGCAACTAATAACACTACTGCCATGAGCTCAAGCAAGCTGGCGCCCTGCTCCTGACTCCAGTATTTAAGCAATCGATCACTCAAATTGTTGACGCCAATTCAAACGACTGACCTGATTAGTATTTTCATCCAAATGAACCAAAATTTCTAAATGGGGCTTTTCAATACTAGAGATCAACCAAAGATGTTTACCTACTGACCGAATATGACAAGCAGAATTTTCAAGTAGAGCAATTTGAGATAAGTGTTGCTCACACTGTAAGAGCGCCTTTTCAGATGCGATGAATCTTTTGCCAGACTCCACCACAGAATTTGTGCCAATGATTTCAATTGCACTCAAGCGTTCTAAGCAGGCCACCAAGGAAGAGAATAAGACCAAAAGCGATAAGACCCAGGCAATGATCATCAGAGATTGCGGGCAAAAAAAGTACGCTCAAACTGACGATGAATCAGACCCCCATCGGTCATTTCTAAAATTACCTTGAAGACCTGATGGGCACTGCTCCCTTGCCGCTCAATCAATAGTCGATGCACGCCATTCATGAGGGTTGTATTTTGCAATCGACCCTGACGGTCTAATGATTGGCAAATCAAGGATCCGCCGTTGACACGTATCCCTTTTGGCGCCATGGCTTGACGCTCCACCACAAATCCTTGATGTGCCAAATGATTTCTAGTGCGATCGCCTGACAGTACATTACCGATGCAATCAAAATCAATTCCTTGAGACAGCTCATGCTGAACCATCAAGGAATCTGAGCGTTGATAGCCCACACTTTTATGAATCTGAATCAATTCACGCTGACGAACCTGATTCCGAGTGGGATGTTGAAAGGATTCCGCGCGACGATAGCCTGCCATCCGAATGGATCTGCCGATTAACTCCAAGGCCCGATCCGCATCTTGAGTCAAGAGCTGTACCTTCTCGTATTCCATTTGTTTAGCAATGAGCTCACCACTATTTTTTAACAATGGTGCGACCAGAATCAGGGACATGGCCATGCCGACGAGACACTCGAGTAGACTCATTTAGCGAGCTCTTTGGACTTGGATCATTTTGTTTGGCAAATACAGATTGAGCGATTTCATGTTGGTCTAATTCCTGTTTAATATGAATACGCTTTTCCTGCTCCCGCATAAAACGTAGACCCAATGTTTGATAGGCTTGACCCAAAGCAATCCAGCTACTCGCGATCAAACTCATCAGAATTAAGACTTCAAGCAAAATAAATCCATTTGCACGCACTTCCAGACTGGGGGCTCTGGTGGATATAGGGCTGAAATGGGGCATAAGATATTTTCTTGAGATCCAGTGTGCAAAAAAACGTCCTAGATCGACATCTCCCGTCAGAAAAGCTTGATATTGACTTAATAAGCGCGTAGTCCTGAGCCCGTAGCCCTAAAAACCCCCGCTCAGCTTAAAATAGAGGGCTATGCAAAATAATCTCGCCACTACAGAGGAAATCGTTGCCGAGCTCAAAGCCGGCAAGATGGTTATTCTGGTTGATGAAGAAGATCGTGAGAATGAAGGCGATCTCGTACTCGCCGCTGATCACATCACTCCTGAAGCAGTCAATTTCATGGCCAAATATGGTCGTGGACTCATTTGTCTCACCCTCACCCGTGAGCGTTGCCAACAACTTAATCTCCCATTGATGGTTAGAGACAATGGCACCTCAATGGGCACCAATTTCACGGTATCGATTGAAGCTGCGAGTGGTGTTACCACTGGAATTTCTGCAGCTGATCGTGCTCACACCATTAAAACGGCAGTGGCACCCAAAGCTAAACCGAATGACCTCGTTCAACCTGGGCATATTTTTCCACTCATGGCTCAACCAGGTGGGGTGCTCATCCGCTCTGGCCACACTGAAGCCGGCTGTGACTTAGCGGCGATGGCCGGATGCTCCCCAACATCAGTCATTTGTGAAATCATGAAAGACGATGGCAGTATGGCGCGTCTCCCAGACTTGCTCGAGTTCGCCAAAACACATCAACTCAAGATTGGCAGCATTGCCGATCTGATCCAATACCGCAGCCAACACGAGAGTATTGTGGTGCGCGAAGGTGAGCGTGAGTTTGATACGCCTTGGGGTAAATTTCAAGGCATTATTTATCGAGACACTCCAAGCTCCTGCATTCATATTGCGCTGATTCACGGGAAGCCTTCAGAAGCTGCAGAAACTCTCGTACGCGTCCATGAGCCTGTGACGGTACTGGACTTTCTAGATGCCCATGTCAGCACCCACTCTTGGCCTTTGGCGCAAGCATTACAAAAGCTGGCTTCTGCCCCTAGTGGTGTGGCTGTTCTGCTCAATGCTTCCGGGATTGCAGCCCCCAACGACAGTGACTGGCTAGCGCAGTTTCAGAAGCTCAATGGCTCGCAAGAGGTATCTTCGTCAGTGCCATTAGCGCGCAAAACAGATTTCCGGAGTTACGGAATCGGCGCCCAAATTTTGAAAGATATTGGCGTTGGAAAAATGCGTTTGCTAGCCAACCCGAGTCCGGTACCAAGTCTATCGGGTTACAAGCTCGAAGTCACTGGCTATACCCCCTTCGAACCCAATTAATCGAAATACCAAAACTTTATGAACACATCAAATACTGAACAAGCCGTTGGCGTTCTAGCCGCTGATTTAAATGGCCAAGACCTGCGTGTTGGCATTGTGCAAGCCCGCTTCAATGAAGAGCACTGTGTCGCCCTTACAACCGCTTGTATTGAAGAATTAATTAAGCTTGGTGTAGCGCAATCTGATATCAAACTCGTGACCGTACCAGGAGCGCTAGAGATTCCCTTCGCACTGCAAAAGCTTGCACAAACTGGCGAGTTTGATGGTTTGGTTGCATTAGGCGCCGTTATTCGTGGAGAGACCTATCACTTTGAACTCGTCTCCAATGAATCCGCTGCCGGCATCACCCGCATCTCGATTGAGTCAGGTCTACCGATTGCAAACGGTGTACTCACTTGCGATACCGATGAGCAAGCGCAAGTACGCGTTCAAGTCAAAGGCGCTGACTGCGCTAAAGCCGTAGTTGAAATGGCCAACCTTGCTCTCGCCCTCACTCCCGATATTGATTTTGAAATCAATACCCCACAAGAGTAATCGGCAATATCATTAAGATCACATGACTAAAAACTCTACAACGCCTTCATCCACTGGAAATACTCCAGTCAATGCCGCCCCAAAGCGCTCACTGACTCCGCGACGTCGCGCCCGTGAGTACGCTCTCCAAGGCGTCTATCAAAGCTTAGTCATGCGTCGCGCAGGTAGCCTGCCCAACGCAGCTACAATTGCCAAGCAACTCGCTGAGGACCCTGGATTTCGTCGTTGCCAGCTCGATCTGTTTCAGGGTATCTTTTCCGGCGTTCTTGAGCGCACCGATGAATTAGAGGGGCTTATTACTCCAGCCTTAGATCGCCCTATTAATGAGCTCTCTCCAGTGGAGCATGCCGCACTATTGATCGGCACCTATGAGCTAGCTGTTGACCTAGCAGTACCTTATAAAGTTGCTATCAATGAGGCAGTAGAGCTTGCTAAAACCTTTGGCGGGACAGATGGTCATAAATACGTTAACGGCGTATTGGATCTATTGGCTCAAAAATTACGCAGCACAGAGATTCAGGCTAATTAAATTAAATCCTGAAAGTGTTCGGCAGTTAAGTTACTTTTTCTTGTAAACCAAGTCCCAAACTCCGTGACCCAATTTAAGGCCGCGATTCTCGAACTTGGTGATCGGGCGGTAATCTGGCCTTTCCACATAAGCAGGATGCTCGGCACTTAACTGCTGGGCAGTAGGCTTAAATTCCTTACTAGAATCCCCTTCCTTTGCCACGTCTGCAATAGAAAAGGTTTCAATCTTCGCCAAATGAGTTGAGGTGTTCACCAATGCTGCTTCAGCATTTAACACCAAGAGCATTTGTTCAGCATAGTTATGCCAATCCGTTGCCAAATGTAAGTAGGCGCCTGGCTTTAAACGCGATACTAGCAGCTTCACAAAATCAGCCTGAATCAGTCTACGCTTATGGTGACGTTTTTTATGCCAAGGGTCTGCAAAGTAAATATGGATGCCGTCTAAGGAATCAGGAGGAATCATCTTCTCAAGCACCTCAACCGCATCATGACGAATCAAACGCAAATTACGAAGATCATTTTCACCAATGAGTTTAAGTAAAGCACCTACACCGGGAGGATGCACTTCAATTGCTAAGAAATCATCTTCAGAGCGCAAGGCAGCAATCTTGGCAGTAGTCTCACCCATGCCAAAACCAATCTCTAAAATCTTAGGATGCGATGAGCCACCAAAAGCCGCAGATAAGTTGAGCTCATGATCCTGAAAAGGAATCAGAAACTGCGGGCCTAGCTCATCGAGCGCGCGCTGCTGACCAGCAGTTGTTCTACCGGCCCGCAAAACAAAGGAACGAATGCGATCAAAATGAGGCGCAGCCTTGGAATTGGAGTCTACTGGTGTCAATTTAATTCAAAGCCTTATTGATATTAACAAGCGCTTTCTCAAGCTCCCGTTCATAAGTTAATTGATATGCTAATTTTGCTCCATTTACGCCAATTTCCTTAGCCTCATCATCATGGTCTCGCAACCAGTGAATCTTTTCAACCAAATCAGACATATCTGATTTAACGGGAACAAAATTTACCCAGGGGATTAATTGATCGTAATACCACTGCCTATAATGACCTGGAGAGGCCACCTTTAATACAGCCGATCCAGAAAGCAACTTTTGAAAGAGGGCTGACCAAGCATTTGTATTACCATCAATATCGATGAGATATTTATACCGGTTGCTAGAGGTAATTGGCACAAAACCTTTCTCGTAACCCATCCCCCTAATCTCCCTTGCATCTTGTTTGGATACTTGCGCAAAGGAGCTTACGCCAACATCAAATAGATAGCGGTTGCCAGTTTGATTAGCCAACTCACACAACTGGAGTCTTGGCAAACCTCGCCATGAATCACCCACCCTCATGCCCGTAGTATTTCCACGCCAGAAGGCAATAGGTGAGCGCATATTCCAAGGCGGAGAATTAACCATAAAATCTAATCGAGTATCTTCGTATCCATGCGCACCCCAAAAATCTGTATCGGGTATGAGGATGGAATCGCTTCGATTTGAACAAAGCGCTAAACCAGGCGCTTGGGCTAAATCTCCCAAATTAATCAACACGCTACCTGCACGAAAATATTCCGAGACATGAAATGCCTTAATCAATGGCAATAACAATATTAATCTAGTTAAGGCAAATTGATACTGCTGTACGGAAATCTGTTGATTAAAAACAAATCCACATGATTCTTTGCTCTGTAAAACCCACTCAACCCCCGTAAACGGCGGTTGAAATTCAGACTCTTGAAGAAAAATTTTTAGCGGCTCAGCCACCTCTTCGAGAAGTTGATTGGCTGCACTCCATTTTTTCTTAAAAATGAGTTTGCTAATTTTTTTTAAATTAACTTGCAAGATAGTGATGTCGTCTAGAGGGAATACTTAGTGGATGATTCTAATTAATCACACCTCTAAAATACGCAATCGTCTCTTTCAGGCCATCCTCAAGTTGTACTTTAGGCTGCCAGCCGAGTTTTGCTTTAGCAAGCTCTATGTTTGGCTGACGCTGTTTGGGGTCATCGGATGGCAATGGCTGATAGACGATCTTAGATTTGCTTCCTGAGAGTTTGAGGATTGTCTCGGCTAATTGCAGCATGGTGAACTCACCAGGATTACCAATATTGACCGGTCCCGTGAAGCCCTCCTCAGAGTTCATCATTTTGACCATGGCGTCAATTAAGTCGTCCACATAGCAAAAGCTACGGGTTTGCTGACCATCGCCATAAATGGTGATGTCTTGCCCTTTGAGTGCCTGAACAATGAAGTTACTCACTACTCGACCATCGTTAGGATGCATACGTGGACCGTAGGTATTAAAAATACGCACCACTTTGATATCTAGGTTGTGCTGACGGTTGTAGTCAAAAAAGAGGGTTTCTGCGCAGCGCTTACCTTCGTCATAGCAAGAGCGAATCCCAATAGGATTAACTCTTCCCCAGTACTCCTCTGGTTGGGGGTGCACTTCGGGACCACCATACACTTCGCTAGTCGATGCCTGCAAGATTCTTGCGCGCGTACGCTTAGCCAAACCCAGCATATTGATGGCACCATGCACGCTCGTTTTAGTGGTTTGCACAGGATCATATTGATAATGCACAGGAGATGCCGGGCAAGCCAAGTTATAGATTTGATTGGTTTCTACATAGAGCGGGAAAGTCACATCATGACGCATCAGCTCTAATTTGGGATTAGGCAGAAGATGCTCCAGATTAGCTTTGGAACCCGTAAAGTAGTTATCCACCACCAAGACATCATTACCCTCTTTAAGCAATTTCTCGGTAAGGTGGGAGCCCAAGAAACCAGCGCCACCAGTGATGAGGATTTTGTTCATAAGAACTCTTTATAAAAGTAAATTATTTGGAGATAGGGGTGTTCCAGCCAGCTGAGCGATAGGCATATACCACTTCAGCCAATACGATGGACAGCGAGGTCATAAATGAGACCAAACCAAGCACAAAGGTCCAAATGACATATGTGCCCTGCAAGGAACGTATCGCACCAGCCTGGAAGAAAAATAATTCCAGTACGGTTAAAGAAATAAATACTCCACTCAATACATCAAAGAAAATGGCGGCGGTACAAAGACGTCCACGGGTCTTCGCTTCATTCGCCTCAATCGTCAAATGCGCGATCACAGCGACATCCGTGACTAAGCCCTCTTGAATCTTGTACTGAATGGCGCGCATACGATCTACCGAACGCGCTAAACGTGCAGAGATCGCATTAATCAGTGTCGCAACAGCCGTTAATAAAAATACTGGCGCTAGAGCAAGTTGAATATTGTTCGTAATCGCGTCTATTGATACATCCATATAAATTTCCGTAATGTGTGTTGATGCTTAATGAGACCAAGCCACTAAGCCACTATAAGCGCTCACCAAAACCAACAAACCAAAAATGATCCGATACCAAGCAAATGGGATGAAATTATGGCCTGCAACATAATGTATCAACCAGCGGACACAAATAAAAGCGGAGATAAAAGCGGAGATAAAACCCAGTGCAATCGCCCAAGTAAAGTCACCCGATAAAGAAACAGGGTGCTTCCATAGTTTGAGTAATTCATAAGCGGTGGCACCACCAATCACTGGGATTGCCAAAAAGAAAGAAAACTCAGTAGCAACAGCACGTGGCAAGCCAAACAGCATTCCGCCAATAATCGTTGCTCCAGAACGGGATGTTCCTGGTATTAAGGCTGCGCATTGAGCCAGCCCCACCTTTAATGCATCCATGTAACTCAGGTCATCGATTGATTGAATGTGATCTTTTGCTAATAGGATTTTCTGTTGTCGACGTTCTGCCCAGAAAATAATCAATGCGCCCACAATAAATGCACTAGCAACCGGAATGGGGGAAAACAACACCGCCTTGATATGCTTGCCAAAAATCAAAGCGAGAGCCATGGCAGGCACCGAAGCAATCAATACATTGATGGCAAACCGGCGAGAAATTGAACTTGTCCGAACAGTGGAAGCCACCTTCCAAAGCTTTTCACGAAACTCCCAACAAACCGCTAAGATTGCCCCAAACTGAATAATGACTTCAAAGGCCTTACCTCGTTCATCATTAAAATCGAGCAAATCCCCCACCAAAATCAGGTGCCCAGTACTGGAGATTGGCAAAAATTCTGTCAAACCCTCCACTACCCCCAGTATTACCGCTTTACCCAGCAAAATTAGATCCATAGCCGCAATTTTATAGATAGATAGCCTGTGCCTAAGGATTTGGCAAAATAAAGGGCAAATTAAGAAATTTGCATCAATAAGCCTTAAACTTCATGGCACATTAAAAAGTACCTGATTGAGATGACTTCACCCCGCTTTCGTCTTACCCAACTCAGCGCCCTTGGTTTAATCCTGGGTCAAGCGCTTGGACTGGTCTCGAACTCATCCAGCGTATTTGCACAGAGCCCTACTGGGATAAAGCCTGCATTACCGACACCCATGAGTGCCCAATCTTTAGTGGGGCTGGATGCACCACCCCAAATGGTGGCTGCCCCGAAGCAAGCTATCCCCATTAGCGAAGTTCCCTCTTATGTCACCCCGAATGGCGCAGCTCGATCAGGACAGGCAACAGACTTAATTCGTTTATATCAAGAAGCTGCATTTAGTGATCCCGTCTTAAACGCTGCCCGCTTTAACTACCAAGCAAGCAAAGAACTGTTTTGGCAAGGTCTATCTCTTTTGCTTCCTCAAGCCACTGCCGTGCCTGGTGGTACACGCTACTTCCAGCACACTGCCGGTAATGCACCTGCAAATGCCTTAACGGGTTCACGTGTATACGACCAAAAAAACTATACCGTCACCTTGACTCAACCCGTATTTAATATGGCTGCCCTAGAAGCATTTAAACAGGGTGACTTAAATACCAAAATTGCGGATATGCGCTTTTATCTCGCGCAACAAGACCTCATCATCAGGGTGTCCCAAGCCTATTTTGATGCTTTAACCAGCCAAGATAATGTCGAGCTCTATCGCAATAAGAAGAGCTTAATCAAACAGCAACTCGAGATTGCTCAAGCAAAGTTTGATGCTGGACTTGCAACAGTAGTAGATATCAACACCGCACAGGCGGCATACGATCTAGCAAGCTCACAAGAAATTGCTGCCCAAGCCGATCTCGTAGTGAAGCGCGGAGTACTTGAGCAATTAACTGGTCGTCCAATTGGTGCATTAAAGCCACTGACTAAAGAAGCAAAAATTGATGGGGTTCTGAAAGATCCTCGATCCAATAATAAGGATGGCAAAGGGATCCCGATCGCTGAGGGAGTTAACCCACAGCTGCCCAAAGGCCAAACCTTAGATGACTGGATCTTGCAAGCAGAGACCGCCAACTTCAGTGTTTTGGCAGGTCAGCTCTCCGTCAATTTAGCAGAAAGCTCCTATAGAGCATCTCAAGCACTGAACTACCCTACCGTGAATTTTGTGGGTACTGCTGGTTACAACACATCGAATGGAACCGCTAATAGCTTGACGCCAGCGCAAACGAATATCTATAACAATACGATTGCCTTACAAATGAATATTCCACTGGTATCTGGTGGATATGCTTCCTCAGTCATTCGTCAGAATGCTGCTTTATTGGATGTAGCCAAAGCAAACTACGATAACGCCCGTCGCACCGCTGCCCAGAACACGCGCGCGGCCTTTACCGGATTTTATGGCGGTCTAGCCAGCGTGAAAGCCTATGAGGCTGCTGAGCGTTCATCAAGCTCAGCATTAGAATCTAGCAAGCTCGGATTTCAAGTGGGCACTTTGATCAATATCGATGTATTGATTGCCTTAGATACTCTGATTAGCACTCGCTCACAACTTCAGCAGGCGCGATACAACACTATTCTGAATGCGATCAAATTGAAGGCGCATGCTGCAGCTTTATCAGATGAAGATCTGATCGCTATCAATACGCTGTTGCGCTAGAAATTTACGCGAGTAGTTTTATAGCGCTATCAAGAACCACCTCCATACTAGGTGGATTTTGAATATCACCGACATTAGCAATCCGTTCTGACCAATAACCCTCTGTTTTCCAGCGGGGTGAATCGCAGTAGATTTCTACAGTAGGTTTATCAAGCACGGCTGCCAAATGGGTAAGACCCGTATCGACTCCGACCGTGAGCGCTGCACCAGAAATAAATGAAAAAGCTTGCTCGATCGAAAAAGCTGGCGGCACAAAGGCATTCGGAATTTTCGCTGCTAAAGACCGGCTCACTTCCTTCTCTTTGGCACTGCCCCAAGGAAGCACTACCTGATAACCCCGCACTGCCAATTCTTTTCCGAGCGCGATCCAATCATCATTGGCCCAGCGCTTAGCCTCTCTCGCAGTCGAATGAAAGAAGAGCACATAAGGACTCTTTAAGCCAGCAAGCGGCACCCGAGGAATCCCTTCAACAAATGATGCTGGATAGAACTGGGGATTATTAGTGCGTGCCAATAATGGCCAATCTAAGGCAGAGCACATCACCCAACGGGATCGATCGACTGCATGACATTGTTTTGGGACTTGTACCGACTGGCTATAAAAGCTTCTGGCCAAAGGCTCATATCCTGAGAACTCTGTAGCGTTTGCAAGGCCAGCAACAACTGCATGAGCGCTCTTTTTAGCCAAGGCACAGACAATGGCAGACTTGATTAAGCCTTGTGTTTCGATACAGACATCGTAAGTAGTTTCTTGAAGTGCTTTGCGGAAAGCAAACCACTCTTTCCAAGTAGACAAGCGCAATAGATTTTTCTTCCAACGACGCAAGCCAAAAGGAATGATGCGATCAATCCCCCGGAAATTATTATGAGAGAGCAATGGCTCTAATAAATGAACATAACCCTCTTCCACCACCCAATCAATTTGCGCATCTGGCAAACGCGCACGCAAATCCCACACAATCGGCAAGTTATGCAAAACATCCCCGAGGGAGGATAGCTTTACTAACAGGATTTTTGGGGAAGCGCTCATGCGAGCATTATCGTATCTTTTGCAGGGCAGCTTAAAACTTGGGCGCAGCATCCCACGCTAGACCGGCAGAGTCCTTGGCATTCATATTGGGCGCTATGCCTTGAGGTAATGGCCATTCAATACCAATAGTAGGATCATTCCAAGCCAGGCAAGCTTCACTCTGAGGGTGATAGTAATCAGTAGTTTTATAGAGGAATTCCGCAGTCTCAGAAAGCACTAGAAAGCCATGCGCTAGACCGGCCGGAATCCACAACTGCCGATGGTTCTGAGCGCTTAACTCGATACCCACCCACTTTCCATAGGTTGGTGAATTCTGACGAATATCTACTGCTACATCGAAAACACTTCCCGCCACCACACGCACTAATTTACCTTGTGTATGCTCCAACTGATAATGCAAGCCACGTAAAGTCCATTGACGAGAAAAGGAATGGTTATCTTGAACAAAGTTGACCGATAAACCTGTAGCAACTGCAAAATCTTGCGCATTAAATGATTCAGTAAACCAACCGCGCTCATCACCAAAGACTTTAGGCTCAATCACCAAAACATCATGAATCGCTGTTGGCGTTACTTGAAGCTTAGTACTTGTGCTCATCCAATCATCTTCTTATGAGAAAGCGCTACAGGTTGAGCCGAGGTATTGAGTTCATTCAAGATACGGTTTAAGTACTGACCATAACTATTCTTACTCAGTTGGGAAGCTACCTTTTGCACATCTTCTGCGCTAATCCAACCTTGACGATAAGCAATCTCCTCTGGACAAGCTACCATCAGGCCTTGACGCTTTTGAAGGGTCGCAATAAAACCTGCAGCATCTAAGAGTGAGTCGTGAGTTCCAGTATCTAGCCACGCAAAACCGCGACCCATGATTTCTACATTGAGTTCATTCTTTTCTAAATACACACGATTCACATCTGTGATTTCTAACTCGCCACGCGCGCTAGGCTTAATCGATGAGGCGATATCACACACTTGATTGTCATAGAAATAAAGACCGGTCACCGCATAGCTACTTCGTGGCTTAAGGGGCTTTTCTTCAATCGAGAGTGCCTTGTAATCCTGATCGAACTCCACTACACCATAGCGCTCGGGATCAGTGACATGGTAAGCAAATACAGTTGCACCGCTATGACGATCATTAGCGCTATTGAGCTGATCTACTAACTCATGACCATAAAAAATGTTGTCACCCAGTACAAGCGCACTCGGATGATTGCCAACGAAATGCTTGCCCAAAGTAAACGCCTGCGCCAAGCCATCTGGCGAGGGCTGCACGCAATACTCAATATTTAAACCCCACTGAGATCCATCCCCCAATAATTCGGCAAAACGTGGGGTGTCATGTGGAGTAGAAATCAGCAAAATATCCCGAATGCCAGCAAGCATTAGAGTGGTCAATGGGTAATACACCATTGGCTTGTCATAGACCGGCATCAGCTGCTTAGATACCGCTTGGGTTACTGGGTACAAACGGGTTCCAGAACCCCCTGCCAAAATAATGCCTTTACGATTCATGCGATTGATCGCCATTGCGTACTTTCTAAATAAGTCCAGCTTGAGCCAAGTGACGGACATACGCCCGAACAGCAACATCCCAAGGCTGATTTAATAGCTGCAATTTTGACATATCGCCTCGACCCTCAAAGATTTGACGCAATTTATCGGTCGACATTCGAGAATTCATCGGCCTAGGGGCTGGCAAGGGATATTCACTCGCGGGAATGGGCTCGATTCTCTCGGGACTAGCTTTTAGGCTAATGCCCGCATCTAAGGCAGACCGTACTGCTAAGACTGCCAAACCGTGCCAAGTTGTCTCACCGGCCGGGACGGCATGATAGATACCCGAAGGAAACTGTATGCACTCTGCCTTCTTGCTCATCACCAAGCCCATACTGATTTGCGCCAACCACTGCGCACTAGTGGGCACACCAAACTGATCATGAATCACTCGTAGCGCTTCACGATCTTTTGCTAGACGCAAAATAGTGCGAATGAAATTAGCACCCTCGCCATATACCCAACTCGTCCTAAAAATTGCATATTGCCCTAAACGATTAGCGGTGCTCTTGGCAGCGTTAGCAAATACTCGAGCAATCGCTTCTTCACCAGCAGCCTTGCTCTTCCCATAAATTGCCAAAGGATTGCGGATATCGTCCTCGAGATAAAAACCATACTTTTCCCCATCAAAGACGTAGTCTGTTGAATAGTGGACAAAAGTAGAACCATGGCTGGCAGCATATTGAGCCATTAACTCAGGAGCTCTTGAATTGACCGCGTAGGCCAATTCTTTTTCAGTCTCAGCCTTATCAACAGCCGTGTACGCTGAGGCATTAATAATCACATTGGGTTCAAATTGATTTAATAAGGCAGTGAGTGCCTGCCCATCAGCAAGATCACATTCTGCGCGACCGATATATTGAATTTCCAATCCAGAAAGCGGGGCATCAGAATGCAATTGCGCCCGCAAGGCCTTCCCTAGCTGGCCATCTTTTCCAAATACTAAGATTTTCATGGGCTGATTGCTTTACTTAGCTGTATTGCTTTTGCAACCAATCGCGATAAGAGCCGCTGACCACGCCCTCCACCCATACTGGATTATCCAAATACCACTGAACTGTTTTACGAATACCGCTCTCA
This sequence comes from Polynucleobacter sinensis, assembly GCF_001595985.1. GTDB lineage: Bacteria > Pseudomonadota > Gammaproteobacteria > Burkholderiales > Burkholderiaceae > Polynucleobacter > Polynucleobacter sinensis. The sequence goes on from NZ_LOJJ01000002.1 coordinate 247,502, forward strand.
AATGTTTCCGCAGGACGCCACCCTAATTCACGCTCAATCTTGCTGGCATCAATCGCATAGCGACGATCGTGTCCTGGGCGATCTTTGACATAGGTAATTTGCTCAACATAGGACTTACCGTCAGAACGCGGCCTTAATTCATCCAAAATTGCACAAATCGTTTTGACCACATCGATATTCGCTTTTTCATTCCAACCGCCAATGTTGTAGGTCTCACCCAACTGACCTCTCGCCAAAACTTCACGAATAGCCGAGCAATGGTCGCCTACATAAAGCCAATCGCGAATTTGCTGTCCATCACCGTAAATGGGCAAGGACTTGCTATTGAGCGCATTAAGAATGACTAGCGGAATTAATTTCTCAGGAAAGTGATAGGGGCCATAGTTATTGGAGCAATTGGTCGTCACTACTGGGAAACCGTAGGTATGAAACCAAGCCCGCACTAAGTGATCAGAGGCTGCTTTAGAGGCCGAGTATGGGCTATTGGGCTCATAGGGATTGGTCTCAGTAAATGCAGGGTCCGTTACTGATAATGACCCATACACCTCATCGGTAGATACATGATGAAAACGAAATACCCCTTTAGCCGACTCGTCTAAACCATTCCAGTACTCGCGCGCGCACTCGAGAAGGTTAAAGGTGCCCACAATATTGGTGTTTACAAATTCTGCTGGGCCATGAATCGATCGATCAACATGGCTCTCGGCTGCGAAATTGACGATCGCTCGGGGTTGGTACTCCTTGAGCAATTTAGTGACCAATTCTTTATCGCCAATATCGCCATGAACAAAAATATGACGCGGGTCATTCTTCAAAGACTCAAGGGTTGCTAAATTACCGGCATAGGTCAACTTATCCAAATTGATAATGCCTTCATTTGCAGGCTCTCTTAGCCAGTCAAGAACAAAATTGCCACCAATAAAGCCAGCGCCACCAGTTACTAAAATCATGATTAGCCAATAGTTATTAAGTTTAGAGCCATTTTAAAACGATTTAGAGCCGCTTTAAGGCAATCATCTACCCACCAGCGCTTTGATCTTCAGGGCGAGATATCTTTTTCTGAGCTTCCAGGTAAATTGAATACGCGCACCAATCAATGTTGCAAGCTGATATTGCTGATTCGCCAGGAGATAATCCACTAGATCAAATGCATCAACCCCTTTTAAATAGGAATCTGGAAGCATGGTTAAAAATTTGAGAAGCTCATCATTGCTGAGCACCCTTCCGAAATTAAAGAAACCATGAAACCCAAATGCATCATGCCACTCGGAACGCTCAACAGCAAACTGTTCAGCAATCTTCATAGGCGCAATCTTGATATGACATTCAGTTTCGAGAAAATCTTTGTTGTCTACACAAATACAAAAATCTTCCGGATGCCGCTTAATAAATTCTGGGCGCTTAATCGCCTGTAAAAGCTTGACTGATCGAAGAGAAAATCCACCATTACCAACCGGCGTCTTCGGGTGATGAGGCCACACCGGACCAATATAGTCATAATCTAAAAATTCCGATCTCCAAAGCTCTGGATGGGTGATAAAACTATCCCACTGAATAATCAATACATGGGAATCCTTCACATAATGATCTATTCCAGTTAACAAGAAATCCGAATAGTCTTTGGTAGTGGAAATTGGGGGTGCTTGAACGTATTCAATTTCAGAGCGCTGACCCGAAACGCGACTCAAATCCGTAATGAGCACCACATTCTTAAAAGTTGTCTCTCTTAAGCACCGATCAATAGCCCAATGTGCTAATTGAGGATCTCGCGTTTCAACGCAAAGTAAAGTGACATTAGAGAGCTCGAGCATTATTTTGAGTTCTAGCTTGTGGGCTAGATAAAGCCCGCCAGAAGAGAGATCTTAAATTGTGCCTTCTTGAGGGCTCGCTTAATTGTTCTCCAGACCCTAGACGCCATGCTTTTGTTTGAAGGGCCAAAATCTCCCCAACTCTCCCAATTGGATTGATACACTACGCCCAAATAGTCATGGGCGAGCAATTTCTCTTTATAACCTAGTACCTGATCGGCCCACAACTGATGTTCATAGTGGTAGTGCTTAAATAATTGCTCGCGGGGATATATAGGGATCGCGCGAAAATGAATCAAAGACTCGCCATACCAGGTAAATTCCGAGCCACAAAGTAATACGGCATCTAAGAAGCTCATGCCATTAGGCGTTAAATAATGAACATCAAGAGATTCCCAAACTTTGGCACTCCACAAAAACGGGGCATAGCCATAATCATAAGTAACCCCCGTGCGACCTAACGCAGCTTTGATGGGTTCACGATCTGCTAAAAAATGTTGGCGAATTCTTTTGGGACCAAAACGCTCTGTTGCCTGCAATACATCGCGCCCTTCATGAATAACGGAATACGGAATGTCATCCTTGAAAATGAAATCACTTTCATCGAAATCACGAATAAACACACAATCGGAATCGAGCACCAAATAATTTTTTGAAATCCCAAGACGCCAGAATTCAGATTTAATGACTTGCTGCCTTAATCCACCTCGAATCTGATACAGCTTTTGAATATCTAATTTTGGATTGGTAGCAAAAATATCTTTTTCATCAAAAACCTTGACGTCAAAATCCTTTAGACACTCTTCAAATAGCTCAACATCTTGAGTTGGCACAGAAATATAGAATGGAATATTGCTTTTATTATGCGCACGAATACTTTGCGCCAATTTCACGGTTCGCAATAAATCTTTGCGAAAGGTGCAGCAATACAAAACAAAATTCAACATTATTTTTTAACCTATCTAAAAAGATTAAGCCTGTATTTTTTCTTTAGCCTCGGAAAGCATCTGATCAACCGCCTGATCAACGCCCACTGGTAACCACTTTGGCTCGATTAATTGCCGCTTTTGCCAATCTAGCCAGATTCTTTCTAAAGCCATTGCAACGGCCTGCGGATCGCTCTGCGGACTTAAATAAGCACCTCGGTCGAGCAGCATCTGATCGAGCTGCGGGTTACGATGGGTAATCCCCCAAATTGGCCTTCCGGTCCAAAGGTAGTCATAGAGCTTAGAGGGGATGTACTCAGCACACCACTCATCATTCCCATGCAACAAAATCAGCACATCAGCTGCTTGCATTCTTTCCACCACCCTTTCCCTGCCAGACTTACCAGTAGCGAGATCTTTTTCAAGGCGACCATGTGCCAACAATACATCATCAAGCTTTAGGTTTTTTAGGGCTTCCACCGTGAGTGGATCTAATGGGGCACCATAGGCATGTACCCGAATAGATTGTCTAGCCTCAGGGAATTTTTCCAAGAGAGAAATTAAGGCATTCAGAATGGTTGATAGTGAGCGGTCATTAGCTAAAGATCCAAAATGGCAGAGATTGAGTTGCTCAGTGTATTGATGAGTTCGATTGGCACTTAAACCACCAGGGGGTTCTGCGCCGGGAGTTAATACAAAACCGTGAGCATTATTAGGCGTGTTGAGATTAGGATTACGCACCTTTGCATAGTGCAAAGCGCCATCTGTGAACCACCAAGCTAAATCAGCATAGCGACAAATCTGCTTTTCTAAATATTGCCGAAATCGAGCATCTCGATTTTGAGGCCTCTCAAAACCCTGATCATTTGGATCCTTACGAATCACTAAAGGATCGTGAATCTCCACAATCCAAGGCAAACCTGTTTTTTTCTTTAGCCATAGGCCCGCCAAGTGTGCAGACCACGCACCGCCAGTGGAATAGATCACATCGACCTTACCCGCGCGAATCAAACGCAAACCATGCACAAATGCAGGCATTGCCCAAGACCACTGACTGGAGTAACCAAGAGTCAACTTCTCTAAAGCAATCAATGGCGCAAGCAATATGGAAACTAAGCCCGTCGATACTTTGTAGAACAAACCTCTGCCGTATTGATTGGCAATCCAGTGGCGAAAATCAAACCGAAAGGCAGCAGGCCCCCAGGCCAAAAATTGCCGGTGTGGGAAGCGCTGATCTTTGATTCCAGTAATAGCACTAAAAACCATTGGCTTAACACCGGCCTCTAGCAAATAAGGGATCTTATCGGTGATGGTCAGACTTGATGCCCTCCCATCCATATTGAATCCATGCGACAGAATCAACCAATTCTTTTTTTGCATCAGCACATTCGCAATCAATTACCAGCCACTATCGACATGACTGCCATGCGTACCGCAATACCGAAAGTGACCTGATTGAGAATGACCGATTGAGGGCCGTCTGCCACTGCTGAATCAATTTCCACACCACGATTCATCGGACCTGGATGCATCACTATGGCATCAGACTTCGCCAGCGCCAAGCGTGTTGGCGTTAAGCCGTATTGCTTAAAGAAAGCATCACCCTCGGGAACCTGCCCTACTTCCATGCGCTCTTTTTGAATCCGCAAGGTCATGACCACATCCACGCCCTTGAGGCCCTCTTCCATACTGTGAAATACCTTCACCCCCAGCATATCTAAATCACTTGGTAGGAGGCTTTCAGGGCCAATTGCACGAATGTCTGTGCAGCCCAGAGTTCTCAAAGCGCAAATATTGGATTTGGCAACACGGCTATGCACAATGTCACCAACAATCGCGACTTTAAGACCTGAAAAATCCTTCTTAAAATGACGCATGGTGTACATATCCAATAGGCCTTGGGTGGGATGCTGATGACTGCCATCCCCAGCGTTTACGACATGGACATGGGCTGGAACATGTTGGGCAATTTCAATCGGCGCTCTCGAGACACTGTGTCGAACCACAAAAATATCTGCCTGCATTGCAACTAAGTTATCAATCGTATCTAAGAGACTCTCACCCTTGGCAGTTGATGAGGTTGAGATATCTAGATTAATGACGTCAGCCGATAAACGCTTTGCTGCGATTTCAAAAGTGGTACGCGTGCGCGTAGAGTTTTCAAAGAACAAATTAAAGACGCTCTTACCACGTAATAGTGGCACTTTTTTTACTTCTCTAGCAGGGTCTGTCACGCTCACAAACTGCTTTGCAGTATCCAAAATATGCAAAATCTGTTCTTTTGGCAAACCCTCTAAAGTCAGTAAATGTGTGAGCTCACCAGCAGCATTAAATTGATTGACCGGGGCATTCACTAAGTTACCCGCTGAATTCTTTACTTCACTCATGCTGTACGCTCCTCTAATTGGAAGCTGAACTTGCCAGCACCATCTTTTTCCAATACTAAAATTTTATGATCTGGAATGCTCACTCGCTCACCAACAACATTTGCAGCAATAGGCAACTCCCGATTTTCACGATCAGCCAACACCATTAGCTCTACTCGCGCCGGTCTTCCAAAATCAAATAACTCATTTAAGGCGGCACGAACAGTTCGGCCCGTTAACAAAACATCGTCGATCAAAATAATATTTGCGCCATTAACTTCAAAAGGAAGATTAGTCGGCATTGTGCTGGCTGTTCGTAGCGCAGTCATGCCCTTTTCAGCATAATCATCTCGATGAAACGCCACATTAATCACACCATATTGAGGGAGCTGTAGGTCTTTCGCTAAACGCTCTGCAATCCAAGCACCGCCCATCGCCAGGCCTGCTAATTCAAAAGCTTCATTTGCGTCTTTACGCTTTTTAATGGCCTCTAGCAATTTTAGGTAGGACTGCTCTGCATTCATCTCAACTCATTCCATTCTTCTCAAGAAAGTACTGCTCCAAAATTAGCGCCGCAGACTCGGCATCCAAATTGTCTCGCATGTTGGGATCGCCCTCTAAAACTACCGAGGTATAGCGCTCATCCACCCAATCTACTGGCAACTGAAAGCGCCCATGGAGTTGATTTCCAAAACGGCGCGCCTTAAGGGTCATTGCATGCTCAGCACCATCGGGATGGCAGGGCAAACCGACAACCAATTGATTGGGCTGCCATTCTTGCAGTAGCGCCGCAAGCGCCTTAAAACGGGCATCCTCAGATGACTCTGAAATTGCCCTCAAAGGCTGCCCTACTTTCGTTAGGGTATTGCCAACAGCCACACCAATACGTCTCGTTCCGTAGTCAAATGCCATGACCGTTTGTACTGCAGCAGCCTTTTCTTCTTTAGGCATGCCCAGCTTCTCCAGATAGATGGGAGGGATCAAACCCCAAATGACTCATAGTCAGCTCATAGCGTTGGCTTGAGGGGGTATCAAAAACAATCTCCATCATCTGCTCACGAGACAAGGGAACATTGATCCAGCCGTTATGGGTAATTTCCTCTTCCAACTGACCGGCACCCCAACCTGCATATCCTAAAGTCATGAGAAATTTCTGAGGGCCTGCGCCATTCGCAACGGCCTCAAGGACATCCTTAGAGGTCGTCATGGTTAGACCGCCAGGAACCACCAACGAGGAGCTGTAAGCCTTGTCTGTAATGGGCTCATGCAGTACAAATCCCCGCTCAATTTGGACTGGACCCCCAAAATACACCGGCTGGTGTAGTAAGGGAGCAATTTCTAGTTTGAGCTCAATCTTGTCGAACAAGGTTGCCAAGTCGACTTCAGTGGGGCGATTCACCACTAAACCCATTGCGCCGCGCTCAGTATGTTCAAACAAGTAAATCACTGAACCGGCAAAATTAGGGTCGACCATACCTGGCATCGCTATCAAAAATTGATTTGCGAGATGATTAGCGGAATACGAAATCGCTGACCCCTCAGAAGATACCGGGGAGCTTTGGGTGGGTAATGCAGATTGACCCACAGGGGCTTTTTTAGCCGTACTCATGTGGGTTTATTTTACCGAATAATTGTCATATCTTTCCGGTAATCCAGTATGCCAATAGACCCACTACCTCGTGCATGAGCCTATTCCAGTTTTGAGTACCATCCTCCAAGTCAAATCGACTCCAGCGCAACTGGTGCGCCGTTTGATAGTCCACTGGAACTGGGATCACATGAATACCCTGTTTTTGAAAGATTTTCAAAGACCGGTACATGTGGCTGGCCGACGTAATGAGAAGCCATGGCTTTGGTGATGCATCAGGGCCACTCACCTCGCTGCGCTCTAACTCCAAAATCATCGGCTTCATATAAAGGATGTTTTCATAGGTATTACGAGATTGATTCTCGTAATGGGCGTTTTGGCTCGATAAACCCTGCTCAGCAATCAACTGCTTGAAAGCGTCTGCCTCAGACATTCCCTGAGGTGAGAGGCGACCAGAAAACCCGCTGAAAATAAATGGTAGCTCTGGATACTGGCGAATTAACTCAAAAGCTTTGGTAACACGCTCTGCAGATGAGTAAATCGAAATCTCGCCACGATCCATTGCGATTTCACCGCCCTCAATAGCTCCGCCCAAGATAATGATTCCACTCACGCCATCTTTTGAAACTTGACTCAAATTGGCCTTGGGAGCCGCATTCTCCAAAGCCCTTAGAAATACCTCTGAGCTTGGCAACCAGCCAAGCAACAATAGATCTGCCAAAGCTAGCAATAAAAATCGCTTACACAGATGGGGCTTTCTGAGCCCAAGGAACAAAAGGCTTAACACCACAAAGACAATGACCCAATTTAAGGGTTCAATACAAAACTGTCCGATTTTTGACAAGATAAAAAAGAGGGTATCCATAAATTCCAGTGGGCTATTTACAAACCAAATGTTAACCGCAAGATCAGCGTAATACGGCAATAAGCCCTAATATAGAGCTTATGAAAAAAGCACTAGTTTGGCTCCGTCGCGATCTCCGTCTTTATGACAATGCAGCACTACACCATGCACTTACTCAGCATGATCAAGTTTGGCTTACCTTTATCTTTGATGAAGATATCCTAGCGCCTTTGCGCACAGAAGATCTCGATGAGAATGGACTCAAACACGATCGCCGAGTAGATTTTATTTGGCAAGGTCTCCAGCAGATCGACCAAGAATTACGCCATCAAGGAGGCGGCCTCATTGTTCAGGTGGGTAAACCAACTCAGTGCATCCCAAAGATAGCTCAAGCGCTCGGCGTAGACACTGTTTTGACTAACCATGACTATGAACCATCGGCTATTGAGCGTGATGCGTCCGTTGAGGCATCACTTAATCAACTCAACATCGGATTTGAGACCTTCAAAGACCAGGTCATTTTTGAGAAAAAAGAAATACTGACCAACTCAAACACCGTATTTTCTATCTTTACCCCATACAAAAATAACTGGTTAAAGAGCTTAAAAGAAAGTGATATCGCAGCATACGATTGCTCTGCAAAAAGAGGGCAATATGCCCAAATTCCCCAAGCATTACAGACAACATTCCCCAGCCTAGAATCTATGGGATTTACGCCCACCGGTATTGAAACCTACCTACCGCCAGGCTCAGAGGGGGGGCAACACTTTCTAGAAGATTTTCTACATCGCATTGATAACTACCAAATCGGTAGAGACTTTCCCGCCATCAAGGGTGTCAGCTATCTCTCGACCCATCTTCGCTTTGGCATGCTATCCATTCGTGGCTTAGTGCGCGAAGCACATCGCCGCATGCTTGCAGGCAGTATGGGTGCCACTATCTGGCTTAGTGAACTCATTTGGCGAGATTTTTATTTCATGATTCTTGCCAATCACCCTCGACTGGCAAGCGGAGCATCCTTTAAGCCGGACTATGACAATATTGAATGGGAGAGTGGCGCCCATGCTCAAAAATTATTTAAGGCTTGGTGCGAAGGGAAAACAGGTTATCCCCTAGTAGACGCGGCGATGCATCAGTTGAATCAAAGTGGCTATATGCATAATCGCTTACGCATGGTTGTTGCTAGCTTTTTGACCAAAGACCTCGGAATCGATTGGCGTTGGGGCGAAACTTACTTTGCAAAACATCTAAATGATTTTGAGTTGTCTTCCAATAATGGAGGTTGGCAATGGGCTTCCTCCTCTGGCTGCGATGCACAACCTTATTTCAGGATTTTTAATCCCGTCACTCAATCTCAGAAGTTTGACCCCGAGGGGAAATTTATCCGTCGCTACTTACCGCAACTAGAAAAGCTGTCCAAGAAATCCATCCATGCCCCCTGGGAGGCTGGGCATATTGAACTCGAGGCCGCCGGAGTGCTGCTGGGCAGGGACTACCCTCTCCCCATCATCAACCACGATGAGGCTCGCAAGAAAACTTTGGTTCGCTATAGCGTAGTCAAAAAAATCAGCCCCGAAGATCCTAAGATTTAAATACATAGATGTCATGCATTCCGCTTTAAGATAGGGTATGAGCAAGATCTACGCAGTAGGGGATATTCAGGGATGCGCGCCATCCCTGAAGAACCTCGTCAAAAAAATTCCGAAAAAATCAAAGATGATTTTCTTGGGCGATCTCGTTAATCGAGGCCCTGACTCTTTGGGCACTTTGCGATACCTCAAACAACTTCAAGAAGACCAACGTATTGAGTGCATCTTAGGTAATCACGATTTGCATCTACTCGCGGTCGATGCCGGGATACGCAAGCCTAAAAACTTAGATACCATTCAATCGATTTTGAAGGCTCCAGATAGAGCGGAATTGATCGACTGGTTGCGTCATAGACCAATGGCATTAAGCAATGGGAAAATATTAACCGTCCATGCAGGCGTACTACCCCAATGGGATCTTCAGCAAACCATTGAATGTGCCCAGGAAGTGGAAAGAGCGCTACGCAAAAAATCCTATAAAGATTTTTTAGGAAATATGTATGGCAATACACCGAACAAGTGGAGTCACTCGCTAAAAGGCTATGAGCGTTTACGCGTCATCACCAACGCCCTGACTCGCATTCGCTTTTGTACGCCGTCTGGAACGATGGAGTTTGATAGTAAGGAAGGTTTCGAGAGTGGCCCAAAGGGATACATCCCTTGGTTTAAAGCTCCTAAGCGAAAAACTCAAGACACGCTTATCTACTTTGGTCACTGGTCGACCTTAGGACTCTTACGAGATCAAAATGTGATCAGCCTAGATACGGGATGCGTATGGGGCGGAAAATTAACTGCAATGGAAATCCCTGATTCTGGAAAAGCCAGCAAAAATCTAGAGATTATCCAAGTGGATGGCTATGAACACCCACTTAAGATGTAGCCAACCATCCACACTTTAAAAATTTATAGCTTCTTAAACGCGATCTTTGCCGCAGCAATAATTTCATCAAGAATGGCATTGTCATGGGCAATCGAAGTAAAACCAGCCTCATAAGCAGAAGGTGCAAGATAAATGCCTTGATCTAGCATCAGGTGGAAGAATGTCTTAAATGCATCAATGTTGGTTTTGGTCACCTCTTCAAAAGAGGTGGGTACCTGATTGGCAAAGTAGAAACCAAACATACCGCCAACACTATCGACTGCAAATGGAATATGAGCTTCATCTGCCGCCTGCTTTAAACCTGCCATGAGCTTCTCTGTTTGACCCGTTAAACACTCATAAAAACCTTCACGAGAAACGATCTCCAAGGTCTTGAGCCCTGCAGCAACAGCCACGGGGTTGCCTGATAAAGTGCCTGCTTGGTAAACATTACCCAAGGGCGCCAATTTGGACATGATTTCCTTCTTGCCGCCAAAAGCCGCCATAGGCATACCGCCGCCCATGACCTTTCCAAGACAAGTAAGGTCAGGAGTAATTCCCTGCAAAGACTGGGCACCACCTAGCGCCACCCTAAACCCTGTCATGACTTCGTCGTAAATCAAGACACTGCCATATTGAGTGGTGAGGCTACGCATTGCCGTGAGAAATGCTTTGGACGGCTTAATCAAGTTCATATTCCCAGCGATAGGCTCCAAGATTACAGCGGCAATCTGATTACCCTGCTTCTTAAAGACCTCCTCAAGCGCAGCAACATCGTTGTATGGCAAAACTAAAGTGTGCTTCACCAAGTCATAAGGAACGCCGCCAGAAGAGGGTGCATTCTGAGTCGAATCGGCAAAGGTCAAGAGACCTGAGCCCGCCTTGACCAAAAGACTATCGGCATGACCGTGATAACAACCTTCAAATTTAATGATGAGATCGCGACCCGTGTAACCACGCGCGAGGCGCAAAGCGCTCATAGTTGCCTCTGTACCGCTCGATACCATGCGAACCTGCTCGATGCTCGGTATGAGCTGGCAAATACGCTCAGCTAACTCAATCTCACCTTCAGTGGGTGCGCCATAACTAAAGCTGGTTTCAGCCGCCTTTTTAACCGCCTCAACAACTTCTGGATGCGCGTGACCCACAATCATTGGGCCCCAGGACATAATTAAATCGATATAGCGCTTATCGTCTGCATCCCAGAAAAATGGCCCCTTGGCTTTTGTGACAAAACGGGGTGTGCCACCAACCTGGCGAAAGGCACGCACTGGAGAATTCACACCCCCAGGAATTGTCTTTTGCGCCCGCTCAAATAAGATGTCGTTTTGTCCCAAGATACTCTTCCTGCTTTCGGTAATGACTTTAATGTTGCTAAATAGAATGATAGAAGTAGATGATTAAATCGCCATCATTTCAAAATCTTCTTTACGCGCCCCACACTCAGGACACGTCCAGTTCATGGGCACATCTTTCCATAAGGTGCCTGGTGCAATGCCCTCTTCAGGCAATCCAGCGGCTTCATCGTAGACCCAGCCACAAATTAAACACATATAGGTTTTGAATTCCATTTCCGTCTTCCTTAATCATTCTTACTAAATTCAGTTTTATTTTAGATCTGGCGTACCAACTCTTTTTTGATGCATCTCAAACTTAAATAGCCTACATTCCAATGGCCCATTAAATAATGGAGTGCGTTTTGATTCTTTAATACGTAACTGGCCTGGCAACGCCATATCTGCCGTCAAAACAAATACATTCCAGCCACCAAAAGCATCTTTTAAACGTTGGCCAAACTGACGCAAAAATTCAACGAACTGAGGATCCTGTTCCTCTTGCGCTTGGAGCTTTTTTAATGATTCGCGACTAGAACGCTTGGCGCTTTGACGGCCAGTTTCTAGGTTCTGCGCAAAACGATCTTCGGGCTCTAGCGCCTCGTCATATCCATCCCCACTCACTTCTTTATCCCTACCGCGACCACCCTTAATCACTAGACGCTCACCATATGGCGGGTTTAACAACATCACCCCATCTTTAGCATTTTCGGGAGGCTTACTAGCTAATGCATCAATTTGACGGGCTACGGGCAAACCAGGCAACTGGGCACGCTGCCAATTGCCCTTGAACATCGCCACCAATCTCTCGTTAATATCGCCACCACTTATTCCCAAGGACTGCGCATCAGGAAACTGCTGGCGCTTTGCCATCATTTCAATGTGGGCCGCTTCTTTTAAAGCAGTCCAGCGCTTTTGCTCGGCAGCTTCATTAAATGGCTTGAGCCTCTGAAATCCAAACCCATGGGCTGAAGTTACTAGGGGACGATAAGCAAGACGTGATGGTTTAGCATCATCGCCATACATTCCCGCACGAATCGCGCCCGGCGGAATCCCTAAAGCTATTTGCGCCGCCTCAATCAAAAAAGTTCCACTACCACACATCGGATCAAATAGCGTTTGCGTTGGCTTCCAACCTGTCATTGACAAAATACCAGCCGCCAGATTCTCTTTGAGTGGGGCGTCACCCTTTTCATCACGCCAACCACGCTTAAATAAAGCCTCACCAGAGGTATCAAGATAAATCGTGACTTGGGTTGCCGTAAGATGCGCCTGAACTCGCACATCGGGGAAGGCTGTATCAATACTGGGACGATCGCCAGTCACATCACGCAAACGATCAACAATTGCATCTTTAATTTTCAGAGTCGCAAAATTCAAACTCTTTAAAGGTGAGCGATGTGCGGTCACATCCACGCGTAAAGTTTGTTTTGAGGAAAACCAGTCTTCCCATGCTAAGCCACTCGCCAATTTATATAAATCCTCTTCCTGACGATATGGCGCCTGCGCCATCTGCAATAAGACACGGCTAGCAATGCGTGAATGCAAATTCAATGCCATTGCCGCAGAAATCGGCGCGGCAAGACCAACGCCTCCAGTAGGGCTTGTTGGAGTTGGATCAATCACCCAAGCACCTAGAGCCTTAGAGTCAGGGCGAGCTGTAATAGCTGCCAACTCTTGGGCCAAGGGCACCTCTAGTCCGCCTGGACAAACAACAAAAAATCTCATGGGACTAACAATCTATAAAGGGTAAACAATAGGGATGCATTAAGGCTTAATTACTACTAAAGCAGTAACGACCAGCAATAAAATAACGGGCACTTCATTAAACCAGCGATACCAAACGCCTGAACGGGTATTAGTTCCAAGACGAAACTTTTTTAGCAGGCTTAAGCAGGCGTGGTGATAGCCTATAACTAAAAGGACTAAAAAAACTTTAGCGTGCATCCACACTTCGCCAGCGCCGATCTTGAAGTGCAACCAAAGCGTTAATCCTAACAAGACTGCCGGCACTGCCAAAATTGTCATAAAACGAAAGAGTCGATTAGCCATCCCCAAAAGACGAGCATAGACTTCGGGATTCTTCTCGTCTGCCAAATTAACAAAAATGCGTGGGAGATAAAACAGGCCTGCAAACCATGAGGCAATCAAGACAATATGTAGTGTCTTAGTCCATAAATAGGCGTTACCCATAATTTAATTCCATTCTATAAATGAGTGCTAATTCAATCCGCATTAAGTACGGATTTCGCCATGACCCATGACAATGTATTTCAGTGAGGTCAAACCATCAAGCCCAACTGGTCCACGAGCATGTAGTTTGTCATTAGAAATTCCAATCTCTGCACCAAGACCGTATTCAAAGCCATCAGCAAAACGTGTGCTGGCATTGACCATTACGCTTGCACTGTCTACTTCACGCAAGAAGCGATTCGCCTGAGACTGATTATTGGTAATGATGGCATCGGTATGTTTACTACCGTATTGCTCAATATGATTCATTGCCTCATCAATATCTGCAACTGTCTTAATCGACAAAATTGGTGCTAAATATTCTGTTTGCCAATCTTCTTCAGTGGCATTCACTAAATTCTTGAACCCTGCGTCTTCTAGCGTTTTACGAGTGATCGGATCAACCCGCAATTCAACACCTTTGTCTTGATAAATTTTGCATAGAGCTGGTAACACCTGAGGGGCAATGGCTTGATTGACTAATAAAGTCTCCATCGCATTACAGGGCGCATAGCGCTGAGTCTTCGCGTTATCACAGACCTTAATTGCCATTGCGATATCAGCATCTGCATCAATATAGGTATGGCAAATGCCATCAAGATGCTTAATCATAGGAACGCGAGCCTCTGCCATCAAGCGCGCAATCAAACTCTTGCCGCCGCGCGGCACTATCACATCAATATATTCAGTCATGGTGATCATTTCACCGACGGCACTTCGATCGGTTGTTGTGACAACCTGTACGGCGTCCATCGGCAAATTAGCAGCATCTAAGCCCTCTTGGATTAACTGCGCTAATAAGGTATTAGAGTCGATCGCCTCAGAACCGCCACGCAAAATGACGGCATTGCCAGACTTCAAACAGAGAGCAGCAGCATCAATCGTAACATTGGGACGGGACTCATAAATGATTCCAATAACGCCCAAGGGTACCCGCATTTGCCCTAATTCAATACCAGAGGATTGCTTTTTCAACGCGCTAATTTTTCCAATAGGATCGTCTAAGGAGACGATCTGCTCCAAACCCAGAGCCATCGACTCTATGGTTTTTGGTGTCATCGTCAAGCGATCAATGAATGCCGCGTCTTGACCATTCGCTTGCGCACGGGCGACATCGAGCTGATTCACTCTTTGAATCTCATCGGCCTTTTGTCGAATCAATTTTGCAATATGGGTCAATGCGGTATTTTTTTGCTCGCTCGATGCACGCGCCATAGCGCGTGAGGCATGGCGAGCACGCTCACCAATCCCTTGCATCATCTGCACAATAGCCTTATTTGCTTTATTTTCATTACTCATAGTTCAATTCGCTATTTAATCAATTTCAATATCTTCGGTCGCCTAGCGCAACAAATTACCCACTAAACGCAATCCATCCCAAGGGTCAGCAGGTAGATCCGCAACATGCAACCCCTTCACTTGACGATCCAATCCGGCAGCAAGTTGCATAGCTCTACGCAATCTCAAAGGCTGTACTCGTCTTAAGGCTAGTGGATAGAGGCGCTCTTTGTTTCCCCAAATGCGATTGGCACGCATTAACTGCTGCACCGGCTCGCCAGCATCACTGGCAGCTTTCAATTTCGACAGTATCCGCAGCTCTTCTGTAACACTCCACAAAATCAAAACGAGCGGCTCACCCTCACCCTTCAAGCCATCTAGCATGCGATTTAATCGCGATACATCACCGGCTAACATCGCTTCCGTTAACTCAAATACGTTATAACGAGCAACTTTCAAAATTGCCGATCGGATTTGTTCCTCCGTTAGCACTCCCTGTGGATACAGTAAACCCAACTTTTGAATCTCTTGATGCGCCGCGATCAGGTTTCCCTCCACCTGCTCTGCAATAAAGCTCAAAGCACGCTGACCTTCAGGACCTGCCTCCACCTCTTGACCCTGCTTCTTAAGACGTCCCGCAATCCAGTGTGGTAATTGCGTCCGATCCAAAGAATCTAATTGAATCGCCATTCCGGCCTGATCTAGGGCAGTAAACCACGCTGAAGTTTTTGTCTTGCCATCTAACTTAGGCAAGATGATGCAAACAATCGTATCGGGGCCATCGGAATTAATCGCTTGAGACTCAATTTGAGCCGCGAATTGTTTTAGGGCCTCAGCGCCATCGCGACCTGGCTTACCCGTAGGAATTCGTAATTCAACCCAACGCCTATCCCCAAATAAAGACATAGTTTGTCCAGCATTGAGTAGCGCACTCCAATCAAAACCGCGCTCTTGCAAGAGCACCTCACGCTCGGTGTAGCCCAATTTCTTGGCAATAGCACGCAACTGATCCATCGCTTCCATCATTAACAGAGGCTCATCGCCACTAAAAATATAGAGGGGCTTTAACGAAGCCGCAGAGCTACAAGACTTCAAATGGGTCTGTAGTGCATCGCTCTTAACCATGCGCGTACCGTAATCCCTTAAAAACTTTTTACCTGCGGGGCCCGTGCCGAAGCGGCTACCCGACGCAAAATCTGTACAGCTAAATCTCTACGCATTAATGATAGAAATTGCTGCATTTGTACATCTGTTGCCAGAACTGTAGATACCGAGAAATCCATATCTCGGGTCATATAAATTTCAGCCTCAGGAACTATATCGACGCCAGTATTATCGTAGGCCCTAAAACCAACTCGCATATTCAAGCGATATGCGGATACCTGACCCTTAGCGTTATAAGCAAGGATCTCGCGGCCATTAAGATCGCTCGTAATATCTAAAATAAGATCAGCTTCTTTTGGATTAATCGCCACCTTCGCATCAGTACCCGTCAAAATTGCTGTCTGCAAATCAGTGCGCAAAGGAGGCGAAGGAACGCCGGTGATCGTAATCACCTTAAATGGTAAATCCACCATTCCACGCAGACGATATCCGCAAGCGACCAAGCCGCCAATAGGGGCTAAAGCAAACAAACCAAGCATGGCACGTCGAAGGGAATTTACGCTCATGTCTTTAGTTTCTTTTTAAGTAGTCAGGTAATTTAAGCAACAATATTAATCAAGCGACCTGGAACGACAATCACTTTTTTGGGCGCTCCCCCATTTAATGCTTTTACCGCAGGTTCACTTTGCAAGGCCAAGGCCTCGATCTGCTCTTTGCTAGCATCTGCAGGCACCCGAACCTCGCCGCGTAACTTACCGTTAATTTGGAGCATGATGGTTAATTCCGTTTGCACTAATGCAGTCTCATCCACTGCTGGCCAAGGAGTATCCAAGAGGGATCCAAAGACCTTCTCGTAACCCATTTCCTTCCAAAGTGCATGAGTCAGATGCGGAACTACCGGATACAAAACCCTCACTAAAATACTGAGACACTCGCGTAATACCGCTGGTCGCACTGCAGTGTCACCACCCAACTTAACGGGCTCCAAGACATTGAGCATCTTCATTGCGGCAGATACGACTGTGTTGTACTGACGACGCTGGTAGTCAAAGTTTGCCTGCTTCAAAATCGAATGCACTTCACGACGCAATTCTTTTTCAGCTTCATTCAAATCCCCTGGCAATGCCTCGTCAGCGACACGAATAGCATCAGCCTGACTACTTGAATACATCCACACACGACGCAAGAAACGAGAAGCGCCATCAACACCAGCACCAGACCACTCAAGCTGTTGCTCTGGTGGGGCAGCAAAAATGACAAAGAGGCGCGCAGTATCAGCACCGTATTGATCAATCAGCGCTTGAGGATCAACGCCATTGTTCTTGCTCTTAGACATCTTCTCCACACCACCAATGATGACCGGTGTACCTGATGTATCACCCTTTATCTTGGCGCCTTGGGGCCGACCTTTTTCATCTAGATCGAGCTCGATATCCAAAGGATTTAACCAAGTTTTTTTGCCGGAGGGTTCTTCAGAGTAATACGTTTCATTCAGAACCATTCCTTGGGTCAGTAGATTTTGGAATGGTTCATCAAAAGAGATGAGATTGAGATCGCGCATGACCTTAGTCCAGAAACGCGCATAGAGTAAATGCAAAATCGCATGCTCGATACCGCCTATGTACTGATCCATCGGCATCCAGTACTCATTGCGCTCATCAACCATCGTCTTCGCATCTGAACCGGTATAGCGCATGAAATACCAAGATGAATCTACAAAGGTATCCATGGTGTCGGTTTCGCGACGCGCAGGCTTGCCGCATTTTGGACACTTTACATTTAAGAAATCAGAGCGCTTATTTAATGGATTGCCACTACCATCTGGCACACAATCTTCCGGCAAAACCACTGGCAAATCCGCCTCAGGAACTGGTACTGCACCACAGCCTGAGTTGTGCTCATCTCCACAGTGAATAATCGGAATCGGCGTACCCCAATAACGTTGACGAGAAATTCCCCAGTCACGCAAACGATAAGTCGTTTTAATTTCGCCAATACCCATTTTCTCCAAGTCGGCAGCTACAGTATTAACAGCCTCCTCGTGAGACATGCCATCATACTTTCCGCTATTCAGACATATCACATCATCTTTTTGCGCATACCATTCTTGCCAATGACTCGTGTTGAACATTGATGAAGGTGAGCGCAAAGCAATCACTTGCTTAATTGGTAAATCGTATTTGAGGGCAAAAGCAAAATCGCGCTCATCATGTGCTGGCACACCCATCACAGCGCCATCGCCGTATGACATCAACACATAGTTACCCACCCATACCGGCACAGGCTCATTAGTCAGCGGGTGCGTCACATATAAACCTGTGAACATGCCCTCTTTTTCCTGAGTAGCTAGATCTGCCTCGATCACACTGCCCGTTTTACATTTCTCAATAAATGCTGCTAGAGTCGGATTATTCAACGCAGCCTGTGCCGCTAAGGGATGCTCAGCAGCAACAGCGCAAAAGGTAACGCCCATGATGGTGTCAGCACGCGTTGTGAAAACATATAACTGACCATCTTGTATGAAATTACCATGCACATCTTTAATGTCATGCTTAAAAGCGAAACGCACACCACGACTTTTACCAATCCAGTTTTGCTGCATGGTCTTGACGCGCTCTGGCCAACCCAAACCATCCAAACCAGAAAGTAGTTGCTCCGCATACGCGGTGATATTGAAGTAGTAACCAGGAATTTCACGCTTCTCAACCAATGCGCCTGAGCGCCAACCGCGCCCATCAATCACCTGCTCATTTGCCAAGACTGTTTGGTCAATTGGATCCCAATTGACGACTTGGGTCTTGCGATAGGCAATACCTTTTTCAAGCATCTTCAAGAAAAGCCATTGATTCCAACGATAGTAATCAGGGCTACAGGTTGCCACTTCACGTGACCAATCAATTGCTAGACCCATCGCCGCCATTTGCTTTTTCATATAAGCAATGTTGTCGTAGGTCCATTGAGCTGGTGGCACTTTATTCTGAATAGCCGCATTCTCAGCCGGCATTCCAAACGCATCCCAACCCATTGGCATCAATACGTTATAGCCTTGCATACGTAACTGCCGAGCCATCACATCGTTAATGGTGTAGTTGCGCACGTGACCCATATGCAACTTTCCAGATGGATAAGGCAACATAGAACATGCGTAATATTTTGGCCTAGGTTTGCCCGATGCATCTAATGCGTTCTCACTTACCCGATAAGCTTGCGCACTCTCCCAATCAGCTCGCGCTGCCGCCTCAATACTGCGGTGGTCGTAATCCTTACTCATTCAATACAACTCTTTTCTTCTATTTGTACTAGTTAATTATTTGCGTAAACCAAGAACATCTTGCATGTCGTATAAACCAGAATTCTGGTTTTTCAAGAAGCGTGCTGCACGCAAAGCTCCTTGGGCATAAGACTGACGGCTAGATGATTTATGGCTGATCTCAATGCGCTCGCCCTCACCGGCGAATAAGACGGTGTGGTCACCAACAATATCCCCACCACGAATCGTTGCAAAACCAATGGAGCCCGCCTTACGCTCGCCGGTATGGCCTTCACGAGCATATACAGCGACATCATCCAATTTTTCACCAAGAGCGTCAGCAATCACTTCGCCCATTCTCAGTGCCGTACCCGAAGGTGCATCAACCTTATGACGATGATGGGCTTCAATAATTTCGATGTCATAGCCTTCGTTGAGCATTTTGGCAGCAATCTCTAACAACTTGAAAGTTGCATTGACGCCCACGCTCATATTGGGAGCAAAAACAATTGCTAAATTGGTAGATGCCTTTTTAAGACCATCAATTTGATCAGCGCTAAGACCGGTGGTACCAATGATCATTTTGCTACCAGTCTTTTGTGCCGCCGCCAAATGGGTCATCGTGCCTTCTGGACGCGTAAAGTCAATCAGAAATTCCGCTTCGCTCAAAACCTTGGCAATATCAGCAGTAATTACAACGCCAGTTTTTTTACCCAAGAATGCGCCGGCATCTTCGCCTAACTGAGGGCAAGCACTATGCTCTAGCGCACCCACCAATTGAGTATCTGGACTATTTAGGACAGCCTCGATTAGCATTTTTCCCATACGCCCGGTTGCACCGGCAATTGCGATTTTCATCATTTGACTCATCACTTCTTATTTAAAAATTGAGAATTTCTTAAACCCTAAAAAACATCATCGCCACATCACGATCAATGGCAATGCCTTTTATTTTGTGCTGACAGCTCCGCTAGTTGGAGCGGATGCACCAACCGGTAAATTATCTGTTGGGCTAGGCACTAATAACTCGGGCTGTTGAAGAGGTGGCGTTACAGGCGGCTTATTCGACCCAGTCATAACATCCCAAAAAGATCTCTTTGATTTGGCATAGCCATCAATTTCAGCTACTAGCTCAATTTCGGTTGGCAAAGCATCACCTTGGAACTTCACCAACTTATCGCCCTCGAAAAATACCGTCACACGACGCTCTTTACCGATGGGTCGACCTGCACGCTTAAATTCAAACACGTAGTCCCAGCGATTGGCGTGGAAGTAACTAGCCAATAGTGGCGTTCCTAAGATCTGACGAACCTGCTCACGACTTTGTCCAACTTGTAATTTGGCGTACTGCTCGCTTGAAATAAAGTTGCCCTGCACCACATCTGGCACATAAGGTTGAAAAACCTTATTCATCCACGCGCGCTGAGTTTCATCTACTGCGCTTGTGCATCCGGTGACCACCATGAGCCCCCCGACCGAAGCAATCACCAGACCTACGCGGACATGACGAAAAACCCCAAAAATGGAATGGAAATAACTCATAAAAAGTTGGAGGCAATTTTGCATGGCAGGCCGTATCATTAAGACATTGATTTTAGCTCGCAAACCCATGAATATGAACCAAAACCCCACTCCTGCAGATTTACGCGATATTGGCCTAAAAGCCACTGGTCCCCGCATGAAAATATTGGACTTTTTTCATCAAAATGGTGGTACCCACTTCAGCGCAGAAGATGTCTTTATGGCGCTAGCCAAAGACGACAAGGAAATTGGTTTAGCAACGGTTTATCGAGTGCTGACCCAGTTTGAGCAAGCAGGGCTGTTATTGCGTAGCCATTTTGAGTCCAGCAAAGGGGATAGCCGGGCTATTTACGAACTTAATGAGGGTCAACACCATGACCACCTCGTTTGCCTAGATTGCGGGCATGTTGAGGAATTTGTTGATGAGGCAATCGAAAAGCGGCAGCGGGATATCGCTAAAAACCTGGGTTTTGCGCTCCAGGAGCATTCTTTGGCGATGTACGGCCACTGCCAAAAGAAGAATTGTCGTAATAAAAAATCCTGATTTTTAGTGAAGATAATGAAAAAAGACCTCAATTGAGGTCTTTTTTGCATAAAAAGCAGTAATTTAGCGATATTTAATCAAAAAAATCCTGCCCCCTGCTTTACAAGTCCTACTTAACGGCCATTAGTGCTTCGGCAGCATTGAGCATCTGGACTGAGTAGCCCCACTCGTTGTCATACCAGGCCAATACCTTCACAAGCTTGCCATCTGCTGAAACGCGCGTCTGGGAAGCATCATAAATACTTGGACGAGGATCATGATTAAAGTCGATCGAAACCAAAGGCAAGGTATTGAAACCCAAAATACCCTTCAACTCTCCCTCGCTAGCTGCTTTGAGGATGGAATTCACTTCATCCACACTAGTCGCACGACTAGCGGCAAAAGTTAAATCCACCACAGAAACGTTAATCACTGGAACGCGCATTGCAAAACCATCAAAGCGCCCAGCCAATGCGGGCAATACCAAACCAACTGCTTTTGCAGCGCCAGTCTTAGTAGGAATCATACTGGTCACAGCAGAGCGCGCACGGCGCATATCTTTGTGATACACGTCAGTTAATACTTGATCATTAGTAAAAGCATGAATGGTTGTCATCAAGCCAGACTCAATGCCAATCTTCTCCAACAAAGGTTTAACTAGTGGCGCTAAACAGTTCGTTGTACAGCTAGCATTAGAAACCACGATGTCGCTAGGCTTAAGCACCTGTTGATTAACACCGTAAACAATCGTCGCATCCACATCTTTCTCACCAGGAGCCGAGATCAAGACCTTTTTCGCACCCTGAGAAATATGCACCATCGCTTTTTCTTTAGAGGTGAACTTGCCTGAACACTCTAAAACTAAATCAACACCCAGCTCTCCCCAAGGAGTCTCCAAAGGATTACGTGTAGAGAACATCTTAATGCGATCGCCATTCACTACCATGCAATCACCATCTACTTTGACTTCAGCAGGGAAGCGACCATGCGCAGAATCATATTGCGTGAGGTGGGCGTTGATATCGATATCACCCATGGCATTAATTGCGACGATTTTGATATCTCGTCTTGGTTTGCCATTGACTTGATCTTCGTATAAAGCACGTAACACCATACGTCCAATACGACCATAACCATTAATTGCGACACGAATTGTCATTCCATTCCCCTTGCTAATATTGAATTTATTTCTTGGCGATGCATTGCTTTACTGTCTTGGCAATTTGATCCACCGTTAAACCAAAATACTCATATAACTGCGGCGCTGGTGCTGACTCACCAAAGGTATCAACACCATGCACAGCTGCACAGCCATACTTCCACCAGAAATCACTGACGCCCGCTTCAACAGCAACGCGAGGAATATTGGCAGGCAATACTTTTGTTTTATATGCTACATCTTGTTGATCAAATACCGTAGTAGATGGCATTGATACGACGCGAACACCCAAACCTTCAACTTCCAAGCGCTCGGCTGTTTGCAATGCCAAGGCAATTTCTGAACCAGTGGCAATAATCACTGCATCTATTTTTGCTTTCTTTGGATCACGCAATACATAGCCACCGCGAGCAATGTCTTTAATCTGCTGACTATTACGCGAAACAAATGGACAATTCTGACGACTAAAGATGAGTGCACTTGGCCCCTGCTTGCGCTCCACTGCCGCACCCCACGCAACCGCACTCTCTGTAGTGTCGCAAGGACGCCAGACCATTAAATTGGGGATGAGGCGCAAGCTTGCTACGTGCTCAACAGATTGATGAGTAGGGCCATCCTCTCCCAAGCCAATCGAGTCATGTGTAAAGACAAAAATGCTACGTAACTTCATCAACGCAGCCATACGCAATGCATTGCGGCTGTAATCAGAGAAGGTTAAGAAAGTGCCGCCAAATGGAATGTATCCACCATGCAAAGCAATGCCATTCATGATGGCACTCATACCAAACTCACGCACACCGTAATTAATGTGATTACCCCATTGATCAGCACGCACAGGTTTGCATGCAGACCAATTGGTTAAGTTCGAACCCGTTAAGTCAGCAGAACCGCCCATAAACTCTGGCAATGCAGGAGCGAGTGCTTCGATTGCATTTTGACTTGCTTTACGAGTCGCAATAGTTTCCGCTTTAGACTGACAAGTCTTGAGATAGGTGTCGAGCGTTGATGAAAAATCTTTCGACAAATCTCCTTGCATACGACGCTGCAATTCAGAAGCAAGTTCTGGATATTTATTTTTGTACGCCTGGAATTCTTTATTCCACTCATGTTCGGCAGCTTGACCGCGCTTCTTAAAGTCCCAAGCCTCATAAATGTCCTTGGGGATTTCAAAAGGAGCGTAGGGCCAGTTCAACGCCACACGAGTTGCAGCAATTTCCGCTGCGCCCAATGGTGAGCCATGCACCTTATCGCTACCCGCCATATTAGGAGAGCCTTGACCAATTGCAGTTTTACAGCAAATTAAACTTGGCTTATCACTCTTCTTCGCTTTTGCAATCGCACTTGATACCGCCTCGGCATCGTGGCCATCCACATCACGGATGACATTCCAGCCATAAGCTTCAAAACGCTTCGGTGTGTCTTCATTAAACCAAGAAACAACTTTGCCATCAATTGAGATGCCATTGTCATCCCACAAGGCGATTAATTTATTGAGCTTGAGTGTGCCTGCTAATGAACACACCTCATGACTGATGCCTTCCATCAAACAACCATCACCTAAAAATACATAGGTGTAGTGGTCGACAATTTGATGGCCAGGACGATTAAATTCTTCTGCCAATAATTTTTCAGCAAGTGCCATACCTACTGCATTTGAAATACCTTGACCCAAAGGGCCGGTGGTTGTTTCCACACCTGCAGTAATTCCATACTCAGGGTGCCCTGGTGTTTTGCTATGTAATTGTCGGAAATTTTTCAACTCGCCAATCGGCAAGTCATAGCCCGTTAAATGCAATAAGGAATACAACAACATCGATCCGTGACCGTTAGACAAAACAAAGCGGTCGCGATTGATCCAATGCGGATCAGTTGGGTTGTGCTGCAAATGCTCATTCCAAAGACCGACTGCAATATCTGCCATACCCATTGGCATTCCAGGGTGACCGGAATTGGCTTGTTGAACTGCATCCATGGATAGGGCGCGAATGGCGTTAGCCATGCGAATTTGAAGATTTGACATCGTAATTTTGGTCTCGAGGAAAATAAATTAGCTATATTTCAGTAATGCCCCAATTTTATCTTCCCGGCCCGTGGGAAACCGAAAAGCCAAATACCCTCCCCCCTGAGCTCGTCCACCATTTACGAGTACGCCGGATTCAGGTCGGTGACCTCTTCCCCATCTTCGACGGAAAAGGGCAGATTGCACAAGCAAAGCTCTTATCCCTGAGCAATAAGACTGGTGAGGCCCAATTGAGTAATATTCGCCCTGATACCCACCGAGAGAGCCCCTATACGATTACCTTAGCCCAAGGACTCGCTGGTGGCGACAAGATGGACTGGATTGTTGAAAAGGCTATTGAGACCGGTGCACAGGTCATTGCACCCCTACAATGCGAACGTTCAGTTATTAAATTAACCCGCCCTAACGATCTAGAGAGGGCTCAGAAACGCGTTTCTCATTGGGAGGCGATTGTTCAAGCAGCCTGCGAGCAATGTGACAGAACTGTCCTTGCAACAGTAGAACCAATACAGGTTTTTGATAAATACCTACAAAAGCAGCAAAAAGCGGAACTTAAGCTACTTTTAAGCCCTGATACCGACAAAAGTCTATATTCCATCTTGATCAATACTCCGCCACAAGATGTGATTTTGATGATTGGACCAGAGGGAGGCCACTCGCCCGAAGAAGAAGCAATGGCAGAAGCGGCGGGCTACCAAATCGTCTCTTTAGGAGATCGAGTCTTGCGCACTGAGACGGCCGGAGTCGTAGCAATTACCGCCGTCCATAGTATTTGGGATCCAGAAATACAAAAGCGCCTCTAATTGAGGCGCTTTTTACCGACATGCTTCCTGCTAAGTTCGCTACTTATGCAAAGGAGTAAAACACGCGGTATGGCGTGCGACGCTCTGACCAAAAGTCCACTGCATCTCGGAAAACATCTAAAAGCGTTTCGCGAGCCTCTTTGTCAAACTTTTGAGTACAAGGCAAGCCTTCTAAGACCACAACAAAACCAGGCTGTGGGCCAGATTTATCTACAGTTGTAGTTAAGGCATCTAATAAAGGATCAAAATTCTTAGCCTGTTGCTTTGTAAAGGTGTATGCAATCGCAATCGCCTCTAAAACCTCACCTTTAGTCATTGCATTAGAGCAATTGGCATAAATGAAGTGCTGACCAAGCTCTGTCGCCGCTTCCTGCAAATCAGGAGTGCGGAAAGCGCGAATTGATTGGACGATATTAGGGCGCACACTGCGCAACATTGCCGGCGGTCCGGCATCGCGAACGGCCAAAGCGGCACGCCAAGAAGCTGTCACTTTTTTTCCCGAAACTTGATTTGCTGCATAGGTTTGTAAGCGAGATAAACCACCCTCGGCATAGATGTTGGCTGCAGATGACTCAGTTTCAAGTCGATCATTACTATCCCAACTTTCAGCGCGACTGTGTTCTTCGAATCCGGTAGTGCTGTTTTCAGAGCGATTATTCATGATGGGTGCTAGGTTACCCTTAACACGCCATCAAATCAAGCCCAATTAGAGTACTTTTTGTCTAAACTATTGATTTGTATAGTAATTATTTATGTTAGTTATTGCTAACTAACATAAATAAAAGCACTCATTTACCGATTAAGCGATGCCTCTAGCATTACTGGCGGCCTCTACCACTGCCAAAGTGGTGACATTCACAATCCGGCGAACCGTTGCTGCTGGAGTCAGAATGTGAATCGGTTTAGCAACACCTAACAGTAGCGGCCCAATTGCAATTCCGTTACCTGCTGCAGTCTTAAGCAGGTTATAAGAAATATTCGCTGCATCGATATTTGGCAAGACCAATAAATTTGCATCACCCTTCAATGGTGAAGATGTCACAGCGCCAGCTCGAATAGTTGCATCTAAAGCGCTGTCACCATGCATCTCGCCGTCAACCTCAAGCGTAGGATCCGCTTTTTGAATCAAAGCCAACACTTCACGCATTTTGACTGCTGAAGGTGCGCTACTCGACCCAAAATTTGAATGCGACAAGAGCGCCACCTTTGGAGCTAGGCCTAATTTGCGCATTTCGCTTGCAGCCATTAAGGTCAGTTCAGTCAACTGCTCAGCGGTTGGATCAATGTTCACATGGGTATCAACCAAAAATACTTGGCGGCCTGGCAAGATCAAACCAGACATGGCGCCATAAACATTGGCACCAGGCTCTCGACCGACTACTTCATCGATATATTTCAGATGGGTTGCAGAATTTCCAACCGTTCCGCAAATCATGCCATCAGCCATGCCCTTACTAATCATGACTGAACCAATCAAGCTATTACGACGACGCATTTCTAGTTTGGCAAAGGATTCTGTAACACCCTTGCGCTCAGTCAATGCTAAGTAGCTTTGCCAGAAATCACGGTAACGAGAATCATTTTCCGGATTCACAATTTCAAAATCTTCGCCTGCTTTGATGCGTAAACCAAATTTACCTATGCGATGCTCGATGACTGCTGGGCGACCAATCAGAATTGGAGTAGCCAGATGCTCGTCAATAATAATTTGTACAGCGCGCAATACGCGCTCATCTTCACCCTCAGCAAATACAATCCGCTTCTGAGCTGCGGGCACACGTTTAGCAATGCTAAACAATGGCTTCATCAAAGTACCGGAGTGATAGACAAATTGTTGTAACTGGTTACGATAAGCATCAAAGTCCTTAATTGGACGTTGCGCTACGCCATCATCCATTGCTGCTTGAGCTACCGCAGGCGCGATCACAGTAATTAAACGCGGATCAAATGGTTTTGGAATTAAATACTCTGGACCAAAGGAGAGGTTCTCAATGCCATAAACCGAGGTCACTACTTCGCTTTGTTCAGCTTGAGCCAGTTCAGCAACAGCCTTAACAGCAGCAACTTCCATGCCTCGAGTAATCGTAGTGGCACCTACGTCTAACGCGCCACGGAAGATGAATGGAAAGCACAACACATTGTTTACTTGGTTTGGATAATCAGTACGACCAGTGGCCATGACAGCGTCGGGACGAACTTCTTTTACTTCCTCAGGCAGAATCTCTGGCGTTGGATTTGCTAAGGCATAAATCAATGGCTTATCCGCCATCCTCTTGACCATATCTTGCTTTAGAACGCCACCAGCGGAAAGACCTAAGAAAATATCAGCGCCCTCAATCACTTGGTCCAAAGTGCGTAAGTCGGTTTCTTGGCAGAATGGCTCCTTCTCTGGATCCATCAATTCTTTACGGCCCTTATAAGCCACACCGGCCAAATCTGTTACCCAAATATTTTTACGTGGAATACCAAGATCAACTAATAAATCCAAACAGGCCAATGCAGCAGCGCCAGCACCTGATGTCACCAACTTCACATTGCCCACATCTTTGCCAACCACTTTTAAACCATTCAAGATAGCAGCGGCAACTACAATCGCAGTTCCATGCTGGTCATCATGAAAGACTGGAATCTTCATTCGCGCCTGCAACTTGCGCTCGACTACAAAGCAATCTGGCGCCTTAATATCTTCTAAGTTGATGCCGCCAAAAGTGGGCTCGAGCGCTGCGATAATTTCAACCAACTTATCTGGATCGTTTTCATTGACTTCAATATCAAAAACATCGATACCAGCAAACTTCTTAAATAGAACAGCCTTTCCTTCCATCACTGGCTTACTAGCCAATGGCCCAATATTTCCCAAGCCCAGTACCGCGGTACCGTTAGTAATCACGCCCACTAAATTACCGCGCGCGGTGTAGCGGAATGCATTCGCGGGATCTTTCGCGATCTCTTCACATGCCGCTGCTACACCAGGCGTATAAGCTAAAGCTAGGTCTCGCTGATTGGTTAGCTGTTTGGTGGGAGCAATTTCGATTTTTCCTGGAACTGGAAACTCGTGATAGTGGAGAGCGGCCGCTCTTAAATCCGCTATTTGCTGTTCTTTGCTGCTAGAAGTTGGTTTGCTCATCAGTTCACTCATTAATAAGACGTATTCAAGCCTCCAATTCTATTCCTCTCGGATGTAAGACTTCCAAGAGCCATAAAATAGGGTATGTATTCTCAATCTCAGCGCTTAGGTGAATTCGACTTAATTCAACGTTTTTTTAAAACGCAGTCGGAATCCATGCTTACCAAAGACCCTCACTCCATTGCCCTGGGAATTGGCGATGATTGCGCTCTATTAAAAACCGCTCCAAACGAAGAAATTGCAATCACGAGCGATATGCTGGTTGAGGGAAGACATTTTTTTGTCGGCGCAAATCCCTTGTGGCTCGGCTGGAAAGCCTTGGCCGTTAACCTCTCAGACCTTGCAGCAATGGGCGCCAAGCCCCTCGGCTTTACTCTGGCCCTCTCGCTACCCCAAGCAAATGCGGCATGGCTTGAGGCGTTCAGTAATGGCTTATTTGCGATTGCAAATCACTACAACTGCCCCCTCATCGGTGGAGACACTACCGCGGGCCCCTTAAATATTTGTATTACAGCGTTTGGTAGCGTACCCAATGGAAAAGCCATTCGAAGATCAGGGGCATTGGAGAATGACGATATTTGGATTTCAGGAAATGTCGGTGATGCCAGACTTGCGCTTGCTGCACTGCGTCATGAAATTAAATTACCTTCGGGTGATCTTCAAATGATTGAGGCGCGCCTGCACCAACCCACACCTAGAATTGAATTAGGCATCGCCTTGAGAGAGATTGCCAGCTCAGCACTAGATATATCCGATGGGCTATTGGGTGACTTAAAGCATATCCTCAAACAATCCAACAGAGATGCCGAAGTCTTCCTCAACGATATTCCCAAATCGCCAACACTTTTAAAACAAAGTGCTCTACTGCAAAATCAATATGCTGCCTGCGGTGGAGATGATTATGAATTGTGCTTTACAGCACCAATAGGTAAGCGAGAGATGATTGAAAACATTGCCACTGAACTAAACATCTCCCTCACCCGTATTGGAAAAGTACTGCAAATGCAAAATACCCTGCCAAACATCAAACTCATGGGTAGCAACGGCTTGCAACTGGGAAAGTCAGAAACGGATGCGCTTCTCCAATCTTTTGACCATTTCGCATGAACAATCCCAAACAACAAGCGTCCACAGTAAAGCCCAATTTCAAATGGGTATTTAGCTCTCCAAGTCGGGTAATTGCATTTGGCTTTGGTAGCGGTCTTGCCCCAATCGCTCCTGGCACAGTAGGCACGCTCTGGGCATGGGCGGCATATCTCATAGCCGAATATTTTTTAAGCAACCAAGAACTGCTTTGGGTCATTGGAGGCGGAGTGTTGCTGGGCTGCTGGATCTGTGGACAGGTCAGCGAAGAATTGGGTAAAAAAGATTTTGGCGGAATTGTTTGGGATGAAATCATGGCCTTCTGGCTAGTGATGAGCCTGATCATGCCGACCAATATCTGGATGCAAATAATTGCATTTGCACTTTTCCGCTTCTTTGATGCTGCTAAACCAGGGCCTATCGGGATGATTGATCGCTACTTCAAAAATACGGAAGGCAATCATCACTCGTCCCGCTCAAGTCTTGCAGAAATTCTGTGGCGAGGATTTGGGATCATTGCCGATGATTTTGCTGCTGCATTCTTTACTCTTCTAACAATGACACTCGTACAAACTGGGCTCCAATATTTCTCATGAAAAATAATATTGATCCGCAACACGAGCATGCAAAAGCAATCGCTAATGTCTTACTCGGTCGAGGCTGGAAAGTCGCACTGGCTGAGTCTTGCACAGGTGGCTTGGTATGCGCCAGCCTGACCGATCTAGCTGGCTCCAGTGATTGGTTTGAACGTGGCTACATTACGTACAGCAATGAAGCTAAAACGAAATGCTTAGATGTCCCTATAGAAACGATCCAATCATTTGGAGCGGTGAGTGAGGAAGTGGCTAGAGCCATGGCATTAGGAGCTCTCAACAATGCCAAAGTGGATACCGCAATCTCGATCACTGGGATTGCAGGACCCAGCGGTGGCTCTGCAGAAAAACCTGTCGGTACCGTTTGCTTTGCTTGGGTGATTAAAGAACGTGGTCAAGAGCATATTAGCGAAATCCTCACCATAACGAAGCACTTTAAAGGGGATCGCCAAACTGTTCGCGAGCAAGCGCGCGATTACGCACTCTCTCAATTTTTGGAGCTACTGAAACCGAGAAACGCTTAGCACTCAAAGCGCAACTGTTAACGCGAGCTCAACCAACCTTTGTGACGGAAGTACCACAACGGAATCATCGCTGAAATCACCATCGAGAGGATGGCAACTGGATAACCCCAAGTCTCCTCTAGTTCAGGCATGTAGCGGAAGTTCATACCCCAAACGCTTGCCAATAAGGTCGGTGGCATTAAGGCAACCGATACCACCGAGAAGATCTTAATAATCTTACTTTGGTTCAAGTTAATAAAACCCACTGTCGCATCCATTAAGAAGTTGATCTTGTCGAATAAGAACGCGGTATGGTTTTCTAATGAATCAATATCCCGCAAAATCTGACGAGCCTCTTCTTGCTGCTCATCAGACAATAATTTGCTGCGCATTAGGAATGACAATGCACGGCGTGTATCCATTACATTGCGACGAATACGTCCGTTTGTATCCTCTTCCTTAGCGATAGTCTCAAGCACTTCTTCCGCATCATTATCAGTAATGTCGTCTTGAAGTACTCGCTTACCAGCCTGCTCGAGATTCTCATAAACCTCTTCTAACGCATCAGCGGAATACTCAGCATCGGTTGAATAAAGATCTAACAAAACATCCTTTGCATTGCTTACTGAACCTGGACGCAAACGCGCACGTAAACGTACTAAGCGAAAGACTGGTAAATCCTCATCATGAATCGAGAATAAGACCTGCTTGGTCATCACAAAAGCGACTCGCACGTTACGCGAGGTCTCTTCTTCATCTAACAAGAAATCGGTACGGATATGAAGATGGCCATCATCAGCCTCGAAATAACGCGCAGACGCCTCAAGGTCACCCAAATCATCTAATTCAGGTAGAAGCACACCGAAGGCCTCTTTAATCCAGACGAGCTCTTCCTCCTCTGGATCTACTACATCGATCCAGATTGGATTTGAGTATTGCAACAATTCATTGCGATCTTCCACTTGCTCTTGAGAGAGGCGGCCATTTTGCAGGACGAACAAGTTGATCATGGTGAACTCCTAAGGAATGTGCGCTAGTTTATCCTATAGAACATGACAGTTTCACGAAAATAAGCCCAAATCCAATGAACTCCAGCTCAAATACCTTTACCCAGCAACTCCAGTCTGCATGGGCTTCCCAAGGCAGTATGTTGTGTGTGGGCTTTGACCCAGACCCTAAGCGCCTACCCGAAGCCTTTCAAGGCAAGCCGGACGGTATTTTTGAGTTTTGCCGAGAAATTGCTGATGCGACCGCAGATCTAGTCTGTTCCTTCAAGCCTCAATTTGCCTATTTCGCATCCCAAAGGGCTGAGGCTCAACTGGAAAAGCTCACCCGCTACCTTAAAAATCAATACCCCCATATCCCCGTCATCCTTGACTCTAAGCGCGGGGATATTGGCAGTACCGCCGACCACTACGCCCTCGAGGCTTTTGAGCGCTATGGAGCGGATGCAGTTACCGTCAACCCCTATATGGGCTTTGACACTATCGAGCCTTACCTTAAGCATGCTGGCAAAGGGGTAATTGTTTTATGCCGCACCTCAAACCCTGGTGGCTCCGATCTACAGTTTCTTCAAGTATCGCCAAATGGTGAACCGCTCTATCTTCATGTCGCAAAGTTGGCTGCGCAACAATGGAATGCATCCGGACAGCTCAGCCTGGTAGTAGGTGCCACCTTCCCAGAAGAGATTGCTAAGGTACGCTCGATTGTTGGCAGTATGCCTTTACTCATTCCCGGCATCGGAGCTCAAGGGGGTGATATTGATGCCACCGTAAAAGCAGGCAACATTCCCAATCATCCGGGTACCGGAATGATGATCAACTCCTCCAGAGCCATCTTATATGCAAGCGCAGGCAATGATTTTGCGCAGGCTGCTAGAAAAGTGGCTATCAACACTAGAGATGTGTTAAGGACTGCGGCCAGTAAATAACAGTGTTTTACAGAATTAACGGGCCTTTGGTTTCAGAGTTGGCACCAAAGCCACCCGATCCATATTTTCTAGAATGAAGTCTTGGCGAGTAGGGAAATGAATATTAGCCTTGCGGCAGTACTGGGCTTTATCAAAACACTTTGGCGCAGGTAAGGCAGAAGCTAATGCTGCAGCCTGCTCACGACTCAGAAGTGCTGGCTTAATGCCGTAATAGTGCTCAGATGCAGCACCAATACCAAAGATTCCCTCGCCCCACTCCACCGAGTTCAAATAGATTTCATAAAGACGCTCCTTGGAGAGCATTGTCTCGAGTAAAGCTGTAATGATGAGTTCCTGCCCCTTACGAAAGTAGTTTTGCTCTGAGGACAAAAATAGATTCTTAGCCAACTGCTGGGTAATTGTGGAGCCGCCGCGCAAGGCGGTATTCGATTTTGGTGAGCCAGACTGTTGGCGCTGATTCTTTTCCCAGGCCTTGCGCATATCTTCTAAGCGCACCCCCTGGTGCTGAAAGAAGATATCGTCTTCGCTGACTAAAACAGCGCGCTTCACATTGACAGAAATTTTTTCATAAGGAACCCAGGTTGACTGAATTGGGCAAGACCAATTCAAACCGCAAAGACGCCAGCGTTCCGCCCGCTGAAACGAAGTGCTTCCTGGATTAACAACTGCCCAAATACCCACCTGAATAATGAAATAAATTTGCATGGCGATGAAACCACCTAACAAACATTTCAGAAAATATCGAAGCCAGCGCATCGAAGTTCGCTTTTGAACTAGGCGCTACGAAGTTCCGCCAATACGGCGCGCGGATCAATTGATTGACTTAACTCTGTACCGCGCCAGATTAAAAACGCATCCGCAGCTTGCTCTACCAACATCCCCAAACCGTCGCTTACACGAGCACCTCGATATAGGGCCTGCTGCATAAATGCAGTGGGTTTACCGTAGACCATTTCATAAGCAAACGATTTGGGTGTAAATATCTTATCCGCTGCTAAATTACTGATTGGCGATTCATCACCTAGACCCGCGGCAGTTGCATTGATGACCAAATCAAAAGCATGTGAAGTGATTACAGAATCCTCTAGCTGAGCCATTGCGCGGGACTCCAGCGTAACCTGATTAGCAGCAGCAAGTCCAGCAAAGAGTCCCACTAATTCATCAGCTTTTGCGCTCGATCGATTGGCTATCACCAAGCACTTGGGGGCGTGCTCCAATAAGGGTCCAATCACACCGCGGGCTGCGCCACCTGCACCCAAAAGCAATATACGCGCCCCATGGAGGGCGATTCCTTGCGCCAATAAATCACGCACCAAGCCTGCTCCATCGGTATTGTCACCAAAGATTTTCCCGCCCTCAATGCGCAATGTGTTTACTGCACCCGCCAATTGAGCGCGTGGAGTTAAGACATCAGCCAGTTCCTGCGCATCCAACTTAAATGGAACGGTGACATTCATGCCCTTTCCACCCGCGGCAAAAAAGTTTTTAACTACATTCTTAAACTCACCGAGTTCTGGCTGTAAGCGGCCATAGTGCATTTTTTGTTGAGCCTGCGCCGCAAACTGCGCATGAATTAAGGGAGATTTACTGTGATTAATCGGGTTTCCAGCAACCGCATAGACATCGATCCCTGCAAAATCAGCAGGATCAGTATGAAGATTGAGGGATTGCGGAGTATTCATATTCAGTACAGGATAAGCCAAATTGACTCGTCGTTATTAAATCAGATTAACGTCTTAATTCCAGACGATCTGAACCCTCTCTTGCGAATTCAAAAGTAGAAATCCAGTCCAGAATATCAATTTGCTTGGCCATCTCTACCGGAAATGGACCAAAGGGAGCGGATGCTCGAACAATCGCTAAAGCCTGCCTATCCAACTCTGGGTTCCCAGAACTACGTCCAATACTCAGGCCATCTTTCCCCTGTGCATTATTGGCAATGCGGCCTTGAGCGTCAACACTCACTACAATCACCAGACTTCCATACAAAGGCCTGCCATTGACGCGAGGGAAGAAAGCGCTTCCATAAGCTTCAATTTTTTGGCGCATAGCATCGTAATATTGCGCAAAGGCAACCGCCTTAGTACTAGCGCCAGTCAATACTTTGCGACGGGGCTCTCGTCCATTAATTTGCAGTCGTTTAGCTAACTCGGCCTCCAAAGAATTTAATTGCTGAGTCACCTTTTGATCATCACCACTCTTCCGACCTCCGGCAAGAGCGCGCTCAGCATCCAACTTCGCTAACATTTGCTTTTGTTGCTTCTCAAGCAATTCAATGCGGGCATCCACACCTAATCTTGCTCGATGTATTGCTGTTGCATCTTGATGAACACTGGTGCCGCCGCCATGCAAGTCAGCTTGCGCTAATTTATTGGCTTGTTTAGGCGCCACCGGATTACTTGAGTTAACCAACACCACACTTAGAGGTGTATTTAAACGTCGACTCTGAATCTCTCCAAGCCCCCAGCGAAAAGATAAAAAAATCAGGTGCACCATAATCGAAACGCATAAAGCGAAACGAAACGGGTAGCGTCGCCAAGTCTTCCGCAAATATTCTTGAGACCGAACCAGTTTAGGTGGGAGTTCCATCACTCTCAATCACTTCCGGGGTTTCTATCTGAAGCACTCTTACCGCGGCACTTAATTGCAAAAGATCGACATCCGAGATACTCACTTGAGCACGCGTCATGCGCGGATGAGTAGCCAACTCTGGCACGGGTAAATGCAAAGGAATAGGCTCGACTCTGGAGCTTCCCTCTTTAAGATGTCTAACGAATACCTGCTTTGGTAATGTATCTTGTGAAATCCAACGTAGACACCAATATTTTTCAAGTCGATCTTGATACTCGCCATACGCTTGGTAGCAAGCCTCAAAGTCAGCAGCAATTCCCATTAGGCTAGCATCGCGTGGCGGAAATGGTGCAACCATCTTTGCGGTGATGCCATGCTTAGCTAGGGCAATTAACTGCCATTGATTTACCAAATCAGAATAGCGACGCAGCGGAGACGTACACCAAGCGTAGTAATCTAGACCTAAGCCTTCATGAGGCCCCGGGGTAGTTTGCATACGCGTACGTAGCGGCCCCCAACCTTTTTGGGTCCGGAAAAGGCCTGGCAAACCATGGTCCGCTAGCAATCGCCCGGATGCGCTGTTGCAGTAAATCATCCATTCAGCAACGATCGTATCCAAAATAGAGCCTCGTTGACGAGGTGTAATCTCAACACGTTCTACACCATCAAGCTCTTGAATTTGAAAATGAAAATCTCTCGCCAAAGCATTAGGGTCGATTACTCCTAGCTGCTCTGCACGGAGTCCATTAGCAACCCGCTGCTCCTGGCGGCTCGCATGCAATCGCTTAGCAGCCATCCACAAGATACCCAACTCTCGATGAAAGGCGAAGTCAGAAAGCTCGTTGACTAGACTTTCTTCTGTAACTTTATCTTCTAAGTGCTCTAAACGAAGATTGGCACTCATAGGAACGAGCTCTGCACGCAATTGCAGAGAGTCCTTATTGATATTTCCCAAGTCATCGATGTCAACATAAATAGATAAAGCGGGACGAGCCGCACCCTCATCTAAAGAGAATTGCTGAATGACAGCATCTGGCAACATCGTAATCTTGTCGCCAGGAAAATATACCGTTGACATACGCTCTCGAGCAACGCGATCTAAAGCATCATCTTTTTCTATCGCTAAACCAGGAGCTGCAATATGAATACCGATGCGATACCCACCGTCTTCAAGGGTCGTGACGGATAAGGCATCATCAATTTCTGTTGTCCCAGAATCATCAATGGAGAATGCAAGCACCTTAGCCAAAGGTAATTCTGAAATGGCGGCATCTAACACCGCCTGCTCTACCGCCAAACCATCTTGGTGAGCTGATCCGCGGGGGAAATGCGACTTTAAAAACATTCCCTGGTGGTAATCCAATGGCGAATCAATTGCTCCACAACGAATCATTAATTGCGCAGACGATTCCCCTGACTGCGTGCAAGCCGCAATTAAAGCTTTATAAGCCGATGTATTTTTATCTGGGGAAAATAACAACTGATTTGCTTGTGACTGTAAGACTTCTGGAAACCTTCCTGCCACTAACTCTTGTTGCCAGATGGCTTGTTGCTCTAGTTCTTTTTGCTTGCGCTCTAATGCGGCAAGCCCAGCTTGTAACTGCTCTAGTGGTGCACGTTGAAAACGTCCACGCCCTTTGCGACGAAAAAATACTGGTGCGCCCTGCAAGGCAATGGCCAATGCCGTCTGCTGGGCAATCGTCACCTGATCACCAAAATACTCATGAGCAACATCAATCAAACCAAATTCTTCATCAGGGGCACAGTCCCATAAGAATTGCAGATCGATTTCCTTCGATAAGGCGCTCGCTTCGTCCATTAAAGCTTGTGGCTCTGGCTTTTCAAAGCGCAACCAAACCTCTTTAGCCTTTAACTTGATCTTCTTGCCGGATAAGCTAGTCGCTTGCCATGACTCAGTATCTCCAGAGCCTGAGGCAGACTGGACCGTGGCAACCTTGATGTCACCACCCTCTTCATATAAAAGATGCATTCTTAGAGAGAGATCCCGCCGCTGGCCTCAAGTGCAACGCCATTCACATAACTCGCTTCATCGCTAGCTAAGAATAAGTACACATTAGCCATCTCTTCGGGCGTACCCAAGCGACCTAGCCAGCTACGCTTTTCGATATCTTGCAAAATATTTTCAGGCATCGCTTTGACCATCTCAGTAGCGATAAATCCTGGGCAAACTGCATTCACACGAATCCCTTTTGCACCTAATTCACGCGCCCAAGTTTTTGTGAAACCAATCACGCCAAACTTGGTAGCGGAATAATTGGTTTGGCCAAAGTTTCCATAAATCCCAACAACACTTGAGGCATTAACCACCGAACCCTTACCTGCCTCTAACATATGAGGGACAACTAGCTGAGTGCAATTAAAAACACCTTTGAGATTGACGTCGATGACACTATCAAACTGCGCTTCTGTCATTTTGATTAAGCGCGCATCTTGGGTGATCCCCGCATTGTTAATCAAGATATCAATTCGCCCATGACGTTGTATGATTTGATCAACTGCCGCTTCAATGCTCGCGCGATCAGTGACATTCATCACATAGGATTCAGAGCCCGGGATAAGCTCAACCGCAGCTTTGACTGCGGCAGGATTGATGTCGGCAATCATGACTTTTGCGCCCTCCTGTGCAAAACGTTTCGCTGTTGCAAAACCAATGCCTTTTGCCGCGCCAGTAATGATGGCTACCTTATCTTTTAATCTCATGTAATCACTTTGCCCTGTCTTGAATTGCCGTCAATATCTTCTGATGAACGCCACCAAACCCGCCATTACTCATCACTAAAATATGGTCGCCTGGTTTTGCTTCCTGAGCAACCGCCTTTACCAGCGTATTTAAATCATCAAAAGCCATAGCACGATCTTTTTGTTTTGCATTAAGCGGTAACAAAACCTCGCTTAAATCCCAGCCTAAGGATTCCTTGCCAGCACTAGCCCCATAGGCAAAGATCTGATCTGCCGCCTCTAAGCTGCCAGGGAGTTGCGCTTTCATCACACCCAACTTCATCGTATTCGAACGTGGCTCAAGCACCGCCAAGATACGCGCTTTTCCAATGCGACGTCGCAAGCCATCTACCGTAGTAGTAATAGCAGTTGGGTGATGCGCAAAATCATCATAAACCGTGATGCCATTGGCAAAACCAATCGTTTCTAAGCGCCGCTTCACATTTTTAAATTCCGCTAAAGCGCGTGCCGCATCGACCGGAGAAATACCGATGTGATTTGCACAAGCAATCGCCGCCAATGCATTAAGTTGATTGTGTCGACCCATCACTCCCGAATCGAATGCCCACTCGACTGTCGCTACCTCATGGCCATCCTTCAGAACAGTAAAACCATCACCCGCTTGAGAAATGAGAGACCAAGCATTTTTTGCATCGTGACCAAATGTCTCAACGGGCGCCCATGCACCGCACGCAATCACTCGCTCCAATGCGCTCTCTTCACCATTTACAACCAATAGGCCATCGCCTGGAACGGTACGCACGAGATGATGAAACTGAGTTTCGATTGCAGCCAAATCCGCAAAAATATCGGCGTGATCAAACTCTAGATTGTTTAGCAAGGCTGTACGTGGTCGATAGTGAACAAACTTACTGCGCTTATCAAAGAACGCAGTGTCGTATTCATCAGCCTCGATCACAAAATACTGCCCCTCACCCAAACGTGCGGATACCGTGAAATTGAGTGGCACGCCACCAATCAGATAGCCCGGCTTGTATCCATTAAATTCCAGAATCCAAGTCAGCATGGCTGAAGTGGTTGTCTTTCCGTGAGTGCCAGCCACCGCCAGAACATGTCGACCGTATAAGACTTGCTCACCTAACCATTGCGGACCAGAAATATAAGACAAGCCTTGATTAAGAATGGCCTCCATTAAAGGATTGCCTCTTGAAACCACATTACCGATCACAAATAAATCAGGCATCGTCTCAAACTGTAATAATTGATCTGGCGAGAATCCCTCAATGAGTTTGATGCCTTGCGCCTCAAGTTGAGTACTCATTGGTGGATAAACGTTGGCATCACAGCCAGTAACGCGATGTCCGGCCTGCCGAGCGATTGCGGCAATGCCGCCCATGAAAGTACCGCAAATGCCCAAGATATGAATATGCATTGGGGAATTTTAGCTAAGGAGCTGCAATGAATCGAAGACAGTGGATTTATATCTCTGGAATTAGCGTAGTAGCCCTGATATTAGGCATCCTCACATCACAGTGGATCTACAGAACTGGCCTTGCAAACGATCCCGCGATTAAAGCTTTTTTTTCAAATGACTGGAAAACACCCGATGGAAAATCAGTCAATGCCGAGGCTTGGCGTGGAAAAGTCCTCGTTGTGAACTTTTGGGCCTCCTGGTGCCCTCCTTGTGTTGAAGAAATGCCTACTTTAGATAAATTACAACAAGAATTCTCTGCACAAAATGTGCTATTTGTTGGCATTGGCATCGATTCACCCTCTAATATTCGCCAATTTCTCGAAAATACCCCCGTTTCCTACCCAATCGTCATTGGTGGACTTGAGGGCAGCAGTCTCTCAAAGCAAATGGGGAACACCCAGGGAGCATTGCCCTACACCATCATCATTGATGCAAGAGGAAAGTCTACTAGCAGTAAATTAGGGAAGATAAGCGAAGATGAGCTTAGAAAAGCGATTAAAGCAGCTTTATAAGAGATTTTATGTGCAATAAAAATTTTCTGGCACCCCATAAATAACCCATTTTTAGGCTGTATTTTTACGTATTTGCTGTTAAAAGCATCAAATTTGGGCAATTTGATCTCTATTTCCGGCCTCTCCAAAAACTTCTAGAGGTATACTTCTCTCGTGCTTGGTGAAGAATTTATTTCATGAAGTAAGCAGTTTTAGAGAAAAAGCTTTATTTACCTATTTAAACCTAACTGCCTCTAAAAATATCGATCTATGTCGAAAAATACTTCAATTCTCGTAATTCAAGGCCCAAACCTCAATCTACTAGGGACTCGTGAACCAGAGGTTTACGGCAAAACTACCCTAGAAGATATTCATACAAAACTTGGCGCAATCGCCAAGGCCCAATCGGTTGATCTATCTACTTTCCAAAGCAATCATGAGGGTGAGCTTATTGACCGCATTCAGAAGGCAAAACAAGATGGGGTGGATTTCATCATCATCAATCCGGGTGCTTTTACTCATACTAGCGTCGCTCTTCGTGATGCCCTGGCGGGAGTTGCCATTCCATTCACTGAAATTCACCTATCCAATATTCATCAACGTGAAGAATTCCGCAAGCATTCCTACCTATCAGACATTGCGACTGGAGTGATTTGCGGATTAGGTGCAATTGGCTATGAATTAGCTCTACAAGCGGCAATTGCTCGCTTGCATAAATAAATAATTAATTAAGAATTACTAGAAAGGGACACTTTCCATGGATCTCAGAAAACTCAAAACACTCATCGACCTAGTTTCCGAATCAGGCATCTCTGAATTAGAGGTGAATGAAGGTGAAGACCGTGTTCGCATTGTGAATGCAGGTTCATCTGCGCCCGCTGGGCAGGTAGTGTATGCCGCCGCCCCAGCACCAGCGCAAGCAGCCCCTGCGGTAAATGCTGCACCAGTAGCAACCGCTCCAGCAACCGAGGAAGCGCCGGCCGAAAGTGGATTTGTGGCGCGCTCACCAATGGTAGGCACTTTTTATCGCGCACCAAACCCAGAGTCTCCTAACTTCGTCAATGTTGGTGACACTGTAAAAGTAGGTCAGACACTGTGCATTATTGAAGCCATGAAGCTTCTCAAT
Organism: Polynucleobacter sinensis; assembly: GCF_001595985.1. Lineage (GTDB taxonomy): Bacteria > Pseudomonadota > Gammaproteobacteria > Burkholderiales > Burkholderiaceae > Polynucleobacter > Polynucleobacter sinensis. The sequence continues at coordinate 288,304 of NZ_LOJJ01000002.1, forward strand.
GAGATTGAATCTGAAAAAGATGGTGTCATTAAGCAAATTCTCTGTGAAAACGGTCAAGGCGTTGAATTTGATCAGCCACTTTTCATCATCGCTTAATTGATCTTTAATCAATTTTGCTAGTACCACTCCACTCCACCGTTACCACTTAACTCAGAGCCGACATGTTCGATAAGATTCTGATTGCCAATCGCGGAGAAATTGCTCTCCGCATCCAACGCGCATGTCGCGAGTTGGGAATTAAAACTGTAGTGGTGTACTCCACAGCAGATAAGGAAGCGAAGTACGTCAAGCTCGCAGACGAGGCTGTCTGTATTGGGCCTGCGCCATCGCCATTGAGCTATCTCAATATGCCCGCTATTATTTCTGCGGCTGAAGTCACTGATGCTGAGGCGATTCACCCAGGCTATGGTTTTCTCTCTGAGAATGCTGACTTTGCAGAACGTGTAGAAAAGTCTGGCTTTGCTTTTATTGGTCCAACTGCCGCGTCTATCCGCCTCATGGGCGACAAGGTTTCGGCCAAGCGCGCCATGATCAAGGCTGGCGTACCCTGCGTTCCAGGATCTGAAGGCGCTCTGCCAGATAATCCTAAAGAAATTATTGCTACTGCAAAACGGGTTGGCTATCCAGTCATTATTAAAGCCGCCGGAGGTGGTGGTGGACGAGGAATGCGTGTCGTACATACTGAAGCCGCCCTCCTGAATGCTGTCAACATGACCAAAGAAGAAGCCGGTCGCGCTTTTGGTAACCCAGAAGTCTATATGGAGAAGTTTTTAGAGAAGCCTCGCCATGTAGAAATTCAAATCTTGGCAGACACTCATGGTAATGCCATTTGGCTCGGTGAGCGCGATTGCTCCATGCAGCGTCGCCACCAAAAAGTAATTGAAGAAGCTCCAGCACCAGGCATTGATCGTCGTTTAATTGCCAAAATTGGTGAGCGTTGCGCTGAAGCCTGCAGAAAAATTGGCTATCGTGGCGCTGGTACCTTTGAATTCCTTTATGAGGATGGTGAATTCTTCTTTATTGAGATGAATACCCGAGTTCAAGTTGAGCATCCAGTGACAGAAATGATTACTGGCGTCGATATTGTGCAAGAACAAATTCGTATCGCAGCTGGCTTGAAGTTGAGCTACCGCCAAAAAGATATCGTTTTCCGTGGCCACGCTATTGAGTGTCGCCTCAATGCGGAAGACCCTTTTAAGTTCACGCCAAGCCCAGGTCGTATTGGTTCATTCCATATGCCGGGAGGACCTGGCATTCGAGTCGACTCGCATGCTTATAGCGGCTACATGGTTCCATCTAACTATGACTCCATGATTGGCAAGTTGATTTCTTATGGCAATACCCGAGAGCAAGCGATTCGCCGCATGCAAATTGCACTCTCTGAGATGGTGATTGATGGAATTACTACCAATGTTCCGCTACATCGCGAACTCATGCTTGATCCCAACTTCATTGAAGGCGGCACCAGCATTCATTACCTAGAGCATCGTCTTGAAGAGCAAGCTGCAAGTCGCGGCAAACCCTAAGACTCCGATCCATTAATGCAGATACTGAGCACGCATGTCCTATCGTGAACTCGTTTTCACGGTACCTGCTGAAATCGCAGAGCCCCTAGGTGATGCGTTGTTGGAGGTGGGCGCCCTTTCAGTCACAGTAGAAGACGATGCCGCTGGTGGTTACGATGAGAACCCGCTCTATGGTGAACCAGGCCTCTCTCCAGAGGTGCAAGCTTGGGATCGCTCCGCTGTTACCGCGCTTTTCAACCCTGAAGTTGACGACTCTGATGCCGAGAATTTTGTTTCAGAGCTACTGACTAGCCTCAAAGAACTTGGATTTCATCTCCCCAAGCCTCAAGAGAAGATTGTTGAAGAGCAAGATTGGGTGCGCTTAACCCAAAGTCAATTTGCACCAATTCAAATTGGTGAACGTATTTGGGTAGTACCGTCATGGCATGAAGCGCCGACTGATCCCAATGCTATTTGTTTGGCAGTAGATCCTGGGCTTGCCTTTGGTACCGGTAGCCACCCAACTACCCACCTTTGCTTGCTTTGGCTGGAACAAAATACCCAACTACAAAATCAAAGCCTACTTGATTACGGTTGCGGATCTGGAATTTTGGCTATTGCTGCTGCGAAATTAGGCTGCAATCCCGTAGTTGGAACTGATATTGATCCCCAAGCGATGGTTGCAGCGCGGAGCAATGCCGAAATCAATCACACAGTGATTCGTTTTGTATTGCCCAATGAGAATGCGCCAGAACTTGCAGCAGAAACTAAATACGACATCGTGATGGCAAATATTTTGGCCAACCCACTGCAAGTGCTTGCACCCGCCCTGGTCAATAAGATGCGCCCTGGTGGAAAAATTGTGCTGTCTGGAGTGCTCGCACGACAAGCTGAAGAGGTAATCGAAACCTATAGCCAATGGCTCAAGCTCTCCGTTTGGAAAGAGAGTGAAGGCTGGGTATGTCTGCATGGCACCTTAACGATCGATAGAGATCAAGATCAGAAAGCAACTAAAAGCACAAACTCCCCTGTGCCGGCTCAAAAAAAAAGTCTTAAATTCATTCTCCTGAGTCTATTTTTCTTAGTGCTCCTTATTTTTGGTGAGCATCTATCCAGAAACTCTCTATTACCAATGCTTGCCACACGTGTTGATGGCAGTTCTCATTCAATGGCAACAACTGCTTTTGCACTTTTGCAGAAACTAGATGAAAAACTTTGTCACGCACTAGGGTGCATCAATCGCCCTGTAAGCGATTTTTCCGCGTGGAAAATAACTGCGGTCACTCTTGCACCTGAAAACGCGCGAGAGGCCCTTAAAAACGCTTCAAATCAATCAACGCTGCAAGTTGAAATACAAAATCGCCTAGCAATTCCCGTTTTATTCCCAAATTTAGAAATTTCCCTCACAGATACCGACGAATCTGAGATCAAAATCATTCAACTTGCCCCTGATGAGTGGTTACCAAATATCTGGAAAGAGGCCAATCCTGATTTTTTACGCCAAGGCGCACCCTCAGGTGAAATATTTCAATCGGAACTCAAGCTTTTACTCCCGCAAAATGCTGCAGGCTACCGTGTCAGAATTTTTTATCCCTAAAAAACACTTCATTAGCAACTTCATTTCATTTTTTTATTAGAAAGTCACAATTTATGGCCAGTTTGATCTGCGGCTCTATCGCTTACGACACCATCATGAACTTTGAGGGCAAATTTGCCGATCAGATTCTGCCCGAGCAAATTCATATTTTGAATGTCGCCTTCCTGGTTCCAACGATGCGCCGCGAATTTGGTGGCTGCGCCGGGAATATTGCTTATAACCTTAGCTTGCTTGGTGGCGACCCCATCATCATGGCTACTGTAGGCGGCGATGCAGCACCTTACTTCAACCGACTTCAAGAACTCAAGATTGATGCAACGCATATTCGCCAAATTGAGCAAGCATTCACAGCTCAAGCCATGATCACAACCGATCAAGCAAATAATCAAATTACTGCCTTTCACCCTGGAGCAATGGGTGAATCTCACCTCAACCAAGTATCTGCAGTAATAGCAGAGCGTAGCAAGAATGGAAAAGGCGCCGCAAAGTTTGGAATTGTTGCGCCAGATGGCCGCCAAGGTATGTGGGAACATTGCCATCAACTAGCGCAAGCAGGTATTCCATTTGTGTTTGATCCAGGCCAAGGCTTACCCATGTTTAATGGTTCCGAATTATTGGAGCTCGTTGAAATGGCCAGTTATTTAGCCGTCAATGACTATGAAGGCGAAATGCTTTCCCAAAGAACGGGCCTAAGCTTGGCAAAAGTAGCTGAAAGAGTGAAGGCCTTAATCGTCACCAAGGGAGCTGAGGGCGCAGATATCTACTTTGAAGGTAAATGCATCGCAATTCCGCCCGTCCCAGCGGCAAAAGTAGTTGATCCAACCGGTTGCGGTGATGCATTCCGCGGTGGATTACTGTTTGGACTTGAAAACGGCATGGATTGGGAAACTACCGGTCGTCTCGCCAGCTTGATGGGTTCGATCAAAATCACCCATCAGGGACCACAAAATCATCAAATCAGCAAAGAAGAGATTGCCACCCAATTTAAATCCGCTTTTGGGTTTGCGCTCTAAAAACAATCCATTTGAGAGATAGGCAATAAAAAAGGGATCTCGTGAGAGATCCCTTTGAACTTCACCCGTCTATAAGCAGAGCTTAAGGACGTGTGCCAGTTGGGAAGGGCCAAGCAGCGGCTGGATTCAACGTAGTTGAAGCGGCAGCTTTTTTAGCCACGGGCTTTTTTACAGCTTTGCCCGCTTTCTTCGCAGCAGGCTTACTTACTTTTTTTTTGCAGCTGGACGCTTTTTAGCAGCAGCTTTTTTAGCAGCAGGACGCTTCTTAGCTACTTTTTTAGCAGCAGGCTTCTTAGCAGCAGCTTTTTTAGCAGCAGGACGCTTCTTAGCTACTTTTTTAGCAGCAGGCTTCTTAGCAGCAGCTTTTTTAGCAGCAGGCTTCTTAGCAGCTACTTTTTTCTTTGCAGCTGGTTTCTTTGCAGCAACTTTTTTCTTGGCGATTGCCATAGTAATGCTCCTTCACGTGAGGATTAGTACAAACTACCGATTAAGAAGACCCGACCATTCATTTCCGCCTGATTTTGCAACCGTTTGGATACGACGAGCGAGCCATTCATCGGCGCGCGGCTTGATGCTAAGTGCTGCACGCTAATGAATCCTGGAAAAAAAGCCGTGGCCCCAAAGGGCAACGGCTTCTTAAATTTGCTGGAAAAAACAGAGAGAATAGCCCAGACGCCCTTGGACAAGGGTTTTCGGATTTGAGTCTGGTTTTGCTGACTTTTAAAACTGTCCAACCGTCTAATCTCCTATTTAGCCGGCTGTGCGCTGTTAACTAATAACTACTCCCAACTTAGCGCACCACCGGTTTGATACTCAATAACGCGTGTCTCAAAAAAGTTTCGTTCTTTTTTCAGATCAATCATTTCTGACATCCATGGGAATGGATTCTCTTCATTTGGGAACATCGCGTCAAGTCCTATTTGCAAACATCTGCGATTACAGATGTATCTTAGGTAACCTTTGAACATGGGCGCGTTCAATCCGAGCACTCCACGAGGCATCGTATCTTCGGCATAACGGTACTCTAATTCAACCGCTTTTTCGAAGATAGATTTAATCTCATCTTTGAACGCAGAAGTCCATAACTGCGGGTTCTCCAGCTTGATTTGATTAATTAAATCGATACCAAAATTACAGTGCATCGACTCGTCACGAAGGATGTATTGATACTGCTCAGCAGCACCCGTCATTTTGTTTTGACGACCCATTGCAAGTATTTGCGTAAAACCAACATAAAAGAACAAACCTTCCATCACGCAAGCAAAAACAATGAGTGAACGAAGTAATTTTTGATCGTTTTCTAAAGTACCAGTCTTAAATGTTGGATCAGTTAGAACGTCAATAAATGGAATAAGGAACTCATCTTTGGCGCGAATTGATTCAATCTCGTGATACGCATTGAAGATCTCACCCTGATCTAAACCCAAAGATTCGACAATATATTGGTATGCATGGGTATGAATCGCTTCTTCAAAAGCCTGACGTAATAGATATTGACGGCACTCTGGAGCTGTAATTTGGCGATATGTACCCAAAACGATATTATTTGCCGCCAAAGAATCGGCTGTAGTGAAGAAGCCCAGATTGCGTTTAATAATACGACGCTCATCTTCCGTTAAGCCATTTGGATCTTTCCAAAGCGCGATATCGCGATTCATATTGATCTCTTGTGGCATCCAATGATTTGCGCAACCTGCTAAATATTTCTCCCAAGCCCACTTGTATTTAAATGGTACTAACTGATTTACGTCAGTTTTTGCATTAATCACACGCTTATCGGCCACATTGACACGACGCGCTTCACTGCCTGTCGATGAAACGGGTGCCTCTTGTGCAGGTGCAGCAACTTGCGGCGCAATCGCCACTTGATCTGGTTGCGGGCGCTGTGGTTCAACCGCCACTGGTTGGGGTGCAAGACCAGCTTTCGCTAGTGCTGGAGCAACTTCTTCTTCCCAATTCAACATAACTCTCTCCTAAATTCTTCTCTTCTATTAGTCAGCAAGCAAATGGCTTACTGACATGCTTCACATTCTTCAAAGCCAGCATCACCAGGACGCATTGTGCAAACTGGGCCATCTGCTTCTTGCGCTGCAGCGGCAGCTGCATCAGTGCCGTTAACACCGCCACCACTTGAAACTGAATTCAACTGGCCGCTAGCTACAGTAGATTTCTCTACGTGGGTTGCAGCCATGGTGCGGAGGTAATAGGTTGTCTTCAAACCACGCAACCATGCCAACTTATACGTGTCATCCAACTTCTTACCAGATGCTCCAGCCATGTAGATGTTGAGGGACTGCGCTTGGTCAATCCACTTCTGGCGACGTGAAGCGGCTTCCACCAACCAACTTGGCTCAACTTCAAATGCGGTGGCATACAAATCACGCAAATCTTGTGGAACGCGATCAATTTTGGACAAAGTGCCATCAAAGTATTTCAAATCGGCAATCATGACCTCATCCCATAGACCGCGATCCTTCAAATCGCGAACCAAATACTCATTCACTACTGTGAACTCACCAGAGAGATTAGATTTCACGAATAAGTTCTGGAAGGTAGGCTCGATACAAGCTGAAACACCAATAATGTTTGAAATCGTTGCAGTTGGAGCAATCGCGACGCAATTGGAATTGCGCATGCCGTGCTGCTTGATACGGGCGCGCAGACCACTCCAATCCATAGTAGAGGAATTATCAACCTCCACATAACCACCACGCTCTGCAGCCAACATTGCTACTGAATCCTGCGGGAGAATGCCGCGATCCCACAATGAGCCTTTGTATGTGCTGTACACGCCACGCTCTTCAGCCAGCTCATTTGAAGCTTGGTATGCGTAGTAGCAAACTGCTTCCATAGAAGAATCGGCAAACTTCACAGCCTCTTCACTTGCATATGGGATACGCTGCATGTGTAAGCAATCCTGGAAGCCCATAATGCCCATACCTACTGGACGATGCTTCAAGTTCGAATTACGCGCTTTAGCAACAGCATAGTAATTAATGTCAATCACGTTATCCAACATACGCATTGCAGTACGAATGGTTCTTTGGAGCTTTTCGTGATCCAAAATCATCTTGCCAGAAGCATCGGTAGTCATATGCGCGGTTAAATTGACGGAACCTAAGTTACATACTGCAATCTCGCTCTCATTAGTATTGAGGGTAATCTCAGTACACAGGTTAGATGAGTGAACAACGCCAATATGTTGCTGTGGACTACGGATGTTGCAAGGATCTTTGAAGGTAATCCATGGGTGACCAGTTTCAAACAACATACCCAACATCTTGCGCCACAGTTGTTGCGCAGGAATACGACGGAATGGTTTCAACTCACCTGCATCAGCCTTCTTCTCATAGGCAACATACGCCTCTTCAAAAGCCTTGCCGTATTTGTCATGCAAATCAGGCGTATTGGATGGGGAGAATAATGTCCATTCGCCACCCTCCATGACACGCTTCATAAACAAATCAGGAATCCAGTTAGAGGTATTCATGTCATGCGTGCGGCGGCGATCATCACCAGTGTTCTTACGCAACTCGAGGAACTCTTCAATATCTAAGTGCCATGTTTCAAGATAGGCACAAACTGCACCTTTACGCTTACCACCTTGGTTCACGGCAACTGCTGTATCGTTCACGACCTTCAAGAAAGGCACTACACCTTGTGATTTACCGTTAGTACCTTTGATATGACTTCCCAAGGCGCGCACGTTTGTCCAGTCATTACCCAAGCCGCCAGCAAACTTAGATAAGAGCGCATTCTCTTTCAAGGCTTCGTAGATGCCATCCAGATCATCATCCACTGTTGTTAAGTAGCAGCTTGATAACTGAGGACGTGTTGTCGCGGAGTTAAACAAGGTTGGTGTACTGGACATGAAATCAAATGTAGAAAGAATTTCATAGAACTCGATAGCACGACGCTCACGATCCAACTCATTTAAAGACAAGCCCATAGCAACGCGCATGAAGAATGCTTGCGGCATCTCAATGCGACGATCCTCAATGTGCAAGAAATAACGGTCATACAAAGTTTGCAAACCAAGATAGTTAAACTGCAAATCACGGCTTGCATTCAAAGCTGCGGCTAAGCGCGGAAGATCGAATTCACGCATGCGTGGATCCAACAATTCTGCAGAAATACCCTCATTGATGTACTTGGCGAAATAAGTGCTGTACTCCGCCTGCATGTCACCTTGCAATACTTCGCGACCCAAAATTTCTTTACGAATCACATGCATCAGAATACGCGCAGTAACTTGGCTATACGCAGGATCTTTTTCAATCAATGTGCGTGATGCCAAGATTGCTGAGTCATACACTTGCGCCATCGGAACACCATCGTACAAATTCTTGATGGTTTCAGTGATGATCGGAGTTGCATCGATATGCGTACCCAAACCCTCGCAAGCAGCTTCAATGATGGTGCGTAGTGCAGCCATATCTAGCCACTTCTCCACACCGTTATCAGTCACCTTGAGACCAGATTCACCAGTTTGAGTAGCCTCTTGAGTTTCTTGCGCAATCCCCTGTTGTGTGGCGCGCTCTTGGTTACGCTTTTCACGATAAAGAACATAAGCACGAGCAACGTTATGCTCACCGCTGCGCATTAAGGCCAGCTCAACCTGGTCTTGAATATCTTCAATGTGGAAAGTACCGCCATTTGGACGGCTACGTAACAATGCGCGAACAACTGAGTGAGTTAATTGCTCAACTTGCTCACGCACACGTGCAGAAGCAGCGCCTTGACCGCCATTAACCGCCAAAAATGCTTTTGTTACCGCAATCGCGATTTTGGATGGCTCAAATGCCACCACCGACCCATTGCGACGAATAATTTTGTAATCAGATAATTGGGTAGCTTGATTACCGCCAACTCCACCAGCAACAAAGCCGGCAGAAGGGGTTTGATTCATGGCTTCGGAGGGATTCATTCCTGGGTTATTTGTGCCGGCAGTCTGTCCTGCTGTCTGAGGGTTGGCATATGTCATATTTTTTCCTGCTTATATATAGTTATTTGGACAAAAAATCGTTAAAAAACAATGGGGTATTGCTATATTCAAACACTACATCTAGTGTCTCGAAGTGCATTTGGTACTAAGTATAGGGAAATATTCGGAAATTAGTAAGACATTTCTGATGAATATTTATAAGTATTTTTCCTAGGTTTTCCAGTAATTTAGGGGCTATTTTGGTGCGGATTTTTTAGCCCTTTTCAACTAAAGGGGAAGAAAGTGAGCGTATGCTCACATACTAATTTCTCACCCTAACGGGAGTGCAAGCCGAAGGGGAATTTCTCAGCAGGAATGTTGCTTTTGGACTGTAGCTTTTGCCAATCAAACTGAATCCCTGGATCTGTTTTTCTTCCAGGAGCAATGTCACTGTGACCAGCAAAGTGAAGATCTGAATAAACCGCTTGTAGTTGGGTGCTTAATTTCGCTAGCACCTGATACTGAATTTCCTCAAAAGGATGCTCACTATCACCCTCTAATTCAATGCCAATAGAAAAATCATTGCACTTTTCCCTTCCCTGAAAAGTGGATAAGCCAGCGTGCCAGGCTTTATTTTGGGTAGAAACAAACTGATATACATCGCCGTTGCGAGAAATCAAAAAATGGCTAGAAACCTTTTGATCGGCAATCTCTTCAAAATAAGGGTGGGAAGATGGATCAAGCTTATTTTGGAAAAAATCTACGATGTATTGGGTGCAATGACGATTTACAAAGTCACCAGGCGGTAGGCTGATGTGATGAATCACCAATAGATCAGGCATTTGACCCTCTGCTCGACTGTCTTGGTTGGGCGAAATTCGCCATACAGCAGAGCCCAACCAACCATTTGGGTCTAGCGTCTGAAGATGTTGTTCGGAACAATAAAACCGGTTTTCTTTAGCAATTGCCTCGGACTGTGGCAAATGCACCGAGCAATGTTGGCATTGCACCATCACCTCTGGTTCGAGAATCTGGGTTTGCTTTTCTTTTGGAGCCCGCTCTGCATCGAGCTTTACCCGTTTCTTACCCTTTAACCACAGATAAAAAAAGGCTGCTCCAGCAAACAATAAGAGCCACTTAATCAAGACGTCACACTCGCTGCAAAATTACTTCTAAAACAAAGCGGCTGCCCACATAAGCCAATAACAAAGCAGTGTAGGCACTTAGCACCCAGCGCACAGCTACGCGTCCGCGAAGACCGACACGCCAGCGAGCAACGATCAGCCCAGCAAATAAAAACCAGGAGATTAAGGCAAAGATAGTCTTATGATCAAAGACAAAGGGTTTACCAAACAAGGTCTGTGAGAACAGTAGTCCCGAAAATACCGTCAAACTTAATAACGCAAAGCCGACGTACAGCAAATTAAACAATAGGCTTTCCATTGTCATCAATGGGGGCAGGTCCTCAAGCCAATGGGCAATACGGCTATTAGGAAGAATGGCTAACTGACGATGCAAGGCTCGGTCTTGGACGCTCATTAACATCGCATGCATCGCCGCCAGACTCAACAACCCCACAGAAATAGTCGCAACAATAAAATGCCCCTTGAACCAAGGGTCGGAGACTGCCGTTGGAGAAATCAGCGTACCAGAAAACAAAGTTGGCAATGCAGAACAAATCAGCGCGAAGAATAAAACAAGCCAACGCAAGCTAGCAATCGGCAAAAACCAAGATTGAAACCAATAAAAAGCCAGGCCCACCCAAGCTATCAATGAAAGGTCCTGAGCAAACCCAAACACGAAGCCTTGTGGCGTAAAGACAGAATCATGGAGCTGAACTCCATGAATCACCAAAATAAGAAAAATTGCCGTCTGAATGAGGCCAGAAAATGTAGCAGACTCGACTTTTTCCTTCGGTCTTGAGCTTAAAAAGATCAAAAGAAGCAAATAAAGTGTGGATGGAAGCCATCCGAAGCCTGAGTAACCTAAAATATCCATCTAGAAAGTCTAATCGATAAATGCTTGAGAATCTCACCGACCGCCTATCACGTGTTGTGAAAACAATGCGAGGGCAAGCTCGCCTCACTGAAAGTAATACTGCGGAGATGCTGCGGGAGATCCGTCTGGCCTTGCTAGAAGCTGACGTTGCCCTACCAGTAGTTAAATCCCTGCTCGAGCAAATTAAATTTAAAGCCCTTGGCGAGGAAGTGGTTGGCAGCTTAAGTCCTGGCCAAGCGCTGGTTGGAGTTGTCCAGCGCGAACTTGCTCAAGTGATGCGCGGTGATACTAATCAAAGTGGTGAGCTCAATTTAGCTACCCAGCCACCCGCAGTCATTTTGATGGCGGGCCTACAGGGTGCTGGTAAAACTACCTCTGTAGGAAAGTTGGCCAAATTTCTTCAGGAAAAAAAGAAAAAAAAGGTTCTTACCGTTTCTTGCGACATTTACCGTCCAGCGGCTATTGAGCAGCTGGAAACTGTCACCAAGCAAGTAGGCGCAGAATTTTTCCCTAGCAACATCAATCAAAAGCCAAGTGAAATCGCTGCAGCGGCACTTGATTGGGCGCGCCGTCACTACTTTGATATTTTATTGGTTGATACGGCGGGACGCCTTGGTATTGATGAAGCACTTATGCAAGAAATTAAAACCTTGCACGAGAACCTCAAACCGATTGAAACTCTATTTGTCGTTGATGCGATGCTAGGACAAGATGCCGTCAACACAGCTAAAGCCTTCCACGAAGCCCTACCACTAACGGGCGTGATCCTCACCAAATTAGATGGTGACTCACGAGGTGGTGCCGCACTCTCTGTTCGTCAAGTCACCGGAGTACCACTGAAATTTATTGGTATTGCTGAAAAAATGGATGGCCTTGAGGCATTCGATGCAGAGCGTATGGCCAATCGAATTTTAGGTATGGGCGATATCCTTGCCCTCGTAGAGCAAGCCCAGCAAAACGTAGATGTCGCAAAAGCAGAAAAATTAGCGCAGAAAATCTCTAAAGGGGGATTTGATCTCGGAGACTTTAGGGATCAGTTGGCTCAGATGCAACAAATGGGTGGTATGGCTAGCCTCATGGATAAATTGCCCAGCCATATGGCGCAAGCAGCTTCCAAAACCAATCTCAGTGCCGCAGATAAACAAACGAAGCGCATGCGCGGCATTATTGATAGCATGACACCGCAAGAGCGTGCAAAACCTGAAATACTCAAAGCCACTCGGAAGCGACGCATTGCCGCTGGCGCTGGCGTTGAAGTTCAAGAAGTGAATCGCCTACTTGCCCAGTTTGAGCAAATGCAAACAATGATGAAACAATTTAAAGGCGGCAAGATGGCTCGCACCATGGCATCCATGGCAGCAAAAGGAGCCGCCAAAGGACTTGGCGGACTCTTTAAAAAATAATTACTTCAACCTACAGAGACTGATTAGGAGTAGTGAATTTAAGAAATTAATTTCTTAGCAGCCTCTACTGCAGCAATCACTTTTGCTTTAATTTCTGACAGTAGAATATTTTGTGACTCGGAGTCAGTGCGACCCTTAAATTCAACTTGAGAATCTGCCAGACCACGGTCACCAATCACTACGCGGAATGGCACCCCAATCAACTCCCAATCAGCAAACATCGCGCCCGGGCGTTCATTACGGTCATCCAAAATAACATCAATACCTGCAGACAATAACTCTTCATGGAGCTGATCACAGGCTGCTTTCACTGCCTCCGACTTCTCGTAACCCATTGGACAAATCACTACCTCAAATGGAGCCATGGAAATAGGCCAAATAATGCCGCGCTCATCGTTACCCTGCTCAATAGCGGCTCCTAGCAATCGAGTCACACCGATACCATAACAACCCATCACCATCGGTTGCGCTTTACCTTGTTGATCGAGGTATGTGCAACCCATCGCCTCAGAGTAACGCGTACCCAATTGAAATACGTGGCCCACTTCAATGCCACGACAGATGTCTACAACACCTTTTCCGTCAGGAGAAGCATCACCTATAACCGCATTACGCAAATCCATCACCAATGGCTCGGGCAAATCTCGACCCCAATTCACACCAGTCAAATGATGGCCAGACTCATTCGCACCGCAGACAAAGTCCGACATATTCGCAACCGTTCGATCGGCAACTACTGTGACATTGGCATTCACACCAACCGGACCTAAATAACCTGCAGGCGCATTACAAGCTTGCTTAATCTCCGCCTCAGTAGCAAAACGAGACTCAGCCATTCCAGGGATCTTGCTCGCCTTGATTTCATTGAGCTCATGATCACCGCGAACCAACAGCATAAATAATTTTGCCGGCCCATCTTCTTGATCAGCCGCAAACAATAAAGACTTCACGGTTTTCTCAAGGGGCAAGCTCAGGAACTTAGCCACATCCGCGCAATTTGTTTTATCAGGAGTTGGAGCCTTAGCCATTGCCTGCGTAGCAGCAGCACGTTCCGCAATTAAAGAAAGTGACTCGGCAGCCTCCAGATTGGCGGCGTAATCAGAGTTTGGACAATATACAATCGCATCCTCACCAGTATCTGCGATGACATGAAACTCTTGACTTCCTGATCCACCAATAGCACCGTTGTCTGCCGTTACCGCACGGAACTCCAAACCCATACGCTTAAAGATGCGGGTGTAGGCATCAAACATTGTTTGATAAGACTTCTTTAGGCCCTCAGTATCACGATCAAATGAATAGGCATCTTTCATGCTGAATTCACGCCCACGCATAATGCCAAAACGTGGACGACGCTCGTCGCGGAACTTGGTTTGAATTTGATAAAAATTTACTGGCAGCTGTTTATAGCTTTTGATTTCATTTCTTGCAAGATCAGTAATCACCTCTTCAGACGTGGGCTGAATTAAAAAATCGCGATCATGGCGATCTTTAATACGCAACAATTCTGGCCCCATCTTTTCCCAGCGTCCGGTCTCCTGCCACAACTCCGCAGGCTGAATCATCGGCATAAGCAGCTCAATTGCGCCAGCACGGTTCATCTCCTCGCGAATAATATTTTCTACTTTGCGAATGACCTTCAAACCCAGTGGCAGATAGTTGTAAACCCCTGCACTAAGCTTGCGTATTAAACCGGCGCGCACCATGAGTTTGTGCGATATCACCTCAGCATCAGAGGGGGCTTCTTTTAACGTAGCGAGAAATGATTGTGAGGCTTTCATGTATGGATATAATCAAATCATTGATTTTAAAGGATTTGAGGCACGATCATGCTTGACCGTGAAGGGTATCGACCCAATGTCGGCATAGTCCTCCTGAATAGCCACAACGAGGTTTTCTGGGGAAAACGCGTTGGGCAGCATTCGTGGCAGTTCCCGCAGGGCGGGATTCAGCATGGTGAAAGCCCTGAACAGGCCATGTACCGCGAATTGCACGAGGAAGTTGGCTTGCTGCCAGAACATGTCCAAATTATTGGGCGAACTAGGGATTGGCTTCGTTATGACGTCCCTGAGGAATTCTTGCGCCGTCAGCATGCCACTAAATCTCACAGAGCCAGTTATCGCGGACAAAAACAAATTTGGTTTTTATTGCGTCTAGTAGGTCTAGATAGCGATATCCACTTACGAGCCTCAGAACACCCTGAATTCGATGCTTGGCGCTGGGTTCCGTTCTGGATTCAATTAGATGCAGTGATTGATTTCAAACGCGAGGTCTATCAGCTAGCCCTTTCTGAGCTAGCGAGATATCTCACCCGCGGCATTCGCATGCAACAGCTGACGTGGGGAACCCCCCTTGATCTGATGCAGGCCTTTTATGCCAACGACGAAGATCAACCCCAAGAAGCAAAACCCACGGACAAACCATGACTGAGCATTTGAACCGCCGTATTTCGCTGTATTCGATCGCCCTTGCATGTGGTCTTTCATTGCTAGCCTGCGCTGGAGATCCGCTGGAAAGTGGGGTAGACCCATTTGCGCCCATGGTGTTTAAGGAAGGTTCGACCGCAATGCCTTTGAATCCACCCAATAAAGCTGCCACTATCCCCTTCTATGTCTCACAGGGAACTGTGTTTAAATTTTCAATAGATACAGATTCGATCTTAATTGGGGCGGATGGAATTACACGTTATATCGTCATCATCACTAGCCCGAGTGGTAGCCAGCAAATCCAATATGAAGGTATTCGTTGTGACTCAAATCAGTGGCGCCTATATGGCACATTTGATAATGGAACTTGGAAAGAAAATCCATTAGGCAGTTGGAATAAAATTCAATCTAAAGTTGTTAATCGCTACCAAGATTCATTAGCCTCTGGGGCATTCTGTAACATTAATTCGCAAGAAAAAAATATTACCGCTATTTTGAAGTCTCTAAATCCGAATGGCTTTACTGGCGGCGCTAAACCGAGCAACTCCTTCGGAGAAATTCTCTAACTAGCAGCGAGACGAGTGCCGATTTTTTCGCCATCCATAAGACGGATAAGTACATTTGGTTCGCGGCCTGAAGCAATCACGGTGGCAGCACCCGTTTTAGCCGCAACCTTCGCAGCTAAAACTTTAGTGAGCATACCGCCCTTGCTCAATTCGCTTGCCGCTCCGCCTGCCATTTTCTCCAAAAGTGGATCGCCCGCTAGCGCATCACTTAATAAAGTGGCAGAAGTGTCCTGACGAGGATCTGCAGTAAATAAACCACCTTGATCAGTCAAAATAACTAATAAATCCGCATGAATTAAATTCGTCACCAATGCAGCTAGACTGTCGTTATCACCAAACTTAATTTCATCAGTAACTACCGTGTCATTCTCATTGATGATGGGGACAACGCCTAACTTCAACAAAGTATCTAGTGTTGCTTTCGCATTCGCATTGCGCTCTGCGTTTGCCAAATCCGCATTGGTTAATAAAACCTGTGCACTGCGCAAATTAAAGCGCGCAAAACAGCTTTCATAAACCTGCACCAAGCCCATTTGTCCTACTGCAGCAGCAGCTTGTAACTGATGAATTTCTTGTGGACGCTTAGTCCAACCGAGACGTTGCATACCTTCTGCGATTGCCCCAGAGCTCACCATTAATACTTGATGGCCAGCGCCTAATAAAGCAGCCATTTGCTCAGCCCACAAAGCGATCGCAGCATGATCCAAACCAGCGCCATTGTTGGTAACAAGACTAGATCCTACTTTGACAACAATGCGTTTTGCTTTCTGAGTATTCATATCAAATGACAGTTTTTAATCTGGGGCTTTATCTTCTGGTAATACTTGATCTTGATAACGAGGATCTGCTGCTCGCTCATCAGCATCATCTCGATCTTTACGAACGGAATCCAAATAATCTTGCAAGGCATAGCAAAGCTTATCGCAACCCATGCCCGTCAAAGCAGAGATCTCAAATACAGGACCCTTCCACTTAAACTTTTTAATAAAGTCAGCTACAACCTTTTTACGATCCTCTTCTGGGATCATGTCTACTTTATTGAGAACCAACCAACGGGGCTTCTCAACCAAGGCTTCATCATATTTACGCAACTCGTTAACGATGGCATTTGCATCCGCAACAGGATCAACATTCTCATCAAATGGCGCAATATCCACTAAATGCAACAGTACCCCTGTTCGCTGTAAATGTCGCAAGAAGCGATGACCCAGCCCAGCACCCTCAGCGGCGCCCTCGATTAAACCGGGAATATCTGCAATGACAAAACTGCGCTCGCTACCAACACGAACCACACCCAAATTCGGATGCAAAGTAGTAAATGGATAGTCTGCGATCTTGGGGCGCGCATTAGATACCGCAGTAATCAACGTGGACTTGCCTGCATTAGGCATGCCCAGCAAACCGACATCGGCTAGGACCTTGAGCTCTAACTTTAGTTTGCGACGCTCGCCGGGCTTGCCATTCGTTTTTTGACGAGGCGCCCTATTAGTACTGCTCTTAAAGTGAATATTTCCCCAACCACCAACGCCACCTTGCGCCAGGCAAAGCCGTTCGCCATGGGTCGTTAAGTCAGCAATAGGTTCACCGGTTTCATAATCGGAAATAATGGTGCCAACCGGCATACGTAATTCAATATCGTCGCCAGCGCGACCATAACAATCAGCTCCGCGCCCAGGCTCACCATTTTTCGCAGTATGTGTTTTGGCATAGCGATAGTCAATCAGCGTGTTGATATTGCGATCCGCAGTGGCCCAAACACTCCCACCTTTACCGCCGTCACCGCCATCAGGTCCGCCAAACTCAATAAACTTTTCGCGGCGCATAGAGGCACTCCCGGCACCGCCTTGGCCAGCTATGACTTCAATACGAGCTTCGTCTATAAATTTCATGAATAAAAAAGGCCTCGCTAGTGCGAGGCCTGTTCCTAAGAGTTAAATTCGGAATAAATCTGAATCAAACGTTTCTCAGTCAGGCGCCTTATGAACGCGGGAGGACTGAAACCTGGGCCTTCTTCAAAGCACCCTTAACGCCAAACTCCACTTGTCCGTCAACTAAGGCGAACAAAGTGTGATCTTTACCAATACCAACGTTTGCACCTGGATGTACTCGTGTGCCACGTTGACGAATGATGATGCTGCCAGCGTTGATTTGCTCGCCGCCAAATACCTTAACGCCTAGACGTTTCGATTCTGAGTCGCGGCCATTTCGTGTCGAGCCGCCGCCTTTTTTCTGTGCCATATCTTTCTCCTGCTATTTAGCCGTTAGCCTAAATTAGGCTTTAATCGTGTTAATCAGAATTTCTGTGTAATTCTGACGATGGCCTTGGTGCTTTTGATAATGCTTGCGACGGCGCATCTTAAAGATTGTCACTTTATCGTGACGTCCCTGGGAGACGACAGTGGCCATCACAGCTGCACCATTAACCAATGGATCACCCAACTTCAGTGAAGCGCCTTCGCCTACGGCTAAGACTTGGTCAAGAGTGATTTCGCTGCCGATTTCCGCTGGTATCTGTTCTATTTTCAATTTTTCGCCTGCAGCAACTTTATACTGTTTGCCACCGGTTTTTATGACCGCGTACATGGTTTGAAACCTCAATTAATATCTACATTTAAGCTAATCCACCCTGGATGAGCTAAGCCCATTATTATATCTTGCATGACGAGCACTGTCAAAACCAATGAGTTAAGCCAAATTTTGGCCCCAATTTCCTTAGATTTCAAGGCATTAGATGAGGTTATTCGTCTAAAACTAGCCTCAAAAGTCACCTTAATTGACCAAATATCGTCCTACATCATCCAGGCCGGTGGAAAACGGGTCAGACCCGCCCTTTTGCTCCTTATAAGCAAAGCCCTGGCCGATGGCAAAAATATCCCTCATACACTCGAGCTGGCTGCTGTGGTCGAGTTCATTCACACCGCAACCCTCCTTCATGATGATGTTGTTGATGAATCTACCCTCAGAAGGGGAAGAGAAACCGCAAATGCTGCTTTTGGAAATGCTGCTAGCGTGCTCGTTGGGGACTTCCTGTACTCCAGAGCATTCCAGATGATGGTTGGACCTGGTAATTTGCAAGTCATGGAAATCCTCTCGGACGCAACTAATACGATTGCTGAGGGCGAGGTTTTGCAGCTACTTAATATGAATGATCCTGAAGTGGATGAAGAAAGCTATCTTCAAGTCATTCGCTACAAAACCGCCCGCTTATTTGAAGCCTCAGCCCAGCTTGGTGCAATTCTTGCCAAGGCTAATAGTGAGCAGCAAAAACAAGCCGCAGCTTTTGGCCGTCATATTGGAACCGCATTTCAATTGATGGATGATCTTCTTGATTACACAGCCGATGCCGCTCAAATGGGGAAAAATGCTGGGGATGACTTAAGAGAGGGCAAACCCACTCTTCCACTAATTCATCTCCTTGAGAATGGCAATACTGAAGAGCGTCTACTAGTACGCGCCGCCATTGAGCAAAATCAAGATTTACCAGATGATGTTTTTGCACAAATTCTCAGCGCTGTACAAAACTCCGGGGCGCTAGATTACACCCATGCAGCAGCAAAGCGGGAAGTACATCTTGCTATTGAATGTATTCAAGACTTCCCGAAAAATGATGCCACTGAAGCGCTCCACGCACTTTGTCAATACTCACTCTCTAGACGGGCTTAGCACCTACACTCTTCATCCTGAGTTCACGTGCCGTAATGCGAGCAACTTCCGCCTCCTCTCGCAAACGCGCAATTTCATCTGCCGACAACTTTTCTAAGTTCGCATAGTCCAGTTTCCAAGCTGGGTCATTGGACCACAACAGGGGGGACTGAACTGTTGTGCGAGGAGTGGGTGCACTTTCCAAAACGCGCAAAGCCATTTCAAAATTAATATCTTGCGATTCCAAATTATTGGGTAAAGCTGCAGCATTTCCTAAGGGAAAATCACTGAATAGAAAACGAGGTACCCCACAGTACTCAACAATATCTTTCGCAGACCCCATCACCACTGTAGAAATACCATGCTCCTCCAAATAACGTGCCAGCAAGCTTTGACTTTGATGACAAATTGGGCAGTTTGGAATTAACACGGCAACATCCACATTGTCCGCACGTATCTTTTCTAGAATTAAAGGCGCATCAACCTCAAGAGTATGGCGTTGACTACGATTTGTTGGCAGGCCATAGAAATTTTTCGACAAGGATTGAATGCGTCCATTGGCAACAGCACGTTTAGCCGCACTAATTGGAAACCAACAATTACTATCTTCCATATTTGCATTGCGTCGATCGATGCCAACATGAGCAATCCGCAAATCAATATCGCCCTCAACTGATTTCTCATAAGGCTTATAAAATTTTGCAGCAGCGTTGTATGGCGCTCCAGCACCCTGCAGACCCTTGCTTGAATCAAATGGCACAGCGGTAGTCACTAAACCCAGAATAGATTTTGCTAAAGGCTTTTGTAAGGGCAAAAAGGGGACGTCAATGTAGTGCGCCCAAACATAGGGCGTCTCATACCCTAAGCCCAAGTAGTAATTACGCGTTCTTTCAATGTAACGAACCGGTTGATCGTATTCAGGCGCAAAGATTAATTCTGGGTTCGGAGTCATTCAGGCTTCCCTGTAAGATATTGCTTATTAAAAATTTACTATTAGGAAAATTCATTATGACTCAATGGCTCAGATTTCAACACCAAGGCAAAACAGGCTTAGGTCAAGTACAAGGCGATCAAATTGCCATCTATTCGGGCGATATTTTTAACAATCCCCAAGCAACTGGGGAAACCTTAAAACTAGCCGATGTCACTATTGACATTCCCTGCATTCCATCCAAGATGGTTGCAATGGTCGATAATTTTCACGCACTGGTTACTAAGCTAGAACATGCTGTACCAACAGAACCTTTGTACTTTCTCAAAGGAAATAATTCTTTCTTGGCCGCAAATCAAACCATTCGCACTCCAAAGTCATATTCCGGAAAGGTCGTCTATGAAGGGGAGCTAGGGATTGTGATTGGCAAGCCTTGTCACGAGTTAAGTGAAGCAGAAGCAGCAAAAGCAATTTTTGGTTACACCTGCATTAATGATGTCACTGCTATTGAAATACTCAATCGCGATCCAGGCTATGCGCAATGGACTCGCTCCAAAAGCTTTAATACCTTTGGTGTATTTGGCCCCTACATCACCACCGATGTTGATCCAAGCAAACTCATAATCAAAACTATATTGAATGATCAGGAGCGTCAAAACTACCCCGTCGCCGATATGATCTTCCCCCCAGCAAAATTAGTCAGTCTGATCTCTCAGGACTTGCCATTGCTGCCTGGCGACATTATCGCCTGCGGAACCTCCGTCGGAGTTGGCTCCATGAAGCCAGGTAGTAGTATCAGCATCATCATTGAAGGTGTTGGACGTTTAGACAATCGCTTCGAGTAAATTAACGACCATCTCAAAATAAAAAACCCTCACCATATTAGTGGCGAGGGTTTTTAATGCCGATGGCTCTAAAAAGTTTTTATACTTCTTTTAATAACCCGACACAGATGGCAATGCCAAGCTTCCTTTAGAAGCTTGAACGTTCTCATCAAGATATTTAGTCAATGCAAAAACTGTATTGAGGCACGGCGTTGGGGTTTCAGTAATTTTTCCTAACTCAATTACTGAACCTAGCAAAGCATCAATCTCTAAACTACGACCCGCTTCCAAGTCTTGCAGCATCGATGTTTTATGTTTGCCCACTTTTTCAGCGCCAGCAATACGACGCTCAATATCCACACGGAATGTCACACCCAACTTTTCAGCAATCGTTTGTGCTTCAGCCATCATGTTGCGTGCCAACTCTTTGGTCAATGGATACTGGCAAATACCCTCCAAAGTACCGTGGGTTAGAGAGCTGATCGGGTTAAATGTCATATTGCCCCATAACTTCAACCAGATTTCCGAACGAATATCATCCAAGACTGGAGACTTAAATCCCGCAGCAGCCATCATTTCAGACATCTTCTGAACGCGCTCACTCTGCTTGCCATCCAACTCGCCCAATGGAAAGCGATTGCCTTCTACGTGACGAATCACGCCTGGAGCTTGTGTAAAGGTGGCGGGATAAACTACACAACCAATAATGTTGTTGGGGTTAATTTTTTGTTTTGCGACACCACCAGCATCAACCGTCTCAACAGCATGATCTTGATACTGGCCACCCAACTTCTGGAAATACCACCAAGGAATTCCGTTTTGCATTGGAATCAGGATAGTCTCAGGACCCATAATTGCCGCAAGATCATCAATGATCGGCTCAACCTGATGGGCCTTTACGGCCAAAATGACAACATCCGGAGTTTCGGCATCTCTTATTTTTTCAACCGCTTTTACCTGCGCGACTAAAGGCTCAGGCTGGTCATCCATAATTAATGCGAGGCCGCGCTCTTTGATAGCTGATAAAGTGGCGCCCCGCGCTACTACCGTTACCTCATTGCCGGCTCGTGCCAACATGACAGCAAGATAACCGCCAATGGCGCCCCCTCCACCGATCACACAGATTTTCATAAAAACTCCACAAAGATAAAAAATTCTGAATTAGCGTCATATTAGAGGAGATTATTTTGCGGTGCAACAAAATATTTTGCCTAAAATTTAGGCAAATCTTATCTCAATCCTCGCTCAAGGCGCCCTTAATTGAGCCCTTGGGACAAGTCCGCCAAGTAGCATGCCTGTGATGCTTGCCATTAAACCTGCCAACTGCGGCGGAAGGATTGCATTGGGGGCCAAAACCTCGCAACTAATCCAAACCGTGAGACCGCCAACAACCGCCAATAGGCCCCCTAAAGAGTTGGCTTTAGACCAATACACTCCAAATGCAAGCGGCACAAAAGCCGCTACCAAAGTGACCTTGTAGGCGTTCTCCACCATCTTAAAAATGGATAGATGGGAGTTAATCGCAAAAAAAGTTACCACTACTGCAAAACACAGCACGGTAATTCTCATGACCTTTAATAAAGCCCGATCTGTTAAATGCTTAAAAAAGCCTCTCACAATATTCTCGGCAAAAGTGACGGAGGGAGCGAGCAAGGTCGCACTTGCACAACTCTTAATTGCAGAAAGCAAGGCTCCAAAAAACATCACCTGAGCAATGATAGGGGCATGATTCAAAATCAACTTCGGCAAAATCATTTGCGGATCGGTATTCAAATATTGCTTTACCAAGTCTGGACTGATGATTGTTGCCGAGTAAGCAAGGTATAGAGGAACAAAAGCGAAAATGAAATACAACACGCCGCCCAGAAGCGCAGCTTGTACTGCAATGTTGACGTTTTTAGATGATGTGATGCGCTGAAAAACATCTTGCTGCGGAATGGATCCCAACATCATGGTGCATAGAGCAGCTATAAAGCCTAGGATAGAGGCTAGATTCATATCTGGCCAAAAATTAGAAAATTGTCCAGCGGCAGCGGCATGCTCCAGCACAACCCCTACCCCACCAGTTTGCAACGTCATTTCACCGCCGATGTAGAGCATACCCAGCACAATAATGATCATCTGAATAAAGTCGGTAATAGCAACAGACCACATACCGCCAAACAAGGTGTAAATCAACACACTACCTGCGCCAATCAACATGCCACCAGTCTGAGAAATGCTGCCTTCAGATACGACATTAAAGACGAGTCCCAGAGCTTTAATCTGCGCTGCTACCCAACCCAGATAGGAAACTACAATACATAGCGTCACCAAAACTTCAACGGTACGACCATATTTTTCTCTAAAGAAATCACCGATGGTCAGCATCCGGCGGTTGTAGAGATGGCGCGCAAAAAACAGGCCTACCAATATAAGACACATGGAGGATCCAAAAGGATCTGACACAATCCCGCCAAGCCCTTCTTTTAAGAAGGTCGCTGGGATACCCAAAACCGTTTCAGAACCAAACCAGGTAGCAAATACCGTAGCAGTCACAATGGGCAGGGGCAGGCTATGACCAGCCGCAGCAAAATCAGCCGTATTTTTAACCCGTAGCGCAGCCCAAAGGCCGATACCTACAGATACCACCCAATAGATGATGACAAACCAAATCAACATCGCCCAATATCTCCAGAAGGAATTTGCACAAATTATATGGCCTTGTCACTTATGTCATTAAGTGAGGGGCGTAATTTGAGTGGAATGGTCTGACATAATTCATGGGTGAATTCCCCATTACCAGACCTCAGCGCAGATCTAGCCTACCAAAAGGCTATTTTGAGTTCTGTTTCGCGTACGTTCGCGCTCACAATCCCCCTCCTGCCCCCTCAAATCGAGGCAGTTGTAGGTAACACTTACTTGCTCTGCCGAATCGTAGATACGATTGAAGATGCAGCAGAACTCTCTCCATCCAAAAAACAGTCTCTGTCCAGGTTATTTTTAGATGCCGTTCTTGGCTCAATTCCCGTAGAACTATTTGTGGTGCCATGCCTTGATGCGCTAAAAAATTATCCCAATATTGACGAGCTTGATCTCATCACAAATACCCCGACCGTCCTTCGTATTCTCCATACATTTCCCAGTGAAGACCAAGCCGCTATTAGTCGCTGCATTTGCATCATGTCGGAAGGCATGACCCGTTTCCACGGCAAACAAACAAAAAATGGTCTCAAAGACTTGGTTGAATTCGAAGAGTATTGCTATGTGGTGGCTGGGGTGGTTGGGGAACTGCTCACTACTATTTTTTGTAATTACTCGGCTGAGTTTGCGAAACAGATACAGGGTCATGAAAAATTAGCGGTAGCTTTTGGCCAAGCCTTGCAGATGACGAACATTCTTAAAGACTCGCCTGAAGACCATGCGCGCGGCGTGTCTTGGAAACCAAGTAACCTGACTCAAGAAAATCTTTTAGCAATTGCCTATCAAAAGCTCCTAGATGCACTTGCTTACATCGCCCTTATTCCAAAGGCTGAAAATGGTATAAGACGCTTTTGTTTCTTAGCATTTGGGCTTGCAGTAATGACGCTCGAGAAGATTGCCACTCGAAAAGAATTTAACCACACCACTGAAGTCAAGCTATCTAGAAATACAGTCTGGATTTTCTATGGCTTTACAAAGATTGCCGCAAGTAATGATCTGCTGATGAAATCATTCTTTCATCTCGCCTCAACACAACTGAGAAAACTTTCAGCACAAAATTACTAGAGCGCACCCTCATGCTTTAGTAGCCAGATTTTGATCTGACGATATAGACCGGGATTATTTTCTTTCATAAATCCACCGACTCCTTGAGCAGAAACCACCCTATGGCATGGTGTAATCAAAGGATAGGGATTTGCGCCACATGCGCTACCTACGGCACGCGCCCCACTCTTAATTGCTTTTGCTAGATCCCCGTAAGTTTTTGTATTCCCCACCTCAATCTTCTCCGTCACACCCCATACCCGCTGCTGATGCACTGTACCCGCCGGCTTTAAAGGAACATCAAAACGCGCCGTAGGGTCTTTAAAGTATTGCTCACACTGCTTTGTAAATATTTTTGCCAGCTGGTTACTCGGTGGCTGCAAAGGAGTATTGGGGGATAAATAATCAATTTTTGAGATCATCAAACTACCCTCTACCAACTCGGTTTGTATACCCAGGCACCCAAAAGGGGCAGATATCACGCAATACTCTCTAGAAATTGCCGTCTCTTTGGATTTTGAGGATGTCATGCTGAAGATTCTGACATAAATATCTGAATATATGCGTGGGTACCTCCACTTTAGCTATAGCTAGTGAAATGACACTTTGCTATATTGATTCCTCCTAATTTTTTTGCGGACTGAATGAATGGACACTTTTTTTGATGATTGGCCCTTTCTTGGGCAGGTCGCTTTAGTCCTATTTTTACTGGCACTCTCCGGCTTCTTTTCGATGGCCGAGACAAGTATGCTGTCCTCAAATCGCCATCGTTTGCGCGCCATGGCAAATGGTGGCAACGCTGGGGCCGCACTTGCCGAAAGGCTACTAAAGCGAATTGACTCGCTACTCTCAGTCTTACTCATCTCTAACAATCTCATTAATACCATTCTGCCCATCTTAGTCACAGGCATTGCCTTGCATCTCTTTGGAGATAGCGGACTAGTGCTATCGATTGCCACATTAGTTGTTGCCTTGCTGATTATCATCTTTAGCGAAATTACTCCAAAAGTTATTGGCGCAGCCTTTCCTGAAAAAATTGCGAGCAATGTTGGTTGGATCATCCTGCCGCTTACCTATCTTCTCAAACCATTACTTTGGTTTATCAATAATCTAGTATCCGGATTAATGAAATTTTCTGGATTACAAACATCCACCGAAAACCGAGTGATGAGCAAAGAGGAGTTGCGCAGTCTTGTTCTGGAATCCAATCGATTTGTCTCTGCACATCATCGCAATATTTTGCTCAACCTATTTAATTTAGAAAATATCTTGGTTGACGATGTCATGACACCGCGTTCAAAAATTGAAGTTTTAGATCTATCTAGGCCAATCGATGAAGTTGTTCAGCAACTGGAAACTTGTTATCACAATAAATTACCTGTTTGTGATGGTGACTCTGATCGTATTACTGGAATTCTTTCTGTGAAAAAAGCCTTATCCCTCTTAGGAAATACTGAACTTCATCATCACGACTTTAGATCCCTATTAAATGAGCCTTACTTCATTCCAAGCGGCACTCCTGTATTGCAGCAAATGCAATTCTTTCAAGACAACCAACAGCGCTTAAGCTTGGTAGTAAATGAATATGGAGAGGTTTTAGGCCTAGTGACTTTTGAAGATATTGTTGAAGAATTAATCGGGGAATTCACTACTTCATTTTCTAATCTTTCAAATGATCCTCGCTGGCTTCCAGATGGCACTTATCTCGCGAATGGCGCAGCCTCATTGCGAGACCTGAATCGCCTCCTCAATTTAGATCTGCCGCTTGATGGGCCGCGCACTCTGAATGGACTCATCCTTGAAAAATTAGAGGCAATTCCAGATCATGACGTTAGCGTTCGTATTGCTGGCGTCATTATGGAGATTGTGCAATTTGATGAGCATGGCGTTAAAACGGTCAAACTTTACAAGCCTCAAACACAACTGAATCAAGATTGATCGAGACGCTCCATGATTCTCATATTATTCGAACCTGGCATGAAATTTCTGTTCATGCATTAAATTCCAGGGCAACGGATATTCATATTGAGGCAAGACCTCAAGAAACTGTAGTGCGTGTTCGGGTAGATGGGCATCTGACTCTACAAAATCAATACCCGATTGAATTACATGAGCGCTTATTGACCCGTATCAAAATATTAGCGCGCTTAGATATTGCTGAAAAAAGACTTCCGCAAGATGGTCGACTATCTATTGGGCTCGATTTTAGTAAGCCAAATACCGATTGCCGAGTATCCATTTTGCCAACACTTCATGGTGAAAAGGCAGTGGTTCGTATATTACCAAGTCAGCTTGACCAACTTTCTCTTGAACAGATTGGCCTACTGCCAGAGCAACTCAATATCTTTCAACACTCAATCAAACAAACGAGTGGATTAATTCTGGTGACAGGTCCGACCGGAAGCGGAAAGACGCGCACCCTCTATAGCTGCTTAAGCGCACTCAATCAGGTGCAGAGAAATATTTGCACAGTGGAGGACCCGATTGAAATCCAGCTACCGGGTACTAATCAAGTTGCATATCATCCGCGTGCGGGGCTTGATTTCCCCACCATCATTCGAGCATTACTCCGACAAGACCCAGATGTCATCATGATTGGTGAGATACGAGATTCATCCAGCGCTCAATTGGCTATTCAAGCAGCTCAAACAGGCCATCTAGTCCTTAGCACCCTGCATACCCGAAACGCACTTGGCGCATTAAACAGACTGAAAACTCTGGGAGTAGATCAAGAGCTCATTCAATCCTGCCTTCATTGCGTAAGCTCGCAAAGATTAGTACGTAAAATTTGTAGGAAATGTGGCGCTTATTCCAAGAACCCGGAATGTAGTTGCTGCAGAGGCTCTGGATACTTTGGCAGGTATGGAGTCCATGAAGTATTAGACAGCAAGCAACTTGGATCATCGACCCCCTACTTAAATATTTACTCTGCGGGCATGCGGGCAGTAGAGGCTGGGATTATCGATCAAGCCTCATTAGATTCTGAGGTGGGCTCTTGGATTTGAAAACTCGCTTTCTCAATCCAAGCCTTAGCAAATCGGAGCAGCTGCATTTTGCTCAACAAATGCTGGCACTACTCAATGCTGGGCTACCACTTCTGAATGCTATTCAACTTCTGATTCAATCTACTCCTAGATCCTGGCAGGGGTGGCTAGAGGACATTCGAAAACTTTTACAAAAAGGGAATAGCTTCTCTCATTGCTTAAATGCCCAAAACGGAAAATTTTCTTCTGAGTTCTCCAACCTGATTCGAGTCAGCGAACGATCGGGCGATCTGAAACTGGCATTGCTTACGATCTCGACCCAGCTAGAGGCTCAAATTGAATTACGTAGAAAAATTCAGCAAGCTCTCATTTACCCTGCAATGACACTAGTCACTTCTTTTCTTTTGGTACTGGTTATGATGGTATGGGTAGTTCCCGTATTCAAAGAAGTATTTGAGAACTTCCAAGCAGAATTACCAGCCCCCACCAGAATACTCATATCACTCTCTACTTTATTGCAACAATATTTTCTACAGTTAGTGCTGACACTCACACTTTGCGCATTCTGTTTTATATGCACATGGCTAAAGTCAATACTCCTTCAGCGTTACTGTGATCGCATCATTCTTGGTATTCCATTTTTTGGAAACCTATATAGATTAGCAACCTTAAGTCACTGGTGTCGAACTTTAGGGCACCTATTACAAGCAGGATTGCCGCTGCCAGATGCTCTCAGAGTGACAGCTCAGTCTTCGAATCACTGGGTAAGCCATGACTTTAGTGCTGAAATTTTCAAGCACCTCACGCGTGGATGGCCACTAGGCGAAGCGCTCAAACGCGCAGACCCACACTCCGTACTTCTAGACATCGAGACAATGACGCTTCTACAAATTAGCGCCGAAAGTGGATCCCTAGCGCAAATGCTGAGTCACCGCGCCAATACGCTCGGCTTTCAACTTAGCAGTCGGCTAAATACTCTTAGCCAGAGCCTGGAGCCCTTGTTGATTTTAATGGTTGGTGCGATTATTGGCAGCTTAGTCATCATCTTGTATTTACCCATCTTCAATTTAGGACAGATTGTTTGATAGATCCCAACATATTCAATGTCGCACTTAAAACCGCACTTGTTCTGACCTTGATTTATCTGGCCTACATTGATTGGCGGAGTTTTCTACTTCCCAATTCAATCACGATTCCCCTAATGTTTTCAGGCATCCTATTAAACTGCGTATCCGAACTTCGCCTTGCATATCCCGTTGACGCAATCATTGGGGCCTTTTTGGGCTATGCAATTTTATGGAGCTTAAACAGCGGTTATCGATTATTCTCACACCGCAATGGGATTGGAATGGGGGATGCTAAATTATTGGCAGCCCTAGGAGCGTGGTTCGGCTTCGGGGCGTTAGCAAAAATCCTGCTTATTTCTTCATTGCTGGGAGTTATAGGTGGGCTCATCTGGCTGAAATGGAATCGCCATCAACTTACTCAAGCCTTCCCATTTGGACCTTGGATTCAACCGGTCAACGCAACAGATTGAGCAAAACGTTCTGCCGGTGTTTGATAGTTTAGTGTTTTTCTAGGGCGTTCATTTAGTTTCCTTGCCACTGCATTGAGCTTGGCTTGGGAGTAGTTAG
>NZ_LOJJ01000003.1 GCF_001595985.1 Polynucleobacter sinensis
GGCAGTTAGCGGTGGTAGTTGGAGTGTTTCGCCAACAGTCCTGGCTGAGGGTAGCTACAATGTTACTGCTACGGTAACGGATCGGGCTGGCAACTCTGTGAGTGATGTCTCAACAGGTGAGCTGGTGATTCAGCCTAGTAGGGCCACCACTGAGGCTGATGGTTTAATAACAATTACCTATAGCGGTAGCTCAAATACGCCAACGGCAACGGTAGGCGCCCTGAACTTTTCTGATCTAGACGGTTTTTCTATAACTAAAGTGACTTGGTACAAGGCAGGGGTTCAGTATGGGGCAGTTCAAACCACGAATTTTGGAAATATATCATTGACCCTATCTGCTGCTTCAGACAAAGCCTCCGGCGGAACTCCTATTAGCTACAACGTAGCGATTGAGGTAACCGATAACTCCAGTGCAAAAAATGTAACAGTGTTTACATCTAGTACTTTTTCTATAAATACAAATAGCGGATCAAATGCAAGTGTATCTCTAACATCCAATGCAAATCCAATAACCCTTGATCTTAATGACAATGGAATACAGTATATTTCAGTGGATTCTGGAGTTACTTACGACTATAACCACGACGGCATAGCCGAATCCACCGCCTGGGTTGCTCCAGAGGATGGCTTGCTAGCTGTGCAGAAAGATGATGGCACACATAACATCGTGTTCTCAACTCAAGCTGGCGAGACTGACCTCCAAGGTTTGTCTAAAGTCTATGACTCCAATAAAGACGGTGTGCTTGACAAGTCAGATGCTGACTTTGCGAAATTTGGTGCCTGGCAAGATGCTGACAGCGACGGTATTGTCGATAACGGTGAGTTCTTATCTCTGGCTGACCGCGGTATTACTAGCTTGTCATTAACTTCAGATGGCCAAGTGCATTTCGAGGCTAATGGCGATGTGATCGTCTATGGTCAAACGACTTACACCACAAGCGATGGTCAATTGCATATCGCAGAAGACGTAGGCTTTGCCGTGAGTGATGTCTACGAACCTTTAGATATCGCAACAATCATTGCTAATGCTGATGCAATTGAGTCAATTACTCATATTGATCAATTGGTTGACACTGCTTCAAGCTCATCATTGATGGTGGAATTGGGTGGTCAGACTTATGAGATCGCCACCTTAGCTGGACATGAGGCTGGTACAGAAGATATCTTGTCTCAGTTCGTAGGTAGCGATACCAGTGCAAACTTGCTCACCAATAAGAGCTGGACCGATGTGATTGATATCTCTAGTGAACATGGCGGCCCAGGATCTATTATTGCTGCTGGCGGTACCTTGAATGAAGGTAACTACGCTAATGGCGAGGGTGATTGGACTGTCATCATCAACTCTGGCGATGCTAAGGTCGATGCAAGTAATAATCAAATTACCTTTGCTTCTGAAAGTGCAGATAATTCAGTGACGATTATTACGGCTGATGGTGCATCACACGACATTAACAACGTCGATAAGATACAGTGGCATGGTTAATTAAATGAAGTGACAGTATTGATGTCAATTTGGCGCACTTTCCTTCGGGCAGTGCGCCTTTTTTATTACTTTACTTAACCAAACCTTATCAATCTTAATTTAATTGACAGCCTAAATTAAAACTTCAGAACTTGCCCACTCTTTATAGATTGGACTTGGAATTCTGCTTGGCTTTGTTCGAGGCAAGAGGTGATTTCTTGCATGATTTTGGGAGCCTCATCAGGCTTGAGATGGGTAATCCAGATACTGCAGAGGCTATTGAGTTTTTGCACATTCATCACCAGTGACTCCGGGTGGTAGTGGCCAGAGAGCTTGGCTAACTCTTGTTCGGTATTAGTAAAGGAAGTCTCAATAATCAAATGCTGAAGGTAGTCTTGGGTCCTATCATTTTTTATCTTTTTGCTGTTGATGTTGCTATTAATGGCCTCCCAAAATTCTTTTGATGGACCAGTATCCCCGCTAAAGACTAATGCACCTTCACCAGAATCAATCCAGTAGCCATTTGCAGGAATGCTGTGATTGACGGGAAGGGCGGTAATTTGGACGTGGTCTACGCTAACCGTTTGCCCAATTTTGATGGTTTCAAATGCAACGCAGGGCTTCTCAAGACTTGGAATCTTTGTGAAATCAGGCCAGATAACATCATTAAATATATGAGATCGAAGGGCTTGAATAGTGTGAGCAATTCCATAGACAATTAGTGGCTTTGGCCGATTAACTCCTACAGCATCTAGCATCAATGGCAGACTGCAAATATGATCTAAATGACTATGCGTCAGAAAGAGGTAATCAATCTTTCTTAATTCATCTAAAGTGAGATCTCCAACTCCAGTGCCTGCATCAATGAGGATATTGTCGTTAATTAGGAAAGAGGTGGTCCTGAGATCTTGGCTAATACCGCCACTACATCCCAGAACACGAAAAGTGCAAGTCATCTATTGCTGATTCTTTCTACTTCTTAGTAAAGGTAAAGGCGCCATCCCACTGATCACCAGGAGGATTATCGCGCAAGAGGGCGATACGCTCTAAGTAGAGCTCATAGAGGACCTCACCAGTATCTTTGTGATTTTGCAGTAGGTTCTCAAACTGATGCTGCGCATCATCCCAGCGTTGTTCGCGATAGGCTTTTAAAGCGCTCTCAAATAAGGGAAGGGCGGTTAATTGACGTTCACCAACTTGACCCTCAAAACCTAAAGGCTCGAAGATTGTCACGGCAATATCTTTGCCCTTAACCCTCACTTTATCTACCTCTCTTGCAATCAGATCTGGCAACTGCTTGCGGGTTTCTTCACCAATGATGATGGCTGCACCATATTCCTTGGTAATACCCTCGAGGCGGGAGGCTAGGTTCACAGCATCACCCATAACGGTATAGGCGAGACGGATTTCTGATCCCATATTACCAACGCTGACTCGACCAGAATTTAAGCCAATACCAACTTTAATTGGCGGCCAGCCTTTGTTGATAAATTCTGCATTGAGTAATTCCATGGCTTTGAGCATTTCAAAGGCGGAGATGAGGCCATGACGAGCATGATCTTCATCCTTAATCGGGGCACCCCAAAAAGCCATGATGCAATCACCCATGTATTTATCAATCGTGCCACGATTTTTATAGATAACTTTAGTAAATGGTGTGAGGAAGGCGTTGATAAATTCTGATAAGGTCTTAGCGTCTAGACTCTCAGAAATCGTTGTAAAGCCACGCACATCGCTGAAAAGAATCGTGAGCTCACGACTTTCACCTTCCATGCTAAAGCTTGATGGATCTTGAGCCATTTCGTCCACTAACTCAGGTGGGACGTACTGACCAAATAGCCCGGTGATTAAGCGTTTACCGCGAGACTCCACAAAGAAACCATAAGCAATGTTCATTAAGTAGATCAATAGTAGGGAGCCCAGCAGCGCCGCAGCTGGCAATACATAGCTGCTTTGATAGCTATACCAGTTAAGTAGACCAACACCCCCTAAGGTCATCACTGCCACAATACTTCCCCATAAAGGACTCATGAAAGGCAATAGCAGAGAAAGTGCTACACCTAACACCAGGATGAGCAGTAAGTTCGCCGCTTGAGTCCAGAGGGGCGCTTGCTTAATTGTGCCATCAAGAATTCCGGCAATTAGATTGGCATGAATTTCAACACCGGGATAGGCATTGCCAACAGGTGTTGCTCTCAAGTCCAGGAGGCCGGGAGCGGTCGTGCCAATCAGAATAATTTTCCCCTCTAGCTTTTCCTTTGGAACCGTTTTTCCTAATACATCTGAGGCGGAAATATATTCAAAACTCTTGTAGGGTCCGCGATAGGGGATATAGCTTGTGAGTTCTTGATCAACCGGCAGCATCGCGCCACCAACATCTAAAAATTCTAAACCGCCAAGCGTATTGGCAGTGGCTCCAGGAGCCAACACTGGTTTAATTGGAAGGCCACCTAATAGGTTCCGTGCGGCAGCAAGACCAAGGGATTCGTAGTAACGATCCCCGTGTTGGATGAGCATGGGGATTTTGCGAATAATGCCGTCAGCATCGACAGTGGGATTAACGTGACCTCCGTCTGCAGCGCTTGCTTGAAGCAATTCAAGATTGGCAGTAAAGCCATCTCGCTTTAAAGCGCTAACTAAAGTTATAGGAATTTCTTGAGTCGTTAATTCCGATTGGGGTAGGGCGCCTTTTTTTGCGTTATCGCCAGGCGATAAGAAACTTAGACCGAGAATGATCGAGCGATCTTTGAAAGACTCGGCAAATTTTGCATCGTAATTGAGTGCTGACTTAATGCTGGCATATTGTGATTGAAAGTTAGCATTGTCTTTAAGCTGCTTCTGAGCTAATTCATCAATTGTGCGAATGCCAGAGGACTCATCGCGTTCTGAAAAAATGACATCAAATCCAGCTAAGGAGACTTCATAGTCTCCAAAAAGGCGATTTACTAATAAAGCCAATCGGTCTCTAGGCCATGGCCAACGGCCTTCTCCGCCCTTTTCTCGCTCTTGCAAGCTCTTTTCATCAATGTCAACAATGACTATACGTGGGTCTACGCTTGGTATCGCATTAAGTCGAACTTTCGTGTCATATACGATGCCATCGAGGCGATCTAAGAAGGAAATCGAAAGAAAAGATCCTGCTTGTAGGCAAAAAATGATAGTTAGCGCAAGGCCTAGAAAAATTCTAGGAAGTCGTTTTTTAAATGCATCAAAAGAAGGTAATAAGCGCAATTTCATAGTTAACAATTTAACCGATTATTGAGCGGAATTGGTATCTAAGCGATAGAAGTTTGGTGATATATTGAGACTGTCTATTTAGCATTCATTCAACTCTCTTCAATATTAGATTGGTCAGTTTAAATGGCGCAAAATTCATCCAAAAAACGTGTAGTAGCCAAGACCCAAGTCAAGTCTGTTGCCATCAAAAAAACTCCTCAGAAAAAAGCGTCTGCAAACCAGGCGATCTCTAAAAAAAATTCTATGAAGAAAAGTGCTAAAAAAGTAGTTCACAAAGAATCCAAGTCATTGACGGCGCTCGAGCAAGCAATCCAACTTCACCATGAAGGCAGGTTAAAGGAGGCATGGACCTCTTATCAATCGGTGCTCAAGGTTGACCCTCGACATTTTCTTGCAGTGCACAGCATGGGTTTAATAGCGGTGCAAATGAAGAATTACCAAATGGCGGAAGATCTTTTTAAGATGGCCTGCGAGTTTGAGCCTGGTAATGCCAAAGCGTTCAATAATCTAGCAAATGCCTATCTCAGTCTTGGTAAGAATGATTTGGCACTCAAGAACTATGACTTAGCTCTTCGGCTAGAGAATGGTTATATCGACGCCTTAAAAAACCGTGGCATCTTGTATGCGGGAACCCATCAACCTCAGAAGGCATTGGCAGATTTTCAGCAGGCACTCAAGCTCAATCCTGGCAATATCGAATTACATTCAAGTATCGCCAATGTCTATATCACAGAAGCGCGTTATGAGGATGCTCTACAAGAGTATGAGAAAGCGCTGAAGATTGCTCCTAAGAGCGCGGTCCTGATGAACAATATTGGGGTAGTTTTATGTTCCGTCAAGCGCTTTAAAGAGGCGCTTGAATACTTTACAAAAGCGACTCAAATCAATCAAGAATACGCTGAAGCCTTAAATAATCGAGCTGTAGCCCTTATGAACCTGAATGAGTATGCAAAAGCGATGGCAGACTATGAAAAAGCAATTGCCCTGAGCCCAGCATATGCCGACGCTTTGCAAGGTCTTGCGCGTGCGCGTAGATTTTTAAAATAGAAGTCCTATTGGTCTGTAGCACGTCGTTTTGGATGATTGTTGGGATCATCGGTTTTTTGGTATTTACCGCAAAAAACAAATAGCTCTAAACGGTTTCTGACTTCCAATTTGTCATAAATTGAGGCCAGGTGATTGCGTAGGGTGTGCTCACTAATGTGAAGGGACTCAGCCACCTGCTTGAGCGTCTTTTTGGGATAGAGCTGAATAGCTTTAGTAACCAATACTTCTTTTGGGGTTAACTGATTCAGTTTTAACTGTTCGGTAGTGAGATCCTTATTCGCATTTGGTTCGGTCACTCTTTTTAAGATTCGCGAAGTAGCATTTCGATTTAACCACAGCTCCCCCTCGGAGATTTTTTCCAAAGCCTTGAGTAGTGTTTCAGGTGATTCAGTTTTGAGAATGACTCCCTTAGCACCTTTCAGAATTGCACGATCTTGTAGTGAAGGGTCGCGATTAGAGGTGAGTAGTACTACCTTTGCCGAAGTCTTCTGAATCAAAGCATCTATTAACGCGATAGCATCTTCGCCATCGAGTTCCGGTTCAATCAAAATAACATGAGGTTTTTCATGTTCCGCATCTCTAAGGGCGTCCACTCCGTTAGTGGAAGATGCACAGACATTGAAACGCGTATCGCCATTGATGAGATGTTGAATACCCCACAAGAGAATTTGCTGAGGCTCAATGACATGTACGCGAATACTTTTAGCGACGGCAGAGCGGGATGGAGTCATGAAACCATTCTAGTACGTCAATACTAACGAGTTCAAGATATGTTCCAAATATAGTATATAAGTACTATGAATACGCTATTAGAGGTGCAAAATGGCCCTATATGCAATTTGCCCATTAGAATGAATTTCCTACTTAACTTGGATTTTTCATTGCGTGGACATGCAAGGCTTGTCGGTACAGAATTCTTCAATCAACATAGATAGACACTCAAAACCTCATGGGGCTCTTTAATCAACTCTTCTATCTATCGTACGGGGTAATTGTCCTAATTATCTGCTTAGGTTCATTCTCCGGTAATAGCTCAAAAGGTATTTTTGGATTCTATTTATATTGGCCGACCACACTAATTTTAATGGTGGTGGCTAGTTTTTGTT
Organism: Polynucleobacter sinensis; assembly: GCF_001595985.1. Classification (GTDB taxonomy): domain Bacteria; phylum Pseudomonadota; class Gammaproteobacteria; order Burkholderiales; family Burkholderiaceae; genus Polynucleobacter; species Polynucleobacter sinensis. Next base: position 6,853 of record NZ_LOJJ01000003.1, read on the forward strand.
TTTTTGCTGCGGGATTCAGTCCACAGTATTTTCTATCTCTGGCCAACACTTCACTCGTATTTTCAGGGTTGGCGACCATTCTCCTTATTCGTTCCTGGCGGAAGCAAGAGGTGCTTTTTCCCATTCAAATTTTTTGGCTTGGATTTTTGATCTTTTGGGCAGTTTATGAATACATGTTACGCAACAGCTCATTTGATGTGCGCGTACTTGTGATGGTAAGTATTATTTCGAGTTTGAATGCATGGGGTCTTTTTGAAATATTCAAGCAATCAAGCAAAAGTGGCAGTCGTCACTATTATGTTCTGGCTCTAGCTTTTATTTTCCAAATCAGCATGATGTTTGTGCGTATTTATGTCTCAGGGCAAACACACTCCTTAGCCACCAATATTTATGAGGAGAAAGATCTCCCTGCAATGCTCCGAGCTATCGGGTTGGCATCTAATTTGCTGGTGTACATTGCCATTGGAAATATCTTACTCGAGCGCCTCTGGAAAAGAGAGGAAAAGAAATCCTCAAACGCTGAACTCAAGATGTTATCAAGCTTGAATGCATTGGCTCTAGCCCGTGATAATGAAACTGGTAGTCATATTATTCGCACTCAGTCCTATGTAAAGCTGATAGCAGAGCGTCTCCGTAAAAATGGCCATTATTTGGATTTATTGACGGATAAGAAGATTGAATACCTCTATAAAGCGGCGCCTTTACATGATATTGGTAAGGTGGGAATCCCGGATAATATTCTGTATAAAGATGGACCACTAAACAGGGATGAGTGGGGCATTATGAAAACCCACACCACGATTGGTGAGTATGTTCTTTCATCCGCCAGAGCACAGCTTGATGAAGAGGTGGAAGAAGAGGACGTTATTAATACCGCAATTGATATCGCCAGTTCACACCACGAGCGCTGGGACGGAGAGGGCTATCCAAAAGGGCTAGCGGCGCATGAAATACCTTTATCAGCTCGGATCATGGCTTTAGCGGATATGTATGACGCATTAGTTAGTGAGCGCGTCTATAAACCGGAGTGGCGGCATCAAGATGCTGTTCAAGAAATATTAAAAAAGAAGGGGTCACACTTTGACCCCTTAGTTGTTGATGCATTTATCGCCGAAAAGGAGGCATTTCAAGCGATCGCTCAAAAATACAAAGATGATCAGTCTGAATTCAAGATATTTTCTGAGGTTAGTCAATCCAGTGATCATAAGCTGCGTCGTTCTGAGGAAAAATTCCAGATTCTTTTTGAGCATTCCCCGATTGGTATGGCATTGGTTGATCATGCCACTGGAGAATTCTTAGAAGCTAATCAAGCTCTATTAAGTTATACGGGTTATACCAAGGATGAGTTTCTAAAACTGTCATTTTGGGATATTACCCCGCCTGAATATGCAGAACAAGAACGCTCTCAGATAGAGCAGCTTAATCAAAAAGGTTTCTTTGGCCCCAACCAAAAAGAATATATTCGAAAGGATGGCTCACGCTTTCCGATTTTATTAAGAGGCTTTGCTCTGAATGATGTTGATGGTCGAAAAATGGTTTGGGGAATCATTGAAGATATTACGATCAAGCAAAAGATTGTTAAGCGAGAAGCGGCACGAAACGCCGTTTTAGAATTATTGGCTAAAAATAGCCCTGCAGAGATTGCGTTATTTCAAATCGTTTCAGATGTAGAGAGAAGTTATCCCAACACATTTTGTAGCATTCTGTTGCTTAATGATGATAAACAAAGTTTTACAGTAGGTGCCGCTCCACGAATACCTCGTTTCTTTAATGAGGCCGTGGAATCATTACGTGTTGGTCCAGGAGTTGGGTGTTGTGGCGATGCGGTTGCTACTGGTCAAAAATCTATTGCAGAAAATCTGGAGACCCATCCTAATTGGGCTCCAGCCAAGTCTTTAGTGGAGCAAACTGGATTTAAATCTTGCTGGTCTCATCCCGTCCACTCATCAAAGGGCGAGATATTAGGAACCTTTGCGACCTATCGAAAAGAAGTGCATGCGCCTTCGGCAGAAGAGGTGGCAGAAATTGAGGCTGCTGCAAATCTCGTGAGTATTGTTCTAGAGCGAAAAATTCTTGAGAACCAGGTTCAAAAGTTAGCTCTTTATGACTATCTCACTGGTTTGCCAAATCGCTATCTATTAATGGATCGCATTAAATTGGCCATGTCCGTTAGTAAGCGGAGTAAGCGGTATGGCGCCATCTTATTCATAGATCTAGATAAGCTCAAGGAGCTCAACGATGAGTATGGGCATCATATGGGTGATGTTTTGCTGACCGAGGCGGCTAAGCGTTTGCAATCCTGTATTCGTGAGAGTGATACAGTGGCGCGTTTTGGTGGGGATGAATTTGTGATCATTCTCTCCGAGATCAGTATTGATATGGATGCAGCCATGGAGCAAGTGAAGATCATTTCAAAGAAAATACTGTCGGCTCTTGTAGAGCCATATCACCTGAATGCTGATGGAAAAGATATTCATTATCGCTCTAGCGCTAGCATCGGTTGTCAAATATTCTTAGACGAGTCCGATACTCCTGAGCATGTTCTTAAGTTGGCAGATATGTCGATGTACCGCGCAAAAAAACTGGGCGGTAATCGGATTGATTTACTTTTCTAATGGGCAGTTTTGCGGTGTGAGTTGGCTGACTATTTAAAATCCCTCCCCACTAAACCGTACTCCATCCTTTTTATTGCTTTGGCATAATCTGCTTTTAGATTGAGATTTTCTGCTATGAAAAAATTCGATATTCTGCCAATTCTGTTTGGGGTTTTGCTGTCCATTATTGCGCTGTACTTCATGTTACGGCCATCCACTGCAACTAGCGCCCCTGTATCTACCATTCCTGTGATTAAGATTGGTAATCTTGCTTGGGATCAAACTGAGATGACAATTGCTGATGTAAAGACGTTTGCAGTTGCCACTGGATTTATTAGTCAAGCTGAGAAAAATGGCGGCGGCCTTTCCTATGAGGCAGGCTTTGTGAAGAAACCAGGCTGGACCTGGAAGACTCCTTATGGGGTTCCTGCAAAAGATAGCGAGCCAGCTGTCCACCTTAACCAATCAGAAGCGCAGTCGGTGTGCCGCTTTTATGGCAAGCGTTTGCCGACCGATGCTGAGTGGACTAGCGCAGCATTTTTGGAGCAAAGAGAAAATCCTCCGGCTGGATATGTCAAAGGACAGCATTACCCTTTTCCTGGTGGTAATAATCCCTCCGTCTCTCACTGCCTAAGTGGTTGTGGCGATTACAAAGGCATTGCTCCAGCAGGCGCTCTAAATCGTGGCACTGGCCATGTTTTAACAGGTACTACAAAGCCGGGCGTTAATGGCTTGCTGGATATGGGCGGTAACGTCTGGGAGTGGACTGCTACAGAGCGCAGTGGAGGCTTTATTACTCGGGGCGCATCATGGTGGTATGGTCCGGAGCGTCAAAAAGAGTCTGATGTGGAGTCTAAAGCGGCTGATATTGGTGTGGTTTACATAGGCTTTCGTTGCGTTAGCTGAACCCATGAAACAATAGGGGATGACAACAGCAATCCCCGACGCTAATGCGATAGAAATCACCCCGGAATATCAGGAGGTGATCGATGCAATTGAGCGTCATGATCCTTATATCTTTGTAAGTGGTAAGGCGGGTACGGGCAAAACCACCTTAATCGGTTATTTGCGTGAACATATTCCCGGCAATATTGTTGTGGTTGCGCCAACGGGTGTTGCTGCCCTCCAAGTGAAGGGTGTCACCATTCACTCTTTCTTTCGCTTGCCACCGCGCTTGATATTTCCCGAGGAGGATATCAAGCCCCTGAAGGATAAGCGTCTCTACAAAGATATCCGTCTGCTCATCATCGATGAAATCTCAATGGTGCGAGCTGATGTGGTTGATGCGATGGATCTCTTTCTTCGCGCTAATGGCCCTCATAAGAATCAACCATTTGGTGGTATCCAGGTAATGTTTGTGGGCGACCTGTTTCAATTGCCTCCAGTGGTATCTCAAGCGGATATGCAAGTTCTTGCAGAGCGTGGCTATGAAGGGCCTTATTTCTTCTGTGCGATGGTTTTGCATCGCAAAGATGTCACCATGGTCGAGCTTTCCAAAATCTTCCGCCAAAAAGATGCACATTTTGCTGGTCTACTTAATCAGATTCGCATTAATCAAAATATTGATGAAGCGCTAGATACCTTAAATGCGGTTTGTTATGAAGCCAAAAAAGAGGCTGATGATCAAACCATCACTTTAACTACGACTAATGCACGTGCCGATCAAATTAACAATGCAGGCCTGCGTGCGCTGACGACAGAGGCTAAGGTTTATACAGGCAGCACAACTGGGAAATTCAATGTGGATGATCGGAATCTGCCATCGCCAAACCAGTTGACTTTAAAGGTTGGTGCGAAGGTGATGTTTACCGCCACGGATAGCAATTTTCCAAAACGCTGGGTCAATGGGACTATCGGCGTAGTTCGCGAGTTACTTCCCAGTACCGTTAAAGTGATGGTACAAAATGGTCCATATTCCAATACGGTAGAGGTAAAGGGTCATCAGTGGGAATCTTACCGGTATGACCATGACATGATGTCCGGAAAAATCTCGCCCAATATCATCGGCACTTTTGTGCAGATACCACTGATGTTGGCCTGGGCCGTCACCATTCACAAGAGTCAGGGTAAAACTCTGGACAAGATTAAAGTAGATCTCTCATCAGGGGCGTTTGCCTCGGGACAGGTCTATGTCGCTTTGAGTCGCTGCACCTCAATGGAAGGCATCATCCTAGAGCGACCTATACAGCCCAAAGATGTGAGCTGTGACCAAGAGGTGAAGCGTTTCTATCTCAACTGTTTGCCTGATTAAGCTACTTTTGCCATTCTCTTGTTATTCTTTTGTTTCTCGACCCGCTGCTTTTCCAGTGCCTCACTGGCAATCAGCTTAAATTCACCCTCTACGAATCGTTTTAAGGCCTCCCGCATGAGAGGTTGGTAACCCATATCGTATTTGGTGCCCAAGAGCTTATAGGACTCAATTAGGTCCTGTTCCAGCCTGATGGAGATCATTTGCAGCCCTAGCGCCTCATCAATTTGAGTGCCGATTTTTTTATCGACGGCTCTTGCATGCTTGAGGTCTCTACCTAGCTCACCACTTTCCCAGGCCTCAGCAGAATTCTCTATTTTTATCTTCTTACTTTTTGCGATCATCGCATTCCTCGCTTTTGAGATTTAACTTTTCGCCACTTTCATAGAAATGACACTTTTAGTAGGGTATTGATATTGTATTGTATATACGAATCTCTATTGAATTTGGTAGGAATGCGCTTTTTAAGTAAATTAGACCATCATCAAAGATAAAAACCACTTTTATCAAAACGCCACGATCATTTTCTGCGATGAACCACTCCGCTGGAGGCTCTGTTTGGTGATCAAGCCTGTTATCTATTAAGTAGGAGCGGGTTCTATTAACAAAACACTGCTCAACATCTTGGCGAGTAATCTGGTGTTTGAGGCTTAACTTTCCCTCGATTGCTGGGCTAATGACCAGATTTTTCATGCTCTTTTCCCTGTATTGTATATACAGATTTTATCGGATGGATAAAATACAAAAGTGATTGGGTTGATTAACCCATGATTGAAAGAGTGAGATTTATTTATTAGGCATTGAACAGTAGTGCCCCATTAAAATTTTTCCTACTGTTACCTAATGTTGGCCCTATGAAAAAAGACCCCAATAAAAATGATGAATGCATTGGTTTGGTGAAAAATATTTCGAATGCAATACTGCGAAAAGAAAGAATGTCTAGTGCTAGTTGGAGTGAGAACTCAAAAGTCATCGCCAGGCATGGAGATGATTATTTGGTTCTCGGTGAATTTCCGAATCTAGAGGATGAAAATCTGGATTGGTAAGTGGTTTAGAAGCCTGCTGCTAATCCATCGCGTCGATGATCGCTACCAGCAATATAGGCGGCGCTAGTATCTTCACCAAGCAAAGCGATAGCCTGAGCACTTCCAAAGTCCAGGCTGTTAGCTGGCATGACAGCGACTTCATGCCCCATTGCTTTTAAACCTTCCACAACTGCTGAAGGCATCGAGGCCTCAACAGTCAGTTTGCCCAGATCATCAATTCTCCAGCGAGGCGCATCAGAGCATGCTTGTGGATTAAGGTATTCATCTACAAAGCGCATGACGAACTGAAGATGCCCTTGAGGCTGCATATTGCCACCCATCACGCCAAATGCCATGACTGGTTGATTTCCTTTTGTGAGAAATGCTGGAATGATGGTATGGAAAGGTCGCTTACCTGGCGCAACCTGATTGGGGTGGCCATCGACTAGACTAAAGCTCATCCCACGATTGTGGAATGCGATCCCGCCTGGCGCAACCACTCCAGAGCCAAAGCCCTTGAAGTTCGACTGAATGTAAGAAATCATCATGCCAGATTGATCTGCGGCGCATAGGTAAACAGTGCCGCCAGCATGTGGGTCTCCTGCGCCATAAGTTCCTGCTTGGCTATGGTTGATGAGCGCAGCGCGACTGGCTAAATAATCTCGATCTAATAATGCGTTAGTGGCCACCTTCATAGTGCTTGCGTCTGATACATGCGCATAGGCATCAGAAAAGGCAATGCGCATGGCTTCAATTTGTAAGTGGATTCGTTGTGCAGAGTTGGCGGGATATTGTTTTACGTTTGCCGCTTGCAATATGCCAAGTGCCATTTGCGCAACAATGCCTGATCCGTTGGGTGGAATTTCATGCAGAGTGTAGTCGCCGTAGTCAAACGCTAAAGGTTCAACCCAGTCCGTTTTGTTTGCGGCAAAATCCGCCATGGTGAAGCAACCGCCTGTACTTTGCGCAAAATCTACCATGCTCTGGGCTAATTGGCCTGTATAAAAAGACTCACCTTCAGTATTGGCAATCTCTCGAAGCGTATTGGCTTGAGCCGGGTAGCGCCAAAGTTGACCAGCTACAGGCGCCTTGCCGTCGAGCAAAAAGGATTCGCTAAAACCAGGCTCATTTTTGAGAATAGGAATAGCTTCACGCCATTGACGCGCAATTACTGGGGAAACTGGAAAACCATTCTCGGCATAATCAATAGCACGCTTGAAGAGTTGTGCAAAAGGCAATTTACCGAATTTGCGAGACAGTTCAATCCATCCTGAAACCATGCCAGGCACAGTCACGGTATTCCAGCCAATTAAATCCATGGCGGATTTTCCGGCAAAGTATTTTGGGGTCCATGCGGCAGGTGCGCGACCGGAGGCATTCATTCCATGAAGCTTCTTTCCATCCCAGATGAGGGCAAAGCCATCACCGCCTAAGCCATTCATAGTAGGTTCAACAACTGTCAAAGTGATTGCGGTAGCCAGCGCAGCATCTACTGCATTGCCACCGTTTTGCAAAACTTCAATACCGGCCTGTGTAGCCAAAGGTTGTGAGCTGGCAACTGCATTTTTCGCGAGAACTGGCGCACGGCCGCCACCAAAAGGAGGGGAGATCAACATATGTCTAAGTGATTTTGAGTAATGGTTAACAAAGAATAAATGATGATACCGATCAAAATTAATCGATCTTAATATTGGCAGACTTTACTACTTTCTCCCATTTGCCATGTTCGCTATTGGTCATTTGCATGAGACTCTCGGCATTGGCAAATTGTGGGTGAATTCCTTGGTTCGCCATACGCACTTTAAAGTCTGGATTGGTGAGAATCTTGCGAATCTCCTTCTCTAGTCTGGCGACGATTGTGGGTGATGTGCCTTTAGGCGCATAGATTGCGTAGAGATTTTCAACGTCAAATTGTTTCATACCATCCTGGCCTAAAGTTGGCACATTCGGCATTAAGGGTGATCGCTCTGCTGCGGCGATAGCAATCGGTCTTAATTTTCCGCTCTGAATGTGGGGTAGTGAAGCGGTCACGCTATCAAACATCATAGAGGTATTGCCTGCAATTAAATCCGGCAAAGCAAAGCTGCTTCCCTTGTAAGGTATGTGAGTGCCAGAGGCGCCAATACGTTGCATGAAAAGTGTTGCCTCTAAGTGGGATAGGCTGCCATTGCCTTGCGAGGCGTAATTAAATTGACCATTTTTGGATTTGATATAGGTAATGAGATCGGGAAGGTTTTTTGGTGGCACGTTTGGATTAATCACAATCAAATGCGGCACCGTTCCAATTAGCGCTACTGGTACAAAGTCTTTGCGCAAATCCGCAGGCGGGTTTTTAAAGAGCGCTTGTGAAATTGCTTGATTGGTCATCGCGCTAATATGAATCGTATATCCATCTGGATTGGCTTTAGCTGCCGCGCCAAGTCCAATCATGCCGCCTGCACCAGGCTTGTTATCAATCACAACCCCTTGTCCCAAGGCTTCACCTAAAGGCGCGGCGATCGCTCGAGCAAATACATCGGTGGAGCCACCAGCAGGAAACGACAGGATCGCAACGATTGGTTTTTTGGGCCACTCTGTGTCTGGGGCTGCTAGTACCACCGTGATCGAATGAGCAACGAAAATCAGACTCCAGGCTATGCTGGTCAAAATATTTCTAGTGATGAGTGGTGAGGCCATTAATTAAAGAGGTGATACAAAATGGGAATGGCTACTGCACTGATGACGCCATTCATACCCATGGCTAGACTGGCATACGTTCCAGCCTCGGGATGGATGCTAAATGCGCGTGAAGTACCAATTCCATGCGCCCCTATACCAATAGCAAATCCACGTTGCCACCAGGCTTTCATGCCTAGAGCATTCAGGATAAACGGGGCCAAGATGGCGCCAAGTATCCCAGTACTCACTGCAAATATTGCGGTTAGTGTTGGCGAGACGCTAATACGCTCAGCAATACCCATCGCAATCGGTGCTGTGACCGATTTTGGATACATTGCACCAGTAATACTGGAGTCTGCACCAAATAATTTTGCGATATTGACTGCGCTGAGAATGGAAACTAATCCACCAGTCAACAAGGAGGCGAGCAAGGGGAAAGAGCGACCCTTGAGGCTATTTAACCCTCGGTAGATCGGAATGGCCAAGGAAACCGTGGCCGATCCTAGTAGAAAGTGTATAAACTGCGCACCCTCGAAATAGGTGGAGTAGGGCATCTCGATAAGCGAGATGATCGTAGCAACCAAAACAATGGCAATGGCTACGGGATTGGCCAGGGGATTTTGTTTGCTAGCTTTATAAATCGATAGCCCAATTTGATAAGCTGCAAGAGTAATAAAGAGGGCAAATAAAGGACTGCCTGAGAGATATACCCAAATCTCCACAATCGAGTGCTTTTCAGTCATCAAGTCTCTCCCCTGGCTTGGGGCTTAAGAAGCGCACCACGATTGCACTACTGGCGATAGTCAGGATGACGCTAGCAACCAAGGCGCTGATAATGGCCAGCGCGTTGGCTTTGAGTTGCGGCAAAAAGAGGACCACTCCAACTGCTGCTGGAACAAATAAGAGGCCAAGATATTGACTAAAGCCATCTGCCACCATCGCTAGCTCGCGGTTAATCCCCTTGCGAAGTACCAGCCAGATAATTAGCAGTACAAGGCCAATGACGGGGCCCGGTAGGGTAGGCAGGAAAAATTTGGAGATAAGCTCCCCCAAGCTTTGAAACAGGAGGATTTGGACGAGGCCGGAGATCATCACATGATCTTACTGCTCCGCAATATATGTTGCAAAGCAATATATGAATTCTTCGTTAAGATAATCACAACCACAGCAGGGGCTCTATTCAATAGATAGGGTCTTTATATAAAAAGTACTTAGGAGAGCATTCATGGCTGACTTAAACGTCAACGGTAAAAAATATAAGGTCGATGTCGATCCAGATACCCCTTTGTTATGGGTGATCCGCGATCATGTCGGTTTAACTGGCACTAAATACGGATGCGGCGTTGGTCAGTGTGGTGCTTGTACCGTGCTATTTGAAGGTCAGGCTATTCGTAGTTGCGCTATCCCGGTGAGTGCTGCTGAGGGTAAAAAAATTGAAACTATTGAGAGTTTGGAAAAAAACGGTCAACTCTCCAAAGTGCAAAAAGCTTGGGTAGACAATCAGGTGCCTCAGTGCGGCTATTGCCAATCTGGCATGGTGATGGCAACCACTGCCTTATTGCGCAACAATCCAAAGCCAACCGATGCGCAGATTGATGCTGCTGTCACCAATATCTGCCGTTGCGGAACCTTTCAACAAGTGCGTGATGCGATTCATGCTGTGAGCAAGGCATAAGGAGCGATCATGACAAATATTATTAATTCATCTCGTCGTAACTTCATAGTAGGCGCTAGCACTATTGGTGCTGGCCTGGCAATTGGTTTTGATCTTTCCTTTATCTCTGCGGCAAATGCGGCAATGGGAACCGGCACCACATCCATGGCTCCGTTGGCAACGCCTGAAATTGGTGTATGGGTTGTTGTGAAGCCAAATGATGACATCGTAGTGCGTATTGTTCGTTCGGAAATGGGTCAGGGAACTATTACTGGTTTGGCTCAGATGGTTGCCGAAGAATTGCAGTGCGACTGGAAGAAGGTGACATACGAATATCCATCTCCAGCAGAGAGCCTTAAGCGCAAACAAGCTTGGGGTAGCTATTCAACGGGTGGTAGTCGTGGCATTCGCACCTCAGAGCAGTATGTGCGTAAGGGTGGTGCAGCAGCGAGAATGATGTTGATTCAAGCTGCCGCTAATCAGTGGAGCGTTCCTGTATCTGAATGCGTTGCTAAGGATAGTGTTATTACCCATACTGCATCTGGACGTAAAACGACTTTTGGTAAGGTTTCAGTAGCGGCTTCCCAGCTGGAAGTGCCAAAAGAAATTCCTTTGAAGGATCCAAAGGAGTGGACTTTAATTGGTAAGCCAGTAAATCGTATCGACGGTACTGCTGATAAGGTGACCGGAAAGCAAATTTACGCTATTGATTTGAAATTGCCTGGTATGTTGGTTGCGACCATTAAAGAATCTCCTGTATTTGGTGGCAAGCTGAAAAGTTTTGATGCCTCCAAGGCCTCTGGAATGAAGGGGGTGAAAAAGGTTGTCCAAGTTGGTGATTCCGCGGTGGCGGTAGTGGCCGATACTTTTTGGCAGGCCAAGACAGGATTAGATGCAGTCAACATTGTTTGGGATAACGGTAGCAATGGAGATGTTTCTAGTGCATCGATTAAAAAGATGCTTGAAGGAGGTTTGACGGCCAGCGATACCTTCGTTGGCAACTCCAATGGCGATACTAAAGAGGCGATTGCTAAGGCATCTAAAACGATTGAAGCAACTTATTTCTACCCATTCTTGAATCATGCCACTCTTGAGCCTCAAACAGCTGCTGCTAAGTGGACTCCAGATTCTTGTGAGGCTTGGGTGCCTACTCAAGATGGAGAGGCTTCTTTGGCTGCGGTGATTGCAGCCTCGGGATTACCTGCTGAAAAGTGCAATGTCTATAAAGTGAATTTGGGTGGTGGTTTTGGTCGTCGTGGTGCGTTCCAGGATTACACAACTCAAGCCGTCAATATCGCAAAGCAAATGCCAGGTACACCAATTAAATTAATCTGGACTCGCGAAGAAGATATGACTCAGGGTCGCTATCACCCAGTCATGATGTGCAAAATGACTGCAGCGATAGATGATAAGAAAAATATTACTGGTTTAAATATGCGTTTATCAGGGCAGTCGATTTTGTCCTCAGTGCGTCCTGCCGTAGTTGCGGCCAATAAAGGTAAAGATCCAGCGGTATTTCAAGGTCTTGATCCTACCGGTGAGCATGGCATTACCTATAGCTTTCCAAACTTGATGGTGGATCATGCGATGCGCAATACGCATGTGCCTCCTGGTTTCTGGCGCGGTGTGAATGTGAATCAAAATGCTATCTTTCTTGAAACCTTCATGGATGAAATGGCTGAGGCGGTAGGAATGGACGCTGTTGAGTTCCGTCGTAAGCATATGGAGCAATATCCTCGTGCTGTAGCTGTACTCAATGCGGTTGCGGATGGTATCGGTTGGGGCAAGCCAGCTAAACCGGGCGTATTTCGTGGGGTTGCGCAGATGCGTTCGTTTGGAAGTTATGTCGCTGCTGCTTGCGAACTGTCGGTAAGCAATGGCAACGAGGTGAAGATTCATCGTATCGTTGCGGCAACTGATCCAGGCTATGTCGTTAATCCTGCACAAGTGGTTCGCCAGGTCTCTGGTTCATTTGTATATGGCTTATCCGCCTTGTTTGAAGAGGAAATTACGATCGAGAAGGGTGCAGTAGTGCAGAAGAATTTTGACACCTTCAACTCCATTCGCTTGTCTCAAATGCCTAAGGTGGAGACCATCATCATTCAGGGAGGCGGAAAGGAATGGGGAGGTGTTGGTGAGCCTACGATCGCTGTCGCAGCACCTGCAGTATTGAATGCGTTCTATCGTGCTACTGGTAAGCGTTTGCGTGAAGTGCCATTAAAAAATAGCGGCATTAAGTTGGTATAAGTGTTATGTATTGGAATGGGTGAGGCGAAATGAAGGGCGCGCTAGCAGCAGTATTGCTAGGTTTGTGCCTGATGTTTCTACCGCACTTATCCCAAGCGCAAAACTGGGCGGGGGAATCGATTATCGATCCCCTGACTTCAGTTCCTGGAGATGCAACTAAAGGTCGTGCGATAGTAGCCAGTCGTCAAACGGGTTTATGCCTACTGTGTCACAGTGGGCCTTTTCCTGAGGAGCGGTTTCAAGGTAATTTAGCGCCAGATTTAAGTGCTAGCGTGGGTCATTTAAGTGAAGGGCAATTGCGCGCAAGAATGGTCGACCCAGCCCGTTTTAATCCTGGCACTATCATGCCCGCCTATTACCGTACCGAGGGGCTTACGCGGGTTGCTCCCAAGTTTCAAGGGCTACCCATATTGAGTGGTCAAGAAATTGAAGATGTGATTGCCTTTTTGCTTAGCCTTAAAACAAAGCCCTCTTAATTGAAGTCTTTGATCAATATACAAATCATGCGAAATCTAAAAATGAATCAATGTGGAAGTGTTTCACTCACACGCCGCTGGTATTTATCAACGCTTGGTATCTTGGGTTTAGCGAGCTGGCTAACACCATTTGTAGCAAACGCCAAGAAGGCTGATGCGATGGAGGCCATCTCAAAAATTGTTGGATCAAATACGATTCAGGATGGTAAGGTGAAATTGGTCATCCCCCCTTTGGTAGAGAGCGGAAATTTAGTTGTTCTGAAGGTATCCATTGATAGCCCAATGACTGCTAGTGATTACGTCAAGGCAGTGCATATTATTGCTGAGGCAAATCCTTTGCCTAACATTTTTACAGCGTATTTCACGCCACGTTCCGGTAGGGCTGATGTCACAACTCGTGTGAGGCTAGCCGACTCCCAACGTGTTTGGGCCATTGCGCAAATGAGTGATGGCAGTTATTGGCAGACCTATGCCGATACTTTGGTGACCTTATCTGCTTGTACGGAGATGATATGAGTAAAACATCTCGGACGGGTGTTGCAGCCCCAGCACAAGCCAAGCAAGGCGCAATCATTGAGATTCGAGCTATCGCCCAGCACGATATGGAGACAGGCTTTCGTTATTCGGAGGATGGAAAGCGAATTCCAAGAGATATCATTCGCACTTTTACTTGTCTCTACAACGGCGAAGAGGTTTTTAAATCTGACTTTTATCCTGGGATTGGTGCAAATCCACTAATTATTTTTAATACGATTGCGGTAGCATCTGGCACGATTGAATGTCGGTGGGTGGGAGACGATGGTTATGAGGCAATTAACCAGGTCAAAATTACCGTTTCGTGAAAATGATTATTTCCTGCAGTCGATGGATTTTTTTAATGCTAGCACTTTCTGGCAGCCAATTAGCTTTTGCAGTCGATATATCAAAAGATGAGCGCCAATCCAGTTATCAGTTGATGACTGTGGAAAATCAAGCAATGCAAGATGATCCCAATCTCAATCCAGCTTGGTTTTGGGTAATGGATGGTCAGACTCTCTGGAAAGAGTCATCTGGAAAAAGAGCGGTATCTTGCTCCTCCTGCCATGGTGAGTCTGGGAAGGCTATGGCAGGCGTGGCGACTCGCTATCCCAAGATAGTGCAGGGTAGACTTCGCACCCTAGAGGGGCAAATTAACCAGTGTCGAGTATCACGGCAAGATGCTAAAGCTTTGGCCTATGAGAGCAAAGAGTTATTGGCCTTGACCAGCTTTGTAGCAACCCAGTCCAAAGGAATGCCGATTGCCGTTCGAGAGACGCCTCAAAACAGCAAAGACCTCAAGCAGGGCCGTCAATTTTTCAATGAGCGTATGGGTCAGCTCAATCTGTCCTGTGCTCAATGCCATCAGGATCGCGCAGGATTAAAGCTCGGTGGAAGCCTCATACCCCAGGGTCATCCCACTGCTTACCCGATTTATCGGATTGAGTGGCAAACAATGGGATCTTTACAAAGACGCTTAAGAAACTGCATGAGTGGGGTGCGAGCCAAGCAATTCGATTATGGTTCGATCGAAATGGCGCAGCTAGAGCTCTATTTAATGTGGAGAGCCCGGGGCATGACTCTTGAGAGCCCCGGGGTCAGACCTTAGTCCGAAAAGACAACGGAGGTAGCGCCATTAATTAGTACGCGATCATGAAGGTAGTAGCGTAGGGCGCGGGATAAAACGGTACGCTCTAAATCACGACCTTTGCGAACCAAGTCCTCCGGCGTATCCCCATGAGTCACACGCGTGACGTCTTGCTCAATAATTGGTCCCTCATCCAAATCACTCGTGACAAAGTGAGCTGTTGCTCCAATGAGTTTGATGCCGCGTGCATGGGCTTGGTGATAAGGTTTTGCGCCTTTAAAGCTTGGCAAGAAGGAGTGGTGAACGTTGATACACCTTCCAGATAGTTTAGTCGATAAATCATCGGAGAGAATTTGCATATAGCGAGCCAAAATCACCATGTCTACTTTAGATTCGGCGATGATTTCTAATAGTCGTGCTTCCTGAGCTGGCTTCGTTTCTGGGGTGACTGGCAAGTGATAAAACGGAATATCAGCAAAATCAATGCTGGCATAAACGTCGCGCGGGTGATTCGAAACAATACCGCAAATAATCATAGGCAATTCACCGATGCGCCAGCGATACAGTAGATCGACAAGACAGTGATCAAGCTTAGAGGCCATGATCAGTACGCGCTTTAATTCCTTGACGGCACGCAAATTCCAGGTAAGGTCAAAGCGTTCAGCAATTTCTACAAAGCCTGCTTTAAGCGCTTTTGCATCCGCAGCACAACTAAAGCTCACCCTCATAAAGAAGCGCTTGGAGGCCTTGTCATCGAATTGTTGGGCTTCTTCAATATCGCCGCCTAATTCAAAGATGTACGTGGATACGGCAGCGACGATACCGGGTCGATTGGGGCAGGTAAGTGTGAGGTAGTAGTTTTCTGTGGTCATGACTAAATTATCTAGCAAGGTTACTGGTTTATCTCAATTTTAGACTGCTTCTGCCCCATGTAGATTCTGAGTCTCTATTGCTTGGTATTTGGGCTAGGGGCGTCAGCTGGTCCGAGGTAGGGTTCACTTTTATCTGTAATGGTGGGAATGGGAATGTCTACGCAGATAGGTTTGGATCCCAAGGCATTTAAAAAATTACAATCTTGCTTTGTTGCAGCTGAGGCAGCATGCTCTAAGGGCGATTTACCAGTAGTCACCGTGGATATAGCGCTGGCCGCGGTACTGGGGTTGGCCACAGCAACAGATACCGCAGCGCTCCCTGCGGTGCTGGCCGCGCTTGTAGTTGCACCACCGAGAGCGACTAATGGCGCTGCGCAACCTGCAAGGACTAGGCTAGTCGTGACACTGGCCAGAATAATGAAGAGCTTAAATAATAAGGCGGCCCAGGCACCACTTTTTTTATCGACGAGACTAGATCCGCTCAATATTGAGTGATTATTTCCGCTGACAAACAATGTTGAATACTCCGGCTGCCCAGGATTCATTCACAACAGGTTCAAATACGCTGTCTGGAGTCTTGTTATCAGAAACAACCGTGCCCTCACCTTTGTTCCCAGAAAATTCTTTGTATTCGATAGGGCGGTAGCTTACTGCAGGGCAGTTGTATTCGTTGATGCCGATAATGGAATTCACTGGCTGTTTGGTCTTTGGGTTTACGCCAGATTTTTTAAGATCGAGCATAGACATGATTTGCGCTTTCTCACCAACAACGCTGATAGTGTCAAGATCAACATAAACTACCATTGCTTCGTTGAAGCCAAGCTCTTTCCAGGCTGCAAAACTGCTGGCGATCGGAAGAAGAGAGAGGGTGGTAAAGACGGCAAGTACGTGAATTTTTTTCATGAATTAGATTGGTATTAATCGTTGGCTAATAGGGTAATGCCTTGTGGGGCGAATAAGGCTTATTTTAAACCCCTTGCTTGCCTTTACTTTATATTGAGTTCTAGTTGACGCACGGATTTTTCGGGCTTCATTTGGAGGGGTAGATATTCATTTTGAGCCCATAAGGCGCTCATATTCCGATATAGCTTGCTCTGAACCCAGCCTGATTGCCCTGATTGGTAGATAAAAAGCGATTTCTCTAGTTCGGATAGGTCATAGAGGGTTCTTAAGCTAGGGGCCTGCTTAGTTTCAAAGGGATTATCCGCCCTGAGCAGCTCTAGTCGACCTACGTTGATGCTAAAACTATCGCCAGGGAAGGGTTTGCTTAAGTTAAATAGATTGCCCAAAAAAGGCACCTTGCTCAGAGGGCGATGTTCTGAGACTGCAATATGGGCATTACCCCATGCCCAATTTTTCGGATTATTACCAAATTGAGCGCTCAGCTGATCTAGGGCCTTATCCATTGCAGTATTCAATGCATCTGCGCAGGATTCAACAGCCGCTGTTTTGGGGTCATCACACCAAGGACTATTTGGATTTTGTAATTGCAGAATTAAGGCTTGCCTAAAGTGACGTGCGCCATAATTTTCGGTAAACAAATAACTTAAGCGTGAAAAAAGTCTTCGGGTAATTTGATCTGCCCACGCATTAAAGATCAATGCCCCTGCACTATCCACCTTCATATTTCCATCAAAGTTCTTGCTAAGCTCTTTCGCTTGTTGAGCAAGGGGGTGTTGCGATTGTGATGATTGAAATAATTCCAAAAGCGGAGTTGCACCTAGAGAGAGTGTGTCAGCCTGCATTGATTTCATAGAGGTTAGATCGTGCATTGATTTTTCTTTAATCAGATTAACAATGCGGTCATACCGAGTGGGTAAATCCCAGTCACCCGTTAAAGGGTTTGGGTTATTAATCGCTAATACCTTTTGGTTAGCCGTGGCAATCCAGTTGGAGTCCGGATTATCGCTACTGGGTAACATGTCAAAGGGTAGGTAGCCCGACCAGTCATTTTGTTTCTCCCAGCCTAGGGCAGGAGCCACTCCATATAGCCCCTGATGAAGGGTGCGCTTTGGTGCAACGCCGGCGGCCTGAAATGCAATATTTCCATCAACATCGGCCATGACGACGTTTTGCATGGGCGCGTAGTTTTTACGAAGAGCCTGTTTAAAGGTATCTAAGTCCTTAGCATGATTCATTTCTATGAGGCCTGCCACCGATTGATTTTCTGTATCTAATGCGGTCCAGCGCAGTGCTAAGGCGAAACGTTCCGTGTCAATTGAGCGTTTGGCGCGAGCATACGATTCCGATATCACTGGCCCGTGACGGGTTTCTTTCACCAAGAAGCGCAATGGCGCCTCACCCTTAATGTCGATGATTTCCTGACGGACCTTAAATGCCAGTGGGCCATCGGGCCCACGATAAATCCCTGGATTTTTTGGATCAAGTTGTTCTATATATAAATCTTGAACATCTGGCCCTGTGTTGGTAAAGCTCCAGGCGAATTTTTCCGTACGACCCAAAACTACTGCAGGAATGCCAGGCAGAGTTCCTCCAATGACGTTGATTCCAGGTGCCTTGAGGTGGGCAAAGTACCAAATTGCTGGTGCCGATAGACCTAAATGCGGGTCGTTAGCGAGAAGTGGCTTTCCTGATGTCGTTAGTTTTCCATTGAGCGCCCAATTGTTGGAGCCGATGCCATCTTTCCCTCCGGGAATTTCATTCAGAGCCAATTCGGTTGCGGGGAGCTTTTTGGACTTCTGATCGCGCGCTAATGGATTGGGATTAAAGACATTGATATCTCGATAGAGTTTCGCAAAATCAACATTGCTTACAGGTTCGCCCGGGGTGTAAGCTGGCATGACTTCCCACACTTGTTTAGTTGTTAGAAACTGTGAGAGCTCAAGACGTTGCAATTCTTTTTGCCAGTTGCCACCCAGATCAAGTGCCATCATGAGCATCCACGCCACGCTATCGCTTGCAGACCAATAACCTGGCTTAGATCCTGTTAAAAAATACTCCAATGGAAGTGCCCAGCCTAAGTGGGCATTTCCGGCATTTACCCCATCTGCATAAGATTGCAGCAACCTTTTGGTGGCGATGGGGTAATGGTCAAATTGTTTTTCCGCTGCATGCTTGATTCCAAGGGTGCGAACAAAGCGATCTATCGCCACGGTTTCTTTGCCTAATATCTCAGATAAACGACCACTTGCCAGTCGACGATTAATTTCCATTTGCCATGAGCGCTCACTGGCATGAAGGTAACCCAAAGCAAAGAGTGCGTCATTAGATGTTTTTGCTTCAATATGGGGGATATCGCTCTCATCAAATGTGATGACGACTGAATCACCCAGGCTCTTGATCGTGCGCTTTCCAGAAATACTGGTTTGCGCAGAAAGTAGGTAGCCTACCCCAGCAATAATAGCTAAGATCAGCGCCGTGGAACCAAGCCAAAGAATGGCTTTCAAAAGGGATTTGAGGGTAGATTGAGGAGCGGGGATTTTCATGGGAGTAGTGTAGTGGGTTTGCCCCTTTTTCAGATCGGGCTTGATTGGAATGGGCTTCTCCTCCCGTACACTGATTCACATGCTAAAATTTCAACTGTCTTGATTTATTTAGCGCGACTTACTGCTCGTGCGAGCCCGAGTGGTGAAATCGGTAGACACAGCAGATTTAAAATCTGCCGACTCAAAAAAGTCGTGCCGGTTCGATTCCGGCCTCGGGCACCAATCGAAAATAGGCTTTAATGCCTCACTTATCTTTATTTATCCTGCGATTGATGAGGATCCAGGTGGACGAGTTACCTCGAAAATGTCCGTGCTGCGTAAATAAAATGATTTACCGTGCATTCTGGCTATCAGCCCCAACTTTTCTACAAGTACGTAACCAGTTTGTGCGTCATAGAATTCATCGTTAATGTGGTAATGAATGACGTTGCCAATGATCAGGTTGCGATCAAAGCCAATATCCATCACGTTCACAATTCGACATTCCATATTGATGGGCGATTCAGCAACTCTCGGTGGCTTGACTTGAATCGATGGCGCCGCTGTAAGTCCTGAAAATTTCAATTCATCTTCACCCTCTGGAAGAGGGGAGGCGCAAAGACTCATTTTTTCAGCAATATTTTCCGAAACCATATTGACTACAAATTCCCCAGTCAATTTCATATTGCGTACTGTGTCTTTAGGTACTCCTGGACTTTTTGAGTCGATTCCTAAAACAATAATTGCTGGTGTGCTCGCCATAATATTAAAAAAGCTAAAGGGCGCGGCATTGACTCTTCCTTGATCGTCTTGTGTAGTGACTAAGGCAATTGGCCGAGGGAGAATGCTGCTCATTAGCAGCTTATAACGGTCTTTTTTGTCTGCTTTGTTAAGGTCAATATGCATATGATTGTTTGATATGAATGCGATTGAGCTCTAGTCCAGGGTAATGCCGGCCTTATCAATCACTACTTTCCATTCTTGAATTTCTGATTGAATTTGCTTATTCATTTGCGCTGGTGTGGTGTGGGTGGTCGTCCAGCCCTGCTCCATGAGTTTAGATTTGACCTCTGGCATTGCCACAATCTTGCCCAATTCGCCATTGATCTTGTTGATGATGGCAGTAGGTGTCCCACTTGGCGCTAGGATGCCGTACCATGAACCAATTCTGTAGCCGGGTACGCCCTGATCTTTGATGGGCTTGATATCTGGCAATGCTTCCAGTTGTTTATCTCCTGTCACTGCGATTGCGCGTAGCTTGCCAGATTTGATGTATTGAATCACAGAGGGCACAGTTGAAAAACTCATTTGAATATCCCCACCTAACAAGGCAGTAGCCATTGGTGCCCCACCGCGGTAGGGAACGTGCACGATATCTAGGCCGGTTTGCTGATTAAATACCTCTAGGGCGAGGTGGCCTGTTGTGGCGATGCCAGAAGATCCAGAATGAAGCTTACCTGGATTGGCTTTTGCATAAGCAATCAATTCAGGAATGTTTTTAACGGGCACTTGGCTGTTTACAACCACTACGTTCTCAACGTTGACTAAGATATCTACGCCTGAAAAATCTTTTTCAGAGTCGTAAGGTACTTTTTTCATGATCTTGGGTAGCACTTCAACGGGCCCAACAGAGCCTAGTAATAGGGTGTAACCATCCTTATCAGCTCTCGCTACTTCTGCGGCAGCAATGACACCGCCACCACCAGATTTGTTGTCGACAATCACCGATTGCTTCCAAGCCTCTCCTAATTTTTGCGCCAAGATACGAGCCAGTATGTCAGTAGCTCCGCCGGGTGCAAAGGGGCTAATAATTTTGACGGTTTTATTTGGATAATTGCTTGCTAAGTCTTGCGCATGGCTTGTCAAGCTAAAGCCAAACAGGCACGCGATAGCAAGCGCTTGAATCAACTGACGGAAAGTTTTGCTCATCAGAATTGTCTCCAGCTTTGTGGATGTAGTTGGTATTATCCAATCAGTATATATTGAATTTTTTTATGAGTCATCAGTACCTACAATCGAATATGCGTCTCATTTCTAGTGCGTTTAGTTTTTGTCTAAGTCTTTGCATTGCTAGTGCCTCTGCCGAAACTTTAACTTTTAGTTGCACGAGAACTGAGCGTGACTTCACAGAAACTTATGATTTGCAAGTGAGGACATCTCCTAGTAATTTGACGACGCAAAAAAGCAAAGTCTTTTTGGATGGGCGTGACTTAGATCGAGTGGGTGCCGATGGAAATCAAACCATTAAAAATGTTCTTATCACCAAGGATAAAGTCTCATATCTAAGTGATACTCGGTTTGAGGCAGAGGTGCTTGATGGGATTTCTTATGCACCAGGCTCTGTGACCACTATGGTGATGATTGATCGCCATAGTGGAAAATTGCGTAAAGTTGAAACAGTGTCTGGCGGGATTCTCGCTAACAGCTTGGGCGAGGGCACTAGGTCCTACGAAGAGCAGTGCGTGTCAGTGGGTAACCCTTAATTAGGCTCCGTCACAAAGCCCAGCTTGGTCAAGCCTGCACGACGAGATGCTGCTAGGACTTGAGCGACATATTCGTACTTCACTGATTTATCTGCGCGCAAGTTAATTTCTGGTTGAGGTTCCTTCTGAGCGGCCTTTTCTGCATAACCATTGAAGGTTTCTAGATCAATCGCGGTACTGTTCCAAAAAATTTGTCCTTTAGCATCAATTGATAGCTGAACTGACTCAGGCTTCACTTCATTGCGAACACTATTCGCTTTGGGCAATTCAATCTTGACCGCTTGCTGAATTACGGGAAGGGTGATGATGAAGATGATCAAAAGAACCAGCATGACGTCCACCATGGGAGTCATGTTAATTTCAGACATGATAGCGTCGTCGTTTTGGTCGTCTTGAATATTAAAAGACATATTTATTCCCCAGACTTCACTCGAGCGCCAGTAACGAAGTAAGCGAGTAGGTCATTGCCAAAGCGATTGAGATCCGCAACGAATAATTTGTTGGCTCGATTAATCGCATTAAAACCGAGTACCGCTGGAATGGCGACCGCCAAACCTAAGGCGGTCATGATGAGAGCCTCGCCGATAGGGCCGGCAACTTGATCAATTTGGGCGCTACCAGAACTGCTAATGGAGATGAGTGCATGGTAGATGCCCCAGACCGTTCCGAAGAGTCCAATAAAAGGCGCAGTAGCACCTGTGGATCCAAGGAAAGTAAGTCCTTTTTGAAGGCTAGCAGCCACACCATCAATGCTACTCTTTAGGCTTCTTGCCATCCACTCAGAGTAATTCAGGGTCTGTAGTAATTCACGGCGACTGCTTGATTGGCTTTGGTGGTGAATAGATGCGCCGCTCGCTGCCTTAGCAATTTGATAATAAGGATTGCTAGCTTGATTAGTAAAAGTTTGAAGACCTTGCTCGTAGCTAGTCGCGTGCCAAAATTGGTCTAGCTCGGGCTTTAGTTTTCGCAAGTTACGAAGATCCCAAAAGCGAGAGAGTAGGATTACCCAAGTAACGATGGAGCAAAACAGTAAAGCAAGCGCTACAAATCGGGTGATGGTATCGCCCTCTAGCCATAAATTTGCCAAGCCAAATGGTGTGTTCATATGATTAATTCTTTAAATTAAATTTAATTAAAAGGTTAGTAGAAATTCTTTGGGGTGAGCCATTGACTAAAAATGGTTTAAAACGGTAGCGACGACCAATTTCTGCTGCTGCACGATCTAAACGCGGAAATGAGCTGGATCGTAGTAAAGCTACATCTTCCACTATCCCAGTTTCATCAATAATTAATCGCACTACTACTTCGCCCTGTTCTCCAGAGCGTTTTGAGAATGAGGGGTAATAGGCGTCCGCATCAGGCTGATACAACACTACCAGTTTACCAATATCAGTCTGAATTGGTGTTCCGCTCGGGCCAGAGCTGCTTGCGGGAGCGACAGTAGCGTTTGGTACTGGCGATTCGCTTTTTGATGGCTGAGGCGTGGGCGGAGTAGCTGTTTGCTGTTGGGATTGCGGGGGTGTTGGCGCTTGAGTAGATTTTTCATCCACCACTTTTTTCTTTTTTTCTTGCTTGGGTTTTGGTGGCGGTGGGGCTGCCTGAGGTTGCTTAGGCGCCTCTGGACTGACTAAATTGGCCATGACGCGTGAATCGTCGAGGTCGCTGTCATGGTCGGGTTTCATACCGTTTTGAAAGCCGATCAAAAACAATAAATGCAAAGCAATTACAACGCCTATGATGATGCGTTCTCTTTTATCAAATGGCAGTAGTGCGCTGATTTTTGATAAAAAGTGATTCATTTAAATGTGCTCACGAGTTCTAGCTCGGTGTGGTGCGCACTGAGATCGGATTGCATTAATTCTTGGGCCATATTGTGCAAGGTTTCTGCATCTTTACTACTAATAAATTTAACGGTACCCGCTTTGTCGTTCGTCAATTTCCCTTGGGGGGTCTCTAATTTTCTCTTAAGCTGACGTACCACCGCATCGCTAGTGTCAATCAGATTAATGGAGTCCCCTAGTAATTTGCGAATTGCTTTTTTTAAAAAAGGGTAGTGTGTGCAGCCCAGAACAATGGTGTCGGCGCCGGCGTCCTGCATAGTGATTAAGTGCTTTGCAAGAAGTTCCAATGTTTCTTCGCTATTGGCTTTTCCCGCCTCAATGAGTGGCACTAGACCTTCGCCAGATTGTTTAATAAAGTGACAGTCACTTGGGAGTGTTGCCAGCAGCGCATTGAACTTATCGCTTTTCAGCGTGGCTTCTGTCGCTAGGACGCCGACTACGCCATTATGAGATTGCATGGCAGCCGGCTTAATGCCGGGCTCCACTCCGATAATGGGGATACTGTTCAGTTCGGCACGGATATGTGCAATGGCTTGTGCAGTGGCGGTGTTACAAGCGATCATGATTGCTTGACATCCTTGAGCGGCTAAATATTGGCAAAGCTCCATGCTACGTAAGGCAATCCACTCGCTCGATTTTTCTCCATAGGGTGCATTCAGAGAATCTGCCAGGTAAATATAGTCATGCTCGGGAAGCTGGCGCAGAGCCTCATCCAGAATGGACAAACCTCCAACGCCAGAATCAAATACCCCGATGAGTGCCAATTAAGAGTCGCTTAACTATGAGCAGTTTTCAATGAATACATTAAGCAATCTTGACTGGAATGCCACCAATCTTTGCTTGCCATTCTTTTGGACCTGTCTCATGCATGGAGATACCTTCAGAGTTGACTGCCACGGTTACCGGCATATCTTTAACATCAAACTCATAGATTGCTTCCATGCCTAAGTCTGCGAAGCCGACAACTTTAGCTGTCTGAATTGCTTTGGACACTAGGTAAGCGGCGCCACCAACAGCCATGAGGTAGGCAGACTTATGTTTCTTGATGGCTTCAATAGCAGCAGGACCACGTTCTGCTTTACCAATCATGGAAATTAAACCAGTTTTGGAGAGCATCATTTCAGTGAACTTATCCATGCGGGTTGAGGTTGTTGGGCCGGCAGGACCAACGGCTTCATTGCCCACGGGGTCAACTGGACCAACATAGTAGATCACGCGATTCTTAAAGCTGACTGGCAGCTCTTCACCTTTGGCGAGCATGTCTTGAATGCGCTTATGAGCGGCATCTCGACCAGTTAAGATTTTTCCGTTGAGTAGTAGGGTTTCGCCTTCTTTCCAGCTGGCAACTTCTTCAGCGGTGAGGGTATCTAAATTCACTCGCTTAGACTTCTTGGTATCAGGGGTCCAAGTAACATCTGGCCAATCAGAAAGGGAAGGTATCTCTAATTTTGCTGGCCCATCACCATGCAAATGGAAGTGCACGTGACGTGTGGCTGCGCAGTTCGGAATCATTGCCACTGGAAGTGACGCGGCGTGCGTTGGGTAGTCCATGATCTTGATATCAAGCACGGTAGCTAAGCCACCCAAACCTTGAGCGCCAATACCGAGTTTGTTTACCTTCTCAAAAATTTCTAAGCGGAGTTCTTCGATCTTATTCTGTGGCCCGCGAGCAATCAGTTCTTGAATATCCACTGGACCCATCAATGACTCTTTGGCCATGAGCATGGCTTTTTCTGGGGTTCCACCAATACCGATGCCCAAGATGCCAGGAGGGCACCAGCCAGCACCCATTGTTGGCACGGTCTTCAGTACCCAATCCACGATTGAATCCGACGGGTTGAGCATGACCATCTTTGCCTTGTTTTCAGAACCGCCGCCTTTAGCTGCGCAAATGACCTCGACATCATCGCCTGGAACAATTTCGTAATGAATGACAGCTGGGGTGTTATCACCCGTATTCTTGCGTTTTCCAGCGGGATCGGCCAAAACAGAGGCGCGTAATGGATTGTCTGGGTTCATATATGCCCGACGAACACCTTCATTGACCATCTCGGTAACGCTCATGGTGGCATCGCCCCACTGAACATTCATACCAATTTTAAGGAAAACGACCGCAATACCGGTGTCCTGACAAAGAGGGCGGTGACCTTCTGCGCACATGCGGCTATTGGTCAAAATCTGAGCGATAGCATCCTTGGCAGCTGCACCCTGTTCAAGCTCGTAGGCCTTGCCCATAGCGGAAATGAAGTCTTTTGGGTGGTAGTAAGAAATGAACTGGAATGCGTCTGCAACGCTTTGAATCAGGTCGTTTTGTTTGATATTTGTCATGGTTATTGGCTTAATTTATTAAGGTTTGTCCTATTTTAAGGGTTTGCCATAGAGCAAATCCTGCGTGTTTTCACTTATCTTGTTAGCTCTTGGGGTTGCGATCCCCTAATTCTGCGTTATTTTCGCGGAAAAAGACGACTCATTATTGAATAGAAGGGCTGTGAAGCATGGAACCATTAATGCAAGAAAACCGCGTATTTAACCCACCAGCAGATTTTGTTAAAGGGGCTGCCATTCCTGGGATGGATGCCTATAACAAGCTTTGTGCTGAGGCTGAGAAGGATTATGACGGTTTTTGGGGTCGTCTCGCAAAAGAAAATATTTTCTGGAAAAAGCCGTTTACCAAGGTTCTTGATGAATCCAAAGCGCCTTTCTATAAATGGTTTGAAGATGGCACAACAAATGCTTCTTACAACTGCTTAGACCGCCAAGTTGAAAATGGTTTGGGTGACAAGACTGCCATTATTTTTGAGGCAGATGACGGTACCGTTACTAAAGTTACTTACAAAGAGATGCTTGAGCGTGTTTGCAAAATGGCAAACGCACTACGCAAGATGGGTATTAAATCTGGCGACAGCGTCATTATTTATATGGCGATGACTATTGAAGGTATTGTTGCCATGCAAGCCTGCGCCCGTATTGGCGCGATCCACTCTGTCGTGTTTGGTGGCTTCTCTGCTCAAGCATTGCGCGATCGTATTGTTGACGTCGGTGCAGTTGCGGTGATTACTGCTGATGGACAGTTCCGCGGTGGTAAATCCCTGCCGCTGAAAGCGATTTGTGATGAGGCGCTATCGAGTGGCGAGTGCAGCAAAGTGAAGCATGTCATCGTTAGCAAGCGTACTGGCACAGATATCGCCATGACCCCGGGTCGCGATGTTTGGATGCAAGAAATTGTGGCCAATGAAGCTAGCACTTGTGAACCAGAGTGGGTGAGTGCAGAACATCCGCTGTTTATTTTGTACACATCAGGCTCAACTGGAAAACCAAAGGGTGTTCAGCATTCCACAGGTGGCTACCTCTTGTGGGCGATTCTCACGATGAAGTGGACCTTTGATATCAAGCCTAATGATGTGTTCTGGTGTACAGCTGATATCGGTTGGGTAACAGGCCACTCTTACATTACCTACGGCCCTCTCGCAGTTGGTGCTACTGAGATTGTGTTTGAGGGCGTTCCAACCTATCCAAATGCTGGTCGTTTCTGGGACATGATTCAGAAACACAAAGCAACGATTTTCTATACTGCCCCAACCGCTATTCGTTCATTAATCAAAGCATCTAGTAACGATGCAGCGGTACATCCAAAGAGCTATGACTTGTCTTCATTGCGCCTTTTGGGTTCAGTTGGCGAGCCGATTAATCCAGAAGCTTGGATGTGGTACTACGAGAATGTCGGTGGCTCACGCTGCCCAATCGCGGATACTTTCTGGCAGACCGAAACAGGTGGTCACATGATTTCACCATTGCCTGGCGCAACTCCGATGATTCCGGGATCATGCACATTGCCATTGCCGGGTATTCAGGCTGCAATCGTTGATGAAGCTGGTAATGACGTGCCTAACGGTCAAGGCGGTATCTTGGTAGTCAAGCGCCCATGGCCTTCAATGATTCGCACTATTTGGAATGATCCAGATCGTTTTGTAAAGTCTTACTTCCCAGAAGAATTGGGCGGCACTTTATACCTTGCTGGTGATGGCGCAATCCGTAATAAAGATACTGGTTACTTCACAATCACTGGCCGTATTGATGATGTGTTGAACGTCTCCGGTCACCGTATGGGCACGATGGAAATCGAATCTTGCTTAGTTGCTAATCCATTGGTTGCTGAGGCGGCGGTGGTGGGTCGTCCAGATGATATGACCGGTGAAGCTATTTGCGTATTCGTAGTTCTCAAAGGTGGCCGTCCAACCGGTGATGAGGCTAAAAAGATTGCCACTGAGCTGCGTAATTGGGTCGGTAAAGAGATTGGCCCGATTGCTAAGCCAAAGGATGTTCGTTTTGGTGATAACTTGCCTAAAACTCGTTCCGGCAAGATCATGCGTCGCTTGCTGCGGGTGATTGCTAAAGGTGAGGAGGTTACTCAAGATACTTCAACCCTGGAAAATCCAGCAATTTTGGATCAACTCAAAGAGTCTCTGTAAGCATTTGGAGCTAAACCCTCTCGGGAAACGTATAATCGATGGTTTCCGGAAGGGTGGATGAGCGGTTTAAGTCACACGCCTGGAAAGCGTGCGTAGGTTAATAGCCTACCGCGGGTTCGAATCCCGCCCCTTCCGCCAGTAGTTCTATGACCACCTCCGGGTGGTTTTTTCTTTTCTGAAGAGGGCTTTGCTGCCTTAAACGATCAAAAACCCCAATTTAAATGGTCTTCAATGTGGTTTTCCGAATATTTATAACCTTTTTCAATAAATATGTTGCAATGCCGCAATTTTCATCTTAAAATGGTGCATCGCAACAAATAACTGATGTAATTTTTAAAGGATAAATCATGTTCCAGAATCAATTAAATGACCAACTCGTACAAGCTCAAGCTAAAGCTGTTGAAAACGCTAAGCATTTGGCTCAAGTAGCTGTTGAAAGCGCTCAAGAATTAGCTGAAATCAATCAAGCTGCCGCTAAGGATGCTTTGGTTGTGGCTCAAGAAACTAGCACTCAGTTGTTGGCTATCAAAGATCCACAGCAATTGTCCAAATTGGCTCAGCCAGAAGCTGCTCAAGAAGCCGCTAAGTACGCAGCTGCTTACCAAGCTAAAGTAAGCAAAGTAGTGCGTAATGGCAATAAAGAAGTTGCTCAAGTGGTTGACGCTTCTATTGATGACGCTCGCGCTGACTTGGTTAAGTTTGTTAAAGAAGCTACTAAGACTGCTCCTGCTGGTTCAGAGGCTTTTGTTTCTGCATTCAAAACAGCATTTGAGTCTTCACTACAACAGTTTGATCAAGTTCGCGCATCTGCTGCTGATGCATTTGCCAACTTTGAGAAGAGTGTTGATGCTGCTTTTGCAAACATTCAAGGTCAATACGCTGTTGCAAAGCCAGCTGCAAAAGGTCGTAAGTCTGCTTAATGCAGCTTTACCGGCTTGACTAAAAAAACCACCTTCGGGTGGTTTTTCTTTTCCCGCTTGACGTAAGATGCTTTCATTAAAATAACACCATGGAGAAAGTATGATTTTTGCAATCTGGTTAAAAGATCGCCCGGGTACCGCCCAATTGCGTACTGAGATTCGTCCCGTGCACAGGGCTTATCTTGAAAAGATGTCTGATCGCATCGCTTTTGCTGGCCCTTTGACTTCAGATGATGGCAAGACAACCCTTGGTAGCTTGTTGGTTATGGAGTTTTCTAGCCGGTCCGAGGTCGAGCATTGGTTGAAGGAGGAGCCCTTCATAAAAGCGGGTGTTTATGAAGAGCCTATCGTTCATGTTTTTTCGAATCTGTGGCAGCAAAAGGTGGGATATCCTTCGGTATAGGACAGTTTAGAGATACGTTAATGCGTTTACTTCAGCTTTCAACAATGCAGCGCTGGTCACTCAGAATTATTGGGGGAATCTGTGCATTGATCTTTCTTTTTTGGGGTGCATGCCATCTTTTTTTGCCGGGCGTAATTAAGAATGCAGCAGGGGATTACGGCAAGAAGATTGGCTATGAGATTGGCTATCAAGACCTGAGCATTTCTCCTTTGCGCTTACGGATTGAGCTTGAGGGTTTGCATCTAGCTGATCAACATCGCAATACATTGCTCGAACTCAAAAAGTCAGTCGTGATGCTCAATTGGTCAAGTCTGATGGCCGGCGAGATCGGTTTTGGTGAGATCACATTGAGTCAGCCGGCCGTTCGATTTGAAAAGCATGCAGCGAAGGGTGCTAAAGGCCAATGGAATTGGCAAGAATTTCTGGTCGATATTCAGAAACAGTTGCCTCCACCTGATCCTGGTAAGCCAAAAAAGAATATCAAAATTTCTGTGGATGCGTTGACAGTTTCTGGCGCCACTGTATTGATTGCTGATCCAAGTGTGAAGTTGCGCGAAGAATTTGGACCGCTCTCCATTGAGGTATTGAATGTTGCCAACTATGATTTGTCTGGAGAGATAGATGGTGTTCGTGGTCAATATGGATTAAATCTTGGCGCACTGCATTTCACTTTGCCGGGGCTGAATAAGAAGCTTGCTTTCAATCGTGTTGTCGTGAAAGGTGCCTTGGATAATTCAGCTCCAGGCGCTTTGGGGGCACAGGTAGATTTTGAAATTGATGAGGGCCGCATTCGGTCTCATTGGGATTTGAAGGGTGACAAATCCATCGCAGGAAAATTACAGGTAGAGAATTTCTCTATTAGCCCTTTTATTCCATTGCTTCCAGCAAACAAGGAACTGCAGGGAAAGAGTGGCACTATTCAGTCTGAAGTCATGCTTGATTTAAGGGGTGGCGAACTAATCGCATCAGGCGATTTTCATCTGCTTGATTTAGATGTATGGGAGCCTGGCCAAAAGCATGCTCTGCTGTCGTGGAAGTCTGCTGATATCAATCGATTTGCTTACAAGAGCGCCAAAACCACAGAGTCTAGTTTGACGATTGAGGAATTATTGATTAATCACCCCGGTCTGCGATTTGAGATTGACGAAAAAGGTTTTTCTAATTTTAGAAGGCTATTCTCAAAGCCGGTTAATGCGGAAGACGATCAAAAGGCCGGTGCAATAAAGTCTGAAAAGAATTCTAAGTCATCTGCCTTTCATTACGATATTGGCAAAATTCAGTTCCGCGATGGGGAGATGGCCTTCTCTGACTTGGCAATGAAGCCTAATTTCGAGGTCGATGTGAGAAGGTTTAATGCCAGCTTGTCTGGTGTAACTAATGCTCCAGGCAAGTCTGCTCTCGTTGATATTGAGGGTATGGTGGCTCGCTCTGGTGCAATGCGCATTAAAGGTCAGGCTTCATTTGATGATCCTCGGCGTAATAACGATCTCAGTCTGAATTTTAAGAATATGCCGCTGAATGCTTTGAACCCGGCGGCGATGAATTTTGCTGGTTATCAAATTGTCGGCGGTCGACTGAATTTAAATCTGCGCTATCAAGCTAAAGATGGCGAGCTCAAGGGCAGCAATCAGATTGTGATTAAAAAGGTGGAGTTGGGTGAAGAGGTTCCCAACTTTCAAGGAAAGAAATTACCCTTGGGCTTAGCAATTGCATTGATTGAGGATTCGGATGACACCATCGACGTCACAATTAATATCGCGGGAAATGTAGATTCTCCTGAATTCAGTGCTTCTGGATTGGTATGGCAGGCGATTGCGAATGTATTAACCAATGTGGCGACAGCGCCATTTAGAGCTCTAGGCGCACTTTTGGGTATGGGGTCTAGCGATGGTGTGAATGCAGTTCTCGGTGAAGTGGTTTATTTGCCACCAGATCAAGATCGACTAGAAAAATTTGGCGACTTCTTGGCAAAAAGACCTAACGCCACTTTAGAGCTAGTTGGTACGTATGACCCAGCTCAGGATAAAGAAGCGCTAGCACGTGCGATTGCCAGCACTGCCATTCTGAAAGCTTCGGGCATTAAGTTGTCTTCCAATGAGCCGGTTCCAAGCTTGAATCTTGCGGATGCCAAGACTCAGGCGGGTTTGCGGTCCGCCTATATCGAGCGGGTGGGAAGAATCAAGCTTGGCCAACGTTTGTTGATGTTGCCCGAAGGTGATGCGCGCAATCAGCAGCTCTACGCCGAGCTTGTTGCTGCTATTCCGGTTGGGGATGTCGAGTTAAAAGCCCTGGCAAAGAATCGCGCTAAATTGGCTTCTGAATTGATGGTTAAAAACAACCCTAATCTTCAGGAGCGGATTATGTTTGGGGATGTGAAAACAGCAAGCTCGGGAAAAGAGGGTGTTCCTCTCGAAGTTGAAGTCAGAATCAAGTAGACTTGAGGGATGAATTCACACCACTTCCGACATTCGATTGCCTTAACTTTTGTTGCCGCGCTTACTTTGTCGGGTTGCGGTTCTATTGAATCTGCGGCCCAAGATGACTGCACCTCCATAGGTTGGCAGATTGGTAGCCAAGGCTATCAAGAGTGCTTCAAGGCAAGGGTGTATGAGCGTAAGTTAGATTACTCACTACCACCTGGCGACAAGCCCTCCCCATCTGTAATCTAACTAGGGTTTTCCCTGACATCGATTCCCTTGAGCGCCGTCAAGGACTTGAGGGCGGAAATCACTCAAAATCAGCTGTGAATTTAGGGTTCACCTATATATAGCGAAGAATTTTCCTTCGCGATTATAGGGTGCCCTGAACTGAGCCATTTGAGTATAAAAATAGCGTCGAATATTGCGACTAGAAATTAGAGACTACAAACTATGAATCACCCAAAACCCTCAGGAGAAATCAATGCTGTTGCGGTAGCAACGGCGGATGATTTAAGGGATATTATTCGTCGCAAAAGTAAGTTGAAGGGTCGTCAGCCTGATGATGTTTCTGTGGCGGAAGTTCGTCAATTGATTGGGCTTGCTCCTCACCGTCGCGATCTTTTAATTGAAAATCTACACAAGCTCAATGACGCGTATCGCGCACTTCACGATCGTCACTTGGTCGCCTTGGCCAAGGAAATGAATTTGCCAATGGCTGAGGTGTATGAAGTGGCTACCTTCTATCACCATTTCGAGGTGGTTCGAGGTAATGACCCTGTTGCCGATATCACTGTACGAGTATGTGATGGTATTGCCTGTGAATTGGCGGGCGCGCAAAAGTTACTGGCTAAACTCCCCGCTATTTTGGGGAACCCAAAAGTGAAGGTCGTGGCTGCGCCATGCGTCGGTCGTTGTGAGCAGGCCCCTGTCGCCGTGGTGCATCAGTATCCAGTGTTGTTCGCAACTACTGATAAGGTTGCTGCTGCCGTACAAAACAAGCTCACCACTCAGCCTATGGCTCAAGATAGTGCCAGTTTTGATCCGGCCGCCTTGGCTGAAAAAGGTGTGTCACCGTTGGGTGAAAACCAAGCCATCTCCCCGGACTATGTTGGTTACGAGTCTTACCGCGCACAAGGCGGTTACGCTTTGGCAACGCAAATTGCTGAAGGTCAGGTTGATGCTGAGAGCATTATTAAGGCAATGGAGAATTCTGGCTTGCGCGGCTTAGGTGGTGCAGGCTTTCCAGCAGGACGTAAGTGGCGCATCGTTAAAGATCAGCCTGCGCCTAAGCTAATGGCTGTGAATATAGACGAAGGTGAGCCAGGCACGTTTAAAGATCGCACTTATCTTGAGCGTGATCCCCATCGCTTCTTAGAGGGCCTATTAATTGCGGCCAATGTAGTGGGTATTGATGCTTGCTACATTTATTTGCGTGATGAATACCATGGTTGCCGTGAGTTACTTGAGCTTGAGTTGAAAAAACTTCAGGCAAACCCACCGTTTAAATTGCCATTGATTGAGTTGCGTCGTGGCGCCGGAGCATATATTTGCGGCGAAGAATCCGCGATGATTGAGAGTATCGAAGGCAAGCGCGGTGAGCCGCGGATGCGTCCACCTTATATTGCTCAAGTAGGATTATTTGGTCGCCCAACGTTAGAGCATAACTTTGAAACACTTTATTGGGTGCGCGACATTGTGCAACGTGGCCCAGAATGGTTCAGTTCTTTTGGTCGCCATGATCGCAAAGGTTTGCGTAGCTACAGCGTTAGCGGGCGCGTCAAAAATCCTGGCGTGAAATTAGCTCCAGCAGGCATCACCATTCAAGAGTTGATTGATGAGTACTGTGGTGGCATGCAAGATGGACACAAGTTCTATGGCTATTTGCCCGGTGGCGCTTCTGGTGGAATCTTGCCGGCTACCATGAATGACATTCCATTGGACTTTGATACCTTACAGCCTTATGGTTGCTTTATTGGTTCTGCAGCAGTGATGGTGTTTGGTGATCAAGACAAAGCGCGTGATATGGCTTTGAATGTGATGCGCTTCTTCGAGCATGAAAGTTGTGGCCAATGTACACCGTGTCGCGTAGGCACAGGTAAGGCAGCTCAGTTGATGCAGTCTCCTTCATGGGATCAAGAGACTCTTGAGGATTTGGCAACCGTCATGGTCGATGCTTCTATTTGTGGTCTTGGCCAAGCTGCCCCCAATCCAATTCGTTGTATCCATAAATATTTCCCGCAAGAAGTTGCTTAAGAGCGAGCGCATAAAAACCAAGGGAAAAACGAGACAAATATGAACGCACCAGTAAATCCTAAAGAACTTGAATTACAAACCGTTGAGTTCAAGCTAGATGGAAAAACCATTGCTTCCTATGAGGGTGAGACCATCCTCAAGGCAGCTAAGCGCCACGGTATTGATATCCCGCATTTGTGTTTTAACGATGGTTATCGCCCTGATGGTAATTGTCGCGCATGCGTAGTGGAGATCAATGGTGAGCGTACTTTGGCGCCTAGC
Organism: Polynucleobacter sinensis; assembly: GCF_001595985.1. Classification (GTDB taxonomy): domain Bacteria; phylum Pseudomonadota; class Gammaproteobacteria; order Burkholderiales; family Burkholderiaceae; genus Polynucleobacter; species Polynucleobacter sinensis. Next base: position 40,705 of record NZ_LOJJ01000003.1, read on the forward strand.
TGCTGTAGAAGCGCTACACCGGGCATGGAAGTCAAGGCAAATAGTGAGCGTGCGATAAAGAGTCAAAAACTTGTGCTGGAGATGTTGTTGTCTGACATGCCAGACGAGGGATTTAAGTGGGTTGGAGACAGCAAAGAAGAAGAGCAAAAAAATCAACATGGCGAATTAAGTACCTGGGCAGCGCGCCTAGATGTGTCGGTTCGACCAGAGCTCAAAGCATTACGCCGTGAAAAAGTAGGCAGCGATCTTTCTCATCCAGCAATGGCTGTGAATTTAGATGCCTGCATTCAATGTAATCGTTGTGTGCGGGCCTGTCGTGAAGAGCAGGTCAACGATGTGATTGGCTATGCAATGCGTGGTGCGCATAGTGAAATCGTTTTCGATCTGAATGACCCTATGGGTGAGAGTACTTGTGTTGCCTGTGGGGAGTGTGTTCAAGCATGTCCAACTGGCGCATTAATGCCTAAAGGATTGATTGGTTCGCAAACGGTTGATCGTAAGGTCGACTCGGTATGTCCTTTCTGTGGGGTAGGTTGTCAAATTACTTACAACGTCAAGGACGAGAAAATTGTGAGTGTGGAAGGTCGCGATGGGCCTGCCAACCACAATCGACTCTGTGTCAAGGGACGCTTTGGTATGGACTATATCCATAACCCACAGCGTTTAACTAAGCCGCTTATTCGTAAGGCGGGGGTTCCAAAGGACGAGGCATTGCTTGAGGGCAATCAAGACTGGTCGCATATCTTCCGTGAGGCTAGCTGGGAAGAAGCCTTGGAGTTGGCGGGTGGCGGTCTGAAGAAATTAAAGGATCAATACGGCAATAAGGTATTGGCTGGCTTTGGTTCCGCCAAGGGCAGTAACGAAGAGGCATATTTATTTCAAAAGTTAGTTCGCACAGGATTTGGTAGCAATAACGTGGATCACTGTACCCGTCTTTGCCATGCCTCTTCTGTTGCCGCTCTGCTAGAGGGCGTAGGGTCTGGTGCAGTTAGCAATCAGGTTAATGATGTAGAGCATTCAAGCTTGATCATGTTGATTGGATCTAATCCAACCGCTAATCATCCTGTGGCTGCGACTTGGTTTAAGAATGCCGCTAAACGCGGAGCCAAAATTGTATTGTGTGATCCACGTCAGACCGATATCGCAAAGCATGCGTGGCGGACTATGCAATTCAAGCCTGATACTGACGTTGCCATGCTCAATGCCATGATTTATACCGTCATTGAAGAGGGTTTGGCTGATGAGGAGTTTATTAAAAATCGCGCTAATAACTTCGAGGCCTTAAAAGAAAATATTAAAGGCTACAGTCCTGAGGCTATGGCGCCAATCTGCGGCATTCCTGCGGAGACTCTGCGTGAAGTTGCCCGTGAGTTTGCGACAACAAAATCAGCCATGATTTTGTGGGGGATGGGCGTTAGCCAGCACGTCCATGGTACAGATAACGCACGTTGCTTAATTGCCTTGGTCAGTATTACTGGTCAAATTGGTAAACCGGGTTCTGGTTTGCATCCACTACGTGGACAAAATAACGTTCAGGGTGCAAGCGATGCCGGTTTAATCCCGATGATGTTCCCGAATTACCAGCGCGTCGATAATCCGGAGGCGCATGCTTGGTTTGAGAAGTTCTGGGGTACTCCGTTAGATCGCAAGCCTGGTTATACAGTAGTTGAGATCATGCACAAGATTACGGCGCCTGATAGCGATCCCGATAAGATTCGCGGCATGTATGTCGAGGGTGAAAACCCTGCTATGAGTGATCCTGATTTGAATCATGCCCGTCATGCTTTGGCATCCCTAGACCTATTGGTGGTTCAGGATATCTTTATGACCGAGACCGCTCTATTGGCCGATGTGGTTTTACCAGCAAGCGCATGGCCAGAGAAGGTCGGCACAGCAAGCAATACGGATCGTATGGTGCAGATGGGTAAGAAGGCTATTAATCCACCTGGAGATGCGAAGCCTGATCTATGGATTATTCAGCAGATTGCTAAACGCATGGGTCTGAATTGGAACTATCAAGGCCCTGATGATGGTGTTGCTCAGGTATATGACGAGATGCGTCAAGCAATGCATGCTGCTATCAATGGAATTACTTGGGAGCGTTTAGAAAAAGAATCAAGCGTGACCTATCCTTGTTTATCTGCCGATGATCCGGGTCGTCCAATTGTGTTTGATGACAAGTTTGCTACGGGTGATGGCAAGGTGAAGTTAGTGCCCGCCGATATCATTCCAGCCGATGAGCGGCCTGATGCCGACTATCCATTTGTATTGATTACAGGCCGTCAGCTCGAGCATTGGCATACCGGCAGTATGACTCGCCGTGCCACGATTTTGGATGCCATAGAGCCAATGGCTACAGTCTCCATGAATGGAGAAGATATGGCCCAATTGGGTGTCACTGCGGGTGATGTTATTACCGTTCAATCACGCCGCGGTGAAGTCGGTATTCACGTGCGCAGAGATGACGGCACGCCTCGTGGGGTAGTGTTTATTCCATTTGCTTACTATGAGGCTGCCGCCAATCTCATTACTAATGCAGCTTTAGACCCATTTGGCAAGATCCCAGAATTTAAGTACTGTGCCGTTAGGCTTGGCAAGGGCGGTCAAGCCTCGTCAGTAATGGGTTATGGAACGAATAATCCTAAAAAATAAAGGGCGGCAATAGTTTCTTAAGGAAATTCCTCTCGACTCAACAAAGTCCCGTTATTAGGGGCTTTGTTGTTCTTGGGCTTGAAAAATGCCTAAATAGCGAATGCCCTTTAGAATTAACCCTCCATGACTAATTCAAAATCTCAAATCCCTCCAGCCGATAGTAAAGCGGAACTCCCTGTCTTGATTATTGGAGCTGGTTTAGCAGGCTTAACTGTTGCTCTGCATATGGCCAAAACCCAGCCTGTGATTGTGATGGCAAAGCGCGGTTTAGGCGAAGCAGCAACGGCTTGGGCGCAAGGCGGTATTGTTGGGGTAGTTGATAAAGAGCATGACAGCGTAGATGCCCACGTAGCAGATACCCTGGATGCTGGCGCCGGTCTTGTTGTGGAATCTACCGCTCGCTATATCGCCGAGGAAAGTACTGAAGCGATTCAATGGTTGGTAAATCAAGGCGTGCCTTTTACTGCTGATGAGGCAGGTCCTATGGGCCTGCATTTAACACGTGAAGGCGGCCATAGTCAGCGCCGTATTGCTCACGTTGCTGATGCAACTGGTAAGGCAATTCATGAGGTGCTTTTAGATAAAGCGCGCACTCATAAGAATATTCAATTGTTAGAGCATTGGATTGCGCTAGATCTGATTACTAACCGCCATTTAGATGCGAAGACGCAGCGCACCAAGCCTAATCGTTGCTACGGTGTCTATGCACTCGATATTAAAAATAACCGCGTTGAAACGATTGCGGCTAAATCTGTTGTTTTGGCTACGGGTGGAGTTGGTAAGGTATACCGATATACCAGCAATCCAGATACCGCTACAGGTGATGGTATTGCTATGGCATGGCGTGCCGGTTGTCGTGTGGGTAATATGGAATTTATTCAGTTTCATCCAACCTGCTTGTATCACCCAAGCGATCGTACTTTCCTGATTACTGAGGCAATGCGTGGTGAAGGTGGGATATTAAAGTTACCCGATGGCACGCGCTTTATGCATGAGCATGATGAACGCAATGAATTGGCTCCTCGCGATATTGTGGCTCGTGCTATCGACTTCGAGATGAAGAAGCACGGCTTGGATTATGTTCATCTTGATGCAACCCATTTAGGCGAGACATTCATTAAAGAGCACTTTCCGATGATCTATGCTCGCTGCAAGAGTCTTGGATTGGATATCACTAAAGAGCCTATTCCCGTTGTGCCTGCTGCCCATTACACCTGTGGTGGTGTAGTGACGGATCTTAAGGGGCGCACTGATTTGCCGGGCCTTTACGCTGTAGGTGAGGCTACATACACTGGTTTGCACGGCGCGAATCGCTTGGCAAGTAACTCATTGTTGGAGTGTGTCGTAATTGGCAAGGCTGCTGCGGAAGATATCTCTGCATTAAAAGCGCAAGCCATGCCGAAACTACCACTTTGGGATGAGAGTCAGGTGGAAGATGCTGATGAACAAGTAGTTATTGCTCACAACTGGGATGAGTTGCGCTCATTAATGTGGAACTATGTGGGCATCGTGAGAACGAATCGCAGGCTAGAGCGAGCATTGCATCGCATTAAACTCTTGCGTTACGAAGTTCAAGAGTATTACGCTAATTTTAAAGTGACGCGCGATCTGATTGAGTTGCGTAACTTACTTGAGTGCGCGGAGTTGATCGTTAGATCGGCACTCATGCGCAGAGAGAGTAGAGGTCTGCACTATAGTCGTGACTACCCCGGTACTTGGGCCGTTTCTTATCCAACTATTCTGACTCCTCAGGCCGAGGGGAATTCAGAGGGTGCGGAAACTTAATTGGCCACACCTTCGGTTTGGGTGCTTTTATTTCTTAATAGCGGGCGTAGCATGAAGGCTTAAGCCCAATGCTGAGATAACTTTAAGGATGGTATCGAATCCCGGGATTCGATCACCCGAGAGTGATTTGTATAGGCTCTCTCTCGTCAATCCAGAATCCTTGGCAACTTGAGTCATCCCTTTGGCTCTGGCAATATCCCCTAATGCTTTGGCAATAAATGCGGCATCACCATTTGCCTCTTCAATGCAAGCCTCTAAGTAGGCAGCCATTTCTTTTGGTGTACGAAGATGTTCGGCTACATCATAAGGGGTTGTGATTGTTTTTTTGATCATGATTTTTTATAGATTTCTAGCTAAACGTTGTGCATGTTTAATATCTTTGGCTTGTGTACTTTTGTCTCCACCCAATAAAAGAATGGTAATTTTTTGACCATGTTTGGTGAAGTACACTCGATACCCAGGACCAAAATCAACTTTCATCTCAAATACTTTTTCACCTACTGACTTAATGTTGCCTGCATTGCCTTCGTACAATCTTTTAATTCTCGCTTGTATCTTAGCTCTGGCCGTTAAATCAAATAAGTTATCTAACCAGACTTTAAATTCTTCTGTTTTCCTAATCTCGATCATGCACAAGTGTATCCAATAGGATACACTAAGTCAAAGAATATGCCCGATGTTGATCTGGAAATAGGGGGAAGGACTTACAAAATTCTCATTGAGAAATCTACAGCCAGAATATCCTTAGTGAGCTTGCCCAGGGAGATACGATCAACGCCGGTGGCTGCAATAGCGCGCATCTGCTCTAGGTTAATGCCGCCAGAAGCCTCTAAAAGGGCGCGACCATTAGTAATGGCAACAGCTTCTTTCATCTGATCGGTAGTGAAGTTGTCTATCAAGATACTCTTTGCACCGGCAGCCAAAGCTTCTTCCAGTTCGGCAAAGTTTTCTACTTCTACCTGAATATCTACTCCAGAATTTAAGGCTTGAGCAGCCTTGATTGCAGCAGCAACTCCACCGGCAGCGGCGATATGGTTTTCTTTGATGAGAATGCCATGCCAAAGAGCTAGACGTTGATTTTGACCGCCGCCTACTCGTACCGCATACTTTTGTGCTTGTCGCAGTCCTGGAATTGTTTTACGAGTATCTAGCACCGCGCAACCCTTTGGATTTGGACTTGCACCAGCAATGGCGTCAACATGTTGGCGCGCAATACTTGCGGTCCAAGAGAGTGTTTGCAAGAAATTAATGCAGGGGCGTTCGGCAGATAGTAGGGCGCGTGAATTTGCTTCAATATCGCAAACCTTAGTATCGGGCTTCATGAGATCGCCCTCAATGTAGTGCCAAGTGACCTTTGCCGCGGGGTCTAATTTTTTGAGGACGCCCTCAAACCAATCTACTCCACATAAAACCGCCTCTTGACGAACAATGAGTTGCGCATGAACTAACTTACTAGGAACCAATTGCGCCGTCCAATCGCACTTACCGATATCTTCCATGAGGGCATCGTGAATATTTCGTTGACGCGCTTGCTCTAAGGTTTCGTTGTAATCAAACATGGAGGGAATCAATCAAAAATGAAGTCAATGCAAATGGATTAGGCGGCGCCAATATTCTTCACAAAGCCATGTTGCGCTTTTGCTAGAAGGTCGGGATGATTTTGGGTGAAATCAAGCATACGTTCGATACAGCCCAATGCTTTTATACGAATATCTTCCTCAATGAAGATCTCACCAGAAGCATTCTCTAGGCAATTTAATATCCCTTGTAAGCCATTCATAGCCATCCAAGGGCAATGCGCGCAACTCTTGCAAGTGGCGCTATTGCCAGCCGTCGGCGCTTCAATTAATACTTTATGCGGTGCGAGTTGGCGCATGCGGTGCAAGATGCCTTTATCCGTAGCTACGATGTACTCAGTAGCGCTACCCTCGACAACGGCTTTAATCATGGCGGAAGTAGAGCCGACAACATCCGCTAAATCGACCACTGCTTGTGGAGATTCTGGATGAACCAGAATCATGGCATTTGGGTGTGCCGCTTTTAGCATTTCCAGCTCTACTGCTTTAAATTCATCGTGGACAATGCAGGCGCCATTCCATAGCAGCATATCTGCGCCAGTTTGTTCCTGTATGTAGCGACCTAAGTGACGATCAGGCGCCCATAAAATTTTCTTTCCCTCAACTTTGAGTTGATGAACAATAGCTAGAGCACAGGAACTTGTCACCATCCAATCAGCTTGTGCTTTCACGGCAGCGCTGGTGTTGGCATACACCACCACAGTGCGATCGGAATGCGCAGCTCGAAAGCTTGCAAAGTCGCCGGCATCACAGCCTAAATCCAAGGAGCAAGTTGCGTCTAAGTCTGGCATGAAAACGCGTTTCTCAGGACTGAGAATCTTTGCCGACTCACCCATAAAGCGCACTCCAGCGACAATCAAATTCTTAGCGGAGTGGTTCTTGCCAAAGCGTGCCATCTCTAATGAGTCGGCAACAAAGCCTCCTGTTTCTATTGCGAGGTCTTGAATATCGCCATCGACATAGTAGTGAGCTACTAAAGCGGCATCTTTTTCAACTAATAATTGCTTAATGCGGCTAATAACAGCAGCCTTCTCGGCGCCATGGAGTTGAGGCGGTGTTTTGGCCCATGCTTGGGCGGTACAGGTAGCCCCAGCGGCATCTTGCTGGGGGTAGTCAAAAGCAATAAGGGGGTTTGAGCTCATGCTAAATTTTAGCTTGCCATTTAATTTCTGGTTAAGGAAGGTTAAATCTTGTAGAACACCCTAGTGATATTAGAAGGGTAATTGTGCCCCAGGCTTGGCAGCGAATAATGCCGCTTTAAATTCCGCCTGAATGCGTTTGATAGCCTCTTGGCTATCCGCCTCGAAACGCATCACTACTACGGGGGTAGTGTTTGATGGTCTAGCTAGGCCGAATCCATCGGCGTATTCCACACGTACGCCATCAATCGTATTGATTGACTCTGCGGTAGGGAACTTCGCATTGGCCTTAATGGTTTCCAACAGGGTAAATGGCTCACCTTCAGCGCAAGCGAGTTGCAGTTCTGGAGTGCAGATGGCATTTGGTAAGTTATTCAGTGTATCGCTTGGATTTTTCTCTTTACTAAGAATCTCTAACAAGCGCGCACCTGTATATAGACCATCATCAAATCCAAACCAACGATCCTTGAAGAAGATGTGACCACTCATCTCGCCAGCAAGTGGCGCGCCAGTTTCTTTCAGCTTGGCCTTGACCAGTGAATGACCTGTTTTCCACATAATGGGCTCACCACCATGTTCTTTAACGAAGATACCAAGATTGCGAGTGCATTTCACATCGTAAATAATCTGTCCGCCAGGATTTCTGGATAACACATCTTTAGCAAAAAGCATCATTTGGCGATCAGGAAAAATCACCTGCCCATCTTTAGTGACAACGCCTAAACGATCAGCATCACCATCAAAGGCGAGACCTAATTCATTATCGGTAGTCTGGAGATTTTTAATCAGATCCTGCAGATTTTCAATATGGGCTGGATCTGGATGGTGATTGGGGAATTTGCCATCAACCTCGCAAAATAATTCTTGTACTTCACATCCAAGCGCTCTAAAAAGTTTTCCCGCGAATGCGCCACCAACGCCATTGCCGCAATCAACCGCAATTTTCATGGGGCGCGCCATTTTGATATCCCCCACAATGTAGTTGAGGTACATCGGGAAAATATCAAAGGTACTTCTAGCACCTTGACCGCTTACAAATTTTTTTGCTTCTATGCGCTTGCGCAAAGCTTGAATCTGATCGCCATAAATCGCAGCACCACCTAAGACCATTTTGAATCCGTTGTAGTTTGGCGGATTGTGGCTGCCAGTAATCATGATGCCTGACTTTGGAGTTTTGCCATCTATCGTATGGTTCGCAGCAAAGTACACCATTGGCGTAGCAACCATTCCTAAATCAATAACGTTAATTCCAGTAGAAAGAAGACCCTCGGTTAATGCTTCAATCAAACTAGGTCCAGATAGGCGGCCATCGCGACCGATGACAATGTGGGTTTCTCCAAGCTCGCGCATTTCAGTGCCAAAAGCTTGGCCGATTAACTTAGCGATAGAAGGATCTAAAGTCTCGTCAATAATGCCACGGATGTCATAAGCTTTAAAAATTGATGGAGACAATTGCATTGCAGATCTTTCAGTTAAAAAATGCTCACACTTAACTAGGATGGTGAGTAATTTGAATTCAATAAATTAATACGGGCGGCGGTAACGGCATCGATCTCTGCGTTCGATTGAATATCGCTTTGATGGCTCGCCAAGGCCTTTTCAATTGGCTTGGCTAATACCTTGCCGTATTCAACACCGGGCTGATCAAAGCTATTGATATTCCAAAGCGCGCCTAAGGTGGCAGTGCGGTTTTCGTAAAGCGCGAGAAGGGCGCCTAAGTAAAAGGCATTGAGTTTAGGTAGCAATAGGAAATTGCTTGGACGCTTACCGGGATAAACATCATTTGGATTGCTGGCAGTCTTGCCGTTTGCTAGTGCCTGAGCTTGGGCTAAGCAGTTTGATAGCAAGATACGATGGTGCGCAACCGCTTCAGGACGGTCGCTCATAGGGTCTCGTACCGCAATGAAATCTATCGGAATAATTTCAGTGCCCTGATGAAAAAGTTGGAAGTAAGAGTGCTGCGCATTGCTTCCCGCGCTGCCAAAGACAACGGGAGAAGAGTGCTTCACTGGTTTGCCATTGCGATCAACGCTTTTACCGTTACTTTCCATATCAAGCTGCTGTAGCCATTTTGGAAACCAATCCAACGCATCCGCATAGGGAATTGCCGCATAAGCCTTGATGTGATGTTTCTCTTGCTGATAGAGAAGACTTAAAGCCATGATGACGGGCAAATTTTTCTCAAGAGGTGCATTCTTAAAATGGAGATCGATTGCTTCCGCGCCAGCCAAAAATTGTTTGAAGGTTTCAAAGCCATACTGTAGGGCAATGGGAAGTCCCACTGCTGACCACACCGAGTAGCGACCTCCAACCCAATCCCAAAAAGGAAAGATATTGTCTTCATCAACCCCAAAATCTTTGGCAGCGTGAATATTGGCAGTTACCGCATAGAGTGCGTGAGTAATTTGACTTTGAGTGCAGCCACTGTCTTTAAGCCAAGCAACTACCGCTTTGGCATTCATCGTAGTCTCAAGGGTTGTAAATGATTTGGAGACAATGACAACGCGTGTACTGTGGGGTTGCGCACGCGCCAAAATGCGCGCTAATTCTGCGGTATCAATATTGGCCAAAAAGTGCATCCGCATACCGCGACTTTGTAGTCCCGGAACATGTGCTAATGCCTCAATAGCTAGGCGAGGCCCAAAGTCTGAGCCGCCAATGCCAATATGAATGACATCAGTGACACCCACCCACTTATTGCAAAGAGCCTCAATTCGTCGCCAAACATCAGCAACCGCTGGCATCACATCCTTGCCATCGATAAGGATGGGTGTTTTGGTGAGATTTCGTAGTGCTGAATGAAGTGCGGGGCGGTCCTCGCTATTGTTAATGTGTTTGCCCGCAAAAAGATCGGCAATAAATTGCTCCAGCTGCGATTGGCGCGCTTCCGCAAATAACTTTTCCCAGCCTTGGGTATCTATGCCTTGGTAGGCAGTATCAAGGACTATTTCAACGGCCGAATGGAGGTTTGGGGGGTTTAAATGGGACAAATAAGACATTTCTAGATTTTATCAATATAGATATCTAAATCCCCTTAAAACACTGAAAATGTTACGATTTCAGCAATGTAGAGCCTTAGTATGGCTGAAAATCAGGATATCTAGAGTCGAGTCAGGAAAAATTGAATGGAGCAGGTGGATTGCGTTGTTGTCGGGGCTGGCGTAGTTGGACTAGCTGTTGCGCGAGAGATGGCTCTCCAGGGTCGTGAAACGATCTTGCTCGAGAGAGAGAACTCCTTTGGCACCATCAGTAGTGCTCGTAACAGCGAAGTCATTCATGCGGGCATTTATTACCCCAAGGATTCTCTCAAAGCGAAACTTTGCGTAGAGGGCAACCGACTTTTGTATGAATATTGCCGCAGTCATCAAGTGGGCACTCATGCTTATGGCAAGTTAATTGTGGCTTCAGATGCCAGCCAGGTAGATGATTTGCAGGCCATTCTCTATAAAGCACAAAACAATCAAGTGCCAGATATTAAATTGATTTCTGGGGCGGAGGCTCGGGCGCTTGAACCACAACTTCAATGTGAGGCTGCACTCTTATCTGGCTCTACAGGCGTTGTGGATAGTCATGGCCTCATGCTCTCCTTGCTAGGTGGCTTTGAGGATGCAGGTGGCATGGTCGCCTATCAATCCCCGCTAATGAGTGCAAAGCCAATTGGAAAGAATGCTGAAGGAGGCTTTGAACTGGAAATTGGGGGCGCTGATGGGATGCGGATGCAGACCAAATTACTCATCAATTGCGCTGGCATGAGTGCACCAGCTCTAGCCAGAAAAATTGAAGGCCTATCTCCCGAACAAATTCCGAAGGCCTATTTCGCAAAAGGAAATTATTTTTCCTTGTCTGGAAAGTCACCCTTTACCCATCTGATTTACCCAATTCCCGAACCTGGGGGTTTGGGTGTGCACCTTACGCTTGATATGGGTGGGCAAGCTAAGTTTGGGCCAGATGTGGAATGGCTTGATATTGAGGAAGAGGATCAAATCAACTATACGGTCGACCCTCGGAGGGGAGAGGGCTTTTACGCCGCAGTTCGTCGTTATTGGCCCGGCCTAAAAGATGGGGCTCTACAGGCAGATTACTCTGGCGTTAGGGCAAAAATTGTGCCCTCGAGCGCACCAGCAGGGGACTTTTGCTTTGATGGACCCAGCCAACATCAGCTGCATGGCCTATTTAATCTCTATGGCTTTGAGTCCCCTGGACTCACTTCCAGCCTAGCAATTGCCAAGCATTTGGAGATGCTTGTGAAAAGTTCTCTATAATCTAGGTCTCAATTCGCAACGGAAGAGTGGCAGAGCGGTTGAATGCACCAGTCTTGAAAACTGGCGAGGATGAAAGTCCTCCGTGAGTTCGAATCTCACCTCTTCCGCCAATAAGTGCTGTTGGTCAGTTGCACTTCTGGTATTTGATTTTCTTTGCATCCTCTAGGTAGGTTTCAAATACCAACAGTGGATCAAATTGTTTCTCTCCTAAGATTGCAAATTTAAAACCTTTGGGCGTCACTTGATTAGATCCAAACCAGGAGTAGGCAGTCATAAAGCGCAGAGTCTTACTGTTTATCGTTAAATCCACATCCGAAGCAGTTCCATCTTTCTCTGGATTGATTAAGCGAAACTCAATAACAGTCTTTCCATTGCAATAAACAACGCCTTCGGGTTTTTCAATGGCAAAAGTAGCTTTAAAGCTAAATTGCGTAATTAAAAGTATGATTGCGTGGAGCTTCATATTATTTCCTTAACAATAATTTTAGGCTTGGTTTGATTAAATCTAGACAACCTTGCGCGTTGGCATCATTCATGACTGCAGCTCTATAGCCCACGTAATAAAGAGACCAAATTCCAAAACATCTTGCCTCAATGTCATCATAGTGTTCATGCAGTAGCGCATCAGAAATCGGCTTCAGTATTTGCATTAACTGTCCAATGATTAATGACTCGTATTTGCCGGACCACCTCCAACCAAATGCTGCACCCTCCTGGCGAATGCCTTTGATTGCAATGTCCTGTTTATATAGGTCAAGTAAGTAGGCCTCAATAAATTGAGGTGTAGTGAGTTTTTGGTTTGGGATGAAGGGCTTGATATTTTTGATTTGCTTGGCATTTACCCTGAGAATCACTTCAGCTAGTAGATCCTGCTTATCAAGACCTAAGCGATAGAGTTGCATTGGGCTTTTACCAGCGGCAGAACTGATTTCACGCATTCCCACTCGCTCATAGCCATTTTTCTCAAACAGCCGATGCGCCACTTTCACGATGTCTTCGATCTGTTTTTCAGCCTTTTTAGCTTTTTCTTCAAGCTTTTCAAGGGCTTTAGTCATGGCAGTTGTGTAATAATGATGAGCATTGTAGATAACATGTTAACAAATTCTGATGATCAAGTCACTATTTGCAGTCCTTCTTCTAGTAATAGGTTTAAGTTCCTGCACTACCTATCGATATGAATATATTGCGCCAGCAAGTGACTCTGGAAAGATGTGCGCGACCCAGTGCATGACTACTAAACAGGTTTGTTATAACGCTATGGGTCAGCAGGCACAAAACAATGTCAATTTCTGTCACCAACAAAATAATTACAGCTATCAGGCTTGTGTAAATCGCGCAAAAAGCCATGATGATGCGAAGAGGTGCAATCCCAATCCGCAATACTGTGCTGTTAACCCAAATTACTGGCAATGCGATGAGTCATATCGACAATGCTTTGCCACATGTGGCGGAACCGTGAACGTTTATAAAAATGAATAAACATCAATCTGCCTTGTTGATGCGATTTGCAATTGCAACACTTATTGCTTGCGGGTTTTCCGCAAATATCTATGCACAAAGTGCATCCGCTAAATCTATTCAGGCCTCGCTTTCGCAGAATCCAGTTTCGTTAGAGCGGGTGGATTTATCTGGGGTAACAGTTTTCGATGCAAGCAAGCTATGGTCTGACGCTCTCAAACGTTCGAGCGGAGGTTCTGATGCTCAATCTTATCCAGAGGTTTGTGACTCTGTGCGTAAGATCTATCGTGAGACAGGGTATTTCTTGGCTGAAGTGAGTTGCAAGATTGAGGGCTCTAAGCTGAGAGTTGTGGTCTACGAGGGTAGCATTCGCAAAATAGAGATTAGCGGTGTTGATGACGACCTGGCGAAGAAGATTTCCGACATCATTACTCGGGCTATTGGTGGCGGCCCTGTTACTCTTGAAAACTTTGAGCGTGGCGTCATGCTTGCAAAAGATTTGTCGGGAGTTTCACTCACAACAGAAGTAATTGCAAGCGCAGAATCAGGCAGCGACTTATTAAGAATTGCAGCGAATTCTGTTAAGCAGAGAGGAAGCATTTCTCTTGATAATCTACCTAGAAATTTTGGCCAAGGAATTTATGGCGTCCTGACGGAAGAGATTTATTCAACCCTGATCGCAGGAGATTTATTGAGGTTGAACGTATTGCCAAGCTCTGACTTTAACGGCCAGTGGAGTGGGGTGTTTGGTACGGCTACCTATAGGGCCCCATTAAATCTCGATGGTTTGTATGCTGAAGTGACAGCTGGTACAGGGCTGACAAAAACGTTTTATAACGGCACAAGTACATCCCCTAGCGATACCTTTCAAAAAACAAACCTAGCAAGTGCGATTATTGGTTATCCAATTATCAGAAATGCTCATGAATTTCTCTATACGCTCTCCGAGATTAATTACTACAGCCTAGCTGGCACCAATACTGGTGTGAGTAATATTGATACGAGAGTATTTCGCCAGTTTTTAACTTACAGCACCAATACGAATGATGGCAAATCTACGCGTGCTTCTGTAACCGTTTCTGCCGGCACCTCTGGCATTCAAACACTTCAATCGGCGCCGCCACAAAATTTGAATGATGCGAATTTTTACAGCTTAAGAGCGGGGGCTGGCCACATTACTCCACTCGATGATTTGAGCCCTGGGCTAGGCTTACGTTTAGAAGCTTCTTTGCAATATACAAGCAATAGCTTACCCACTGTTGAAAAGTATTTTTTAGGCGATAGGGCACGGTTGCGCGGATACGGTTATGCCGAGGTAATCGGTGATACTGGCTATGCTGCTACCGCAGAAATCGCGCAATATTTTCATCTAGGGTGGAATTATTTGGACTCCATCTCTCCATTTGGGTTCTTTGATTTTGGAGCCGTTAAGCAAAACACTGTTGTGCAGGGTAACTTTGTTAATCAGGCTAACTTAGCATCATTTGGAGTTGGTGTTCAAACAAACTCTAGAGAGAAATTCTCGGTACGTGGTTGGTATGGGGTGCCGATGAAGAGCATTCCCAATGGAACCCAAGCTTATTCACCTGCATTTTGGTTGCAGCTAACACAATCCTGGTAGATGATCCAATGCAGACTCAGATGATTAAAACTATTATTAGCATTACTTCGGCTTTCCTTCTGCTTAGTCAGGCTCATGTATTCGCCAAAGGTGGCGGCGGGGGTGGAGTAGGTAACTGCAATGGCAACGGCAATATTAAGCATGGTTGTGGCTCTTCCGTAATTACTCCTGATGTCTTGACTCAGACATCCCAAGGCAACGCAAGGCAGCCAACCGCTCCAATACCAACGGCAAATCAGTTACCCCCTCAACCGCCAGTGACTCCATTATCACCACCCCTGGTGCCACCAATGGTTCCACAACCAAAACCTGCCGCTCCGCCGTTAGCACCACCCCTGGTGCCACAACAAGTTCCTGTGCGTCAAGCTGTTGAAGGAACTCCAATTGAGCAAAGAGTTCCAGATTTACCTCCACCCCAAAGAACAGATGTGGTTACTAGTCCTGCCTTGGTTCCACAAGCTATTGTGGTTGAGCCACCGAGAGGGCTACAGGAAGTACCAATGGCAACACCACCCCTGGTGCCACAACAAGTTCCTGTGCGTCAAGCTGTTGAAGGAACTCCAATTGAGCAAAGAGTTCCAGATTTACCTCCACCCCAAAGAACAGATGTGGTTACTAGTCCTGCCTTGGTTCCACAAGCTATTGTGGTTGAGCCACCGAGAGGGCTACAGGAAGTACCAATGGCAACACCACCCCTGGTGCCACCAATGGCTCCACAACCAAAACCTACCGCTCCGCCGTTAGCACCAAAGATGATTCCACAAGCAGTGCCGCCAACGGTTTCTTCTGTAACCCCTATGTTTGTGGCATCACCATTGGCCTCGCCTCAGTTGGCTCCGGAGCCTAAAGTGGAAGTTACGCTAAAAGCTAGTAGTGCAGGGTTCAATAGAAGTATGATTTCGAATATTCCAGGGCGTCAGCCTGCTGATTCCTATGCGATTTTCAGAAACGATGCTACTGGGGTCTATAGAGAATGTGTAGTCAGTGGCCTGGAGCGCAGAAAAGTAATTCTCCCTAATGGCGAAATTATTTATAGAGGCACTTTGCCGAGTTTAAGAACTGTTTCGAATGAGTTGTCCGATATCCCGTCCTGGCATCCACATGAAGCAGGATGCATTATTTCTATTGAACATAAGAAACGGTAAAAAGTGCTTTCGCCACAATCTTCGTGGCACTTTTTTCTCTAATGTCCACCTAGGCGAAAAATCTTATTAGCTTAAGAGCTAATAAGAGTGGGGGTTATCCTAGCTTCTTGGTATGCAGTTTGCCTGGAAGTATTGTCATAATTGGTGCTTTTAGAACTTCTGCCACCTTTAAATGACTTTGCAGTCCTCATGCCGTTTTGTTCCCAATGAATCATCACATATATTTTTGATTGATGATGACGATTCTGTGCGACTCACTTTAAGTGCGATGCTGAAGTTTTTGGGTTATCAGGTGCATGCATTTTCATCAGCACTCGAATTCTTGCAGCAATCCGTTCAAGCAATGCCCGCAGTCATTATTACGGATATGCGCATGCCAGAAATGACTGGTGTCGAACTTCAGACGGAGTTGGTGAAACGAGGCAGGCAGATCCCCATCATTTTTATTAGCGGTCAAAGTAATGTGCCTCAAACGATTCGCGCAATGAAGCAGGGTGCTATTGAATTTTTGGTCAAGCCATTTGAGCGTGATCAGTTATTGGCTGCCATTACCCGCGGCTTAGAGCAAGATGCACTTTATATGCGTCACTATATTGAACAAACAAAATTAGAGGTAGATCTAAAGAACCTTGCTCCACATGAGCGTGAGGTATTTGAGTTACTTGCTGTGGGTTTCAATGATGAGCAAATTCAAGAGAAGCTCCAAATCTCTTTGTCAACCGCTGAGCAATATAAGTCAGAAGTAATGCGTAAGCTTAATTTGCACTCATTGGCTCAATTGATCGCCCTTAAGAATGGACAAGACTTCGAATCTCAGCCTCTGCGCCATTGAACGTTACTAGCTCAATACCCGACTAATTTGCTCGCATATGGCCTAATAATGTTATCTCTAGGGTGCATACTTAAGGATTCAGGGTGCATAAAAGGGTATTTATGTTGGCGAAGTTCATTGGAGTGATTTCTGGGCTACTGATTTCTTTATCCGTTGGAGCTGCAACACCTCAGGATTTGCTGAAATCTTATGAGTCTCAATCTGGCAAGGCTTCATCTGCCCGAGGGGAGCAATTTTTTAATGCCAAGCATGGAAAAGAGTGGAGTTGCGCCTCCTGTCACGATAATCCCCCCAATCACGAAACCAAACATGCCGTTACAGGAAAAGTTATTAAGCCTTTGGCACCAAGTGCGAATCCTGCGCGCTTCACTGATGAAGCTAAGGCGGAGAAATGGTTTAAACGAAACTGCAATGATGTACTTGCTAGGGATTGCACTGCTCAAGAGAAGGCAGATGTCCTTGCTTGGCTCATGACGGTGAAATGATTTCATGATGAAAAAATATAACTTCGTTTTATTAACTTGTTTGTTGAGTATCTCTGGCGCGTTCGCTGCCAAGATGCCAATGCCAGCTGATGCACCAGCATCCTATGAAGCAGAGTGCGCTAGCTGCCATATGGCCTATCCTCCAGGGCTATTGAGTGAGAAGAGTTGGCAAAATGTGATGTCTGGTCTGGATAAGCATTTTGGTACAGATGCGAGCGTAGATGCAAAGACTCGGACTGAAATGACGAGCTGGTTAGTTAAGAATGCCGCTACTCGGCAGAAATACAGCGAAACCGCTCCTGAGAATCGAATTACCAAAACATCTTGGTTTATACGGAAGCACGATGAGGTGAAGGCTGATGTTTGGAAGCGGGCCAGTATCAAGAGTCCAGCGAACTGCGGGGCTTGTCATATCGATGCCGCTAAGGGCGTCTTTAGTGAGAGCAACATTAAGATTCCCTCAAAATGAATAAACCCATAAATCATCCTATGGCTGATGTCGTTGGTACCACTGGAAAGTTGCGGCAGTTGATTCTTGTGTGGGATATGCCGGTACGGGTCTTTCATTGGCTTTTGGTAATCTGTTTTGCTGGTGCTTGGCTGACTTCAGAGAGCGAGCGTTTAGCCATGATTCACTATGCGTTTGGCTATACCGCATGTCTACTTGTGTTGATAAGGTTGATATGGGGGCTGATTGGCAGCCGTTACGCTAGATTTTCTCAATTCTTGAAGAGTCCTCGAGTGGTGCTTACCCATTTCACTGATATGTTGAAAGGGCATCGACATCATGATGTTGGACATAATCCAGCAGGCGGTTTAGTCATGGTAGCTCTGATGCTGCTGATTTTGTTGATCGGTTTTACAGGCTACTTAACCATGAAAGAGTTTCTAGGCGACTTTGTTTCTGAAATTCATGAGGCAGTAGCGAGTTTGGCTCTAGGTTTGGTGATATTGCACATTTTCGCGGCGATTGCGATGAGTGTGATTGAAAAGCAGAATTTGGCAAAGGCAATGCTCACTGGTAAGAAAATGGGTCTGCCGGAGCAGGCGATTCGTTACCCTCAATATTTCATTGGTACTACGCTTCTGGTTGCAGCCGCTTACTTTTTTTATCTTGTTGTTAGCGGCGCCTTACCCAGCCTCACTCAATAAGCAAGATCTGTTTTTGTATATTGCCATAGTACGATGACAGTATGAAATTACTGATTGCCCTCTATTTCTATATGCTGGCTACGATTCAGCTTGGTCTGCTATTGGGTGTCTATCACTACTTCCGCTCTCAGAGCTTGATTAAGCCAAGTCCATTCTGGATGAGATCATTAATCGTAAGCATTTTGGCCTTAATTGTTTTTGGCACCGGAATTGTAGGAATTGAAAATATAGAAAAGCCAGAATTTAATTTTACGATTGCTAATTCTTTATTTTATATAGCGGCTATTTTTCAGCTACTTTTTTGCCGCTCTTTAAACGGGTCAATTAGTAAGTCTATTCAGTATGGATTTATAGCCTCCGTAGTAATCTTTGCCCCCGTTTTTGAATATATGCGTCTTAATGGCACATATGAGATGCGTACGGTATTCATGTGTCTTGTGGGCAGCACCTTTTTTATCTGGCAAATTGCTCAATTAAGAAAAAAACGAAAAACAGAACCCTCTCGACAGCTCATGTATCTGCAGTACGCCACAACTGCGGAGTTGTTCTTTGCCCTAGCTCGCTTAGTGATTCTGGTTGCATCAGGCCTCACTATTCGCCACATCGAGCAGATTCCACAAGTATTGATTTTGATGACTATTGCCCAGTTGGTAATGAATACCTTGTCTTATATTGCACTCGGAGGCTACTGGGCTGAAAAAATTGCCTTATCGAACGCACGGTCACAAAATGAAAACCAGGAAATTAAAGCGCTCCTCGCCGAACGTGAGAATCTCATCTCATCCTTGCTAAAAGCAAATAAGACTGCAGCTACTGGTGCCTTATCTGCCTCTATCGCTCATGAGCTTAATCAGCCCTTAGGTGCTTCACAGCTCAATATTCAATTATTGCAAATGAAATTAGCAAATGGGAATATGGATCGCGCACAGTACGAAGAGGTGCTCTCCTCTTTGCTGAGTGATAATCAGCGTTCAGCCAAAATTATCCAATCATTGCGTTCGATTTTTTCAGATGAAAAAATTGGATCGGAGGCGGTTGATATTAACGAATTGGTTGAGTCTGTCCTCAATATTGCAAAAGCAGAGTTAAGCTCCAAAAAAATTCAAGTCATCCTCAATCTGTCTGCAACAATTCTAGTTAATGGAAATCGGGGCGAGCTTCAGCAAGTGATCTTGAATTTGGTGAATAACGCAGTTCAAGCCCTGTCAGGGGTGAGTGGTCCTTCCAAAGTGCTTCAGATTGAAAGTCGAGATACGGCTGAGGGTATTGAGCTTTTGGTCACAGACAATGGCCCAGGAATCAATTCAGAGAATCAAGCCCATCTATTTGAATTACTGGCTAGCAGCAATAAAAAGGCGGGCATGGGACTTGGTCTATGGTTGTGTCATCACATTGTTTCTCGCCATAGTGGCCAGATTGGGTATCGTGATGCTCCAGGAGGCGGCGCGCAATTTATTATCTCTTTACCGCAAGAACAGCCATAAGTGTTAGCCTAAGAGCTAATTGCCTCTCGCCCATGCTCTCTTTACATTAGTGTTGTCAATTTTTGCACTATTTACTACTAGATTTGAGAACTCCCATGAAAACTAAACTCACATTCATTGCGCTAACTGTTGCATTGATCTCCGGTAACCCAGTATTTGCAGCTGGAGGCGGTGGAGTAGTAGCCGATCCAGGCGCCATGGAAGGTAAGCACTTCGACCCCAAAGGCAAGGCGCCATCGACTTTTACTGTTCAACTGCAAAATGGCTTGCGAAAGTCATTGCCGTTTGAAGATAAACGCGACTTTGAGGAGTCCAAGAAGGGCTTTATCGCTGCCCCAGCCTACAAAACTATTAAAGCTGATGCTGGCAACGTGGCCTGGGATATGGGTAGCTATGAGTTCTTACTGCAAGGCAAGGATTTCGATAGCGTGCATCCATCATTGCAGCGCCAGGCTATCCTTAATATGGGGTATGGACTCTATGAGGTCGTACCAGGAAAGATTTATCAAGTACGCGGTTTTGATTTGGCCAATATTAGTTTTATTAAGACGAATACCGGCTGGATCGTATTTGATCCATTGACCGCTAAAGAAACTGCTAGGGCAGCCTTAGAGTTGGTGAATGAAAAGTTAGGTAAGCGACCAGTGGTAGCAGTAGTCTATTCACATTCTCATGGCGACCATTTTGGTGGTGTGCGTGGTGTGGTAGATGAAGCAGACGTGAAGAGTGGCAAGGTAAAGGTGATTGCTCCTGCAGGCTTTATGGATCATGCCGTGGCTGAAAACGTCTATGCTGGTAATGCCATGACTCGGCGTATGTATTTTCAATACGGAGTACTCTTGCCCCGTAGCCCATTTGGACACGTGGATCAGTCGATTGGTAAAAATACAGCTGCCGGTAATCTGGGTCTAATTGAGCCTAATGTCTATATCAATCAACCTTTTGAGAAGATGACGGTTGATGGTGTTGAGATGGAATTTCAGAACACTCCTGGTACAGAAGCGCCAGCGGAAATGAATACCTACTTCCCACAGTTCAAGGCATTTTGGGCTGCTGAAAATATCACGGGAACTATTCATAACATTTACACCCTGCGTGGCGCTCTAGTGCGTGATGCATTGGCATGGTCTAAGAATATTAATAACTCTTTATACCGCTATGGCAATGAGGCGCAGGTAATGTTTGCCTCCCATTCTTGGCCGCGTTGGGGTAATGAGCGCATTCAGGAAGTGATGCGTACGCAAAGAGATAGTTACGCCCACCTGAACAATGAGGTGCTCCATCTTGCGAATAACGGTGTCACCATCAATGAAGTGCATAACGTATACAAGCAACCAGAAAGCCTGAGATCGCAATGGGCTGCTCATAGCTATCACGGTTCTGAAGAGCACAATAGCCGCGCTGTGATTAATCGTTACTTAGGTTATTGGGATGCCAATCCCGCTACTTTGATTCCTTTGTCACCACGTGACTCTGCGCCACTTTATGTGGAGATGATGGGTGGTTCTGGCAAGATTATGGCAAAAGGCAAACAGCTCTATCAGCAAGGCAAGTACCGCGAAGCGATGGAGATCGTGAATAAGTTGGTATATGCCGAGCCAAACAATACTGCAGCCAAGGACCTATTAGCTGATATTTTTGAGCAAATCGGTTATCAAAAGGAAAGCCCAAGTGTGCGTAATAGCTTCTTAGGTGCTGCTTATGAGCTACGTCATGGTATGCCATCTGGTGCATCGCCAAAATCGAATGGCCCTGACATGATTAAAGCTATGACTACCGAGCTGTGGCTCAACTCACTGGCCATTAGTATGGACAGTAAGAAAGCTGCTGGCATGAAGTTTGTGATTAATCTTGATACTCCAGATAATGGCGAGAAGTTTGTTGTGGAGATGAGTAACTCTGCCTTGACCAATATTAAAGGTCAGCAAGCAAAGAACCCAACATTAACAATCGTGATTAATCGCAGTGATTTAGAAAAGATTATGGGTGGCCAAACTACCTTTGATAAGTTGTTGGCTGAAGGTAAGGTCAAGTTTGAGGGCGATCGCAAAGCATTCGATCAACTTCGTAGCACCTTAACAACCTTTACTCCAGACTTTGAATTAATGCCTGGCACAAAGGCGAAGAAGCCAGCACCTAAGCCTAATAAGGATCCTTTTGAGGCTCAGGAAATGGCGATTACTGCGGGAGAATAGACCTCTGTGGGTCATTCCGTGTAATTGCCTTGTTATTGAACGCTTAGTATGGCCTTAGATTGTGAAATCTTCTAGTAAATTTTCTGCTAGACGATTTCATTCATTCTATTAAGTAATTTCTTTCAATCAAGCTATCCGTGTGGAGCTTGTTTTTTTCATAATAATTATGTATTGTTGTATCGTTACATCAATACATAATTTAAAATGATCAACAGCAAAAAAATTCATCCGATACACATTGATAGAGATATCTATGGTTCCAGCTATAGATCCTCCGCATTTTGGGTCTACAAAAATCTATTAAATACATTCGATAGCAATGAATTATTTTTGCTGGAATCCTTAGGCGCTAGCTCGATCGATTCAAGAGCATCCTTAATAGGCATCAATCCGGTCTTTCGTATAGAGGTATTTGATCGGATGGTTACCGTTTCAGGAAACGAACAGCTCTTGAAAAGAGTTCGGTTGTTATATGCGGGGGAGTCATTGGTTGAATCTAGTAAAGATGTATTGAGATTTGAACTAGCAAGTCGAACGGGGGTTTGGGATTTTTTGAGATTACTAGATGCTGAATTTGATGGGGTCGTTGGGGGAGTGATGGCTTTTACTGTTTTTTCCTACAATACCGTCTATTTCATAGAGGAAATACCTGGCTATCTTCAGGGTGAAATTCCTGATATTTGTTTAGTGTGCTATTCCACCTATATAGAATTTGAAGAAAATCATGTAACACTTTATGAGTACGAATTTCTAGGTGTTGACTCTCTCAATCTTTCTAAGATCGAATCATGTTTCTCCTTAAAAGAGGTGACTACACCAACATTTTCTAAAAATCATTTTGAGATCAACAGAGAGACCCTTAAGAGCGACTACCTGAACAAGGCAATCCTAGCTTTAAATCATGTAAAGGTCGGAGATGTTTACCAAATTCAAGTCGGGCAAAAAATTACTATCAGGTCTGATATATCCACTTTGGATGTGTACTCAAGATTGCGATTCCTAAATCCATCCCCGTATATGTATTTATTCGATTGCGATCGATTTAAGGTGGTTGGAGCTAGCCCAGAGTTGTTTGTATATATGAAAGATGATGAAGTGGTTATGAGGCCAATTGCTGGAACGCTGGGTAAGGCTGCAGTACGAACTAGGGAGGATGCCAAAAATGAGTTTTACCAGAACTCAAAGGAGATTGCTGAGCATATGATGCTAGTGGATTTATGTCGAAATGATTTGTCTAGGATTTCGCTGCCTCAAAGCCTTGAAGTTTCTGAGCTTATGTCTGTTGAGGAGTATTCACATGTTTATCATATGACATCAACTGCAAAGTCAAGGGTAAAGAAAGATTGCGATAAATGGGACGTGCTACGGGCTTCGTTTCCCGCGGGAACAATGACTGGAACCCCCAAAATTAGAGCTATTGAGTTGATCTCTCAAATTGAGGATAGTGGCAGGGGTCTCTATGCTGGTGCTTTGGGCGTGATTGGATTGGGGGTTGATTTTCTCAATACAGCTTTATGTATCAGAACCGCGATTCAGTGTAACTCGGTTTTTACATTAAGAGCATCTGCTGGCATAGTGGCTGATTCCGTGGTTGAGAATGAGTACGCCGAGACATTGCAAAAGATGGGGTCCGTTTTTAAGGCTATTACTAATGAGGAAATTTCATGTCACCTCGTGTAATAGTGGTTGATGCATACGATAGCTTTGTCCACATCTTGGTGAATTATTTGCAAAGCATTGGTTGTTTCGTTGACTTGTATCGAAATGATGATGCTCGCTTGGTTCATGTGGTTCAAGAGTCAGCTGGCGATATCCTTTTACTCGGTCCGGGGCCTGGACATCCTAAAGATTCTGGTTATGGTAATTTGCTTTACTTAAATGCAGGGCGTATGCCGGTGCTAGGGGTTTGCTTGGGTCATCAAGCCATTGGCTTATATTACGGGTGTCAAGTAGAGTATGCAAAGCATCTAATGCATGGAAAGACTAGTCGCATACTCCATGATGGGCATGGGTGCTTCAAATCTTTTGGACTCAATGCATTTAACGCAATGCGATATCACTCAATTATCGTTTCAGATAAAAATCTTCCCAGGGAAATCGAAATTTCAGCTAGATCGGAGGATGATGATTATGTGATGGGAATTAGACATACGTCATTGAGCATTGAGGGTATTCAGTTCCATCCAGAAAGTATAGGTACAGAGTTTGGAATTCAGATCCTTCAAAATTTTATCGGCACACATCTCCACAATTAGCCAATGATTTGAAAGCAATTTTTTCCCACACCAAGTCAATTCTTTGGGAGGGAAATTTATGGTTGTTCCATTCAATGAAGTTTGCTAATCGGAGTTATTGTTATGAAAGTATGTGTATTGGTTGGTTCATCTCGTAAAAATGGCTTAAGTAGTCATATTTGTGCTGCATTACAGGATCAATTTAGGATCAGAGGTTTAGCTGGAAACTTTATTAATTTGGCTGACAAACGTATCGAATTTTGTGATGCTGATAATTTTTGCCAATTTTCTCCCTGCACAGTACCTGATGATATCCCGCATATTTTGGCCGATATGCAAGCCGCAGATGGAATTATTTACATGCCCGTGATGCATGCATTCGGTACTAATAGTAAATTCCAAGCTTTTTTAGAGCGAGTTGGTTACGGCTATTTGCGACCTTTAAATCGCCCACTTGTAGATAAGATTGCAGCAATTATTGTTGTTGGACGTAGGTATGGCCATACGGCTGTCTATTCTCAAATAATGCTAAATATCATGCTGAATAAAATGATTATGGCTGGGTCAGGTTTCCCAGCATTATTTTTAGGTATGCTTGGAGACATTCAGGATGATTCTGAAGCCCTTGAGGCTTTAAAGCAGACGGTGGATAGGATGCATGAAGTGCATCAGAGGTTTTGGAATATTAGGGTGTGACTTTATGGCGCAGGAATCTAATTGAATCCAGAAAACTTTGATTTCCAATAGGATTTAGCTTTTTGATCTCTAAGATTTGATGCGCCCCTGGTTACTTTGGAGATGCTGACATTTAGGGATTTGGCAGTATTTCTTTGGGGCATTTCAGTACAAGTCAGGGTTTGGTATATTCGAATCCTATCAAGTAGATCATTGACTTCTGCAGCAGTTAATATTTGCTCGAGAAAATATCGCATCTCATCAGCATTTTTAATATTGCATAGCATGTCTATTAAGGTCTGCTTTGCTTTAGATCTATTCATGAGTATGCTCCGTTTCTTCCACTAATGTACGACCCACTCAATTTTAAACTGCTAGCATATTTGTCGAATAATAATAATGATTGAGATTTAGTGGGTGAAAGCGCCACCAGCTTCAAGTTCTTTCAGGGCCTCACCCTCAATACCCAACTCTTCAAGTAATTCCTGGGTATGCTCGCCAAGGAGTGGGGGGTGCCTTCTCACTTCTTGAGGGGTGCCCATCATCTTCACGGCAAAGCCGATGTTAGGCACTTTGCCTTCAATTGGGTGATCAATATCCATGCGCATTTTTCGGTGTCTACCATGCTCGCTATCAAATGCTTGGGGGTAGGTATTGATTGGTCCTGCGGGAATGCCTGCTGCCAAGAGGAGGTCAACCCATTCATCACTGGTTTTGGTAACAAAGGTTTTTTCTAGCTCGCTAGCAAGCTCAAGGCGGTTAGCAAGCCGTAAGGGATTGGTTTTAAAGCGGGCATCTTCAAATAGCTCTTGACGACCAATTTTTTCACATAAAAGTTCCCAAAGTTTTTGATTGGTTGCCCCCATTACGAAGTGGCCATCCGATGCCTTCATGGCTTGATAAGGTGCGCTCATATGATTTGCGGTGCCCAGTTTATAGGGCTCTACACCAGTACCCCAATATTGCGCTGTATCCCAAATGGAGAATGCCAATGCAGAATCAAAGAGTGAGGCGTCAATAAATTGACCTTCACCAGATTTAGTTTTGCCGATGTAGGCCGACAGGATGCCGTACACCGCAAAAAGGGCGCAGCCGATATCGGCGACTGGCACACCTGCTTTGACTGGAGGACCATCTGGATAGCCTGTAACACTCATCACACCAGACATAGCTTGGGCCATTAAATCAAATCCAGGGCGATCTGCCCATGGACCTGTTTGACCAAAACCAGAGATGCTGGCATAGACCAGCCCGGGGTTTACTTCTTTTAGCGAGGGGTAATCAATTCCCAATTTTTTCATGACACCGGGTCGATAGTTTTCAACTAAGATGTCGGCAGTCTTCACAAGCTCAAAAAATACTTTTTTGCCTGCAGCCGTTTTTAAATTTAACGTAACACTACGTTTGTTGCGATTCATATTCAGAAAGCCCATGCTATCTGAGCCCTTCATCTTGAATCCCATGGCGCCACGTGTTTGGTCTCCCGTGCCAGGAGGCTCTATTTTGATGACATCAGCCCCCAAGTCTGCCAGCAACATGCAGCAATAGGGGCCTGCCATTACTTGACTTACGTCAAGAACCCGAACGCCAGCCAGCGGTAATAGCTTGCTCATAGGTGTTTTCATCATTGTCTCTGTAGTTCTTATATGTTTAGAATGAAATGCTAATTAATAGCCATGAATATAAAACAAAATATGGAGACAGTATGATCAATAAATCCCCTCGTTGGATTTTGAGTGGTTTCGCTTCCTTAGCTCTCTGCATGTTCGGTGCATTGCCACTTTCAGCTAATGCCCAGCAAAATTTTCCCAATAAGCCAATTCGTTTAATCGTGGGCTTTGCTCCCGGTGGTGGTACTGATATTGTGGCGAGAGCAATTGCGCCAAAGATGAGTGAAATTTTAGGTCAGAGTGTCATTGTTGAAAATAGAGCGGGCGCTGCTGGAACAATTGGTGCGGATTTGGTTGCTAAGTCGCCAGCAGATGGCTACACACTGTTGATGGGGCACTCCAACTCGAATGCGATTTCTCCATTTGTTTTAAAGAATGTTCCTTACAACCCAGCTACGGATTTCACGCCAATCACGTATTTGGGATATGTACCTAACGTATTGGTTGTGAAATCCAGCTTGCCAGTGAACTCTGTGGCGCAATTAATCTCGCTTGGTAAGCAAAACCCAGGTCAGATGACTTATGGTTCGTCTGGTATTGGTAGTACGCAGCACTTAGCCGGCGCATTGTTTTCTAAAATTACTGGGGTGCAAATGAATCACGTACCCTACAAGGGCAGTGGTCAAGCCATTATCGATTTGTTGGGCGGTCAAATTACGATGAACTTTGACACCCTTCCTCCGAATCTGCAGCAGATCAGACAGGGTGGTTTAAAGGCGCTGGCGATTTCTACGCCTAAGCGTCTACCATTGTTGCCTAATGTGCCCACATTTAATGAAGTCGGTATTGTGGGTTTTGATGTGACTAATTGGTATTCGATCATGGGTCCAAAGAATATAGATCCAGCGGTTGTGAATAAAATCGATCAGGCTGTTAAAGCGGCAACGAATGATCCAGAGATTAAGAAAACCTTGGACTCGCAAGGCCTCCAGCCGGAAGGGCCTGCAACACCGGCCGCCTTCAGTCTTTTCTTGGCTGGTGAGTTGGCTAAATATCAGCGTTTAGTGAAGAGTTTAAATATTCAATCTGAATGATCTTTTGAGTTATTGGCGGACCCTCTCTCCGAAATGAGAGAGGGTTTTTTTGTTGATCACATTGGCAAGAGATATGAATTTAGAGCGTGTTGCACAAGTTCGTTGTGAGTTGCGAGAAGGAATCGCATTTATTACCTTTGATCATATTGCCGCGCGCAATGCAATGACGGTTGACATGTATCAAAGTCTTAAAACTATTTGCGAGGATTTGGCCAAAAACCCAAACGCTCGGGTCGCTATTTTGCGCGGTGCAGGTGACAAGTCATTCGTTTCTGGAAGCGATATTGCTCAGTTTTCAAGCTTTCAGGATGGAAATGACGGCATTCGTTATGAGCAATCGATTGATGATTACTTAACGCCATTAGCGATGCTGCCAATTCCGACGATAGCGGTTATCGATGAGATGGCTATTGGGGGCGGGCTTGCGATTGCAAGCTGTTGTGATTTTCGGATTTCCACACCAGAAGCTCGTTTTGGCGTGCCTATTGCAAAGACTTTAGGTAACTGTCTATCTGCTGGAAATGTCGCGTGGCTTGTTGCGCATTTGGGGGTAAATATCGTTAAGCGTATGTTGTTGTTGGCAGAATTAATTTCTGCCCCAGAACTCTTAAAGCAGGGTTACCTGTTGGCGACATATTTGACTCAAGATCTGGAGCATGAGGCCAAGCAATTGGCGGAACGATTGATGAAGCTAGCGCCAATCACGCAAAAATCGAGCAAGTTAAGTTTGGCTCGAATCATGAGAAATCAGTTGCCAGATTGTGATGATTTAATTCGTGAGTGCTATGGAAGTCGCGACTTTCATAATGGTGTTAGCGCATTCTTGGAGGGGAGACCCCCAGTTTGGACTGGGGCTTAGAGAAATAACTCTTGTAGGTTATTTAGATAGCGCAAGCCTTGTTCTGTTGGCCTTAGTCTACTGGGATTGGTATCTAACAAACCTTTTTTACTAGCTTCATCCAGATTATTTGAGATTACATGGAGTGGTAAGCCGGTACGCTCACTAAAGGTATTAGTTTCAACGCCATCGGTGAGGCGAAGTGCATTGAGCATAAATTCAAAAGGTAGATCTTTAGTGGAAATCTCTTTTGATTCAATGAGTGCATGACCTGTATTTTCGATCGACTGCATATAAGTCTCGGGATGGCGCTCTCTAACTTGTCGGGTAATTTTGTCTGGGAAGGAAATTTTTCCGTGAGCCCCTGCACCGATTCCAATATAGTCCCCAAAGCGCCAGTAGTTGAGATTATGTTTGCACTCCTGATCTTTCTTGGCGTATGCAGAAACCTCATAACGTCGATAGCCTGCTTCTTTGAGTAGTGTGAGATTTTGCTCAAAGATTGCATCAATTTCATCCTCGGTTGGAAGTTTTGGAGGAAAGTTGGCGAAGTAGGTATTTGGTTCAAGTGTCAGGTTGTAAAACGAGAGGTGCGGTGTTTTAAAGGACAGGGCTGTATCAATATCTGCTTTAGCAGCTTCTAGACTTTGATTGGGTAGGCCATACATTAAATCGAGATTGACTAACTTGAAGTGCTTTAGCGCAATCTCAATAGCCTTCTTTGCTTCTGCTCCATTGTGGATACGACCCAAGGCTTTGAGTTGTGCATCTTGAAAACTCTGAATGCCTAAGGAGACTCGATTAATTCCAGATTTGGCAAAGGCAGCAAATTTTTCTGTTTCTACTGAGCCTGGGTTTGCTTCCATTGTGATCTCGCAATCCGGCTCAAGATTGACTCGTGCTCGAATTGCGGAAAGTAATTCATTCATACCCTCAGGAGAGAGGAGGCTTGGAGTACCGCCGCCAATAAAGATACTGTGTACTTGGCGACCCCAGGTGCGCGGAATTTCCGTCTCGAGATCAGTGATTAAGGCTCTGATATAGCGAGCCTCATCAAATCCCTGAGTCCGCTTCCCGTCACCTTCACTTTTAATTTGATGTGAATTGAAATCACAGTAAGGGCATTTCTTTTCACACCAGGGAAAGTGGATGTAAAGGGAAAGCGGTGGCAAAGCCTTAAGTTGCGGCTTTTGTGCTAACGAAGGCTGTAAGGTATTAGGCACGATGCTGTAATTGAGCTATGAGTTCACGTAAGGCTTGGCCTCGGTGACTTATGCGGTTTTTTTCTGATGGCTCTAGCTCTGCTGCCGTCTTATCAAGTTCTGGCAGCAAGAAGTAGGGATCATAGCCAAACCCATGAGAACCTTTTGCCTCATTAATAATTTGCCCATACCAACGCGTTTGCACAATCAGTGGCTCGGGATCATCAGGGCTGTTGACCAAAACTAGTGCGCAAACATAGTGCGCACCACGATCTTCTTTTTCACTTAAAGCGGTAATGAGCTTTCTATTATTGGCGTCGCTATTCCCATCTTCGCCTGCATAACGGGCAGAGTAGACCCCAGGCGCTCCGCCTAAGGCATGAGCGCAAATGCCTG
This sequence comes from Polynucleobacter sinensis, assembly GCF_001595985.1. Classification (GTDB taxonomy): domain Bacteria; phylum Pseudomonadota; class Gammaproteobacteria; order Burkholderiales; family Burkholderiaceae; genus Polynucleobacter; species Polynucleobacter sinensis. The sequence goes on from NZ_LOJJ01000003.1 coordinate 70,541, forward strand.
AGTCATCTGCTAGAGCAGGTAGGCCGCTAGCGGCACTTGCATGACGCGCTTTGGCAAGCGCATTTTCAACAAAGGTGTGGTGCGGTTCTTCGGCTGCAGGTATTCCCAGTTCACCTTGGGGGATGACCTGAAAGTCAAAGGGCGCTAGGAGCTCTTGAAATTCGTGCACCTTGCCAATGTTGTTAGAGGCGAGAACCAACTTTTTCATATGAGCAACTTTTAATTCAAAGCTTCATGTTGGAGTTGAGTTAAATCTCGAATCCCATCTTGCGCCAGATCTAATAATGCGTTTAATTCTTCTCGCGAGAAAGCCGCTCCTTCGGCTGTCCCCTGAACTTCAATCATGCCTCCCTTGCCGGTCATGACGACATTCATATCGGTATCGCAAGATGAGTCTTCTGGATAATCCAAGTCGAGTACGGGTACGCCTTGATAGATGCCCACCGAAATTGCGGCAACGCTATCAATGATTGGATCGGCTTTAAGTGATCCATTATTGAGGAGAAAGTTAATGGCGTCGCGGGCGGCAATGTAGGAACCAGTAATGGCAGCGGTTCTAGTGCCACCATCGGCTTGCAGCACATCACAGTCCAAATGGATGGTGCGCTCACCGAGAATTTTTAAGTCAAAAATACTGCGCATCGCGCGACCGATCAAACGTTGGATTTCCTGAGTACGGCCGGATTGTTTTCCACGCGCAGCCTCCCGATCACTGCGAGTATGGGTGGAGCGGGGGAGCATGCCGTATTCAGCTGTGACCCAGCCTTCACCGGAGCCCTTTTTATGGGGAGGCACCTTTTCTAACACGCTAGCGGTGCAGAGTACCTTGGTATCCCCGAAGGCAATCAAGACCGATCCTTCAGCATGTTTTGTAAAGGAACGGCTAATGCTGATTGGGCGCAACTGGGTTGGGGTGCGTCCGCTTGGGCGGTTGATATTGGAATTGCTCATATGGGATGTCCTAAAGATCTACAATGTTCATATGATATCGAGCATGACTGGTTATGGCAGCGCTTCTCGCCAAGTCTCCCTGGGGGCTGGTGTGGTTGCTGATCTGCAGGTGGAGTGTCGGGCTGTAAATAGCCGTTTTTTGGATTTGGGTTTTCGTTTGCCCGATGAATGTCGTGGCGCCGAGCCCGCCCTCCGAGAAATGGCATCTCAAAGCCTCTCCCGTGGAAAGGTGGAGTTTCGTGCTGCGTGGCGCGTCAATGCTGCCGCTGCGGGCGTGGCCAAGGCCAATCCCCATGCCTTAGGCGCCCTGAACAAGGATCGCCTTGATGCTTTGTACACTCTTCAAGAAAAAGCTCAAGAAGCCTTTCCAAAGGCTGAGGCCTTGCGTATGGCTGATATTTTGCGGTGGCCCGGCATTGTTTCAGAGCCTAGGGGCGAGGAAGAAGGTTGGATTGCTGCAACCCTAGAGGCTGGAAGGGCTGCCTTAAGTGCCCTGATGGATAGCCGGAATTCTGAAGGTAAGGCTTTAGTCGCCGTTTTAACCAATATCACCGCCAAGATGCGTGAGATTGTCAAAGCGATCGAGCCCAAGGTGCCGGAGTATGTTGCGCAGTACCAAGATAAATTGACCGAGCGCCTAGCCCAGGCTTTGGCTACACAAGAGCAATCTCAGGGCGGTACCGAGCTTATGGAACGCATTCGTCAAGAGGTGGTGTTGTACGCAGTACGTATTGATATTGCCGAAGAGTTTGCGCGCCTCAAAACCCATCTGCAGGCAGTTGATACCGCGCTCGCTGGTAAAGGTCCGGTTGGAAAGCGTTTGGATTTCTTAATGCAGGAGCTCAATCGCGAAGCAAATACCCTGAGTTCAAAGTCGGTATCTGAGGAATGCACGCAAGCCGCATTAGAGCTAAAGCTCTTGATAGAGCAAATGCGTGAACAGGTTCAAAATTTAGAGTAACGCAGAGTTCATACATCATGACGGCTAGCATCAAACCCAATCTTTCTCCAGCCTACCAAGGCAGCATGTTGATGATCGTGGCACCATCGGGCGCGGGTAAATCATCCTTGGTTAATGCTTTGCTGCAGGAAGATGCTGCATTGAAGTTATCTCTTTCTACTACGACTCGGGCACCAAGACCTGGTGAAGTGGATGGCAAGGATTATCGATTTGTTGCTCGAGAAGAATTTATCGCAGAGCGTGATCAAGGTAATTTCTTGGAATATGCGGAAGTGCATGGTAATTTTTATGGCACTTCCCGAGCTTGGATTGAGACTCAAATGAAGACTGGGCGCGATGTCGTTTTAGAGATCGATTGGCAGGGTGCTCAGCAGATTCGAAAGATTATTCCTGAGGTGCAGTGGATCTTTATTTTTCCCCCCTCGTTTGAGGCTCTAGAAGAGCGCTTACGCAAAAGAGGGCAGGATGATGAAGCAACCATTCAGAGAAGGTTGGCTGCCGCTCATTTGGAGCTCCAGCATGCCCATGAGGCAGATTTTATCGTTGTTAATGATGATTTTCAGCAAGCATTGACTGATTTAAGGCATGTGGTTGCCGCTAGCCGCCTACGATCTGGCCCAATTATGGCGCGTAACCCTGCGCTTTTACGGCGTCTCGGGGTCTAATCAGTTATCCTATAGGTATTGAAGCTAAATTAAGTGAGTTCAGCATGGCCCGTATTACCGTAGAAGATTGTCTAAAAACTATTCCTAATCGTTTTGAGCTGGTACTGGCCGCGACATATCGCGCTCGTCAATTAGTTCAAGGTCACTCCCCACGTGTTGAGTCCAGAGACAAGGCAACTGTAGTTGCTTTGCGTGAAATTGCCGCTGGTGCAACCGACCGTGACATGTTGACCAAAGTACCTTTGTAATTTAGGGGTTCCGGTGTGGAGCTCCCCTTAGGCGACCCAAACACATCGGATACTCATGGCCAGGTCTCGCCCAAAGAGATCGTTAAAAACAGTAAGTCGTCCATCATTGCCACATTGCTGGCGCAATCTAGTCGTCATTTATTTGGGCCCACTTCAGCTCCCAACCTTCCGCTAAAGCACCAAGTTGTATCCATTGAAGGTTTAATTTCAAAACTCAGCTACCTAAAGCCTGAAGAAGTCACTTTAATTAAGAAAGCCTTTCAGTTTTCTGATGCAGCCCATTTAGGGCAGTACCGGCATAGTGGCGAACCTTACATCACTCATCCAGTAGCTGTTGCTGAACTCTGTGCCACTTGGCGCTTAGACGCACCTTCGATCATGGCCGCTTTGTTACACGATGTGATTGAAGATACGGGGTGTACAAAAGCGGATTTAGTGGAAAAGTTTGGCAGTAAAGTTGCCGAGCTCGTTGAGGGTTTAACTAAGTTAGATAAGCTGGAGTTCCAGAGTCATGCAGAGGCACAAGCGGAAAGTTTCCGCAAAATGTTTATGGCGATGGCCCGCGATGTTCGGGTGATTTTAGTCAAACTAGCTGATCGTACGCACAACATGAGAACCCTAGATGCTGTTCCTATGGAGAAGCGGCGTAGGGTGGCTGCTGAAACGATTGAGATTTATGCTCCGATAGCGCATCGTCTGGGCCTCAATATTATTTATCGTGATTTGCAGGATTTAAGTTTCCGATTCTCGATGCCTATGCGCTTTAGGGTCATTGAGGGCGCGGTAAAAAGAGCTCGCGGCAACCGCAAGGAGATGGTCGAGAAGATTTTGCAAAACACCCGCATGGCGTTTGCAAAAGCGAATCTTGAGGTAGACCTTCAGGGTCGTGAAAAAACCCTTTTTAGTATTTACAACAAAATGCGCAGCAAGCATTTGAGTTTTTCACAGGTGCTCGATGTGTATGCTTTTCGGGTAACAGTGCATTCGATTGACGAGTGTTATCGAGCCCTAGGAATACTGCACTCTCTTTATAAGCCGATGCCAGGCAAGTTTAAGGACTATATTGCGATTCCTAAACTCAATGGGTATCAATCGCTTCACACTACCTTGCTAGGACCTTCTGGTGTGCCGGTGGAGTTTCAGATTCGGACTAGTGATATGCATGCCGTCGCTGAGGCTGGGGTTGCTGCGCACTGGGCATATAAGGATGGCTCTCCTGATATGAGTGAGGTTCAAAACCGCGCACATCAATGGTTGCAGTCTCTGATTGATATTCAGGATAGCAGTGGCGATTCTCAAGAATTCTTAGAGCATGTCAAGATTGATTTATTTCCAGATGCAGTTTATGTATTTACTCCCAAGGGACAAATTAGAGCTCTTCCACGTGGTGCAACTGCTTTAGACTTTGCTTACTCCATTCATAGCGACCTGGGGAATACCTGCGTAGCAGTCAAGATTAACGGTATGCAATTGCCATTGCGTAGTGAGTTGAAAAACGGCGACATTATTGAGGTAGTCACTTCATCAAATTCTCAGCCTAATCCCGGATGGTTGGCTTTTGTGAGAACAGGTAAGGCGCGCGCCTCCATTCGCCACTCGCTTAAAACAAAACACTATGCTGAATCTCTTCAGCTTGGTGAGCGCTTATTGGCCAGCGCCCTTCGCCAGCAAGGTGTTGATGCTGGGCTATTATCCCCAGAGATTTGGGAAAAGTTATTACATTGGACGGGCGATAAAACCCGCGAAGAAGCTTGTGTGAATATTGCCTTAGGCCGAAGATCTGCTCAAGAGTTAGCCATTCGCTTGAAGATTTTGATTGATGAGGAGGGTGGTTCAGAGCAAATGCGCCTCGGAGTGGCTGATTGGGTTTCTCCTCAGCAAGAAATGATCGCCCATCACCATCAGCGTCAGGCGATTTTGGTAGATGGAAGAGAAGGAAATTCCATTAGCTTTCAGAGCTGTTGCCACCCCATTCCTGGGGACAATATCATTGGCTACCTCGGTAAAGGTGAGGGCTTGCAAGTCCACACCAATGACTGTCCAGTCGCGCTCAGAATGCTTTCAAAAGATAGTGATAAGTGGGTTGAGGTAGAGTGGGGTAAAGAAGTTAATCGTGAATTTGAAGTTGATCTAGCTATCGATACGCGCCAAGGCAAGGGGGTCTTGGCAAGGGTTGCCAGCAGCGTGACTGCTGCTGACTCCAACATCATGAATGTTTCTATGGATGATCGTTACAAAGAAGATGCGGTCACCATTCGCTTTACGATTCAGGTATCAGATCGTTTGCACTTATCCAAGGTGATGAGAAGTTTGCGTGCCAATCATGATGTCATGCGAGTGACGCGCACCAGATCCGCTTAAATATTGAGTTAACGGTATTGCACTTCCAAAATTTCAATTTCAGTAGGGCCGGTAGGCGTCTGAATCATCACGCAATCGCCTAAACGGGCTTTAATAAGGGCCTTGGCTATCGGGGATACCCAACTGACGTGCCCCAAATCTAAATCAACCTCATCGACCCCTACTATGGTGATCGTCGTCTTTTTTCCAGCTTGAGGGCCCTCTAGATTGGCATAAGTGACTGTTGCCCCAAAAAAGACCTGTTCGGCGTCCGCTTCCCCGGTTTTTCGGGCTTGATTGTCGACAATTACAGCAAATTCTAGGCGTTTATTGAGGAAGCGAATCCTTCGATCAATCTCCCGAAGCCGCTTTTTTCCATAGATATAGTCCCCATTTTCCGAGCGATCCCCATTCGAGGCGGCCCAGTGTACAACCTTGACAACCTCAGGCCTATCAAGGTTTAGGAGCTGTAAAAGCTCACTTTTAATCCGTTCATGACCAGCGGGTGTGATGTAGTTCTTCTCTTCCATGGCATAATTATGGCTGTTGCGGCTGTAGCTCAGCTGGATAGAGTACTTGGCTACGAACCAAGGGGTCGTGGGTTCAATTCCTGCCAGCCGCACCATCCCATTCCGGGCCTAGTTGAAAGACTAGGCCCGTTTCTTTTTAATAGCTTGTTTCACGAAGTTTTCATCGGTATCCCTTATAGTTTGCTTATGAGCATTTCAGAACCCATTCCACAGTCTGCGACCCCAGTTGCCGTTTGGTCGCAAGTTGACTCAAATCATGCTCAAGTTACCCTAAGTGGGGTGGTGAATGTGTATTCATTGGCCGGTATTTGGACGCAGGTTCGCCAGCAACAAGATGCATGGTTGCAGCAGGGTGGCGGCAAAGGCCAGTCCCTAAGTTTTGACGCTTCCAAAGTCGGATCCTTGGATGGTTCTGCATTTGCCTTCTTGATAGATGTTGAAGAGGCGCAGAAAAAGGCGGGCGGACAATTTGAGGTTCAGGGTTTGGATCCAAAGTATCAGCCCCTGTTAAAAGAATTTGATCCTATTGACAGTCTTTTTCCAGTACCCACCTCAAAGCCAAAAAATAATTTTGTCGTCACTGCTGGCATGGCTGCGCAAGATCTTTTGGATGATGCGCGTGGCTTAACAATTTTTATTGGGCATCTCTCTGCGGACTTAGCCTGGTCCATACGCAATATCAGGCAAGTGCGTTGGGGTGATTTTGTCAATGCCGCAGTAGAGGCTGGTATCTCTGCATTGCCAATTGTGGGCTTAGTGGCATTTTTAATTGGTGTGATTTTGTCTTTTCAGGCGGCGATTGGTATGGAACAGTTTGGTGCTGTTTCATTTGTAGGACCATTAGCTGCTTTAGGCATCGTTCGTGAGATGGGCCCCTTGATTACCGCGATTCTGCTTGCTGGTCGTTCATCCGCAGCTTTTGCTGCAGAGATTGGAACCATGACCGTCAATAGTGAGGTAGATGCATTGGTAACGGGTGGCCTAAGTCCTATTCGGTTTTTAGTGGTGCCAAGAGTTCTCGCAGGAATCTTAGTGGCGCCAATCTTGACCTTATTTGCTGACGTTGTCAGCATTTTCTCTTCCATGTTGACAATGCAGATTTACGGTATTCCATTTATTAATTACTACAACGGCATGTTATCCGCCGTCGATATAGAAGATATTCTTTCTGGTCTTGTGAAAGCTACATTGTTTGGGGTGGTTGTTTCCGCAATGGGCTGCTTACGCGGCATGCAAACGGGCACAGGCGCGGCGGCAGTTGGCATCTCTGCTACGCGCGCGGTTGTGAGTAGTATTGTGATGATTGTGCTGGTTGACGGTATCTTTGCTTACATCTCTTACAGGACGGGCTTCTGATGAGTGATCAAGACAACGCAATCGATGTTCAAAATCTCACTGTAGGCTACGGCTCAAAAGTCTTGCTGCAGAATCTCAATTTCTCCGTAAAGAGCGGGGAGATCTTTGTTATTTTGGGCGGTTCTGGCTGCGGCAAATCCAGTCTGTTAAAGAATTTATTTGGTCTTTATCAACCGCTTTCAGGAGACGTATTGATTGAGGGCCAAAATATCACTACCGCTCAAGGCGCTGAGCGTCAAAAGATCATGACCAGCTTTGGTGTGATGTACCAGCAAGGCGCTTTATTTGGATCTATGAATTTGCTTGATAACGTCACTCTCTTTATGGAGGAGTACACCAAGCTCACCAGGGATCAGATGAATTTATTGGCGCGCTGTAAGCTCGATTTGGTTGGCTTACTGCCTTATGAAACTTATATGCCTAGTGAAATCAGTGGCGGTATGCAAAAGCGCGCTGCGATTGCCAGGGCGATGGCTCTAGATCCGAAGATTCTATTTTTGGACGAACCTTCAGCTGGTTTGGACCCCATCACCTCGGCAGATCTAGACAGTACGATATTGGACCTCTCTAAAAACTTGGGCTTTACCTTTGTGATTGTTTCCCACGAGTTAGCGAGTATTTATTCCATTGCCGACAAGGTGATCATGCTGGATAAAGAAGCCAAAGGCATCATCGCCGAGGGCGATCCCAAGGTTTTAAGAGATACCAGTCAAGATCCTAGAGTGCATCAATTCTTTAATCGCATTATGAGCAAGGACGCAGCATGAGTAATAACTCCAATCTCAATTACTTCCGTTTGGGCATTTTTGTCCTACTGGCAATCGGTGCATTGATTTCCATCATCTTGATCTTTGGTTCAGGGCAGCTCTTTAAAAGGTCATTCATGGTTGAGACCTATGTTAAGCAGTCGGTAACCGGTTTGGATGCTGGCGCAGCCGTGCGCTTTAGGGGGGTAAAAATTGGTCAAGTGACTGCCATTGGTTTGTCTGGAGATTTTTATGAAAAAGACATTCCGATGGTCAATAAGCTGGAGTATGTGGTTGTCAGAATGCAAATTTTTGGGGATGGTATTCAGAAAGATCATCTTGAGACTTTCATTAAAGACAACTTGCGCGCGCGAATCAAATCGATGGGGATTACTGGAGTCAATTACGTAGAGCTGGATTTTTATCCTAAGGCGACTCAAAATCTCACTCTCAAATACCCATGGGAACCAGAATATCCAGTGGTTCCTTCAATGCCTAATCAAGCGGATGAAATAATTTCTGGCATTCAGAAGTTAATTGGAGCACTCAACGAACTGAATATCGATGGAACCCAGAAGAAGTTTGATACGCTTTTAGGAAATCTCAACAAATTAATGGCAGGCGATGGTAGGGATAACTCTGGGCTAATTAGTTCAGTGAAAGATCTTAATGTCTTGTTAGATCGCATTGCTAAAGTTACCGATAAAGATCAACTTAATATTTTGATGCGTGAGTTAATCGCCACCATGGTTTCCCTGCGTCAAACAGTGTCCTCTGTTCAAGGTGATACGACTGTTACCTTGGAAAACCTGCGTCAAGCAAGCGAGCAGTTAAATGAATTTACTCGTGTGGCCAGTCAATCTCCATCTACCTTAGTTTGGGGTGAGCCGCCTGCACGTATTACACCTCCAATGAATGGAGCTCAAAAATGAGAACCAAGATCTTTAAGAACAACTGTTTCACAAGGTTTGCTTTAGCGGCGCTCCTGATCGCCACACTAACGGCCTGCTCCTTGCCTAAAAGACCAGCATTAGAGACCAGCAGTTGGATGTTGGCACCCGAGAGAACTGGTGCGCCGTATCAGCCTCGCACAGATTTATGGTTAAAGATGGGCAATGTATCTATGGCTACTCCATTTGATGGAAAGTCGCTGGTATATCGCTTGAGTGATCAGCGCTATGAAAAAGATTTTTATAACATTTATTCTGCGCTGCCTAGTGAGATGATTGGTAATGCCACTCGTCAGTGGCTCAATAATTCCCAAATCTTCATGATGACAGTAGGTCAGGGAAATGCCTTTTTCCCTTATTACTACTTACAAACTTCTGTCGAAGAGTTTTATGGCGATTATCGGGTTCGCCCTGAGGCCGTTGTGACGGTTGAGTTTTTTCTGACCGCCACTGACCCTAAAAAACACAATCCCGTGATTGGAAAGAATCGCTATACCAAGCGTGTCGTGCTTAAAGACAATACCCCTCAGGCATTGGTTTTGGGGCAGCAGGAAGCTTTAGCGCAAATTCTGAAGGAATATGAGGCTGTATTGTATAAATACGCTGGTAATTTGCCGCCACCCTTAGGGCAGTAGTGATTTTGTAGTAGCCGTACATATTCAATAGAAGATGGAGAAGACATGGATTTAGGACTCAAAGGTAAGGTTGCTTTGGTAATGGCATCGAGCCGTGGTTTAGGTCAGGCAATGGCCGTATCGCTTGCGCGTGAAGGCGTAAAAGTAGCGGTGACCGGTCGCAATGCAGAAGGCCTAAAAAAGTCTGTGGAGCTGATTGAGGCTGCCGGTGGCAAGGCGTTGGCCTTGAGCTGGGATTTATCTGATGCCTCTGTGATCGACGCTCTTGTGACAAAGGTGGAAATCGAATTAGGTCCCATTGATATCTTGATTAACAATACTGGCGGACCGCCACCAACGCCTGCCGCAGGTCAAGATCCCGCTTTATGGCAAAAAAGTTTTAACGATATGGTGTTGTCTCTTATCGCCATTACTGATCGCGTGCTGCCAGGTATGCGTCAACGTAAGTGGGGGCGCATTATTACTAGCACAACATCAGGCGCAATTGCTCCGATTAAAAATCTGGCGATTTCTAATACATTGCGCGCAGCCTTGCTTGCGTGGTCTAAAACTCTGGCAACAGAAGTTGCTGCTGAAGGCATTACTGTAAACGTGATCATGCCAGGTCGTGTTGCTACTGATCGTCTGCGTCAATTGGACGAGGCGCGTGCTCAGCGTGAAAACGTTAGTTATGAGGCAGTAGTTCAGGCAAGCTTGAGGCAAATTCCAATGGGCCGCTATGGTGATCCAAAAGAATATGGTGATACTGCCGCATTCTTAGCCAGCCAGAATGCTTCTTTCATTACTGGTTCCGTGATACGAGTTGATGGTGGTCAGGTACAGGCGATCTAATCGTTGTGTTACTCAATTACTTTCGAGGTATTCAAAGAGAATTTAGATCGAGTGAGTTAGTGTGGCTTTTTGTCGCACTAACACTCTCTGTCACCGCTTTATCTAGCGTCGCATTTTTAGCCGATCGGATGCAGCGAGCATTTCAGTTTGATGCTCGTCAGCTTTTAGGCGCTGATCTACTCTTGGTTGGTGATCAGCCATTAGCAGAACGGTTTCTTGTTGAAGCTAAGGAGCGACAGCTTCAGCTTGCACAAACTATCGTTTTTCCAAGCATGGCAACCGTTGGGGTGCAAAGTAAGCTTGCCTCTTTAAAGGCGGTAAGCCCCGCTTACCCTCTACGGGGGCATCTCAAGGTCTCTCCCCAGGTGGATGCTCAGACTCCTTCCCCGGGTTCTGTATGGGTTGATCCTCCGATGTTGGCGAGTTTGAATGCTCGGGTGGGCGATCAAATGCGACTAGGGGACAAGCAATTCTTAATCGCTGGCGTACTCGAGCGTGAGTTAGATCGCGGTGCTGGTTTTATGAACTTTGCGCCACGTGTCATGATGTCGCTAGAGGATTTACCTTCTACAGGTCTGATCGGTCTGGGTAGTCGAGTAACTTACCGTTTGTTGTTGGCCGGAGACGATCAGTCTATTGCGTCTTATGAGCAATGGGTAAAGCAATATATCGAATCCGAAGGTCTGCGAGGTTTGCGTATCGAGACCTTAGAAAACGCCCAGCCAGTGATGCGTAAAACGCTGGAGAGGGCAGAGCGATTCCTTTCCCTAGTCGCCTTATTGACAGCCATGGTTGCGGCAGTTGCAATTGCCTTATCAACCCGCCGCTACGTCTTTAAGCAGGCTGATACCTGCGCTGTGATGAAATGTTTGGGCGCAAGTCAAAAGATGATTTTGCTGGCACAACTCAGAATACTACTGACTCTTACCGTTCTTTCTGCTCTTTTTGGCGCACTCATTGGCTACGTCGTTCAGGAATTATTGATGTGTATCTTGGGCAATTTGGTAATGGGGAACTTGCCAGATATCTCGCTTTGGCCTGTAGCTTGGAGCGTTTTATTGTCCCTTTCTTTGTTGATGGGTTTTGCTGGCCCTCCATTACTAAGTCTCATAACAATTTCTCCCATTCGCTTGGTTAGGAAAGAGCTGGGAACGATCAACATCAATGCCTTATGGGTGGCTATTTTTAGTATTGTGGCTTGCCTGGCTTTAATCGCCTTGGCTGCACGTGACTGGAAACTAGCTGCTTGGGTAAGTTTAAGTTTTGGTCTAGCGGTTGTGTTGTTTGCTGCTATTTCTTGGGGAGTATTACGCATCAGTAATGGTATTTTTTCTCGTTGGGGAGAACATAGTTTTGCCGTGCGCTTTGCATTGAAAACTCAAGCGCGTCGTGCAGGATTTGCGGTGATGCAAATTACCGCTTTAGGAATCGCATTAATGGCTTTATTAATGATCTTATTGCTTCGCCAAGATTTATTGGCTGCATGGCAGGGCAGTATTCCGCTTGATGCACCAAACCGATTCATGATTAACGTTCAGGAGGAGCAGAAGCAAGCAATTGCGAAATCTTTATCTGCCGCAGGCGTATCTCAACCTAGTTTTTATCCGATGGTACGTGCTCGTCTGATTGAGGTTAATGGAAAGTTAGTTAGTCCAGACGACTATGCTCAGGAGAATGCGCGTCGCTTAGTTGACCGCGAATTCAATCTTTCTTATACGGATCGATTACCAGAAGGAAATCGCGTGACTTCCGGCCAATGGATTGCAGGTGATGCGCCTCAAATTTCATTGGAGGCGGGGATCGCAAAAACCCTCAATCTTAAGCTGGGTGACTTGATGACATTTGAGGTAGCTGGTGAGAAAATTGTTGCTCCGATTACCTCATTGCGAAAGTTGGATTGGGGTTCTATGAGAGTGAATTTCTTTGTCATCATGCCTCCAGCGCAACTAAGTGGTATGCCGCAATCTTGGATTACTTCTTATTATCAAAATCCCACAATCGAAGGATTGGATCATCAGCTTTCTCAGTCCTATCCGAACCTCACTATTGTTGATGTTGCTGCGTCTCTTAAGCAGATTCAAGATGTTTTAGATCGCCTCTCTTCAGTTCTGGGATTGCTGTTTACTTTTACTATCGCAGCTGCAATGTTGGTTCTCATATCGGCTATTGCCGCTACGCAAGATGAGCGATTTAGAACTGCCGCGCTCTTGAAGGCGGTAGGGGCGTCACGTACTTTGCTGGGAAAAATTGCTATTGCTGAACTTTTAACCATTGGCTTGTTGGCCGGTGTCCTAGCTGGTTTAGCATCAGGCTTTGCTGCTTGGGCTCTTGGTCGTTTTGTGCTTGAAATTGAGTTCCATGCATTTATTGAAGCGCTCACGATGGGGGTGATGTTCGGTGTGTCAGCCTGTCTCTTGGCAGGCTATCGCTTTCAAAGAAGAATTCAGACGACTACTGCAATTGATTGTTTGCGTGAGGTCTAAAGCACTGTCTCATCGCCTTGAATTACGATAATGTGACGAGATTTTTAGGTAGCTCAACTAAGCGAGTACCGCCAAGACGATCGGGCAAACTTTGGCGTAACAATGGATTTACGCGATGAAGGTAAATGGTCAATGGCCAGAGAAATAGCGCAACAGTAAATAGCATTTCAATGATCTGCCATCTATGAAAATCTAGGAGCCACTGCAAAAGAATGCAGGGTACAAGCCATAGAGAAGCAAATACATAGCGCCATACTGCTTGTCGGCGAGTGAGGTTATAGCCGCCGGGACCAATCATGCGTACACGCCATGTTTGCATAGCTAATGTTTGCCCTGATTTTGTCCAATACCAAACAAAGTAGATACCAAGGACGGCATAGAGATACAAGAAAGTTAACCAGCTTGGCAATGAGACGCCAAACAAAATACCCAAACCTAAGTTGGGCAGAAGAAATGTAAAGGCCACTACACCCAGCAGAACAAGTTGTTCATAGAGTGCACAAGACACACGTCGCCAAAATTTCGGAGCGGGTAAGACGTTTAATTCTGCAGGAGTCATTGCAGATTAGGGGTTGCTTGAGCTGCTGTCCGAAGCGCCAGGTGCGGGCGTTTCAACTGCTGGTGTGCTTGGTGCGGCAGTTGGCGCTAGACTGGGTTTTTGCGTAATGGGATGTTGTTGCAAGGTTGGGGCGCTTGCGGCAGTAGGCTTTTTCTTATTCACCTCTGCTTGGGCAAGTTTCTTCTTTTGCTCGTCACTTAATTTTTGATAAGCGCTCCAGGCCTCTGCTTTTTTCTCAGCGGGGAATTTCAGGCTGCTTAAATAATTTTCGCGAGCAATGCGACGATCCCTTTGGGAGAGGTTGGACCAGCTTGCCATGCGTGACTGTAGGCGCTGTTGATCGACTTCGCTCATTTTGGGGTAGAGGTTAGCTACTTGAATCCACTTCTTACGGCTGTCGGGGAGCATGTAGTCCCAGTCGCTTTCGAGGGGCGCCAGAATCTTTTGTTGCTCTGGTTTTAAACCTTCCCAAGTGCCATCAGGCTTCTTCTCGGGAATTCCGGTGGTTTTGCCATGCGATCCAGAAGGAGTGGTTTGCGCCAAAGCCGATGCACTCTGAGTCAAGCAATATCCACCCAAGGCGAGTATCAGCAAGCTACTGAGGGCGAGTGAGGCGCTAATGGATCTCCAGATTTTTAGCATGCGTTATGCGGGGTCAGTATTTTTAAGAGGGAGCTTTGGATGAGTCCAAGCCATCTTTATCTGAGTCTGCGAGAGGGCCATTTTTTAGGAAACCCATAAAACCGCTATCTGCGTAAGCATCTGGTGGAACATCATCCGTTAGGAGGGCGGCATCAAGCTCGGCAATGTCGTTGATCCGAGATTCTTGCTGCCATTGAGCAATTCCAATCAGTCCAAAAACGAGAACGACTAAGGGTGCAACCCAGCTGAAGTTATCCCAAAGTGAGCGTGGCCCTGAAAACCAGTTTCCAGTGGAATTAGCCAATACATGCTGTTGAGCACGAATTTTTTCTGGTTTTTGAACCGAAAGCGCTTTTAAGCGAGCTGCATACAGGCGATCTTTGATGCCTGCAGGCAGGGATTTTGATCCGTGGCGGAGCAGGGCGGCAGTAGCTAGACCAAACTGGTCAACTTCTGTTGAGTCTAAAAGATCTTCATTCATGCGGTTCACAGCGTAATTCCTTTTAATTTCAATGCTTTAGCTAGAGCCTGGGTGGCTCTTGAGCAGTGGGTTTTGACGCTTCCCTCGCTACAACTCATAGCAAGGGCAGTTTCAGTAATGCTCAGCTCATCCCAATAACGCATCAGGAAGGCTTCTCGTTGACGGGCAGGCAATTTTGATATTTCTGACTCTAGCGCCTCTAAAAGTTGGCTCTTTTCGAGTTTTTGTGCCCCATCTTGGTGAATTTCGCTATCGTCAGGCGCAGAAAGTGACTCGAGAGGGTCAAAATCATCATTTTCATCTGATTTTTTACCCATGCTGGAAAAGAGGCTAACCCAAGTATTGCGAACTTTTTGGCGCCTAAACCAGTCATGAATGCGATTTTGCAAAATTCTAGTAAAAACGAGGGGGAGCTCCGCAGCAGGGCGGTCGCCGTATTTTTCGGCTAGCTTGATCATGGCATCTTGAACGATATCCAGAGCTGCATCGTCATCTCGCACAGCATAGACGGCTTGCTTAAAAGCGCGCTGCTCAACACTGCTGAGAAAATCAGATAGTTCTTGGGGGGAAGCCATTCAGCGAATTAGACCTGAATCAGATTGAATTCGTCTATTTTAGGGGATTACTATAGAATATAGGGCTTACTACCTAGAATCTCATTTACGAAGTGGTTTTTTCCGGTAGCAGCGCCGTTCGAACTCAGGCCACAAGCAGGAGACAGAACAGACCAAACAATTTTTTGCCGAAAATTGCAAAGGACGAAAGAAAATGAATACAAGCAGCGCCGAATTTTTAGCTACTAAAGCTAATCAAGACACAGCAAATATCAATACTGCAGCAGCCGCGCCTGAAATGATTGGTGCCGAGATGCTGGTTAGTGCATTGCACAAAGAAGGGGTCGAGTTCGTTTGGGGTTATCCCGGCGGATCGGTTCTCTTTATTTACGATGAAATTTTTAAGCAGGATAAGTTCGAGCATATCCTTGTTCGCCATGAGCAAGCAGCAGTTCATGCAGCCGATGGTTATGCACGCGCAACCGGTAAGGTTGGCGTTGCCCTAGTCACTTCGGGTCCTGGTGTAACTAATGCGGTTACTGGAATTGCTACTGCCTATACTGACTCGATCCCAATGGTGATCATTAGCGGTAATGTGCCAACATACGCAATTGGTGAAGATGCCTTCCAGGAAGCTGATACCGTTGGTATTACTCGTCCGGTCGTAAAGCACAACTTCTTGGTCAAGGATGTCAGAGACCTTCCCTTGGTGATCAAAAAAGCTTTCCATATTGCCCAGACAGGTCGCCCAGGTCCGGTGTTGATTGATATTCCTAAGGATGTATCAGCGGCCAAAGCCCCATTTGTTTATCCAGATGTTTTGGAGATGCGCTCCTATAACCCAGTCATCAAGGGCCATAGTGGGCAAATTCGTAAGGCGGTTTCCTTATTGCAGGAAGCGGAGCGTCCATACATCTATACCGGCGGTGGGGTTATCTTGGCTGATGCTGCGCCAGAGCTCAAAGAGTTTGCTGATTTACTGGGTTACCCCGTTACCAACACCTTGATGGGCTTGGGAGGTTTTCCGGGCACTAGTCCGCAGTTCTTAGGCATGTTGGGTATGCACGGAACATACGAGGCAAATATGGCGATGCAGCACAGTGATGTGTTGATTGCTATCGGTGCGCGTTTTGATGATCGCGTGATCGGCAATACATCGCACTTTGCAAGTCATCCGCGAAAGATTATTCACATTGATATCGATCCATCCGTCATCTCTAAGCGGGTAAAGGTGGATGTTCCGATTGTTGGCAATCTCAAAGAAGTACTGGTTGAGATGACCGCGCAGCTCAAAGCCGCTGGCCCACGCAAGAATGATGCCAAAGTGGCAGCATGGTGGGAGCAGATTAATGAGTGGCGTAAAAAAGATTGCTTGAAGTATGACGAAGCATCACAAATCGTGAAGCCTCAGTATGTCGTTCAGAAGTTATGGGAACTGACTGGTGGCGATGCGTTCATTTGCTCTGACGTTGGTCAGCATCAAATGTGGGCAGCGCAGTTCTATAAGTTCGATAAACCTCGTCGTTGGATTAACTCAGGCGGTCTGGGCACGATGGGTGTGGGCTTGCCATATGCGATGGGTATTAAAAAAGCATTCCCTGAGAAAGATGTATTCACCATTACTGGTGAAGGCTCTATTCAGATGTGTATTCAAGAGTTGTCCACTTGCAAGCAGTACGACACACCGGTAAAGATTGTTTCATTAAATAATCGCTACCTAGGTATGGTTCGCCAATGGCAAGAGTTGACCTATAACAAACGCTATTCCAGTTCCTACATGGACTCTTTGCCTGACTTCGTCAAGTTGGCTGAGGCCTATGGTCACGTCGGTATGCGTATTGAGAAGAAGTCTGATGTTGAGGGCGCTCTCAAAGAGGCAATTCGTTTAAAGGACCGTACAGTGTTTATGGACTTCCAGACAGACCCAGAAGAAAACGTTTGGCCTATGGTTCAAGCGGGCAAGGGTATTACTGAAATGCTTTTGGGTAGTGAGGATCTCTAATGCGACATATTATTTCTGTACTGATAGAGAACGAGCCAGGCGCCTTATCGCGTGTAGTGGGTTTATTTTCAGCGCGCGGTTACAACATTGATACTTTGAGTGTTGCCCCAACTGAAGATTCCTCTTTATCTCGCATGACTATCGTCACTTTTGGCTCTGATGATGTGATCGAGCAAATCACTAAACACTTAAATCGCTTGGTTGAAGTGGTGAAGGTTTTTGATTTAAGCGAAGGTCCGCACATTGAGCGCGAGCTCATGATGATTAAGGTTCGCGCTGTTGGTAAAGAGCGTGAAGAGCTTAAAAGAACAACAGATATCTTCCGTGGTCGCATCATTGATGTGACCGATAAGAGTTACACCATTGAATTAACGGGTGATGGTGCCAAATTAGACGCCTTTATTGATTCAATTGATCGCGCATCGATTCTAGAAACCGTCCGCTCGGGTGGTTCTGGTATTGGGCGCGGCGAGCGTATCTTGAAGGTTTAATTTTTTAACGAATTGCAGCATTAACTATATTTTCAACACAAGGAAAGAGCATGAAAGTTTTTTACGATAAAGACGCGGATTTGTCCCTCATTAAAGGCAAAAAAGTGACCATTATTGGTTACGGTTCACAGGGCCATGCGCACTCATTGAACCTTAAAGATTCAGGTGTGAACGTTACCGTTGGTTTGCGTAAAGACGGCGCCTCTTGGAGCAAGGCAGTTAATGCTGGCTTGACAGTAAAAGAAGTTGCTGAAGCGGTTAAGGATGCTGATGTCGTGATGATGCTCTTGCCTGACGAACAAATCGCTGATGTTTACAACAAAGAAGTTCACGGCAATATCAAGCAGGGTGCTGCATTGGCATTTGCTCATGGCTTTAACGTTCACTACGGTCAAGTTCAGCCACGCGCTGACTTAGACGTGATTATGATTGCTCCTAAGGCGCCAGGTCATACTGTGCGCGGTACATACGCGCAAGGTGGTGGTGTTCCTCATTTGATCGCTGTGTATCAAGATAAATCTGGTTCAGCCCGTGATGTTGCTTTGTCTTATGCAACAGCAAACGGTGGTGGTCGTGCTGGCATTATCGAAACAAACTTCCGCGAAGAAACTGAAACTGACTTGTTCGGTGAGCAGGCTGTTCTATGTGGTGGCGCAGTTGAGTTGATCAAAGCAGGTTTTGAAACTCTGGTTGAGGCTGGCTACGCTCCAGAGATGGCTTACTTCGAGTGCTTGCATGAGCTTAAGTTGATTGTTGACTTGATCTACGAAGGCGGTATCGCCAACATGAATTACTCTATCTCTAACAATGCCGAGTACGGTGAGTATGTGACTGGTCCACGTGTTGTAACTGAAGATACTAAGAACGCAATGCGTCAGTGCCTAAAAGACATTCAAACTGGTGAGTACGCTAAGAGCTTCATCTTGGAAAATAAAGCGGGTGCGCCTACTTTGATTTCTCGTCGTCGCTTGAATGCTGAGCATGATATCGAGGTAGTTGGTGCGAAATTGCGTGCCATGATGCCTTGGATTGCGAAGAACAAGTTAGTTGACCAGACTAAGAATTAAGTAATAACTTGGTAATTAGAGGTTAGAAATTAATAGCAGTAACTAAAAAGGCTCAGAACAAAGATGATGTATCCACACCCCATTATTGCGAAAGAAGGTTGGCCGTATTTAGCATTGGTGGGGGCGGTAACTTTGCTAGTCCACTACCTTGGTGGTATTGCATGGTCATGGCCCTTGTGGATTATCTTTATCTTTGTTCTGCAGTTCTTCCGCGACCCGCAGCGCATTGCTGCCTTAGGTCGTGATTTGGTTTTATCTCCAGCCGATGGTCGGATCGTTGTGGTGGAAAAAGCGAATGACCCTTATGCGGGTCGTGAGGCTTTGAAGATTAGTGTGTTTATGAACGTATTTAATGTTCATTCCAACCGGAGCGCGGTCAACGGCTTGGTTAAAGAGATTCAGTACTTCCCCGGTAAGTTTGTGAATGCTGATTTAGATAAGGCATCTACAGAGAACGAGCGTAACGCTGTTGTGATTGATGCCAACGGCCAGATTGTGACTCTAGTTCAGGTGGCCGGCTTAATTGCGCGCCGCATTCTTTGCTATATCCATGTTGGCGATAGGTTGAAGGCGGGTGAGCGTTACGGCTTTATTCGTTTTGGTTCTCGTGTGGATGTATATTTACCGTTAACAGCTGAGCCACTAGTCAGCGTTGGCGATAAGGTCTTTGCAACAAATACTGCCTTAGCACGTTTACCTGGCTTAGATTAATTAGGTTTTATTACTGGGATATTCTTTGACTACATTTCGCCGTCGTGGCCGTATAGATCGCAGTCGCCTTTCTCATAAGCGTACTCAAGATGAGTGGGCTCAGGATTTGGGTGATGGGGTTGATTTTGAGGTAGATGAACTGCATGCGGACAAACCGCGTCAACGTAGTAAAGGCATCTACTTGCTTCCTAATGCGTTCACAACCGCCGCATTATTCTGCGGTTTCTTTGCCATTGTTAACGCGATGAATCACCAGTTTGAAATGGCGGCTATTGCCATCTTTGCATCCTTGGTTCTTGATGGTATGGATGGTCGAGTAGCTCGTATGACCAATACGCAAAGCGCTTTTGGTGAACAGTATGATTCTTTGGCTGATATGGTGTCATTTGGTGTAGCTCCAGCTTTGGTCGCTTATGAGTGGGCTTTAAAAGATTTGGGTAAGTGGGGCTGGTTGGCTGCTTTTACATACTGTGCTGGGGCGGCTTTGCGTTTAGCGCGCTTCAATGTCAATACTGGTGTTGTTGATAAAAAGTTCTTTCAGGGCTTGCCAAGTCCTGCTGCCGGATCATTAATGGCGGGTTTCATTTGGCTCGCTGATGACAATAAGATTCCGGTTCGAGACAGCGCTATTCCTTGGATCACCTTCTTTTTGGCTGTCTACGCCGGCTTGACAATGGTTTCTAACGCCCGCTTCTATAGTGGCAAAGCCTTGGATGTCCGTTATCGCGTGCCTTTTGGTGTAATGGTCTTGATGATTCTCACTTTTGTCTTGATTTCCTCAAATCCACCCTTGACCCTATTTGGTTTATTCGTGATTTACTCGATCTCGGGCTACGTGATTTGGGCATGGGAGCGTTTAAGCGGGCGTCGTTTTAGCTAAAACTGTATTTTTAGGTTATATTTAATCTATGTTGATGAATTTCTCACTTTTTTCTAACTTGCCTAGCGGAAAACTGCTACTAGCACTAAGCCTAAGGCTTGGGGCAGGTAAGGCCTGAGTTAATGAGATTAACGTAATTCATTAGCCACGACATACCAGCCCCAGCAATTTGCTGGGGTTTTTGTTTTTAGATTCGCAATTGAGTAGCAAACATAATTAAGCAATATTGAACCGGAGAGTAGTGATGAGCGACAAAGTAATCATTTTCGATACCACCTTGCGTGACGGTGAGCAATCCCCTGGCGCATCAATGACCAAAGATGAAAAGGTTCGCATTGCGCGTCAATTGGAGCGCCTTAAGGTCGATGTGATCGAGGCTGGTTTTGCTGCTAGCTCTGAGGGCGATTTCCAGGCTATCTCCGCCGTGGCTGCGGCGGTAAAGGATTCCATTGTTTGCTCACTCGCACGCGCTAACGATAAAGATATTACTCGCGCTGCCGATGCTTTAAAGGCTGCCAATGCAAAACGGATTCATGCATTCTTGGCAACTAGCCCGTTACATATGGCTGTGAAATTGCGCATGTCTCCAGAAGAGGTGTTGGAGCAGGCCAAGCGCTCCATTCGTTTTGCGAGGAACTTGGCTGAGGATATCGAGTTCTCAGCGGAAGATGGCTATCGCTCTGAGATGGACTTTTTGTGTAGAGTGGTTGAGGCGGTTATTAATGAGGGTGCAAGCACTATCAATATTCCCGATACCGTAGGGTATGCAACCCCAGAGTTATACGGCGAGTTCATCAAGACCCTGCGTACTCGAGTGCCGAACTCAGACAAAGCAATTTGGTCCGTGCACTGCCATAACGATTTGGGTATGGCTGTTGCCAATTCATTGGCTGGCGTGAAGATCGGTGGTGCTCGTCAAATCGAGTGCACGATTAATGGTTTGGGTGAGCGCGCTGGTAATACTGCTTTAGAAGAGATTGTGATGGCTTTGCGTACCCGTAAAGATTATTTTGATTTGGTGTGTGGCATCGATGCGACTCAGATTGTTCCTGCATCGAAGTTGGTTTCACAAATCACCGGTTTTGTAGTGCAACCTAATAAAGCAGTGGTCGGTGCCAATGCCTTTGCACATGCCTCCGGTATTCATCAGGATGGCATCTTAAAGAATCGTGAAACCTACGAAATCATGCGCGCAGAAGATGTGGGTTGGTCTACCAACAAGATTGTCTTGGGCAAATTGTCTGGTCGCAATGCATTTAAGCAACGCTTGCAAGAATTGGGTATTGCCATTGAAGCTGAGGCAGATTTGAATGAGGCCTTTGTGCGCTTCAAATCTTTGGCTGATCAGAAGGCGGAGATTTTTGATGAAGACATCATTGCAATCATGTCTGATTCAGCAACATCCGAAGAGGGTGAGTTTTATAAATTCATTTCTTTGAGTCAGCATTCTGAAACCGGTGAGCGTCCGAAATCCAAGGTAACTTTCCGCGTTGGTGATAAAGAGATGAGCTCAGAGGCCGAAGGCAACGGCCCGGTTGATGCGAGCTTAAATGCGATTGAAGAAATTGCAAAAAGTGGAGCAGAGCAGTTGCTGTATTCAGTAAATGCTATTACTTCTGGCACTCAGTCGCAGGGTGAGGTGACAGTACGCCTTGCAAAGGGTGGTCGAATTGTGAATGGTGTTGGAACTGATCCCGACATTATTGCCGCCTCGGCTAAGGCTTATTTATCTGCGTTGAATAAATTGCACGATCCTAGCCAAGCTAAGCTCAATGCGCAGATGACGCCTTAGGATTGTTGCGGCGACATCTGCGGTAAAGCTGCCTCAATAGAATTACTTATTAAGGTCAGTATTTTTATAGTACTTAGTACCCTTGCCAGTAATTTCAGCGGCAAGGCCTGAGTCTGTAAGTTGATACATGAGAACGCCCGGAGCCACCACAGCTGCATCTTGGTAGGCATCTCCATTATTTTCATATTTGGCTGCAGCTGTGACTTGGCCACCAAAAGTCCATCCGGAGTTCACGAAGTCATTTAAGGCGGCTTGTGTTTCAAAAACAAAGATATTTTGGAAGGATTTAATGCCAAAACCCAAGCCAGCTTGAACTTCGGCCATATTCATGTAAATAGGCTTTGCCCCATCTTTTTGGATGACTACGCCACTACCGGTTCCACCACCAGCAATCAAAATCTTCATGCCAAAGTTGCTAAAGGTCGCGTAGCCAACCGACCTTTCAATGAGTCCCTTTGCCTTAGGCTGTACTTGATAAAGGGTTTTTAGAGTGGCACTGCTTGTTTTGAGAATGTCTTCGCGTTGCTGGGCAACTGTTTTTTGGGTTCCAAATGGATTGGAAAATTGGGCGAAAGCCGTACCCTGAAGGAAAAAAATGCCTAAAAAAAGTGCAAATATAGGGCGAATGAGGGGGTTAATTTTCATAAGTTATTGATTTAATTGAATATTTTTATATTAAAGGTAGATCTACCCCTAGAGCATAGCAAGTTCTAGGGCTTGCCACCCCATTTTTTGGGTTCTCTCTGATACAATTCGAGGGCTTTGATTTTTAAAGCTTTTTTGTTTTATTTGATTAATAAGTGCACGACACAGATTGGGTGAAAGCTCAAGTGTTCGCAAGTAAGGAGTATGAAAATGGCAGTTGCTGATATTAAAACGGCGGAAATCGTCAAAGAAAACGCGCGCAGCGCAAACGATACGGGTAGCCCTGAAGTTCAAGTTTCATTGCTAACAGCCCGCATCAATGAATTAACCCCCCATTTCAAAGCTAACGCTAAAGATCATCACAGCCGTCGTGGTTTGTTGAAGATGGTTTCACGCCGTCGCCGCCTCTTGGATTATCTCAAGGGCAAGGATTTGGGTCGCTATCGCGCATTGATCGAGAAATTAGGTCTCCGTAAGTAATTCTTATCGGTATTGCAATGCCATCTTTCTTAAGGTTGTTTCGTAACAGAATCAGTCTTAAGCAGATGGCATGTTTTTTGAGCGCTTCAAGATTATTTGTGTAGGGGATCGTGTCATTCCAATGAGTTTCTGAGTTGATTAACTCAGTGCCTCCCTGGAATGGCATCCCTTGTGATCTTTAAACGCTCCAGTGTTGTCGTGACACTGCTTTATCCCACGACAAGCGTACTACCCATGTGGGTTTTGCGTGAACAATTTGGAGAAGATCAGAATGACGATGTTTAAAAAAGCAGTAAAAACGTTTCAATGGGGCAACCATCAAGTCACTATGGAAACTGGCGAGATCGCTCGCCAATCTGGTGGTGCCGTTATCGTTAATGTGGATGACACAGTAGTAATGGGCACGGTAGTGGCCTCTAAATCAGCTAAGCCGGGCCAGTCGTTTTTCCCGTTGACTGTTGATTACCTCGAAAAAACTTACGCAGCAGGAAAAATTCCTGGTGGCTTCTTTCGTCGCGAAGGTCGTCCATCAGAAGGCGAGACATTGATCTCCCGTTTGATCGATCGTCCATTGCGCCCATTGTTCCCAGAGGGCTTCTTGAACGAAGTTCAGGTGGTAGTGCATGTCTTATCTATTAACCCTGACGTTCCTGCAGATATTCCTGCGCTGATCGCAGCCTCAGCAGCTTTGGCTGTCTCAGGTATTCCATTTGCCGGCCCAGTTGGCGCAGCGCGCGTTGGCTATGCTAACGGTCAATATCTTTTGAACCCAACTCGTACAGAGCAAGCTACTAGCGAAATGGATTTGATTGTTGCTGGTACGCAAGCTGCTGTTTTGATGGTTGAGTCAGAAGCCAATCAGTTGTCTGAAGAAGTGATGTTGGGTGCAGTTGTATATGGCCATGAGCAAATGCAAACTGCGATCAACGCAATCAATGATTTAGTTCGCGAAGCTGGCAAGCCAGAGTGGGATTGGACTGCCGCTCCTAAAGATGAGCCATTTATTGCTAAGGTCACCGCATTGGCAGAGGCGCCGTTACGCGAGGCTTATCAGATTCGTCAAAAAGGCGCGCGTTCTGACAAGCTCAAAGAAATCTCTAAAGAAGTATTGGCCAAGTTGTCTGAAGAGGGTGATGTAGATACGGTTGCCGTTAGTGACATCATGTTTGAAATTGAAGCGAAGATTGTTCGTAGCCAGATTTTGAATGGTGAGCCTCGTATTGATGGTCGCGATACACGCACTGTTCGTCCAATTGAAATTCGCAATGGCGTATTGCCACGCACACATGGTTCAGCATTGTTTACTCGTGGTGAAACGCAGGCTCTCGTTGTGGCCACGTTGGGTACTGCACGCGATGAGCAGATCATTGACGCACTCGAAGGTGAGTACCGTGATCGTTTTATGTTCCACTACAACATGCCTCCATTTGCTACAGGCGAAACTGGCCGCGTAGGTAGTCCTAAGCGTCGTGAAATTGGTCACGGCCGTTTGGCTAAGCGCGCATTGATTCCAGTATTGCCAAGCGCTGAAGATTTTGCATACAGTATTCGTGTTGTTTCAGAAATCACTGAATCCAATGGTTCCTCATCTATGGCTTCCGTTTGCGGTGGCTGTTTGGCCATGATGGATGCTGGTGTTCCAGTTAAGGCGCACGTTGCAGGTGTTGCAATGGGCTTGATTTTGGATGGCAATCGTTTTGCTGTATTGACAGATATCTTGGGTGATGAAGATCACTTGGGCGATATGGACTTTAAAGTAGCTGGTACTGCTAACGGTATTACTGCCTTGCAGATGGACATTAAAGTTCAAGGTATTACTAAAGAAATTATGCAAGTTGCATTGGCCCAAGCTAAAGAAGGCCGTTTGCACATTTTGAGCAAGATGCAAGAAGCAATGGGTTCAGTTCGCACTGAATTGTCTGCGCATGCTCCACGTATGGTTTCTTTCAAGATCCATCCAGACAAGATTCGCGAAGTAATTGGTAAGGGCGGCGCAACAATTCAAGCCTTGACTAAAGAAACTGGTTGCAGCATCGACATTAAAGATGACGGCACTGTAACGATTGCTTCTACTTCCGCGGAAGGTATGGCCGAAGCAAAAGCGCGCATCGAAGGTATCACTGCCGAAGCTGAAGTAGGCAAGATCTACGAAGGCCCAGTAGTGAAGTTGCTCGAGTTCGGTGCTTTGGTAAATATTCTTCCAGGTAAAGATGGCCTCTTGCATATCTCCGAAATTTCTAATGAGCGTGTAAAAGAAGTGAAAGACTATTTGGCGGAAGGCCAAGTGGTTCGCGTGAAGTTGCTGGCTGCTGATGAGCGTGGTCGTTTGCGTTTATCTCTCAAAGCTGCAATGGCGGATGAAGGTGGCACGATTGCTCCTTTGGCTGGTGCATCCACAGTAGCCGAAACGCCTGCTGAGGCTGCTCCTGCATCCGGTGAAACTGCTTAAGTTATTTATTAAGACACTGAGTTAGCGAGTGGAGTTCATATGCGCGTAATGGAGATTAAAGAATTTGGCGCACCAGAAATGTTGGTGGTCGCCACTCGTCCTGATCCGGTAGCTCCTGCTGCTGGAACGGGCGAGATTTTGATCAAGGTGATTGCTGCGGGCATTAATCGCCCAGACGTATTACAACGTAAAGGCCATTACCCAGTTCCTGCGGGCGCATCTGATATTCCCGGCCTTGAGGTTGCTGGTGAAATTATTGGTGGCGATTTAACGCATGCCGACAATCTCTTTGGTCTCAAAGTTGGCGATAAGATTTGTGCGCTTGTACAAGGGGGTGGTTACGCGGAATTGTGTACCGCTCCGATAGCGCAATGTTTGCCTTACCCAAAGGGGTTTACCGATCAAGAAGCGGCTTCATTGCCGGAAACCTTCTATACCGTATGGAGCAATGTCTTCATGCGCGGTGAATTATCTGAGGGCGAGACTTTATTGGTACAAGGTGGCTCTAGCGGTATTGGTGTGACTGCCATTTTGATTGCAAAAGCTTTGGGTCATAAAGTATTTGTGACTGCCGGCACTGATGAGAAGTGTGCTGCCTGTGTTGCTTTAGGCGCTGACCTAGCTATTAACTACAAGACACAAGATTTTGTAGAAGAGGTGAAGAAGGCTACTGATGGCAAAGGCGTTAACGTCATCTTAGATATGGTTACTGGCTCCTATGTGCAAAAAGAAATTGACTGCTTGGCTGATGATGGACGCATTGTGATTATTGCAATCCAAGGCGGGTCAAAGGCAGAGGTCAGTACCAATCAAATTTTGCGTCGTCGCTTGACTATTACTGGCTCAACTTTGCGTCCTCGCCCAGTTTCTTTCAAAAAGCAGATTACACAGCAATTACATGCTCATATTTGGCCGTTGCTCGATGCCGGCAAATTAAGGCCGGTGATTTATAAAACATTTACTTTAGATCAGGCTGCAGATGCTCATCGACTAATGGAGTCGTCTGAGCATGTTGGCAAGATTGTGTTAACTGTTTAATTATTGAATTTGATTTAATGCGTCCACTCACGGTTATTGGCAATTGGAAAATGAACGGCAGTCTTGCTGGTAATGCAGGCTGGGTTAAGACCGTTTGCCGAGGAATGGAGCAGGGTATGCCTGCGGGACGAAAGTTTGCCGTGTGTGTTCCAACCCCTTATTTAGCTCAGTGCGGTAAGTTGATTGAAGATTGTTCTCTCGCTTTTTTAAGTTGGGGCGCGCAGGATGCTTCAGCGCATGTTTCCGGCGCCTATACCGGCGAAGTGGCAGCATCGATGCTGAAAGAGTTAGGTTGCACCTATGTGATTGTTGGGCATTCTGAGAGACGTCAATACCATCACGAGACCGATGAGCAAATTGCCGAGAAGGCTCTGCAGGTTTTAGATAGCGGTATGACGCCAGTAATTTGCGTTGGAGAGTCTGCTGATGAGCGAAATTCTGGTCGTGCAACAGAAGTTGTGCGTGGTCAGATCTCAAAGCAGGTGATGGTGCTTCAGGATCGCTTGGCCGATTGCCTGATTGCTTATGAGCCAGTTTGGGCTATTGGCACGGGTAAGGTGGCTAGCGCCCAGATTGCGCAGGACATGCACCGCGCAATTCGTTTGCAGCTGGCTGAGTTTGATGAAGATGTAGCATCCCATGTGGGAATTTTGTATGGCGGTAGTGTCAAGCCCGATAATGCCGTTGAATTGTTTGCAATGCCGGATATTGATGGTGGATTGATTGGGGGTGCTTCTCTAGACCCGCAGGATTTTCTTTCTATCTGTCAGGCCTAGATTTTTTATTTGGAGATAAGCCATGGAATGGTTTAAGACTTTATTGATTGTTTTGCAGGTAATTTCAGCTTTAGCTGTGATCTTGCTAGTGTTGCTTCAGCAGGGTAAGGGTGCCGATATGGGCGCAGCTTTCGGCTCAGGGTCTTCAGGTAGCCTATTTGGCGCCAGTGGTTCAGCTAACTTCCTTTCGCATACAACTGCTATTTTTGCAGCGGTGTTTTTTATCTGCACCTTGGGTATTACCTGGATTGGCAATAAAAAAGAAGTTAGTCCCGGTGTTTTGTCTGGCACAGTAGCCCCTGTTGTTGCTCCTGCAGCAACTCCAGTCGCTCCAGTTCAGGATCCTACAAAGCCAGCGGTTCCAAAGTAAAAGTCGCCTTTAAAGCATCTCTGCCACACATTTTGGGGTAGTTTGCTGGTGCAATGCAGTAGAATTAACAAGTTTTACAAGATGCCGACGTGGTGAAATTGGTAGACACGCTATCTTGAGGGGGTAGTGGCTTAGGCTGTGCGAGTTCGAGTCTCGCCGTCGGCACCAAATTGTAGAATTTGTAGGGGTTTATGCGGTAAATCAAGGTTTTATGTACCGGAATAATTGATAATTTGTAGCTTCTTAGGACTTACCAGACGAACGACTTAGGGCCATTTTGAATCTCGCTAATTACTTTCCCGTTCTGCTTTTTATCCTTGTAGGTATTGGGGTTGGCTTAGTCCCCATGTTCCTCGGAAAGATTTTGGCTCCTTCGAAGCCAGATGCTGAAAAACTTTCTCCATATGAGTGCGGTTTTGAGGCATTCGAAGATGCGCGCATGAAATTCGATGTGCGTTACTACTTAATTGCCATCCTCTTTATTTTGTTTGATCTAGAAACCGCATTCCTATTCCCATGGGGTGTGGCTTTGCGTGATATCGGCTGGTTTGGCTACGCTTCCATGGTGATTTTTCTTTTGGAGTTCATCGTGGGCTTTGTGTACATCTGGAAAAAGGGCGCTCTCGACTGGGAGTGATCGATATGGCATTAGAAGGCGTACTTAAAGAAGGATTTGTTACTACTACTGCGGATCAGTTAATTAACTGGACGCGTAATGGTTCTTTGTGGCCAATGACATTTGGCCTTGCTTGCTGCGCTGTGGAAATGATGCACGCTGGCGCTTCCCGCTATGATTTGGATCGTTTTGGCGTAGTCTTCCGCCCATCCCCACGTCAGTCAGATCTCATGATTGTTGCTGGGACTCTTTGCAATAAGATGGCGCCAGCTTTGCGTAAGGTTTATGACCAAATGCCGGAGCCACGTTGGGTAATTTCCATGGGTTCATGTGCCAATGGCGGTGGTTATTACCATAATTCGTATTCAGTAGTTCGCGGGTGTGACCGCATCGTGCCGGTGGACATTTATGTGCCTGGCTGTCCTCCAACTGCAGAAGCGTTGATTTATGGAATCATCCAGTTGCAATCCAAGATCGCTCGCACCAGCACGATTGCGCGGAAGGCTTAAAGCATGTCAGATCGTTTAGTTCAACTCGCCGCCAATCTGGAAAAAGTTTTAGGTAAGCGTGCGCAGTCTATTGAAATCGCTTTGGGTGAGGTAACCGTTGTTGTCAGTGCCGATACCTATTTTGAATCCGCCATGTTATTACGTGATGATCCATCTTTAGCTTTTGAGCAATTGATTGATTTATGTGGCGTGGATTATCAAGACTTTCGTGATGGGCAGTGGGGTGGTCAGCGTTTTGGTGTTGTGACCCACCTCTTATCTTTGGCGCACAATTGGCGTTTGCGTGTACGTGTATTTGCTCCTGAAGATTCATATCCGGTTGTTGCGTCACTTACCCCTGTATGGGCTGCGGCCAATTGGTTTGAGCGTGAAGCATTTGATCTTTACGGCATCTTGTTTGATGGCCATGAAGACTTGCGCCGCATCTTGACTGACTATGGCTTTATTGGTCACCCATTTAGAAAAGATTTCCCCATTTCTGGCAATGTAGAAATGCGTTATGACCCAGAGTTAAAGCGTGTGGTGTATCAGCCTGTCACGATTGAGGCGCGTGAAATCACGCCACGTATCGTGCGTGAAGAGCAGTACGGAGGCCCGGTTTAAGTCATGGCACAAATTAAGAACTACACCCTCAATTTTGGCCCTCAGCATCCTGCGGCACATGGCGTATTGCGTCTAGTGCTTGAGTTGGATGGCGAGGTTATTCAGCGTGCTGACCCCCATATTGGCTTATTACATCGTGCTACTGAAAAATTAGCAGAGACGCGTACTTGGATTCAAAATGTTCCTTACATGGATCGTTTGGACTATGTGTCGATGATGTCAAACGAGCATGCTTACGTGATGGCAATTGAAAAATTGCTTCAAGTTGATGTGCCACTTCGCGCTCAATACATTCGCGTGATGTTTGATGAGTTAACACGCTTGTTAAACCATCTGTTGTGGATTGGTTGCCACGGCTTAGACGTTGGCGCTATGGCGGTCTTCTTATATGCCTTCCGTGATCGTGAAGATATTTTTGATATGTACGAAGCGGTATCTGGTGCTCGTATGCATGCTGCTTACTATCGCCCAGGTGGCGTATACCGTGATTTGCCAACGCAAATGGCGCAGTACACAAAGTCTAAGATTCGTAGCGCCTCTGCTATCAAGCGTTTGAATGAAAACCGTAGCGGCACTTTGCTTGATTTCATTGAGCAGTTCTCCAGTGGCTTTGATGCCAATGTAGATGAATATTGCAACCTGTTAACCGATAACCGTATTTGGAAGCAGCGCCTGGTTGGTATTGGTGTTGTCTCGCCTGAGCGTGCTTTGCAGCTCGGTTTTACTGGTCCAATGCTGCGTGGTTCCGGCATAGAGTGGGACTTGCGTAAAAAGCAACCTTACGAAACTTACGACAAACTCGACTTTGATATTCCAGTAGGCGTGAATGGCGATTCTTATGATCGTTATTTAGTTCGTATGGAAGAGATGCGTCAATCCAATCGCATCATCAAGCAGTGCGTAGCTTGGCTCAAAGCTAACGATGGCCCTGTTATGAGTGACAACCACAAAGTGTCTCCGCCAAAACGCGTAGATATGAAAACCAATATGGAAGAGTTGATTCATCACTTCAAACTCTTTACCGAAGGTATTCATGTTCCTGATGGCGAGGCTTACTCTGCGGTCGAGCACCCCAAAGGTGAGTTTGGCATTTACCTCATCTCTGATGGTGCTAATAAGCCATATCGTATGAAGATTCGTGCGCCAGGATTTGTACACTTATCCGCTATGGATGAGATGTCACGCGGCCATATGTTGGCTGATGCTGTAACCATTATTGGTACCCAAGATATCGTGTTCGGGGAGATTGACCGCTAATCAAGCGCGCCAAGGATTAATTCATGACAACAACTCTTCAACTATCCGATAAAACGCTCGCAGACATTGCGCGCAATGTCGCGAAATATCCTCCAGAGCAAAAGCAGTCTGCTGTGATGGCCTCCTTGATTGCTGCGCAAACCGAAGTAGGCTGGGTTTCACCAGAAGTCATTGAAACCGTTGCTCAAATTCTTGGAATGCCAACGATTGCCGTTGAGGAGGTGGCTACGTTCTACAACATGTATGACACTAAGCCGATTGGTAAATATAAGTTGGTGATTTGCACTAATTTGCCATGTCAGTTAACTCATGGTGAAACAGCTGCTACCTATTTAAAAGAAACGCTCGGCATTGGTTATAACGAGACAACGCCCTGCGGTACTTTTACCCTGAAAGAGGGGGAGTGCATGGGTGCTTGCGGCGATTCTCCAGTGATGTTGGTGAACAACAAGCGTATGTGTAGCTTTATGAGTAAAGAAAAGATTGATGCTCTGTTGAACGAGCTTCGTGCAGAAGGGAAAGTGGCATGACCAGTTTGCACGATAGACACATTAAGCCTTTAATTCTTGCGGGACTCAATGGCGAGAACTGGCGTCTAAAAGATTACGAAAGCCGTGGCGGATATCAGCAGCTACGTCGCATCATTAATGACAAGATTGCGCCTGATGCCATCATTGCGGAACTAAAGGCATCGTCATTGCGTGGCCGTGGAGGCGCAGGCTTTCCAACGGGATTGAAATGGAGCTTTATGCCTCGTCAGTTCCCGGGACAAAAATATTTAGTTTGTAATAGCGATGAAGGTGAGCCGGGTACTTTTAAAGACCGCGACATCATGCGCTACAACCCGCATGCCTTAATTGAGGGCATGATAATTGGTGCCTACACAATGGGCATCACGACAGGTTACAACTATATCCACGGAGAAATCTGGGAGGTTTATTCTCGCTTTGAGGAGGCTCTTGAGGAAGCGCGTGCTGCCGGCTATCTTGGTGACAAGATCATGGGAAGTGATTTCAACTTCCAGTTGCACGCTGCTCCAGGTTGGGGTGCCTATATCTGTGGTGAAGAAACTGCTTTGCTGGAGTCGCTTGAAGGCAAAAAGGGTCAGCCACGCTTTAAGCCGCCATTCCCAGCAAGTTTTGGTTTGTACGGCAAGCCAACTACGATCAACAACACTGAAACTTTTGCAGCTGTGCCATTCATCATGGCTATTGGCGGTCAAGCATATTTGGAATTAGGTAAGCCCAATAATGGCGGTACTAAGATTTTCTCTATATCTGGCGATGTGACTTATCCAGGCAACTACGAGATTCCTCTTGGTACACCATTTGCCGATTTGCTCAAGCTTGCTGGCGGCATGCGTGATGGAGTTGCGTTGAAGGCAGTTATTCCTGGCGGATCTTCTTCTCCAGTTATTCCTGGTGCCGAAATGATGACTCTCACGATGGATTACGACAGCATTGCAAAGGCTGGATCAATGCTGGGTTCCGGCGCGGTGATCGTGATGAACGAGACTCGCTGCATGGTGCGCGCATTAGAGCGTCTGTCCTATTTCTACCATGAAGAGTCATGTGGTCAATGTACCCCCTGTCGTGAGGGTACCGGTTGGTTGTGGCGAATTGTTCATCGCATTGAGCATGGCCAAGGTCGCCCAGAAGATTTGGATTTGTTAAACGATGTAGCGGCAAATATTCAAGGTCGCACAATTTGTGCCTTGGGTGATGCTGCTGCTATGCCAGTTCGTGGCATGTTGAAGCATTACATGGATGAATTTGCGTATCACGTAGAACACAAGCGCTGCTTAGATTCTGCGAAACCTTTATAAGACATTGAGCACGGGACATCTTAAAGTGAGCATGGTTGAAATCGAATTAGATGGTAAGGCAGTAGAAGTTCCGCAAGGTTCGATGGTGATGCACGCCGCGAACAAGCTCGGCACTTACATTCCTCACTTTTGCTATCACAAGAAATTATCTATCGCCGCCAATTGCCGTATGTGCTTGGTGGAGGTGGAGAAGGCTCCTAAACCATTGCCAGCTTGCGCCACACCAGTGACGCAGGGTATGAAGGTGTTTACCCATTCTGCTAAAGCAGTAGATGCTCAGCGTTCAGTGATGGAATTCCTTCTCATTAATCATCCTTTAGATTGCCCGATTTGTGATCAAGGTGGTGAGTGTCAGTTGCAGGATTTAGCGGTTGGTTATGGCAAGTCAAATTCACGCTACGAAGAAGAGAAACGTGTTGTTTTCCATAAGAATGTAGGCCCGCTCATCTCTATGCAAGAGATGTCTCGTTGTATCCATTGCACGCGTTGCGTACGCTTTGGCCAAGAAGTGGCTGGGGTAATGGAATTGGGTATGGTTAATCGCGGTGAGCACTCTGAAATTACTACATTCTTAGGTCAAACCATTGATTCAGAATTATCTGGAAACATGATTGATCTTTGCCCAGTGGGTGCATTGACAAGTAAGCCTTTCCGCTACGCAGCTCGTACCTGGGAGCTTGGCCGTAAACGTTCAGTCAGTCCACATGACAGTCTTGGTGCAAACACTACCGTTCAAACTAAAGCAAACAAAGTGATGCGAGTCGTTGCTTTGGAGAACGAGGCGATCAACGAATGCTGGATTAGTGATCGTGATCGTTTCGCCTATGAGGGTCTCAATAGTGCAGATCGTGTAACAACACCAATGGTAAAGCAGGGTGGTCAGTGGCTTGAGACCGACTGGGAATCCGCAATGGATTACGTAGCCCGCTCATTAAAAACAATCTCCTCTGAAAGTGGTCCTGACTCTGTTGGTGCTTTAGCGCATCCGATCTCGAGTACTGAAGAATTGCATTTACTGCAAAAAATAATTCGTGGCTTAGGATCTAAACAGGTTGAAACTCGTTTGCGTCAAACGGATATCACCGGTGCGGCACCCGCACCATGGTTGGGTATGCCGATTGCCAAATTAAGCGAGCTCGATCGCGCCTTGGTCATTGGAAGTTTCTTGCGCAAGGATCAGCCGCTTGTGGCTGCTCGTTTACGTACCGCTATTAAGCGCGGTTTACAAGTGTCGCGTATTGATGCTGGTGGCGATGATTGGTTAATTCCTGCCGCCGCAAGCATTTCTGTTGCTCCGAGTGCTTGGGTTAATGCTTTGAGTGAAGTGGCTGGCGCAGTTGCTAAAGCCAAATCTTCCACATTACCCGCAGGAGTTTCTGTATCCAATATTTCTCCGGCAGCGCAAGCGATTGCTGACAGCCTACTGTCCGGTGCAACCAGCGCTGTATTGATTGGCTCAGCAGCGCAAGCCCATCCATCCGCTTCCAGTCTGCATGCATTGGCACAATTTATTGCCGCTCAAACTGGCGCCACTCTTGGTTTCTTGCCGGTTGGTGGTAATGCTGTTGGTGCCAGCTTGGTTAATGCTAATGGTGTGGGTGTTGATTCTGTCTTGTCTGGCGAGCGTCGTGCTGTTCTCTTGATGAACATCGAGCCAGATGCAGATTTACCAAATCCTGAGCAAGCTCGTGCTGCCTTGGCTAAAGCGAGCACCGTGATTGCCTTGAGCGCATATCAGAGCGCAGATATTCTTGAACTTGCTGATGTCATTCTTCCAATTGCAAGCTATACAGAAACCGTTTCTACTTTTGTAAACGCAGAAGGTAGAACTCAAACTATTCAACCATCGGTTAAGCCCCTTGGCGACTCGCGCCCAGCATGGAAAGTATTGCGTGTATTAGGCGGTCTATTAAATCTGGATGGTTTCCTATTCAATATGCCTGAAGAGGTTTTGGGCGAGGCTTTGCCAGAAGACTATTGCAAGCTTTTGAACAATCAATGTTCAGCAAGCATAACTACTGCGCCGGTTACTAGCGGCTTGGAGCGTTTATCCGATGTCAATATTTATGGTGGCGATCAGATTGTGCGTCGCTCACCTGCTTTGCAATTGACCCGTGACGCTAAGCGTGGCAATCAAGCGGGTCTTGGTCAAAAGCTCTATGCCGAGTTAGGGCTAAAAGAGGGCGATGTAGTTCGAGTAACTCAGGGCGGCCAATCAATCGACTTGCCTGCGTTATTAGAGTCGAATTTAGCTGACGGTACCGTCAGAATTTCTGCGGGAACTGCGGCAAGCGCAAAATTGGGATCGATGTTTGGTCCTATAACTATTAGCAAGGCATAAGGGACGAGATGGATAATTTCTTGAACCTCATTACTACTCAGGGCGAAGCGATCTTCGGGTCTCTGTGGCCGGCGGTCTGGGCTTTAATCCGTATCGTGATCATCGTATTGCCGATGTTTGGTGCAGTTGCATATCTCACCCTTTGGGAGCGTAAGCTCATTGGTTGGATGCATATTCGTCTTGGCCCAAATCGTGTTGGTCCCTTGGGGTTGTTGCAGCCAATTGCGGACGCCTTGAAGTTGTTGATGAAGGAGATTATTTCCCCAGCACAGGCAAGTAAGGTTCTTTATGTCATTGCTCCAGTCATGGTGATCATGCCAGCATTTGCTGCTTGGGCTGTGATTCCATTCCAGGCAAAGATGGTCTTGGCGGATGTGAATGCTGGATTGCTCTATGTAATGGCTATCTCATCAATTGGTGTTTATGGTGTGATCTTGGCAGGTTGGTCATCTAACTCCAAGTACCCATTCCTTGGCGCTATGCGTGCATCAGCCCAAATGATTTCCTATGAAATTGCTATGGGCTTCGCGCTCGTAACGGTATTGCTCACTTCTGGTTCATTGAACCTAAGTACGATTGTTGCCTCGCAGGAGCAGGGCTATTTTGCTAGCATCGGCTTGAACTTCCTCTCTTGGAATTGGTTGCCATTGCTTCCAATGTTCTTGATTTACTTCATCTCCGGCGTTGCTGAAACGAATCGTCACCCATTTGACGTGGTGGAGGGCGAGTCTGAGATTGTTGCTGGCCATATGGTTGAATACTCTGGTATGGCCTTTGCGATGTTCTTTTTGGCTGAGTACGCCAACATGATTCTCATTGCGGCCTTGGCTTCAACCATGTTCCTAGGTGGCTGGTTGCCTATCGTTGATTTACCGATTTTGCGTGATATTCCAGGTTTCTTCTGGTTATTCGCCAAAACCTTCTTCCTCTTGTCTTGCGTGATTTGGTTGCGTGCTACATTGCCGCGCTATCGTTATGACCAGATCATGCGCTTGGGTTGGAAGATCTTTATTCCCATCTCTGTATTTTGGGTGGTTGTCGTTGGCGCGTGGGTGGTTTCCCCATGGAATATTTGGAAATAAGTTGATCAATCATGTTTAAGAAAATTTCCCAATTCCTCGATAGCTTAATGCTCAAAGATATTTTGACTGGTATGTCTATTACTGGTCGTTATCTCTTTAAGCCCAAAATCACTGTTCAATATCCAGAAGAGAAGACTCCTCTATCACCACGTTTCCGTGGCCTGCATGCACTGCGTCGCTATGAAAACGGGGAAGAACGCTGTATCGGCTGTAAGTTATGCGAGGCGGTATGCCCGGCTTACGCAATCACCATTGAGACGGCTGAGCGTGACGATGGTACGCGTCGGACCAGCCGTTATGACATTGATTTAACAAAATGTATTTTCTGCGGATTTTGCGAAGAGGCTTGCCCTGTAGATGCGATTGTTGAAACCAATATTTTTGAGTATTTCGGTGACAAGCGCGGTGATTTGTATTTCACCAAAGAAATGCTTTTGGCAGTAGGTGATAAGTATGAAAAAGATATTGCCGCTAACCGCGCAGTTGATGCGCCTTACCGTTAATCGAATAGAGCACAAGAACATATGACATTCGATACATCTACACTTTTCGCAGCATTCTTTTACGCTTTCGCTGGTCTGTTGGTGATTTCAGCGGTACGCGTGATCACTGCGCGCAATCCTGTGCATGCAGCACTGTTCCTTGTGTTGGCTTTCTTTTGTGCCTCTGGCCTATGGATGCTTCTCAAGGCAGAGTTCTTGAGTTTGGCGCTGATCTTGGTTTATGTCGGCGCCGTGATGGTGCTCTTCTTATTCGTTGTCATGATGTTAGACCTTGATTTAGAGCACTTACGTCGTGATTTCAAAAAATTCCTACCGGTTGCTTTCTTGATGGGTGCGGTGATTGTGCTCGAACTATCGATCGTATTGATTCGTAGCTTTATCGGCACCAGCTCACCAGTTCAGCCAATGCCAGAGGAGATGATGGCTAGCAATACTCAGGCTTTGGGCATGTTGATCTTCGTTGACTATGTTTATGCTTTCGAGGTTGCCGGCGTCATCTTGTTGGTGGCAATTATTGCTGCCGTAGCATTAACCCTGCGTAACCGCAAAGATGCCAAATCCCAAAATATTCATGAGCAGGTCAATGTCAATGCTGCCGATCGTATGCGCATTGTAAAAATGGGTTCAGATATGGCTGCAAAGCAAGATACTCGTGGGGAGAAGAAATGACTATTACTCTTGCCCACTATTTAGTGCTTGGTGCAATCTTATTTGCAACTAGCGTCATTGGGATTTTCTTAAACCGTAAGAACGTCATTGTGCTGTTGATGGCCATTGAGCTAATGTTGCTTTCGGTGAACATGAATTTTGTAGCCTTTTCCCATTATTTGGGCGACATGGCTGGTCAAGTATTCGTATTCTTTATTTTGACTGTGGCTGCCGCTGAAGCGGCTATTGGTTTGGCAATTCTGGTAGTGCTCTTCCGTAAGGTTGACACCATCAATGCTGAAGACCTTGACCACCTAAAAGGCTAGTCATGCAATTAACCTTAACTCTTCCTGTTCTTTGTGCAATTCCGCTCGCGCCATTATTCGGCTCTGCGATTGCTGGCTTCTTTGGAACAAAATTAGGCGGTAATCGTATTGGCCAAGGAGCTTGTCAGTTCGTGACCATTCTCGGTGTGATGATTGCTTTTGTATTGTCATGCTTTGTATTAGTGCAGGTAATGGATGGCTTTTATTTCAACGGCACGGTTTATCGTTGGATGCAATTAGGCGAACTCAATCTGGATATTGGCTTTTTGATTGATCCACTTACTGCAACCATGATGTGCGTGGTGACCTTCGTTTCCTTAATGGTGCATATCTACACAATTGGCTATATGCAGGGCGAAGAGGGCTATAACCGCTTCTTCTCATACATCTCGCTCTTTACCTTTGCTATGTTGATGTTGGTGATGAGTAACAATCTATTGCAGCTCTTCTTCGGTTGGGAGGCGGTTGGTGTTGTCTCTTATCTGTTGATTGGTTTTTACTTTGAACGTCAATCAGCAGTATTTGCCAACATGAAGGCTTTTTTAGTGAACCGCGTTGGTGACTTTGGCTTCATCCTCGGTATCGGCATCTTGCTAGCAAGCACTGGTTCTATGAACTATGACGTGATCTTTGCGCAGAACAATGCTTTGGCCGCCCAAACGCTGCCAGGTACAAGTTGGAATTTGTTAACAGTGGCTTGTATCTGTCTCTTTATTGGCGCTATGGGTAAATCTGCTCAGTTCCCGCTCCACGTTTGGTTGCCAGACTCAATGGAAGGCCCAACACCGATTTCCGCATTGATTCATGCTGCAACGATGGTTACTGCTGGTATTTTCATGGTGTCCCGCATGTCCCCATTGTTTGAGTTGTCGGATGCTGCTTTGAGCTTTATTTTGGTAATCGGCTCAATCACTGCGCTCTTTATGGGCTTTTTAGGAATTGTCCAAAACGATATTAAGAGGGTGGTTGCTTATTCCACTTTGTCACAGTTGGGTTACATGACTGTAGCGCTTGGAGTTTCAGCTTATCCAGTGGCAATCTTCCATTTGATGACACACGCTTTCTTTAAGGCGCTTTTATTCCTTGCTGCTGGTAGTGTGATTTTGGGTATGCATCACGAACAAGATATGCGCAAGATGGGTGGCCTGTGGAAATACATGCCTATTACTTGCTTGATGATGTTGCTCGGTAATCTAGCTTTGATCGGCACACCATTCTTCTCTGGCTTTTATTCAAAAGATTCCATCATTGAAGCGGTGGCGGCTAGCCATATTCCTGGATCCGGATTTGCTTATTTTGCAGTTATGGCCAGCGTCTTTGTAACCGCCTTGTACTCATTCCGTTTATATTTCTATGTGTTCCATGGCAAAGCCCGCTGGGGTCATGGTGATGCTCATGCGCACGATCACCACCATGATCATGCAGAGCAGGGCGATGACCATGCGCACCATGGTTTAGCTCCTGGTGAAAAACCACATGAGTCACCATTTGTTGTGACCTTACCATTGATCCTGCTGGCAATTCCTTCAGTCATCATCGGTTATTACACAATTACGCCTTTGTTATTTGGCACCTATTTTGGCGATTCAATCTTTGTAGATATCGGTAAGCACCCAGCGATGAAGGAGCTTGCTCAAGAGTTCCATGGTCCAATTGCTATGGCGATTCATTCGTTTACTTCGCCAGTATTGCTGTTGGTGGTGCTAGGTGTTCTGGCTGCTGCAATTGGTTATCTCTGGGCGCCGAAATTGCCAGGTCAGTTTGCGCAAGCGCTTGCACCACTCAAGAAACTTTTGGATAACAAATACTATCTCGATGATTTGAATCAGGCCGTGTTTGCTAAAGGTTTGCTATGGATTGGTGGTGTCTTATGGCATCGCGGTGATCAGCAGGCAATCGATGGTTTTGTTGTTAATGGAAGTGCTCATGCAGTAGGGCGCTTCTCCGCTGTAATTCGTCATTTGCAATCCGGTTATCTCTATCACTATGCCTTTGCGATGATTGCGGGCTTGGCGGTATTGTTGGCTTGGGTTTTGTACGCTTACCTGCCTTTTGTTCGCTAGGCCTTTGTTACTTAAGTAGCCATCATGATTCTTTCTTACGCCATTTGGATCCCGATTTTCTTCGGCATCATTATTTTGTTTTACGGTTCGGAGAAGCCTTCTGCCGGGGTTCGCTGGCTTGCCCTCATAGGCGCAATCTTGGGCTTTATTGCAACATTGCCTTTGGTAATTCAGTTTGATATTGCCAATCCTGGCATGCAGTTTGTCGAGAAAATTAGCTGGATTCCTCGTTACGATATTAATTATCACCTGGGTATAGATGGCATCTCAGTATGGTTCATCGTGCTGACTGCATTCATTAATATTTTTGTTGTGATTGCAGCTTGGGAAGTAATTGAGACCAAGGTATCCCAGTACATGGCTTCGTTCATGATTCTCTCGGGATTAATGATTGGCGTATTTGCAGCGTTAGATGCCTTGTTGTTTTATGTATTCTTTGAGGCAACCTTGATCCCGATGTACATCATCATTGGTGTTTGGGGTGGTCATAACCGCATTTATGCCGCCTTCAAATTCTTCCTGTATACCTTGCTCGGCTCCTTACTGACTTTGGTTGCGATGCTGTATTTGTATAACGCAACAAATACCTTTGACATCTTGGCTTGGCATAACGCTCGCTTGGATATTGTTGAGCAAATCTTATTATTCTTTGCATTCTTCATGGCTTTTGCTGTGAAGGTTCCAATGTGGCCGCTGCATACCTGGTTGCCTGACGTTCATGTGGAAGCACCGACAGGTGGCTCTGTAGTTCTGGCTGCCATCATGTTGAAGCTCGGCGCTTATGGCTTCCTTCGTTTCTCATTGCCAATTGCACCAGATGCAAGCCAGTACCTTGGCCCATTCGTGATCTTCCTGTCCTTAGTTGCGGTGATCTACGTGGGTGCAGTTGCTCTTGTTCAGAAGGATATGAAGAAGCTGGTTGCTTACTCATCTGTTGCTCACATGGGTTTTGTGACTTTAGGCTTTTTCCTCTTTAGCCCTTTGGGTATTGAGGGCGGTATTGTGCAAATGATTTCTCACGGCTTTGTTGCAGGTGCCATGTTCCTATCTATTGGTGTGCTCTATGACCGGATGCACACCCGTCAAATTGCTGATTACGGGGGTGTGGTTCATCGTATGCCTGCCTTCACAGCGTTCGCAGTATTGATGGCGATGGCCAACTGTGGACTGCCTGCAACCTCTGGATTCGTTGGTGAGTTCATGGTGATCTTAGCTGCCGTTGATTATGACTTTGTGATTGGTGTCTTGGCAGCGACTGCATTAATTCTGGGCGCTGCTTATTCCCTGTGGATGGTCAAGCGTGTGTTCTTTGGCGCGGTAGGAAATGAACATGTTGCCGCCTTAAAGGATCTCAATGCGCGTGAGTATTTCATGATGACTGTGTTGTCTATCTGCGTTATCGGTATGGGCGTCTATCCAAAGCCTTTTACTGACATTATTCATCCAGCCGTAATTAATCTGCTGCAGCATGTTGCTGTCAGCAAACTCTGAGTAAAAGCTAATGCAAGCATTCGACCTATACGCCATCCTGCCGGAACTTGTTTTACTTGTTGCCACCTGTCTCTTATTGGTGGCGAGTGTTTATGTACCTGAGCGCCAATTGGCTAGTCCTGGGGTAGAGCAGGACATTTTCCATACACCGCGTGGTGTTGGTTTTGTCTATTTTTTCTCTATTATTTTGTTGGTGTATTTGATCTTTGTATTCTTGGGTCGCATGGGTGATGTATCCCTGGTTGCTATGAATGGTTTATTCCAGTCCGACCCCTTCTCCAATCTTCTCAAAGCATGTTCATGCGGGGCCGTATTAGTGAGTTTGGTTTACTCTAAGCAATACCTCATAGATCGAGCGCTGTTCCGTCCGGACTTTATTGTTTTAGCACTGCTCGCCTTATTGGGTCAGTGCGTTCTGATCTCCGGATCTAATCTATTGACCTTGTATTTGGGTCTTGAATTGATGGCGCTCCCGACTTACGCTTTGGTGGCAATGCGTCACAGTAGTGAAAAGAGTGTAGAGGCTGCTATCAAGTACTTTATTTTGGGCGCATTGGCATCAGGTTTCTTGCTATACGGCATGTCGATGTTGTACGGCGTTACAGGCTCACTCGATTTAATCGAAATCTTTAGAACGGTTGCTGATCCACGAGTAAATCATTTGGTAATGGCTTTTGGTTTGGTATTTATTGTTGCCGGCCTGGCATTTAAGTTGGGTGTTGTTCCTTTCCATATGTGGGTGCCTGACGTTTATCAAGGCGCTCCTACCGCGGTGACATTGATGATTGCGGCTGCGCCTAAGTTGGCTGCATTTGCCCTGCTATTCCGCCTATTGGTTAATACGCTATTGCCACTCTTAGGTGATTGGCAGCCGATGTTGGTCTTGCTTGCTGTTTTGTCTTTGCTAGTGGGTAACATTACTGCGATTGCTCAAACCAATTTCAAGCGTATGTTGGCTTACTCTGCAATTGCTCAGATGGGTTTCGTATTGCTGGGTATGTTGTCAGTGTTTGATGACCACGCCTTCAGTGCCTCTATGTTCTATGCGGTAACTTATGTTTTGACAACCTTGGGTAGTTTCGGTCTCTTGATGATGCTATCTCGCAAAGGGCATGACTGTGAAACCTTGGAAGACTTGAAGGGTTTAAATAAACGTCATCCGTGGTTTGCCTTCATAGGTCTTGTGATGATGTTCTCTTTGGCGGGCATTCCTCCAACAGTCGGTTTTGCAGCAAAGCTGGGTGTATTGGAGGCTTTAGTAGATGCTGAGCATACTTTCCTGGCTATCATTGCCGTGATCGCCTCTTTGATTGGTGCCTTCTACTACCTTCGAGTGGTTAAAGTCATGTACTTTGATGAGCCAAAAGCTGAGCATGCCTCTGAGGTGACTGGCTCTGGCTTTGCGCGCGGCCTCCTCAGTTTGAATGCGGTATTGGTGATTGCTGTGGGGGTCTTCCCTGCTGGATTGATGTCTATTTGCTTAGATGCAATGCGACGCACATTATTGGGGTCATAAGACCAGAAGCTTGGTGGTGAAAGGGCTCCTTGATCGGAGCCCTTTTCTTTTGTGTCATTTGTTTTTTGTATGATGGCCCAATAGCTTGACTAAACCCCATTGAGAGTAAATGAGATGACTGAAAAATGTTTTAACGATCTTCCGGCTGGCGATCTTCATTTACGCGAGGAGCGACTATCAGGTGAGGATATCTATGGTGGT
The DNA here is from genome assembly GCF_001595985.1 of Polynucleobacter sinensis. Lineage (GTDB taxonomy): Bacteria > Pseudomonadota > Gammaproteobacteria > Burkholderiales > Burkholderiaceae > Polynucleobacter > Polynucleobacter sinensis. The sequence continues at coordinate 113,155 of NZ_LOJJ01000003.1, forward strand.
ATTTTCCTCAATATGAAGCGAGATCAGGTCAAACTTCCGGATGGCAAGCAGGCCGTACGGGAGTATCTCACTCACCCTGGAGCAGTGGCTATTTTGGCGATTTTGGACGATGGCAGGGTGCTGATGGAGCGTCAGTATCGCTATCCTATTGCAAAGGCTTGCATTGAGATTCCTGCAGGGAAGTTAGATCCCAAAGAAGATCATCTGAGCTGTGCTCAGCGTGAGCTTGAGGAAGAGACAGGCTATTCCGCCAGAAAGTGGACCTTTATTCGTCGCATCCATCCTGTCATTTCGTATTCCACTGAATTTATTGATATCTATCTTGCTGAGGGTTTGGTGCCGGGTAAAAATCACCTAGATGATGAGGAGTTCTTGGATGTATTTGCCGCCCCCTTAGAGCAGCTGATGGAATGGGTGGAGCGGGGCGAGATTACTGATGTAAAAACCACTATTGCGACCTATTGGCTAGATCGCTATCGTCGCGGGCTCGTCAGTCCTATACCTCTCTCATAATCCTATTAAAATAGCGGTATTGAATTTATCAGTTTTGCCCCTATATAGGCCTTATGAAAGTTTATAACCTCGCCTGCCCACTAGACCATCGCTTTGAGGGGTGGTTTGCCTCTGAAGAGGATTGTCTTGCTCAGCAAGACAAGGGTATGCTTGCCTGCCCAATTTGCGACAGCACAGAAATCACCCGGATGCCATCGGCCCCCCATATTGCTAAATCTTCCTCCAATAAAGGGGATAAAGCGGCTGCAGCCTCATCCGAGCTAACTGTTCCTGGCGGCGCTGATGGTAATGCTGTTGGCGGGGCCTTAAGCGGCGACGTTGTTGCTCTAACAGGCAGCGACCATTCTCAATTGGAAGCCCAAGTTCAGGCAGCCTTTTTGAAAGGTATGCGCGAATTGATGAGCCGTTCTGAGGATGTTGGCGACTCTTTTGCTGAAGAGGCCCGTAAGATTCACTATAAAGAATCTCCCGAGAGGAGTATCCGTGGCCAAACCACTTTGGATGAGGCTGAAGCTCTGCGTGAAGAGGGTATTGAGGTGATGGCAATGCCACTGCTTCCAGCCCTTAAAAATACCCTGCAGTAATTCTTTCTCTCTAAATCCCCTATACTTGGCAAGCAGTAGAGCGCGATTTCCGCGTAGCTTGAACCCAGCATATCGGATAGGAGTAATACCCATGAAACGCTTTTTTCTGGCAATGTTTGCCGCAGTTCTAGCGCTGACCATCTTGGCTTGCTCCAAGTCCCCAGAGTCTAAAGAAATTAAGGTTGCAGTTTCTCCTGCATCACCCCCCATGTTATTTGACGATAAGGGGCAAATTGTTGGTGTGGATATGGATATCTTCCAGGGGTTCTGTCAGTCTCGCGGTTGCACGATTAAGGTCACTCCATATGATTGGGCTGGAATGCTCGGAGCCGTCTCCAGCGGTCAAGCTGATGTCGCTTTTTCAGGAATTTCAATTACCGATAAACGTAAAGAGGCGATGGATTTCTCTCAGCCTTACTATGACAATGCTTGGCATTTAGTCAGCATGAAGAATAAGAATATTCAAATTACTGATTTAGCTCAGCTCAAGAAATACTCTATTGGTTATCCACGTGGAATGGCCTACGATGATCTGATCAAAAATGAGCTAGAGCCTAAAGGTTACTACTCGTTAAGCAAGGTAAAGCTCTACCCTTCTTATGCCGAAGTCGTCACTGATTTACAAAATGGAAACTTAGACTTGGCATTTATTGAAGAGCCCGTGCTCCTCAATTATGAAAATAAACTTAAGCTGCCGATTCAAAGTAGTTACGTATTTAATGGGTTTGATAAATTGGGTTTTGCGTTTGCAAAAGGCTCTAAGTTGCGCGATGACTTTGATCGCTACTTGAACGAACTGGGGCCTGAGAAAATTAAGGCAATTCTAGATAAGTGGATGAAGTAAGAAGGCAATTTCTTTTCATCTTGAAGCGTCGTTGAGAGTCTCTCTGTGACCTTTTTAGACATTCTCACTCAGTTGGCACAGGGGGTTTCTTACACGCTTCTTGTAACCTTAGTTTGCTCTGTAACAGGTCTATTGGTTGGGCTTGGCTTAGCTAGCTTACGAAGACTCGGGTTACCTCTATTAACACCATTGGTGGATTGGTATACCTATGTATTTCGTGGTGTGCCGGTTCTAGTTCTTTTGTTTACGGTTTACTTTGGTTTGCCTGGTATTGGATTTAAGGTTCCTCCGTTAATGGCAATGGCCTTGAGTTTAGGTCTGGTTGCTTCGGCTTATTTAGCCGAGGTATTTCGTGGGGCGTTTAATTCTGTGGATCCTGCTGAGGTTCTGGCTGCGCAGGCAATGGGGATGACTCGTATACAGGTGCTTAGATATATTGAGTTACCTCAGATGTTGCGTTTCTCGGTTCCCGGAATGGTTAATGAATTCACATCCATACTAAAGTATTCCCCATTCGCTTATACCGTTGGCATTCCTGAGATTACAAAACAGGCCATGAATTTAACTGCAACGACCCTGCGCGGTGTTGAGGTCTATTTAGCGGTTGGCATTCTCTATTTTGCGATTTATCGCATCTGTCTGTTTACTGTTCAGTGCATTAGTAAGCGTTATCAAATTCCAGGAATGACTCCTATATGAAACTCTTAAACGCAATACTCAATGGGATAGTGGGTGAGGTAAAAATATGGCGTTAATTCAGGTCAGGGATTTAGTCAAAAATTTTGACGGGCAAACTGTTCTTTCCAATATCAATTTAGATTTGAAAGAGGGTGATGTTCGAGTCTTGATGGGCGCTTCTGGTTCTGGAAAATCCACTTTATTGCGTTGCCTAAATCGCCTGGTAGAGCCAACATCCGGATCAATTGTCTTTAGGGGTCAAGAAGTTCTTGGTCCTGGTGTTGATGTGAAGCAACTACGCAAGCAGATTGGTTTTGTGTTTCAGCAATTTGCTTTATATAGCCATTTAAATGTTTTGGATAATGTCTCTCTTGGCCTGCGTAAATTGCATGGTATGGGAAAAGTAGAGGCAAAGGAGAGGGCGCTTCACGAACTCTCCCATTTTGATATGACGGCCCATCAAGATAAATATCCATCCCAGCTTTCTGGCGGCCAAAAGCAAAGGGTAGCAATTGCTCGTGCGCTAGCCATGGATCCCGCAGTATTAGTTTTGGATGAGCCTACCTCGGCACTTGATCCTGTAATGTCCAGAGATGTGGGTGACTTGATTAATCGCCTGCATAGGGAAGGGACTTCGATGATTTGTGTAACGCATGATCTGAGTTTGGCCCGCAATATTGCTGATACAGTGATGTTTCTTGATCGCGGCGTGATTCGCGCGGATGATCGCATAGATGTTCTCAGTAAAGATTCTGATCCAGAAATCCAGGCATTTTTTGGCGGAGAAGAAAAATTCTCATGAGTGGCTGGACCTCCTTTACCCGAGATCTGCTAGAGCAGATGCCGCTAATCCTGGCGGGATTGCTAAAGACTGTCCAGCTGGCTGGTCTGATCAGTATTTCAGGTTTATTGCTAGGTATCGTTGTGTTCTATCTGACTCTGAGTAAAAGTCATATTGTGCGCAATACTACTAACGCCTACATTTCCTTTTTCATTGGAATGCCCTTAATTGTTTTGCTCTTCCTGATGTATTACGGCTTGCCATCATGGGGCGTACGTCTTTCACCTTTCACAGTAGCGTTCATTGGTTTTACATTTAATGTCGCAGCCTATAACGCAGCTTATCTCAAGACCGCCTTTAATGGATTGGATAAATCTCAACTAGAGGCTGCTAGAGCCCAAGGCTTTAACCCCTTACAAATCTTTCGGTACATTACCTTACCGCAGGTGATGCGCCTGTCTATTCCTGCTTTAACAAATCAGGTGATTGCAAACCTCAAAGATAGTTCTATTGCGTTTTTAATTCAGTACACAGAATTTTTTGCCAGAGTGCAGGAGTTAGCGGCAACCAATTTCCAATTCTTCAAAGCTTACCTCTTGGCGGCCTTGATTTATTTAGCCTTAGTCTCTGCGATTGTTTTATTCGCTAGGGCGATTGAGCGGCGTTATTTCATTCCAGTGTGACGGGTAATCTTATTTAGCGCTCAAAAAAATAGCGATCAGAAGATCGCTATTTGTTTTATCAGCTCTCACTGATGGTTGATATCACTTTGATGTTGGCATCACAAATTCAGCGCCTTTAGCTATGCTTTCAGGCCAGCGCTGCATCACGCTCTTTTGTTTGGTATAGAAGCGCACACCTTCTTTGCCGTATGCGTGCATATCGCCAAAGAGGGATTTCTTCCAGCCGCCAAAGCCATGCCACGCCATTGGCACTGGAATAGGTACGTTAATACCAACCATGCCAACTTGAACGCGACGCGCGAATTCACGAGCAATATTGCCGTCGCTGGTAAAGCAGGCAACGCCGTTACCAAATTCGCAGGAGTTCACTAGATTTAAAGCCTCTGTAAAGTTGGCAACACGCAAGCATGAGAGAACGGGGCCAAAGATCTCTTCGAGATAAATCTTCATCTCTGGGGTCACGTTATCAAAGAGGGTGCCTCCAATAAAGAAACCATTTTCATTGCCTGGTACTTTCAGACCGCGACCATCAACCAGTAGCTTGGCTCCTGAAGCAACACCGCTCTCAATATAGCCAGTGATGCGCTCTAAGGCAGCTTTAGTCACAATTGGGCCCATTTCGGCATCCAACTCCATACCGTTTTTCACTTTTAAGGTTTTAGTGCGCTCAATCAGTTTTGGCATGATCTTGTCGGCAACATCGCCCACTAGAACGGCAACTGAGATGGCCATGCAGCGCTCACCAGCCGATCCATAGGCTGCGCCAATGAGGGCATCGATAGTTTTATCAATATCCGCATCTGGCATGACAACCATGTGGTTTTTGGCGCCACCCAATGCCTGGGCACGCTTGCCAAAGTGGGCACAACGCTCGTAGATGTAGTTAGCAATTGGGGTTGATCCCACAAAACTGACTGCCTTTACATCAGGATTTTCAATTAGGGCGTCGACTGCTTCTTTATCGCCTTGCACTACGTTAAATACGCCATCTGGTAAGCCAGCTTCTTTTAATAGCTTGGCCATAAACAGCGATGCTGAAGGGTCTGTAGGGCTTGGTTTGAGTACGAAGGTGTTGCCGCAAGCAATGGCCATTGGGAACATCCACATGGGAACCATGACCGGGAAGTTAAACGGAGTAATGCCGGCAACAACGCCTAATGGTTGGCGCATGACCCAGTTATCGATGTCCGTTGAGACTTGCTCGGTATATTCCCCCTTAAGGAGTTCAGGAATGCCAGTGGCATATTCCACAATCTCAATCCCTCGCACGACTTCGCCCTGAGCATCTGTAAATACCTTGCCGTGCTCAGCTGTAATGATGGCGGCTAGTTCATCGCGGTTAGCGTTGAGGAGTTCGAGATACTTAAACAGGATTCGAGCGCGGCGCAGTGGGGAGGTTTGGCTCCAGCTCTCAAAGGCAGTCTGAGCAACTGCCACAACGTCATCAACCTCTTTACGGCTGGCCAGAGCAACGCGACGTGCGACTACCCCTTTAGCTGGGTTATAGACGTCAGCAAAGCGACCCTCCTTAGGGTTGAGGACTTTTCCGCCAACAAAGTGGCCGATATCTTCTTTTGATTCAAAAGCTTGCGGTGCGCTCATAGTATTTGCTTAATAAATTTGAGTGGTTTTTGGTTAAATTAGGACGTTTTGACGGTTGCCAACACTACTTTATGGTCTCGTTTATCCTACTTTGGTTATTCTATCGCTTTAGCCACTTTTACGCTGTTTTTGCCCTGGATTAGGGCATTCATAAGGTCTTAATATGAGTCTATTGTTCTCAAATTTCACCCTGGGATCCCCTAGTGGGCCATTAACTCTGGCAAATCGCTTGGTCGTAGCGCCAATGTGCCAATATTCCGCAGTGAATGGAGAGGCGCAAGATTGGCACCTCATGCATTGGGCAAATTTACTCAATAGTGGAGCAGGTCTTTTTATTATTGAAGCCACAGGCGTTACTCCAGAGGGGCGTATCACGCCTGCCTGTTTGGGCTTGTGGGATGACCGCACGGAAGCGGCCCTTCAGGATAAGTTAAGTAGAGCCCGCAAACTGGCCCCGGCTACTCCGGTATTTATTCAATTGGCTCATGCTGGACGTAAAGCTTCTAGCGCAACCCCATGGGAGGGTGGCCAATTACTATCAGTTGAGCAGGGTGGATGGGAGACGCTGGCGCCATCAGCCATTCCTCAATTGGCAGGTGAGCGTTTGCCGCACGAACTTTCTCAAGATGAGTTAAAGGACCTCATTGCCGCTTTTGTAGCCTCCGCACAGCGGGCGCAGCGTATTGGCATTGATGGAATTGAGTTGCATGGCGCTCACGGATATCTTTTGCACCAATTTCTCTCGCCAATTGCCAATCAACGTACTGATGAATATGGCGGCTCCCATGAGAACCGCATCCGTTTTCCATTGGAATTATTTAAGGCGGTACGTGCGGCATATCAGGGAGTCTTAGGAATCCGGATTTCTGCGAGTGACTGGATTGAAGGGGGGTGGACCCCCGAGGAAACCGCAGATTTCGCATGTCAATTAAAGCCTATTGGATGTGATTTTGTGCATATCTCTTCGGGCGGAATTTCTCCATTGCAAAAGATTGCGATTGGACCAAATTATCAAGTGCCATTTGCGAAGATTGTGAAAGATAAGTCAGGTATTCCAACTATGACTGTCGGGCTTATTACTGAGCCTCAGCAGGCGGAAGATATATTGCAGGCAGGGGATGCGGATCTGATTGCTCTTGCCCGCGCGTTTTTGTATAAGCCGCGATGGGGTTGGGAGGCTGCCGCTGCCTTGGGTGCTACGGTTCCATCCAATCAGCGCTACTGGCGATGCTTACCGCGTGAGGCTCAGTCTATTTTTGGTGACGCCAAAGTAGGGCAGCGGTAATTTAGAACACTTAATAATCGGATGAAATTGAAGGAGATGAATATGAAGCGTATCAAATTAAGTCGTCGTGTTTTGGCGTTTGCTACCCTGGTTTGTGGTCTCGGTATTGCGCAAGCTCAATCATTTCCCGATCGACCGATTACGCTTGTAGTCCCAAATCCTCCCGGTGGCTTGGTAGACACTTCAGCGCGTTTATTAAGCGAGCCACTGACGCGGGTCATTGGCCAGCCCGTGATTGTGGATAACAAACCTGGTGCTAGTGGGAATACCGCTTATCAATATGTAGCTAAGGCAAAACCAGACGGCTATACCTTGTTGATTTCTTATTCTGGCTATCACGTAGGCAATCCCGCTCTCATGGATAAACTGCCATGGGATCCGATTAAAGATTTTTCTCCTATTGCATTGCTTACGGTTTCTACCAATGTGATCGCCGTACACCCATCTGTACCAGTCAATAACTTGAAAGAATTCATAGCCTACGCTAAAGCAAATCCAGGCAAACTTAACTACGCCTCGCAGGGTAATGGATCGGTGTCGCATATTGGTACTGAAATCTTTAAACAGAACACTGGTGTAGATATTGTTCACGTCCCTTACAAGGGATCTGGACCCGCCGTTCAAGATGTCTTAGCTGGTCAGGTTCAAGTATTTATTACTACTCCACCTTCAGTTATGCAGCATGTGCAAAGTGGAAAACTCAAGGGTTTAGCGGTGACCGGTAAAAATCGTCATCCAGGGATGCCCAATGTCCCAACGACCGCAGAGGCGGGGTTACCCTCCTTTCAGTTAGAGTCTTGGGTAGCTTTGTATGCCCCTGCCGGAACACCAGCGCCGGTAATTGCGAAACTGACGGACTCAGTAAAAAAGAGTTTAGCTTTGCCTGAGATAAAAGAGCGGTCGGATGCTGCTGGTGTAGAGTTGCGCTACCTTACTCCGACTGCGATGGACGCGCTTCTAAAGAAGGAGTTGCCATACTGGCATAAGTCGATTAAGTCTGCCAATATCACTCTTGATTAAGCGCTTAGGCTCAGGTGTAAAGTGGCACCCTATTAATACAGAATTGAATGAATCATAGATGAAGCAACATACCGTTAGAGAAGCCTGGCTAGAGGATGCCGTAAGACATTTGGAGCCCGTATTTTCAAAAGCTGGCTATGCCATTCCGCCAGTAAGAGTTTCTTGTGGATTTCCGGCCTCTAGTAGCCCAAGGACGACCTTGGGTCAGTGCTGGCCCCGCGAGCGCTCTGGCGGGGGGGTTAATGAGATCTTCATTTCACCAAAACTAGATGATCCAGTCCAGCTTTTGGATACCTTAGTGCATGAGCTTTGCCATGCGGTAGATGATTGCTTTAGTGGTCATGGCGAGGACTTTAAGGGGATTGCCCAGACCGTTGGTTTAGAGGGTCCAGCTAGAATGGCTCACGCCACCGAAGAATTGATGGTTCGCTTAATGATGATTAGTCAAGAACTTGGGCCTTATCCACATCAAGCGATTGTATTTCCGCCTCCCAGGCCAAGTAATGCCAGTCGCAATAAAGCAAAGTGTGGTCAGTGCGGTTACGAAGTTACTCTATTGAAGAAGTGGGCAACCTATGGTGCTCCAATCTGCCCCAAAGACAATATTCGCATGCAGGAAGCGGTGATTGAGACGATCGAGAATACTTCTGAACACGATACTGAATCGGTCGCGGGTTCTAAGTCAAAGCCGGATGAAATTCGTCGGGCAATCAGTTAGTCATTATGGCTAAGTCGTATGCCCCTATGACGCAGCAAATGTTGCAGGCTTTTCATAGTCAGCATTTGGAAACTGCTGAGAGATTGGCAAAAATGATTCTGAGTATCAATTCAAAAGATTTGATTGCTTTGCAGGTTCAGGGTCTCTCATTAGCTATGCGCGGGCAGGTTGCCGAGTCCGTTGCGCCTTTGTACAAAGCTTTTCAGCAGGATCAAAAAAATCCTGAGCTTTTATCTAATCTCGCTAAAGCGCAACAAGGCGCTGAACTTTTTCAAGACGCTATTCGGAGTTACGAAAAGCTCAATGCATTAATTCCTAATAATCCACAAATTCTCACGGATATGGCAACGGCATACGCTAAGGCCAAGAGGTATGATAAAGCAGGCGAGTGTCTTGATAGAGCAATTCAGATTCAGCCCGATTACTTTCTGGCGTGGTCTAATCGCGGCAATTTATTGGCAGACATGCGCTTATTGGAAGATGCTGTAGAGAGTTACCAAAAGGCCTTAGATCTCAATCCAATATATGCTGAGGGGTGGACCAATTATGGCAACGCTCTTTTTGCGATGGGTAAATTTGAAGATGCAAAAGCAGCTCATGAGCAGGCTTTGAAGATTAATCCGGACTTTGGTGAGGCTTGGTCGAATTATGGCAATACCTTGCTTGAGCTTAAGTTTGCCGACGAGTCATTTGTTGCTTATGAAAAGGCCTTTAGGATCAAGTCTGAAACCCCATATCTAATGGGGCATCTATTTGCGGCCAAAAGGAATTTGTGTATCTGGGATGACTCACCTTCAGAAAATACACTACTTGAATTAGTTGCGAATGGGCAGCGGGCCACCATTCCTTTTCATCTCCTTCAAACCCAAGCAAATCTAGCCTTACAAAAAGTTTGCGCCACTACTTTTTCTCATGATCGCTTTCTGGGATTTGGTCGACTTAATTCTGGGGGGTCCATCAAAAATACCTCCAAAGAAAAAATTCGATTAGCTTATTTTTCATCTGATTTTTGTGAGCATCCTGTTGGTATTTTGATGAAAAATTTACTCCAAATGCATGATCGGTCCTTATTTGAGGTTTATGGATTTTTTCTGAAGGAAAAGACTGGTGATGCTATTGAGGCTGATTTGATTGATAGTTTTGATCAAGTTTTTAATCTGCATGGAATGAGTGATCCTGAGGCTGCGATGAAGATTAAGGATCTTCGAATTGATATTGGTGTTGATCTGAATGGGCATACAAGTGGCGCAAGAACTGCCCTGTTTGCAAGAGGGGTTGCACCCATTCAGGTTAATTATTTAGGTTATGCCGGCACCTCCGGGGCTGATTTTTATAATGTTTTAATTGCTGATCAGGTGGTTATTCCTCCTGAGCATCAAATTCATTACACCGAAAAAATTGCCTACCTGCCACATTCTTTTTTCCCGGTGGATACCAGCATTAGCCCTGATCAATTTGGTTCGCCCCCAACTCGTGTCAGCCAGGGTTTGCCGGACAATGGATTTGTTTTTGCTTGCTTTAACAATGCTTACAAGATTACGCCTTACATATTTGATATCTGGATGGATTTATTAGCGAAAGTGCCGGGTAGTGTTTTATGGTTATCAAAGCCTTCCGCTAAAGCTATAGAAAATCTCCAAAAAGAGGCCGGCATTCGAGGCATTGATCCTAACCGTTTAATTTTTGCGTCACGCGTCCCAGATCGCGCAGATCATTTGAGTCGACTGCGTATTGCAGATTTGTTTTTAGATACCCCAAATTACAATGCTCATGCAACTGCTGCAGATGCCTTATGGGCTGGCTTGCCAGTACTCACTCTACTTGGCAATACTTTCGCGGGCAGGGTGGCTGCTAGTCAGTTAAATGCTCTGGGCTTAGCGGATCTTATTTCTCGGTCGCCATTGGAGTATGTCAATAAGGCTTTGGAATTAGCCTCAAATCCCATACGACTGAAAGAATTACGGGATCGTCTGGAGTCCAATCGATTGACTGCCCCCTTATTTAATACAAAGCAGTATGTGAGAGATTTAGAGTCCCTCTATCTTGGTTTGGTGAGGCAGATTACTGAGGGTGAGTGTTTGAATTAAGGCTCCAAACGGGCTCTTTTTTGCTTGCTTTGGCGATTTCAGCCAAAATCTTTTCGTGGGACTGACAATCCTCATCACTTGCAGCCATGAATTTTAATTTTGTTGGCAAGGCTTTCATATGGCCAGAGGAGTCTGTGCCTACCGTGTAATCAATGAGATCAATCGATAGATCTTCTTGGCCACGCGTCATAGCTACATAGACTTCTGCTAGCAACTGCGCATCAAGTAACGCACCGTGCAAGGTTCTATGTTGATTGCTGATCGAAAAACGTTCGCATAGCGCATCTAATGAATTGCGTTTGCCAGGGAACATTTGACGTGCATCCAGCAGGGTATCGGTAATCTTTGACGCCAAACCCCTAAAGGGTGGGCGCTTGAGTAAGGCAAATTCGTTATCCAAAAAGCCTAGGTCGAACGCTGCATTATGAATAACCACTTCTGCACCATCTACAAATTCAATAAGCTCTTCAACGATGTTAGCAAAGACGGGTTTATCCGACAGAAATTCACGAGAGAGACCATGGACTGCAAAAGCGCCCGCATCGATATCGCGCTCTGGGTTAATGTAGTAATGAAAGGTTCTGTCAGTTAGACGGCGCCCAATCATTTCAACGCAACCAATTTCAATGATGCGATCTCCGGTAGCTGGATTTAGTCCGGTAGTTTCAGTATCAAGAATGACTTGACGCATTAGGTACCCTCTAACACTGATTGTGGAATATCCATGGGACCGTTGCCCGCATATTTATCTAGATAAAGATAAATGACAGGAGTAATAATCAGGGTTACAAATTGGGAGAAGATCAGGCCACCAGCTACGCTGATACCCAGGGGTTGGCGTAACTCAGCGCCCGCTCCTAAGCCAAAGGCAATTGGGAGTGCGCCCATTAACGCAGCAATGGTGGTCATCATGATGGGACGGAAGCGCAAAATACAAGCTTCTCGGATCGCTTTTTCTGGTGACATGCCCTGAGTTCTTTGAGCCTCAAGTGCAAAGTCAATCATCAAAATAGCATTCTTTTTCACAATACCAATCAAGAGCAGAATACCAATCGAGGCGACAATTGTTAACTCAAACCCAAAAATTCTCAGGGAGAGGATTGCTCCAATTGCGGCGGAGGGTAGTCCGGCCAAAATGGTTAGCGGGTGAATATAGCTCTCGTATAGACATCCCAATAGGATGTAAATCACGCCCAAAGCAGTCAAGATCAAAATAATCTGACCGGACTGATTATCTTTAAAGACGGCTGCATCACCACCATAGCTGGTAATGATGGAGGGTGGGAGGTCAATCTCTTTCACAAAGCCATCGATAGCCTTTGTAGCATCTCCCAGGAAGATATCTGGGGCTAAGTTGAATGAGATAGTTACCGCCGGAATCTGTCCTTGATGATTTACCGCAGTAGGGCCCACTGTTCGCACAAATGTAGCTAAGCTTGAGAGTGGGATAAGCTTATCGGTAGCCCTTCCTCGCACATACACTTTGCTCAGATCGGTTTCAAACTGACGGTCATTTTCAGCGGTTTCTAGAATGACGTAATAGGTATTGACTGGCGTATAGATCGTTGAGACCTGACGCTCCCCAAATGAGTTATAGAGGGCGCTGCGAATGTCTGCAATCGTGACGCCTGCGCTGGCAGCTTGTTCGCGATTAATCTCAATCCGGACATTAAGCCCCTTCATTTGCGAATCGCTTGTGACATCGCGGAAAATAGGATCAGCGCGCATTTTTTGAGTCATCTTGTCTGCCCACTCATTCACGCCTTCAAAGCCCACGCTTTGCAAGGTGAACTGGTAGCGACTCTTACTGCTTCGTCCGCCAAGCTGTAAATTTTGTACGGGACGCATGTATACCTGCAGCCCAGGGATTTCCTTAAACTTGTTGCGTAGGCCTTCAATCACCTTAGCCATTTTCTCGCGATCACCTTTGGGTTTTAGGATGATAAAGAAGCGACCTGTATTACGGCCTGCGCTTTGGCCACCGCCCAAAATAGAGATTGAATTGGCCACGTTGGGATCGTTATTCACAATCTCTGCCGCGCGATCTTGTAGCGCCAACATAGCCTTAAAGGAAGTGTCTTCAGCTGCTTCAGTGGTCGCAGTGATTTGACCAATATCTTCCTCTGGAAAAAATCCTTTTGGGCTATTTACAAATAAGTAAATGGTGATGAAGAAGGTGGCTACAGCGCCCCAGAGAACCTTCTTGCGGTTAACCAAAGCCAGATCTAGGACGTAAATGTAGGACTTTAGGGTCCAATCAAACAGAGCATCAAATTTTTTGGTGATGACATATTCTTTTGGATGTTGGCCTGGTTTAGGTAAGAAGCGGCTACACAATAAAGGCACAACGGTAAGTGAAACTACTGCAGATACCAAAATCGAGAGCGACACAACCACTGCAAATTCTCGGAACAATAGTCCAATCGGACCTGCCATGAAGAATAGGGGAATGAATACAGCGACTAGTGAAATAGAGATAGAGATGATGGTGAAGCCAACCTCTTTACTGCCCTTCAGTGATGCCTTCAGGGGGTCCATGCCTTGCTCAATATAGCGCATGATGTTTTCGAGTACTACGATAGCATCATCCACTACAAGGCCTACGGCCAGCGTGATCCCCAGCAATGAAATGTTATCTAGGCTGTATCCTAAAAAATACAATAGAAAGAAAGCGCCAATCAGTGAGATCGGTAGACTAATTGAGGGGATCAATGTTGCCGAGGCATGTTTGAGGAATAAGAAAATAACTAGGACGACCAGCAAAATAGTCAACGCAAGGGTGATGTTGACGTCATGCAGCGCTTCAATAATAGAAAGTGAGCGATCGTTAATCAAAGTGAGTTGAATAGATGCTGGCATCTGTTCTTTAAAGGTGGGCAGCAATTTTTTGACTGCAGCAACTACCTCGACGGTATTAGCATTGGGCTGTCGCATGACGCCGATAGCGATTGAGCGCTCTCCTTGTGAAGTCGCAAAGGTTTTTACATCTTCAAAGCTTTCCTGAACATCTGCGACATCTTTGAGGTAAACAGGCAGGCCATTTCGCTGGGCAATAATTAACTCGTTGAATTCTTCGGCCTTAACCAATTGGGGGTTGGCATAAATTGTGATGAGTTGTCGAGGTCCATCGAGGGTACCTACTGGACTATTGGTATTGGCCTTGTTGATCGCAGCCGCCAATTCTTCCATAGTGATATTGCGATTACCTAGGGCATCTGGCTTCACGCTAACGCGCACTGCATAGCGCTTAGCACCATAAACGGCTACCTGAGAAACACCGGTGATAGTCGACAAAGAGGGTGCTAATAAGTTTTCTGCATAGGCATTGATTTCAGATAGGCTCATCGAAGGTGAGCTCATGCGAATGACTAAAACGGCTGTATCAGCCGGATTAATTTTTCGATAAGACGGAGGCACCGTCATTTCGATCGGAAGCCGTCTTTGTGCGCGCAAGAGGGCGGCTTGAACGTCAACGGCTGCTTTATCAATATCGCGATCGTTGTTGAACTCGAGGGTGATACTGGTGGAGCCTAGCGTATTTGTTGAGCTGATGACTTTGATGCCATCAATAGTGGAGAATTCCTTCTCTAGCGGGAGCGCGACAGAGGAGGCCATATTCTCCGGCGCTGCTCCGGGTAGGGTGGCCGTAACTGAAATGATGGGAGTATTAAAGCTTGGCAACGCCGCAACGGGAATTTTGAAATACGCGACTGTTCCAGCAACAACTGTTGCAATGGAGAGAAGCACCGTCATTACGGGGCGTCTAATGCATAACTCAGAAAGCGTCATTTTTTCTCTGGAGCAGAAGGGGTATTGGATTTTTCGGCGGGTGCTGCACTTGGTTTTTTTGCTTCTCGCACTTTGCTGCCGGGTCGTAAATTTTGCTTTCCTTCTACAACTACGCGGTCGCCTGCCTGAATGCCCGTAATTACAGAGCTGCCTTGATATTCATAAGTCACCTTGACTGGTTTTGGTGTTACTTTGTCGTCTTTGTCTACGATGTAAACAACTCGCCCCTTAGGACCAATCACAATAGCTTCTGAAGGAACTGCGATAGCATCTTTCAGGGTATTAGCGTTTAAGGTCACGCGGGCAAATTGACCCGGCAACAGCGCCATCTTGTCGTTAGAGATTTGAGCACGAACACGCACCGCTGCAATCGTTGGATCCACTTGATTGTCGATCACCAATACTTTGCCTTCGTAGGTATTTTTTCCGCTATTTCCAACAGAAACTTTGACTTTGAGCGGGGAATCAGATTGTCTTTCCTCTAGCAAAAGGGGGATATCTTTCTCGGGAATAACAAATTGAACGTTAATAGGGTCGAGCTGTGTAATAGTGACCATTGCACTAGTGGTGGATGTCGACGCGGCATTTGTGGCGCTAACGACAGTATTGCTAGCTTGTACCAATGCACCTGGGAAGACGTTAATGATTCCAGCTCTACCATTAATCGGTGAGCGGATAGAGTCAAAGGAGAGTTGGACTTCAGCAGCGCGAGCAGCAGCTTGCGCTGCTTTTGCATTGGCTTGGGAAGTTTCAAGTCCTGCTTTAGAAATAAAGTTCTTAGCCACTAATTCTTTTGCGCGCAGATATTGCTTTTGCGCATCATCAGCCAAGGCTTTAAGCCTCTCATAGTTAGCGGTATCGTTGCGGTTATCAAGGGTAAAAAGAAGTTGACCCTCTTTTACTTCTTCACCATCTTTAATGTGAATTTTGGAGACCGTATTGGTCACCATGGGGCGGATGTCAACAATGTTGTTGGACACTATCGTGCCTGTTGCTTCAATGATGAGGGGAATATCCTTTTTCTCAACCACTACGCTAGTGATAGTTTGTGCCCCACCACCTTTGCCACTAGGGGGGAAGAAGTAGTCATAGGCCTTGGATCCAGCGTACAGAATGATTAAGACGGCCAGAATTCGCCACTTGTATGTAAAGACAAATACTTTGATGGTGGCGAAATTTACTCCTTGCAGCTTGTTTAGAGATGGGGAGAGTTTTTGCCATAAATTGCAAAGGCGAGTCTTGATCCAATTTTTCAGTAAGGGCAGTTTTGCGACTGCTTTATCGAGTTCTGATTCTATTTTTGACACGGTCTCAATTTTTCTTGGTTTTATATGGGGTTGGCGGCGGATTTTGCACCTATTCAGAATCCGATCATTCTCTCATAAGACTGTTTGAGGGGTGGGGTGGGTGGAACCTATGGGTTAGGGCAGAAATTCCTCTACCCCGCGGTTGGCTAGTAAGTCAGCTAACTCGTTTCCAGGGTGCCCATTGTGGCCCCTAACCCAATGCCAGGAGATCTTGTGGTGTGGGATCAGCGCATCGAGCTCTTGCCATAAATCAGCATTTTTCACCGGATCTTTACTGGCGGTCTTCCAACCCCTTTTTTTCCAGCCCTCAAGCCATTCAGTGACGCCTTTTTGGACGTACTGAGAGTCAGTCCATAGTTCTACGGAGCTGGTTTGTTTAAGGGCTCGTAGCGCATGAATCACTGCGCTAATTTCCATCCGATTATTGGTGGTCAGTTCAGCGCCACCATGCAAGTGTTTTTCATGATCTCCAGAGCGAAGCACCGCACCCCAGCCACCAGGGCCTGGATTGCCTTTGCAGGCGCCATCGGTATAGATGATGATATGGGGTGGGGGTTTCGTATGGGGCATGGCGTTAATTTACTGGGTCTTGCGTTTTTGTGTGATTCTGGCGGCTTTCGGCTGCGGGGCTGAGCTGGGGGATGGCTGCAATACGTTTACTTTGTGCTTGGCCAATCATGCGAATTCCCTGCTGGCGTTTAATTGCTGAAACAAGAAAAACCGCTCCAAAAATAGGCCACCAGCGGTTACCCATGGGCTCTAGAAAGTCCATTCTAGTCATGCCCGAATGGCTGCTTAAAGGTAATTTGTAGCATCCAAAATGTCCACGGTCTAGGGAAAAATTCAGGAGTTGCAACCAATCCTTGAGGCGAAAAAGGCTAATAAATTGACCATCCCTGGGTAAATATGGGCTACCAATCAGTCGACTGAGGTATTGGCGTGCCCCCCAGAGGCTCGCTGGATTAAATCCAGAAATGATCAGCCGACCCTCTGGGCGGAGGACGCGTTCAGCCTCCCTGAGGATTTGATGAGCGTCTGCAGCAAACTCCAGAACATGCGGCAGCACCAATAGATCAATTGAATCAGAGGCAAAGGGGAGTTCATTGGGGTTCCCCTCGATTTGATGCCAGAGACAGCGCTTAGCCTGATCTTGACGGTCATTGGCATGGATGAGAAGGGCGTGCAGAGGCATCCGATTTTCTGCCAAGGCATTAATTTGCGGCATTCCAATTTGAACTGCATGAAATCCAAAGACATCAGCCACGATTTGATCGAAACACTTTTGCTCCCAGGCTAAAACATATTGCCCTGGGGGCGATTGCAACCACTTTTCCCATGAACTCCATGGTGGTGCAGGCATCTGTGATGGGGAGGGTGGGATTGGTATCATCGGTCTATGGTGAAGAATACTTTATTGCAAGTTTGGCCGATACCGGCCTTTGATGATAATTACATCTGGTGTATTCATGATGGTCAGTCAGCCTTAATTGTTGATCCGGGTGACGCCGCTCCAGTTTTGCGTTACTTGGAAGAAGAAAATCTTAGCTTGACGGGTATTTTAATTACCCATCATCACGCTGATCATACTGGCGGGATTTTGACTTTATTACAGGCCTTAGGTCCAAAGATTCCCGTATATGGTCCTGCAAGTATTGAGATTCCTGGCCGAACCAATGCGTTGATGGATGGCGACAAAATCGAGTTTTTATCCCCTCGTATTAGCTTTGAGGTGTATGAGGTTCCGGGTCATACCTTAAGTCATATCGCTTATTTTGCGAATATGCAGGCGAATGTTGTTGAGCCGATCTTATTTTGCGGCGACACTTTATTTGCATCTGGATGTGGTCGTTTGTTTGAGGGCACTCCAACCCAAATGAGCCAGTCGCTAGCAAAGTTCATGGTGTTGCCCAAAAATACCCTGGTGTATTGCACGCATGAGTACACACTGTCAAATATTCGGTTTGCCTTGGCGGTTGAGCCTAATAATGCCAATCTGATCTCTTGGGCACAAACGGCTAAATCGTTGCGCGATCAACATCTTCCAACCTTGCCGACAACCATTGGGCATGAATTGCAAGTAAACCCCTTTATGCGCTGCGATCAAAAAGAGGTGATTGATTCTGCTCTCAATGTATCCGGAGAAAAATCCTTGCCAACTGCAGCACATGTTCTAGCCGTTATTCGTGGCTGGAAGGATCGATTCTGATGTTGTGGCGCTACGCAGCTATTTTGCTGCTTGCTGTTCTGACGGGTTGCGCTAGCTCGGGAGATTGGTCTTCCGATACGCCAACACGTAAAGACCCGCGTGTCGCAAAAGCGAAGCGAGTCAATCTGAAGAACCAGTCCGTCAGTGATCTGTACGCGCCATCTAGTAATTTATGGATTCGAATTCGGGATGGCTTTGAATTGGAGCCAATGAATACTCCCCTGGAAATCGAGCAAGTGCGATGGCTAAGCGCTAGACCGGATTACGTCCACCGCTCGATGGAGCGCTCATCTCGTTACCTCTTTTATATTGTCCAAGAGGTGAATGCTCGCAATATGCCGACAGAGATTGCATTGCTCCCTTTTGTGGAAAGCGCCTTTGTAACGCATGCAAAGTCTAGTGCCAAGGCTGTTGGTTTGTGGCAATTTATGCCGGCGACTGGCAAAGATTTCCGTTTGACTCAGAATGTATTCAGGGATGAACGTCGTGACGTGTTGCAATCGACTGATGCCGCTCTCGATTACCTGCAGCGTCTGTACAAACAGTTTGGTAGCTGGGAGCTGGCTTTGGCTGCTTATAACTGGGGTGCTGGTAATGTTGCTAAAGCGCAAAAGCGAAATTTATCGGCTGGTTTGCCAACAGACTATCTAAGCCTGAAGATGCCAAATGAAACTCGGAACTATGTCCCCAAGCTCATGGCTTATCGGCAAATTGTTTTAGACCCGCAGGCCTATGGAATTGTCTTGCCAGAACTTGAGAATCATCCGTACTTTGTGGCGGTTGATGTTGGCAGCGATATCGATGTGGACTTGGTGATCAAGTTAGCTGAGTTACCCCCAGAAGAGTTTCGCAATCTCAATCCCTCATTTAATAAGCCTGTGATTTTGAGTAACGCCAACCAGCAAATTTTGTTGCCGTTCGGGCACGCGGAAATCTTCCAAGAAAACCTCAAGAAATACACTAAACCCTTATCGTCTTGGACGGCCGTTCAGCTGACTAAGTCCGAGTCGGCCGATCAGGCTGCGAAGACTTTGGGCGTCGATGTTGACACCCTGAGGGAGGTGAATGGGATTCCCAAAGGGATGCGTATTAGGGCGGGCTCAACCGTATTGGTGCCTAAGACGAGTCATCGTCCGGGGGATATTTCATTGGCGATGGCTGAAAATGGCAGTCTAAATCTAGATAAACCAGCGCCCCCAGCGCCTAAAAAGTGTGCAAAAGGGGTCAAATGTCCAGCCGCACAACCGACAAAAGGCGTCGCTAAGGGGGCAACTAAGGGTAATTCTTCTGCAAATAATGCTGCATCTCAGCATAAATCCGCATCGACAGGGCTTGCAAAATCTGCGAAAAATGGTTCTGCGAAATCTTCTAGCACCGTCGCCAAGACATCAACCGGCAAAGGGACTAGCAAAATTCAGTAATTCCAGAAACTTTCATTTACTTATTTAGGTTGACCATGTCCTATAAATCAGAACACGAACGCTCCATTAAAGATCCAGATGGTTTCTGGGGTGAGCAGGCAAAGTTAATTCACTGGGAAAAGCCATTTAATAAGGTTCTGGATTACGCAAATCCTCCGTTTGCGAAGTGGTTTGAGGGCGGTTTAACCAATCTTTGCTACAACGCGGTTGATCGCCATCTCAAAGATCGCCCTAATCAAATCGCTTTAGTTGCCGTTTCAACAGAGACGAATTTAGAAAAGGCATACACATTCAAGGAGCTATACGAAGAGGTTAATCGTATGGCTGCCATCTACCAAGCCAATGGCGTTAAAAAAGGTGATCGGGTATTAATTTATATGCCGATGATTGCAGAAGCATGTTTTGCAATGCTCGCTTGCGCACGTATTGGCGCAATTCATTCGGTGGTATTCGGAGGTTTTGCTTCTCATAGTCTGGCCTCACGTATTGATGATGCAAAACCAAAAATGATTGTGACTGCAGAGGCGGGCGCGCGTGGCGGGAAAGCGGTTCCCTATAAGCCTTTGCTAGATGAGGCAATCACACTTGCTACTTACAAGCCTGAAAAAGTATTGATCGTGAATCGTGGATTGACTGAGTTCACGACGGTTGCTGGGCGTGATTTGGATTACGCCTCTGAGCGTCAAAAGCACATCAATGATCTAGTGCCAATTGAGTGGGTCGATGCAACTCATACCTCTTATATCCTATATACCTCAGGCACTACTGGTAAGCCTAAGGGTGTGCAGCGCGATACCGGTGGTTATGCGGTTGCATTGGCGGCTACGATGAAGCATATCTTCTGCGGCAATCCTGGCGAGACGATGTTCTGTACTTCAGACATTGGTTGGGTTGTTGGTCACAGCTATATTATTTATGCGCCACTACTTAACGGTATGGCAACTATCATGTATGAAGGTACGCCTTTGCGTCCTGATGCTGGTATCTGGTGGCAGTTAGTAGAGAAGTACAAGGTCTCTGTGATGTTCTCGGCCCCAACAGCAGTTCGTGTTTTGAAAAAACAAGATCCTGCCTTCCTCACTAAATACGATCTCTCTAGCTTGCGTGCCTTGTTCTTGGCAGGCGAGCCATTGGATGAGCCGACTGCAACATGGATTCATGATGCAATTAAGAAGCCGATCGTGGATAACTACTGGCAAACTGAAACTGGTTGGCCGATGTTGGCGATTCAGCGGGGCGTTGAAGTCATGCCGCATAAGTTTGGCTCTCCTGGCGTCCCCTCATTTGGTTACAACATGAAACTCTTAGATGATGCAACTTCCGAAGAGTTGGGTCCAGATCAGAAGGGCGTGATTGCAATTGAAGGCCCATTGCCTCCAGGTTGCATGCAAACAGTCTGGGGTGATGACAAGCGCTTTGTGAGTACCTATTGGGAAACGATTCCTGGCAAGACGATTTACTCTACCTTTGACTGGGGCATTAAAGACGAGGACGGTTACTTCTTCATCTTGGGACGTACCGATGATGTGATTAACGTCGCAGGACATCGTTTAGGCACTCGTGAGATCGAGGAGAGTATTTCTAGTCATCCAAACATTTCTGAAGTGGCGGTGGTTGGCATTGAGGATAAGCTCAAGGGTCAGGCGGCAATTGCTTTTGTTATTCCAAAAGATGCTTCTAAAACGGCAACCTTGGAGGCGGAGTGTATGAAGACGGTCGATAGCACCTTGGGCGCGATTGCTCGCCCAGGACGCGTATACGTGGTAACAGCTTTGCCTAAGACTCGTTCTGGCAAGATTGTCCGCCGCGCCCTCCAGGCGGTCGCTGAAGGTCGTGATCCTGGTGATATCAGTACGATGGAAGATCAAACCGTTTTGGCTCAAATTAAGACCATCATCGAGCAAAGCGCCAAGTCCTAAGCTAGCCTAATTAGTCCGAAATAAGCCCCTTGGTCATGCGACTGAGGGGCTTATCCGCTTCTGAGCCCAATTGGCTGGGAATTCAAGGGTTTATACGTAAAACTGGTATCATTGTTAGGTTCAAAACTTAATAAATTACCCTAGCGCTTAAAGACACTCACCTCCCGCACAAACATTCCAGGGTTGGTCTTTTTTGGGGTGTTGAGCGTCGGATGGAGCAGGGACTGGAGATGGTTTGTCACCCTTGCTTCCTTCTTTTCCTCCCGCCGTGTTGGCTCTAGCCGACGGCACTCTATTTCCCGGTCTGAGCATTGGCGCCCCTGGCGAAACTACCGGTGAAGTCGTTTTCAATACCGCGTTGACTGGCTATCAAGAGATCATCACTGATCCTAGTTATTGTCGCCAAATCGTCACTTTGACCTATCCCCATATCGGAAACGTCGGGGTGAACGCCCAGGATGCTGAGTCCAGTCAAATTCATGCTGCCGGCTTGGTGGTTAAAGATCTCTCGAAGCGTGTTTCCAACTTCCGCTCCGAAGAGAGTCTAGATACATATCTCTCCAAGGCCGGGGTAGTGGGGATTTCCGGAATTGATACACGTAAGCTCACCCGTATTTTGCGCGATAAGGGTGCTCAGTCGGGCGCGATTGTCGCTGGCAAGATGGGCGATGATTTGGAAGCGCTTGGGAAAAAAGCGCTTGAGCTAGCCAAAGCCTTTCCTGGAATGTCTGGTTTGGATTTAGCTAAAGTGGTTACGACCAAAACGCCATATCCTTGGCGAGAAGCGGAGTGGGATTTGCATGGTGCTAATGGCAAGCCTGCTTACAGAACTTTAGATGCTGGCAAGCCTACTAAGAAAGTCGTTGCTTATGACTTTGGTGTGAAGCGCAATATTTTGCGTATGCTCACAGAGCGTGGCTGCGAACTCACGGTTGTTCCTGCGCAAACCAGCGCTGCTGAAGTATTGGCAATGAATCCAGATGGCGTATTTTTCTCAAACGGTCCTGGAGATCCTGGTCCTTGCGATTATGCGATTGCTGCCGCAAAAGAAATAATTGAAAAGGGTGTTCCAACATTCGGTATTTGTTTGGGTCACCAGATCATGGGCTTGGCCGCTGGCGCTAAAACTCTGAAGATGAAGTTTGGTCACCACGGGGCTAACCATCCGGTGAAAGATTTGGATACTGGGCGCGTAGCGATTACTTCTCAGAATCATGGATTCGCGGTCGATGCCAACACTCTGCCTGACAACATTCGTGTCACACATGTTTCTTTGTTTGATGGGTCTTTACAAGGACTTGCTTGGAAAGATAAGCCTGCTTTGTGTTTCCAGGGGCATCCAGAGGCTTCACCTGGCCCTCATGACATTGCTTATTTATTTGATCGTTTTGTGGAGCTAATGAATGCTGCCGCTGTTGGTAATAAGGGGGGCAAATAATGCCTAAGCGTAGCGACATTAAGAGCATCCTGATTATTGGCGCAGGTCCAATTGTGATTGGGCAGGCTTGTGAGTTTGACTATTCTGGAGCGCAAGCTTGTAAAGCTTTGCGTGATGAAGGTTATAAAGTTATTTTGGTGAACAGCAATCCCGCCACTATCATGACTGACCCAGAAATGGCTGATGTGACATACATTGAGCCAATTACTTGGGAGGTGGTAGAACGCATTATTGCCACAGAAAAGCCAGACGCGATTTTGCCAACAATGGGTGGTCAAACCGCCTTGAATTGCGCACTCGATTTGCATCGCCATGGCGTCCTCGAGAAATACGGTTGCGAATTGATTGGCGCATCGCCGGAAGCGATCGATAAAGCAGAAGATCGTCAGAAGTTTAAAGATGCCATGACCAAGATTGGCTTGGGTTCTGCAAAGTCTGGCATTGCGCACTCGATGGATGAAGCGCACGCAGTGCAACAACGTATTCAAAAAGAAACTGGTAGCCTAGGCTTCCCGGTAGTCATTCGTCCTTCATTCACCATGGGTGGATCTGGCGGTGGCATTGCTTACAACCGTGAAGAGTTCGAGGAGATTTGTAAACGTGGTTTAGATCTATCGCCTACTCGGGAGCTTTTGATTGAAGAGTCTCTCTTGGGTTGGAAAGAGTTTGAGATGGAAGTGGTGCGTGACCGTGCCGATAACTGCATCATTGTTTGCTCGATCGAAAACTTAGATCCAATGGGTGTCCATACCGGCGATTCGATTACTGTCGCTCCTGCGCAAACACTAACGGATAAAGAGTACCAAATTCTGCGCAACGCTTCGATCGCGGTATTGCGTGAGATTGGTGTGGATACAGGTGGTTCAAACGTACAGTTCTCTATCAATCCAGTGGATGGTCGCATGATTGTGATTGAGATGAACCCACGCGTATCGCGTTCATCTGCATTAGCTTCCAAAGCAACGGGTTTTCCGATTGCGAAGATTGCTGCGAAGTTGGCAGTTGGTTATACCTTAGATGAATTAAAGAATGACATCACTGGTGGAGCTACTCCTGCTTCCTTTGAGCCATCTATCGATTATGTTGTGACAAAGATCCCACGTTTTGCGTTTGAGAAATTCCCGCAAGCAGATTCTCGTTTAACAACCCAGATGAAATCGGTTGGTGAGGTGATGGCGATTGGCCGCACTTTCCAGGAGTCTTTCCAAAAAGCGTTACGTGGTCTAGAAGTTGGCGTTGATGGCTTGGATGAGATGTCCGCAGATCTTGATGACATCATTCAAGAGATTGGAGAGCCAGGGCCGGATCGTATTTGGTATCTAGCAGATGCCTTCCGGATGGGTATGGGTTTAGATGAGATTTATAACGAGACCAAGATTGATCCTTGGTTCTTGGAGCAAATTGAAGAACTCATCATTATGGAAACTGAGCTTAAGCAACGTAAGCTCGATAGCTTGTCTGCTGCTGAGTTACGCTTTATCAAGCAAAAAGGTTTCTCAGATCGTCGCCTAGCAAAATTGCTGGGTGTAGATGCTTCTTCAGTGCGTGCTGCGCGTCACCGTCTAAAGGTGGTGCCTGTCTACAAGCGTGTTGATACCTGCGCTGCCGAGTTCTCTACGAATACTGCGTATTTGTATTCCACCTACGAAGCAGAACATGGCGAGTGCGAGTCTCAGCCAACCAATAAAGACAAGATTATGGTATTGGGTGGCGGCCCGAATCGTATTGGTCAAGGTATTGAGTTTGACTATTGCTGCGTTCACGCTGCATTGGCAATGCGTGACGATGGTTATGAAACCATTATGGTCAACTGCAATCCAGAAACTGTTTCTACCGACTATGACACTTCTGATCGCCTGTACTTTGAGCCATTGACCTTGGAAGATGTTCTGGAGATTGTCGCTAAAGAAAAACCAAAAGGCGTGATCGTTCAGTACGGTGGTCAGACTCCATTAAAGCTCGCATTAGATCTTGAGCGTAATGGTGTTCCGATTATTGGAACATCACCAGACATGATTGATGCTGCTGAAGATCGTGAGCGTTTCCAGAAGCTATTGCATGATTTGAATTTGCGTCAGCCGCCAAACCGTACTGCACGTGCGGAAGATGAGGCGCTCAAATTAGCCGAGGAAATTGGTTATCCACTAGTGGTACGCCCTTCCTATGTCTTGGGCGGTCGCGCTATGGAAATCGTTCATGATGGCCGTGATCTAGAACGCTACATGCGTGAAGCAGTAAAAGTTTCTCATGATTCCCCAGTACTGCTTGATCGTTTCTTAAACGACGCGATTGAGTGTGATGTTGACTGTATTAGCGATGGTCAACGTGTATTTATTGGAGGTGTGATGGAGCATATTGAGCAAGCCGGCGTTCACTCCGGTGACTCTGCCTGTTCGTTGCCGCCATATTCACTGTCTGATAAAACCATTGAAGAGATTAAGCGTCAAACTGCTGCGATGGCTAAAGGCTTAAACGTTGTTGGCTTAATGAATGTTCAATTTGCTATCCAGAATGTAGATGGCAATGATGTGATCTACGTTCTTGAGGTCAACCCACGTGCTTCCCGTACTGTGCCATTTGTATCGAAAGCCACTGGTTTGCAGTTGGCTAAGATTGCAGCCCGCTGCATGGTTGGCCAGACTCTCGATCAACAAGGTATTAAATCTGAAGTGAAGCCTGCTTACTATTCAGTTAAAGAGGCGGTATTCCCATTTAATAAGTTCCCTGGCATTGACCCAATTCTTGGGCCGGAGATGCGCTCTACCGGTGAGGTAATGGGTGTTGGCAAAACCTTTGGCGAAGCCTTATTTAAGTCTCAACTAGGCGCTGGCATTAAATTGCCCAAGAGTGGTACCGTGGTCTTGACTGTTAAAGACAGCGACAAGCCTAAGGCGGTTGAGGTAGCTAAGCTCTTACACCAACTAGGATTCCCAATGGTTGCTACCAAGGGAACTGCTGCTGCTATTGAGGCTGCTGGCCTCCCAGTTCGGGTGGTTAATAAGGTAAAGGATGGTCGTCCACATATTGTTGATTTAATCAAGAATGGCGAAATCTCTTTGGTATTTACAACAGTCGATGAAACTCGAACGGCGATTGCTGATTCACGCTCTATTAGAACTAGTGCGCAAGCAAATGGTGTGACCTATTACACAACGATTAGTGCAGCTCGTGCGGTCATGGATGGGTTAATGGCATCACAAAGTGGCAGCAAAGAGTCTCTTGAAGTATATTCATTACAGAATTTACATAAAACTCTCAATTAATTTAAGTTAGGTTAGAAGTATGAGCACAATTCCTATTACTAAGCGCGGCGCAGAGCTTCTCAAGGAGGAGTTGCATCGCTTAAAGCATGTTGAGCGCCCAGCTGTAATTAATGCAATTTCTGAAGCCCGCGCTCAGGGTGATCTTTCTGAGAATGCCGAATATGATGCCGCTAAAGAGAAGCAGGGTTTTATCGAAGGCCGTATTCAAGAGTTAGAAGGTAAATTATCTGCCGCGCAGATT
The DNA here is from genome assembly GCF_001595985.1 of Polynucleobacter sinensis. Taxonomy (GTDB): domain Bacteria; phylum Pseudomonadota; class Gammaproteobacteria; order Burkholderiales; family Burkholderiaceae; genus Polynucleobacter; species Polynucleobacter sinensis. Next base: position 139,534 of record NZ_LOJJ01000003.1, read on the forward strand.
ATTGATCCTGCTGCACTTGATGTCACAGGTCGCGTTGTTTTTGGCGCCACTGTGGATCTGGAAGATTTAGAGGATGGCACTAAGTTCACCTACCAAATTGTGGGTGATGATGAGGCTGATATTGCTTCAAATAAGATCTCGATTAGCTCTCCAATTGCTCGTGCCTTGATTAGCAAGGAAGAGGGTGATGTTGTTGCTGTTCAGGCTCCCGGCGGGAATCGGGAAGTGGAAATTCTGGCGGTGCGCTACATCTAATGATTTATCCTCGAACCCAAAGAATCTTTCAGTTTGTTTCAGGTCTTTGGGTTGGTAGTTTCATCACTGTTGGATTTCTAGTTGTTCCGGTGTTGTTTTCTACGCTTGGCGATCGTCAAGTTGCCGGCATGGTAGCAGCCAATCTATTTAAGATTACAGCCTATACGGGCGTTACGATTAGCGCTTTATTAATGGCGCTTTCTAACCGCTTGGTGAAGCGCGGTGTGAGTCAATATCGCGTGATCCGTTGGATCCTATTGTTGATGCTGGCTTGCTTCGTGGGGGCTGCGTTCATCATTATTCCCTGGATGAACTCCTTGAGGGATCAAGCCTTATATCTTGGCTTAGCAGTTCGAGAATCCACCAATGCCATTTTATTTAATCGACTGCATGGTGTATCTAGCGGGCTTTTTCTGATTCAAAGTTTGTTAGGTCTTACATTGGTTTGGCGGGCAACAAAAAACGCCGACTAGCGGCGTTCTTTTTGAAGACTTGAGCTCCTCACGAGCCAAGCGATTTCTTCTTCGTGCTACTCATGCGTACTTTGCGTTTCTTGATTGGTGCAGGAGCTGCCGCAGCTTTGCGATAGCCTGGTGATGACCAACCAATTTTAGATTCAGCTGCTTCAGAACGTAGAACACGTTTCTTGGGCGTTGCGCTCTTCACGGCGGCAGCTCTTGCAAATGGGGATTTACTAGCGGCAGAGCGTCTATCCGATCTTTCGGATGTGCTGGTTCTCACACCTGACTTTGCAACGGTGCGGTTTGGTTGACGTTTAGTACGTGGTGCCTGTAGCGATTTTTTAGTTTGTTTGCTTGATCTGCCTAAATTAGCAAATGCCTCATCAACCATATCTTTTGGTTTCCAAAGCACTAATAATTTACCAATGTGTTGAACTGGGGCGGCGTCAAGCTTGTCGCAAAGCTCCTCATAAATGGCAATACGCGCTTCGCGGTCGTCGCCAAACACACGGACCTTGATCAGGCCGTGATGTGAAATTGCAGATTTAGCTTCTTTAATAACGGCCGGAGTAAGGCCGTCGCCACCAATCATGACCACTGGACTGAGGTCATGAGCATCGGCTTTGAGGGATTTGCGTTGTGCGGGGGTAATAGAAAGTGCAGTCATGGGTTCGATGATAGAGCATCAGGGCTTGCAAAAGGCCCTCAATGCCCATATATAGCTATATTGAAGACGTTTTACGTCGATTCCTTTTGCCATACCGGTGATAAACAAGGAAAATAGACGCCGAAAGTGGGTACGTTGTGGCAAAAAATAAATTTAATAAAAGCTGGTTGCAGGACCATTTAACGGATCCTTACGTGAAGATGGCCCAAAAAGAAGGCTACCGCGCCAGGGCCGTTTACAAGTTAAGCGAAATTGACGAGCAAGATCATTTGATCAAAGCTGGCATGACGATTGTCGATCTGGGGAGTGCTCCAGGGAGCTGGTCTCAGTACGCCCGCAATCGCCTTACTGAGCTCGGAAAAAACAATCCGAAGATTGAGTCTGGGAAGCCCGATGGCACGATTATTGCAATTGATATTCTGCCGATGGAGGATATTGCTGATGTAAGCTTCATTCAGGGAGATTTTCGGGAAGAAGAGGGTTTAAAGGCCTTAGAGGCCTTATTACCTGCGGATGCAGACGGTAAAGTGGATTTGGTGCTTTCTGATATGGCACCCAATTTATCTGGCGTGGGGGTGGCTGATGCCGCTCGGATGGCTTTTTTGGCTGAAATTGCCCTAGATTTTGCAGTCCAGCACCTGAAACCCGAAGGCGCACTCCTCATTAAGTGCTTTAACGGCAGTGGCTATAGCCAAATTGTGGAATCCTTTAAAAAGGTCTTTAAAACGGTCGCCTCTAGAAAGCCCAAGGCTTCAAGAGCCCGCTCTTCAGAAATTTTCTTGTTGGGCCGGAATCTGAAGCCGCCAAAATAAGTGCCCGATTTGGGCTAATAACCCCTAAAAAGAGGGGCTTATTAAATAAATATGGCCCCAACCCTTGAAAAAGGCTGGTAGTAGAATCAAATACTTAGATATAGCAATCCGCTTTAACTCCCGGATTAATCCGGCAAAGGTCTCTTTTTGAACAGCAATATGTTGCAAAAAATTGGTGTGTGGCTCATTGTGGGTCTGGTCTTGTTTACTGTTTTTAAACAGTTTGATAAGCCGAAAGATCAGAATCAAGTCACGTATTCTCAATTCATGGACGATGCCAAAGCTGGCAAAGTGAAGCGAGTTGATGTGCAGGGCCGCACATTACAAGTGACTCCAAATGACGGCAACAAATATTCCATCATCTCTCCGGGAGATATTTGGATGGTTGGTGATTTGATGAAGTATGGCGTTCAGGTCACTGGTAAAGCCGAAGACGAACCGAATATGTTGGTCTCTGCTTTGTATTACCTTGGACCCACTTTATTGATTATTGGCTTTTGGTTCTTCATGATGCGCCAGATGCAAGGTGGTGGCAAAGGTGGAGCATTCTCATTTGGTAAATCGAAAGCGCGTTTGATTGATGAGAATAGCAATACGGTAACTTTTGCAGATGTTGCTGGTTGCGATGAGGCCAAAGAAGAGGTATTTGAGCTGGTGGACTTCTTAAAGGATCCGCAAAAGTTCCAAAAACTCGGCGGTCGTATTCCACATGGCGTCTTGTTGGTGGGTCCTCCGGGTACAGGTAAGACTTTATTGGCTCGCGCGATTGCTGGCGAGGCAAAAGTACCGTTCTTCTCGATCTCTGGCTCGGATTTCGTAGAAATGTTTGTTGGTGTTGGTGCATCTCGTGTACGCGACATGTTTGAGAATGCTAAGAAAAATTCTCCTTGCATCATCTTTATTGATGAGATTGATGCTGTTGGTCGTCATCGTGGTGCTGGTATGGGTGGTGGTAATGATGAGCGCGAGCAAACGCTCAATCAAATGCTGGTTGAGATGGATGGTTTTGAAAGTAATAGCGGTGTCATCGTTGTTGCTGCTACCAACCGTTCAGATGTTCTTGATCGGGCCTTACTTCGCCCAGGTCGTTTTGACCGTCAAGTTCATGTTGGTTTGCCGGACATTCGTGGTCGCGAGCAAATCTTACAAGTTCACATGCGTAAAGTTCCGATTGATCCAGATGTCGATGCCGCTGTATTGGCGCGTGGTACTCCTGGCTTCTCTGGTGCCGACTTGGCAAACTTGGTTAACGAAGCTGCATTATTTGCCGCGCGTCGCAATAAACGTGCGGTTGATATGAAGGATTTTGAAGACGCCAAAGATAAGATTTATATGGGTCCGGAGCGTAAGTCTGCTGTGATGCGTGAAGAAGAGCGTCGCAACACTGCGTATCACGAGTCTGGCCACGCTGTAGTGGCTAAGGTCTTACCTAAAGCGGATCCGGTTCATAAGGTCACCATCATGCCTCGTGGTATGGCATTGGGCGTGACTTGGCAGTTGCCAGAGTTTGATCGCGTGAACTTGTATAAAGACCGCATGATGGAAGAGTTGGCTATTTTGTTTGGTGGTCGTGCTGCAGAGGAAGTGTTCTTGCATTCCATGAGTACTGGTGCATCAAATGATTTCGAGCGCGCAACCAAGATGGCGCGTGATATGGTTACTCGTTATGGCATGAGTGACAGTTTGGGTACGATGGTTTATGTCGACACTGAATCTGAAAGTATGTTCGGTCGCACCAGCTCTAAAACAGTTTCCGAGTTAACACAGCAAAAGGTAGATGCGGAAATTCGTGCATTGATTGATAGCCAGTACGCTTTGGCAAGATCAATCTTGGAGCAAAACCGCGATAAGGTTGAGGCGATGGTTGCGGCATTGCTTGAGTGGGAAACGATTGATGCCGAGCAGATTAACGACATCATGGAAGGTCGCCCACCACGTGCGCCTAAACCACCACCTGCAACTCAATTTGGTAACTCTGCTGGAACTCCAGGCCCTGCGGCTGGCGCTGCTCCAGCAACCGCTTAATCGCTTTTCATGATTAGGCAAAATCTGCCCGCAACATGGCGTTGCGGGCGTTTTCTTTTTGATTTCAGTAAACGCAAGATGCCTCTTGTGATGGGTATTTTGAATGCCACACCAGACTCGTTTTCGGATGGCGGCAAGTTTCGGACTCCAAGTGATGCTATTGCTCAAGCCGAGCGCATGATTGCTAATGGTGTTGACATCATTGATATTGGCGGAGAGTCCACTCGTCCTGGCGCAGAGCCAGTGGCACTTCAAGAGGAGTTAGATCGTGTGTTACCGGTCATTGAGGCTCTCAAAGATTGCGGTGTTGCATTATCAATTGACACCTATAAAGCGGAAACGATGCGTCAAGCTTTACATGCTGGTGTCGATTGTGTGAATGATATTTGGGCCCTACGGCAGGAGGGTGCTGTTGATGCTGTGCTTGAGGGTAGTGCTGATTCACTGGGCAAACCCTGTGGCATTGTTTTAATGCATATGCAACGTGACCCACAAACTATGCAATTTGATCCCAACTACCAAGATGTCATTTCCGAGGTAAGTCATTTTCTGCGGGAGCGTGCCCAATTATTGGAGGGTCTAGGTGTTGCTCAAAGTCGCATCGCGATTGATCCTGGTTTTGGCTTCGGAAAAAGTCTGGAGCATAACTTGCAGATGTTGGCTGATTTTGAGCAATTCCCTCAAATGGGTTACCCAGTTCTAGCGGGAATGTCCCGAAAGTCCATGTTGGGCAAGCTCACAGGCCGTGACACTAATGAGCGCATTGCGCCGAGTATTGCTGCGGCCGTTTTGGCGGCAGACCGAGGTGCGCAAATTATTCGGGTTCATGATGTGCCCGAAACAGTGGATGCTCTAAAGCTGTGGGAAGCTATCCAAGTCTAGTAGGGCGCTTGGATATCCACAAGTTTTATAATGATTAATATGAAAAAACAATACTTTGGTACTGATGGTATTCGCGGTGAGGTGGGGCAATTTCCAATTGTCCCTGAATTCATTACTCGTCTTGGATATGCGGCAGGGAAAGTATTAAATAGCGCTGCTAAGCCTGGTGAGCGCTGCAAGGTTTTGATTGGTAAAGACACCCGTGTGTCTGGCTATCTACTGGAGGCCGCTTTAGAGGCTGGTTTTGCGGCAGCTGGAGTGGATGTCATGCTGTGCGGTCCCATGCCAACCCCGGGTATTGCTTATCTCACAAAAGCACTGCGTCTATCAGCTGGCGTAGTTATTTCGGCATCACATAATCCTTATCAAGATAACGGTATTAAATTTTTCTCTGCAGAGGGCGGGAAGCTCACTGATGAGTTTGAATTAGCGATCGAAGCAGAGCTTCAAAATCCCATGGGCTGCGTGAGCTCTAAAGAGTTGGGGAAAGCATTTCGTTTAGATGATGCTGCTGGCCGATATATTGAGTTTTGTAAATCCACCTTTCCTGGCACTCTGAACCTTAAGGGTTTAAAACTTGTTGTAGATTGTGCAAATGGCGCTGCGTACCATATTGCTCCCCATGTGTTTCATGAGTTGGGCGCTGAAGTTATTTCTATTGGCGTGCATCCAGACGGACGTAATATTAATGATGGTTGTGGCGCTACTGCACCAGATGCATTAATTGCAAAAGTAAAGGAGGTGGGCGCTGATTTGGGCATCGCATTGGATGGTGATGCTGATCGCTTACAGATGGTTGACTCTTCGGGGCGCCTATTTAATGGTGATGAACTCTTGTATGTGCTTGCTAAAGACCGCATTGCCCAAGGTCAAGCCTTGGGTGGTGTAGTAGGCACTCTGATGACTAATCTTGCGGTTGAGAATGCAATCAAGGCATTAGGAGTGGAATTTGAGCGCGCCAATGTGGGTGATCGTTATGTGCTTGAGTTGCTAAAGCAAAAAGGTTGGCTCATTGGGGGTGAGGGCTCCGGTCATCTGCTGTGCCTCGATCAACACACCACTGGTGATGGCACTATTGCAGCCCTACAAGTCTTGGCTGCCATGAGTCAACACAGACAAAGTTTGTCCCAACTTTTAGATGCGGTAAAGATTTTCCCGCAGGTACTACTTAATATCCGCTTTAAGCCTGGTTACGATTGGAAGTCTGATGCTTCTCTTAAAGCCAAGATTGGAGAGGTAGAGTTGGATCTTCAAGGCACGGGTAGGGTGCTCATTCGGGCTTCGGGTACGGAACCAGTCCTTCGGGTGATGGTCGAGGCTCAAGATAACAATATCGCTATGAGTGCTGCTAAGGCTATTGCTGATTTAGTTCCAACCGCATAAGTTATTGAATTTACTGGATTAATTTCCTTTTGGTGCACTGTCATAAAAGGGTCATACTCAAGTCGTATCGTTCTTATATCGCAATATTGCGATATATACCTGAGGATCGATATACATGAAATCTTTCTTGAAAAAAGCGTTAGTCATTAGCGCAATTTCAATTGCTCCAGTAGCCTTTGCAGCCGACATGACCGGCGCTGGCGCAACATTTCCATATCCAATTTACGCCAAATGGGCGGAAGCCTTTAAAGCAAAGACTGGCTCAAACTTGAATTACCAGTCTATTGGCTCTTCTGGCGGTATCAAACAAATTAAAGCAAAGACTGTTGATTTTGGGGCAACCGACAATCCAGTGAAATTCGAAGATTTAGAAAAAGATGGCCTGGTTCAGTTCCCGGCGATTATCGGCGGTGTAGTGCCTGTGATTAACGTCGACGGCGTGAAGCCAGGCGATATCAAATTGGATGGTCCAACATTGGCTGATATTTTTCAAGGTGTGATTTCTGATTGGGGTGATAAGCGAATCGCCATCATGAATCCAGGCGTGAAAATTCCATCTGGTCCAATCACTGTTGTTCACCGTGCCGATGGTTCTGGTACCACTGCAATCTTTACTGATTATTTAGCAAAAACTAGCGCGCTCTGGAAAGATGCTGTTGGCGCCGGTGCTGCTGTGAAATGGCCTGCTGCTTCATCTGTTGGCGGCAAGGGTAATGAAGGTGTAGCTGCAAACGTCACTCGCGTAAAGAATTCGATTGGTTACGTGGAGTATGCCTATGCTAAGAAAAATAAGATGACTTACATCTCCTTGAAAAATAAAGATGGCAACTTTGTTGCTCCAGATGATTTGACATTCGCCGCAGCAGCAGCTGGTACAGATTGGTCAAAGATTCCTGGTATGGGTACATTCATTACGAATGCTTCTGGTGCCAAGTCTTGGCCTATTACTGGCGCATCCTTTATCTTGGTTTATAAGAATCCGGAAAACAAGGCAAAGGCTGCTGAAGTCATTAAGTTCTTTGACTTTGCATTCAAAGATGGCAAGAAGATGGCTGAAGAATTGGATTACGTGCCAATGCCTGATGCAACAACCGATTTTATTCGTAAGAATGTGTTTTCTAAGGTCAATACTAAGTAAAAGCTTAACCATTGATGTCATCAATCGCCAATAAACACAGCTCCACCAAAGGGTGGGGCTGTTTCAATATCTAAATAAGCGCATTTATCATGGAAATGATTCAGTCTCACTCAGCACCTACGCCGCAAGCCCTGCGTATTGCTAGGTTGCAGCGTATTCAAGACTTTCTTTTTCACGGAATTACCCAGTTCTTTGCATTGTCTGTGTTGATAGCATTGCTTGGCATCATGGTTTCATTAGTCAGTAACGCTTGGCCGGCTTTGAGCACCTTTGGCCCTGGTTTTTTCTTTACCCAAGAGTGGGATATTGTGAATGGTGAGTTTGGCGGATTAATCGCCATCTACGGTACTTTAGTTACTTCGCTCATTGCGCTGCTAATTGCCGTGCCTTTAAGTTTTGGCATTGCAGTGTTTCTAACCGAGCTATGCCCAGGTCCTTTACGTAGACCCCTTGGTACTGCGGTTGAGTTACTAGCTGCAGTTCCATCTATTATTTACGGTATGTTTGGCTTATTTATTTTTGCGCCGCTGTTCGCCGAATATATTCAGCCCGCCTTGGCTGCAACGCTTGGCAAGATACCTGGCCTGGGAATTCTATTTTCCGGCGCTTTCAATGGCATTGGCGTTCTCTGTGCCGGTCTGATTTTAGCCATGATGATTTTGCCTTTTATTGCATCAGTGATGCGGGATGTATTTGAAATTGTTCCGCCTGTATTAAAAGAGTCTGCTTATGGTATTGGATGTACCACCTGGGAAGTGGTCAAAAATGTGGTTCTTCCCTATACCAAGGCTGGTGTTATTGGTGGCGTCATGTTGGGTTTGGGTAGGGCGCTTGGTGAGACGATGGCGGTAACCTTTGTTATTGGTAATGCCCATCGTTTATCCCCATCTTTATTTGCCCCAGGTACCTCGATCGCCTCAACCCTCGCAAATGAATTCGGAGAGGCGGAGGCTGGTAATCATTTATCTTCATTATTTGCTTTAGGTTTGGCACTGTTCATCATCACATTTGTAGTGCTCGCATGCGCCAAGTGGATGCTGAGCAATATGGAGAAGAAGCAGGGGTTAAAGACATGAACAATATTTCCAATATTGATCCAGCAATTTTTGCCAAGCGTAAGCGCACCAATAAGATTGGCCTAACCCTCTCCATGACTGCCATGGGTCTAGGAATGATCTTTTTGCTCTGGATTCTGAGTGTCTTGGTTTTCAAAGGTTTTTCTGCATTAGATATCACGCTCTTTACGCAGAGCACGCCAGCTCCAGGTTCGGACGGTGGTGGCCTTGCTAATGCCATTGTGGGCAGTCTGTTGCTAGTTGGTTGCTGTACTTTGATTAGTACTCCCATTGGTGTCCTAGCGGGCTTGTATCTCTCAGAGTACGGTGATCGTAGTCGGATCGCTGCGATTACTCGATTTGTGACAGACATCATGCTTTCGGCCCCATCTATTGTGATTGGCCTGTTTGTATACGCCTTTGTTGTAGCCCAGGTCCGTCATTTCTCGGGGTGGGCAGGCACCATTGCCCTGGCCTTAATAGCGATTCCAGTGGTTGTTAGAACAACAGAAAACATGTTGCGTTTAGTTCCCGGTAGTTTGCGTGAGGCTGCCTATGCTTTGGGTACGCCGAAGTGGAAGGTAGCTTTCATGATCACCTTAAGAGCTGCGCAAAGTGGTGTGATGACCGGAATCTTATTGGCTTTGGCTCGCGTCAGCGGCGAAACAGCGCCATTGCTCTTTACCGCCCTGAACAATCAATTTTTCTCCACTAATATGAACGCGCCGATGGCAAACTTGCCAGTAGTGATCTTCCAATTTGCCATGAGTCCTTATGACAATTGGGTTGAATTGGCTTGGGGTGGCGCCTTATTAATTACATTTGCAGTGCTAGGTTTAAATATTCTGGCGCGAGTAGTATTCCGCGAAAAGGTTCGAGGATGATGAGTAATATGAAAACAATGTTTGACTTAAATCAGATCGATAGTCAAGGGAGCAAAAGAGTGGACTCGCAAAACGACCAACAAAAGCCACAGTCCGTGGTCAATGCACTTGAAGTACGTAATCTCAACTTCTTTTACGGTGCTTTTCAGGGTCTGAAGAATATCAACTTAGATATTGAAGAGGGTAAAGTTACCGCATTCATCGGCCCGTCTGGTTGTGGCAAATCAACCTTGCTCAGAACCTTAAATCGAATGTATGACTTGTATCCAGGTCAGCGCGCAGAAGGCGAGATTAATTTCTACGGCCAAAACATTTTGGCTTCAGGTCAGGATTTGAATTTACTTCGTTCCCGTATCGGCATGGTATTTCAAAAGCCAACACCATTTCCAATGTCGATCTACGAGAATATTGCTTTTGGGGTTCGTCTTTATGAAAAACTCTCTCGTTCTGAAATGGATGAGCGCGTTGAATGGGCGCTGAATAAAGCGGCACTTTGGACTGAAGCAAAAGATAAGCTCAATCAGAGCGGCCTATCACTTTCTGGTGGTCAGCAGCAGCGCCTCTGTATCGCTCGTGGTGTTGCGGTTAAGCCTTCCGTTATCTTGCTTGATGAACCGACATCTGCTCTAGATCCAATCTCCACCGGTAAGATCGAAGAGTTGATCAACGAGTTAAAGCATGAATATACGATTGCGATCGTGACGCACAATATGCAACAGGCGGCGCGTGTCTCCGATTACACTGCCTATATGTATCTTGGAAGCTTGATTGAGTATGGCAAAACGGATGAGATCTTTATTAAGCCAAAGCGCAAAGAAACAGAAGATTACATTACCGGCCGTTTCGGTTAATTGGAGGATTAAATGCCAGATAAACACTTATCATCACAATTTGATGCAGACTTAAATTCTTTATCCAGTCGTTTGCTAGAAATGGGTGGCTTGGTAGAAGCGCAGATTTCAACGGCGATGCGTGCTTTTACACAGATGGATATTGATACTTGTAACGTTGTTATTGCCAATGAGAAGGCAGTTAATGATTTAGAGATTCAGATTGACTTAGCCTGCACTGAATTAATTGCGCGTCGTCAACCAACTGCCCGTGACTTACGTCTCGTGATGGCTGTTTCTAAAGCGATTACTAATTTAGAGCGTGCTGGCGACGAGGCAGAGCGTATCGCCAAGCGAACCAAGCGTTTGATCGAGGCTGGAGGAACGCATAATATCAATGTTGCTGAAATTCGTTTATCTGGTCAGATGGCAATTTCATTATTGCGCCGTAGTTTGGATGCATTTGCGCGTCTAGATACCGTTTCTGCTGCAGAGGTTGTTCAGGAAGATCGCCAAATCGACGAAGAGTTTAGAGGCTTCGTGCGGAAATTGATTTCATACATGATGGAGGATCCACATACCATCACCACTGGTCTGGATATGCTTACCATTGCTAAAGCAATCGAGCGGATTGGCGATCATGCAAAAAATATTGCAGAGTTTGTAATTTATATTGCGAAGGGTTCAGATGTCCGCCATCTACCTCATGAAGACCTAGTTCGCGAGGCGAATAGGTCATAGTGATGAGTGCGACCCAGCGCATATTGGTTGTTGAGGATGAGCCATCCATTGCGGAGCTCATATCAATTAACTTGACTCATGCGGGCTATCAGGTAGAAAAAGCGCTGCAGACTGAGCTTGCACTGAATATGATGCGAGATGAGTTACCTAGTCTTTTAATTTTAGATTGGATGCTGCCCGGGAAATCAGGAGTGCAGTTTGCCAGAGAGCTAAGGGCTAATGAGCGCACAAAAGATTTACCTATTCTGATGCTGACCGCTAAGAGCGAGGAATCCGATAAGGTTCTTGGCCTTGATTCTGGGGCTGATGATTACGTTACCAAGCCCTTTTCACCAAAAGAATTAGTTGCGAGGGTAAAGGCGCTCTTGCGTCGTCAAACTCCAGTAGGGGATGCTGGTCCGCTATCGGTCGGCCCTCTTAGATTAGACCCCTTATCGCATCGCGTAACTGCTGTTTGGTCTAATGTGGATCCACAGATCCTGATCTTGGGGCCCACTGAGTATCGCTTGCTCCAGTTTTTGATGGCTAACCCGGAAAGGGTTCACTCAAGAACAAGCTTGCTCGATCAGGTATGGGGTAATGAGGTTTACATTGAAGAGCGTACAGTTGATGTGCATATTAAAAGACTCAGGGCTGCTTTAGCCCTCGCTGATTGCGATCGCTACATCGAAACAGTCCGTGGTAGCGGTTATCGGATTACTAAAACCCCTACGCAAACCTAGTGTGACGAGCTATTTCGATGGGATTTTGTGAGCCCATTGTCTAGATGCTCTAAGATTGCATTATGTTATCTGTCATTATTCGATTTGCTCTGCTGATCTCCCTGGCTTTTATTGCGGCAATACTGGCCTCATCGCATTTGGGTTCCTTATTCGGCATTGCTGCTGGCATAGCGGTTTTAGCTATACCCTTGATCTATTCTTACATTAATTTGGCTCGTTTACGCAAATATACGATTGCCGATACTGTTGAGTCTATGCCATTGCCTAGCGGCTACTGGGAGGAGATTTTTTTCCGCCTGCAACGTTTAGTTCGAAACTTAAAGCAACAAATTCGATCTGTTGAAAAACAACACAATCGATTCATTGAGGCGTTTCAAGCTTCTCCAAATGGTATTGTGATGCTCGATGATCAAGATCAGATTGAGTGGTGCAATGCGATTGCCGAACGTTTTTTTGGTTTGAACTTCAAGCGTGATGCCCTACAGAGAATTAATTTTTTAATTCGACGTCCAGAGTTTATCCAGTACCTGACTAGGCGTCAGTTTGACGAGCCTTTGCTTTTAGAAAGAATGGGAGCTGCCGCCAACTTAAGCCTAATGCTACAGGCTTTCCCATTTGGCGATAAGCGCCACTTACTACTCATACAAGATGTCACAGACTTACAAAGGGCTGATGCGATGCGTCGTGACTTCGTTGCTAATGTCTCTCATGAAATGAGAACGCCCATTACTGTTTTAATGGGTTTTCTGGAGACTATGCAATCGCTTGATTTAGATAGGGCTCAACAAAATCAATATTTTGAGATGATGATGTCCCAGGCGCAACGTATGAAGAGTCTGGTAGAAGACTTATTAACCTTGGCTAATCTTGAGGCGAATACTCTTCCTGCCCCTCTGCAGGAAATCAAAATGCCGACTGTGATGGCTTTATTAAAAAATGATGCCGAGGCCTTATCTCAAGGAAAGCATGCGCTGAATTTTGAAATAGCCACCCCATGTCATCTGATGGGTGAAGAGCGAGAAATTATTTCTGCTTTTGGTAATTTGGTTTCAAATGCCATTCGTTATACCCCTGATGTTGGGGCTGTAACTGCAAAATGGTCGATTAATCCTGAAGGGCAGGGCGAGTTTTCGGTTTCAGATACCGGTCCAGGGATTGCATCCGAGCATTTGTCTAGACTGACGGAAAGATTCTATCGAGTGGATCGAAGCCGATCTAGAGATACTGGTGGTACTGGCTTAGGTTTGGCGATCGTCAAGCATATTGCTAATCGCCATCAAGCCCAGCTAATCATTGACAGCACGCCCGGTAAAGGAAGTACCTTTACTTTACGTTTTCCAAAGGAGCGCATTGCCTGTTAGATCAACAATTGGATTTAAGCCTTTTTATCCTTCTTATCCTTTTTGTCCTTCTTGTCTTTTTTCTTTTTAGATTCTTTAGGTAGCTTATCTAGCTTGCCATTGGCATAAAGGCACCATACCTTTATTTCCTCTAGAAGCTCATGTAGATCTTCATAAGATAGGTTTTTGAAGTCCTGTAAGCCTATGGCGCCTGACTCTTGAAGCTGTTTTACAGCGTCTTCATATTTATATTCGCTCATAATCTCTATGCAAGTAGTTGGGTCGATTAAATGCTAGCAAACTAATATGACAAAACGGATTTATTTGACTGATCTAGTCAGATTTAATCTGGATCAGAGGAGATCTCCGAGCCATGTTTGATGCCGGTTATCCTAGCCAATAGTTTCTCTGAAGGGCCGCCGATAATGAGGGCAATCACAATCGCAAATAGCGATAGGCTACCCAGCATAAATTCTCCGGCACCAAATGCTGCTGCAACTAGAGCACAAGACCAGATGCTCGCTGAAGTAGTGAGGCCTCGAACCCTTTGAGAGCTTTGTTCTCGGATAATGACGCCGGCACCTAAAAATCCCAATCCCGTAATCAATCCTTGTAGTACATGACTGAGTGCCTGTACATCTGTTGATCCTAGATGTCCGATAGACATCACCGCTGTAGCCGATCCAATAGCAACTAGTGTGTGGGTTCTAATGCCGGCGGATTTGTGATGCATCCAGCGATTGAGGCCTAAAACAGTGCCAGCTAGTAGGGCTAAAAATAGTCGCAAACCCATTTCACCATATTGATTCCAGTATTCCATCTATTCCTCTAGTGGCAATGAGTCATGCAGATTGTCGATAACTCTTTCATATTCATATTGATGATGCCTCTGAATTAGGTCTGGAGCAAGGCTGTAGAGCCCTAATGAATGTCTTTATTCTGAAATATTTGGAGTGCAATATTCCAATGTGAATAAAACCATCCAAAATCAACATTCCCTGATTACCTGTCCAAATTGTCAAGGTAGTGAAGTTTTGGAGGTTCCACGGGGGTTCTCACAACATTTATATCGCTGTCCGTCCTGCAGCACAATCCTAAAACCCAAATCGGGTGATTGTTGTATTTTCTGTAGCTTTGGAAATATTGACTGTACTAGCGCCGAGCAAAACTTAGCCGCTTAGCCTTGTAGTACGGTAATGTTCTTGGACGACGCATTAATTTCATGTGGGTGTCACGATATTTTCATAAAATAGACACATTCGTTTAAGCGCAGCTCTATTGGAACTATTTTGGCATCTTTTAAAGACATTTCTGGAAATAACTCATCAGACTTGGTTGCTGCGGTAGACCTGGGTTCCAATAGCTTTCGCATGTTGGTTGCCCAAGTAGTTCACACTCCCTCTGGAACACAATTGCGCCCCATTGATACTTTGCGCGAATCCGTCCGCTTGGCGGCTGGATTAACTGATAACAAGTTATTGGGTAACGATGCCTATCAGCGTGGCATTACTGCAATCCGTCGATTTGGTGAGCGTATTAGAGGTTTTGATCCCTCTCAAGTTCGGGCTGTTGCCACCAATACATTGCGTGTTGCTAAGAATGCGCCAAGTTTCGTGAGGGATGCTGAGCAGGCGCTCGGATTTCCTATTGAGATCATTGCGGGTGTTGAAGAGGCGCGCTTAATTTATATCGGCGCCGCTCACGAAGTTTCTGCAGTGCAGGGAAATCGCTTGGTTGTTGATATTGGTGGAGGTTCTACTGAGCTCATTATTGGTAAAGGTTATGAGCCTAAGCTAATGGAGAGTCTTTATATTGGCTGCGTTTCCCATAGTTTGCGTTTCTTTCCGAAAGGCAATATTGATGCGCATGCCTTTAAGGAGGCTGAATTGGCCGCAAGACGAGAAATTCAGGTCATTTCAGGTGCTTACCTTAAAAGTGGTTGGAAGCAGGTTATCGGGTCATCGGGTACTGCTAGAGCCCTGGCTGAACTCATTGCTGAGAACAACTTTAACGGACATGTCGACGGCCTGACGATGGGGCGTGTTAACGGCTCTAGCGGCCTTATTACTCGTGACGGCTTACGTGCCATGAAAAGGCACTTACTTAAACATGAGCATATTAATCAAGTTGAACTAGCAGGCCTTAAGGACGACAGGCGGGGTGTTTGGCCGGGCGGCCTGGCTATCATGATTGCGGTATTTGATGAGCTCGGCATCGAGAACATGGAGGTCACCGATGCCGCATTACGTGTCGGCGTGTTATACGACCTATTGGGCAGATCCCAGCATGACGACATGCGCTTTGTAACAGTTGAACAGTTCATGCAGCGTTACGCTGTAGATCGAGAGCAGGCTAAGCGTGTTGGTAATTTGGCTGCTGAATTCTTAGCTCAATTGCCTAAGCCTGATTCTGAGAGTCGCTCAGATAACATTGCTTTGTTGCAGTGGGCAGCTAACTTGCATGAAATTGGTTTATCCATTTCTCATAATGGATATCACAAACATTCTGCTTATATTGCAGGTAACGCTGATATGCCAGGCTTCTCCAAGAATGATCAGGCCAGATTAGCTGCTTTACTTATTGGACATGCCGGCAAGTTGGGTAAGTTGGCGAATAATGCCAGTTTCTCAGATTGGCGCATGCTATTTTGCTTGCGCTTGGCGCAAGTACTTTGTCGTGGGCGCAGTGATAATCACTTGCCTAAGGTAAAGGTTTCTGAGCATGATGGTGCTTACTTAGTGAGCCTTTCTAAAGAGTGGGCTAACGAACACCCCTTAACGGAATTTAGCTTGCAAAAGGAAGCGGCCGAGTGGGAGCGTATCGGCCGACCTTACAGTATTAGTCTGAAGTAGGCTATACCCCTAAGAAATGCTTTGCGTAGCGTGGGTTAATCTCAGATAGACGCAGCATCGTTAATACATCGGCGGTATTAAACTCTGGATCCCAAGCTGGAGCGCTACAGATCTTTGCTCCTAACTTCAGGTAGCCTTTAATAAGTGGGGGTGGCTCTACCTCTAAGCCACCATTGAGTCGATCAAGTGGTAGCGGTAGGCGTGGGAATGCATGGTTCTCTACGGGCGCCATTTGCTCATTGCTTAGGGAGTTATAAAGACTTGCTGCAAAGTGGCCACCATCTGCCATCGGAATGCTGGCGCAGCCGAGCATGATTTCATAATCGTTTTTTTGCATATACTGGGCAAGTCCACTCCATAGCGCCATAATGACAGCTCCTGAGCGATAGTCCTTATGAACGCAAGATCTACCAAGTTCAACTAGCTTGGGGCGCAGGTGGTTTAGACGTGAGAGATCAAATTCCGAATCTGAGTAAAGGCGACCAATTTCTAGGGCCTTGTGAGGGGGTAGAACGCGATAGGTTCCCACCACTTTCAGGGTTTCTTGATCGCGAATCAAGAGATGATCGCAATATGTATCGAAATCATCGATATCGAGATTTTCAGTATTCTTCGGTAAATTTGCACCCATTTCTTCGGCGAAAACTTTGTAACGTAAACGTTGTGCCTCTTTGATTTCGCTAGGGCTGTTTGCCCATGCAATTTGTAATGCTGGACGTTTTGGTTTGGCAATTGCCTTATCTACTAATGTTGGTTCTTGAACATTTAACTCCGCACGAGCCCGGAGAGCAAACTTCTTTCCAAAGAGTTTCTTTGCAATTTTTTTGGAAAAGAGCTTTTTAATCGCTCCTGCTTTATTTTTCTTATTCTTTTTTGGCTTGCCTTCAAAGCGTGAGTTAAAGATATCAAATGCGCCTAGTGGGTTTGGAATGTCTGACATAGTGATCCTGATTGAGTCCTTTTAATGTATTGCTGCGGTGTTACCAAATCATGACAAGCGGCAGGCAGATGGTGATCCACAGTAGTGCGGCAATCAGTAGGGCAAGCATCACAGCTGCCGAACCAAAGTCTTTTGCGCGCTTAGAGAGGTCGTGGTGATCAAATGAAATGCGATCAATAGCTGCCTCTACGCTAGAGTTCAGAAGTTCCACAACCAATACTAAGATGAGAGAAATGATGAGGGCACATTTCTTTAATGGGCTAATGGGAAGAAATAGGGCGATTGGGGTTAGTAAAATCAGAAGGGTGAGCTCCTGTCTAAAGGCGCTTTCTTCTTTGAATGCGTACACAATTCCGCACCAGGAATTTTTAGCGGCATACCAAGCGCGGATGAGTCCTCGATTGCCCTTATGGGGATTTTGATCAATATGATATGGAGTATTCAAGATCAACCTTACGCGAGTGCGGTAATGTGCACTTCAGGCGATGGTACGGGCTTTAGATGATTCGCAAATTGTTCAGAAGCAGCTCTCCAGGAGAATTTCTCTGCATGTGCTCTAGCTGCTTCACGAGGAATTTTGAGGGCCTGCAAACAGGCTTCGCGTAAATCTTCATGCATCGCCCCAGCAGCTGAGTTTCCTAGTACGTCGATTGGTCCTGTTACTGGGTAGGCTGCTACCGGAGTTCCACACGCCATGGCCTCTAGCAACACCAGTCCAAAAGTATCTGTTTTGCTTGGGAATACAAATACATCTGCCGCCGCGTAGACTTTGGCTAATTCGTGCTGTTGAAGAACGCCTAGATAGTTAATATCAGGATATTTTTCTTTAATGCCAGCCATTGCCGGACCATCCCCAACCACCCATTTTGAGCCGGGAAGATCAATTTCCAAGAAGGCGTTGATGTTTTTCTCAACAGCAACACGACCAACATATAAGAAGATTGGATGAGCTGTGTTTAGTACTTTTGAGTCTTGCATTTTAAAGATCTCTAAATCGACCCCGCGAGACCACAAAACAATGTTAGATAGCCCATACCTCTCAAGATCATCTTTAACCACAATAGTTGGAGCCATTACCGCCATAGAGGGCTTATGAAACCAGCGAATGAATGCATAAGTTAGGGCCAGCGGGATGCTGGTACGCGCTTTAACATACTCCGGAAAGCGTGTGTGATAAGCGGTGGAGAAGGGGAGCTTATTTTTTACGGCATAAGAGCGTGCTGATAGGCCCAATGGACCTTCGGTGGCAATATGCATTGCGTCTGGAGCAAACTCTTTAATGCGCCGCGCAACTTCCTTGCCAGGGAAAAGCGAAAGTGCGATATCTGGGTAGGTTGGGCATGGAATGGATCTAAATCCACTGGGGGTAATCATTTCTACTTCATGACCCATGGTGATTAATTCAGTACGGGTCTGTTTAAGCGTTCTCACAACGCCATTAACTTGTGGATCCCATGCATCAGTGATGATCATAATTTTCATACGGTAGCCTCTTTAATCAGTGGGTCGATCGCGGGTTGAAAGGTTATTTCAGGAGCTTGTACTGGATCACCCTGAATGTGTGTCCAGTAAATAATTTTGAGTTCGCCACTTGTGGTTTCAACTAATGCAGAGAGGCTTTCAACCCAATCGCCATCATTGCAATAAAGCAGTCCGTCAATCTCACGGATTTCTGCTTTATGGATGTGACCACATACGACCCCATCACAACCGCGCAAGCGTGCCTCTCTTGCCATGATGTGTTCAAAGTCCGCGATATAACTCACGGCATTTTTTACTTGGTGCTTTAGGTATTGCGAGAGCGACCAATACTGTAAGCCCATCTTGACTCTAATCATATTGAAGTATCGATTGATGTATAGAATCAGCGAGTACATGGAGTCGCCTACATAGGCGAGCCACTTGGCGTATTGCATTACGCTATCAAATAGGTCTCCGTGGGTGACCCAGAGCTTACGACCATCTAGGGTGGTGTGAATGACTTCCTCTACTACCTTGATATCGCCAAATGACATGCCAAAGAACTGACGTGCGCTTTCATCATGATTGCCGGGAACGTAAATCACTTCCGCACCTTTGCGCGCCTTACGAAGCAACTTTTGAACAACATCGTTATGCGCTTGTGGCCAATAGAAGGACCGCTTCAGCTTCCATCCATCGATAATATCTCCCACCAGGTAGAGCTGGTCAGCTTCATTGTGTTTTAAGAAATCCAGAAGGTAGTTCGCCTGACACCCTGATGTTCCTAGGTGTACATCTGAAATCCAGATAGCTCTGTAATGCATCATGAGTACACATTAAGCCTCCTCATCATGTAAGTCTCATGACAGTTTGAAGTCAGTTTGATGACTTGATTTATATTGTTGCTTACCCATGAAAAGTATTCATTCCAATTTAGAGATAAAGCCAACGCCAAAATTATTGCGTTGCTGGCTATGGGCGTCTATTGGGTTTCATGTCATTTGCGGTATTTGTACGTTGTCATTTTTATTTCCATTTTTAGACCGCAAACAAAAAAATGAAAAAATTCAAAAATGGTCTCAGCGCCTTCTGAACATATTTAATATTCAGCTGAAAGTAGAGCGATCTGAGTTAATACCCTCTACACCATACTTGCTGACCTCTAACCACATCTCTTGGTTAGACATTCATGTAATTAATGCGTTTAGGCCAGTTCGGTTTGTCGCAAAGTCGGAGGTTGAATCTTGGCCAATTTTTGGTTGGATGGCCAAACAATTAGGAACTGTTTTTATCCGCCGAGATAGTTCTAGGCATGCGAGGCAGGTGGTTGGTCAAATGGCTGATGTTTTAAATTCGGAGTCTATTTGTATTTTTCCCGAAGGCACATCTACAGCTGGCGAGACAGTTTTGCCTTTTAGGTCAAACCTATTTCAGGCAGTGGTTGGCTCTCAAACGCCTGTGTTGCCGATGGCAATCCAGTATTACCTAAGATCAACCGGGGAGAGAACGAATGTAGCCGCCTTTATTGGGGATATGGGTTTGCTGGAGTCGATGTCCAATATCCTTAAAAATCGTCATATTCAGGCAAAAATTATCGTGCTACCACCAATTAAGCAGGCACTGCATGCTGCGGGCGACGATCGAAAGCGGCTTGCTTTGCGCTGCCAAGAGCTTATCGCTAAGGCAATTTGATTCTATTTGTAACAAAAGTGTCATATCCTTAGGATACAAAGTAGTTATGCCTCAGAGGAAGAAATGATGTCAAAACATAATGAGATGGCCGAGTGGTATCAACGGGCCCAAGAAGAAATCCTAGATAGTATGGATGAAGAGCTTGAAATGGAGCTCGATGATGATCGTCTTTCTCAGGATGGTAGCAGCGGCTCAGCCATTCCACGTCAGGTGTATTTCAAGGAGTTGTTTCGTCTACAGGGTGAGTTGGTAAAGCTTCAAGATTGGGTGGTTGAAAATAAACTCAAGGTGGCTGTCTTATTTGAGGGCCGTGATTCCGCTGGTAAGGGTGGGGCGATTAAGCGTATTACTCAGCGATTAAATCCACGCGTATGTAAAGTGGTTGCCTTAACGGCGCCGAGTGAGCGTGAAAAGACTCAATGGTATTTTCAGCGTTACGTTGCAAATTTACCTGCAGGCGGTGAAATTGTTCTCTTCGATAGAAGTTGGTATAACCGCGCTGGTGTCGAAAAGGTGATGGGATTTTGTACTGACGATGAGTATGAGGAGTTTTTGCGCACAGTCCCGGAATTTGAACGTATGATCATCCGCTCCGGAATTATCCTCATTAAGTACTGGTTTTCTATTTCTGATGATGAGCAGTACAACCGCTTCATGATGCGCATTCATGATCCATTAAAACAATGGAAGCTCAGTCCAATGGATTTGGATGCTCGTCGTCTTTGGGAGGATTACACCAAGGCCAAGGAGACTATGCTCGAGCGCACTAATATTCCAGAGGCGCCATGGTGGGTGGTGGCAGCTAATGACAAGAAAAAAGCACGTCTTAACTGTATCTCGCATTTATTGAATCAAATCCCCTATAAAGAGATAGATCACCCTGTCATTACTTTGCCTGAGCGTGTTCACAACCCTGATTATTTAAGAGGCCCCGTACCACGTGAAATGTATGTTCCTGAGGTCTATTAATTAGAAGGCTCCTCTGAGTCCGACCATGAGGCTTCTGCCCGGTTGTGGCGCATAGAGCCGAACCGCCATTGGCGTGCTGGCATAGCGAATTTGCTCATTGAGTAAGTTCTTCAAGTTCATGAACACAGTCCAATTCACATCCTTGATTCTCTCGGTATAAGAGATTCCCGCATTTAACAGGTTATATGCTGGAGCAGGACCTTGTTCCCAGCTCGCCAAGCGATTTTGCTGGTAGCTATAGATATACGTTGCATTAGCCAGCCAGCCATTCTTTTGATGCGCCAGTTCTGCGCCGAGGCGAGGTGCGGGTTGTAATGGTAGATTTCCGCCTGCATCAAATGTACCCTGGGAGGCATCCCCGAAGATTCGTCCACCTAAACCAGCTTGATTCCAGTTATAAGTCAGCTCACCTTCAATACCCTTGATGGTTGCTGCTGCCTGTTGAGCAGTTACGACGTTAAAGCCATTTGCTTCACCGCCAGCGATCGCGCTACCCGTATAATAGCCATATATATAGTTATTGAAGCGATTGGCATAAATACTAGCCTTACCTCGGACCAAGCCACTAGTTCTTTGAATATTGAATTCTATATTGTGTGAAGTTTCTTTAGTGAGATTCGGGTTGCCTATATCAAATGTCGCTGTTGATTCGTGCGCGCCATATGAGTAGAGTTCCTGAGCGCTAGGAGCGCGTTGTGAAACGGTATACGCTACTCCGGCACCATGACCTTGCATAAAGTTCCATAGGCCGCCTGCAGAGTAAGACATGAGATTGAATGAGCGATTCTGTAAGGTAATACCCGGCGTAACTCCGTTAGGATCAACAGTGGGTTGTGGCTCTAAAGTAGTTCCTAAATTGGGGTTTTGAGCAACATTGTTGTAGCGCAGACCCAGATTTCCTTGAAGGGAGTTCCATCTGCCTTCCTCGATCCAAAAGAGGGCGTTGGAGTTCGTTTTTGTTGGAGGAACGATTGCAAAGTTGCCAGTGCCTGCTTCAGTCGCATTAAGCGATGCCGCTGACACCTGTGCGCCGAAAGTTCCTTTCCAGCCGGCAATAGGGTTGTGAGCTAACTCAAAGCGCGCTTCATTTGCAATATTCTTCCATACTGCTGCGGCTACTCCAGCGTTAGTGAATTCAGTATGGTTGTAGTTAGAGTTTGCAGCGCTAAATTTGAATGAAGAGAACCCTTCAAAAGGGTCGCGTGTTTGATGTTGTAAATCGTAGCGGTTCTGTGATTGATTAATGAATCCGCCTTCAGGTGTGGGTATCCCGTAATTATTATTAAGGCGTTCAAGCGATATGCCTGTGTAACCAGATTCACCAATATGGGAAACGCCAAGCCCTAAATTATTTTGATTGCTAAAGGAGTTGGGCAACTTACCGCTGTAGTTATTTCCACCATTACCTTCTGGCGGCACGGTCCATCCACCTACGGGTTCACCTTGTGATTGTGTAGAGTTGCCGGGAATGCGATAGTTATTAGCATTGTTAATTGCAGTATCTATATGAACCGCTACAGAGCCAAATCCGCCATCTAATTCAAGAGATCCGGCTCTGCCATTGTTAACAGTTTCATAACTCGTGTTAATGGCACCCGTTGGGCGATCTGGTAGGTTGGTTAATATGCGGTCATTCACTACGTTTACCAAACCACCGCTTGATCCGGACCCATATAGTAGGGCTGCCGCACCGCGCAAGATTTCTACTTGGTGCGCATTTTGCATATTGTTACCAACAGCATGATCTTGGGAGATGTTAGAGACGTCGCCCACTGACAGGCCATTTTGCAAAATCTGTACACGTGAACCTTCAAGTCCTCGAATGACGGGTCGAGAAGATCCTGCGCCATAACCAGTGGCCGATACTCCGAGCTCATTAGCAAGTGTTGCCCCTATAGTGGTGCCGAGTTTATTTAAGAGCTCATCACCTTGAAGCACTTTAGTTGGTGTCAAAATACTTTGGACGGCTTCTTGCGACCCAGTTGCGGTAATTTCAAGCGAAGCTTGATTTTGTGCCATGGCAATACTGCTTGCCAAGCTAGACAACAGAAGGCAGAGGAGTTTTTGCCTTGTATATGGTTTGTTTTGGTAAAGCGTATTCAATTTCAATTCCCAGCAATGCACCCATCTTTGATGGATTAATCAGAAAGCCAAACTAAGGTTTGGCAACTCAAGAGATTAGATGTGAAAAGCTGGTGGGGCTCGAGATTGATAAGGCCCAGCATCAGTCAGCGCTGGCTTAAATGTGCTTGCAACAGAAATTGCTTTGCTAAATACGGTTTGATTAATTTCAAAGTAATTGCTTGGGCTAATGAAACTTGCCAAGGTGAGGGCGTCAAATAGATGGCAGCTTGATGAGCCATGCCCATTGCCTACACTTTGATCAGAGGAGCTCAGCTCAAGGCTTTGGCCACTCAATCCCGAGTGGGCAATGCCATGGGTAAGCCCGATCCAGTGTGTGCCAAGCAGGCAGACCAAGAGAAGACTCAGGGCAATAAATCCCCTGAATTGCTTCCGATATTTGCTTGAAAATAAGGCGCCCATGCCCCGAATCTTACAGGATTTGCCCCACTGGGCCATCTCGGTGTAGAATATCGATTCCGTCGGAGTGTAGCGCAGCCTGGTAGCGCACCTGCTTTGGGAGCAGGGGGTCCAAGGTTCGAATCCTTGTACTCCGACCACTTTCTCTCAGTTTTACGATTTTTAGTCCCAGTACAAACTGCCTATAGCTCAGCTGGATAGAGCAACGCCCTTCTAAGGCGTAGGTCGCACGTTCGAATCGTGCTGGGCAGGCCAAACTCTGAGCTGCCCAGTCTCCCGTTAATTACTTTCTTATTACTGCTTAGGCATTGCCTTGATCACCTTGACCATGCGATCGCCATCTTCTTGAGCAAATTTCTTGAAATCATTTGTATCTCTATAGTCAAAAATCATGCCTCGTTGATTCATCGCAGTTTCGATCTGACCAGATTGCACGGCTTCTTTAATTGCCTTATTAAGGGTATCGATAACTGCAGGTGGCGTACCAGTTGGCACAAATAATCCATTCCAAATATTGTATTCAGCATCAAACCCAGACTCGCGATAAGAAGGGACGTTAGGTAACAACTTAATACGCTTTGGACCAGATACTGCAATTGGACGAACTTTTCCGGACTCGATTTGAGGTATAGCCACCGAAGGAATGGCTGTAGTCATATCAACTTGTCCGCCTAATAAGGCAAGCATTGAAGGACCTCCGCCCCCAAAAGGTACTTGCAAAAACTTAGCGCCAGCAGCATGGGCTAGCATCTCAACTGAAAGATGAATGGGGCCAAAATTACCCGAAGATGAATAGGTGAGTGCATTCGGTTTTTCCTTTGCCGCCTTCATCAAATCATTTAAGTTTTTCCAAGGCGCATCGGTTTTAACTAACATCACCATCGGATCATTAGAGATCATGGCAATCGGAGTGAGTTGGTTTACTTCATATAGCGATGGTTTTCCCTGAGCGCGCTCAGCATCTGGAGACACCATGATTGAAGAAAGCCCCATGAGCAAGGTGTAGCCGTCGGGTTTTGCATTCGCGACAAATGCATTCCCAATTTGTCCGCCAACGCCCGGCTTAAAGTTCACAACGACTGGTTGCTTGAGGATTTTGGTTAACGCATCAGCCAAGATTCTGGCATTAGCATCAGATGATCCACCAGGTGGATTTGGCACTATCAAAGTAATGGGTCTGTTTGGATACGGATCTTCTGCATATACATTTGAAACAAATAAGGCTGGCAATATCAACGCGACAGCGAGTAGTTTTTTAAACATTGTGCACACCTCAAATTATTGAGAAAAATTTAGGACAAATACATTGGAAAATATATTAATTCACTTAGACTAAAAAGCACTACATTGATCACTCTATCAAATATTTACAGTACACCTTATGATGTCATCAGAAGATGTAAGTCATCTATCGGTATATTAATCACTTTATGACAATGTCGGGATTTATCTTATGGCAACTTATCCGGAGATGATGGGTCGCGCTGTTGCAATTACTGGTGCCGCTTCAGGCATAGGTGAGGCGGCAGTAAGATCTTTTTATGCGCAAGGCGCCTACGTATTTCTTTTGGATCTCGATTACAAGGGAGTCGAGAAGATCGCAGCCGAGTTGGGTGATCGGGCCTACCCAATCCAAGTTGATATCACGAATCCACAATCCGTTTTAGAGGCGTTTAGTGCCATTGATCATGCTGGAACTGGCCTCGATATTTTTATAAACTGTGCTGGTGGCTACAAGAAGCTACTCACTGTAGAGAAAATGGATCTTGAAGAGTGGGATAACACCATCTCTCTCAATCTCAGAGCTGTATTTCTTTGCTGCCAAGCAGCAATTCCTAGGTTAAAGAAGTCTAAAGCCGGACGCATTATTAACGTCACCTCAATATCTGGACGAACGGTTCACGCCGCCTCGTCACCAGCCTATGGATCGGCTAAAGCGGGTGTCACTCAGTTAACCCGGTTTTTGGCTTATGAGCTAGGGCCTTATGGAATTACTGCAAATACTATTGCACCATTAACAACTCTAACGCCTAGAGTAGCAGCCCTGAGGACTCCTGAAGATATTGCTCGCATCGCTTCACAGGTGCCCTTAGGTAGACTAGCAACGACTGATGATCATGTTTCGGCAATGTTGTATTTGGCCTCAGATGGAGCAGCTTTTGTTACTGGCGTCGCCTTAGACACCAACGGCGGCAGGATTATGCTTTAGTGAAAGTCTATCAATATAGGAGATTGATGTGAGAATCTTATCGGCATTCAAGACGCTAACTTTCGTAGGTTGTTTACTATCGTTATCAAATTTCTCTTACGCCCAACTGTGGCCAAATAGTTCACTGACTTTTGTTACGCCATTGGCGGTAGGGAGTGCATCAGACGTCGCCTTGCGAATTGTTTCTGAACAAATTAGTAAGTCGTTAGGACAATCGATTCTGATTGACAATCAAACTGGCGCATCTGGAGCAATTGGCGCTGAAAAGGTTGCTAACGCAAGTCCAAATGGATATGTATTTTGTGGTTGCAACAATGCCATTCTGAGTGTTCTTCCCCAATTAAGAAAAGTACCTTACAACCCTTTAAAAAGCTTTAAGCCTATAGGGATGGTTGCAGTACTTCCAACAGTTCTTGTTGTCAATGCAGACTCACCATTTAAAACAGTCAAAGATATTATTGATTACGCTAAAGCCAATCCCGGGAAAATTGAATATGCTTCTGGAGGTGTGGGTAGCCCACAGCATATTGCGATGTCTATGTTTGAATCTATGGCGGGAATTAAATTTACCCATGTGCCATATAAAGGGGCTAGTCAGGCAGCAGTTGGCGTTGCTGGCGGCGAAGTGCAGGTGATGTTCAATGCGATTGGTACGGTGTTGCCTTTAATCAAGTCGGGAAAATTA
The DNA here is from genome assembly GCF_001595985.1 of Polynucleobacter sinensis. GTDB lineage: Bacteria > Pseudomonadota > Gammaproteobacteria > Burkholderiales > Burkholderiaceae > Polynucleobacter > Polynucleobacter sinensis. Next base: position 166,078 of record NZ_LOJJ01000003.1, read on the forward strand.
CGCCCGATAGCAATCGCAGGATCTCAACGAACGCCAATCATGAGTGATATTCCAACAGTTGGTGAATCAGGTGTGCCGGGATATAGCTATGCTTCCTGGGTTGGCATTATCGGACCGGCTGGTCTTTCTGACGAGATTGTTGCCAAACTTTCTGGTGAGATATTAAAAACCCTTGCGATGCCTGAGATTATCAAGAAGCTTGGTGACAATGGCATTGATCCATATCCCATGAGCGCCTCTCAAATGAGTGCGTTTATGGCAGCCGATTATCAGCGTATGGGTAGGGTAATTAAAGAGGCAGGTATCAGCGGTGATTAATTCTAGAGCCAAATGGAAGGGGCGTCAGTTCCATTACCAACCCGAGAAAAGCCATGTGCATCCCTTTTTGGTAGATCTATGGAATGCAGTTAGAGAGCAAACGGATGGCTTGGTTGATATTGAGGTTCTTGCCGATAACGGTGGCACCAAGCTGGCTCATCTAGAGGTGGTTGATCAACTCATTGATGGACAGATTCAATTTTATGCGTTGATGGGAAGTATTTTGGGTCCCTTAGTTCCTGCGATGAATATACAAAGCCTGCCTTTTATATTTAGAAGTAGTGAGGATGTTTATGCATCAATGGATGGAGCACTTGGGGATTTTCTTCGCAATGAACTTCGTTCAAAGGGTATCTATTTGTTCCCATCTGGACTCATGGAGAATGGATTTCGCCACATTGTTACCAATAATCGTCCCATTTTTAATGCAGAAGATCTGGAGGGCTTAACTATTCGCATTCCAGAAGGTGAAGTATTTGAAGATACATTTAAGGCTTTTGGGGCTCGCCCTGTACAGCTATTTGTTTTGGAGTTATATGAATCATTGAAGAATGGAAGCTTAGAGGCGCAGGAGAATCCTCTCGCAATTATCGAATCACTGAAGTTATATGAAGTGACTAAGTACATTTCAAAGACATCTCACATGTGGTCAGGCTTTAACATTATTGGCAGCTTAAGTTTTTGGGAGAGCATGCCTCTTGAAATTCAGGAAATTATTCTCAAGAATGTGAAGACATATGTCGACAAGCAGCGCGAATATACGATCAATCTAAATCACAATCTATCTGAAATGCTACGAGAGAAGGGGATGATTATTAATGAGGCGGATACATCCACTTTTCGTCAGCATTTGGGAGGTAGCTTCTATCAGAAATGGAAGAATGAAGTTGGCGATCACGCATGGAGTCTCCTAGAGGAGCGCGTTGGAAAGCTCTGCTAAAGCCATAATCTGGATACTCTCCGATTAAGGGTTATGATATCCAGAACTAGCTCAAGGGCTAATGCCCCACCAATCACTCTCAATGGAACTTAAATGAATAAATTAGGCGCTTTAATCACCACAATTTCTGTAGTCGCTTTATTGTCGGCGTGTAGCAATACACCAAAATTGGCTAGTCAGCCTATGCCTAAATCTGGTTTTTTGCCCAACTATTCAGTTTTGGTGCCAACGGCAACTAGTGAGTCCGATACGCGTATTTGGAGATACCGTAAAGCAGGAGTTAATCCAGGCTCCTATACGGCAGTTATTTTGGATCCAATCTATTTGAATCAAAATGCCACCAAGGAAATTACGCCTGAAGTCATTAACAAGGCTAGAGCTGCTTTACAAGAGTCTATGGTCGAGGCGGTCAATGCACGTGGCAATATTAAGATCGTTACGCAGCCTGGTCCTGGAGTGGCGCGTATTTCTGTTGGTATCACTGGGGCGGAGAGCTCTTCAGACAGTCTGCAGCCTTGGAATTTCACGCCAATTGGCTTGGCTTTAAATGCTGCCGCTTATGCAGGCGGTGTGAACTCGAAGACTCCAGCAATGTTGGTTGAGAGCAAGATCACTGATAGCCAAACTAAGGATTTGCTGGGCGAAGGTTTAGTAACCGTTCAGGGCGAGTCTTTTAGAACTGCGGGTGGCTCAGCTGAATCATTTGTCGCAATGGCTAAAAAAGTCGTACGCGTTGCGATGGAAACTTCTGCAGATCCAAGAGCAACTGCGTCGAGATAATGATGTCCTGTCAGCTAACTTTAAAAAATCTTATTCGTATTGCTGTGGCAGCAATGCTACTAGCACCGCTGTATTCGATGGCTGATGATGCATCTCGCAATAAAGAGATATCAGAGCGTTTCGCAAAATGCGATACGAATAAAGATGGCAAGTTAACGCTGGATGAGGCTAAGGGTTGCATGCCTCGAATCTATGACCACTTTAGTAAGATTGATGCGCAAAATAAGGGCTATGTCACTGTCGCTGAAATACAGACAATGGCAGCCCGCTAATTTATTTTGCTAGCTTAGGTAGTTTCTTGGAGTCTGCTGGCCAGGTTAAGACAATTTCTGGATCAATTTTCAGAATCGACTTGTCTTTTCCTGGGTAGTCCACTCGAGAGAGTAAATCACGGATCAGATTGAGGTGCGCTAGCTTCTTGTCGTTAGCGCTGATCACGACCCAAGGGGCATCTTTAGTGCTGGTCTTCTTGAGCATGGCATCTCGCGCCTGCGAGTATGCATCCCATTTCTTTTGCGCCTGTTGATCAATTGGACTGATTTTCCATTGCTTTAATGGATCCTTGGCTCTGTCAGCAAGACGCACTGCTTGTTCTGCTTTTGAAATATCTAAGTAGTATTTAATGACCTGGATATTGGATCCTACGAGCAATGATTCGAAATCATTGACTGTGTCCATAAACTGCTTGTATTGCGCATCAGTACAAAAGTCCATGACCTTTTCTACGCCGGCGCGGTTATACCAACTACGATTGAAAAGCACGCATTCACCGGCGGTAGGCAATTCGGCAACATAGCGCTGAAAATACCATTCACCTTCTTCACGAGGAGAGGGTTTATTTAAAGCAACTACCCTGGTGTCTCTTGGGCTCAAATGTTCGGTAATACATTTGATCGTGCCATCTTTGCCTGCAGTATCACGACCCTCTAGAATAACCAGGAGGCGATAGCCTTGATCGATAATTTGATGTTGTAGCTTTACTAATTCAATTTGCAGCAAATGCAACTCTGCCTCGTAATGAATTTCCGATTTTTTGGTTTTAGTCATAAGGCGGAGCGAATGATGAATTAGGTATTAGCAGAAGGGATGGATGCTTTCTTGGCAGGCGCCTTTTTGGCGACAGCTTTCTTTGTAACTACTTTTTTGGCGGGTGTTTTTTTAGCTGCTACTTTTTTGGCTGGAGCCTTCTTCGCTACTACTCTCTTGGTAGCCGCTTTTTTGGCTGGAGCTTTCTTGGCGGGTGCTTTTTTCTCTAATTTATCTAAAGCCTTTGCCAGCTTATCAATCAGCTTTTCTCTTTCCGCTTCCAACTTGTCTAACTTTTTTAGCAGTTGCTTTACTAGTTTCTTTTGACTCATGATGTATTCCTATAAATAAAATTGATTTGCTAGTGAATTGATATATGGCTACTAGCATCATTTGATCCTACGTTTTATTGCGGACACTTTCAAGCGATTGTGACAGTTATAGACATATATTTATTACGGCAATCTTTGATGCTAAATTGACTGGTATGTTCAAAACATTATTTTCTTTGCCACGGACGGTATGGTTAATTGGTCTGATTAGCTTTGTGAATGATTCTGCGAGCGAAATGCTGTACCCACTAATGCCGCTCTATCTGTCAACAGTTCTCATGACAGGCCCAAAGGCCTTGGGATTGATTGAAGGGGTTGCTGAGGCAACTTCCAGTATTTTTAAATTGGTTTCCGGTGTGATCGTGGATCGAACCAAAAAAACGAAACCCTGGATTGTGATTGGCTACCTTTTGGCTGGGATTGGAAGACCGCTCATCGCAATTGCCAATTCTTGGGCATGGATTTTATGCATTCGCTTTACTGATCGTCTTGGAAAAGGCTTGAGAAGCTCCCCGCGGGATGCCTTATTAGCGGAGAGCGTTGCTCCAAATCAGCGCGGCATTACTTATGGCTTGCATCGCTCTATGGATAACGCGGGCGCAGTACTTGGCCCACTCCTAGCGGCTTTCTTGCTGTCTATTGATATTCCCTTAAAAGATATTTTTCTATGGGCTATTATTCCTGGATTGATAACGGTTGGTTTAGCGTTATGCCTTCAGGAGCCACCTCAAGAGCGGCAGTTAGTCCAGCCATTCTCTTGGTCGCTTGAGGGTTTGTCCTCTCCGTTCAAGCGCTATATTTTGGCCGCTGGAATTTTTGCTCTGGCCAACTCATCGGATATGTTTTTGCTCTTAAGAGCACGAGAGCTTGGCGTGCCCCAAGAGCAGATCCCTCTGATGTGGGCCGCCATTTCTTTGATTACCTCAGTTTGTGGAACACCGCTATCGGCGTTATCTGACAGATTTGGGCGTAAACATTTCATCTTGATTGCATGGTGTGCATTTGCATTTTTTTACGTCGCTATGAGTTTTTCGGGGATTTCAATTGGGGTGCTATTTATCCTCTTTGGGCTCTACGGTTTATTTAAGGCAGCCACTGAGGGAGTAGAAAAAGCGCTCGTCGCAGACTTGGCACCAAAGGGAATGGCTGGCACTGCCTTTGGATGGTTTAACTTGGTCAATGGTGTGATGCTGTTGCCCGCATCCCTGATATTTGGATGGCTATATGAATCCTACAATCCGCAATCTGCTTTCTTATTTTCTGGCTCTTGCGCCATGCTGGCGCTGTTGTTGCTCGCGTTTTGGGTTTTTAGGACCCCAGAAATACAAAACCCCAGCTAAATCAATAGACTGGGGTTATTTTGGTGAGTCTTGGGGGTTCTAGGCTTATTCCGGGTGGAAGTTGTTGCTAGCCATAAAACTGATGGTACGCTCAAAGCCTAAAATACGGATGTAGCGCCATGCGATATCACGGTATTTGCTATCTAAGTAGCCAATGGCTACCTCAGGATCCGCCCTTTTTGAAAGATCGATCTGTTGAATTGCACGAGCCCAACGTTTGAGTCTTGTTGACATATTTGTCACCTCCATGGCCATATAACGCCCGATAAAGACGCGGAGATGACAAAAAGTAGCAAATTTTTTATATAAATTTCATTTTTTTCAAAAAATAGCGTTTTCAGGGCCTATTTTCAGCGTTTTTGCCTTGCTCAAGCTCCTTTTTTTCAGCTTTCGCCCGGGCTTTAATCGGTTTGAGGTAGATAAGCAGACAGACAAAGGCGAGGGTGCCAAGCGCCGTTTCCAGTGCGGCTAACCAGAAATTAGTCCCAGTTTCGAGGATTCGGACCAAGCCTTCTGTGATGTAGAGCAGGATTAGCATGGAGGCCCACTGCATAGTGTAGACCTTGCCTTTCCAGAGGCCAGGGATGGCAAATAGCAATGGAACGCCTTTGAGGATGAGCCAAGATCCACCTGGACGAAGAGGGGACAGAAACCATTCCCAGGCGATACAAAGTATAAAGAGGTCGACAAAGGCCGCTGTGGCAATGAGCTGGTACGGATTTTTGTTGCGCCAGTCTTTCAGCATGGATTACTCCTGATTCAGTTTCAAGGCTACTTGCGCAAGCCGTTTGCCTTGCGCTATGGCTAGTCTCTGTTCTTCTGCGCTAATCGGTGCGCGACCGTCAGCATGGGCTAGGTGAGTTGGTCCATAAGGGCTTCCGCCGGTGGCAGTGCTCATGAGATCTGCTTCGCTGTAAGGGAGTCCGAGAATCATCATGCCATGGTGAAGCAGTGGAATCATCATTGTTAGCAGGGTGCTTTCTTGGCCTCCGTGAAGACTGCCAGTGCTGGTAAAGACGCACGCAGGTTTGCCAATCAGGGCGCCATTCAACCATTCACCAGAGCTACCATCCCAAAAATATTTCATGGGGGCGGCCATATTGCCAAAACGGGTTGGTGATCCAAGGGCCAAACCAATACATTCTTTGAGATCTGCATATTCAACGTAGGGGGCGCCCTCTGATGGCACGGCTGGTTCAGTTGCCTCGCATACGGTGGATATGGGTGGAACCGTACGCAGTCTGGCATTGGCACCAGGCACGCTTTCAATCCCTTCCGCGATGAGACGAGCTAGCTCTTTAGTAGCGCCGTGGCGGGAGTAGTACAAAACTAATATATCTGCGTGGCTCATATTCTTCTCTTATCTTTTATGATACGGCGATGCGTCTCATTCGTAATCCTCAATTATGGCTCTCTCTTGGGAAAGAGATCTGGGAGAGTAATCGCGGCCAAAATCTGAAGCAGGTGGCGGCAAGCTTAGCTTTTACGACGACCTTGTCTTTAGTTCCCATGTTGACCGTTGCCTCTATTTTGATTGGTTACCTTCCGAGCGTGATCCGTATCAAGTATGCGATTCAGGCTTGGCTATTGGATACGTATATGCCTGGCGGTCTTAATCAACAAGTTTTTAATTACCTCGATCAATTTTCCTCTCAAGCCAAAGGGCTCACATTGATCGGTTTGATTGGGCTGGTGATCACCACCATCATGACTATGGCGGTGATTGAGAGCGCCTTCAATCAAATCTTTCGAGTGAGCAAAAGTCGTCCAGTTGTGAAAAAGATTGCTATTTATTCTGCGGCTACGATTTTGGGCCCCATTTTGCTGGGTATTGGTACTTATTTGAGCGGTCTCTTATTAAGTGCAGCAGAAGGTTGGACTGAATCACTGAGCTTTGGTTTGAGCCTTGTTGCTACAGTTTTGCCGGTGCTGTTGGCGATATCGGTATTCACGGTCGCTTACAAAATCCTGCCTTATGCCCAAATTCAATGGAGTGATGCGTTTACTGGCGCTTTCTTTGCGGCCATGACTTTTGAGCTTATGAAGTTTGGTTTTGCATTCTTTTTGACGCACGTTGCCTTTTATAAGACCGTTTATGGTGCTTTCGCCATCTTCCCTTTAGCGCTGATTTGGATTTATCTAACCTGGTGGATTACCCTAGCTGGCGCTGTACTTGTCGCCAATCTTCCAAGTATTCGTAGTGGGGTAATCAGGGTTATTCGTTACTGAAATACTGTATTTGACCCTTGATTCTGCCCATGCTTAAGAATATATTGTTCCAATAAGAAAACCATTGTTGGAGACCCAATGAAAGTTCGTGACATATTGCGCGTGAAGGGCAGCACACTATTTACGGTGGCGCCAGAGACAGCGCTGCAAACTGCTGTCTTGGTAATGAGCGAACATGATATTGGCTCATTGGTTGTTATGGACTATGAAAAGCTGGTGGGTATTCTGACCTTCCGAGAGGTGATCGCCGCACTAGCAAAACACCATGGCAAGCTCGATGACTTGAAAGTTAACTCTGTCATGAATGCTAAGCCCCTGACTTGCAATATGGAAACGGAAATTGATGAGGTGAGGCGCATGATGTTGGTTGATCACGCCCGCTACCTGCCCGTCATGGACCAAAAGATGTTGATGGGCGTTATCTCGTTCTACGACGTCGCCAAATCGGTTGTTGAGGCGCAAGATTTTGAAAACACCATGCTTAAGGCCTATATTCGTGACTGGCCTGAGGGCGAGGAAAAGGCTGCAAGCTAGTCAAAACAAGCTGACAAGGCCTGTACTGGCCTAATACCCCTGACAGATGACATAATGTCGTTATGTCAGGAAATACTTTAGGCCTTCTCTTTACTGTCACCACTTTTGGTGAATCTCATGGTCCCGCAATTGGTGCTGTCGTCGATGGCTGTCCTCCCGGGATGTCATTAAATGAGGCGGATTTGCAGATCGATTTAGATCGACGTAAGCCCGGCACATCGCGCCATGTAACGCAGCGCCAAGAAGCAGACAAAGTCGAAATTTTGTCCGGCGTTTACGAAGGTAAAACTACGGGTGCTCCGATTGGCTTGCTGATTCGCAATACAGATCAACGCAGCCAAGACTACGGCAATATTTTGCAAACTTTTAGACCCGGTCATGCAGATTACGCTTATCACTACAAATATGGTTTGCGTGATCCCCGTGGTGGCGGTCGTTCATCTGCGCGCTTAACTGCTCCTGTTGTTGCTGCAGCAGCGATTGCGAAGAAGTGGTTGCGTGAACAATACGGTACTGAGTTTTATGGCTATATGAGCCAGCTTGGCGAGATCGAGATTCCATTTAAAGATGCGGCATTGATTGAAAGCAATCCTTTCTTTGCTGCTAATCTGGATATCGTTCCTCAACTTGAAACCTACATGGATGAGCTGCGCAAGGCAGGGGACTCCTGTGGAGCAAAGATTGAGGTACGCGCTCGCAACGTACCCATTGGTTTAGGTGAGCCCTTATTTGATAAGTTGGATGCCGATATTGCGCATGCGATGATGGGTATCAATGCGGTGAAGGGCGTGGAAATTGGTGCTGGTTTTAAATCTGTAGCGCAGCGCGGAAGTGAGCATGGCGATGAGCTCTTTACTGATGGTTTTGCGACTAATAATTCTGGTGGCACATTAGGTGGAATTAGTAGTGGGCAAGATCTGCGTGTATCAATTGCTATTAAGCCTACCTCTAGCATCATGACCCCCAAAGAGTCTGTTGATCTGAATGGCAAGCCAATTACCGTTCAGACCAAAGGTCGTCATGACCCATGTGTAGGAATTCGGGCGACACCAATTGCTGAAGCTATGTTGGCCTTGGTTTTAATGGATCACGCCTTGCGTCACCGCGCTCAATGTGGTGATGTGAAGCATACGGTTCCGCCTATTCCAGCGGCACGACCAGGATCGGCATCTGATTAATTTCAATCGATAAAATAAGAAAAAGAACATGACACCTTCAGTGCGGTGGGCCTTCGGGTCCTTTTTCTTTTTATATTTCGCTTATGTTGGCTTAGTCTCCCCGTACGCCAGTCTATTTTTTGTAGATCGCGGCTTTAGTGTCATTGAGATTGCTGTTTTAATGTCAATGCTCCAAATTACCCGTATTGTTGGCCCATTTTCTTGGGGGTGGTTATCAGACTATCTATCAAATCGTATTGGCATCATTCGCGTATGTGCATGCTTGGCAGCGATCGTGTTTCTTTTTATCTTTTTCCTGCAGAGTTATGCTTCCTTCTTTGTCTGGATGTTTGTCTTACATACGATTCTGAGTAGTCTGATGCCTTTGGGCGAGTCCGCTACCGTGCACGCACTCTTTAAAGATAATTCTTTTGATAAGCGTTATGGTCGCTTGCGTCTATGGGGTTCCATTGGTTTTATTGCAATGGTTCTCTTTGCTGGAGAGTTGTTTCAGCGTAGCGGTATAGAGCTTTACCCCATCGTAGGCACGGTTGTGCTATTTGCCTTGGCTGCAATTACGTTCAAGTTGTACGAACCCAAGATGGAGCGTCGCAAGATGGTAAAGGGCGAGCTTTTGGTGGTGCTCTTTAATCCCGATGTGCGTTGGTTCTTGGTGTCGGGATTTTTTATGATCTTTGCTCATGCCGCCTTGTATGTTTTTTACTCGTTGTATTTGGCGGACCTTGGTTATAACAAGTTCGAGATTGGTTTGTTTTGGGCTTTGGGGGTCTTTGCTGAAGTGATTTTCTTTTACTTTCAGAGCAAAGTGCTAAGTCGTTTGGATGCAGAGATAGTCTTACAGGCGGCATTTGGGATTGGGGTGCTTCGATTCATCTTGATCGCATTCTTCCCGGTCACTTGGGTTTTGATCATCGCCCAATTAATGCATGCAGGAACATTTGGCGCTCACCATAGCGCGGCGACTAAATTATTGCAGCGTTGGTTTACGGGACCCCTACAAGCCCGTGGCCAAGCTTTGATGGCTACCGTATCCTATGGTTTAGGTGGCACACTTGGTGGATTGGTGGCGGGGTGGTTATGGGATGCTACGCAACCACGAAATGTATTTGTCATGTCAGCTTTGGCTTGCGGTCTAGCGGGTATGGCGATTCAAAAACTACGACCTCGCCATTACCCGACTCGATAATTTAAGAGCTTACATCGAAGCGTAGTTTGGTCCGCCGCCACCCTCTGGTGTAACCCAAACAATATTCTGACTTGGATCTTTGATATCACAAGTTTTGCAATGTACGCAATTTTGTGAGTTGATTTGCAAGCGTGCTTGACCATCATTCTCGACATACTCATAAACGCCAGCAGGGCAGTAGCGTTGCTCCGGACCTGCATATGTTTTGAGATTGAGGTTGACGGGAACCGCATTGTTCTTCAGCGTTAAATGAACGGGCTGATTCTCGGCGTGATTAGTATTAGAAATAAATACTGAGGAGAGGCGATCAAATGTGATCTTGCCGTCAGGCTTTGGATAGTCTATCGGTTGATATTGCGCCGCTGGTTCTAGGCATTCATGATCCGCATGTTTTAAATGGACTGTCCATGGCATGTTTCCGCCTAATAGTTTTTGCTCTAAGCCAACCATCAAGGTGCCAATATAGAGACCTTTTGACATCCATGGTTTGAAGTTACGCGCTTGGTTTAACTCAGTATGCAGCCAGCTATTTTTAAATGCGTTAGGATACGCAGCCAATATATCGGCTGAACGATTTTCGTTCAGCGCAGCCACAGCAGCCTCAGCGGCTAACATGCCAGTTTTGATTGCTGCATGACTTCCCTTAATGCGTGAGGCGTTTAAGAAGCCAGCATCACAGCCAATCAGTGCACCGCCTGGGAATACCGTTTTTGGTAGGCTATTGAGACCTCCGGCTGTTAGTGCGCGTGCACCATAGGCGATACGCTTTCCACCCTCGAATGTCTCGCGGATTTTGGGATGTAATTTGTAGCGTTGAAATTCTTCAAATGGAGAGAGATAAGGATTCTTATAAGAAAGACCCACAACCAAACCAACTGCAACTTTGTTATCGCCCAAGTGATACAGGAATGAGCCACCATAGGTGTCGCTCTCCAAAGGCCATCCGGCGGTATGAACGACTAGGCCTGGCTTACTCTTAGATGGTTCAACTTCCCAAAGCTCTTTGATGCCAATTCCATAACTTTGAGGATCAGCATCTTTATCCAAAGCAAACTTGGCGATCAATTGTTTTCCTAAATGGCCTCGGGCACCTTCAGCAAAGAGCGTATATTTGGCGCGTAACTCCATGCCTAGCTGAAACTGGTCTGTGGGTTGGCCTTCTTTGTCTAAACCCATTGCTCCGGTAATCACGCCACAGACTGCGCCATGCTCGTTGTAAAGAATTTCTGCAGCGGGAAAGCCTGGAAAAATTTCCACCCCAAGATTCTCCGCTTGCTGACCTAGCCAGCGTGTGACGTTGGCTAAACTCACTATGTAATTACCTTCATTCTTGAAGCAGTGAGGCAGCATCCAATTGGGAACCTGAAATGCGCTTTCTTTAGTCAAGAAAAGGAATTGATCTTGGGTTACTGCAGTATCTAGTGGGGCGCCTAATTCCTTCCAGTTGGGAAAGAGTTCTGTGAGCGCTTTAGGATCCATGACGGCGCCAGACAGAATATGTGCACCAATTTCTGACCCTTTTTCGAGAACGCAGACGCTTATTTCCTTGCCAGATTCATTGGCCAGCTGTTTTGCTTTAATAGCCGCCGATAGACCTGCGGGACCACCGCCGACAATAACAAGGTCATAGTCCATGGATTCTCTGGGGCCAAACTGTTCAAGCAATTCCTGGGCATTCATATAATTTCTCCGACAATTCTCAAAAATAGGGTCTTAAAGCAATTTTCCGTAATTTTTAGCAATTCCAGCATGTTTAGGGGCTCAATTACTCCCCTTAGTTTAGATCTAAGTAGGAAAAACTTAGTTGGCATTTGTCACCAATGGGCTTTGGTGTCTAAAGCGTTATGATTAGCTTTTTACCCTCTTTGGCAATAAATAGGACGAATGTATGAATAAAACTTACCCCTCAGCAGTTGATGCCCTACGGGATATCTTGAAAGATGGCCAAAAGTTGGCCGTTGGTGGTTTTGGACTTTGTGGCATTCCAGAGGCCTTGATTGGTGCGGTAAAAGACCTTGGCGCGCAAAATTTAACGGCGATTGCTAATAATGCTGGAGTTGATGGCATTGGCTTGGGTTTGTTGCTCAATTCAAGACAGGTAAAAAAAATGGTCGCCTCTTATGTGGGAGAGAACAAAGAATTTGAGCGTCAGTATTTGGCAGGCGAGTTGGAGTTGGAATTTACGCCACAGGGCACTCTCGCGGAAAAGTTGCGGGCTGGCGGTTGCGGAATCCCTGCTTTTTATACCAAGACGGGTGTTGGTACCTTGGTTGCTGAAGGTAAAGAGGAAAAAGAATTCGATGGTGAGCGATACATCATGGAACGCTCCATTATTTCTGATATTTCATTAGTAAAAGCGTGGAAAGCCGATAAGTCAGGTAACTTGATCTATCGCTATACCGCTCGAAACTTCAACCCAGTAGTCGCGATGGCTGGGAAGATCACAGTTGCCGAGGTTGAAGAAATTGTTGAGAACGGTCAACTCGATCCGAATGAGATTCATACTCCCGGTATCTATGTTCATCGCCTAGTGCTAAATGCAACGCCCGAGAAGCGTATTGAGCATCGCACTTTATCCGCCGCTTAATCAGCGCTAACAGTACAGAATATTTAGGAAGATCGACATGCCTTGGAATAGAGATGAAATGGCGGCACGAGCCGCTAAAGAGTTAAAAGATGGTGACTACGTTAATTTGGGTATTGGTATGCCAACTTTGGTTGCGAACCATGTGCCAAAAGAGATGGAAGTTTGGCTGCAATCTGAAAATGGTCTTTTAGGTATTGGCCCGTTCCCAACAGAAGCGCAGCTTGATCCGGACTTAATTAATGCTGGTAAGCAAACGGTTACCACTTTGCCTGGCTCATCTATTTTTTCTTCAGCGGATTCATTTGGAATGATTCGTGGCGGCAAAATTAATATTGCCATTCTGGGCGCTATGCAAGTGAGTGAGTTCGGTGACTTGGCCAACTGGATGATCCCAGGAAAAATGGTCAAGGGGATGGGGGGCGCCATGGATCTCGTGGCGGGCGTTAAACATGTAGTGGTCTTAATGGAGCATGTCGCTAAGAAAAAAGATGGCACGGAAGAGATCAAAATTCTGCCTAAATGCACTTTGCCATTAACGGGGGTGGGCGTAATTAGTCGCATCATCACCGACTTATGTGTGTTAGATATCACACCAAAAGGTCTGAAGTTGGTTGAGCTCGCTCCAGGAGTCACCAAGGAGGAGGTGCTCTCTAAAACAGGTGCCCCTATTGATACGTCTGGTTTCTAAATACTTTCTCAGTTAATGAAATAATGGGGTCTTAATGACCCCATTTCCTTTTAGGGATATCTCTATGAGTGCTGCAGACCATTCACTTCATGCTCACAAGCGGGGCGATGCCAAGCATTCCCATAGCAAAGAAGTTTCCAATCAAAACTTATTACTTATCGCCTTAGTCTTGACGCTGGGTTTTTCGGGTGTGGAGGGTGCAGCAGCTTACTTTGCCAATTCTTTAGCATTAATTTCAGATGCCGGCCACATGGTGACCGATGCTGCTGCACTAGGCTTGGCTTTATTGGCGCAAATTATTTCTCGTAGGCCGCCATCACCAAAACATTCATTTGGTTTTGGTCGCGCAGAGGCCTTAGCCGCATTCATTAATAGCATTGCAATGTTGGCATTGGTCGTTTGGATTATGGTTGAAGCAGTCAGCCGTTTTTACTCCCCACACCAGGTAGATGGCATCACTGTTACGGTGGTTGCCGCTATTGGGCTTGCAATGAATATTGTTGTTGCTTGGGTTTTGTCGCGCGATAAAAAAAGCGTCAATACTCGCGCGGCTTTAGTCCATGTGATGGGCGATCTTTTAGGTTCGATAGCAGCTTTGATCGCGGGTGTGGTCATTCAGCTTACTGGTTGGATGCCGATTGATGCAATTCTCTCAATCCTAGTATCTCTTTTGATCCTGAAGTCCACCGTTTCAATATTGCGTGAGTCATACCACTTCCTCATGGAGGGGGTTCCGCTGCACATTGATTATTTGCAAGTGGGCGATGATTTGAAAAGGATGCCTGGTGTGTTGTCTGTGCACGATCTTCACGTGTGGGAGATGACCCCTAGCTTCCCCGCTTTAATTGGGCATATTGAAATTGCCGACATGAATCAGTGGCCTGAAATTATGTCGCGAATTAACGCAATGTTGCTAGATAAACATGGCATTGATCACGTTACTTTACAGCCGGAGGTTGCGGGAGGTGATGATGAGCATGCGCATGATGATCCAGTCAATGATGCAGTAAATAAGACCAATGTAATTCATCAGGGTGACACTTTTTATGTGACTTGCACAAGTAGTGACGGGCCTCATCGCATGGCTTATCACGCTTGGGGAAACCCTCAGAATCCGCGAGTGCTGTTTTGTGTTCATGGCTTGACCAGACGCGGGAGTGATTTCAAGACGCTTGCCCAGGCAATGAGTAACGAATATTACGTCGTATGCCCTGATGTCGTAGGTCGTGGCGATTCCGATAGGCTAAAAAATCCGATGCTCTATGCGGTTCCTCAATATGTGGCGGATATGGCATCTCTCGTTAAGCATCTAAGGGTATCGCAGATCGATTGGTTTGGTACCTCTATGGGTGGGTTAATTGGAATGGTCTACGCTTCCATGCCAGGTAGCCCAATTCGTCGTATGTTAATTAACGATGTTGGTCCCCGTATTGAACCTGAAGCTATTGCGCGTTTGGGTTCATATGTCGGGCAGCCGTTTACCTTTGCTAATCGCGCTGATGCCTTAAATCGCTTAAATCAAATTTGTGCTTCTTTTGGCGAGCACACCCCAGAAGAGTGGGAGGTTTATAACGGCCCCATGCTGATTCAGAAGGATGGTGCATGGGTGATGCATTACGATCCAGATATTGCCGTACCTTTTGCGTCAGTCAACCCGATTATGGCTAAAGCGGGTGAGATGGCGATGTGGCACGCGTTTAAGAAAATTCATATTCCAGTGCTGATTGTGCGCGGTGGAGATTCTGATTTGTTGTCCGCTAAAACAGTCGCAGAGATGTGCAAGGTTAATCCTTATGCCCGTAGTATTGAGATACCAGGGGTGGGGCACGCGCCTGCATTTGTTAAGGCGGAACAAGTGGCATTGGCAAAAGAATTCTTTAGCTAAGGATCTCATTAGGTAATGTCTGCGCCAGCAAATGCATCCGAGGGATTTCAAGTGGTTGATGGTTGGTATGGTGAGCCAGCCGAGGATCATGCTGCCGGCGTTCTAAGCATTCTGCAGGGGCTTCATCTGGATGAGGCGACGCTAACCGCAGCAAATAATATTGCCCGCACTCATGGCCGAGAAGCGCTCACTAAGTTAATCGGTGATGAAGCTGCGAAATTACTAATTGGCTATCGAGGTCTCAGGCAGGCCCAAGCAAAGCTTGTGCGTAATGATGGCGGTCTAAGTATTTCTGGGCAAGAAGAGATGCTCAGAAAGATGCTCCTTGCTTTTGGTGATGACTTGCGAGTGGTTCTTATCTACCTGGCATCACGCTTGCAAACATTGCGCTGGATTACTCGCGAGAAGATTGTCATGCCCAAGGCTTGGGCGCAAGAGATTCTAAATATCGATGCAACCTTGGCCAATCGATTGGGTATTTGGCAAATGAAATGGGAGATGGAGGACTTAGCCTTTCGGGTTCTCTCCCCTGAAACCTATCGTGATATTGCCAAGATGCTCGATGGTAAGAGAGTTGAGCGCGAAGCATTTATTCAAAAGATTGTGGCGCGTCTCAAGCAGGAGTTAAGTCTTGCGCATATTACCGGCGATGTACAAGGTCGCCCGAAACATATCTACAGCATTTGGAAGAAGATGCAGGGTAAATCTCTGGACTTTGCCAATCTCTACGATGTGCGGGCATTCAGGGTGTTAGTCGATGATGTGAAGTCTTGCTACGCTATCTTAGGATTGGTGCATAACATTTGGCAGCCAGTGCCACGTGAATTTGATGATTACATTGCGCGGCCTAAGCCCAACGGCTATCAATCACTCCATACCGTTGTCATGGATGAGCAAGGTACGGCATTTGAGATTCAGGTACGCACTAACGAGATGCACCAGCAGGCTGAGTATGGTTTGGCTGCGCATTGGCGCTATAAAGAAGGTGCCTACAGTGGTGCTGCTACACCACCCAAGATAAATAAGGCTCCTGCAAGCTCTAGCGCCGTTCATCAAATGGGCACTCATAGTGCAGCTGTGGCCTATGAGCGCCAAATCGCTTGGGCAAGGCAACTGATTTCATGGAAAGAGGATGCCTGGGAGCAGCTTAAGCATCATGAAATAGACGATCATATTTATGTGCTGACTCCATTGGGAAAGGTCATTTCTTTGGAGAAAGGCTCTTCACCAATTGATTTTGCTTATGCGGTGCATACCGATTTGGGGCATCGTTGCCGTGGTGCGCGGGTGGATGGCGCTATGGTTCCATTGGATACCCCCTTGCAAAATGGTCAAACAGTGGAAATTATTGCCGTCAAGCATGGGGGTCCATCACGTGACTGGATTAGCCCAAGCCGAAATTATTTACGCTCGCAACGGGCCCGTACTCGGGTGCGTACTTGGTTCAATGCTTTGGATGACGAGGGGGCTGGGGCCAAGCCGACCGAAACAAAGTTAGACCAAAAAGTTGAAGCTAAATCTGCTACTGCAACTCCAGAGATTGTGCTACGCCAGAGTGCTCGTAAGCCAGGGCAGGTTGGTGATGTGCTGGTGGTAGGGGTGGACTCTTTGCTCACTCAGCTAGCGCGTTGCTGTAGACCGGTTCCTCCTGATGCGATTGCGGGTTTTGTAACTCAGGGTCGTGGTGTTTCCATTCACAGAAGATCTTGTAAAACATTTAGAAGTCTTTTGGAGAGAGCTCCCGAGCGTGTTATTCAGACGGCATGGAACGAATCAAGCTCTGACATTGGTGGTGGAAATGAGGCTAAAAAATTGTTTCCGGCAGATTTGGCAGTCACTGGCTTGGATCGCCCCGAGCTCATGCGGGAATTATTTGAGATATTGACCAGGCAAGGTGTACACGTGGTGGATTTGCGAAAGTCCTCCAAACGGGGCATGGCTCAAATCCTGCTAACCATTGAAATTAAAGACTCGGAAGCCTTGCGTATCGTGCAAAACAGCCTTGAAGAGGTGAAAGGTGTCACGCAGGTGCGCCGCCGGTGATAAACTCTAGGGCTATATAGGCTCGTAGCTCAGCTGGTTAGAGCACCACCTTGACATGGTGGGGGTCGTTGGTTCGAGTCCAATCGAGCCTACCAACGAATAAAGACCCAAAAGAGCGCGGTTGCCGAAATGCTTCCGCGCTTTCTTTTTTGTAAGTAAATTGATGGAGTTGTCATGCTTGTAGTTACTCTGCCAGACGGATCAAAACGAGAGTTTGATGCTCCTGTTCGCGTCATTGATGTCGCACAAAGCATTGGTAGCGGCCTTGCTAAAGCGGCGCTAGGCGGCATTGTTGACGGCAAGATGGTTGACGCCAGCTTTGTGATTGATAAAGACAGTCAACTCGCCATCATTACTGATAAGAGTCCAGAAGCGCTCGAGATCGTGCGCCACTCCACGGCACACTTGCTTGCTTATGCCGTTAAGGAATTATTTCCCGAGGCTCAAGTCACTATTGGCCCTGTAATCGAAAACGGTTTTTATTACGACTTTTCCTACCATCGTCCATTTACTCCAGAGGATTTGGTCGCGCTTGAAAAGAAAATGGCCGAGCTCGCTAAAAAGGATGAGCCAGTTACTCGCACGGTAATGCCTCGCGATGATGCTGTGAAGTTCTTTAAAGATCAAGGTGAAAACTATAAGGCAGAGTTGATTGCGAGTATTCCCCAGGGGGAGGACGTATCTCTTTATGCCGAGGGTAAGTTCACAGACTTGTGTCGCGGTCCCCACGTGCCATCCACTGGTAAGTTGAAGGTATTTAAACTCATGAAGCTTGCCGGCGCTTACTGGCGTGGCGATAGCAAAAATGAGATGCTGCAGCGTATTTACGGTACGGCTTGGCTAAAAAAAGAAGATCAAGATGCTTATCTCAATATGCTTGAAGAAGCTGAGAAGCGTGATCACCGTCGTTTAGGAAAGCTGCTCGATCTGTTTCATTTTCAAGAAGAGGCTCCAGGACTGATTTTCTGGCATCCAAAGGGCTGGTCCATTTGGCAAGAGGTTGAGCAGTACATGCGTCGTGTATACCAACGTGAAGGCTACCAAGAGGTCAAGGCTCCTCAGATTTTGGATCGCGGACTGTGGGAAAAATCTGGTCACTGGGATAATTACAAAGAAAACATGTTTACCACTGAGTCGGAAAATCGTGCCTACGCACTAAAGCCGATGAACTGTCCTGGCCATGTTCAGATCTTTAATTCTGGTTTGCACAGCTACCGTGAATTGCCTTTGCGTTACGGTGAGTTCGGTCAATGTCATCGTAATGAGCCATCAGGTGCTTTGCATGGCTTGATGCGGGTGCGTGGCTTTACCCAGGATGATGGTCACATCTTCTGCACCGAAGATCAGATTCAGGCTGAAGTAGCTGCCTTTGATAAGGCGGTTCGCGAGGTTTACAAAGATTTTGGCTTCACTGAAGTTGCTGTGAAGTTGGCTCTTCGCCCAGCCAAGCGTGTTGGCGATGATGCCATTTGGGATAAAGCCGAAGCTGCCTTACGTGGCGCTTTGACCGCCTCCGGTCAAGAATGGGAAGAATTGCCGGGTGAGGGTGCTTTTTACGGCCCTAAGATCGAATATCACCTCAAAGACTCTATTGGGCGTACTTGGCAGTGTGGCACGATTCAGGTGGATTTCTCGATGCCAGCCCGTTTGGGTGCTGAATATGTCACGGAAGAGAACACCCGCAAGGCTCCTGTGATGCTCCACAGGGCGATTGTGGGCTCTTTGGAGCGTTTTATTGGCATTTTGATCGAAAATCACGCTGGAAATATGCCAGTTTGGCTCGCGCCAACCCAGGCTGTAGTCCTTAATATTTCTGGAAATTCCGCTGCATACGCTCAACAAGTCCAGCAATCTCTGAAAAAACAAGGGTTTAGAGTCGAATCTGATTTGCGGAATGAGAAAATTACGTATAAAATACGCGAGCACGCATTACAGAAGATCCCATTTTTGCTAGTTGTTGGCGATAAAGAGGCTGAAAGTAATTCGGTAGCCGTTCGTGCCCGTGGCGGAGTTGATTTAGGCGTAATGCCTCTTGATGCCTTCGTTGCCCGACTCCAGCAGGATATATCCCAGAAAGTCGGACCCGAGCCTAGCTAGGGGTAGAACGGTTTTGATTGTTTTTTTATAGGAATTAAGAAGATCGCTACTGATAAATCGCAGCGCATAAACCGGGAAATTACTGCTCCTGAAGTGCGTCTGATTGGAATGGATGGGGAGCCCATCGGTGTAGTTAAGTTGAGTGAAGCCTTGGCTTTAGCTGAAGAGAAAGAAACCGATTTGGTGGAAATTGCTCCGACAGCTGTGCCACCTGTAGTCCGTATCATGGACTTCGGCAAATTCAAGTACCAAGAAGCCAAACGTTTGCATGAAGCTAAGCTTAAGCAAAAAGTGATTCAGGTGAAGGAAGTAAAATTCCGTCCCGGCACAGATGATGGCGACTACGGTGTAAAGCTACGCAATCTAATCCGCTTTTTAGAGGATGGCGATAAGACAAAGATTACGCTGCGGTTTCGGGGTCGTGAAATGGCCCATCAAGAAATCGGAGTCAGAATGTTGGAGCGTTTGAAGTTGGACTTACAAGAGTATGGCCAAGTTGAGCAGTTTCCAAAAATGGAAGGCCGCCAGATGGTGATGGTATTGGCCCCCATTCGTAAGGCTAAGTAACTGGGTTTTACCTGGTTCTTATGTAGGGAGGCGTTGTCAGTGAATAACTGAAACGCTGGTAGTTTGAAGTGCTTCTGGGTACAGGAAGAGTAACCGTCGGTTGCCACCTATGTTGCACAAGTAATTGAAGGGGTGCTTTATGCCCAAGATGAAGAGTAAGAGTAGCGCTAAAAAGCGCTTCACGGTTCGCGCAGGCGGAACGATCAAACGAGGTCAGGCTTTCAAACGCCATATCCTCACTAAGAAAACCACAAAGAACAAGCGTCATTTGCGTGGTTCCACTGAAGTTGCGAAGGCAGACGTTAAGTCAATTCGCTCCATGCTTCCTTACGCTTAACCTCAGACTAGATAGGAGAATTTAAATGCCAAGAGTCAAACGTGGGGTTACAGCAAGAGCCCGTCATAAGAAAATCACCGATGCCGCAACAGGCTATCGTGGACGTCGTAAAAATGTATTCCGTATCGCTAAGCAAGCAGTTATGCGTGCTGGTCAATATGCATACCGTGACCGTCGTAACAAGAAACGTGTATTCCGCGCATTGTGGATTGCTCGTATCAACGCGGCAGTTCGTCAGCATGACATGACCTATAGCGTATTCATGAATGGTATGAAGAAGGCTGCGATTGAACTCGACCGCAAAGTGCTTTCTGATATGGCCATTGCTGACAAAGCAGCATTTGCTGCTTTGGTTACTCGGATCAAATCCGTAGTAAACGCTGCAGCTTAATTCTTAGTTCATTTAAAAACTAAGCTGCAATGGTTTCTCTCGACCACATTGTCGAGGATGCTAAACGTGATTTCCTCGGAGCTGCCGATGCGGCAGCTCTAGAGGACGCGAAAGCCAAGTATCTCGGTAAGTCAGGTGTTCTCACTGAGCGTCTTAAGGCGCTTGGTGGAATGTCGCCTGATGAACGTAAGAGTGCTGGCGCCCAAATTAATCAAATCAAAACTCAAGTAGAAGCTGCATTACAAGAGCGTCGCCAAGCGTTAGCCGATGCTGTTTTGTCGCAACGCCTTGCGGCCGAATCGATCGACGTTTCTTTGCCTGGCCGTGGCCAAGCAGTAGGTAGCCTGCATCCTGTGATGCGTACCTGGGAGCGCGTTGAAGAGATCTTTCGTTCGATTGGTTTTGATGTGGCTGATGGACCTGAAATTGAAACTGATTGGTTTAATTTCACAGCCTTAAATAGTCCTGAAAATCATCCTGCTCGATCAATGCAGGATACCTTTTATGTTGATGGCAAAGATTCCAATGGGAAGCCTTTGTTGTTGCGCACGCACACTAGCCCCATTCAGGTTCGCTATGCAAGTGAGCACGTTAAAAAATATGCCAACACAGATGTTATGCCACCAATCAAAGTGATTGCGCCAGGCAGAACTTATCGTGTGGATAGTGATGCTACTCATTCGCCGATGTTCCATCAGGTGGAGGGATTGTGGATCGCTGAGAGCGTTTCCTTTGCCGACCTCAAAGGCGTGTACACCGATTTCTTAAGAACTTTTTTTGAGACAAATGCCCTTCAAGTGCGTTTCCGTCCATCGTATTTCCCATTTACTGAACCTTCCGCTGAAATCGATATGGCTTTTGGAAGCGGTAAGCTAGCTGGCCGTTGGTTGGAAATTTCTGGAGCGGGACAAGTACACCCAAATGTATTGCGCAATATGGGTATTGATCCAGAGCGTTACACCGGTTTTGCTTTCGGCTCTGGCTTAGAGCGTCTAACTATGTTGCGTTACGGCGTTGATGATTTACGTCTTTTCTTTGAGAACGATCTCCGTTTCTTAGCGCAATTCCCAGCTTAATTAGCTAACCTTCTAATAGTAGATAGCGCATATGCAATTTTCTGAATCTTGGTTACGCCAATACGTCAATCCTTCCCTCGATAGCAATGCCTTAGGCCATGCAATGACTATGGCTGGTCTTGAGGTGGAAGAACAGCATTCAGTTGCACCTGCATTTACTAAGATTGTGGTGGCTCAGATTTTGTCGGCAGAGCAGCATCCTGATGCGGATCGTTTGCGTGTATGTAAAGTTGATGCTGGTACTGGCCAAGAGTTGCAAATTGTTTGTGGTGCGCCCAATGCGCGCGCGGGCATTAAGATTCCCTGTGCATTGGTAGGCGCGGAGTTACCCCCGGCAGAAGCTGGTGGCAAGCCTTTCATGATTAAGGTGGGTAAGTTGCGTGGAGTAGAGAGCCAAGGCATGTTGTGCTCTGGTCGCGAACTTGGACTCGGTGATGATCACGAGGGCATCTTAGAGTTACCCGCGGATGCACCAGTTGGACAAAACATTCGTCAGTATCTTGATCTAGACGATCAAATCTTTGTTATCAAATTAACGCCTAACAAAGCAGATTGCCTATCGCTTATCGGTATGGCTCGCGAGGTTTCGGCAATTACTGGTGCTAGCTTATGCGCACCCCAGTGGACTTCGGCGCCAGTATCTATTCAAGATAAGCTGAAGGTTAGCATTGAGAGTGCCGACCTGTGTGGTCGCTTTGCGGGTCGCGTGATTCGCGGTGTAAATCCCCAGGCAAAAACTCCGGATTGGATTGTGAGACGTTTGGCACGTGCTGGCCAACGTAGTATCTCGCCTTTAGTAGATTTATCAAACTATGTCATGCTAGAAATGGGTCAACCAACCCATGTATTTGATATCGATAAGTTGACTGGTGATTTATCGGTTCGCTGGGCTAAATCCGGTGAAACTCTTGAGCTGTTAAATGGACAGACGGTGACCTTGCAGGGTCCTGACACGGCCGGCAAGATTCAAGATGCGGGTGTGGTGGCGGATCAAACGGGTCCAGTTGCTTTAGCTGGAATCATGGGTGGCAATCACTGCGCTGTAAGTGATGACACAGAAAATATTTATGTGGAGGCGGCTTACTGGCAACCTTCCGCAATACAGGGACGTGCTCGCCGCTTTAATTTCAGTACTGATGCTGCGCATCGATTTGAGCGTGGTGTCGATCCTCAAAATACTGTTAACTGTTTAGAATATTTAACCGCTTTGATTGTTGAGGTTTGTGGTGGCCAAGTAGGCCCTATAGATGATCATGTTTTGGCCTTGCCCGAACGCAAGCCCGTGCGAATGAGGATGTCGCGTGCCATGAAGGTGATTGGCATCCAGTTGACCGGTGAAATTATCGCTGATGTATTTCAGCGTCTTGGATTTGAATTTAAGCACGAAGCTAATGACGTCTTTGTCGTCACGCCACCAAGCTATCGTTTTGATATTGAAATTGAAGAGGATTTAATTGAAGAAGTCGCACGTATGTACGGCTTTGAAAATATTCCTGATGTGCCACCAACCTCCTCTTTAAAGATGAGTGCAAAAGCTGAGGCAAAGCGTGGCATTCATCTATTGCGCCAACGTTTAGCTTTACAAGGTTACCAAGAGGCGGTGAATTTTGGTTTTACGGACCTTGAGAGTGAGCAGCGCTTAGCAGGTGTCACAGAAAAAGATGTGATCGCTGTTGTTAACCCAATTGCCAGTCAATACGGTGTTATGCGCAGTAATCTTTGGGGTGGACTTTTAGCTAACCTCAAATCCAATTTAAATCGTGGTGCAAGTCGCGTCCGCTTGTTTGAGGCAGGTCGTGTATTTAAGCGAGACGCTCATGTTCAAGAAGGACCCGGGGTAGTGGCTAGCTTTTATCAGCCGCAGAGAGTCGGCGGTTTAGCTTATGGCACATTTATTCCCGAGCAGTGGGCAAGTGTTACACGGGCTGTAGATTTCTTTGACGTAAAGGGCGATCTAGAGCGTGTACTGGATCCGCTGCATTTCACTACTGAAGCCGCAGTTCATCCTGCGTTACATCCAGGACGTAGCGCCCAAATTCAATTGCTAAGCTCTAGTGGTAAGCGTAATATTGGCTGGATTGGTGAATTACATCCAGCGCTTCAGCAAGTTTATGAATTACCGCAAGCGCCGGTGCTATTTGAGTTCGATCTGGAGGCTGTTCGTGAATTGGGCTTGCCTCAGCCTGAGGAGTTGAGTAAGTTTCCTGCAGTGCAACGTGACCTAGCAGTTGTAGTAAAGCAAAATGTTTCCGCTCAATCCTTGATGGATGCAATGGCATCAAGCAAACAGGCTTTAGTAAGGGCGGTGGAGCTTTTTGATGAGTTCAAGCCGAAGGCCGGTTCGAGTAGCATGGCTGACGATGAAAAGAGTTTGGCTTTCCGCGTTACTTTATTAAACCCCCAGGAAACATTGCAGGATGCCCAAATTGAAGCGGTTATGATGACCTTATTAGCCTCACTAGAGAAAAATTGCGCAGCTCGTCTGCGCTAGGTTTAGTATTAGAAACATATACAGTACGAAAAGAGCTTAGTAATGACTGAACTAGCGAACAATGACACCGTTACCAAAAACGAACTTTCAGAAGCACTTTTTGATCAGGTTGGCCTGAATAAGCGTGAAGCAAAGGACATGATTGATGCGTTCTTTGACCGTATTGGTAAATCCCTGGAATCGGGTGTTGAGGTAAAGATTTCTGGTTTTGGAAACTTTCAATTGCGTAATAAATCTGCACGTCCTGGTAGAAACCCAAAAACGGGCCAAATGATTCCGATTGCTGCTCGTCGTGTAGTTACTTTTCATGCTAGTCAAAAGCTCAAGGATGTAGTTGAGTCACATGCTCGAGAAAACCGTATTTGATACTGGGTCGGCGCTGCCTAGTTCGCAGCTCCCCCCAATTCCTGCTAAGCGCTATTTCACAATTGGTGAGGTCGCAGAACTTTGCGGTGTGCGTTCCCATGTTTTGCGTTACTGGGAGCAGGAGTTTACTCAGTTAAGTCCCCAGAAGCGTCGTGGTAACCGTCGCTACTATCAACATCATGAAGTCGTCTTAATTCGCAAGATTAGGGCGCTTTTATACGAAGAGGGCTTCACGATTAGCGGTGCCCGCAATCGCCTTGATGAGGCACGCGGCGAATTGCGTCTGCGTGATGAATTGCAGGCAGTTCTTCAAATTCTCTCTAAATAGATACTGCTACAATTTAGTCTCTTGTCGGGGCGTAGCGCAGCCTGGTAGCGTACATGCATGGGGTGCATGTGGTCGGAGGTTCAAATCCTCTCGCCCCGACCATCTTCTTCGGTGCGATGATCTTCTTTATCTCGGCCTTAATTCACGATGAAAATTTAATTCACAATCGTATCTACCCTCTGGGTGGTAGCTTACGGTGATCTCAAACGCATTTTTTTGGACATTTTGGTAACTTCTCACGATTCGAAGAGCGGAGGAGTTGCTCGGGACATCAAGTTCTTTTGCCATCTCCGCATCTAATTTTGTGAGGCTAATTTTGACTTTAGCACTCTCAACTCGCTCTCCATAAAGCGCTTCTATTTGCTCGTGTACTGGAATGCTAAAGTGCGATTTATGTTTAACGACATCAGAGTAGCGGGGCAGGATGTAAAAATCAGTCCAACATAAAGGTTGGGAGTTTCCATCAAGCCTTCTTAGTGCTCCGATCTTGAACCAAGGTGTGCCAATCGGGCAGTCTAGTAATTGCGACAGAATACGATCACTTACGACATGCTGTTGGAGAATGTTTTGACGAATTGTATTTTGTGGATAGCTAAATAGATGACGCAGATCGCCCGCCACATGGGCAAAAACAGTGGGCTCACTTGCAGCAATGACTTTGGTGCCAGCCCCGGGACGGCGGCTAATCAGCCCTTTCTCAATCAAAAGTTTGAGCGCATCTCGAATGGTATGGTGACTGGCCTTAAATTCTTCGCATAAATTCGCCTCCGTTGGAAGGTTGGTACCAAGCGGGTATTCTCCACTGACAATGCGGTCGGAGAGAGTAGTGCTAATTTTTTGATACAGCGTTTGTTTGAGACTCATTTATTGCAACTGGCTATTATCTTTAATCACTTTGGTCCACTTGGTGCTCATATTAGTCCGCCTTAATATTGCCGTCTTTTACAATCTTGCTTAAACGCTGCATTTCTTTTTGAAAGTAAATTTGACTTTCAGCAGGCGTTGTTAGATTCATCACATCACCTCCATCAGCAACCACTTTTTCCTTAAAGGAATTAGATGTAATGACTTGCTCAATAGTTTTGCTCAATTTACTCAGGATCGGTGCTGGCACTCCAGAGGGAGCCCATACTGCATAAACAATTGACATCTCATAGTCTTTTAGATTGCCAGCTTCGGCAATGGTAGGGACATCTGGTAAGAGCTTGGCCCTAGTGGAGCTGGTGGTTCCAAGGGCAACGAGTTTTCCGGCCTTAACGTGGGGTAGTGCTAATCCAAATGCTGAAAAACTCAGAGGTATCTGACCGCTGATAGTATCAGTAATTGCAGGCGCACCTCCTTTATATGGAACGTGTGTCATTTTTATTCCTGCTTGATTGGTAAAGAGTGCGCCCGCTAGATGACTTGCGCTGCCGTTACCAAAGCTTGCGTATGCAATTCCATCTGGATCCTTTTTTGCAAGGGCAATCAACTCATTAATGTTTTTTGGCGGAAAGCTGGTATTTGCAACAAGCAACATAGGTACTGAGCCAACAATAGCAATCGGAATAATATCTTTTTCTGTTGAATAAGGAGTCTTGCCATACATAGATGGATTGATTGCATGTGAGGTAACCGACTGAAACATCAGGGTGTAGCCATCTGCTGGGGATTTGGCAACCAAATCAGCGCCAATCATTCCGTTTGCGCCACCGCGATTTTCAACGACAACTTGTTGGCCTAAGAGGGTGGTCATTTGGGTTGCCAGCGCTCTTCCTAGGGTGTCTGCAAATCCACCCACAGGCCAAGTGATGACAAGTTTGACCGGTCTATTGGGGTATGAGTCAGCTTGGGCCCAGGCTACCGAGGATATAGAGCTTAGGATGGTAAGTCCTACTAAAAAAAACTTTAAATTTGTGAAGCTTTTCATTGTCTCTCCGCAGGTAATTTTTAAGGCTATTAAGAAACTATCTTTTTATTTTTTAATTCATTAATTTCATGTTCACTCAAATCGAGATACTGAGTTAAAACCTGCTCAGTGTGCTCTCCAAGAAGTGGGGGTGCGTATCGAATCGAGCTAGGGGTTTGATTCATCTTTAGAGGAGTGCCTAGTGTTTTGAATTTACCGATCTTTTTATGCTCAAGCTCAATTACCATCTCTTTTGCCTGCGCCTGCTCTGTAGCAAGCGCTTCTTTGACGGTATTCACCTGTCCTACTGGAATGCCATTCTTACGAAGCAGTGCGATGAGTTGGCTGCTTGAGAAATGAATTAATTCTTTTCTAATTAACCCTTCAATAGCGGATCGATTATTCACTCTTGCTGCGTTTGATTTAAATCTTTCATCCTCCGCCCACTCAGGATGCTGGAGGATTTCAGAGAGCTTTACAAATTGCTTATCGTTACCAACAGCAAGCGCGATGACGCCATCGCTACAAGTAAAAGTAGTGTAGGGCACAATCGTGGGGTGGCCATTGCCATAGCGTCCCGCATCTTTTCCAGTGGCTAGATGGCTATTCCCTACGTTGGCAAGAAGAGCAATCGAAGTATCAAATAAGGACACCTCTACAGCTTGGCCTTTTCCAGTTCTATAGCGCGCCAATAAGCCAGCTTGAATGGCATTAGCAGCCATCATTCCTGTGGCGAGGTCGACAATGGCAACGCCATACTTTGATGATTCACCATTGGGATCGCCTGTGATGCTCATTAATCCCGATTCAGCTTGCAAAATAAAATCGTAGCCCGGAAGTCCAGCTTGAGGGCCGGCGCTGCCATATCCGGTAATGGAACAGCGGACAACTAAAGGGGCATTTTTTTCAAACCATGCGGAATCAAACCCCCATTTTTCCAGCGTTCCACTTTTAAAGTTCTCAAGCAGTACATCAAACCTTGGAATGAGTGACGCTAAGAGCTCTCGACCTTCGGGTTGTGAAAAGTCAATCGTAATGCCACGCTTATTTCGATTGCACCCCAGAAAGTAGGCGGATTCGCCTTCAAGGAACGGCGGCCCCCATCCGCGAGTGTCGTCACCACCGTTAGGAGACTCTACTTTGATAACTTCAGCGCCTAAATCACCTAAAAACTGGCCGCACCAGGGTCCGGCCAGAACTCGGCTGAGATCTAACACTTTAAATCCTGCTAGTGCCCCAGTATTCACTGGCGAATTAGCGAGATTTTTTTCTTGCATACTCATTCCCATCAATATTAATCGCGCATATCTGGAGGTGCATTGAGGTTCTTGCGGAAGCCATCCATGTACTCTTCTAGAGCAGCTTTATTTTTTAAACGGAATTGTTGGAAATCTGGTTTGCGACCTTCTAAGAATGCATTCATTCCCTCGAGACTTTCCTCTGATCCCCAGACGTAAGCAAGTAGTTCCATGCCGTGTTGCCATGATGCATAGAGCTGATCAGATTCAAAATTCAAGCTCTTCTTAGTCATGCGAATAGTTTGTGAGCTATTGGACTTAATATTTTCACACCATGCTAATGTTTCAGTAAGGAGATCCTTTTCTGGAACGCATTTATTAATCAAACCAATTCTTTCGGCTTCTTTTGCTTCAAAGCGTTTGGCAAGAAAAATCATTTCGCGAGCAATGCGTTCGCCAACAATTCGAGGCAGGTATTGCGTCGCACCTACGGTAGGACATGCTCCAACCTTAGCGCCAGTTTGTCCAAACACCGATTTCTCTGAGCCAATCACTAGGTCGCACCAAAGTGCTAATTCATGACCTCCACCAACACACCATCCGTTTACCATGGCGATCACTGGAATTGGTATTCCGCGAATGGCCATTGCTAGCCCCAACATGCGATCATTCCACATCGAGCCATTAGTGAAGGTGAGGCGCTTCATTGCGTAAAAGTCACCACCTGCTGAGAAGGCTTTATCGCCTGCGCCGGTAAAGACTACGCATGCAATTGAAGGGTCTTCACGTGTTAACTTGACCGCATCAATCATCTCGTCCAAAGTTTGCTCGCGAAAGGCATTTAAGACTCTTGGGCGATTGATTGTGATCCAGGCAACCTGGTCCTTCACTTCAAAAAGGATATCCTTGTAGGGTTTTTCTGGTTTGAGGCTCATGCTATCTCCAATGGTTAGGTTATACAGATTATCCGAATAAAGTTTAAGAATTTATAATCTACTGGACTATCATAAGACCTAGTTATGTTTTTTTAACAATACTTTTTTTAAATATCCGAATAAATAGGAGAATATTTTTATGAACTTAGCTGATCCTAAGCCGGCTGGTGACCTTTCTACTGAATTTTTTGGGCTCAAAATTCCCTTTTTGGCCCATTTAGGTGTTGTGCCTGAATATGCGGAGGGTGGTAAGTCGCGGATCAGCCTCGTGGTGAGGCCAGAATTTGAGAATAGTTTTCAGATTGCCCATGGTGGGGTGGTGATGACACTGTTGGATTTTGCTATGGGCGCAGCTGCACGCAGCACAACCAACCAGCCTTTGGGTGCCATGACGATTGATATGAGTGTGAGCTTTTTGCGCCCAAGCGTTGGAAATATTGCTGTTGAGGGTACGGTTCTAAAGGCCGGAAAGACTGTGAATTATTGTGAGGCTGTAGTTCTAAATGAAGCGGGCGAAGTGACTGCTAAAGCCAGCGGTACTTTTATGCTAAGAAAATAAGATTGCTAGCGCAATAATATATATATTATTTATAACGATTATATTATTAATGTAACTATTATGTATATAAACCTCTAATTTATATGGTTTTTTGTTCATATTAAATATATTTACATAATCATAAATAAGCTAATATAATTCTCAGACGGGATAACCAGTTGTGGTTTTCTTATAAAACTAATATTCGGAGAAACTCATACATGTCTTCATATAAAGAGCTATTAGCGCAGCGCGAACAGCTGGACAAGCAGATTAAAGAAGCTATTCAGCGTGAAAAGGCTGATGGAATTGCCAAGGCAAAACTGATTATTGAGCAATATGATTTAACGGCTTCTGATCTATTTAGTCGTAAATCTGGTGCTCGCAGTGGCGGTGGTAAGGTGGCTCCAAAATACCGCAATCCTGCTACTGGTGAAACCTGGACAGGTCGCGGCAAAGCACCTAAATGGATCGAGGGTAGAGATCGCAGTAACTACTTGATATAAGTTATTGATTTAAATAAATTTTATTAGAAATAAGGCTGATGATTTAACCCATCAGCCTTATTTTTTTATCTTTATATTGCCGTTATTGAGTGCATTTTCTATTGAGGGCTTGAATGAAAACGGATTCCAGTAATTGGTGTCTATTTGCGTCACCAAGAATCAGTTCTGGGTCTGGATTGGTTGCTGGGTAGCCAATAATGAGAGGGTTTTGATCGATTAACCCCGTTTCTAGCTCCTTTTTTAGGGTTTGGGGGTGACCAGACCTGACGCCCAAGGTATTTTCATCTGCTAATCCCATCACACCCGGATGGAGTTTGATGAATTCTTCATCCACCAGTATCGGAATACGCTGTGTGTCCTTGTTTTTGCTCAAATAATGAATCAGATGCACTTGCTCTACTGGTGGAATCAGGGCATCCAAAAATATTAAATCTGGAGTAATGGAAACTGCCTTCATCAGCCCCTCGAGACTATCTACCGAAACTTCCATGTCAACTTTTAATTGCCAGGACTGGATAGATTCAATTAATTCATGGCTATTTTCAATTCTCCGGAATATACCCATAGCAATGCAATTTTGAGTTGATTTTTGACGCATGGCTCTTTTTCGGCGTGCTAACTGCTGATCTAGGGAGCTTGCTAGTATGCGCCGATGGCCGCCACGGGTTTTCCATGCAATTAACTCTCCCAATTCAACCATTTTTTGTACTGTTCCTAAAGAAACCTGTAACACCTTGGCGCTTTGTCTAGTGCTTAAATATTCCATTTCTGGAGTTATTGCTTTCATATTTTATTAATCCCATTAATTCATTTGAAGATTTAGAGAATACGAATCAATAATGAAGGAATCTGTCAGGAGCGGTTTAAATGAGGGTAGGAAAATTCTTATTCAGCCTCTAAATAGGGAAATACCCCCAACCCCCTATAAATCAGGGAAAGCCCTTTATGTGTCAAAGGGTAATCGTGTTAAATTAACGAGGTTGTAACAGTATTCGCACAGATCAATTCGTTAAGCGGTATAGCCGTAGAGCGAATGGTTTTAACCACAGTTTTTATTCGGGAAACCCGATGAAAGGTGAGCATCATGATGCAGGATCAAAGAGATAATTCCTATCTCTTCGGTGGAAACGCCCCTTACGTAGAGGAACTCTACGAATCTTACTTGCACGATCCGGCTTCCGTTGCCGATCATTGGCGAGACTATTTTGATAATGTGAAGCAAAAGCCTGCAGCCGACGGTTCTTCTCGAACCGACGTTGCCCATGGTCCTATTGTTGCTTCCTTTGCGGAGCGCGCAAAGCAGGGTCCGATTAGAACGGTTTCTGCGGATTCTGCGGATTCAGAAATGGGTCGCAAGCGCGTAGCTGTTCAGCAGTTAATTGCGGCATATCGCAACGTTGGTAATCGTTGGGCGGATATTGATCCGTTAAAGCGCAGTGAGCGTCCTGATATTCCTGAATTAGATCCAGCTTTCTATGGCTTTACTGATGGCGATATGGATATCGTCTTCAACACAAGCAATACCTTCTTTGGTAAGAATGAAATGAGCTTGCGTGATTTATTGCAAGCTCTGCGTGATACATACTGCGGCAAGATTGGTGCTGAGTACATGTATATCGCCGACCAGAAGATTAAAAAATGGTGGCAAGAAAAGTTAGAGTCGATTCGTTCGGCTCCAAGATTTAATGTTGATGAGAAGCGTCAAATCTTAGATCGCGTAACAGCGGCGGAAGGTTTGGAGCGCTATCTGCAAGCGAAATACGTTGGTCAAAAACGATTCTCACTAGAGGGTGGTGAAAGCTTCATTGCCTGTATGGATGAGTTGATTCGTGAGGCTGGTGCTAAAGGCGTTCAAGAGATTGTCATTGGCATGGCCCACCGTGGCCGTCTCAACGTGCTGGTAAATACTTTAGGCAAAATGCCTACAGATTTGTTTGCTGAGTTCGAGCACAAGGGCCCAGAGACATTGCCAGCAGGCGATGTGAAGTATCACCAAGGTTTCTCGAGTGATATTTCCACTCCGGCTGGTCCAGTTCATCTATCACTAGCATTCAATCCTTCCCACTTAGAGATTGTTAACCCTGTGGTTGAGGGTTCTGCGCGCGCTCGTATGGAGCGTCGCGGAGATATGTTGGGTGAGCAAGTGATGCCAGTGTTGGTTCATGGTGATGCGGCGATCGCAGGCCAGGGCGTGATGCAGGAAACTCTCGCGATGGCTGAGGTTCGCGGTTATTCCACAGGTGGAACAGTGCATATCGTGATTAATAATCAGATTGGATTTACCACCTCTGATCCACGCGATTTGCGTTCTAGCTTGTATTGCACCGACATCATGAAAGTGATTGATGCGCCGGTATTGCATGTCAATGGTGATGATCCTGAGGCGGTGGTATTGGCAACAAAATTGGCTGTGGAATTCCGCACTCAGTTCCATAAAGATGTGGCGGTGGATATCGTTTGCTTCCGTAAATTGGGTCACAACGAACAAGATACGCCAGCAATGACTCAGCCCTTGATGTACAAAATTATTGCAGCCCATCCTGGCACGCGTAAGTTGTACGCCGATAAGTTAGAAGCCCAAGGCGTATTGCCAGCAGGTACTGGCGACTTGATGGTCAAAGAATATCGTGCAGCCATGGATGCAGGTAAGCAGACATCCGACCCGGTTTTGAGTAACTTTAAGGGTAAGTTTGCAGTAGATTGGGCACCATTCTTAAATAAAAAATGGACCGATGAGGCCGATACAGCAATTCCATTAACAGAGTGGAAGCGCTTGGCTGAGAAGATCTCTACGATTCCTGATGACTTTAAAGCGCATCCACTGGTTGAGAAGGTCTATAAAGATCGTGCTGCCATGGGTCGCGGTGAAGCCAATATCGACTGGGGCATGGGGGAGCATATGGCTTTCGCATCCTTAGTAGCTAGTGGCTACCCAGTGCGCCTATCTGGTGAGGATAGCGGTCGCGGTACATTTACCCACCGTCATGCTGTTCTGCATAACCAAAATCGCGAAAAATGGGATACCGGAACTTATGTGGCGCTTCAGCACGTTACTAAAGATCAGGCACCATTTACTGTCATTGACTCCATTCTTTCCGAAGAAGCGGTTCTTGGCTTTGAGTATGGCTACGCAGCAGCAGAGCCAAATACTTTGACTATTTGGGAAGCGCAGTTTGGCGACTTTGCCAACGGTGCTCAAGTAGTTATCGACCAATTTATTGCTTCAGGCGAAGTGAAGTGGGGTCGCGCAAATGGTTTAGTCATGATGTTGCCTCATGGTTATGAGGGTCAAGGCCCAGAGCATTCATCTGCACGCTTAGAGCGCTTCATGCAGTTATGCGCCGACACCAATATGCAGGTGATTCAACCAACTACAGCATCGCAAATCTTCCACGTCTTGCGTCGCCAAATGATTCGTCAGTTCCGCAAACCCCTGATTTTGATGACTCCAAAATCATTGTTGCGTAACAAGGAAGCTGCTTCACCGTTGACTGAGTTTACTAAGGGTGGATTCCAAACCATTCTGCCTGAGCGTGATGAAACCATTGATGCGAAAAAGGTGACCCGACTTTTGATGTGCTCTGGTAAGGTCTATTACGACTTAGCTAAAACTCGTACTGAGAAGAAGCAGGACGAAGTTGCAATCATTCGCTTGGAGCAGTTGTATCCATTCCCGCATAAAGCTTTGGCTGCTGAGTTGAAGAAGTATCCAAATCTTGAAGAGATTGTGTGGTGTCAGGACGAACCACAAAATCAAGGCGCTTGGTTCTTTGTTCAGCACAATATTTTGGAGAACATGACTGAGGGAATGAAGTTGGGATATGCCGGACGTCCTGCATCAGCTTCGCCCGCTTGTGGATATGCCCATCTTCACCAGGAACAATTGAAATCTCTTTTGACAGCAGCATTTGCAAAACTCAAGGGTTATGTCATTACGAAGTAATCGTAGACATCGCTCATATACAAACATTAAATAGGATTAATCATGGCTATTTTTGAAGTTAAAGTTCCTCAGCTCTCTGAGTCAGTAGCAGAAGCTACTTTGTTGCAATGGAAGAAGAAAGTCGGAGATGCTGTTGGTCAAGACGAGATCTTGATTGAAATTGAAACAGACAAAGTGGTATTGGAGGTTCCAGCGCCTTCTGCTGGTGTATTGACAGAAATTGTTGTTGCTGACGGTGGCACTGTTGTTGCAGAGCAGTTGATTGCAAAAATTGATAGCACTGCGGTTGCTTCTGCTGCACCTTCTGCAACCGCGCCAGCACCGGCTGCTGCTCCTGCTGCCGTAGCGACTCCAGCTGCCGCTTCTGCTAAATCATCCGGGGCTTCTGCAGCACCTTCTGCTGCTAAAATTCTTGCGGAAAATAATATCAGCGCTGGTCAAGTTGCCGGCTCTGGCCGTGATGGTCGTGTTACCAAGGGAGATGCGTTGAATGCTGTTGCTGGTGGCGCAAAATCTGCTCTACCAAGCGCACCAATTCCTACTGGTGATCGCCCAGAAGAGCGCGTACCAATGAGCCGTTTGCGTGCACGTATTGCTGAACGCTTGCTTGAATCCCAGGCTAACAATGCCATCTTGACTACATTCAATGAAGTCAATATGGCCCCAGTAATTGCGATGCGCAATAAGTACAAAGATCAGTTTGAGAAAGTTCACGGTGTGAAGTTGGGCTTTATGTCTTTCTTTGTTAAGGCAGCAACTCATGCATTAAAGAAATTCCCATTGTTAAATGCTTCCGTTGATGGCAATGACATCGTGTATCACGGTTATTTTGATATCGGTATCGCAGTGA
Source organism: Polynucleobacter sinensis (assembly GCF_001595985.1). Classification (GTDB taxonomy): domain Bacteria; phylum Pseudomonadota; class Gammaproteobacteria; order Burkholderiales; family Burkholderiaceae; genus Polynucleobacter; species Polynucleobacter sinensis. The sequence goes on from NZ_LOJJ01000003.1 coordinate 200,695, forward strand.
GTTCGCCACGTGGTTTAGTGGTACCTATTTTGCGCGATGTTGATCAAATGAATTTAGCTGATATCGAGAAGAAGATTGCAGAGTTTGGCGTGAAAGCGCGCGAAGGCAAGTTATCTATTGAAGAGTTGACTGGTGGCACCTTCTCCATCTCTAACGGTGGTGTATTTGGATCTATGCTTTCTACTCCAATTATTAATCCTCCGCAGTCTGCAATCTTGGGTATTCATGCAACTAAAGAACGTGCAGTAGTGGAAAACGGTCAGGTTGTCGTTCGCCCAATTAACTATCTTGCATTGTCTTATGACCATCGCATTATTGATGGTCGTGAAGCTGTGCTTGGTTTGGTTGCTATGAAGGATGCTTTGGAAGATCCTTCACGTCTCCTTCTTGATTTGTAAGAGGGATAGTCATGAGTCAATCATTTGATGTATTGGTTATTGGTGGTGGCCCCGGTGGCTACATCGCCGCTATTCGTGCTGCGCAATTGGGCTTTAAGGTAGCTTGCGCTGAATCGAATGCTTACGATGATCCAAAGGGTGAACCACGCCTAGGCGGCACTTGCTTAAATGTAGGCTGCATTCCTTCCAAAGCCTTGCTGGCCTCTTCTGAAGAGTTTGAAAAGATTAGTCATCATGTGGCTGATCATGGCATTACCGTTGGTTCGGTGAAGTTGGATTCTGGAAAGATGATCGCTCGTAAAGATGCGATTGTTACCAAGATGACTGCGGGTATTCAATTCTTATTCCGCAAAAACAAAATCACTTTATTAAAGGGTCACGCTTCATTTGAAGGTAAGGGCGCTGATGGCTATCAGGTCAAAATTGATGGCAAAGATAAAGAGACTGTTACTGCGAAGAATGTGATTATTGCTACTGGCTCTAAGGCTCGTCATTTGCCGAACATTCCTGTTGATAACGTTCTGATTAGCGATAACGAAGGCGGTCTTAAATTTGACTCCATTCCTAAGAAGCTTGGCGTGATTGGCGCGGGTGTGATTGGCTTGGAATTGGGCTCTGTGTGGCGTCGTGTCGGTTCTGATGTCACTATTCTTGAAGCTCTGCCAACTTTCTTGGGTGCTTGTGATCAAGGCATCGCAAAAGAAGCCCAGAAGATTTTTACGAAGCAGGGCCTAAAGCTCAATATGGGCGTGAAGATCGGTGAAGTGAAGGCCGATAAAAAGGGTGTTGTTGTTAACTACACCGATAGCGAAGGTAAGGCTCAGAAGCTTGAGTGTGATCGCTTAATTGTTTCTGTCGGTCGCGTTCCAAATACTGAGAAATTAGGTCTAGATAAGATTGGTTTGAAAGTAGATGAGCGTGGCTTCATTCCAATTGATGACCATACTTGCGCAACCGCTGCTCCTGGGGTCTATGCGGTAGGTGACGTCGTGCGTGGACCTATGTTGGCGCATAAAGCTGAAGACGAAGGCGTGTTGGTTGCTGAAGTTATCGCTGGCCAAAAACCTCATATCGATTACAACTGCATTCCTTGGGTTATCTACACTGATCCTGAAATTGCTTGGGTTGGTAAAACCGAACAGCAACTCAAAGAGGCTGGTATTGCTTATAAAGCGGGCCAGTTCCCATTTGCCGCTAACGGTCGTGCTCTAGGTATGGATCGTGCCGATGGTTTCGTAAAGGTATTTGCAGATGCTAAGACCGATGAAATCCTGGGTGTTCATATTATTGGACCAAATGCTTCTGATTTAATTGCTGAAGCTGCTGTAGCGATGGAGTTCAAAGCGGCAGCTGAAGATATTGCTCGTATCTGTCATCCGCATCCAAGCTTGTCTGAAGTGATGCGCGAAGCCGCTTTAGCGACAGATTCACGCGCATTAAATATGTAATTGAAAGCATTAGAGTATTACCATCAAGAGTTAAAGGCGCGCGGGTATCAAAGTGATCCCGCGCAGCTTGCTGCCATCGAGCGCTTGCAGCGTTGTGAAGATGAGTGGATTGCCTACAAAAAAATTCGCAGTAGTGGATTAAAAAAGAAACTCTTTAAGCCGAAGTTGCCTCGCGGTGTTTATCTTTGGGGCGGAGTAGGTAGAGGCAAATCATTTCTCATGGACTGCTTTTATGCGGCCTCACCTTTAGAGAAAAAAATTCGTATTCACTTTCACGAGTTCATGCGTGAAGTTCATCGCGAGCTTCATGAGCTATCCGGCTTAGCCGATCCATTAGATGAATTGTCCAAAAGAATTGCTAAGCGCTATCGACTGATTTGTTTTGATGAGTTTCATATCAATGACATTGCTGATGCGATGATTTTGTATCGCCTCCTCAGCGCCCTGTTCGAGGATCGCGTGCAGTTTGTGATGACCTCCAACTATCAGCCAAGTACGCTTTATCCAAATGGCTTACATCGCGATCGTTTGCTACCTGCGATTAAGTTGCTAGAAGACAAGCTTGATGTGATGAACGTGGATGCTGGTAATGATTACCGTCGAGTGCAGATGGCCCAAGTGGAGGCTTATCTCACCCCTTTAACTGCTGAAACACATGTAACCCTCATGCAAATGTTTCAAACGCTGATTGGCAATCAAAAGGAAACTTCTAGGCCTGTCCTTCGAATTGAGTCTCGCGAACTCAGGCCGCTTCATATGGCCGAAGGGGTCGTTTGGTTTGACTTTCAGACCCTGTGTTGTGGTCCTCGGTCACAAAACGACTATTTGGAGATTGCCAACCAGTTTCATACGGTCATTCTGTCGGGGGTGCCTTACATGCCCCCCAAAATGACCAATGAGGCCCGTCGCTTTATTTGGTTAATTGATGTTTTATATGACCATAAGATCAAATTGATCATTTCAGCGGAGGTTCCTGCCACGGAGCTCTATACAGAGGGCCAAATTACCGGGGAATTCTCCAGAACGGTCTCCCGCCTCATAGAAATGCAGTCCCGCGACTATTTAGATGCTCCCCGTCGAGTGATTGACACCAGCTTGACCTAAAATAGGGTCATGTCTAGCAATTCCAGCATAAATGCTGATCTTCACTGCCATTCTGTCGTCTCCGACGGGACTTTAAGTCCTGAGGAGTTGGCTGAACGTGCGCATGCTAACGGGGTTCATCTTTGGGCGTTGACTGACCATGATGAGTTAGGCGGCCAGTCGCGTGCGAAGGGTGCTGCCGAAGCCTTGGGAATGAACTATCTCTCTGGGGTTGAGATTTCAGTCACTTGGATGGGGCAAACCATCCATATAGTCGGGCTTGGGATTGACGCTACCCATTCTGGGATTTTGGAGGGTTTGCGCCAAACTCGTGCAGGCCGCGGCAATCGTGCCAAATTAATGGCAGATCAATTACTCAGGGCTGGGATTCCAGGTGCTTATGAAGGCGCCCTGCATTTTGCCGGTAACCATGAGTTGATTTCGAGAACTCACTTCGCACGCTATTTAGTGGAGCAGGGCGTTTGCCGGGATACCGACCATGTTTTCAAAAACTATTTGGTTGAAGATAAGCCAGGTTATGTTCCACATTCGTGGGCTACCCTGGATGATGCCGTAGCTTGGATTAAAGGTGCTGGTGGTGTTGCTGTGATTGCTCATCCAGGGCGCTACAAGCTTAATGCCATGCAGATGGATGAGTTATATAAACACTTCAAGGAAATCGGTGGCGTGGCGATCGAAGTGATCACCGGAAGTCATAGTCCAAATCAATATCAGACTTATGGCAAGATTGCACAGCACTATGGATTTTTAGCTTCCCGAGGATCTGATTTTCATGATCCAGGTGAAAGTTATACCGATCTCGGAACTTTGCCGCATTTGCCCGAGCATTTAACACCGGTGTGGTCACTTTTTCATTAACCTTTTTTACTCTTAAATAATAAAGATCAAGATGTTTGCTGAACGCGTTCTCTCTGGCATGCGACCAACTGGTAGTTTGCACCTAGGCCATTACCATGGTGTTCTTAAGAATTGGGTTCGCTTGCAGTCCGAATACCCTTGCTTCTTTTTTGTGGCGGACTGGCATGCGCTAACAACCCACTACGAGACGCCTGATGTGATCGAGCGATCTGTCTGGGATATGGTGATTGATTGGCTTGCTTGTGGAGTGGATCCCAATCAAGCAACGCTGTTTATTCAGAGCAAGGTTCCTGAGCATGCAGAGCTGTTTTTATTGCTTTCTATGGGTACGCCATTGGGTTGGTTAGAACGTGTTCCCACCTATAAGGATCAAATTGAAAAGCTCAAAGAGAAAGATTTGCAGACCTTTGGTTTCTTAGGTTATCCATTGCTCCAGGCCGCTGATATTTTGATCTACCGCGCTCAATTTGTCCCTGTTGGTGAAGATCAAGTTCCCCATGTGGAGATGACTCGTGAGGTGGCGCGGCGCTTTAATTATTTGTATGGTCGCGAGCCCGGTTTTGAAGAGAAAGCTTTGGAAGCTGTCAAAAAACTTGGGAGCAAGCGCGCCAAGATGTATGCGGAACTGCGGATCGCATTTCAGGAGCGCGGTGATGATGAAGCTTTGGAGCAGGCCAAGGCCTTGCTTCAAGAGGCGCAAAGTCTCTCAATGGCGGATCGCGAAAGATTGTTTGGTTTTCTAGAGGGTGCGCGCAAAATTATTCTGCCAGAGCCGCAAGCTTTGCTTACTGCTGCTTCTCGGATGCCTGGTATTGATGGTCAAAAAATGTCTAAGTCTTATGGCAATACGATCAGCATTCGTGAAAAGCCTGAGGAAGTCATGCGCTCAATTCGCACTATGCCTACCGATCCAGCTCGAGTGCGTAGAACGGATGCCGGCGATCCATCCCGTTGCCCAGTTTGGCAGTTGCATACGGTTTATTCAAATGAAGAGACAAAAACCTGGGTTCAAAAAGAATGCAAGTCGGCAGGCATTGGTTGTTTGGAATGTAAGCAGCCCGTGATTGATGCCATTTTGGCAGAGCAGCAGCCGATGTTTGAGCGTGCCCAAAAATACTTAGATGACCCAAGTCTTTTGCGCTCTATCATCGCAGATGGTTGCGATAAAGCGCGCAAGGTTGCTCAAGAGACCATGCGTGAAGTGCGTGAGTCCATGGGTTTGGCATACGATTAACCACGGACAAAACTTGCCGCATATGTCTGGTGTGACATCTGATGCTTCGCCTTGGGTGCATCGTTTTGCTCAAGCCATACCCAAAGAGGGGCTTGTCCTAGATATGGCCTGCGGTAGCGGTAGACATTCTGTTTTGCTGGCTAGCTTAGGGCACTCGGTGTTGGCGGTTGATCGTGATATTGCTGCCCTGCAAAATCTACAAGATCCACTAATTCAAGTTGAAAAGTACGATCTAGAGGGATCGGATTGGCCCCTCCATGACCTGCAACTTGCTGGCATTGTGGTGACCAACTACCTGTATCGACCTTATTTGGCTTTTTTGCCAAAAATGCTGATTGAGGGCGGTGTATTGATTTACGAAACCTTTGCTGATGGTAATGCTCAATTTGGCAAGCCATCTAACCCCGATTTTCTATTAAAACCCGGTGAATTGCTCACTTTGGCCCAAGAATCCAAGCTGAAGGTGCTGGCCTACGAGGATATTTACCTCGACCAACCCAAACCGGCTATGGTTCAGCGCATTTGCGCTGTAAAAGGCCATTTAAAAGGGCGCATTCCGTTACAATTTCAAGGTTAATACAGCTAAAAATCGGTGCATATTCGGTGACAAATAAAGCTCAATCCTACGGTAGTAAAAAGCCCATCGCTGGCAGTATGCCGGCTATCGTCACCCCAATGTTTGAAGATGGCAGCCTGGACTTTCCAGCATTACGCTCTTTATTGGATTGGCATGTTGCTGAGGGCTCTGATGGGATTGTGATTGTAGGCACTAGCGGTGAGTCCCCAACGGTTTCCGTTGAAGAGCATTGCGAACTCGTTAAAGCTACGGTTGATCATATTGCTGGACGCATTCCAGTAATCGCCGGTACTGGTGGAAATTCAACTACCGAGGCAATTGAACTCACTCAGTTTGCCAAATCAGTTGGTGCTGACGCGAGTCTTCAAGTGGTGCCTTACTACAACAAACCGACTCAAGAGGGAATGTATGCCCATTTCAAGAAAATTGCGGAGTCGGTTGATCTCCCAGTGATTCTTTATAACGTTCCTGGCAGAACCGTTGCGGATTTGGCTGGCGAAACAGTTGTCCGTTTAGCCGGAGTTCCAGGCGTGATTGGAATTAAAGATGCGACTGGTAGTATCGAACGCGGTACTTTATTGCTTGCTGATCTGAAGCGTGCCGGCCATGCAGACTTTTCTGTGTTTTCTGGTGACGACTTAAGCGCCGCCATGCTGATGCTTATGGGTGGTAAGGGCAATATTTCGGTTACCGCAAACATCGCGCCTCGCCTGATGCATGATTTATGTCAAGCTGCTATGTCAGATGATGTGGTGAGGACGCGTGCAATTCAATATCAATTACTGGCTGTTCATAAGGCCATGTTTACCGAGGCAAATCCAATACCAGTGAAATGGGCCCTTCATGAAATGGGAAAAATTACTGCTGGAATTCGTTTACCTTTAACCCCTTTGAGCGTTGCTTTGCGTGAACCTTTAAAGATAGCAATGAAACAGGCCGGCTTACTATGATGAATTTGATGCAACTCTTGCGGCAGCATAGCGCTACTGTACTTATTCTTGCTATGGCAACTACATCCCTTGTTGCATGCAAGTCGGTTACCACAAGTGATACCGTTGATTACAAGAGTGCAGGTGCAGTTCGCGGTCCAAACTTGGCTTACCCCCCTGACTTAATTACGGCCCAGGCCGACCGTCGTTACATTGTTCAGGATGGCTCGGCGACGATGTCTGAGTACAACGCCGCTGTGAAAAAATCTGTTCAGGCGCGCAAAAATGTGATGACAGGCATTCCTGGCATGCGTATCGCTCGTGACGGAGAACGTCGATGGTTGGTTGTGGAAAAGCCAGCCCCAGAGTTATATCCTCAGATTAAAGATTTCTGGCAAGAGAATGGTTTCTTATTGGTGATCGATTCACCATCTACCGGGATTATGGAGACTGACTGGGCCGAGAACCGCGCTAAGATTTCTCAAGACTTCATTCGAACACTTGTTGGTGGTGCGCTTGATTCGATCTACGATACTGGCGAGCGCGATAAGTACAAAACTCGTTTGGAAGTTTCTAAGCCAGGTGAAACCGAGATTTATATTACCCAGCGGGGCGCAATTGAAAAATGTACTACCGATAATTCTGGCGCATGTATTTCTACTATTTGGACACCACGTCCGAATGATCCAGAGTTAGAGGCGGTGTTTTTGGCGCGCTTGATGGAGCGCCTAGGGATGACTCAAGAGCAGGCCAAGGCTCAAGTTGCAGTACCTTTGGGCCCCAAGACTCCTAAAGCGAAGTTGGTTCAAGAGGGCGTGAATACTGCGCACATTGAGATGGCTGCTGGATTTGATCGCTCTTGGCGTGATGTTGGTCTTGCGCTGGATCGCTCAAACTTCACTGTCGAAGATCGCAATCGCTCAAACGGTATTTACTACGTACGCTTTGTGAATCCCAAAGACTTGGGTGACACCAAAGGTTTCTTCTCCAATCTCTTTAGTAGCAAAGATGAATCCGGTTTAAAGGCTAAGAAATATTTAGTAGTGGTTAAATCCTCTAGCGAGAATGCATCGAACGTATATGTCCAAAATGCGGATGGTAAACCAGAGAATACTGCCGCCGGCTTGCAACTCCTTACCTTGCTTACAGAGCAGTTGGCGCGTTAAGTTTCCGGGTAAGCTATTTTTAGCCAATAAAAAAGCCGCTTTTCAGCGGCTTTTTTTCTTCAAGGAGAAGATTACTTCTTAGCGTCAGCAGCAGGAGCAGCTGGAGCAGCAGGTGCAGCAGCAGGAGCGTCAGCAGCTGGAGCAGCAGCAGGAGCAGCAGGAGCAGCTTCTACAGGTTTTGCTTCTTCTTTTTTACCGCAAGCGGCCAAGGCGATTGCCAACATTGCTACTAGTGCGAGTGACTTCTTCATTTGTAATTTCCTCTTAAAAAATTATCATTAGTTACCGGTAATAAATGCATGGATTGCACAGGGAAACCCTTAGGTACTTTCCAGCAATGATTATAGCCATCTCCCAGCTCAGGGTTGGAAAACGATCCAACCGGCCATATATGCCTGATAAAGACTATTTTCAGGGTCGATTTTGCCTTGCTTCATAGTCCTGAGTGAGTGTTTCCTGGCAAGGGAGTTCCAGGCGGTCTGGGTATCCTTGCTCTGGCCTGTGGTCATATTCTCACCATTGCAAAAGACGGTCTTTCCAGTGGCGAGAAGGCGTGTTTGAGGATGCGGGATCAGGACGCCTTTCGTGATAGCGGCCTGAAATTGCAGGGGAGATTGAATGGGTTCTGGACCATTAAAAATGGCTTGTGGCTTGGGTTCACTCAGATAAGCGGCAATTCCAGGTAAAAAGCTTTCCACTCGATCAAGGTGTAGTCCCTGCAGCTTTTGAGTAAGCTGCTGAACCATTTCATCTGGCAGTTGCTCTGGGCTATTGGTGGCAACCTGTTTTGGGTCGGCAAAGCGCTCTTCTAGCTCTGGAATAGTTTCTAAATGTTCTGCCAGGCGCCATAAACCTTCTTGTAGCAATTCCTTGTAGCTTTGGGCTCTAAAGCCTACAGACCAGGTTTGACATCCTGGATCAAGTGCGATGCCATCATGCGCTACGTGAGGGGGTAAGTAGAGCATATCGCCTGGCTCCAAATCCCACTCATGCTCAGCCTGAAAGTGCTGCAATATTTTTAGGGGGAGCTTTGGATTTAGGCTCAAATCGGTTTGCTTCGAAATACGCCAGCGCCTGCGACCCGACATCTGAATCAAAAAGACATCGTATGAGTCAAAGTGGGGGCCAACGCCACCGCCCGGTCCTGCAATGCTAATCATCAAATCATCTAATCGGGCATCGGGTATAAAACGGAACCAGGAAATTACCTTTGCCGCGGCGGGATGCCTTGCTTCCATACCCTGCAATAACAGTGTCCAGTCTTGGGCATTTAAAGCGGGAATGGTTTTTTTCTTAAAGGGACCGGATGTAAGACTCCAGGGTTTTGCTTTAATCAGTCTTGATTCGACATTTTCATCATTGGCTATAGCAAATAATTCAGCCGCTGAAATCGCACTTCCCAGGGGTTCGCCTAATTGCTTCGCCAAGCTAAAGGCAGGGATGGCGCCACGCACTAATAGAGGCTTCTTATGCCAATAGGATTTCATGAACTCTGTGGGGCTGCGATTGCCTAATAAAGCCCAGGGGAGGTCCAGAGGAAGGTTTTCGGGGGCGTGCGGTGGCTTGTAAGGCTTGCTCAAGTAAAATGAGTTCATATGAGTAAAAAGACTGTTTTAAACAATGTTGAATGAATTACGCATGAAGATCGAAAAAAATACCGTTGTATCCCTACGCTATAAGTTAACTGATGCGCAAAATAACATTATCGAGGAACCAGATTCTCCGATGGTATACCTGCACGGTGGGTATGAGGGAACTTTTCCTAAGATTGAGACATTGTTAGACGGTCAAGATATTGGATACGAAGCTAGCATTCAGCTCGAACCCAATGAGGCGTTTGGTGAATACGATCCTGAGTTGCTCAAAATTGAACCTCGCGCGCGTTTTCCTGAGCCGCTTGAAGTAGGTATGCAATTTGAGGGCGTGCCCGATGCAGATTCAGAAGATGGCGGTCATGTCTCTGATGTAGATGATGAGCCTTTAATTTATACCGTTACTGACGTTGCTGATAGTCAAGTAGTGTTAGATGGCAATCATCCTCTTGCGGGAATGGCATTGCGTTTTTGGGTTCAAGTCGAGGACGTGCGAGCTGCGACTGATGAGGAAATTGAAAATCGCCATCCTGAAGGTGCCGAAAGTTTTACCTTTGGCATGCCTGATGATATGGACGCGGATGAAGATTCTGAGGATGATTTCCCCGGGGATCAATCAAGATCAGGTGGCGCTTCACCGACGCTGCATTAATTCCAATAAGAGAGTAAAGAAAAGGGCGCTGAGTGCGCCCTTATCGTTGATAGCTTTATCGTTTACTCTTTTAGCCATTCCTTGAGAGCGCCTAGATCGCGCTTCGTATCACTTGCAGCACCGCTTGATTCCTCGCTAATCCCGGAGGTATTGGTAAGTTTCGCAAGCGCTTTTTCAAGTGATGCAATTTTGGCTTCTTGCTCTAAAGTCGCATCAATTAAACCTTTTAAAGCCATTGAGACAGGGTCATCGACATTTGGTGTAACGCCATATGCAGAGAAATATTCCTTTGCTTTACTGTCAGGCTTGGTCGCTTGAGGCAAATCTGGGTGCAAGATACGCGCTGGTATACCAACAGCTGTAGCGCCAGGCGGAATTTCTTTTAGTACCACCGCATTTGATCCTACTCTTGCGCCATCACCAACGGTAAATCCACCAAGAACTTTTGCTCCTGCGCTAATTACAACGCCTTTACCTAGGGTGGGGTGACGCTTAACACCTTTATACAGAGAGGTGCCACCTAAAGTGACGCCTTGATAGATAGTGCAGTCATCCCCAATTTCGGTGGTTTCTCCAATCACTATTCCTAGCCCGTGATCTAAAAAAACACGACGTCCAATTTTTGCGCCAGGATGAATTTCAATACCGGTAATCCAGCGCGAAACCATCGAAAGTAGTCGAGCAATCCATTTGAGACCTAAATTCCATAAACCATGTGATGCACGATGAATCCAAACAGCGTGCAAGCCTGGATAGCAGGTGATGACCTCTAGGCGATTTCTAGCGGCAGGGTCGCGGACAATGATGGAATCGACTTGGTCGAAAAGCGAATTAAACATACAGCGATTTTAACGGCAAAGCCTCAAAATGATTATTTGAGAAGCATCTGCTTTGCAATTCCCCGCAGGAGATCGATTTCTTCTTGATGCAGGCGGCTTCTAGCAAATAGGGCCTCTAGACGGGGCATGAGTTTCTTGGGGTTAGCTGGATCCAAGTAGCCTATGGCCTCAAGACCATGGCGCCAGTGTTCAAGCATGGCGGCTACTGCTACAGGATCAGCATAGGCTGCTACATCGCTGAGCGCTTTCTCATTGCCATCGGCTAAAGCCTCTCTGAGGGTGTAGGCGCAAACCATGATCGCTTGAGCAAGGTTCAGGGAGGGGTAAGCAGGGTTGGCATCTAGCCAAACACGGTGAGTGCACAGAGAGAGGTGCTTGTTATCTAGTCCAGTACGTTCCGGCCCAAAGAGCAGGGATACTGTTTGTCCACCATTTACTGCTGCTTTAATAAGACCTCTAGCATCGACCCAGTCAAGGGCTGGGGGGCCAAACTCACGGTCGCGACTGGTTAGGCCTAGCACTAGAGGGCTGCCTTGAACAGCCCCCGCCAAAGAGCTTGATTCCTGGCTAGACTCAAGGATATCGACTGCGCCACTTGCTAAAGCGACTGCTTCAGCTTGTTGGGCAATGCCCCTAACTTTGGGGTTAATGAGGCGCAGATCGCTAAAACCCATCGTTTTGAGGGCGCGGGCTGCCGAACCCACATTGCCTGGATGGCTAGTTTCAATAAGTACCCAGCGCAATCGCTGGGCTTGTTCTGCATTCATGGCGGCTAGCTTAGTAAGCGTTTAGAGAAGTAATCGTTTAGAATCAAGGTATTCGCTCCATATTGTCATGCAGTTTGCAATTTAACGAGCCCGTTCTTATTTAATTTGTCCATCGATACTATGCATCCCATGTTAAATGTGGCCGTTAAGGCTGCCCGTCGTGCCGGAACCGTGATTAATAGAGCTTCGCTTAATTTAGAGCGTTTGCAGGTTGATCGCAAACAACATAACGACTTTGTTACAGAGGTGGACAAACAGGCCGAAGCGGCCATTATTGAAACTTTGAGCGAGGCCTATCCAAGCCATGGTTTTTTGGCTGAAGAAACTGGCGCACAAAATGCCGACGCAGAAAATGTTTGGATCATTGATCCATTGGACGGCACTACCAACTTTATCCATGGATTTCCGCAATATGCGATCTCTATCGCACTGTCTGTGAATGGCGTGACTCAGCAAGCGGTGGTGTATGACCCAAACCGTGATGAACTATTTACTGCAACTCGTGGCGCTGGTGCCTATTTGGATCGCCGGCGTTTGCGTGTGGCTACACAAGACCGTTTAGCAAATTCTTTACTCGGTACGGGCTTTCCTTATCGTGAAGATCAAGATCTCGAAAAATATTTAAAGATCTTTGCTGATATGTCTCGACAGTGCGCTGGACTTCGTCGTCCTGGTGCCGCTTCCCTTGATCTCGCCTATGTCGCTGCAGGGCGTTACGATGGTTTTTTTGAGAGCGATCTTAAACCTTGGGATATGGCTGCAGGTGCTTTACTGATTACTGAAGCTGGCGGCCTCATTGGCAACTATCGTGGTGAAGAAGGGTATTTGCAAAGCGGTGAAGTGATGTGTGCAAATCCACGTATCTTTGCGCAAATGGTCCAGTGTCTTTCTAAATACTCCAACTGCTAAAAACTGACTAGTATTCACGGGATCCCGAGGGAACTATAGGGATCCTGAGTTTTTAATCAAATCGGCGAAACGTGCGCCATTGGCATCTATGAGTAGTGCGCTTGCTCTAGGACGACCACTCTCGGGATGGTCTAAGTCCCAGTCGGATAGAACCCATCTTTGCCATTCTTGATTTTGGAAAGTCTCATGATGATGGGCGGATAAGTGTGTATGTCCATGAATCAAATTGACACCAGACTGATCGCGTAATACAGCTGCGCAAGCTGCCAAGGTGACATTGGTTTTGGTTTGCGCTGAAGCTGGCGTCATGCGTTGATACTGCGCGGTGCTATTGCTACGTAAGTGATTCGCAATAGAGCGCCGCCAACGTAATGGCAGTTTCAAGAACAATTTCTGAGCCCAGACTTTGCGCGTCCACGCGCGAAAGACTTGATACCCCACATCTGCTGTGCAGAGTGAGTCCCCATGACAAATGACGTACTCAGCATCGGCGACACTAATTTTGCTTGGATCGGCAAGCGCAGTCATGCCTGTTTTATTGAGGAAATCCTGACCCAGTAAAAAGTCGCGATTGCCGTGAATATAAAAAACTTTTACCTTGGTAGAAAGGGTGGCCAGAGCGCGTCTGACCTCTTGCTGGAACGGCGAGTGAAGGGCTGCATCATCACCAACCCAGTACTCAAAGAGGTCGCCCAAAATGAATACTGCTTGTACCTTCGGAGCATCTTTTTCACAGAAGTCAAAGAAGCGCTGCGCCGTTAAAGGCATTGACGGCGTAAGGTGCAGGTCGGAGATGAGCAGAGCGCTCGCGTATGACGGCATCATTCTTCGAGAACGCTGGCCTTCTCAATCACCACATCTTCAGTGGGAACATCTTGATGAAATCCGGAGCTGCCAGTCTTCACCCTGCGAATGGCGTCGACTACATCAAGTCCATCAGTGACTTTGCCAAAAACGGCATAACCCCAGCCTTGTGCATTTGGTGCAGTGTGGTTCAAGAAATCATTGTCATTCACGTTAATGAAAAATTGTGCAGTGGCGGAGTGAGGATCACTGGTTCGCGCCATGGCTACAGTGCCACGCTCGTTCTTTAAACCATTATTTGCTTCATTTTCAATTTCAGCGCCAGTAGGTTTTTGCTTCATACCAGCGATCATGCCACCACCTTGAATCATGAAGTTGTCGATCACACGATGAAAGATGGTGCCATCGTAATGACCGCTCTTAACGTACTGTAAAAAATTCGCAACACTCTTTGGTGCTTTAACGGCGTCGAGCGTGAGGGTGATATCACCCTTATTGGTTTTCAGAAGAACTTTGGCCATGATGGAATCTACTTTCTAATTTCTAATGGGTTAATAAAAAAATGGGGAATCGAATACTTTACTTGCTGGGGGTGGGTGCCCCGCCTCGTTTAGGGGTTTGCACAATCTCCAATAAAGCCTTTGCGCGATTATTGTATTGGCGTTGATTCAGTTGTGAATTCTTGGCTGCATCTTCGTAGGCGCCTGCGCCAAGACGTACATATACTTCGCCTAAATTAGCCGAGGCAATCGCGTAGCTAGGGCGTAATTTCAGCGCAAGCTCTAAATAATCTCTTGCTTCAATCCAATTGCCCTGATTGGCCGCAAGTGCTGCTAAGTTGTTGTAGGGCTCTGGTAGCTCTGGAAATTGTTGGGTAATTTCAATCAATGTCTTTTTGGCCTGATCCGTTTGACGCAATTCTATTTGTAGGCGTGCTTTGACGTAGCGCAGTTGTACGTTGCGCGGGGTCTTCTTGAGTTGTTGATTAATGAGATCAATCGCTTCTGGATATTTTTTGGCTTTGACCAGCTTTTCTACATCAGACGGAACCGCATTTTTTGTCACAGGGTCGGGTTCGATGATTAAAAAGGATAAAAAGGGGACCGCTACAGAGTCTGAAAGTTCTGGATTAAATTGATCGAATCCTGAGTTGCTACCTGCTAGTCGTGGCGGATCCATGGGGCCATAAGAGCCAACATAGGGCGCCGGGGTATTGCCTGGAGGGGAGGCTGTATTCAGCGCCTGGATTTCTGCTTCCGCCAATTGCTGACCCGGTGTGCTGCAAGCACCCAAGGCCAATAGCATGAGAAGCGGGCTCAATACCCCAAAAAGGGCTGAAAGTCGTACAAAACGGGTGGCTTGCATATTGGGAAGGGTAGAAAACTGGCTCATTCGATATACTCAGCGCTCAGTCTAACAAATTGGCGCTACTTGCCCACCTTTATAGCCCTTTATGCTGCAAATCTATAACACCCTCAGTCGTTCAAAGCAGATCTTTAAGCCCATCGAGCCAGGCAAAGTGAAGTTGTATGTCTGCGGCATGACGGTTTATGACTTTTGCCACATTGGCCATGCTCGAGTCATGATCGTATTTGATATGGTGGTGCGCTGGTTGAGAGCTAGCGGCTATGAGGTCACATACGTGCGCAATATTACCGATATTGACGACAAAATTATTCAGCGCGCCGTGGAAAATGGCGAGCCAATTGCTGCTTTGACCCAGCGCTTCATCGATGCTATGCATGCTGATTCCGATGAATTGGGTTTAATGCACCCCGATCAAGAGCCTCGCGCCACTGATTTCATTCAACAAATGCAAGGGATGATTGGTAAGCTCATTGAGAAAGAGTTGGCTTACCAAGGTGATGATGGAGATGTGAACTTTGCAGTGCGTTTGTTTCCTGAGTACGGGCGTCTCTCTGGTAAGTCTTTAGATGAGCTCAATGCGGGTGAGCGCGTTGCTATTGGTGGCGGTAAGCGGGACCCATTGGATTTTGTCTTGTGGAAAAGCGCCAAACCAGAAGAGCCTGCAGATACTCGATGGGCTTCCCCTTGGGGTGAAGGGCGGCCTGGTTGGCATATTGAATGTTCAGCGATGTCCTGTGATTTGCTGGGCGAGCATTTTGATATTCATGGTGGTGGTGCGGATCTGCAATTTCCTCATCATGAAAACGAGATCGCGCAAAGCGAGGGAGCTTTGTACGGTCAGTCCCATACAGCCCGAGACCAACCAATGGTGAACTATTGGATGCATAACGGTCATATTCGGGTAAATGAAGAAAAGATGTCCAAATCTCTTGGAAATTTTTTCTTAATTCGTGACGTACTCAAGCGTTTTGATTCAGAAGTCTTGCGATTTTTCATGCTGCGCGCTCACTACCGCAGCCCCATAAATTACAGTGATACTCAGCTAGAGGAGTCTCGCGCTGGCCTGGTTCGTCTCTACACCGCATTGGCTCAAGCGCCAGCACAGTCCTTACCTTTGGATGCTCAGTCTCCATGGGTGCAGCGCTTTACCCAGGCCATGAATGATGACTTCAATACGCCTGAAGCAGTTGCAGTTCTGTTTGATTTAGCAAGCGAGGTCAATCGTGCTCAAGGCGATGAAAAAATTCAGCTGGCGAGCACCTTAAAGGCGCTTGCCAATACTCTGAACTTTTTACAACGCGATCCCACTGTATTTTTACAAGCAGGATCTCGCGGTGATGGCGCGACTTTAACGGCTGAGCAAATTGAGACGCAGATTGCCGCACGTGTGGCGGCTAAGTTAGCAAAAGATTTTGCCAAAGCCGATTTAATTCGTAAGGAATTATTAGAGCAGGGCGTAGTATTAGAGGATCGACCAGGCGGAGTGACCGAATGGCGTCGCAGTTAACGTATTAAGGTAGCGAGTGGATTTATTTTGAGTAAAGAAGTGGCAGATCAGCCGATGATTGAAGCAATAGCCCCAGATTATTGGGAGCAGGCATGTGCCGAGCTCATGAAGCAGGACCGTATTCTTAAAAAACTGATTCCCAAGCTTGGTCCAGGCTTTTTAATGACGCGCGGAGATCCCTTTAGCACTCTTGCTCGGTCAATTGTTGGGCAGCAAATTTCTGTAGCAGCGGCGCAGTCAGTCTGGAATAAGGTGTTGCTGACTCTCAAAAAGAGGGTTACACCGAAAAACATATTGGCACTAACGGTTGATGAGCTCCGTGCGGCTGGTTTGTCTGGTCGTAAGGTCGAATACATTAGAGATTTAGCCGAACACTTTGTTTCTGGGCGCTTGCATGCCAATCAGTGGAAGGGCATGGAAGATGAGCTCATTATTAAAGAATTGACCGAAATTCGGGGGATTGGGCGCTGGACCGCTGAAATGTTCCTGATTTTCAACATGGTTCGCCCTAATATCCTCCCCCTAGACGATGTGGGTCTAATTAAGGCGATTTCCTTGAATTACTTCAGCGGAGAGCCTGTCAGTAGGCATGAAGCCCGCGAGGTGGCCGCAAATTGGGCCCCTTGGCGCACCGTTGCAACCTGGTATATGTGGAGAAGTATCGACCCCATCCCCGTTGAATATTAAAATTACCCTATGAAAACGACTTTCCTGGATTTTGAGCAGTCAATCGCTGAACTAGAGTCAAAGATTGAAGAGCTGCAATTTGTGCAAGATGAATCATCAGTAGATATCTCTGATGAGATCAAAACGCTCACTGAAAAAAGTCAGCAACTTACTAAAGATGTTTATGCCAATCTCACACCTTGGCAGGTTTCCCAAGTTGCCCGTCATCCACAGCGTCCTTACACCTTAGATTATGTGAGCGCCTTATTCACCGATTTTCATGAACTACATGGCGATCGTAATTTTGCAGACGACCAATCCATTGTTGCTGGTTTAGCCCGATTTGATGGTCAGGCTTGCATGGTGATTGGCCATCAAAAGGGGCGCGATACCAAGGAGCGTGCATTGCGTAACTTTGGTATGAGTCGTCCAGAGGGGTATCGCAAGGCTAAGCGCTTGATGCGCCTTGCGGAAAAATTCCAGTTACCCGTATTTACATTCGTAGATACGCCAGGTGCTTTCCCGGGAATTGATGCGGAAGAGCGTAACCAATCAGAGGCGATTGGCCATAATCTCTATGTTCAAGCAGAGCTTGAAGTACCCATCATTGCTACGATTATTGGTGAGGGTGGCTCAGGTGGCGCCTTGGCAATTGCGATGGGTGATGTAGTCTTGATGTTGCAAAACTCGACATACTCCGTTATCTCTCCAGAAGGCTGTGCCTCTATTTTGTGGAAGACGGCAGAAAAAGCACCGGAAGCTGCAGAGCAATTGGGTCTTACCGCACAACGTTTAAAGGCGCTGGGTTTGATTGACAAAATTGTCGCCGAACCAACAGGTGGAGCGCATCGTGATTACGACACTATGATGAGTAATATGCGCAAAGCCTTGTCTGAATCCTTGAAAACGTTTGATGGCATGAAGGTCGATGCGTTACTTGAGCGTCGCCATGAGCGTCTAATGAGCTATGGCAAGTTCAAGGAAATCGAAGCCAAGTCCTAAGAAGCCAATCAAGCGGATTGCAGTTGCCCTTAGCGGCGGCTTAGATTCGGTTGTATTGCTCGACACTGTTTGCAAGGCTGCGCAGGCAAACACAGCAATCATTTCTGAAATTTGGGTGTTCCACATTCATCACGGACTACAAAAGCCTGCTGATCAGTGGCTTGAGTTTTGCGAAAAGCTTGCCAAAAAGTATCGGGTGCAATTTGACTTTCGTCTCTTGCATTTTGCTGATAAATCACAGGGCAATATAGAGGCAAGAGCACGAGCTGCGCGTTATGAGGCTCTAGCCGATCTTTGCGCAGATCATGAGATTGAAGACCTCATGCTGGCTCATCATCAAAATGATCAAGCAGAAACAGTCCTTCTCCAATTATTACGTGGGGCTGGTGTAGCGGGTCTTTCTGGTATGCCGGAGCAGCGCATGATGACAAGTTTGGGCCAGTCAATTTCGCTATGGCGACCACTTCTCAATCAAAGTCGGTCTGATCTGGAGGCTTATGCCAAGCAACATCGATTGCGGTGGGTTGAAGATCCCTCCAATCAAAGCGTGCTGTACCGTCGCAATGCGATTCGTAAACAAATCATTCCTAGGCTGGCAAAAATTCAACCCGAGGCAATCGCGAACTTAGCTCGTAGCGCTGAACTCTTGGCACAGTCGCAAAAATTGCTTGATCGCTTGGCTGCTATAGATGGTGAGGCAATTCTTCAAGATGCAGCATTAAAGCTAAAACCTTTTATTGAGTTAGCAAAGCGTGATTTGCCGGCAGCTAATAACTTGATGCGATATTGGTTAAGGATGAGCGGGCTAGCTATGCCCTCTCAAGAGCGCCTAGATTCATGGTGGCGGGACCTGCTTGCGGTTAAGGCAGATTCCCAGCTGGAGTGGCGACATGATGCTGCCAGTATTCGTCTATGGCGCGGTCTCTTGCAGGTAGCGAAATCAGTAGCAGGGGAGTGGGTTTTTGAGTCTATACCCGCCAACAGTAAGAAACTTGGCCTATCAGCCCAATGGGTGGCCCATTGCCATCAGAATGGCCTCATCGAGCAAAGGCAGCGCCAGGGTGCTGAAAAAATCCAAATCAAAGCGAATACACCACGCAAAACCCTGAAGAACCTTTTTCAGGAGGGTGACATTTCCCCATGGGAGCGTCAAACGCCTTTGCTGTATCTCGATGGAGAGTTGGTTGCCGTGGCAGGGGTGGGGGTTAGTTACCCTCATTTAGTATCTTCTGGAAAGCGAGTCTTTCCTCGGTGGCTGGAGAAGCCTTAGCGTCAGCAAAAACCCTGTAAAATAAGCCCCTTTTAGACCCTTGGCAATGTCTTAGTTAAGAAATTGCCTGTAAATAGATTTTTCGACAGTTTTTATGGCTCTTATCGTTCATAAATATGGCGGCACCTCAATGGGCTCGGTTGAGCGCATTCAGAATGTTGCGAAACGCGTTGCCAAATGGATGCGGGCAGGTCACCAAGTGGTGGTGGTACCTTCGGCTATGTCTGGTGAAACCAATCGCTTGCTTGGTCTAGCAAAGGACATTAATCCCGATGCCAATCCACGCGAGCTTGATCAAATCGCCTCTACCGGTGAGCAGGTGAGTTCGGGGCTTCTGGCCTTGGCATTGCTACGCGAAGGTATCGACGCTGTTAGCTATGCTGGATGGCAGGTAACAGTACATACCGACTCTTCTTTTACTAAAGCGCGCATCAAGAGTATTGATGATAAAAAAATATTAGCTGATCTCAATGCAGGTCGCGCTGTTGTGGTTACTGGTTTCCAAGGGGTAGATCCTCATGGCAACATCACCACATTGGGCCGCGGCGGTTCCGATACTTCCGCTGTTGCTATGGCTGCAGCATTAAAGGCCGATGAGTGCCTCATTTACACCGATGTCGATGGCGTATACACAACAGATCCGCGTGTTTGCGAAGACGCGCGTCGCTTAGACAAGATTACCTTTGAAGAAATGCTGGAGATGGCTAGTTTGGGCTCAAAGGTATTGCAGATTCGCTCGGTTGAATTTGCTGGTAAGTACAAAGTTAAAACCCGTGTTCTGTCATCACTGACAGATCCATTGATGCCCTTAGATCTCGAGATGAAGTCGGGCACCTTGATTACATTTGAAGAGGACAGCACTATGGAAGCCGCAGTTATTTCCGGCATCGCCTTTGCGCGTGATGAAGCAAAAATTACCGTACTCGGGGTTCCTGATCGCCCTGGTATCGCTTATCAAATTTTAGGTCCTATTGCTGATGCCAATATTGATGTGGATATCATCATTCAGAACCAATCTTTTGAAGGCAAGACAGACTTTACGTTTACCGTGCCGCGCGCCGATTATCAAAAAGCTTTGGATTTGCTCAAGAACAATGTTCAGTCTCACATTGGCGCCAAGGAAATTAATGGTGATCCTAAGGTCTCTAAAGTTTCTGTGGTCGGAGTTGGTATGCGCTCCCACGTCGGTATCGCAAGTAAGATGTTCCGCACCTTGTCGGAGGAGGGCATCAATATCCTCATGATTTCTACGAGCGAGATCAAGATTTCAGTCGTAATTGATGAGAAGTACATGGAGTTAGCTGTGCGTGCTTTGCATAAGGCTTTCGAGCTCGATCAGAAGTAAAAACAGCATCAAAAAGCACTAAAAATTGTTGTAAAACCCTGTAGCTTGCGGAATCCGTTAAACTGTGGGGCGTTGTATAAGCATCAATACGGAGACGTGGCCGAGCTGGTCGAAGGCACTCCCCTGCTAAGGGAGCATCGGGGCTAAAACTCTGATCGGAGGTTCGAATCCTCTCGTCTCCGCCAACACTACTGCATAGCCCCTTACCAAAGGGGCTTTTGCTTTTCTAGCCCTCTATTTTTATTCGCTTTCATTTCCTTGGCGTCCTTTGCGGGCGTCATTTTCTTTTTCCTTCGCATTTCCATTCTGGCGTGACGTCAATACAACATCATTACTAAAGTTCACAACTTCACAACTTCTGTGGTATAGTACTTGGACTGGAGGTGAAATGAGAAGAGCGATACCAAAAACGCATCAAGCTTTAGATTGGATAGGGAAGGGGATGACCGCAGCTCAAGCTGCTAGAAAGATGGAGATATCAGAATCTAGTGTCTATGCTGCCCTCAGAAAAACTAGAGCAAAAGATTCGGGTTGTTGTCCAACGTGCGGTCATAAATTAAGGAAATAAAAATGAAAAAAACTTTATTAGCTGTAGCCTCAATATCCGTTGCAGCCTTTGCCTATGCGAGCACGACATCTGATTCATCGGAATTGGTAAGTCAGCAATGCAAGATTTCTGCCGAAGCAGTTTCTACTCTGAAGAGCTTGCGTTACGGTAATACATCGATTAGGAAAGATGTAGCCAGCCTAATCAATGTGAGCTTAAAGGTTCAAGAAAATAAAGATGCCGCTCAGGCTACCTTAAACCGCATGGTTGATGACTCTGTTGCGACTACCTCTGCGTTGGAAGCGAAATATTGTTCTTAATTGATTTTGGCGGCAGTCTGCTTAAGACCGCGCTAAGGTAGTGATGGCGCATACATTTGAGTGTCCTGAGTGTGGAAATCCTCGGGGCATGCAGGGGGCTTGTCGTCAGTGCGGCAGCGAAGAGATGCCTCAAGCCCATGGTGATACGCTAGTCCTCAATCTTAAACACGATAATCCTAGGGCTGAAGAGGCATTGGATCGACTGACTCTGGCGTTACGTCGTGCGACTGAGGTTGGCATTAAAGTCATGATTGTGATTCATGGTTATGGCGCTAGCGGCGAGGGCGGCCGTATTAAGTGGGTGATTCATGATGCACTTGAAAATAATTATTTTTCAGACCGTGTCCATGAATACCGTTTTGGAGAGGAAATTGCGTTTGGTACTGAGGCCTATCATGCTCTGCTACGTCGAAGACCTAGTCTGAAATCACACCTAAAGCACTTTAAAGAAGGTAATGCAGGAATGACGGTATTAATACTGGGCTCTCATGCCAGAATTGCTTAGAATAGGCTCATTGAGCGAATCTTTATAGGCGAGGAGTGGTGATGACCGCTAAAAAATCTACAGCAGTTCACGAGGATCTTCAAATTAGTACCGAGCACTTGATTGGAGATTTTAAGGCTTTGATGGCTGATGCTGAGGAGCTAATTAAGGCTACCGCTCATCAGGAGGATGGAGCGCTCAGTGCGATTCGTTCAAAAGCCCTTGATACCCTTGCTAATGCTAAAGAAAGCCTTTCTTCGGTCGAGAGTACTGTCGCAGAAAAGGCTAAAGTGATTGCTACTGGTACAGATGAGTTTGTGCATCGCAATCCTTGGGAAGCGGTGGGCGTAGCCGCTGGGTTGGGTCTATTGATTGGCCTTTTTATTGGTCGTCGTTAAGCTGCTATGTCACAAGAAAATCTTCTATCCGCGCTGAAGAATCTAGTCTCCACTGGAGCCTCCATAGCGCAAACCCGCCTGGAATTAATTTCTACGGATGTGCAGATTGCACGCACTAAGTTTCTGAGTCTTTTGGTGATGGTGATCTTCACCTTATTCTTCTTATTCTTTGGTTTAGTCATGCTAGCTCTGCTGATTGTGATTTATAGCTGGGAGAGTGATCGCATGTTGGCACTGAGTTTACTGACTAGTGGATTTTTGGCGGTCGGCCTTATTCTGGCGCTTGTGGTGCTACGTTCATTAAAGACTATGCCAAAACTTTTTGAAGCGACTATTACTGAATTGAGTAAAGATCGCCAAGAGTTGAGTAAACGGTGATCGCTTGATGAGTAAGACTCTGGGAGATTTAGAGGCGCGGCAGCGTCAATTGCAAGCAAAGGCCGCAAAAGAGCGCGAAGAGTTTGCGGCGCACTTTGAGCCCCTGGAAAAACCTCTATCGTGGGCGGATAAAGGGATGGACGCCTTTCATTTTTTAAAAAGCAATCCCGTGCTGTGGACTAGCGCTTTTGCTGTTTTGGCGCATTACCGCCCCAAGTTGGCTAGTAAGGCGCTAGCAGTAGGCTGGGGCGCAATGAAGCTACTGAAAAGTGCCAAAAATCTGATTTAAGATTGAAGTCTTACGCTATTAGCACCGCATAATTGGCAATGCCTTTTTGACGAAGTGCATCCCCGCCATGCAAATCCGCTATTTCTAGAAAAGTGAGCGCACCTGCTACCTCAAACCCTGCCTTTTCCAATAATTGGCTTGCCGCAATAATGGTCCCCCCAGTGGCAAGTACATCGTCAAGGATGAGTACCTTGGCATCGGCTGGTAGAGTTGATTGTTGAAGTTCTAGAGAGTCTGAGCCATATTCCAGGCCATAAGACTCTCGATGGCTAGCGAGCGGTAGCTTATTGGGTTTTCTGGCCAAAGCTAGCCCTTTATGGGCATGGTGCGCTAAGGCCGACCCAAAGATGAAGCCACGAGATTCAATTCCTAGAATATGGGTATAGTCGAAGTGTTTGGTCAAGGCCTCCAATTGCAGTACCGCCTCTCGGAATGCCGCTGGATTGGCAAGTAGAGGAGAGATATCTCTAAATAAAATCCCAGGCTTTGGAAAGTCTGGTACTCCGGGTAGATAATCTAATAAATTCATTTTTTGCCATTATGAAAACTGATCTACTCATTATCACCGCATTGGAATCCGAACTGGGGTCAGGCGAGTTGCCGCCTGAGATTAAGATTGTCTACTGTGGGATTGGCAAGATTAATGCAGCCATTGCTAGCTATAAAGCAATGCATGAATATGAGCCAAAGAGGGTGTTGAATTTTGGCACTGCGGGCGGGATAAATCCCGGGCTGACTGGTTTACTCGAGATTGGTAGGGTGCTTCAGCGCGATATGGTGACCGAGCCTTTGGCGCCTAGAGGGCGAACTCCCTATTGCACTAAGCCGCATGAGTATTTTTCGATTGGTGGCAAGCATGTCTGTGGCTCCGGGGATAGTTTTGTTACCGCTCATGATCCTTGGTTATTAGAACAAGGTGTCGATGTGGTTGATATGGAGCTCTTCGCTATCGCGGCCAGCGCTCATCACTTTGGCATTCCGTGGCAATCCTTTAAATACATTACAGATGACGCTAATGAAAACTCCGGCGATGATTGGCGCGATAAAGTCAATCATGGTCAAGAATTGTTTCTTCATAAGCTAAAAGAGTTGATCTAGTATTGGCGCATTATGAATCCTAGATTACCTTGGTTAAACCATTACCCCCAGGGCGTTCCGCACGAGATTTCTCTTGGGCAATATTCTTCATTGGTAACGCTGATTGAAGAATCGTTTGCGCAACTCCCCGACAGAGTTGCTTTGGAGTTTATGGGCTGCTCCATCAGCTATCGCGAACTCGATGCCTTATCTCAAGAATTCGCGGCTTATCTGCAAACATTAGCGCTAGAGTCAGGTGCGCGGGTCGCCATTATGCTGCCCAACGTCCCTCAGTATGTGATTGCAATGCTAGGCACTTTGCGAGCAGGCTATACGGTGGTCAATGTCAATCCACTTTATACCGCGCGCGAGTTAGAACATCAGTTACGTGATAGCGGTGCCAATATTTTGGTCGTCCTAGAAAACTTTGCTCATGTGTATCACGAGATTGCTGCCCAAGCTCCCATGAAAAAAGTGATTGTTACCAGTTTAGGGGGGTCAATTGGACCCAAGGGTGTGATCGTGAATTTGATTGCGCGCCACATCAAGAAAATAGTGCCTCACTGGGATTTTCCTTGTGTGAAATTCAATGCAGCGCTCAAAATTGGTAAAGGCCATGGTTTTAGAGCTACGACAGTGGGTCTTGATGACATTGCCTTCTTGCAATATACCGGTGGTACCACTGGCGTATCTAAGGGCGCTGTATTGTTACACCGCAATATCTTAGCGAACATCATCCAAATTGATGCATGGCTAGAGCCTGCTATGCGACATCAGCAACTGCAGCCATTAGTCTTTTTATGCGCATTGCCTATGACCCATATTTTTGCTCTAACCGCATGTGCTTTGTTGGGAATACGCAAGGGCGGAAAGTTACTTTTGGTTGCTAATCCTCGGGATATCAGCGGTTTTATCAAGCTACTTTCCAAGCATCCAGAGATCTCGATATTTCCAGGGGTGAACACATTGTTTCATGCATTGATTCATCGGCCTGAGTTCTTAAGAGTAAAGTTTCCAAACTTGCTGGTTACGATTGGCGGCGGTATGGCGGTGCAAAAAAAGACTGCTGATTTATGGAAAAAAATGACGGGTGTTCCAATTGCTCAAGGCTACGGGCTATCTGAAACTTCACCTGTCGTGTGCGTCAACACACCTTTGGTTACTGAGTTCACAGGCTCAATTGGCATGCCCGTTCCCGGTACCGATGTCTTGATATTGGACGACCATGGCAACGAAGTGCCGTTTGGGGTTGCTGGTGAAATTGCCATCAAAGGGCCTCAGGTAATGGCCGGTTATTGGAATCAACCTGAAGCTACTACTGAGTCAATGACTGAGAGTGGCTACTTCAAGTCGGGGGATATTGGCATCATGAGTCCCGATGGCTATGTGAAGATAGTCGATCGCAAGAAAGACATGATTGTCGTAGCAGGCTTTAAAGTATTCCCCAATGAGATTGAAGAAATTATTTCTCAAATGCCTGGTGTAAAAGAGTGCGCTGTGATTGGTTTGCCCCATCGCAAGTTGGGGGAAATTGTGAAGGCCTATATCGTTAAAGCCGATGAGAGCTTAACGGAAGCGCAGGTTGTGCGCTATTGCAAGGAGCAAATGACGGCTTACAAGCGCCCACGAAAAATCACATTTATTGATGAGATGCCAAAGTCAATTGTAGGAAAAATACTGCGTAGACAATTACGGGATTTATAGGCCGCCACCAAAACGATACTGCCAAGATATACCCAATAAATCATAGTTATTATTCGTGCGAGAGTATGCACCGGTACTCGCCGTTAGGCGAATCGAGTTGTGTTTATTAACCGGTAAGGACATCGTCGCCCCAAAGCGCCAGTTCTCTTGAGTGCCGCTAATTAGGTTGCCATTGAGATAGGATTGTCCGCCAGTAAAGTAAGTGGCATCGACAGAAGCCCAAGCGGTATTTTGAAAATAGTAAATCGCGTGGGTTTGTGCTGAGTACACGGGATTTTGGGATAGTGAATTGGTGCCCATGAAATTGGTGTTGCTGGTGTAGAAAATCCCCGATCCAGCCAATTCAAATCTCCAGGGTCCAATGGCCTTTGACGCACCAATGCCTGGTTGCACAAACCAACGATTGGCACCTACATTAATGAGTTGGTTGTCATCATATTTACCCCAGGGAATAGAGGCGGTTAAGGTGGCACCAATAATCAAATCTTGTTGATAGCTTTTGAACTCATCGAGGGTGAGAGCGGGTGCTCCATAGAGATTAATAGCCGCTTTAATTAATGGATCTGATAGACCCTCGGTCGAGGCATTGACGGTTCTACCACCCAAGGTGGTTGATCCTGTTAATTGACCATAGGGAAGTACCAGGGTTAACTTGCCAGATTGGCCGCCAACATCAATGATGTGCGTAACGCTCATTGCCTCGCTTGTGAGAGTGTAATTTCCTGCTTTGGCTTGAGCGACACCTGCGCTGATAAAGGTGATGCCAATAGGCGCATTCGAGTAGGTGCGAGCCTCTATCTCTTGCGCACGAATAGACTGACTAAATAACGATGCGTAGACTAGTAAGCAAAAAAATGCATATTGCCACAGTCGTTGAGCATCGCTAGGCATTGCAATTACGACTGAGTCTTTTTGCGTGGGCCAAAGAGTAGTTCAATAGTGGCGACATTACCCAAAGAAAGTTTTAATCCGCAATAGAGCAGGTATGGCCAAACAATGAGCCAATACACAATGCACATCGCTACCACTCGCAGAGGATTGGATTTGCCGAATTCAGCCATCGAAGGAATGAACTCTTTTCCATGGATCAAGCCGTGTACACCTGCTTCTATGTAATTGAGTGATAGGACTATCAAGAGGTAGACCACGGACTCCAGAATGAGAGAGCTCACAATGCCATGATTTTTGCTCACTTTAATTGGAAACACCATTTGTCCAACCATCAGGAATTTGGCGCATACCGCCGCTTTAATAATGGCGAAACCAAAAATCGATAAAGGAATGGGGCGCTCATCTAAAGAGGTGGCAGCCAAAAATGCTAGGGCGCAAAACCATGAGCCAAAATAAAGAGTCAGGGTAAATGCAGTTTGAACTTCTTCTTTTAATTTACTTAGCAAGGCTGATTTACTCCAGGATGGTAGATTGCGTTGTTATAGATGAATCGGTATATGAATTACGCCTTATTGCTAAACTGTGCCTCCCAGGCATGAATCTCTGGAAGACCTAAGGCATCACTGTACTGCGTTGGGGTGAACATATTTTCAGTGTAGTTGCCTAATTTTTCATGGGACTGCAAGTGTTTTAATGCGAGCTCCATTGCATGGCCAAATACGCCACGGGCAAGGCTTGGGTGAATCGCGATATCGATACCATGCTCTTTAAGCTCAGACGCTTTCAGCAATGAAATCGGGCCGCCGACATCCACATTAAAGAGGCAAGGCGCTTTAACTTCGCGCTTAATCAACTCAATCATTGATAAAGCATTCTCATTGGCCTTGAGCTCTACAAATACGGCATCTGCTCCAGCGGCAACGAATGCCTTAGCGCGATGAATTGCTTCATCTAAACCAAAGGCACCAGCACTATCGGTGCGCGCTATGAGCATGAGTTGGGGGTCGGACCGCGCTGCAACAGCTGCCTTTATGTGATTTAGGGCATCGGTAAAGCTTAAGACCGATCTTGATCCCTCAAATTGCGCACATTGCTTAGGAAAGGTTTGGTCTTCAATATGTAGAGCTGCAACGCCAGCCGCCTCAAATTCTTGTATGGTGCGCTTGATGTTTAATACACCGCCATAACCAGTATCTGCATCACAAATGAGGGGGATGTCAATACAGGCTGCAACCCTTCGAGCATGATCGGACATTAAAGTTAAATCAATCTGACCAATATCTGGTGTGCCAAGTAGGGCGGCTGAAACACCATTACCAGTCATATAGGCAGCTTTAAAGCCCGCGTTTTGCACTAATCGTGCGCCATAGCCATCGTAAATACCGGGAGCAATCACCGCCTGATTCTGCTGTAGAAGTTCACGAAGTTTTGCTCGCTTTTGAGTGGCCGTTGACGACATTATGCAAATTTCCAGTCGGGATGTGCTTTTAGAAAAGGAATTAAACCACCGTATTCAATCAGGCGAATCATTTCCTTGGGTAGGGGCGGTGCATTTAAGATCATATTGCCAGTAGCGGCAATAGTGCCTGTTGCAAAATTCACAGTCAGAGATGATCCGTCGAGAATGGTCGAGGTATCGCACTCAAGAACTGGCATGCCATTATTGATTGCATTTCTAAAGAACTGGCGACCAAAGGATTTAGCAATAATCCCTCTGATGTTCATAATTTGCATAATGTGTACTGCTTGCTCGCGCGAAGAGTTGATACCAAAGTTTTCTCCTGCGACCAAAATGCCGCCTTGGGCAGCGGCTATGCGAAGCGCTATTCCTGGCGATAGTTGATCAAATGCAACCGTAGCAATGGCTTCGGCAGTTTTATTTGGCAAGTATTTTCCAGAGCAATTGACATCAGTATTGACGTGATCACCTAAAACAAAAGCCTGACCCTGCACTTGAGAGAGGTCGATATTGCTCATGACAGTGCCCTCCATTGACCGCCATTTACTGTGCGTGGGTCGGTGATGAAGCCGGTTAATGCGGAGGCTGCTACGGTGGCTGCTGAACCCAGCCAAATGTCAGCATCTGGATTAGAGAGCCTGCCCTTAAAGTTTCTGTTGGCAGTAGAGATGATGGTGTCGCCATCACCCGGGACGAGGTGATTAGTGATGCCAACGCAAGTGCCACAGCCTGCTGATTCAAAGGAGGCTCCAGCCATGGTTAGGATTTCAATAAGGCCCTCGCGTAATGCCGCCAAATAGATTTGACGCGAAGCTGGGGTCACGATCATTCGTACGCCAGAGGCCAGTTTCTTACCTTTGAGAATGGCTGCCGCTTGACGAATGTCATCTAAACGTCCGTTGGTGCAGGTACCAATGAGGGCAAATTGAATTCTTTGTTTAACCACCTCGTGTGCAGCAACTATGTCATCGACTTCGTGCTTGCGCGCAACTTGCGGAGCTAATTGACTGGCGTCTATATCAAGGGATTGTGCGTAGACTGCATCAGCATCGGCGAAGACTGGTTTTGGTGTTTGTGCTCCATGGGTCTTTAGCCAATCGATGGTCTTTTGATCTGCTTCTAGTATCGCTGCCTTGGCACCTAACTCCGCTGCATGATTGCAGAGTGTCATGCGGTCATCAATATCCATCGCCGAGACCGCATCACCTGCATATTCAATTGCTTTGTAATTGAGGCCTTCGGCACCAAACTTACCAAGCATGTATAGCGTAATGTCTTTGGCCCAAACACCAGGCTGAAGAACATTATTTAGTTTGACGTGTACCGTCTCGGGAACGCGAAACCATAATTTTCCAGTGGTCATCACAGCCGATACATCAGTGCCCTCAATGCCAGTACCGAAGGCATTAAATGCCCCGTAGGTGGTGGAGTGGGTATCAGTACCAACAATCAGGTTACCAGAGGTCAAATGCCCGCCTTCCGGTAATACCTGATGACAGATGCCATCACCAATATCGTAGAGTTGCGTTCCTTCTTTTTGAGAGAAAGCGCGCATCTCCGTGTGAATTTGCGCCGCCTCAAGATTGGGTGGCGGCGAGTAATGATCAAGTACCAATGCGGTCTTGTTGGCAAACTGAAGTTGTTTGCTACCAATACGATTGATCATTTTGATCGAATTAGTTGCCCTTGTATCGGTCACCATTGCAAAGTCAACATCACAGACAACAACATCACCTGCTTTGACGGATTGACGCTGCGCATGAGCAGCCAAGATTTTTTCGCTAATCGTAGAGCCCATATTATTGGCGGGGAAGGTTAATATTTTTGATGAGTTTTCCCCAGAGTTCGTATTCTGATTTCACAGTATTAGAAAGTTCTTGAGGTGTGGAGGGTGATGGCTCTAAGTCCACTTTGCGCAAGCGCTCAGCCGTTCCCGGATCCTTTAAAGTGGCCACAATCGCCTTATTGATCTTGTTAACTAGTTCTGGATTCATCTTGGGCGGTGCAATGAACGCATACCAATTTAAAGCTTGGTAACCAGGGTAGCCTTGTTCGGCAATTGTCAGAACATTTGGGAGTCCAGGTAGACGCTTTAAGCTGGTGACAGCCAAGGGTCTAATTTTGCCACCTTCAATTAAAGGGACGGCGGTAGGGGTGCTGGCAAAAATTGCAGTAATGTTGCCACCGAGAAGGTCTGTCATTGCTGGTCCACCCCCTTTGTAGTTAATATGCTCTCCCTTCATTCCAGCGCGCGCTTTTAGAAGTTCGCCAGCAAGATGCCCGGTGCTTCCATTTCCAGATGAGCCAAAGGTCACAAATTCATCTTTATTCTTTCCGGCCGCCACAAAATCACTGAGATTTTTAATGGGAGAATCCGCTTTTACGACCAAAATATTGGAGAAAGTGACACCCTGAGATAAAGGGGTGAAGTCGGTTAATGGGTTAAAGCTGGTGCCGCCTGGCATATGGGGATTAATAGCCATGGAGCCAACGGTAGTGAGCATGAGGGTGTATCCATCAGGATCCGCTTTCAGAAGCTGTTCGCTCGCTAAATTACCTCCAGCGCCAGGACGGTTTTCAATCACAATCGGCTGGCCCATTTTTTCCCCCAGTTTGGGTCCTAAAATTCGGGCCGCGCTATCAGCTCCACCACCAGGAGCAAAGCCAACAATAAGACGAATGGGCTTATTGGGATAAGTACTTGCTTGGGCGTTGCAAATTGCTGGAATGCCCAATAAGGTAAGAGCTAGAGGGGCTAGAATCTGAAAAAATGAACGGCGTTGGTTTTGATGTATTTGTCTCATATTTTTTGTAAAAAAGTGTTTGTGCAATATTAACTGAATCGGGCTAGTCATGGCATGGTGCGGGTAATGGGATTGAGTCGTGCTAAATCAAGCCAAAAATCATAGATAATCGATTTTCAATAATAAAAACTGATGATGGAGATCAATTATGGGTATGTCTAGAGGTGGGGTGCTAGCAATATTAGTGTCATTGCTGTCGGCCGTTTGGAGTGTTGGAGCCAATGCGCAAAGCTGGCCTCAAAAACCGATCAAATTTATCGTGCCATTCTCAGCGGGTGGCGCAAATGATTTGATGGCAAGGGCTGCTGCTGAAGGTGCAGCTAAGGTCTTGGGTCAAGCGATTGTGGTTGAAAACAAACCCGGGGCTGGCGGTACTCTTGGTACCGTATTCGTAAGCAAAAGCGTTCCAGATGGTTACACGTTCCTGATAAGCGCGGCAGGTGTTGTTTCAAACAACATGATTAAAAAAACGACTAACTATAAAGATAGCGATTTAGTGCCAGTGGTCATGATTGGTTTGGCTCCGTCAGTCATTGTGGTGCCTGCTAATTCGAACTATAAAAATTTACGCAATTTAGTGGATGCATCCAAAGAGGGGGCTGGGCTTCATTTTGCTACCGCAGGCACTGGCAGCACACCCCATTTTGTTGCGGAGTTACTTAATACTCGATACGGTGCGAAATTTATTCCGGTTCCTTACAAGAGTGGCTCAGAAGGTGCCGCTGCGGTGATGGGTGGTCAAGTTGCCGCCACCTCTGAGGCGAGCATTGTGGCGCTCCCCCATATTAAGCAAGGTGGAAAATTTAAAGCCTTGGCTACGACATGGACTAAACGTATTTCTGCATACCCTGAGCTGTCCACCGCAACAGAGCAAGGATTTCCAGAGTTGCAAATTGCTCATTGGGCAGGCATTCATGCTCCTGTAGGTGTTCCGCCAGAGATCATGGACAAGTTAGCTGCTGCTGTAGATGTCGCTATGAAATCTCCACAAGTAGCTGATCGCTTAAAGAGTCAAGGGATTGAGCCTGTAGGAGGTACGCGAGCTTCGTTTAATGAATTTGTTGATGCGGAGCGCGCGCGTCTTGGAAGTATTGTCAAAGCAGCCAATATGAAAGACGACCAATGAAGTCTGATCACGAGTATGGCGCCATTCTGCGCAAAAAGATCTCAGCGAAATCAGGCCTTCTGGTAGCGGGCGCTTCTAATGCATTGGCTGCTCGAGTGATTGAGCAGCAGGGCTTTGAAGCGGTTTATCTCAGTGGTGCCGGTTTAACCAATGCCTTTTATGGAATCCCGGACCTCGGTTTCGTAGGTCTAGGGGATTTAGTGCAGCACACTTCGGCAATTCGGGATGCGATTGCACTGCCGATCATTGTTGATGCCGATACAGGATTTGGCAATGCCCTCAACGTGCGACATACCATTCGCTCGCTTGAGCGTGCTGGTGCCAATGCGATTCAGCTTGAAGACCAAGTCATGCCCAAAAAATGTGGGCACTTTACGGATAAGTCCGTGGTTGATGCGCGGGAGATGGTATCGAAAATTCGCGCCGCTGTTGATGCGCGTGAGAGTGCAGACTGCCTGATTATTGCGCGTACTGATGCGCGAGCTATTTATGGTTTAGATCATGCGCTTGAGCGCGCACAACTTTACGCTGAGAATGGTGCCGACATTACTTTTGTCGAGGCGCCTGAAAGTATTGAAGAGCTCGAGCGAATCGCAAGTGAATTAGCTTGCCCACAAATTGTCAATGTAG
The DNA here is from genome assembly GCF_001595985.1 of Polynucleobacter sinensis. Taxonomy (GTDB): domain Bacteria; phylum Pseudomonadota; class Gammaproteobacteria; order Burkholderiales; family Burkholderiaceae; genus Polynucleobacter; species Polynucleobacter sinensis. The sequence continues at coordinate 233,237 of NZ_LOJJ01000003.1, forward strand.
TGATTGGTGGTAAAACACCCAGCCTTTCTCAAGCAGAATTTGCACGCATGGGTTTTGGAATGGTGCTGTATGCCAATGCCGCTTTACAAGGCGCGATGCGCGGTATGACAAATGCCTTATCGCATTTAAAGCAGCATGGGGAACTTAAGGAAGATCCCAATCTCGTTGCTACTTTTGAAGAGCGTCAAAAGTTTGTGCAAAAACCTTTTTTTGACGAGTTAGATAAGCGCTATCGGGAGTAATCTTCCTGATTGCTCCGTCAAGTTTTTGGCCATTCAGCGACTCAGACGTAGCGCGCAATAAAGGCTTTATCCCCCTTGATCGGCGCCTTAATCCAAACAATATGACCTGAACCAGGGGCTACATCAATTGGTTCACCCTTGAGATTCCACATGGCATCGAGGGTTAGGTCCTGATTACCAGTTGGTTCAATGATTTCCAGTTTATCGCCCAAGGCAAAATGATTTTTCACATCCACCTTCACGCGGCCCGAAGCTTTATCAAACTCCAAGGTTTCACCAACGTACAGACTTCTTCCTGATAAAGAGTGACCTCGCATATAGAGTTGGTACTCTTTATCGTGGTGACGCTCATAAAAACCGTCTGTATAGCCACGATTTGCTAAGCCCTCTAAATTACCAATAAGAGAGGTATTCATAGGCCGGCCTGCAACCGCATCATCAATAGCGGTGCGATAGGCTTGACAGGTTCTTGCAACGTAGTAGGGTGATTTAGTGCGGCCTTCAATCTTGAAAGAATCCACGCCCATCTTGGTCAATCTCTCAATATGTTCAATGGCTCGTAGATCCTTAGAGTTCATGATGTAAGTACCATGCTCATCCTCTTCCATAGGCATAAGATCGTCTGGCCTTCTTGCTTCTTGAATCAGCACCACATCTCCACTGGCGTTTTCCTCGGCCGGTTTGACTTGGTAGTCCCAGCGACAGGCATTAGTGCAGGCGCCTTGGTTGGAGTCGCGATGAGACATGTAACCAGATAAGAGGCAGCGCCCAGAATAAGCAATGCACAATGCGCCATGAACAAAGACTTCTAATTCCATTTCAGGACAGTCTTGACGTACTTCTTCGATCTCATCGAAAGACAATTCGCGGGACAAAATGACACGACTAATACCCACTGAACGCCAGAATTTGGCTGAAGCACCATTTACTGTATTGGCTTGAACGGATAAGTGGATCGGCATATCAGGCCAAGCTTCTCTAGCCATCATGATGAGACCAGGATCGGACATGATGAGTGCGTCAGGCTTTAATCCTACGACTGGATCCATATCCTTAATATAGGTGCGGGTCTTGCCGCCGTGCGGAAGCAAATTAGAGACTAGATAAAACTTCTTGCCAAGTTGGTGGGCAGTGTCAATTCCTTCTTTGAGGGTTTCCATCTTGCCAAAGTCATTGTTTCTGACTCGCAGAGAATAACGGGGTTGTCCTGCATAAATGGCATTCGCACCGAATTCAAATGCGGTACGCAGCATATTGAGGCTGCCTGCGGGGGCTAGTAGTTCTGGAATTTTGGTCATGAGTGCTATTTTAGTGCTCAATCTTTTAAATCGATAGATTTAAAGTCTTTTATGGACTAGCACAGCGCTTTAAAGCTCCAACGGACCGACTCTAGTGCTCCTTTTAGCAACGATTCTTAGATTAGTTTTGACGCTCACTTTGAGTGAACTTCATCTGCAAGTCGAGGCAAGGCCCGCTACTTGGAGTTCAATTTTTATTGCCCTAATTCAAAAAGGGTTATTTTCTATTATGTTGATAAATTTTCAATATAAAAGTTGTTTTCGATTCACCTAGGTAAATCTATGGCTTAGTAATATTATCCCGTCATGCCGCCGCTTTACCTTTCTTATCTTCATCTCGCAAGCTCCATTAGGGAGGTCAATAAAAGCTATCGGCTGACTGATGGCAAGCAAGTGATGGTGCTTGAGGCCATTCTTATGGCGTATTCGCAAGATAAGCCCTTTTCTATGTTGGACTTAGTGTTACTAAATGAAATTGCCTCACAAGTAACCCTGCATTCAATTGCAAAGCAATTAATACAACTGAAGTTGATTCAGGCCCATACGTCCAAAACTGATGCAAGGCGAAAATATATCCATCCAACAAAATTAGGGTTAAGTTGGTTAGATGATTGCGCGAAAGTTTTAAGTTCGCTAAATATGAGTCACGAATAAAGAGGCTAAATTTGTTTAGCTTTTTATATGCGGAAATTCTTCAGCAAGCTTTATAAATACTTCTGTCAGGTTGCGACTGATAAAACTCTTTTGATATCTATTTATGAGTTCCCAAGACCGAGATTTACCGGTATTTTTGAGATCTGTTTGGGTAAAGTCATCGTTTTTCATACTCCATATGATTTTTTGAGCACAACACTTGATGAACTAAAGTCACGGATTGATGCTCAAGGTATAAATTTGACCGGCCTAAAGTTTAATAAAATTAAATACCGCAATATCAGTCCACTTGCCATTCAAGGAATTCAAGATTGGTTTGAGGTTAAAGATTCAGATGGCATAAGTGAAGCTTATCTTGCGGGGCCGGCTATTTCGATGGAGGCTCCTAGCGAAGCAAAGGCTCTTGAAGATGCTGTGCTTGAACTGCGTGATTTGGCTAAACGACTCGACTCTTATACTTTATCTAAATACTTGGCGCTTAAGACAAACATTTTGGCCGATGAAATTGCTGAATGTAAGTCCTCCATATACGACTCAAAATTATTGCCTTAAATTCTCTTTTTTGGGTGCAGTCTTTTTGTGCCAACTTGCTAGTCATCAACCCTCGACTCTATCTGCCTCGCAAGAGGTATGTTGTCTGTGGATTAGAAGGTAAAAAAGCCTTCGGAGCGATTAACTCTGAAGGCTTTTACTTATTTGGCTCCTCGACCTGGGCTCGAACCAGGGACCTACGGATTAACAGAGATGTTCTTAACGCTTCAGCTCTCATTCTTACACAGACTTACACATTCATGCAAGAGGGAAAAGCTACGGATTTGACATCCTATTTTGAGGTTTTGGCTTCAGTAAGTTTGATCATTTTCGATGGCTCAATATTCAAAGCCTTAGCCAACTTAAATATGACGCTAATCGTAGGTTGATTTCTGCCTAGTTCTATGAGGCTTACATAGTTACGCTCGATACCAGCCTCAAAAGCGAGATTTTCTTGGGTAAATTCCGCTTTTTTTCGTAATTCACGCAGAACAATGCCAAATGCTTTGCCAGGAGAGGTGTCTTTATATTTGCCCATTATGTTGGGCAAACTTTGACCTAGATGCTATTCTGTGTCTTCACAATATATTATGAATTTTATTACTGTTTATCTTCTCGCTGTCCAATAAATAAGGGTTATCAGTTATGCACTCCGAAATTGAGGAATTTAAAATTCGACACTCAATCTCAGGAATCCCTTTATGTTTTTATTCGATTGTGGATGGAAAGACTTTAGATAGAAAAGCAAAAGTAAGTAGTCGACAGGAATTGGATGTTGTACTAGAGACAAATGGATTGCGCTCAAGTTGGGATCAACAGTGGGAGGAAATTTCAAGACTCACTAATCCCGAGACAAATCAATATGTTGATCGGGGGCACATAAACAAATTTTTTGTTGCTCTTGCTAAAGAGTTAACCGAAGAGGCTGAGGAAAAGGTTGGCAAAATCCAATCTATATTGGTAGATGGGATAGATTCATCGGAGGGTTCTATTTGGGATATATTATGGAACTTTTATTTCTTCAATGATCCTGCGCTTAAGAATTCTAGTAATGAGGAATTAAGCGAGCCAATTGCCACTCTTTCAGAGCCAGAGCCGAATATTTCGGATCAAAAATATAAAGTAAGCCTTGGTTTAATTGACAGATTGATTGGCAAATCTAGCCAAAAAAGCAACTTCAATACTGCATTATTTGAATCAGATCATTCCTCTTGGCTGGAGAGAAGGAGGTTGGCTGAGGCTAAGGTCAAGTCAGCCAATGAAGCTCTTCAAAAATGGGAGCAGAGGGAGGCTGAGAATGCAAGGCTATTGAAGGCTAGATCTAAGGCTATCGATGAATTAAAGTCTCAATATGAAGCTGGAAACGCTGATGCAATAGTGGAGTATTGCGATATAGCATTAGGAATGTCGAACTTTCCAGATTGCATTCAAAATATTTACGATCTTGAATATACGCCATCAACTCAAACTCTTTTGATTGAGTTTTTACTACCTAATGTTGAGGATCTTCCTAAAATAAAGGAGTGGAAATATACGGCAACAAAAGGTCTTCTATCTGCAAAGGAATTGAGTGTAGCCGACCTCAATAAGCTATACGATGAGGCTATTTATCAAATATCTTTAAGGGTCATTCATGAAATATTTGACTCGGATAAGGGTAACTATATTGATGGGATAGTCTTCAATGGTAGGGTTGTGTTTACTAATAAAAGCACAGGGCATGAAGAATCAGCCTGCATAATTTCCATACAGGCATCAAAAGATGAGTTTTTAGCTATCAACCTATCAAAAGTCGTTGCTAAGGACTGCTTTAAGTTGCTTAAGGGTGTTGGGAGCTCAAAGTTGCACGGAATGTCTGCAATTGCCCCAGTTATGAGTATGAGGCGTGAAGATGGTCGTTTTGTGTCGGCTCAAGAGGTGGCAAGTACTGTCAATGAATCGACAAATTTAGCTGCAATGGATTGGCAAGACTTTGAGCATCTCATTAGGGAAATCTTTGAAAAAGAATTTTCAATCAATGGGGGTGAGGTCAAGATTACTCAAGCCAGTAGAGATGGTGGGGTGGATGCTGTTGCCTTTGATCCTGATCCAATTAGGGGTGGGAAAATTGTTATTCAAGCTAAGCGATACACCAATACTGTGGATGTATCAGCTGTCCGTGATTTGTGGGGTACTGTAGATCATGAGGGGGCAATGAAAGGAATTCTTGTTACCACTTCCGATTATGGCCCTGATGCGTATAACTTTATTAAAGGTAAGCCTCTTGTTCTTTTAAATGGTGCGAATTTATTACATCTTTTGGAAAAGCATGGGCATAAGGCTCGTATTGATATTCAAGAAGCAAAATTAATGAACGGATAAGCTATGAATGCAATAAAGTATTTTTTGGTTCTTGTATTTTTCGCTTTGAGTGTTGGTTGCTCGACAACACCAACGCCATCCTCCGAAGCTATCCCCACTCCCAAGGATCGAGTTCTAGCCTTTCAGGATAAGTCAGCAGATAAAACATCTGTCATAGTGGTTACGAGAGATCAAGGATTTGTGGGTGGCGGGTGCTTTTATGCCGTCTCAATTGATTCAATCCTCTCTGCTAGGTTGGATGTCTCTGAAAGAGCGCAGTTTTATTTAGCTCCAGGAGAGCATTTATTAAAGGCAGGAAGAGACCCGCAGGGTGGTGGTTTGTGCGGTCTTGGTTCAGATATGTGGGTGCAAAGAGAGACTACACTTAAGGCTGGGGAGACTAAATATTTTCGCTTCTCCATTGATATGAATGGAACGCCTGATATACATAGGGCAGATTGATATGGCAAATGATAATAATGACAAGTCTGAATCCCAGTTACTTTGGGATACAGTTGCTACGGCAGGAAAAATTGCAATGGTAGTTGTCTTATTGATTGGTGGATGCATATATCTCGGTAGCGACGATAAGCGCCCAGCATGGGATAAGGCGGTTGCAGAAAAAAATAAAAATTGCTCAGTCGCTAAACAGATAGGAAATATTAAAAATATTTCTCTTTACTGCAATTAGTTTTTTTATTCAATTTATTTCTAAAGTAGATAAATTCAAAATATCGTTTTCGGACATGCCTTCACAGTAGTGGGCGACATCCCCCCCTAGTCGGCTGAGTGGGCTACTCCCTACTCGGATATACAAACCGAGTAGCTAAAGTGTCTTCAAATAGCGGAGTAATTCAGCCTTATCAATACAACATACAAGCCCTGTAGAAGTAATGGCTTTGTAGCCTCCTGTAGCCACAAAGTCGATGTTGGTCTTCCTTCTTGACGGCTTACCCTTACTTTTTCTTTCGTGGCTTCTTGGTTCGTTTAATTGAGTCATCTTCTATGCCCATCTGCTTAGCAAAAAAGCTAATCACTAGCCTGCCAATCGCTTGTGCCTGCCTGCTTTCAATTAAATCCTCTTCGGTAGGCTTTTCACCTACTGCGTAAAATTTGATCAATGCAGGCTTCTGAAATAAGCGTTTGTGGCGGATTTCAAGTAGCTCTAAGCGTCTATCAAGCCTAGGCATTGCGTTGATCTTCCAAAGCTTTGATGCGTGATTCCACAGTACTACCTTCGATGACTCTGCCGATCAAACTGAGTATGTTTGCGAGCTTTGAGGCGTCTCCAATTTCTATCGATTGGTCACGGCTAGCTCGATAAACCTTACTTAATTCTTGCCTCACTTGTTCCATGGTCTTGAGTGGGCGGTGTCTGCGGGCAGGGGCTTTTTGTTCTAGGGTCGGTAATTTAACGACTTTTTGGGTATTCATGATGTTTTTCCGTAGAGTTAAGGGGCTTAAAAGCCCCTATAAGTTTTAGATTGAAGCCTTTAAAGCGCCAACTAATTCGGCTTGTGCGTTATCGGCTAACTCTTGCTCTCGCTCAATCTCACGCATTCGCTTGGAGTCCATAAATGCCTTTAATCCATTTTGATAAGCCCTCATGAATGAGACAACGGATGAGCTATAAATATCGTCCAAGTTTTTTCGCTCTTTAAGAAGTTCATGAGCATGCTGTCCGAAGTAAATGCTGAAATGGGATTCTTTCTCTCCTTCGGCCAATCCTGAAAGAAAAGCGGGGGCTTCATAGATTGCACCTAAGACTGATGATTCATTCTTTTTAACCAAGTCGAGCATTTTGTTTGTCCTATGCTCGGATGACATTTCCTTAAGAGATCTGCGGATTTCATCCCCAAAATTTGAGGGTGCCGATAAACCTGTAGAGCGCAAAATCTCATTTTCTACTTGCAAGTAATAGGATCGATAGAACTCAAAGAGTTGATCGTTATCTTTTTGCCATTTTTGTAGAAGCATATTTGCTTGATTGCTGACACGCAGAAAGTGGGATTCTGGCGTCTCTCGTGGTGATTTAAGCTCTGCTGATTTGGCTAGTGCATCGAATAGGCTGGTTAGGTTATTGACCTTGGCTCGGATACCCTGAGCGCCTTGCCGATTTGTATAGCCTTCTAAATTGCTGTCAATGCGGTTAGCAATGAATTTTAATGCTCCGGTTTTGTGATTAACTACCATGTTTACTTCTCCTGTATAAATTTGACTTCCGAAAATATTGCCGTAAGACTTGTAAAGTTTGTTTTGACTCTGTTCCCCCGTTAAGTATTAATGTATGTAAAGTAAGCAAAGTATGAAAAGTTTGTTAAGTACGCATGGATATTGGCTTGCAGGGCGATCAAGTAGTGCTGATAAGTGATAAATGAATTCATACTTCGCAACTTTGCAGGTGTGCGGAAGCCTCTGCACTTATCAATGAATATATGAGGCCGTTTTTGGGTGCTTTAGTTGCAATCCATAAAGGTGCATCCCCACTTGAGTAAGCTCTTAAGACCTTATCGATATTTCTTCGTGTGAAGCCATTTCCCATAGTCTTGGCTACTGCCTCTAACTCTGTAGGGGAGCGTTCTTTAATCATTAAGCTCTTTTTAATGAAGTTGATCATGGGCTGATCTTTTGCGAGTTGGTCAGAGAGAGCCTTTTTTAACTTTATGTCTTCATAGGGAATTATTTGAATTATTCGATCCTTGCCATTAATAGTGAAGGTTATATCTTTCACCTCGGCACGGCACTTATCCATATCAGTTGATACTCTTAGTCCCCCATCAATTTTTTCACTTACAAGGTAATACAGTTCATCCACATCATTGCGGATATCCCCAGTCCCCTCGAATACCAACTTTCCAGCGTTGTCCTGATGTTTATTTGTATGTCCGAGGCAAATAACTGTGACTCCCTTCGCAGTTAAGGCTCTAAGGGTTTTTAGAAATCCCTTTACCTTATTCTTTCCAATTACATCCACAAACTTTTTAATTGTGTCAATCACAATCACAAGGTAATTAAAATCCTCGTTGGATTTAGCCATCTCCTCTAAAATTTTGACCACACCCTCACTCGATAGATTGTTTAGGTCAGGGGCAATCAGTCTGTACCCATTTGCCATTGCATGATTGTGATAAAACTTTAAGTCAGGGGCTGAGGCATCTGCATTGATATACATAACCTCAAAACCTGCTCTAACCATCTCAGCCGAGGCGTGAATCGCAAATGCTGTTTTACCCGTATTGCCTGGCGCACAAATCATGATGAGATGACTCATGGGTATCAACCTCAAATAGCAATACCCTGTATCTTGAATATTTTTCATCATGGCGTCTGTGGTCTGTTGTTCATAGAATTTTTCTAGGATGCTCCGAGGCTCTGTATTTGACATGGTGATCAATCGCCCTGTAAGGCTCTCTGACCTATGATCACGACTGCATTGTCAAATGCGAGCTCGTTCACCATAAGTTTTCGAGTTGGCCATGAGAGGGCATTCAATTCCATTAAGGTTTCCCTTTGTGTTCTTACAAACCACTCAAGCGATGCCTTTGACGGAAAAATATGACTCCTAGATTTTTGATAATCCTCCATACTGAGTAAGTTATTTAATGCCATTTGCTTTCCTCATTTCTTCTCGTAGTTATTACTTCTTTTTCTGCTTACCATTTACCTGTTGACGGGCTTTTCCGAGCCTCATGTTGAGTTTCAATTAATTGAGTGATTTAGATGCTGAGGATTCTGATCAAAATTCTCAGAGTTAATTTTTGGGTAATAAAAAACCGCCAATTAAGGCGGTTGTATAGGTTGGATCTTAATATGACATTAGTCTTTTAAGTAATAGACCCTTACAGGTTTCATTCGTTCAAACAAATCATGTTTTGGTGGATTCTTTGCATCGCCTAAAAGATATTTTCTTGGGGTGGTGGGATTCGGCATGGTATCTTGCCTGACCCATGCATTATTTTTTCCGTCACCCAATTTATTCCCATTTAAGTCTTTATATTCGGATAGAAATTTGAAGAAATGTTTTGGTGGATCAATTTCCTCAATTCGCAAGCTCTCACTTATAGCCCTATGTTCTTTGGCTAAAAAATTAGCTGTTATGTAGTAATCAGGCTTTCCCCCAGCTTCTTGATATTCTTTTAAAGCGATGGTCTCTCTGTGCATCCAGCCCTGAAGATGAGCCCAAATTGAAGGAAATCTTTTTTCATAAAGCTCATCCCACTCTCTAGGTGGGTTATCTGCCTCATATTTTTTGATCCTTTCACTTTGATTCTTTATAACCTCAACTTGGTACAAAAGAAATGTCTTTAGGTGGGGATAATCAGCCTGTAGGCGCTTGCTTTCTTTAATTGCAGTAAGTAGGCTATCTTCAATATTATTGGGCGTTATGTTGGTCAAATTAACTCCCAATTCCTCCAGCATATCTAAAAATAGGGCAGGGCAACCACTCTGTTCAAAATTTAGTACTCTCATAGTTGCTCCTTATCTAATTTCACCTAGAACACGATTAATCAATTTCGTCTTGTGATCCGAACAGAGATGCGAATATCTCTTCGTCACATTAAGTTGCCTGTGACCCAAAACTTCGCCTATCTCCAATAAAGTACATCCGTTCTGAGCCAGCATCGAGGCGCATGTATGTCTGAGATCATGGAATCTAAAGTTTTTAATATTAGCCATCTTCAAGGTTTTATACCAAATATCAACAAAACTAAAAGCTGAGTCTGGCCTTCTTTTTGAGGCAAATACCAACTCTTGTGGATTGCTTGTTTTGAATTTGTTTAGTTCATCAATCACTGAAGGTATTAAAGGAAGATTCTTTTTATCTCCGTTCTTGGTTTGATGAACAGAGGCGATTTGACGCTCAAAATCAATGTCGCCCCAGGTAAGCCTAAGAAGCTCTCCACGCCTTGCGCCTGTTGTTAGGGCAACCATCACAAGTAGATAGAGTTTGTCCCATGTAGAAGCTCTACAAGCGTTTAATAAGGCAGTGCGCTCACTCTCGCTTAAAAATCTAACAACCTCATTATTTTCAGGTCTTGATTCGATTCCCTTGCAAGGATTCTCATAGCCTTTAGGGGTGAGCCTTTTCTTAATGCACCAAGTGAATAGACCTCCAATAGAGGCGCTGTAGCGGTTGATTGTGGCAGGCGAGAGGGTCTTGCCCTTAGCCTTGTGAATATCCCTGCCATCAGCATCCTTGCCAGCATAAAAGCGACTCTTTTGGGTCTGTAATTCCTCTAGGGCAAAGAAAATATGGTCTTCATCGACTTCGGCAAGGGTGAGGTGACCTAGCTTTACGCTCCACCATTGCATACGCTGGCCTCTGCTGGTATCTCTACCTGCATAGCTTTGCATAAACAAATTAATTGCTTCTCTAATCGTGATTTGCCCAGTGCGTAGCATGCCCAAAGGCACGCTACTAGGGACTTCTAGACTACTTTGCGCTGTGCCGGAAAACACTAACGCTGTATTACCAACGGACTGAAAATTACTTTCCATTTTTAAGCTCCTGTTCCAATCTCCGTGAAATTCACCCACGGATTAAGTGGAAGCCTAAGAAATGCCCGCCAATATAGGTATTTGGCTCCTCGACCTGGGCTCGAACCAGGGACCTACGGATTAACAGTCCGGCGCTCTACCGACTGAGCTATCGAGGAATAAGCCGATATTATAGCAAGATGAAATCACCTACTCCAACTTCTATACAGATCCCTAGAGTATTGACCATTGCCGGCTCGGATAGCGGGGGCGGGGCAGGCTTACAGGCGGACCTCAAGGTCATTACCGCCCTTGGTGGGTATGGGATGTCAGTCATTACAGCAATTACCGCCCAAAACACCTTGGGGGTTAGCCGTATTCAGGATATTGACCTTGATGTCGTTGAAGCTCAGATAGACGCGGTATTTCTAGATATTGGGGTTGATATTGTCAAAATAGGGATGCTGGCCAGTCCAGAAATTGTACGTACTGTGGCGAGGGCTCTAAAGCGCCATGGAGCAAAGCAAATCATCTTAGACCCTGTTTTAAGGGCAACGTCAGGCGCTAGCTTGGGCGGCGACGATACAGCTCAAGCCATGATTGCGGAGCTGTTTCCGATGGCAAGCCTGATAACTCCGAATCTTGAGGAGGCATCTCTATTATTAGGTCGAGATATTACAGGTCCCAATGATTTCAAGTTAGCCGCAGAAGAGTTGCTGGATATGGGGCCTCAGGCCGTACTGATTAAGGGTGGGCATCTAGACTCATCTCATACTCAATTAACGGATTTCCTCATGTGGCGCACCATTGAGGATGGTCTTGAAGTAGTTCAGTCAAAAGAATTTAAACACTATCGCGTGAATACTCCCAATACTCATGGGACGGGTTGTTCATTGGCCTCTGCGATTGCTACTTATTTGGCCGATGGTCATGATCTGCCGCATTCAGTTGCTAAAGCCATCTCTTTTGTGGAAGCCGGATTGGAGGCGGGACGTTTTTTAAGTATTGGGGAAGGTCCTGGACCCTTATGGCATATGCATGAGTTTTATAAAACTGCATTACCTGATGAAGGCGGCAAATACTGAGCACGTCATCAATGAATACTTCTACTTAGGTCTTCATTAACTCTTGTAAGCGTTTCACTGCCGCCTTGGGGTCGCTTGCGCCATTGATTGCCCTGACAACAGCAACGGATCCAACACCGCTTTGCGCAACCGCATGAATGCTCTCTTCGTTGATCCCACCAATTGCCACCAAGGAGTAGTGACTCATTAATTTTGCGTACTGATATAAGCGCCCTAAACCCTGAGGCGCAGTCGCCATCTTCTTGAGGTTCGTAGGGAAAATAGCGCCCATAGCGATATAGCTAGGGCAGAAGCGATCTGCATAAACCATTTCTGCATAGCCATGAGTGCTGAGACCTAAGCGCATACCAGCGGATCGAATGGCATCTAAATCAGCGAGCTCTAAATCTTCTTGCCCCAGATGAACACCATATGCCTCAGCCTCGATGGCTTCTTGCCAAAAGTCATTAATGAAGAGCAGAGTCTTACTACCTTTAACCGCTTCAACCGATTGGGCAATTTGTTGTCGAATTAATTGTTGATCATCCGACTTCAAGCGCAGTTGCACTGTCGGAACTTCAGCCTCTACCATACGTTTTACCCAATCAGCATCGGGCATGACAGCATAAAGTCCCAGTCGTTTTGGGCAAGAGGGGAAGGCCTGGGGATTCATATCCCGAGTCCATGGGAGTAGATCAAAATACTCAGGTCTAGAGGGCCATTTCAATGGAGAGAAGCCGCCATCTTGATGAACCATGCGTGACCAAGCTTTGCCAAGTACTTTGGCATCAGCCTCTATAAACCCCATTTGAATAGCGGCGACCATACCAGCTAGTTCGTAATGATCCGAGGCATGCTCGTTATCAATCATCGGCGGTGGTGATGTGAGGCTAAATTTAGGAATGGGGATGCACAAGTCATCCTTGCGATGAGCTGCAATAATTTGATCTGCTAGATCGCGCACTAAGCTCATCGATATTCTTCTTTAACTCTGATGCCAGAAGGGGGTGCCAACCAAGGGAGTGCTTGCTTGTGCAGAATCTTGGGCCTGCATTGCTCCTGATTGATAGGCGGTGCGGCCAGCTTCCACAGCCATAGCAAAAGCTTTAGCCATAGCTACAGGATCATCAGCAAGGGCAACCGCAGTGTTCAGAAGAACGCCATCAAACCCCCATTCCATAACTGTACAAGCATGTGAAGGTAGTCCCAATCCAGCATCCACTAATAAGGGCACATTTAAACGATCGCGAAGTAATTGCAAGGCATAGGGATTTAAAGGGCCCCTGCCAGTCCCGATGGGGGCAGCCCAGGGCATCACCGCTTGGCAACCAACATCAACTAAACGTTGGCACAAGATGAGGTCTTCGGTGCAATAGGGCAGCACTTTAAAGCCATCTTTAATTAAGGATTCTGCTGTAGAGGCTAAGCGCAAAACATCTGGTTGCAAAGTGTAGTCATCGCCAATGAGTTCAAGCTTGATCCAGTTGGTTTCAAATACTTCTCTAGCCATTTGTGCCGTCGTGATTGCTTCTTGAGGGCTGTGACATCCAGCGGTATTGGGCAGCACGGGAACGGCCATCTTTTTGAGTAAATCCCAAAATCCAGAGTGTGCCTCTGTAATCGATGTGCCTTGCCTGCGAAGGCTGACTGTAATCATTCCGGGATTTGAAACCGCTACGGCATTTTCTAATACCTGTGGAGAAGGATAGCGCGATGTCCCCAGTAGGAGGCGGCTCGCAAACGTTTCTCCATAGAGAACTAATGGGTCTGCAGTATTGAGTGAATAAGGTAAAGGTGCTGTCATGAATATTTATCTTGTTCTGTACTTGGCTTAGCCACCTGTTACCGGCGCAATCACTTCCATTTCATCACCGTCACGCAAGATCTCGTCAGCATGTTGAGTTTTAGGAACGAATTGGTAATTAATCGCTACGGCGTAGGGTGGTTTAGCATCAATCATCAAGAGCACATCATCAATGGTGCTATTTTCAGGGACATCTCTCGGGATTTGATTGACCATTATGCGCATAAGCTAAGCTCGCTCAGATCTTTAGCAAAACCAACATGTAGACCAAGATCATTTGCAGTGGCGCTTTGGCCACTAGCAAGAAGTTCTAATGCGCAATCTAATATCGCTGGTGAAATCATAAAGCCATGGCGATAGAGGCCATTGATGGTCATCAATCCGGTTTTACCAGCTTGATGTTGGATGGTGATCTCGGGAAGATTGTCTTTGAGAGTAGGGCGACATTGGGTGGCCATTTCTAAGATGCGAGCCTCAGCAAAGCCGCTATGCACGGTATAAACCGCACTTAACAGTTCCATTGCTGAGCGTACGCTGATAGGGGAGAGATCCTCTGACTCAATCTCGGTTGCACCTACAACATAAACATCATCTTCTTTTGGGGCAATATAAATCGGATAGCGCGGATGAATTAAACGGGTAGGACGACGTAGCTTTACCTCTGGAGCATGAAGGCGAATGACTTCACCCCGCACGCCACGCAAATTGCTTAAAGCGTCTTTGGCACCTAAGCCACGACAATCGATTACCCAATCAAATTTTTGTAGCTCTTTGCCATTAGTGTTGCGCAAGATCTCTGGTTCAACTGCCTCATTCCAGTGGCACGGTACTCTCATTAAATGTAATTCAACCTGTAAAGCTTCTAACAATTGGCGGTTATCCAATTGACCCTCATTGGGAAGATAGAGCCCCTGTGTAAAGCGATCTGCTAGTGCAGGCTCGATTTCACTAAGTGTTTGCTTATCTAAGCGTTGCGGGGAAGGTAGCGATATGTTGAGGGCGCTATTGTGCTCTAAATGCGATGTGAAACGTTCGGCATTGGCGGCATCTTGGCGATGCCACAAAATGAGGGTGCCATCCTGTTGAAAATAGACGGGTTTAGCTAATTCATCAATCAGTTGCTTCCAGCGTGGCAAACTATATACACCCATGCGTACGACATTACTTTCAGTGATGGCGGATTCTGCTAAGGGGGCTAGCATTGCAGCAGCAATTCGGGCTGGAGAGCCTAAACCATCGGGCCCTGATTTTTCAAATACAGTGACCTCAGCGCCACGTTTGGCAAGCGAAACCGCAAGCAACCGACCTATCAGGCCGGCGCCAACGATTGCGTATTTCTGACCTGCAAACACGGGGCTCTTCACTAAATCAAATGGTTGATTACTGATAGATTTCGCTGCCACGTTTACGAAATTCTGCTGACATCTCTTCCATTCCCTTTTCTGGATCTGTGGCAATCGGAATCACTTTTGAAGTCTTAGGATTGCCATCAGCATCAAGAGTGGCTGCGTAATCGCGCACCTCTTGAGTGATTTTCATTGAGCAGAACTTTGGACCGCACATTGAGCAGAAGTGAGCAATCTTCGCGCCTTCAGCTGGTAAGGTGGCATCGTGATATTCACGAGCGCGCTCTGGATCAAGACCCAAGTTGAATTGATCTTCCCAGCGGAACTCGAAGCGTGCTTTAGATAAAGCATTGTCACGCACTTGAGCGCCAGGCAATCCTTTGGCCAAGTCAGCACCATGGGCAGCAATTTTGTAAGTGATGATTCCTTCGCGTACATCTTCCTTATCAGGCAAGCCTAAATGCTCTTTTGGAGTGACATAGCAAAGCATGGCTGTGCCATACCAGCCAATTTGCGCTGCACCAATACCGCTGGTGATGTGGTCGTAGCCAGGAGCGATATCCGTGATCAATGGTCCGAGTGTGTAGAAAGGCGCTTCTAAACAGTGCTTTAATTCCTCAGTCATGTTTTCTTCAATGCGCTGCATTGGTACATGTCCAGGACCCTCAATCATGACTTGAACATCATGTTTCCAGGCTTTGGCTGTGAGCTCGCCAAGGGTATGGAGTTCGCCAAATTGAGCAGCATCATTAGAGTCTGCGATACACCCAGGACGCAAACCATCACCTAAGCTAAATGAAACATCATAGGCCTTCATGATTTCGCAGATTTCATCAAACTTTGTGTACAAGAAGTTTTCTTTGTGGTGCGCTAAGCACCACTTGGCCATAATGGATCCACCACGAGAAACAATGCCTGTAATGCGGTCGGCTGTCAGTGGCACATAGCGCAGCAACACGCCAGCATGAATAGTGAAGTAGTCAACACCTTGTTCAGCTTGTTCAATCAGTGTGTCACGGAACATTTCCCAGGTGAGGTCCTCGGCAATGCCACCGGTCTTATCAAGCGCCTGGTAAATCGGTACAGTACCGATTGGTACTGGTGAGTTACGAATAATCCATTCGCGTGTCTCATGAATATGTTTGCCAGTTGAAAGATCCATGATGGTGTCGGCACCCCAACGGATAGACCAAACCATTTTTTCTACTTCTTCATTGATAGAGGAAGTAACCGCAGAGTTTCCAAGATTGCCATTGATTTTCACGCGGAAGTTGCGACCGATAATCATCGGCTCTAATTCGGGGTGATTGATATTGGCAGGGATGATCGCGCGACCAGCAGCGATCTCTGAGCGCACAAACTCTCCAGTCACGATATCCGGAAGATTGGCGCCGTAGCCCTTACCAGGATGTTGCTTGAGTAATTGTTTGTAAGCGGGATCTTTGCGCAATTGCTCAAGACCCATGGATTCACGTAGAGCAACGTACTCCATTTCAGGGGTAACGATTCCCTGACGGGCATAGTGCA
This sequence comes from Polynucleobacter sinensis, assembly GCF_001595985.1. Lineage (GTDB taxonomy): Bacteria > Pseudomonadota > Gammaproteobacteria > Burkholderiales > Burkholderiaceae > Polynucleobacter > Polynucleobacter sinensis. The sequence continues at coordinate 249,521 of NZ_LOJJ01000003.1, forward strand.
TTTGACTGACATTCTTGCCGGCCTTAGCAACACGTGGCGCATTAATGTGTGCAAAGCGGAGGCTTTGTGTCGCCGCATCCTGGGAGCGTGCAACGCCATATTCCGATGAAGGGCCAGATAATTGTTGAGTGTCACCACGCTCTTCGATCCAATTTTTGCGCAGTAAAGGCAACCCCTTCTCTAAATTAATCACGATATCTGGATCGCTATAAGGGCCCGAGGTATCGTAGACAGGTACAGGAGGATTGGCGACCAATTCTTCGCCCACGCGTGTAGGCAGTTGTTCAATCATCCGAATCGGTGCTTTGATATCTGGACGCGAACCTTTTAAATAGGTTTTAGTGGAGGCGGGGTAGGCAAATTTTTGTCCGAAATCGCGCTCTAAGCTTTTTAGACTTGGAATTTCTTGTTTTTGTTTATTGGTGTTACTCATGTCCATCTCCTGACGTAATTTAGATGGACGAAACCGGGTGTCGGTCTGATGGAAATCTCCCCACGCCAGCATTACCTGGATCGGGTTAGAGGGTCTTTCTCAGCGCCTCAAAGCGACATCGCTCATGAGGGCACCCCTGTTTCATCCTTAGGTCTTATTTAACCACGAAATCCCATTTTGGTTTAGTGGAAAGAGGGCGTTCTTGCAGGAAGTTACCTGGAATGGCGCAAAATGAAGTCGGCCGTTACAAAAGCGGCATCGCTCGTGAATTCATCGGCCAAAATCCTAGCTGCAGCCTCTGAAAACGGGATTTCAATGAAACTACTGACTTCCCCATCATGGTTGGTGGGGATGAAGTTGTCTGCAACCTCTAAATCGTAGATATATAGGTGCTCATCGTGAAAACCTCGCCCAGGAATGGGTCTGCGCATATGAATTCTGCCAATAGGCTCAATTTGGTCGGCAATTTGGCTTGGTACCCCAGCTTCCTCCCATAACTCCCTGCGGGCATTAACCCAAGGGGTTTCATCGGCGCCAATGCCGCCCGCAGCCAGGTTATCTAACCGTCCGGGATCGGTAGTCTTGGTTTCGCTGCGCCGCCCAAGCCAAATATTGCCAGCTTTGGTATATCCGTTGATATGCGTAGCCATACTGCGAAAGCCAAAAGTTCTGAAGGCTGAGCGCTCTAAGCGAAAGTATTCATGTCCATTTTGGTCTACCCAGGCGAATTCTTCATGTCTCCAGCCTGGAATAAATCCCCCTTGACGCATGCGATCTGCTAAAGCAGTCAAGCTAGTGGAAAGATGAATGGGCTTGGAATACAGAATGCTAAGTCGATCATGATCCATTTGGATATGTGCAATGGGACTTTTATTTAGAGACTCCTGCAGGTAAGGAATAAATTCTGGATTGAGATGACCAATCACCTGGCTATTTTGTGGCCCACCGGAGAAATGGATCGGCATAAAGTCATGAGGGGCCGATCTTGCGGTGTTCTGAAGCATCTCTTCTAAGGCGGCCAGAGTGCTGGTAGTGAGCTTGTGCATTCCTCAAGTGTAAGAGAATTCAAGAATATGTAGGAAAGACTGCTAAAAATTCCTTAAAGCATTCTGCATTGTCAATAGATATTTTCTGATTTACTTATCAGATCATGCTGCACAGAATTTAAGCAAGCCAGGTCACTCTATACAAATCCACGACTTAGGAAAACTTTTCGGGATTTATCCACACAAGCTGTGGATAAGTATTGAATGTTTCATGGTCCCGCCGACAGGAATCGAACCTGTATCCCACGCTTAGGAGGCATGTGCACTATCCATTGTGCTACGGCGAGTGTGCAAAAACATAAACACATAAATCTCAAGAAATACTGCAACGAGGAAAGTATTATCCACGCATCAAGGATTTACCAACCACACATTGCTAAAAATTGATTGCTCAATGCAACCATCATTTCCGGGGCAAAGTACATTGCAAAAACAGCGCCAAGTGCAGTGGCGGCTACTAAGACCAACAGAAGCTTAGCAAACAATCTTGCTGGGTTCATTGTGCGCATTTATGCTGGCACTACGCGATGAATGGCGCGTTCCTTGACTGGCAAATTCACCAGGAAGGCAAAGACTCCAAGGGCAATGGCAATATTCCAGACAATGGAATAAGAGCCAGTGCGATCAAATAAATAGCCCCCAAAGTAAGCGCCACAAAAGCTGCCCAACTGGTGAGAAAAGAATACGAGACCAGAGAGCATCGATAGATATTTCACGCCAAAAATTTGCGCCACAATCGCATTGGTTAATGGAATGGTGGAGAGCCATAAAAATCCCATAATGGCGGCAAAAATATATGTCGACATTGGGCTAAGTGGCAGCCACAAAAAACCCATGATGGCGATTGATCGAGATAGATAGATGGCTGATAAGAGGTAGCGTTTTGGAAAACGCTGTCCTAATATGCCGGCACTGTATGTGCCAAAGATATTAAATAAACCTATCAATGCAAGTGCAGTGGTCGCGACTGCTGGTGCACCTACTTCTGGATAGATGAAAGATAAATCTTTCAAGTAAGGCGCCAAATGAACAGCAATAAATACCACCTGAAAACCACACACAAAATACCCCAAGGTTAGCAACCGAAAGCTAGGATTTCCGGCGGCTTCTTTTAAGGCCTCCTTAATCGTTTGATCGCCACGTTGATGGGTATTGACGACATTAGGTTCGCGCAACATCAATGCAATTGGAATCATGAGGCTAGCCATCAAAGCCAGTAGCAGTAGCGCATCGTTTGCACCAAAGCTACTAAGCAAACCTTGCTCTAATGGGATCATTAAAAATTGACCGAATGATCCTGCTGCTGCTGTGATACCCATTGCCCAGACACGTTTCTCTGCGGAAACATTGCGCCCTAAAATCCCGTAGACCACGCTATAGGTTGTTGCGGTTTGCGCAAGCCCAATCAGTAAGCCGCCTGCTAACGAAAAGTTCAGCGCATCCGTTGACAAAGCCATCCCAGTCAAACCAAGGGCATAGAGGGTGCCTCCGGCGATCATGATTTTCAGTGCGCCAAAGCGATCAGCTAATGCGCCAGTGATCGGTTGAAATGCGCCCCAGATCAAATTTTGCAGCGCAATAGTAAGGGCGAAGGTTTCACGCCCCCATCCATTCGCAGAGGTGATGGGCAAGTTAAAGAGCCCAAAACCATGGCGAATACCCATGGACAGAGTCACTAAGAGTCCGCCGTAGATCAGTAGCTGTCTAAGGGGGAGCTTTTGGGCTGACTGGATCATTGGCCTAAATAATGCCTTTGTTATGGAGAGCCTTAATAGCCTGGGTATCTAAATTTAAGCGTTCACGCAGAATGTCGTCCGTATGTTGGCCTAAGGTTGGTGGTGGCATGCGCACCTCGACCGGCGTTTCCGATAAGCGCATTGGACTTGAAACCAACTTCATTGTGCCTGTGGTGGGGTGTGGAACCTCGATTTGGATACCTCTAGCCTTCACTTGTTCATTCTCAAATACTTCCTGGAAGTTGTTTATGGGCCCGCAAGGAACATTTGCCTGCTCTAGTAGGGCTATCCATTCTGACTTGGTTTTTTGTTTGGTCATGCTTTCTAGCAATGGAATCAAAGACTTGCGGTTTTCCACCCGAAGTGGGTTGGTGAGATAAAGGGGATTGTCAGCTAAATGAGCCTCACCACCGACGGTGACAAAGTGCTTGAATTGACCATCATTGCCAACTCCAACAATCATCCAACCATCAGCCGTGGGGAATGTTTGATAGGGAACAATGATAGGGGAGGCGTTTCCCCATCGCCTTGGGATCTGATCGGAGCAGAGATATGCGCTCGCCACATTGGCCATGACTGCAACCTGAGTATCCAAAAGGGCCATATCAATGTATTGCCCTTGACCGGTTTGGTCACGATGCACTACTGCCGCCAAAATCGCCGTAGTGGCATACATGCCGGTAAAGATGTCAGCAACGGCCACCCCAGCCTTTTGTGGGCTCGCCCCTGGGAAGTCATCTGCCTCCCCAGTAACGCTCATAAAACCGCCCATACCCTGAATAATGAAGTCGTAGCCTGGGCGGTGGGCATAAGGACCATTTTGACCAAAGCCGGTAATGGAGCAGTAGATCAGGTCAGACTTAACCTTCTTAAGGCTTTCATAATCAAGGCCATACTTGGCCAGGTCGCCAACTTTGTAGTTTTCAATGACCACATCGGAGTCTTTTGCCAGTTGGCGAATAATGTCCTGACCTTCTGGCTTGCTGATATCGACGGTGATCGAGCGCTTATTGCGGTTGATGCAGATGAAGTAGGCTGACTCAGTAGTTTCTTGGCCATGAGGATCTTTGGCGAAGGGAGGGCCCCAGTGTCGGGTATCGTCTCCAGCCCCGGGCCGCTCGACTTTGATGACGTCAGCGCCAAGATCAGCAAGATTTTGTGTGCACCATGGGCCGGCAAGAACACGGCTGAGGTCTAAAACGCGAATATGACTTAAGGCTCCCATTGTTCAATTTTGGCACGAAAGATGGGGGAATTCTGCAAAATTCAGGTTTTGTCTTCGGACATGACTACAATTTGCGCGCATGGCTACTCGTAAAACATCCGAATACAGCGAATCATCGATTCAGGTCCTCAAGGGACTAGAACCTGTCCGTCAGCGGCCAGGTATGTACACCCGCACCGACAATCCTTTGCACATCATCCAAGAGGTCTTGGATAACGCTTCTGATGAAGCCCTAGGAGGCTTTGGTAAGCAAATTATCGTTACCTTACATACCGATGGCAGTGTGAGCGTTGAAGATGATGGCCGCGGAATTCCCGTGGGAATGCATCCTACCGAAAAGTTGCCAGTCGTTGAAATCGTCTTTACGCAACTGCATGCAGGTGGCAAGTTTGAGAAAGGTACTGGCGGTGCCTATGCGTTCTCTGGTGGATTGCATGGCGTTGGTGTTTCTGTCACCAATGCGTTATCTAAGCGTCTGAAAGTGACTGTGTGGCGCGATGGGCAGGTTTCAACACTCACTTTTGCTGATGGCAAGGTGATTGAAAAGTTGAAATCAGTAGCGTCAAGCAAAGAAGATAAGTCTCATGGCACGCGTGTCCGCGCATGGCCAGATGGAAAGTATTTCGATAGTTCTGCGATACCAATGCCAGAACTCATTCGTTTGTTACGCTCTAAAGCTGTTTTATTGCCTGGCGTCAAAGTCACTTTGATTCAAGAAAAGTCTGGTGAGAGTCAAACTTGGCAATATGCCCAAGGATTGCGTGGTTACCTCAATGAGGCAATGGCTCAAGCTGGTCATGGCGCTGAAGTCATTCCTCCGTTTGAGGGCGAACAATATGCGACCGGTAATGGCGAGGATGATTCCTTTGCTGAAGGCGAGGGCGCTGCATGGGTTGTTACCTGGACGGAAGATGGAGCGCCAGTTCGTGAGAGTTATGTGAACCTTATTCCAACTCCTGCTGGTGGCACACATGAGAGTGGCTTACGGGAAGGTCTGTTTAATGCTGTCAAAGGCTTTATCGAAATGCATGCCTTGCAACCAAAGGGTGTCAAGTTGATGCCCGAGGATGTTTTCGCACGCGCCTCATTTATTTTGTCTGCCAAGGTATTGGATCCTCAATTTCAAGGTCAGATCAAAGAGCGTTTAAATTCTCGAGATGCGGTGCGTTTAGTTTCTGGTTACGCTAAATCTGCATTAGAGCTTTGGCTAAATGAGCACGTTGATTACGGACGTAAGCTCGCTGATCTGGTTATCAAGCAAGCCCAAGCAAGAACACGCGCTGGTCAAAAAGTTGAAAAGAAAAAATCTTCTGGAGTTGCCGTTTTACCTGGAAAGTTAACTGATTGCGAGAGTCAAGATACCAGTCTGAATGAAATCTTTCTTGTTGAGGGTGATTCAGCAGGCGGCTCAGCCAAGATGGGGCGCAATAAGGAATATCAGGCAATTCTTCCGCTGCGCGGTAAGGTGCTTAATACTTGGGAGGCAGAGCGCGATCGCTTGTTTGCTAACAACGAAGTTCACGACATTGCGGTAGCGATTGGTGTGGATCCGCATGGTGCAAATGACAATCCTGATTTGTCTAATCTGCGCTATGGCAAAGTTTGCATTCTGTCTGATGCTGACGTGGATGGTGCGCATATTCAAGTTTTACTTCTCACTCTGTTCTATAAGCATTTCCCTAAACTTATTGAATTGGGTCATGTGCACATATCAAGGCCGCCATTATTTAGAGTTGATGCGCCTGCACGTGGAAAAAAACCAGCGCAGAAAATCTATGCACTAGATGCAAATGAGCTGCAAGCGATTGAAGATAAGTTGCGCAAGGATGGTGTTAAAGAGTCCGCTTGGCAAATCTCTCGCTTCAAAGGCTTGGGCGAGATGAGTGCCGAGCAATTGTGGGATACGACATTAAATCCGGATACACGTCGCTTATTGCCCGTTACATTAGGTAGTTGGACTGAGGACGAAACAATCAAAACTATGGATATGTTGATGGGCAAATCTGAATCCGGGGCGCGAAGAGATTGGCTTGAAGAGCGTGGTAACGAAGTAGAGGCGGATATCTAATGGCGATTAAAAAAACTCCCGGTGAAATAGATCAGGCTGATTTATTTTCTAATTCCTCCGATGCTCTTGAGGTGGATATTGTTGAGGTAGATGCACCTCTTGCTCCTACGGCAGGTGGCCCTAAAGATCCTCATGATCCAAAAGTGGTTGAGCTCAATGAGGATGATAAAGACAGCTTAACGCTGGCAGTCTATGCCGAGCGTGCCTATCTTGATTACGCAATCAGCGTGGTTAAAGGTCGTGCATTACCCGATGTATCTGATGGTCAAAAACCAGTGCAGCGCCGCATCTTATTCTCGATGAGTGAGATGGGCTTGCGTGCAGATGCAAAGCCAGTTAAAAGCGCCCGTGTTGTAGGCGATGTATTGGGTAAGTTTCATCCTCATGGCGATCAATCTGCGTATGACGCTTTAGTACGTTTGGCGCAAAGCTTCTCATTGCGCTACCCGCTGATTGATGGACAGGGAAACTTTGGTTCGCGTGATGGTGACGGTGCGGCGGCAATGCGCTATACCGAGGCGCGTTTAACCAAGATTGCGAGTTTATTGTTAAGTGAGATCGATGAAGGCACTGTCGATTTTGCGCCTAACTATGACGGTTCGTTTCAAGAGCCAAAGCTATTACCAGCGCGTTTGCCGTTTGTTCTTTTAAACGGAGCTTCTGGCATTGCAGTGGGTATGGCTACCGAAATCCCTTCCCACAACCTCCGTGAAGTTGCTAGCGCTGCTATTGCTTTAATGAAGTCGCCAAAGATGACGACCTCAGAGCTTTTAGAGATCATGCCTGGACCAGATTACCCGGGCGGCGGACAAATCATTTCTTCGGCAGCAGAGATTGCGCAAATTTATGAGACTGGCCGCGGTAGCTTGAAGGTCCGTGCTCGATGGTCTATTGAAGAATTGGCTCGCGGTCAATGGCAAATCGTTGTGAATGAATTGCCACCCTCAACCTCATCTCAACGTGTTCTGCAAGAGATTGAGGAGATCACCAATCCAAAAGTGAAGGTTGGTAAAAAGACCTTAACTCCAGAGCAGAATAATCTTAAGTCCACCATCTTGAATGTCTTGGATGGTGTTCGTGATGAATCTAGTAAAGACGCAGCAGTGCGTTTGGTATTTGAGCCTAAAAGCAAGAATATTGATGTCAATGAGTTTGTTAATCTCTTGCTGGCTCACACTTCTCTAGAATCTAATGCGCCAATGAACTTGGTGATGATCGGTACTGATGGTCGTCCACGTCAAAAGGGTTTAAAAGAGATTATTTCTGAGTGGATCTCCTTTAGAGTGGGCACGGTGACTCGCCGTACCCAGTATCGTTTGGGTAAAGTCAAAGACCGGATGCATATTTTAGAAGGGCGTTTAACAGTTCTTCTCAATATTGATAAGGTCATCAAGATTATTCGCAATAGCGATGAGCCCAAAGTCGATTTGATCAAAGAATTCAAACTCAGTGAGCGCCAAGCGGAAGATATCTTAGACATCCGTTTGCGTCAGTTAGCTCGCCTTGAGGGTATTAAGATTGAGCAAGAGCTTAAAGAGTTGAAGTCTGAGCGCGATGATCTCGAGGGGCTGCTGCAAAGCGATACAGTATTACGCAAGCGCATCATCAAAGAGATCGAATCAGACATGAAAGAGTTTGGCGATGATCGTCGTACATTAATCCAAGAGGATAAGCGCGCTGTTGCGGAAACTAAAGTGCTTGATGAGCCCGTGACTGTCATTGTTTCTCAAAAAGGTTGGGTTCGCGTTCGCCAAGGACATGATCACGATGCCACTCAGTTTAGTTTTAAAGCGGGTGATGGACTCTATGCCACATTTGAATGTCGCACGGTAGATGTAATGCAGGGCTTTGGTAGCGACGGTCGTGTTTATACCGTCCCAGTCAGTGAGCTACCAGGCGCACGTGGTGATGGGTCGCCTTTAACTAGCTTTGTTAATTTAGCTGCAGGATCGCAAATGGTTGCGTATTATGCTGGCCAAGCAGATGATTTGGTATTGATTTCTACTAGAGCAGGTAACGGTTTCCTGGCTAATGTTGCCGATATGACAACGCGTAATAAGGCCGGCAAATCGTTTGTTGGAATCGATAGCAAGTTTGCTGGTGGAGATGCACCCTTGGGAGCTGCTAAGGTCACGGTGGGCATGAAGCAGGTTGCTTGCCTTTCAGAGAGTTCTAAATTGTTGGTATTCCCATTAGATGAACTCAAGCGCTTGCCTACTGGTGGTAAGGGCGTCATTCTGATGGGTTTAGATGATAAAGAAAAATTAGCCTCTGCGATTGCTGTTGGCCCTGAAGGCGCTACCTATTCTGGTGCTGGTCGTGCTGGCAAACCTACTGAATTGAATCTGGATGCGAAAACCTTAAAGTCCTTTGCTGGTAATCGTGCCCGCAAAGGTCATTTTGTCGAGCCGCGCCTAAAAGATGCAAAGTTAAAAGCTAACTAACTTTTGATGTACCCTCATAATGAAAAGCCCCTTCAGTAAATTGATCGGGCTTTTTCTTTTGCTACTTTTTGGGTGGTATGGGGGCGCCGTATTTAACTGCAATGACCTCAGCGAGGATAGACACAGCAATCTCTGGCGGTGTTAATGCGCCGATACTCATGCCAACTGGGCCATGCAATCGCTCAACCTCTTCACGTGTGACATCAAATTCGAGTAAGCGATCTTTCCGCTTCTGAGTGTTGACGCGGCTCCCTAAGGCGCCAACATAAAAGGCGGGCGACTTTAAGGCCTCCATTAATGCCATGTCATCGAGCTTGGGGTCGTGAGTCAGGGCAACAACAGCCGTATGCGAATCGACGCCAAGTTCAAGCAGCACATCATCAGGCATTCCCTTAATGAATTGAATATTCTCGCGATCAATACCTTCGGCATACTCTTCCCGAGGATCTATCACAATCACCTCAAAGTCAGAAGCCAAGGCAAAGTCAGCTGTGTATAAAGAAAGTTGTCCTGCGCCGATAATCACCATACGCCATCGTGGCCCGTAGGTGGTTTTCATGATCACATCGTCACATACAAATGCGTCATTGCGATCCCCCGGGGTGAGAAGTGATTTGCCGCTTGAGAGAGTGACTGTTCTCGACGTCATTTGATGATGCGTGATCGAGTGCAAAATCTCCTCTAATACATGCAATTCAGGCTTTGGCTCCACCAATAATCTTAAGGTGCCACCACAAGGGAGGCCAAAACGCGCGGCCTCTTGTTGGGTAACACCGTAAACCACCATCTCTGGGGTATCTAGAGTCATGATTTCTGATTGAACGCGGCGTATTAGATCATCCTCAACGCAGCCGCCAGATACTGATCCCATAACTTGCCCATCTTCACGTATGGCAAGCCACGAGCCAACGGGTCTTGGTGCCGAACCCCAGGTTTGGACAACGGTAGCTAAAGCAACCTGATGGCCGTGTTTAAGCCAGTCAACAGTAGTTTTTAATACGCTTAAATCGGTGCTGTTCATCTCTTATCTGGTCAATCTTCTGTTTAATATCAATTTGCTGCCGAATTAATTATTATCACCCTAATGATCCACTCTAGTGACTCTATTGATCCACTCTCTCTGCGCCTGGCAGTTTTATTGCTTGCAGCAGGAGAGGGGAGTCGTATGGGCTCAAGACCCAAGGCATTGCTAAAGAGGGGTGATCAAACTCTCCTTGAGCGCTGTATTGAGGCCGTTCAGCCTTTTTCACCTGTGGAATTTGTATTGCTGACAGGATTTCATGCAGAGCTCATAGAGAACTATCTGATTGATCTAAAGCCGGGTTTGAACTGTCCAATCCGAGTTGTGCGTAATGTTGCCCCTGAAAGAGGTCAGGCTTCATCAGTTCGCCTGGGACTAGAGTCGCTCAAGAGTGATTTTGATGTGCTACTGATTTTTCTCTCAGATCAACCCGAAATAACTGATCAGGAGATTGCGCAATTGATGCGGTCATATATCGCTAAAAGCGTTGGTAAAGAGATTGTGTTGCCTATGGTGAGTGGGCAAAGGGGCAATCCGGTCTTATTATCCCGGCAAGCCATTGCAAATATTCTGGAGACACCTGGCTTAGCATGTCGCCCCTATATGGATGCTCATCCTGAAAAAATTTGTTCAATGGAAACGGATAATCGAGCTTTTGTAGTGGATGTCGACACGGTGGACGACATCCAAAAGCAACAACTTGAATAAGAGTAATTTGTCGATTTAAATTTCAGCAATCAGTTCAATTTCTACGCAGGCACCCAAAGGAATTTGTGCGACCCCAAATGCGCTCCTAGCGTGTTTACCAGCCTCACCAAATACTTCAAAGAGAAGCTCAGAACAACCGTTGATGACAAGATGTTGTTCGGTGTAATCGCCAGTGGAGTTCACTAAGCCCATTACTTTCACAATGCGCTTTACTTTGTCCAGAGAGCCCAAATGATTTTGAAGGGTTGATATCAAATCAATCGCGATAGATTTAGCGGCAGCTTTGCCGGTGTCAGTATCCATATTCAGGCCTAATTTTCCGACCCAAGGTTTGCCATCTTTTTTTGCGATGTGGCCAGAGACAAATACGGTGTTGCCTGTGGTTGCAGCCATAACATAAGCCGCCGCTGGAGGGCCGGGTGGTGGTAGATCAATTCCAAGGGTTTTGAGTCGATCGCTAATATGATTTGTCATCGTGTATTTATAAAAGAGGGGTTAAAAAATAAAGGTGGGAAATAAGCTGCCGAATAATAATATTTATCCAAGATTTAAATCTTACTTGGAAAGCTGCCGCATGGCTGCCTCAAGACCATTTAGGGTGACTGGATACATTCGATCTTTCATCAATCCACGCATGATGTCGATCGATTGGCGATATTGCCAGACTGATTCGGGTTCGGGATTAAGCCATGCGAAATGGGGGAAATGTTCGATCAAGCGATTGATCCAGGTGGCCCCAGCCTCTTTATTGTTATATTCCACGGAGCCATTAGCACTCAAAATTTCATACGGAGACATTGTGGCATCACCAATAAAAATCAATTTATAGTCCGAACCATATTTGTTAATGATGTCCTGAGTAGCTGTGACTTGATCGCGTCTGCGGCGATTACTCTGCCAAAGGTATTCATAAACGCAATTATGAAAGTAGTAATACTCCAGGTGCTTGAACTCTGTTTTTACTGCCGTGAAAAGTTCGGATATCCGCGCAATATGATCATCCATGGAGCCACCCACATCCATCAACAATAAAACCTTTACTTGATTATGTCGCTCTGGACGCATCTGAATATCAAGCATTCCCGCATTGGCGGCAGTAGAGTGGATCGTTTTATCTAAATCTAGCTCGAAATTTGAGCCCTCTCGTGCGAAGCGACGTAAACGTCGCAGTGCCATTTTGATATTACGAGTGCCTAGGCTTAAATCGCTGTCATAGTCTTTAAATTCTCGCGCTTCCCACACCTTAATCGCAGTGCGATTGCCAGCACTCTCACCGCCAATTCGAATACCTTCAGGATGGTAACCGCTATGTCCAAAGGGGGAGGAGCCGCCAGCACCAATCCATTTATTGCCGCCACCATGCCACTCCTTTTGCTCCTTTAATAATTCTTGAAGTCGCTTTTGGAGAGCCTCTGGTCCGCCAAGTTTTTTTAGGGCGGCTTTTTCTTCCTCGCTCAATACACGCTGCAGTTTTTTCTCCAACCAATCGGCCGGTATATCTGGCGAGAGCGCAATGATTTGCTCGATACCATTAAAGTAGGCTGCAAAAGCCTGATCAAAGCGATCGAAGTGTTGCTCATCTTTGACCAAAGTCATCCGTGCTAGTTGATAAAACTCATCGATTGAGGGATCGATAACGCCCCTCTTTAGAGCATCAAGAAGAGTGAGAAACTCGCGAACCGATACGGGGACCTTGGCTTCTTTGAGTTTGAGAAAGAATTGAATCAGCATAGACGTGCCGAAAACTAATGCGGTTTTCGGTTAGCGATGATTGCGATTCATCATGACCAAACGCTCAAATAAATGAATGTCTTGTTCATTTTTTAACAACGCGCCATGGAGAGGGGGAACAGCAATCTTGTCATCGTTGCTATGCAGTGCGTCCGCGGGGATATCTTCTGCAAGCAGTAGCTTAAGCCAATCAATCAGCTCTGATGTAGAAGGCTTTTTCTTCAAGCCAGGAAGGGAGCGGATTTGGTAAAAAGATTTGAGAGCGGCCTCGAGTAGATCTTTTTTGATATTGGGGTGGTGCACATCGACGATGTTTTGCATGGTTCCAGCATCTGGAAATGAAATGTAATGGAAGAAGCAGCGACGCAAAAATGCATCCGGTAATTCTTTTTCATTATTTGAAGTGATGATGACTAAGGGTCTATGTTTTGCCTTGATCAGCTCCCGCGTTTCATAGACATAGAATTCCATGCGATCGATTTCACGCAAAAGATCATTTGGAAATTCAATATCCGCCTTATCGATTTCATCAATCAACAGCACAACAGGTTCATCCGCTTCAAAGGCTTGCCAAAGAACGCCTTTCACAATGTAGTTGCGAATATCTTTAACTTTTTCATCGCCCAATTGGGAGTCTCTGAGTCGACTCACTGCATCGTATTCATAAAGACCTTGCTGAGCCTTAGTTGTGGATTTGATGTGCCATTGCATTAGTGGCATCTTGAGAGCGGCAGCCACTTCCTCGGCTAACATTGTCTTTCCGGTGCCTGGTTCACCTTTAATCAGAAGGGGGCGTCCAAGCTGCATCGCAGCGTTTACAGCCAATTTCAGATCATCAGTCGCCACATAGCTTTGGGACCCGTCAAATCTCGCTTTTTTCGCAGTCATTGTTTTAATTCATTAAATATTGGTTCAATAGCCTTGCAGTATAGGTAAAAGCGCTCTGATTTTCAGTGTTTTTACGGATTTGGAGGTCCGATATGGCGTGTGCAAGCCACTCTCCGCTATACTCTTTGCAAATTGATTTAAATCAAACCTGTTAATGATGATTTCTATGAAAAAACACCTCATTCTTTCCCAATTGGCCCTATGCGCTAGCCTGGCATTTGCTGGAGTATCTGTGCAGGCTCAAGAAGTAAAAGGCTCGGCTCAGGCTGCTCAAGGCAAGGTTTGGCTCTGTGTTGGCTGCCATTCCATTCCTGACTATCGTGCAGACTATCCCTTTACCTATAAGGTGCCTATGTTGGGCGGTCAAAACGCCGCTTACATCGCTAGCGCTTTAGCTGCGTATAAGAAGGGTGAACGCAAGCATCCAACAATGCGCTCAGTTGCGGCCAGCCTATCTGATCAAGATATGGCCGACCTTGGCGAATACTATGCTGCGCAAACTGCCAGCTCACCGAATAACCCATTGAAGTGATATTTAGAGGCACGTTTATGAAAGTCGCACTATTTACCGCCATTTTGTTATCTAGCATTGGTTTAGCGCATGCTGCTAATGCAGATAAAGGTCAAGCACTCGTTGAGAAGGCAAATTGTGCCTCCTGTCATGGTGCTGGCTTAAATGCTCCCATTCTTCCTGCATACCCCAAGCTTGGAGGTCAGTATCAAGATTACTTGTATTACGCTTTACGCGCCTATCAATTGGGCAATTCCAATGCTCAATTTGGCCGCAATAACGCTGTGATGTCCTCTCAGGTTCAGACCTTTTCTGATGCTGATCTACAGGATATCGCTGCTTACATTTCGAAATTACCAGGAAATTTTGTGATCAAGAAGTAATTCTTTTTTCCTGAAGTGTCAAATTAAAGGCTTAGGATAATCTCCTAAGCCTTTGTTTTATATACACTTTTACTACATTCAACTTATTTTGTTGCCTCAAGCCCTCGAGCCAAATGCTTGCGCATAGCCGATTCGGCAGCTGCGGGGTCTCTCTTGAGGATGGCCTGAAGAATCTCCCGGTGCTCAAGTAGTGAACTTTGTAGGCGGCCGCTACGACTCAGGGAGTCTCTGCGTTGAAGCTTGAGAACCTTGCGTAAATCCTCAATCACGCCATTCATCCACTTGTTCCCGGCTATATCTTGGATGAGATCGTGAAAGCGGACATTTATCTCAAAAAATTGTTCAATATCTCGGTCAGCAGCCGCTTTTTCCAGGCGATGGTGCAGATTATCGAGCTGCGTTAATTGATCTTCGCTTGCTTTGGTAGCTGTTTCTTTTGCTGCTTGCCCCTCTAAGAGCGAGAGAATAGTAAAAATCTGCTCTAAATCGCGACGATCCACTTCAGTGACATATGCGCCCCGGTTCATTTTGGTTGTCACCAGACCCTCAGAGGCCAAAACCTTGATGGCTTCTCGCATTGGCGTTCGGCTGATGCCAAATTCCATCGCCAATTTTTGCTCATCCAACCAACTGCCTGGCGCCAACTCATGGGCAAAAATCTGCTCCCGCAAACGCTCAGCTACGTTTTCGTAAAGAGGTCTATTTAGTAATTTTGTATTCATAATTATGTATACAGTATCTAGACAAATTATAAATTGTCAAGCAAAATAGCCCTACAAATTTAGAAACAATGCAATAAAGCCAACCGGGAGTGCTTTATGAGTAATAGTAAAAAGTCTGCGTCACATTCTTCTAACAGTTGGCCAAATGTTCCAGATAGCAATTTAGAGGCCTGGAAAAAATCAGCTCAAAAATCTGCACCTAACGGAGATGTAGATCAACTCGGTTGGAAGACACCTGATGGTATTCATCTCAAGGCGCTCTATACCTCTGAAGATGTTGATGGTCTGCAATACACCAATTCCTTGCCAGGTTTTGAGCCGTTTGTGCGTGGACCACAAGCAACAATGTATTCCGTTCGTCCATGGACTATTCGCCAGTACGCCGGATTCTCAACAGCCGAAGAATCTAATGCGTTTTACCGGAAAGCACTTGCCGCAGGAGGTCAAGGGGTATCCGTAGCTTTTGATTTGGCAACTCACCGTGGCTATGACTCAGACCATCCGCGTGTTACAGGTGATGTGGGTAAGGCTGGTGTTGCGATTGATTCTGTTGAGGACATGAAAATTTTGTTCGATGGTATTCCGTTGGACAAAGTCTCGGTATCGATGACGATGAATGGTGCGGTCTTGCCAGTGCTGGCAGGTTATATCGTCGCAGGTGAAGAGCAGGGCGTTAAGCAGGAGTTGTTATCTGGAACAATTCAGAATGACATTCTCAAAGAGTTCATGGTGCGCAATACCTATATTTATCCACCAGAGCCATCCATGCGCATCATTGGCGACATTATTGAGTACACCGCTAAGCACATGCCAAAATTTAACTCGATTTCCATATCGGGCTATCACATGCAAGAGGCTGGAGCAAATCAGGTTCTTGAATTGGCTTTCACATTGGCCGATGGAAAAGAGTATGTCAAAACTGCTCTTGCTAAAGGTCTTGATGTAGATGGATTTGCTGGTCGTCTTTCTTTCTTCTTTGCGATTGGTATGAACTTCTACCTAGAGGTCGCCAAGCTTCGTGCCGCACGACTCCTGTGGTGGCGCATTATGAAGTCCTTTGAACCAAAAAATCCAAAGTCCTTGATGTTGCGCACCCATTGCCAAACTTCTGGCTGGTCGCTCACAGAGCAAGACCCATACAACAACGTCGTTCGTACGACGGTAGAAGCAATGGCTGCGGTATTTGGCGGCACGCAGTCTCTCCATACCAACTCATTTGATGAGGCAATTGCATTGCCTTCGGAGTTCTCTAGCCGCATTGCACGAAACACCCAATTAATTTTGCAAGAAGAGACGCACATTACGAGCGTGATTGATCCATGGGCGGGTTCATACATGATGGAAAATCTCACGCAAGAAATGGCTGATAAGGCCTGGGAGATTATTCAGGAAGTCGATGCTATGGGTGGCATGACCAAGGCAGTTGAAAGTGGCTGGGCAAAACTCAAGATTGAAGCTGCTGCAGCAGAGAAGCAAGCCAAGATTGATTCAGGATCAGATGTAATCGTTGGTGTGAATAAGTACAAACTCGGCAAAGAAGATTTGGTCGATGTTCTTATGATTGACAACGATAAGGTTCGTGAAAGTCAAGTGGCTCGGTTGAAGGAGATTAAAGCCAAGCGTGATAGCAAGAAAGTGGAGGCTGCGCTTGATTCATTAACAAAGGCTGCAGAAGAAAACACCGGCAATTTGTTGGAGCTGGCAGTGCAGGCAATTCGTTTGCGTGCAACAGTTGGTGAAGTTTCTGATGCTTTGGAAAAAGTTTACGGGCGCCATCGCGCCGATACTCAAAAGGTGACAGGTGTGTATGCAGCTGCTTATGACTCAGCCGAGGGTTGGGAAAAACTGAAAGTAGAAATCGCCGATTTCGCAAAAGATTTTGGTCGTCGTCCACGAGTCATGATTGCCAAACTTGGTCAGGATGGCCATGATCGCGGCGCAAAGGTTGTTGCTACGGCCTATGCTGATTTGGGTTTTGACGTTGATATTGGCCCGCTATTCCAAACGCCGGAAGAATGCGCCCGTCAAGCCATTGAAAACGATGTGCACGCACTAGGTATCTCTACCTTGGCTGCTGGCCATAAGACTTTAGTACCCGCAATCATTGCAGAATTGAAGAAGCAGGGATCAGACGATATTATTGTGTTCGTCGGTGGTGTGATACCAAGACAAGACTATGAATTCTTATATGAAGCTGGTGTGAAAGGAATCTATGGTCCAGGCACACCAATTCCAGCATCAGCCAAGGATGTTCTTGAGCAGATTCGTAAGTCTGTAAAACCAGTCTAATACGGGATATTAGGTGCTTGAAGCTACCGACCAGGTCTTAGTAAACGACCTTACTGGCGCGCCATCGCTTAAGCAGCGACGCGCACTGGCGAAGATTATTACTTTGCTTGAGTCAACGCGTATGGATCATCGTCGGCGCGCTGACGAGGTTCTCAACACCTTATTGCCAAAAACAGGAAAATCATTTCGCTTAGGTATTTCTGGAGTTCCAGGAGTGGGCAAGTCCACCTTGATTGAATCACTTGGACTTTATCTCATAGAGAAGGGTCATCGTGTTGCCGTCCTGGCCATTGATCCTTCTTCCAGCTTATCTGGCGGATCTATTCTTGGCGATAAAACGCGCATGGAGAAGTTGTCGGTACTAGACAATGCCTTTATTCGTCCAAGCCCATCATCTTGCACTCTCGGTGGCGTAGCAGAGAAAACACGCGAAGCAATGTTGGTTGCTGAAGCCGCGGGTTTTGATGTGATTATTGTTGAAACGGTTGGCGTTGGTCAAAGCGAGATTGCCGTAGCGGGCATGACGGATATGTTTTTGCTATTGCAACTCCCAAACGCTGGCGATGATCTACAGGCGATTAAAAAAGGCGTCATGGAAATTGCCGATTTAATTGTCATTAACAAGGTCGACATAGACCCAGATGCCGCCATGCGTGCCCAATTATTTATTACTAGCTCTTTACGCTTGCTAGGCTTTCAAGGTAATCCAGATCACGCTTCTCACGATCAAGAGTTCTGGCATCCTACTGTGATGACCTTGAGTGCCTTGCAAGGTAGTGGCGTACCAGAGTTATGGGAAAAGATTTTGCATTTTCAAAAACTACAAAACGCTAATGGCAAATTGCAATCACGTCGTCAACAGCAAGCGGGCGCTTGGATGTGGGACAGGATTGATGCTGGACTGAAAAACGCTTTTCGGAATCACCCCGCAGTACAAACATTATTGCCCGGCATTACTGCCGAGGTAAATCAAGGAACCATGGCCGCTTCTGTTGCTGCGAGACGTTTGCTCGAGGCAATGGGGCATGAATTTTTCTAAGGGAGTAGGTATGAAGGAAATCATTCAACAGCTTGAAGCAAAGCGCGAACTCGCTAGATTGGGTGGCGGGCAGAAACGTATTGCCGCTCAGCACTCAAAAGGGAAGCTCACTGCTCGTGAGCGAATTGAGCTTCTATTAGATGCCGGGACCTTCGAAGAGTGGGATATGTTTGTCGAGCATCGTTGCTATGACTTCGGCATGGCCGATCAAACCGTTCCGGGTGATGGTGTTGTTACCGGCTATGGAATGATTAATGGTCGCCTAGTGTTTGTGTTTTCTCAAGACTTTACCGTGCTGGGCGGATCTCTTTCTGAGGCACACGCAGAGAAAATTTGCAAAATCATGGATCAAGCGCTCAAGGTAGGCGCTCCGGTTATTGGCTTGAACGACTCTGGTGGCGCTCGTATTCAGGAGGGTGTCGCATCCTTGGGTGGCTATGCTGAAATCTTCCAGCGTAACGTGACTGCTTCAGGTGTGATCCCTCAGATCTCCCTCATCATGGGTCCATCTGCTGGTGGAGCTGTATATTCCCCAGCTTTGACCGATTTCATCTTCATGGTGAAAGACAGCTCTTACATGTTTGTAACTGGTCCAGAGGTTGTCAAGACGGTGACCCATGAGGACGTGACAGCCGAAGAGCTGGGAGGCGCAGTTACCCATTCCACCGTTTCTGGGGTTTGTGATTTGGCATTTGATAATGATGTCGATGCCATCATGATGTTGCGTCGTTTCTTCAATTACCTGCCGCTATCCAATCGAGAGAAGCCTCCCATGATTAATGGGGCGATGAGGACTGAAGAGCCTGATTTCTCATTAGATACTTTGGTTCCAAGCAATCCAAATCAGCCCTATGACATGAAGGAATTGATTCAGAAGATTGTTGATGATGGCGAATTCTTTGAGTTGCAGCCAGACTATGCCAAAAACATCTTGATTGGCTTTGCGCGCATGGAAGGGCGCTCAATTGGTATCGTCGCCAATCAGCCTTTAGTTTTAGCTGGTTGTTTAGATATCAAAGCCTCAATTAAGGCTGCACGATTTGTTCGTTTCTGTGATGCCTTCAATATACCCGTGGTAACGCTAGTCGATGTTCCTGGATTTATGCCTGGAACGGCGCAGGAATATGGCGGCATCATTAAACATGGTGCCAAGTTACTGTATGCATATGCTGACTGCACCGTACCTAAGGTTACTTTGATTACACGTAAGGCTTACGGTGGTGCCTATGATGTGATGGCCTCTAAGCACTTGCGTGGTGATGTCAACTTCGCATGGCCTTCAGCAGAGATCGCGGTCATGGGCCCTAAAGGTGCAGTTGAAATTATTTTCCGTGAAGAGAAATCCGATCCTGAAAAAATTGCTGCTCGTGAAGCAGAATACAAGGCAAAGTTTGCAAATCCATTTGTCGCGGGACGCCGAGGGTATATCGATGATGTCATTCTGCCTCATGAAACCCGCAAGCGGATTTCACGCTCTTTAGCAATGCTCAAAGATAAAGAGCTGACTAATCCCGCGCGTAAACACGGCAATATTCCTCTTTAAGGCGCCGACACATCATGACTACGAAAATGTTTAAGAAAATTTTGATTGCAAATCGCGGCGAGATCGCTTGCCGTGTAATGAAGACTGCTAAGAAGATGGGTATCAAGACGGTTGCCGTCTACTCTGAGGCAGATAAGGAAGCGCGTCACGTACAAATGGCTGACGAGGCTGTCTGTATTGGACCGGCACCTTCTCGTGAGTCTTATCTGGTGATGGATCGCATTATTCAAGCATGCAAAGATACTGGCGCTCAAGCAGTTCATCCAGGATATGGCTTCCTCTCTGAAAACGAGCAATTCGCTCGTCGATGCGAAGAAGAGGGTATTGTTTTTATTGGCCCTAAATATCAATCTATTGCAGCGATGGGGGATAAGATTGCCTCTAAGAAGTTAGCGCTAGAGGCTAAGGTAAATACTATTCCAGGCTTCAATGAAGCGATTGAGAAGCCAGAGGATGCTGTCAAGATCGCGCAAGGAATCGGCTATCCAGTCATGATCAAAGCTTCTGCTGGTGGCGGCGGCAAGGGTCTGCGCGTTGCTTTTAATGACAAGGAAGCGTTTGAAGGTTTCACAGCCTGCCGTACCGAGGCTCTTAATAGCTTTGGTGACGACCGTGTCTTTATTGAAAAATTTGTCGAAGGCCCACGCCATATTGAAATTCAGGTCTTGGGGGACTCACATGGCAATGTCGTCTATCTAGGCGAACGTGATTGTTCTATTCAACGTCGCCATCAAAAAGTTATTGAAGAGGCGCCATCACCTTTTATTGATCCTGCCACTCGAAAGGCAATGGGTGAACAAGCGGTTGCATTGGCTAAGGCAGTGAACTATCAATCGGCCGGCACTGTTGAATTTGTTGTCGGTAAAGATAAGTCTTTCTATTTCTTGGAAATGAATACCCGACTCCAAGTGGAGCACCCCGTAACAGAGGGAATCACTGGCTTAGACCTCGTTGAGCAAATGATACGTGTTGCAGCTGGCGAGAAGTTGGCATTTAAGCAAGAAGATATCAAGCTTAATGGCTGGTCTATGGAGTGCCGAATTAATGCCGATGATCCGTTCCGCAATTTCCTCCCATCGACTGGACGTCTAGTTAAATACCGCCCACCAGCTGCGGTAGATGGCGTACGCGTGGATACAGGCGTGTATGAAGGTGGTGAGATTCCAATGTATTACGACTCAATGATTGCCAAACTCATTGTTCATGGCAAAGATCGTGCTGAGGCAATTGAAAAGATGCGTGCCGCTCTAAATGATTTCGTGATTCGCGGCATTCACTCAAATATTCCATTTCAGGCTGCCTTATTGCAGCATCCAAGATTCGTGTCTGGGGACTTTACAACCGGGTTTATTGCAGAGGAGTATCCAGAAGGATTTAAAAAAGACTCTGTTCAACCTTCAGATCCCAAACGCCTAGCGGCCTTGGCTGCATTTATGCGCTATCGTTATCTTGAGCACATCAAAATGATTGATGGTCAGCTAGCTGGCCATGAGATGACTATTGCAAAGAAATTTGTTGTAGTTACTGGTGCACGAGTGGGTTCGAGTGATGGCGCTCAAGAAGTTCCGATTCGGGTTGAACTTAAAGATGGTGTCTATTCCGTCTTCATCGATGAGCATGATGGCATAACTCGTTATGACATCGTGAGCAATTGGCGTCCTGGCCAAATCTGTTTGCATGCAACCATTAATGGAAGCAACAAGATCACTGCTCAAGTTGAACGCAAGGGTGTTAAGTACGTTTTGGTGTTAGATGGTGCGCATTACGAATGCATGGTTCTAAGCCCGTTGGGTGCAGAGTTGCAGCGCCGTATGTTAGTCAAGGTTCCCCCCGATACATCCAAGTTGGTTATGTCGCCAATGCCTGGTTTACTGACTAATATTTCCGTTAAGGTTGGCGACTCTGTTACCGCCGGTCAAAAATTAGCCGCGATCGAAGCCATGAAAATGGAGAATACTTTGGTTGCTGCGCAAGATGGTGTTGTTGCCCAGATTTGCGCCAATGTGGGTGAAAGTTTAGCCGTTGACCAGTTGATTATTCGCTTTGAATAGGGTGCATTATGACTAAGCCATTTAAAATTTTGGGTATTCAGCAAGTTGCTATCGGTGGAGAAAATAAAGATCGCCTACGCAAGCTTTGGGTGGATTTACTCGGCTTTGAGTACAAGAGCACTTTTGTCTCTGAACGTGAGAATGTCGATGAAGATATTTGCGCAATCGGAGAAGGGGTTCATGAAATTGAAGTTGATCTGATGCAGCCTTTGGATATTGACAAAAAGCCAGCTGTCCACCAAACACCCTTGAACCATATTGGTTTATGGGTTGATGATCTACCTAAAGCAGTCGAGTGGTTGTCTGCACAGGGTTTGCGTTTTGCACCAGGCGGTATTCGTAATGGGGCTGGTGGACACGACATCACTTTTGTTCACCCAAAAGGAAATGAGGAGTTTCCGCTCTGCGGTGAGGGCGTTCTCATTGAGTTGGTTCAAGCACCGCCAGATATCATTAAGGCTTTGAGTTGATAAATTATTAAGAGGGCCTAGATTGACCAATCTACTAGCCATCGATACCTCCTCCGCGTGGTGTTCGGTGGCTTTATCGTTAAATAATGCCGAGCCATTGCTGCGTCACCAAAAGGTATCTGCTGGTGCTAGTCAGCTGATCCTGCCTTGGGTTGATGAGTTACTTACAGAGGGTGGCATCCAACTTCGCGAGCTTGATGGCATTGCTATTGGCGTAGGTCCCGGTGCTTTTACTGGTGTGCGACTAGGCGTGGCGGTTGTTCAGGGCTTGGCAACAGCCGTAGGACTTCCTGTGGTGCCTGTCGCAAGTCTTGATGCTATTGCTGCAGAGCTTGTACTATCTCCGTCATTCATCGAATCTCAAGCCCAAAGTTTTGTCGTGGCAATAGATGCTCGGATGAATGAGGTGTATTGGGCTCGTTATCAAGTGATGCCTCATCAGATCCCGCAAAGACTGGGTGAGATTATTTTGAGTTCTCCAGATCAGGTTCAACTGATGGAAGCGCAGTATGTCGCTGGTAGCGCTATAAATGAGTTTGGTAAGCGCTTATTCGCTTCCACTCCAAGTCCTCTGCCGACGTCCTGTCAGGATGCTGATATTCACATTACTGCGCTTGGTGTCTTAGCGTGCGGACGAGCCCTTTGGTCGAAAGGTTTAAGGTCGGATATCCATACTTTAGAGCCACTGTATATTCGCAATAAGGTGGCTTTTACGCATGCAGAACGAAAACAGCAAAATGTCTGATTCCTCAGAATTAATGCATTCCTATGCAGAAGGTGTGTCTGAACTTTCTTTTTTGCCTATGACGAATGCTGACCTTGACGCTGTTTTAGCGATTGAAAATCTTTCCCATATTCATCCATGGACGCACGGCAATTTTGCAGATTCGATTGCCGCCGGTCATTGGGCGTATTGTGTGAGACCCCAAGTTGATGAGCCTATTGCAGGCAGCTATCTTGATCCCCAGATACTTTGGGCCTATTGCGTTTTATTCCCAGCAGTGGATGAGTTACATCTTTTAAATATTACGGTTTCACCTAAATTACGAAGATTGGGAATTGGTGCGAAGATCATGCAGGCGATTGAAGGTGTAGCTACCCAACAGAAAATTCCCCGCATTCTTCTAGAGGTGAGGCCGAGTAACACTAGCGCTTTAAAGCTATACGAGAATTTAGGATACGAACAAATCGGTCTTCGTAAACAATACTATCCACAAAATCCAAATACTGGAAATAGAGAGGATGCTCTTGTCATGGCCAAATCGATTAAGCTAGCATCATGAATACACATTCCTCGTTCCTCAAAGAGATGGGCATTACTGAGTGGACCTCACGCGATGCGTCACCTGTCGACCAAAAGGTGGGCGGCATTTCCACTCAAGTTAGTCAAGTAGATCCAGTTGCCCCCTCTAGTCAGGCACTCCAAGAGAGGGCTTCCATGGGTCTCTGGTGGTTCTTTGGTGCAAAGCCTCAAGGCGATGCTGAGATATTTTTTAATAACGTGATCCGTGTGTTGGGCCTAACTCCGCAAGAGTGGACCTGGAAACATCCCGCTGAATCTATTAACCCAGAGGAACTACCTCAAGATGGAACGCCAATTGTGGCATTGGCATTTGGTGGTGCGGCTGCCCAAAAGCTATCTAATGAACGAGATGGATTGGCGCAGCTGAGAGAAACTGTTTTGGCTATTGATGCTGATGGAGTTGAAGAAGTTCCCTTGATTGCCACATTTGAACTAAATCATCTCGTCAGTAGATCAGTAGATAAGGGCTTGTTTTGGCAAGACTTGCTTCTCGCTAAATCGGTCATGCAAAATATTTAGTAGTTCAGCATAAGCGCGCTGATGCCTTAATGCTTATGCTCACCGATGAGGTGCATGGAATCATATTCCGCTTGATTGGCTGCGTGTCTTTTGATTACGAGCCACATGATAAAACTGACGGCAACTCCAAAGCCAATAATGACGTACTGAATTGGCACATCTAGCCAAATTAATCCAGAATAGATCATCAGCATCATCAGTACCGAGATATTTTCATTGAAGTTTTGAACTGCGATTGAATGTCCAGCAGACATCAATACATGGCCGCGATGCTGCAGCAGAGCATTCATTGGAACTACAAAATAACCCGCCAGCCAACCTACCAATATCAACAATAAATAAGCAGGCAGAAGATTGAGTGATAACTCAAGATTGCCAATACTTAGCAATGTTGTATTGGGGAGCATATCGGAGTTGTAAATGGCCATGACACAAACTACGAGACCCATGGCAATACCGTAGGGGAGGACATTTAAAGAATTACGAAGAGGAACGCGCCAAGCAGCCCAGACAGCGCCGCCAGCAACCCCAAAAGCGGAGATTGCTTGAAGAATGGCGCCTTGGGACAGATTCATGTGCAAAGCAACTTGCGCCCACTTGATAACGATAAATTGCAGCGTGGCTCCAGCACCCCAAAAAAGCGTAGTCACTGCGAGGGAAATCTGACCAAGCCTATCATTCCATAATGTTTTGAAGCAACCTGCAAAGTCCTTCACCAGCTCAATAGGGTTAGTTTTCTGTGAGACATAGCGCGCCCCTGTATCAGGAATGCGTAAATTAATCAGTGCCGCTAGAACATAAATGAACATGATGATCATGATGGCTGATTCAGCAGCGGTATCAATACCAGTTTCTAGTGCAGGCATATCCCAGGCTAGGAGGCTCTGAGAGACGGTCTTGCTGATCAGAACTCCCCCCAATACGGTCCCCAAGATGATCGACCCTACAGTTAAACCCTCAATCCACCCATTAGCAGCTACTAGTTTTTCTGGAGGGAGAAGTTCGGTAAGGATGCCATATTTCGCCGGGGAGTAAGCAGCCGCGCCAAGGCCAACGATGGCATAAGCTAGGAGTGGGTGACTACCAAATAACATCACAACGCAGCCAACAAATTTGATAGTGTTGGTGATAAACATGACGTTACCCTTGGGCCGGGAGTCTGCAAAGGCTCCCACAAAGGCTGCTAGCAATACGTAAGAGAGAACGAAGAATAATTTGAGTAAAGGAGTCATCCAGGCCGGAGCGTTGAGCTGGACCAAGAGGGCGATTGCTGCGATCAGCAATGCGTTATCAGCAAGCGACGAAAAAAATTGCGCCGCCATAATGATGTAAAAACTACGGTTCATTCGTACAATCTATTCATTAATACAATTAAAACATGAAAGGAGGGGTGGATATGGGCTCATCAGCTAATCGCTTGATTAATAGACCAATTTTGGCATCCGTTCATACCGAGGCCTTCCGACATAATTTAAACAGAATTCGGGAGTTGGCGCCTGAATCGAAGATTTGGTCGGTTGTGAAGGCAAAAGCCTATGGTCACACCCTTGAGGCGGCCTTTAAGGGGCTTGAATCGACCGATGGTTTTGCCTTGCTTGATATCGCGGACGCTCAATGGTTAAGGGATCATGGATGGGCTGGCCGTATTCTGTTGTTAGAGGGCCTTTTTCACCCTGATGAGCTGGAAACAGCAGTGAAATTGAATTGTGACCTGGTTGTTCATAGCGAAAAACAAGTGGAATGGCTTCAGTCCCATCAAAACTATCCAGGTCATCCGCTCAATATTTTCTTGAAATTAAATTCTGGCATGAATCGACTTGGCTTTAGGCCCGAGCAATATCGTGAAGCCTTTCATCGCCTGCATGCTGCCAGATACCATATGCATCACATGACGCATTTTGCGAACGCGGATCAAGTTGATCGATTGCCGACTGTTGGGGAACAATTTGAATGCTTTGAGAAGGCAATTGATGGTCTTCAAGCCCCAACATCTTTAGCGAATTCCGCGGCGATTTTATGGCATCGCAATATGTTGGGTGACTGGGTTCGCCCGGGAATCATGCTCTATGGTGTTTCTCCTACAGGCAGCTTTGCCGATATCGTTCGCTCGGACTTGCAGGCAGTAATGGAGCTGAGAAGTGAGATTATTGATATTCAGCACCTCAAGAAGGGTGAACATGTGGGCTATGGCGGTCGCTATGAAGCGCCTGAGGATATGCGCATCGGCGTTATTGCCTGTGGATATGCCGATGGCTACCCACGTCACGCAAAGGATGGTACCCCGGTTTGGGTTGCTAGTGCAGGCCCTGATGGGGATGATGTGATTTGCCCGATTGTTGGTCAGGTTTCCATGGATATGCTGACGATTGATTTAAGGGGGGCTCCCAATGCCAACATTGGAAGCTTAGTGGAGCTTTGGGGTGGCGAGGTTCCTGTGGATGATGTTGCGCAAATGAGTGGCACCATTGGCTATGAGCTCATCTGCGCTCTAGCTCCAAGAGTTCCGGTGGTGATCAAGTAAATCACCGAGAGCAAGAACTCTTATTTATTCCAGATTTGCCACCAGCGACGTTCTTTTTGCACACGCTGGCCAGTAATCATCATCTGGCTATCAGGAAAATTGAGTTTGAAGACTCGTGCGGCATCATTACTGAGGTCTGTCATGCCCAACTTTTCATAGGACTTCACAAGAAGGTATAGGGCTTCTTCAACGGCTGGTGCGCGATCGTAATCACGTATCACGAGCTGAGCACGATTCGCTGATGCGAGGTATGCACCGCGTTGATAGTAAAAGCGCGCAACAATCACATCTGCTTCCGCGAGGGAGTTGACGATATAGCGCATACGGTCTAAAGCATCTGGGGCATATTTGCTATCAGGGAAACGCTCAACAACTACTTTAAAAGATTCAAATGCTTCCTTGGCTGCTTTGGGGTCTCGCTCGCTAAGATCTTGCCCGGTAAATTTACCCAGCCAACCGAGGTCATCATTAAAGCTAATAAGACCTTTGAGGTAGTAGGCGTAATCCAAGTTAGGACTACCTTGGTGCAGTTTAATAAAGCGATCAATTGCAACCAAGGCTTGAGCTTGCTCCTGCGCCTTCCAATAACAATAAGCCGCATTGATCTGAGCTTGCTGCGAATAAGGGCCAAATGGGAAGCGGGCTTCTAATTTCTCGAAATATTTTCCGCATTTTGCAAAATCAGCATCATTTAACTTTTCATTGGCCTCCGAATACAGCTTGGTTTCTGACCAAATATCAGTATCGTCTTTTTGGCCATCGCTACCAGCGCAACCGCTTAATGCCATACAAACCACACCCAGGCTCAGCAGGAGGGATGAAAGAGATTTCTTGGAAGATGACCCAAGAATGGCAGCAAGCCTTAAACTGGCGTCTGAAATAACGTCCGACATAACTAAAAGGCTCTTTAAGCGTGGCATTGCCGCATACTCCCGATTCGAATCCCATTGATTATATCGATGAAGAGGATTTTATTGCCCTAGAAATACCAGAGAATGTATCTGGAGAGCGTTTGGATAAGTATTTAGGCGGCGCTTTGCCGGATTATTCCCGTAATCGCCTTAAGGCCTGGGTTGAAGCTGGGGCCGTTACGGTTGATGGCAAGGTCACCAAAGCGCGTCATTTGTTGCGGGGTGGGGAGAGCATCAAGGTTTTTCCTCAAGAAATGCCTGAACAGTTTGCATTTGCCCCTGAAAATATTCCACTCGATGTGGTTTATGAAGACGACACTCTTATTGTGATTAATAAGCCCGCTGGACTTGTGGTTCATCCTGCCGCCGGAAATTGGACTGGCACCTTATTAAACGGGCTTTTATTTCACTATCCAGAGCTCAAGCACCTTCCTAGGGCAGGCATTGTGCATCGCTTGGATAAGGACACCTCTGGATTGATGGTGGTGGCTCGAACTGATCTTGCCCAGACATCACTTGTGAGGCAATTACAAGAGCGCACGGTAGGGCGTCGCTACCTCGCATGGGTTTGGGGCGAGGCCCCATCTCAAGGAAAAGTTCTCGCTACCGTCGGGCGGGATCAACGCGATCGACTGAAGATGGCGGCGGGGAGCCCACAAGGCAAGCCTGCGGCAACACTATTTCGGAGATTGGCTAAGGGTGAGTTTATGGGTGCCCCATTAGCTCTACTGGAGTGTCGACTGGAAACGGGCCGAACCCATCAAATCCGAGTGCACCTGGAATCTCTCGGATTTCCGTTACTAGGCGATCCCGTTTATCGCAAGCGCACCCCTGGTGCCGCCAAATGCCTGCCTTTTGAGCGCCAGGCTTTGCATGCTTACGCTTTGAGTTTGCAGCATCCCAGTACATCAACTGTGTTGACATGGTTTCGCTTACCACCGCAAGATCTACATGATCTTTTGCCTCTCATTGCCATGAGTGAAGATGATCTTCCAAAAGAGTCGACACTCCTTGCATCTCTCCAAAATGATCAACACCAGTAACTTTCACGTGCCCGATTGGGCTAAACCAAGCTCGGTTAAAGCTCTCGTGACAACCCGATCTGGAGGGGTCAGCCTTCCGCCTTACGATCAACTCAATCTCGGGCTTAACTCTGGCGATAACCTAGATACCGTGATGAAGAATCGTCAGATTGTGCGTCAATCACTTCCTGGTGAGCCCGTCTGGTTAAAGCAAGTGCATGGAATTTCTGTGAGCACACCAACAACGAGATTGGTAAATCAAGCTGGCCCAAATGAAGCCGATGCTTCCGTTACCAACCGGGTAAATGAAGTTCTCGCTATATTGACTGCGGACTGTATGCCGATCCTGTTTGCAAGTGACCATGGTGATGTCATTGGTGCTGCGCATGCAGGTTGGCGCGGTTTAAGTCAAGGCGTTTTAGAGCGCACCATTGATGCTATGTGCTTACTTAGGCCGGGGCTAGAACCTAGTGCTATCTCCGCATGGATGGGGCCAGCTATTGGACCTAACGCCTTTGAAGTTGGTGAAGACGTATACGAGGCCTTTTCTGATCACGACTCATCTCGCAAACCTTCAGCCTTTACACCTATTTCTGGAAAGGCTGGCAAGTATTTCGCCAATCTTTATATTTTGGCCGAACAGAGAATGAGGGCTACCGGTCTTAGCAAGATTCAGGGCGGCGGTTTTTGTACCTATCAAGATAATGTCAATTTTTATTCCTATCGACGCGATGGCATAACTGGACGCTTTGCATCATTAATTTGGATTTCACCCGTACGTTGAGATTGGGGTTATCACTAGATTCGCCCTTGGGCTAGGGTTAGTGCGTATAACCCTTCTGGCTATATAGAAGGAGAATGATCTCAATAACTTTAAGAGATTACTATGTTTGCAGGCATGAATACTGGTGTTGCGCCTTCCTTGGCGCCACAACATATGGCGTTAATTCCGCCAGAGCGTTTAGCAGAAATTCAAAAGGAATACTTCACTGAATTGGCACATCTTGCGACCAATCCAGATTCAATTGAACTGAAGGATCGTCGCTTCTCTGGCAAGGCTTGGCACTCTTCTTGGAGCAAGATGATTGCTGCAACTTATTTGCTGAACTCCAAACACCTACACGCACTTGCAAAAGCAGTAGAGGCTGACGAAAAAACCAAGGTCAAAATTCTGTTCACGACAGAACAAATGATTGATGCATTATCTCCATCGAATTTCATCGCAACCAATCCTGAAGTTCTAGAAAATATTATCAGTACGCAAGGCCAGTCGATTCAAAATGGCA
The DNA here is from genome assembly GCF_001595985.1 of Polynucleobacter sinensis. GTDB lineage: Bacteria > Pseudomonadota > Gammaproteobacteria > Burkholderiales > Burkholderiaceae > Polynucleobacter > Polynucleobacter sinensis. The sequence goes on from NZ_LOJJ01000003.1 coordinate 279,391, forward strand.
TCGTGAATCTGTTGGGCGATCTGAAAAAAGGCAAGGTTTCGCAAACGGATGAGAGTGCATTTGAAGTCGGTAAAAATATTGCCACTACAGAAGGCAAAGTTGTTTTCCGCAATCATCTTTTTGAATTAATTCAGTACACACCATTAACAGATACTGTTTTCGAGCGCCCTTATTTAATGGTGCCCCCTTGTATTAATAAATACTATATTTTGGATTTGCAACCTGATAATTCGGTTGTACGTTATATGGTTGAACAAGGCCACACTGTATTTTTGGTTTCTTGGAAAAATCCTGATGCATCAATGTCTAAGGTTACTTGGGATGATTATGTTGGCGATGGCGTCATTAAAGCCATTGAAGTCACAAGAGACATCGGTGGTACCGACCAAATTAATGCGCTGGGTTTTTGTGTTGGCGGTACCCTGACATCGACTGCGATAGCAGTGCTGGCGGCACGCAAAAAGGATTACATCGCCAGCTTGACCCTATTCACGACACTATTAGACTTCAGTGACACTGGAATACTAGACGTCTTCATTGATGAGAACATGGTGAAGTTACGTGAATCCACCATCGGAGGCGAGGGCGGTCACTACGGCATGATGTCAGGCCTAGAGCTTGGCAATACCTTTTCCTTCTTAAGGCCAAATGATCTCGTTTGGAACTACGTTGTTGAAAATTATCTCAAAGGAAATTCACCGCCTCCATTTGATTTGCTCTACTGGAATGGTGACTCTACCAATCTACCGGGACCCATGTACTGCTGGTACTTGCGCCATACCTATTTGCAAAATGAATTAATCAAGCCAGGCAAGCTTACCGTCTGCGGTGAAAAAGTGGATTTGGGCAAGATAACCGTGCCTGCTTATATCTATGCATCGCATGATGATCACATCGTTCCATGGAAGTCGGCCTATGAATCCACGCATATCCTCAAGGGTAAGAATCGTTTTGTACTTGGCGCCTCCGGACACATTGCCGGAGTGATTAACCCTCCGGCAAAAAACAAGCGTCATTATTTTGAAAACAATCAATTGGCAAAGACTGCTGATGAGTGGTTTGCTGGCGCCAAGGACATCAAGGGAAGTTGGTGGCCAAATTATGCGCAATGGTTGGAGCAGTTTGGCGGCAAGAAAATTAAAGCCAGTAAGACATTTGGTAATACACGATACAAATCATTAGAAGCTGCGCCTGGTAAGTACGTGAAAGAAAAAATAACAGCAGCTAATTCATAATATTTTTACAAGGGGAATCACATGTCTCAAAAGATTGCATATGTAACTGGTGGTATGGGTGGAATTGGTACCGCTATTTGTCAGCGCCTTGCAAAGGATGGTTTTAAGGTTATCGCTGGTTGTGGCCCAAATTCACCACGTAAAGACCGTTGGTTGGGTGAGCAAAAAGCATTGGGTTATGACTTTATAGCTTCAGAAGGAAACGTTTCTGACTGGGATAGCACTGTTGCCGCCTTTGACAAGGTGAAGGCTGAAGTCGGTCGCGTCGACGTTCTTGTAAATAATGCAGGTATCACGCGTGACAGCGTATTCCGTAAGATGACGCCTGATGCTTGGAAGGCCGTAATCGATACCAATCTCAATTCTTTATTTAACGTCACTAAGCAAGTGGTTGATGGCATGGCGGATAACAATTGGGGTCGCATTATCAATATCTCCTCTGTTAATGGCCAAAAAGGACAATTCGGGCAGTCAAACTATTCGACCGCAAAAGCAGGTCTTCATGGCTTTACGATGGCTTTGTCACAAGAATTAGCCTCCAAAGGAGTTACCGTCAATACCGTATCTCCCGGCTACATTGGGACCGATATGGTCAAGGCCATTCGCGAGGATGTGCTTGAGAAAATTGTTTCGGGTATTCCGGTCAAGCGTTTAGGCACTCCTGAAGAGATTGCTTCAATCTGTTGTTGGATTGCTTCAGATGATGGTGGGTATGCAACTGGTGCCGACTTTTCACTCAACGGCGGCCTGCATACGGGTTAAAAGCCCCAAAATAGCTGTTTTAGTACTGCATACGTCGGCATATTTACCTTTAGATCAAACTAGGGATAAACTATGCCGATGTTGCATTGCGGTATTAAGAATTAGGAAAATATTATGGCTACACGTTCTAAGAAGGCTGGCGAAGCTCGCCTCATTAAAAAATATCCGAATCGTCGTTTGTACGACACTCAGACTAGTACTTATGTCACGCTCTCCGATATTAAAAATTTGGTGATGTCCGGGGATGCTTTCAGTGTAGTTGATGCAAAGACTGACGATGATCTAACGCGCAATATTTTGTTGCAAATTATTTTGGAGGAAGAGGCGGGTGGTGCGCCAGTTTTCTCCACTCAAATGCTTTCTCAGATCATTCGTTTCTACGGCAATTCCATGCAAGGCCTCATGGGTAGTTATCTCGAAAAGACCATGCAATCTTTTGTAGACATTCACAATAAGTTAGGCGATCAAACACAAGGTCTCGGCGCTGGAAGCACTCCCGAGGCTTGGGCAAAAATGCTTAATCTCCAAAATCCCATGATGCAAGGCTTGATGGGTAATTACATGGAACAAAGTAAAGATTTGTTTTTAAAAATGCAAGAGCAAATGCAAAACTCGCCAACAATCTTTAGCGGATTTCCATTTACACCGCAACCAACTAAAACAGAAAAAGAATAGTTGTGGCGGGTAAAGTTGGTTTTGTTTCCTTGGGCTGCCCCAAGGCATTAGTAGATTCCGAGTTGATTCTTACCCAGTTAAGTGCCGAAGGTTACGAGACTGCTAAGGATTACTCTGGCGCTGATTTAGTGGTGGTCAATACCTGTGGCTTTATTGATTCTGCCGTGGAGGAAAGTCTTGCCGCCATTGGCGAAGCACTTTCTGAAAACGGCAAAGTTATTGTTACTGGTTGCCTGGGTGCACGCAAGAATGCGGACGGCTCTGATTTAATTCAAAGTATTCATCCTAAGGTGCTTGCTGTTACCGGACCCCATGCGACTGATGAGGTAATGCAGGCTATTCATTTGCATCTACCTAAGCCGCATGATCCATTCACTGATTTATTGCCACCGATTGGTGTCAAACTCACTCCAAAACATTACGCCTATCTTAAGATTTCCGAAGGATGCAATCACCGCTGTACCTTTTGTATTATTCCTAGCTTGCGCGGTGATTTGGTTTCGCGTCCTATTGGCGAGGTTTTGCTAGAAGCTAAAAAATTATTCGAGTCAGGCGTTAAGGAGTTGCTAGTTGTATCTCAGGACACCAGCGCTTACGGCGTAGATATTCAATATCGCACTGGTTTTTGGGGTGGCAAACCGGTGAAGACGCGCATGTTTGATTTGGTGAATGCCCTCAATCAGATCGCCCGCGAACATCAAGCATGGGTAAGATTGCATTATGTTTATCCCTATCCTCATGTAGATGATATTTTGCCTTTAATGGCGGAATTTTCCGAGCATGGTTTTGGTGTGTTGCCTTACCTTGATATTCCCCTGCAGCATGCTCACCCAGATGTGCTCAAGCGTATGAAGCGTCCAGCGAGCGGTGAAAAAAATATCGAGCGGATTGCTGCCTGGAGAGCCGCTTGCCCTGACTTAGTCATTCGCAGCACTTTTATTGCTGGCTTTCCTGGAGAGACTGAGGAAGAGTTTCAATATCTTTTGGATTTCTTGGATGAGGCTCAGATTGACCGCGCAGGTTGCTTTGCGTACTCCCCCGTGGATGGAGCAACTGCAAACGCATTAGACAACCCGGTGCCTGACCCCATTAGAGAAGAGCGTCGCGCTCGCTTTATGGCCAAGGCTGAGGCTATCTCTACAAACCGACTTGCTAAAAAAATAGGCAAACGCATTCAGGTCATTATCGATCGAGTGGATGAATCTGGTGGAATTGGCCGAACAACTGGGGATGCCCCTGAAATTGATGGTTTGGTCAGGGTTTTACCTCCCAGTAAGCCGTCAAAACGCTATCGCGCTGGAGAAATCATCAAAGCAACGGTGATTAGCTCCCAAGGGCATGACCTAATAGCCGAAACTTGACTATTAGAATAAAAATAGTATCTGGGCCCGATGTTAGGGTCGTTAATTTGCCTAATTAGGCGCAGCTAAGGGGATTGATATGGGTCGTGACGTCGTCGTATTAAGTGCTGTACGTTCTGCAATTGGTGCCTTCAATGGATCACTGAGTAGCTTTGAGCCTTCTGAGCTCGGCGGTATTGTGATGAAGGAGGCCGTTGCCCGCTCTGGAGTAGATCCTGCGTTAATTAATTATGTGACCGTAGGCAATACTATTCCTACGGACAGTCGCTATGCCTATGTCGCTCGCGTTGCCTCCATCCAGGCCGGTCTACCAATGGAATCTGTGGCGATGGCATTGAATCGTTTATGTAGCTCTGGCTTGCAAGCGATTGTGACAACAGCCCAAGCCATCATGCTGGGTGACTGTGATTACGGTATTGGTGGTGGCGTAGAAGTAATGTCTCGCGGGATGTATGGCTCACCAGCAATGCGCAGTGGCGCTCGTATGGGTGACACTAAGATGCTCGACTTGATGGTGGCCGTTTTAACTGATCCATTTGGCGTAGGTCATATGGGTGTTACCGCCGAAAACTTGGTGGAAAAATGGAAGCTCACACGCGAAGAGCAAGATGCACTCGCAGTGGAATCTCATCGTCGTGCAGCTAATGCCATTAAAGAGGGCCGCTTTAAATCGCAGATTGTTCCAATCACCATCAAAACTCGTAAGGGTGATGTCGTATTTGATACTGACGAGCATTGCAAGCCTGATACCACCATGGAGACTCTGGCGAAGATGAAGGCCGTCTTTAAGAAAGAGGGCGGTAGTGTGACCGCTGGAAATGCTTCAGGCATTAACGATGGCGCTGCGTTCTTCGTCTTAGCTGATGCTGAAACAGCCAAGAAGGCTGGTCAGAAACCAATCGCACGTTTGGTGTCATATGCTATTGCCGGTGTACCCAATCACATCATGGGCGAAGGTCCAATTCCGGCGACGAAGATTGCTCTTGAGCGCGCCGGCTTGAAGTTGGATCAGATCGACGTCATCGAATCTAATGAGGCTTTTGCTGCTCAGGCACTAGCTGTTACTAAAGGCCTTGGTTTGGATCCAGCAAAGACCAATGTGAACGGCGGTGCGATTGCATTAGGCCACCCAATTGGTTGCTCTGGTGCTGCAATTGCTACTAAGGCGATTCATGAATTGCATCGCGTTCAAGGCAGGTATGCCTTAGTAACTATGTGTATTGGTGGCGGTCAAGGTATTGCAACGATTTTCGAGCGCCTGTAAGTTAAATAGTAATCGCTTCAGATTTACTGCTATTCGCTAATTAAGCGATGAGTAGTAGAGCAGCATCCAAGCCGACTCGGTCAAAAGCCGCGTCGGCTTTTTCTTTCACAATTGGTTTTGCGCGGTATGCAATGCTGATGCCAGAGCCATGCATCATTGGTAAATCGTTCGAGCCATCCCCCATGGTGATGGCATGATTTTTATGGCAACTCATTAGAGAGCAGGCTTGATCAAGATAAGCGGCTTTAGCAGCACCATCGACAATATCTCCAATCACTTTGCCGGTGAGTTTGCCATCAATGATTTCTAAAGTATTAGCTTGAGTTTGCTTGAAACCCAATTCCTTCTTTAGTTTTTCGGTAAAGAATGTGAATCCACCAGAAACTAGCAGCGTATAAAGACCTAAATGATTTGCACCTGATAGCAATTCTGAGGCACCGGGATTAGGGCGAAGTCGCTCCCGATATACCGACTCCAAAACATCGGCATGAACACCCTCTAACAATGCAACACGTCTACGCAAACTCTCTTTAAAGTCTTTGATTTCACCGCGCATCGTAGCCTCAGTTATTTCAGAGACTGCAGTTTTTTTACCTGTGAAGTCGGCAATTTCATCTATACATTCAATATTGATGAGGGTTGAATCCATATCCATTGCCAATACCTTGACTTGATCAGGTTTAAAGCCTGCGGAAAGGAATGCTAAATCAACATTGTGAGCGGCAGCAATATCTCGCATTGCAATACGCGCTTCAGGCGTTAAGGATTTATTACTAGACCAGCGGGACGAGAAGTAAGTTATTTTTTGTTCATTATGTTTGATGCCATGAATCTCGATGCCTAGGACTTTGGCATGAGCGTTCAGTGCATCGTTTAGTGCCGCAGGGATGGGCTCATCAGAAAGTGCGACCAAAGTAAGGTGATTGGACATGACGGATATGTATTTTAGTTAACTTGGGCGCTAGTTAGCATAGCGGATTCATTCAGGCTGCGGAGTATTTTGCGAATGTGGTCTAGACGTTGCTCTAGTTTCTCAAAATCCTTTTCTCTTTGGGGGAGAACTTTTAACTTATCCTGCCCGTTAAGTTGAATGAACTTTGATGACTGAATGAGTTGAATAATTTTCATTGGATCAATCGGCGGATTGGGAATGAACTGGATCTGAATAGATACCGGTGTGGCATCAATCTTCTTGATTCCGAAACCAGCCATCTCCAGGCGCAGGCGATGGGTTTCATAGAAAGACTTTGCTTGATCTGGCAAGTCGCCAAAACGATCCACTAATTCTTCGCGCAATCCCATGAGTTCAGAAAAATCGCTTGTCCCCGCAAAGCGTTTATAGAGCGAGAGGCGTTCATGGACATCCGGGCAATAATCATTTGGCAATAGTGCGGGAACACCCAGATTAACATCGGTAGTCGCTTGGAGTGGCGCCAAGAGATCAGGCTCCTTACCACTGCGCAATGATTTGACGGCACGGTTTAGCATCTCAGTGTAAAGCTGAAAACCAATCTCATGGATTTCTCCAGATTGTTTATCGCCCAATACTTCGCCAGCACCACGAATCTCTAGATCATGCATAGCCAAATAGAATCCAGAGCCTAGCTCCTCCATCGCCTGGATCGCATTCAATCTTAATTGTGCCTGTTTACTCAAAGCTTCTGGGTCGGGTACAAGGAGGTAGGCATAGGCTTGATGGTGAGAGCGACCTACACGACCACGTAATTGATGTAATTGCGCTAGTCCAAATTTATCTGCTCGATGCATGATGATGGTATTTGCGGTAGGGACGTCAATACCAGTTTCAATAATGGTGGTACACAAAAGGATATTGGTGCGCTGAGTCACAAATTCACGCATGACCGACTCGAGTTCGCGTTCATGCATTTGTCCATGGGCAACGCTGATACGAGCCTCGGGTATGAGCTCCTGCAAAGCATGCTTACGATTCTGAATCGTTTCCACCTCGTTATGCAGGAAATAAACTTGGCCACCACGTTTAATTTCACGCAATACTGCCTCACGTATAACCCCATCACCTTCACGACGAACAAATGTTTTGATGGCTAAGCGTTTTTGCGGAGCCGTGGCAATAATTGAAAACTCTCTGAGACCTTCCATCGCCATCCCTAGAGTTCTTGGAATAGGGGTTGCAGTTAGCGTCAATATATCGACCTCAGCACGCAAAGCTTTTAATGCGTCTTTCTGTCTCACACCAAAGCGATGCTCCTCATCAACAATGACAAGACCTAGATTGGCAAATTGAGTTTCTTTTGAGAGAAGTTTATGAGTGCCAATAATAATGTCTGCTTCGCCTTTCGCAATAGCATCTAATGCGGCGTTAATTTCTTTGGTAGTTTTAAATCGCGAGAGTTCTACGATGCGAACCGGCCAATCTGCGAAACGGTCTTTCCAGGTGGCTACATGTTGCTCGGCCAGTAGTGTAGTTGGCGCAAGAATCGCCACTTGCTTTCCACCCATGACGGCGACAAAGCTAGCGCGCAAAGCAACCTCAGTTTTACCGAAACCCACATCACCACAAATCAGACGATCCATCGGAGTGCCACTAGTCATATCGCCAATGACTGCTGCAATGGCATTAGCTTGATCAGGCGTCTCTTCAAATCCAAAGCTCTCAGCAAACGCAGCATAGTCGTGAGCAGAATATTCGAATGCATGACCTTTGCGAACTGCTCTGGCGGCATAAAGACCCAGTAACTCTGCTGCTGTATCACGAATCTGCTGAGCTGCTTTCCGTTTGGCCTTATCCCACTGACCTGAACCGAGCTGATGTAATGGTGCAGAGTCAGGATCTGATCCAGCGTAGCGGGTAACCATTTGTAATTGTTGAACAGGCACATAGAGCGTTGCCTCATTGGCATAAACCAAGTGCAAGAACTCCTCAAAAATGGGTTCTTCCTTAGGAGGCGCTAAATTGAGCAATACCAAGCCTTGATAGCGACCGATACCATGATCCGAATGCACCACAGGATCACCTATCTTGAGCTCAGACAGATCCTTAAACAGCATGTCGGGATCGGCACTCTCGCTATCTTTCCCTTTGCGTCTTTGGCGCGCGGTATTGGTAAATAATTCCGCCTCAGTTACTACGATGAGATTTTCTGCGGGCCAAGTAAAGCCATTAAACAAGGGGGCGGTGACTAATCCAAAAAGAGATTCGCTTTTAATAAAGTCCGCAACACTATCAAAGCCCTCAGGTTTAAGTTGATATAGCGGTCGACCGTGATGCCCAGCGACCCCATTGCTTTCTTCAAATAATTGACGAATTGATTCTTTACGACCTGCGGTGTCGCAGCAAATGAGAATGCGTACTTTTTCCTGCGATACGAGTGAGCGTAGTCGGTTGATGGGGTCTGCATCGCGACGATGGACTGAGAGATCGGGGACAGCTAAAAATTGCGGGGTTTCTTTGGATTCTTTTTCTAGTGCTAGGCGCGCATTAGGTTTGATGGCCGTGAAGAATTGATCTACATCTAAAAATAAAGCGCCTGGTGGAAGTATGGGGCGATCAAGGTCATGCTTTAAGAATTCGTATCTCGAGATCGTGTCCTTCCAAAACCCTTTAATGGAATCTTCAAGATTCCCGGAAGTAACAATCCACACCGGATCGCCTGAGCGAGGAAAGTAATCGAAAACGCTTGAGGTCTCTTCAAAGAACAAGGTGAGATAAGATTCGATACCTGCACTAGGTATACCAAGGTTCGCATCTTTATAGATCGAACATCGCGTGGGATCACCCTCGAAAACTTCACGCCAGCGGCCTCTAAAAGCCGTTCGAGAAGCATCATCAAAAGGAAACTCATGACCCGGTAAAAGGCGAACCTCTTTTACTGGGTATAAGCTTCGCTGAGTGTCGGGGTCAAATGCACGAATCTGCTCAATCTCATCGCCAAATAAATCGAGGCGATATGGCAGGCTCGAACCCATGGGAAACAAATCAATCAATCCACCACGAATACTGTATTCACCAGGGCGCATTACAGCGCTTACTGGGTCATACCCAGCTTGTTGTAATTGCAGTTTTAGTGCTGCTTCATTGAGGCTGTCACCCTGTCTGAAGAAAAAGGTATGACCGGATAGAAAATTCGGTGGGCCAAGCCGCTGCAGGGCGGTGGTTACCGGAACTAAAACAATGTCACAGCTACCGTTTAATAGTTCATATAAGGTTGCTAAACGCTCAGAGACTAAATCTTGATGTGGAGAAAAGTGGTCATACGGCAGAATTTCCCAATCCGGAAGTAAGCGAACTTTGAGTTGCGGACCAAAAGCTGGGATTTCGTCCAAGAGACGCTGAGCCTCTTGGGCTTGAGCGCAAAACACCACCATGACAGAGAATTCAGACCGATGGTGAAGGGCCGATTGGGCGATTAGGGCGGCATCAGAGGAGCCAACCAGGCCCGAAAAGGTAAAGCGCTGCCCAGCCCGCGGTGCAGGTATGGGGGGTGCTTGTTTTAATGCATCAGACATCTTTTGTCATTATAGAATCAGGTATGCACGCTAGAACTCAAACCTTGCCCCAATGCCATGCCTTGCTTCCCACGGCCGGGACAGGCTCTCGCTTGGGTGGGCAGCTACCAAAGCAATTTCAGGAACTTGCCGGTAAGCCAATGTTGGCTTATGCATTGAACGCATTTATCAATACACCAACCATTACCTCTATTTGGGTGGGCGTTAGCCCCAGTTTTATCGATAACCCCGTTTTGGGAAATCTCACGAGTGATATTAAGCCCGTTCACTTTTTAGGTAGCGGCGGCCCCACAAGGCAAGAAACAGTTCGCAATACCTTGGCGGCAATGCTGAAGTCCGGTATTCCGGAGACTGATTGGGTCCTGGTTCATGATGCAGCTCGACCTGGAATCACGCCAGAATTGATCCAAAAGCTCATTAAAGTTGTCAGCGAGTCAGGTGAGGGCGGTCTGTTGGCTATGCCATTAGCGGATACGCTGAAGATGGCCGATGCAAATTCCGCTATTGCAGGTAATCCGAATAGGGTGCACAAGACAATCCCCCGTGATCACCTTTGGCAAGCACAAACACCCCAGATGTTTGGCCTTAAACGCCTGCATGATGCGATTGAAGAAGGTATTCGTCTGGAGGCCGATATTACAGATGAGGCCAGCGCTATGGAGTTAGCTGGTTTAAGCCCGTTATTAATTGAAGGTGCAACTTGCAACTTCAAAGTCACCCATCCTGCGGATTGGGAGTTGATGCAATTCATTCTCCGGTCACGAGGACAATAAAGAACTAGGCCATGACACAACATTCCATCCACATTCCACAATTTAGAATCGGCCAAGGATATGACGTCCACGCCTTGGTAGCCGATCGAAAGTTGATATTAGGCGGGGTACATGTACCAAACGACAAGGGGTTATTGGGTCACTCTGACGCGGATGTCCTGTTGCATGCATTGACTGACGCATTGCTGGGTGCTGCTGGCCTGAATGACATTGGGCAGCTATTTCCAGATACCGACCCCCAATTTAAGGATATGGATAGTCGAATTTTGCTCAGAGCTGCCTTGCAAAAGATTCAGGCGGCAGGATTTCAAGTGGGTAATGTGGATGCGACGATTATTTGTCAAAAGCCCAAATTAGCGACTTTTCTGCCCGAGATGGTACGCAATATTGCTGCAGATCTGGCGGTAACCCCAAGCCACGTAAACCTCAAGGCAAAAACTAATGAATCTTTAGGCCATTTAGGGCGGGGTGAAGGTATCGCCGTCCATGCCGTTGCTTTGCTGTACAAGGCTTAAAAGATCCGCCAAAACCACTAAGCATTGTAGAATTACGGACTTTAGAGTGAAGTCTAGCTCGGTAGCGTTTGCGGAATTCGCGCGAGGATGGCGAAATTGGTAGACGCACCAGGTTTAGGTCCTGACGCCAGAAATGGTGTGGGGGTTCGAGTCCCCCTCCTCGCACCACAAGATTGCTACTTGGCTTGGGCTTCACATATTCTGATTTTCAATTAAGAGACGAGAATGGCTGCGCAGATAGAAAATTTAGGTCAGTTAGACCGCAAAGTGACTTTAGAGTTCGCTCGTGCCGATTTGGCAAAGGCAAGAGAAGCCCAATTAGCAAAATTGGGTAAGTCCATGAAAGCTCCAGGCTTCCGTCCAGGCAAAGTTCCAAAGGCCATGGTTGAGAAACAGTATGGCATGCAAGTTGATTTCGAGCTGCAATTCGATAAAGCTTCAGAGCTATTTTTCGAATTGGCTAAAAAAGAAAATATCCTTTTGGCTGGTCAGCCACGTTTGGACCCCAAGAGCGAATTAGATGCTGAAAAAATTGTATTTGATGCTTTCTTTGAGGTGTTACCAGAAGTAAAAATTGGTGACTTCAGTAAAGCAGAGGTAACTAAGTACACCACTGAAATCTCAGATGCAGAAATAGACCGCGCCTTAGATGTTTTGCGTAAACAGCAAGTTCATTACCATCCTCGTGGTGAAGCTGGCCCTCATGGTGACGGTGGCGCGTATACAGCTGCCCAAGCTGGCGATCAAGTTGTCATCGACTTCGTAGGCAAGATTGACGGCGTTGAATTCGCCGGTGGCAAGGCTGAGAATTTCGAATATGTTCTTGGCGAAGGTCGCATGCTTCCAGAGTTTGAAGCCGCCACATTAGGACTCAAAGCTGGTGAAAGCAAAACCTTCCCACTGAGCTTCCCGGCTGACTACCATGGTAAAGATGTCGCTGGTAAAACTGCCGAATTCACGATTACCGTGAAGGCTGTCAATTGGGCGCACCTTCCTGCAGTTGACGATGCATTTGCATTGTCCTTAGGCGTTACTGAGGGTGGCGTTGCGAAGATGCGCGAAGAAGTCAAAGAAAATCTTGAACGTGAAACAAAACGTCGCATTACCTCCTTGCTAAAAGGTGAGGTGATGGATAAGCTCAACAGTCTATGTGAACTTGATGCACCAAAGTCTTTAGTTGCCCAAGAGCAAGAGCGTTTAGTGCAATCAGCTCGCCAAGATCTGATGCAACGTGGCGTTCCTAATGCTAAAGATGCGCCTATTCCAGCGGAAATTTTTGCTGAACAGGCAATCAAACGTGTTCGCCTTGGTTTAATTTTGAGCGACCTGGTAAAGCAGCAAAATTTAGCAGCTACCGCCGATCAAATTAAGGCTGAGATCGATGAGCAAGCCGCTACTTACGAAGATCCAAAAGAAGTGGTTCGTTGGTTCTATAGCAACCCAAGCCGCCTCAAGGATATTGAGAACTTGGTCCTTGAAGATAATGTCATTAAATACTTCACTTCGCAGGCAAAGGTGATTGATAAGGCCGTTACCTTTGAAGAACTCAGTAAATTAAACTAAGATTGATTAATCTTCAGTATTTATCAAATAAAGGTCTGATCACATGAACCAGAATCATTTCCAGTCTGAGAATTTAGAGCCTAAAGGTTTAGGTTTGGTTCCAATGGTCATTGAAACCTCTGGTCGAGGTGAGAGGGCCTATGATATTTACTCTCGCTTATTAAGAGAGCGCGTTGTTTTCTTGGTTGGCGAAGTTAATGATCAAACGGCAAACTTAGTGATTGCCCAGCTACTGTTCCTCGAGAGCGAGAATCCAGATAAAGAAATTTCTCTGTACATCAACTCTCCAGGAGGTTCTGTTTCTGCTGGTTTGGCAATCTATGACACCATGCAATTTATTAAGCCCCATGTCAGCACCTTGTGCATGGGTATGGCTGCAAGCATGGGCGCATTCTTGTTATGTGCCGGCGAAAAGGGCAAGCGTTATGCATTGCCCAATTCTCGCGTGATGATTCATCAGCCTTTAGGCGGTGCACGAGGCCAGGCTTCCGATATCGAAATTCAAGCTCGTGAAATTTTGTACCTACGTGAGCGATTGAATAAGATTTTGGCCGACCGCACCGGTCAGTCCATTGAGACGATTGCTAAAGATACGGATCGCGATAATTTCATGTCTGCTGAACAAGCCCAGGAATATGGCTTGATCGATAAAGTTATCGATAAGCGTCCTTAATTCGACTATTACCTAGATCTATATTTTGAGCGATACAAACTCCAACAATAGCGCAGAGAAAGTTCTTTATTGCTCCTTTTGCGGCAAGAGCCAGCATGAAGTCAAGAAGTTAATTGCTGGCCCCTCAGTCTTTATTTGTGACGAATGCATTGATTTATGCACTGATATTATTCAGGAAGAGCTGGCAAAACTGCCAAAAACTGAAGGTGATGATTCATTACCAACACCACATCAGATTCGTGAGAACTTAGATCAATACGTCATTGGTCAAGACCATGCAAAGAAAACTTTAGCAGTAGCGGTTTATAACCACTATAAGCGCTTACAGTATTTGCCTAAGCCAAAAAAAGAGAAGTTGGATAAAGATGGCAAGCCCGTTGAAGTTGCCGATAAGAAGGAATCCAAAACACCAGCTAAAGCCATGGTAGATGGCGTAGAGCTTGCTAAGAGCAACATTTTGCTTATCGGCCCAACTGGGTCTGGCAAAACCTTACTAGCTCAAACTCTGGCTCGCATGTTGGATGTACCTTTTGTTATGGCTGACGCAACAACGCTGACTGAAGCGGGTTATGTTGGTGAAGACGTTGAAAATATCATCCAAAAACTTCTGCAAGCTTGCGATTACAACGTAGAAAAAGCCCAACGTGGCATTGTATATATCGACGAGATCGACAAGATTTCTCGTAAGTCAGACAATCCTTCAATTACGCGCGATGTTTCTGGCGAGGGTGTTCAGCAGGCTTTATTGAAATTGGTAGAAGGCACCATGGCTTCCGTCCCGCCACAAGGCGGCCGTAAGCATCCAAATCAGGATTTTTTACAAGTTGATACAACCAATATTCTCTTTATCTGTGGCGGTGCTTTTGATGGCCTAGAGAAGGTGATCCAACAGCGTACCGCTAAGACGGGAATTGGCTTTAACGCTACCGTACCCGGCAAGGATGATCGTGGAGTCAGCGACCTTTTGGTTGAAGTGGAGCCGGAAGATTTAATTAAGTTTGGATTGATTCCGGAGTTAATTGGCCGCTTGCCAGTTGTTGCTACTTTAGCCCAATTGGACGAAGCCGCTTTAATTCAGATTCTCACCGAACCTAAGAATGCCCTGGTAAAGCAATATCAGGCTCTTCTGACTATGGAAGGTTCGGAGTTGGAGGTTCGCCCAGCTGCACTGTCAGCCATCGCTAAAAAGGCGATTGCGCGTAAAACTGGTGCTCGTGGGCTGCGCTCTATCCTTGAGGGCTCTCTCATGGATGTCATGTATGACCTACCATCCCTTAAAAACGTCCAAAAAGTCGTTATCGATGAGAGTACTATTGCTGAAGGTGGAAACCCCATTTTGGTCTATAAGCAGGGTGAGCAATCCGAAGAATTGAGCAAAAAAGCTTAATTTTTTACTTTTTTAGTGGTTTTCAGCCAGGTTTTGCTCATATTTGGCATATTTACCCCTTGTTTTTTACTGAGGGGCTCCCATATAGGTAGTATCCTATTCTTGAATAATGACCGTATCTAGTGGTACGGCAAATTTAGAGATTTTTACGGAATGACTATTTTGGAGGAATTGCCCCATGCCTGGCCACTTATTATTACCCTCTGAACCCATTCAACTACCTTTGCTCCCGTTAAGGGATGTAGTGGTGTTCCCACACATGGTGATCCCACTCTTTGTAGGTCGACCAAAATCCATCAAAGCGCTTGAAGCCGCTATGGAAACAGGCAAAAACGTCCTTTTGGTTGCCCAAAAGACTGCTGCCAAGGATGAGCCTGGTGTCGAAGATCTTTATCAGGTCGGTTGTATTGCCAACATTCTCCAAATGTTGAAGCTGCCTGATGGCACTGTCAAAGTGCTGGTCGAGGGCGTTCAGCGTGCTGATGTCACTCAAGTGGAAGATAGTCAAGGCTATTTCAGCTGTGAGGCGACGCCTACACCGGTTAATTCAATTGATGCACATGAAACTGAAGCATTACGACGCGCCATCATGGCGCAATTTGATCAGTATGTGAAATTAAACAAAAAGGTTCCACAGGAAATTCTATCTTCCCTAGGTGGAATTGACGATCCAAGTCGTTTGGCCGATACGATTTGCGCACATTTACCAGTCAAATTGGAACAGAAGCAACGCCTGCTAGAAATGACCGATGTCGTTCAGCGCTTGGAAAGCCTTTTAGCTGACCTCGAGAGTGAGATTGATATCTTGCAGGTAGAGAAACGCATCCGTGGACGGGTGAAGCGTCAGATGGAAAAGAGTCAGCGCGAGTACTACCTTAACGAGCAGGTCAAAGCGATCCAAAAGGAGTTAGGTGAAGGTGAAGAGGGCGCTGATCTTGAGGAACTCGAGAAGCGCATCAAAGCAGCACGCATGCCTAAAGAGGCATTGAAGAAGGCTGAGTCAGAGTTGAAAAAACTCAAACTCATGTCACCAATGTCAGCAGAGGCAACGGTTATTCGTAACTTTATCGACACCTTGGTGAATCTTCCTTGGAAGAAAAAAACCAAGATCAATAATGATCTGGCCAATGCTGAAAAAGTATTGGATGAGGATCACTATGGCCTGGATAAGGTCAAAGAGCGTATCTTGGAATATCTTGCGGTTCAACAGCGAGTTGATCGTGTTAAAGCGCCAATTCTTTGTTTGGTTGGCCCTCCAGGCGTTGGTAAAACATCCTTAGGTCAATCTATTGCACGCGCAACCAATCGTAAGTTTGTGCGTATGGCATTAGGTGGCGTGCGTGATGAATCAGAAATTCGTGGTCATCGTCGCACTTATATTGGCTCAATGCCCGGTAAGATTTTGACGAGCCTAACTAAAGTGGGTGTGCGCAATCCTTTATTCCTCTTGGATGAAGTTGACAAGATGGGCATGGACTTCCGTGGTGATCCAGCTAGTGCCTTGTTAGAGGTTCTCGACCCAGAACAAAATCACACTTTCCAAGATCACTATGTTGAAGTTGATTTTGATCTGTCTGATGTGATGTTTGTTGCCACCTCAAATTCATTGAATATTCCCGGCCCATTATTGGATCGCTTGGAAATTATTCGCTTAGCTGGTTATACAGAAGATGAAAAAACCAGCATTGCGAAAAATTATTTAATACCTAAGCAGATTAAAAATAATGGCTTGAAGAAAGATGAGTTAAAAATTGAAGAATCTGCTGTACGGAATATGATTCGCTATTACACGCGCGAGGCCGGCGTTCGTTCTCTGGAACGTGAAATCAGTAAGATCTGCCGCAAGGTAGTTAAGCTGTTGCTGCTGAAGAAAGAAGCGGCGCCAGTAACTGTTAATGCCGATAATTTAGAGAAGTTCTTATCCGTGCGGATGTACGACTTTGGTCTTGCTGCCAAAGAAAATCAAGTTGGCCAGGTTACCGGTCTGGCTTGGACGGAAGTCGGTGGTGACTTATTAACCATTGAGGCGGCAGTAATGCCTGGCAAGGGTGTCATTACGCGCACAGGCTCGATCGGCGACGTCATGAAAGAGTCTGTTGAGGCAGCAAAAACCGTAGTTCGTTCCCGGGCAAGAGCGCTTGGAATTGCCGATGAGGCATTTGAGAAGAAAGATATTCACATCCACTTCCCGGACGGTGCCACGCCAAAAGATGGTCCATCTGCTGGTATTGCGATCACAACGGCTTTGGTGTCTGTTTTCACAGGCATTCCAATTCGTTCGGATGTGGCTATGACTGGTGAGATTACCTTGCGTGGTGAAGTGCTTCCGATCGGTGGCCTGAAAGAGAAGCTATTGGCAGCGCATCGAGGTGGGATTAAGCTTGCCTTGATCCCAGAAGAGAATGTCAAAGACTTGATCGATATACCGGATAACGTAAAGAATGCTATCGAAATCGTGCCAGTACGCTGGATCGACAGAGTTCTCGAGCTAGCCCTAGAGCGCAAGCCTGAAGCATTGCCCGATCCGACGCCAGAAGAGTTGGCCAAAAAAGCAGCCGAGGCTAGTAAGGCGACTGAAAAACTGTCTTCCGGGGATGCCTTAAAGCACTGATTGATATAGCTTAGTGAGGATGTTGAAGGGATTTTTTGGTTTGGGGAGAATGGTTTTTTCTCTGATTTTCCAAAGAATCCCAACTTTATTTCCACACTAGGTTACAATCTCGTCTGTATTAAATTGGGGCGCTTAGCTCAGATGGTAGAGCGTCTGCCTTACACGCAGAATGTCGGCGGTTCGATCCCGTCAGCGCCCACCAGTTTCCCCAATCCCATTTCACATCTATATACGGCTTTCTAGATTCACTAGACCCTTAGCCTAGTACACTCGTATCATTGTCTTTATTTCCGAGCGATTATTTCATGTTTGATACCGTACGTAAGCACCAAAAGATTTTGCAGCTTGTTTTAATGCTGTTTATTGTTCCTTCATTTGCCATGTTTGGCATCTCTAGCTATTCCAGTTTTATGGATAAGGAAACTGATATCGTCAAAGTGAATGGCAAGCCAATTAGCTCGCAAGAAGTTGATATCGCAGCGAAACGACAAGCAGAACGCGTTGGCGGCAGTCCTCAAATTACCCAAAGCCTACCATTTCGTCAGGCAATCTTAAATGAGCTATTGCAGCAACGCATTTTGGGTTTTGCAGTTAGCGACCTTCGTTTACAAGTTAGCAAGCAAGAGTTAATTAATAGCTTGCAAAAGATTCCTCAAATTCGCGCTCTATACCGAGAAGATGGTGCTTTTGATGACGTTCGTTTCAAGCAGTTATTGGCAAGTAATGGCATGAATGAAGAGCAGTTCTATGCCGGTCAAAGTTTTGAACTCAAAATTGCTCAACTAGTAAATTCGGTCGCTCGAACTGAATTGGCAAATCCCAAGCTTGCTGGAATTATCTCCTCCTTGTACGAGACGGAGCGCCAAGTTCAAACCTTACAATTTAATGCGAAGGATTACCTAAGCAAGGTCAGTCCAACCGCAGATGAACTCAAGGCCTACTACCAGGCTAATTCAACATTGTTTGAGCGCCCTGAATTTATCGACGTGGAATACATTGTCCTCAAGGCTGATCCAAAAGAAGACGCCAAATCCTTTAATGAAAAGGCTGATCAGTTTGCCAACCTCACTTATGATCAATCAGACAGTCTTAAGCCTGCCGCTGATAAATTGAAGCTGACTATTCAGACTCAAAAGGGTGTTACTCGTGCTGGAGCTTCTGGGTTATCTAAAGATCATCCTTTGACAAATCCCAAGCTTGTGCAATCTCTCTATGGTGATGAGGCGCTTAAGAATAAGCGCAACACTGAAGCTGTTCAAGTATCACCAGGCGTATTTGTTTCTGCCCGTGTTGTTACCTTGCATCCAGCCGAAATTCTTCCCTTCGAGCAAGTTGCAGCCGAGGTGAAGCGTCAAGTAAGTCAACGTGCCGCTGAGAAGCTAGCTATTGCTGCTGCAAATGACAAGTTCGCTGCACTCGAAAAAGACCCTAAAAATGTATCTGGATTTGCTAGCCCAACTTGGATCTCACGCAATAAGCCTGGAAATCTTGTTGGACCATCTTTAGATGAAGTCATGTCGGTTAGTGCTGATAAATTACCAGCAGTATTGACTGTTTCCAATCCTGGTGTTGGCACCACTATCTATCGCATTGATCAAGTTCGTCAACCTGCAACAACTGATGCGAAGGTGCATAAAGCGCAAGCACAGCAAATCCAAGCTCTTGCTGCGCAATCTGAATTTGCGGCTTTTATGGCGTACTGGCGTGACGGTGCAAACGTAAAAGTTATCAATCCACTCAAACCACTAAGCAGCGGTGGGGCAGGCGGTTAAGTTAGCGATTCGCTTGCTTTAAAAGATGTTGATATGGGGCCATTGCGCCCCATACGTTTTTGAACATGATGCTTTGCGCCTCTACGTTTGGGTGAATACGATCTGCCTGAAATAAGTCAGCCCTCTCAGCTACTCCTTGCAGGAAAAAGGGAAGAAATTCAATTTTTTCGTCTTTGGCTAAGGTTGAATATAGCGCTCTAAACTTAGAGGTGTATTCCTGCCCATAGTTGGGCGGTATTTGCATGCCCAGGAGAAGCACTTTGGCTCCTGATTGCTTCGCCATTCGGATTATTTTTTTCAAGTTACCTTCAGTTTCAGAGAGAGGTAGTCCACGCAAGGCATCATTTGCCCCAAGCTCAATAATGACAATCCCTGGCTTTTTTTGCTGCAGGAGGGCAGGTATTCTTGCCGCTCCGCCGGAGCTGGTTTCTCCGCTGATGCTGGCATTAAAAATGGTCCATGGACTATTCTCTTTTTTTAGCTGTGCATCCATTAGATTGACCCAACCAGAATTGCGCGGCAAACCATATTCTGCAGATAAGCTATCTCCGAGCACCAAAATGACGGGATTTGTTTGCGCCCAGGAATGAATACTCAGAAAGAGGCAAAATAGGCCTGTCCATATTGTTTTGGCATTTAAATACTTAGTGTGCATGATCAATTCTAGAAAATCCCAATGAGCCTTCAAGCCAAATCTATCGTTGCAAGCCATGTCGGCAAAACAGTTAAAACGGTTGATGGAGACCTTAGCATTTTGCATGACATTGACTTTGAGATTGAGTGTGGGGAAAGCGTTGCAATTGTGGGAGCATCTGGATCGGGTAAAAGTACCTTATTAAGCCTTCTTGCAGGCTTGGATCTCCCATCCTCTGGTCAGGTGGTGCTCATGCGTCAAAATCTTAATGAATTGAGTGAGGATGGGCGAGCCCAATTGAGGGGTCAGCATGTTGGCTTTGTTTTTCAGTCTTTTCAGCTGCTTCCTCAGTTAAACGCCCTTGAGAACGTCATGCTTCCCCTCGAACTGGCAGGGGTTGGAGTGCTAGAGGCCAGGGAAAAGGCGTGTTTTTGGCTCGAAAGAGTGGGGCTTTCGGGTCGGTTGAGTCATTTTCCTAAGACTCTATCTGGGGGTGAGCAGCAGCGTGTGGCATTGGCTAGGGCTTTTATTAACCAGCCTGCTATTCTGTTTGCCGATGAGCCCACAGGAAGTCTTGATGAAACTAGTGGTTTAAGGGTGATAGAGCTTCTTTTTGAGCTAAATCAAGAGAGTTCTTCGACCTTGGTATTGGTAACTCATGATCAGGCCTTGGCTGGACGGTGTGGTCGTCAATTGCTACTCAGGAGTGGGCGCTTAGATTGATCAAAACCTTATAATCTAGGGATGTCATCATTCTGTTGCTTGCCCGGGGCAAATGCCCTTTCAGCCTTCCGCCAACAGCGACTTTTAGCATCGCTTGCCGCCCAAGGAATTCAACTTGAGTCCATAGAGGCTCAGTATCTTCATTTCATTTGGTCTGAGTCGCCCTTGGACCCCAAAGCTACCCAGGTTTTAGAGAGTCTTCTAACCTATGGACAGCCTTTTCAATCGCAAATGAAGGAGGGTGGCTCATGGTTTAGCAAGGGCTCTTCTGTGCGCACAGCAATTGCGATTCCACGTTTTGGAACTGTCTCTCCATGGGCTAGCAAAGCAACTGACATTGCGCATCAATGCGGCTTAAGCATTCTAAGAATTGAGCGCGGCATTCAGTACAGCATGCAATCCAAGAAGGCGTTAAGTGATGAGGAAATGCAGCTGGTATTAGCCGCCTTACACGACCGCATGACTGAGGTCATTATTTCTGATGCCCATGAAGCAAGCGCCCTGTACCAAGCTTTGCCCGATCGCCCGCTTGCGCGTATCCCAGTTTTATCAGAGGGTAGAGCTGCTTTAGATAAAGCAAATCAAGATCTTGGTCTTGCATTATCGGATGATGAGGTTGCCTATCTTGCAGAAAACTTCACTCGCCTAGAGCGCAATCCAAGCGATGTTGAGTTGATCATGTTTGCTCAAGCAAATAGTGAGCATTGTCGTCACAAGATCTTCAACTCGAGCTGGACAATTGATGGGGATGACCAAGAGAAATCTTTGTTTGCGATGATTCGCAATACTCATCAACTACAACCTGAAGGAACCATTGTTGCCTACTCCGATAACTCAGCTGTTATGGTGGGTTGTGAATCTGAAACTTGGGTTCCACAAGGCAAAGAACATCGCTACGAAAAAGACACTCGATTGGTTCATACCTTAATGAAGGTGGAGACCCACAATCACCCAACGGCAATTGCCCCATTTCCTGGTGCATCTACTGGTGCTGGCGGTGAAATCCGTGATGAAGGTGCAACTGGAGTGGGCGGTCGCCCTAAGGCAGGTTTAACTGGTTTCTCCGTTTCAAATTTGAATATCCCTGGTACTGATTTGCCTTGGGAGTCGGAGAAATACGGCAAGCCAGAACGTATCGCTACACCTCTGCAAATTATGATTGAAGGCCCTTTGGGTGGCGCCGCATTCAATAATGAATTTGGTCGCCCAATTCTGGGCGGTTATTTCAGAGTATTTGAGCAAACACTTGAAGGTGTACGTCGCGGCTATCACAAGCCCATCATGATTGCTGGTGGTATTGGCAGCATCGACTCTATACATACTGCCAAAAAAGAGATCAAAGCAGGGCATTTACTTATCCAGTTGGGTGGTCCTGGTATGCGCATTGGTATGGGTGGTGCAACAGGCAGCTCCGTAGCTACCGGAACTAATACTGCAGATCTCGATTTCGACTCTGTCCAACGCGGCAATCCTGAGATGGAGCGTCGTGCGCAAGAAGTTATTAATGCTTGTCGTGCAATGGGTAAAAACAATCCGATTGTCTCCATACATGATGTTGGTGCAGGTGGTTTGTCTAATGCATTTCCTGAGCTAGCTGACGGGGCAGGGCTCGGAGCAAAATTCAAGCTACGCAATATTCCACTTGAAGAAAGCGGCATGAGCCCGGCTGAGATCTGGTGTAACGAGTCACAAGAGCGTTACGTTTTAGCTATTGAATCAAAAGATCTTGATCTATTCAAATCTCTTTGTGAGCGGGAGCGTTGTCCATTCGCAGTGGTTGGCGAGGCTACTGCCCAGCGTCAACTTCAATTGAGCGATAGCAAGCAATTGCCTGATGTTGACGAAGCAATGCCGATTGATATGCCAATGGAGGTATTGCTTGGTAAACCGCCCAGAATGCACCGCGATGTCAAACGAGTTACTCAGCATTTTGAGGAGTTAGACGTCACTGATGTAGAGCTATCACAGTGCGTTGCCTGGGTTCTTCAGCAACCCACAGTAGCTAGTAAATCATTCTTAATTACGATTGGCGATCGTACAGTTGGCGGATTAAATGCACGAGATCCTTTTGTTGGCCCATGGCAAGTTCCCGTAGCGGATTGTGCTGTGACCATGATGGACTATAAAGGCTATCGCGGTGAAGCAATGAGCATGGGCGAACGCACTCCATTAGCCGTGATTGATGCGCCTGCTGCTGCCAAAATGGCTGTTGGTGAGGCGATTACCAATTTGCTCGCTGCCGATATTCGACGCCTTGAGGATGTGAAACTTTCAGCAAACTGGATGGCAGCATGTGGATCGCCTGGTGAGGATGCCAAGTTATATGATTCAGTAAAAGCCATTGGCATGGAGCTCTGTCCCGCTCTTGGAATCTCTATACCAGTCGGCAAGGATTCTCTGTCCATGGCAACCGCTTGGGAGGAGGGCGGCAAAGCCAAGAAAGTTATCTCGCCAGTTTCATTAATCATTTCTGCTTTTGCCTCTGTTCAAGATGTTCGCAAAACAAGCACTCCCTTATTGAAATTAAAGGATCGCTCAGGAACATCTCTTGATACCGAGTTGATTTTGATTGATTTGGGTCGTGGCAAAAACCGGATGGCTGGAAGCATCTTGGCTCAGGTTCTCAATCAGTCGGGCAAGTCAGCTCCAACAGTAGATCATCCTGAGGATCTTAAGGCGCTGGCTAGTGCCATCATCGAGCTTCGCAAAGAAGATAAGTTGCTTGCATATCACGATCGATCCGATGGTGGACTTTTTGCCTGTATTGCCGAGATGGCATTTGCAACGCACTGCGGTATTTCCATGAATGTAGACATGATTGCAGTCGATGTTGGGCAGGAGTCTGACTGGGGTGATGCCAAGAATTGGGCGCAACAAGTTTCAGGTCGTCGTCATGAGCAGACTTTGCGAGCATTATTTAATGAAGAGTTGGGTGCGGTTATTCAAATTCGTAAAGAAGATCGCGAGTCGGTATTTGCTATTTTGCGTAGATTAGGCCTTAGCGCATATAGCCATGTGATTGCAAAACCCAATACTAATGGTCGCATTGAAATTTGGCGCGATGCTAAAAATATCTTTGCTGAACCACGTGAAGTCCTGCAGAAGATGTGGGCTAATACCAGTTATCAAATCGCACGTTTGCGTGACAATCCTGATTGCGCCGACAGCGAATTTAATTTGCTAAATGACCTGGCTGATTCAGGCATGTCACCAAAACTGACCTTTGATATCTCCCAAGATATTTCAGCGCCATTTATTATGCAAAACGCAAAACCTAAGGTAGCTATTTTGCGCGAGCAGGGCGTCAATTCTCATGTAGAGATGGCGTATGCCATGAGCTGGGCTGGTTTTGATAGTTATGACGTTCATATGTCGGATCTATTGTCTGGTAAGGCAAAACTTGATGATTTCAGAGGCTTGGTAGCCTGTGGTGGATTCAGTTATGGCGATGTGTTGGGTGCTGGCGAGGGTTGGGCAAAGACCATTCTCTTTAACGCGCAATTACGTGATCAGTTCTCCTCATTCTTTAATCGTCAAGATAGTTTCGCATTAGGCGTTTGTAATGGCTGTCAGATGATGAGTAATCTTGCGGGAATCATTCCTGGCGCAGAAGCCTGGCCTAAGTTTACGCGCAACCAGTCCGAGCAATATGAAGCGCGTCTAGTTATGGCTGAAGTCATGGACTCTCCATCAATCTTCACCCAAGGAATGGCTGGTAGTCAGTTGCCGATTGCAATCGCTCACGGTGAGGGTTTTGCCAATTTTAGTCAGCAAGGAGATTTGGCAACCCTTCAAAAGCAAGGCTTAACAAGTCTTAGATTTCTAGATCATCAAGGCAAGCCAACGGAAACCTACCCAATGAATCCCAATGGTTCGCCTGGTGGACTTACTGGCGTTACTACTCCAGATGGTCGTTTTACCGTAATGATGCCGCATCCTGAACGTGTATTTAGGTCTGTGCAGATGAGTTGGTGCCCGCCAGAGTGGCTCGATTCCACTGATGGCGCGAGTCCATGGATGCGCTTGTTCCGCAATGCAAGATCTTGGGCAAAATAGGCCATTAGGAATTTGTGTGAGTAATACTTCCTTGGCAATGGAGCCCGTAACATTTTCTGAAAGCGGTGGTATTCGCTATCTACATTTTGGTACGGAGCTCATTCAAGGCGCGATGCGTATTCGAGACCCAGATGAAATCTATCTTGAATACAACCAGCAAATGATGGCTTGGTTGCTTTTCTTAGAAACTAAGCCTGGTATGCAGGTCGCCCAACTAGGTCTTGGTACAGGCGCATTAACTAAATTTACATATCGTTACTGCCCGGCAGTAAAGTCTACTGTAGTTGAATTAAACCCTGCGGTCATCGTATCTGCCCGCAGCATGTTTGATACTCCGGGTGATGATCGTCGCCTAAAGACACTTCAAACAGATGCTAAAGTCTTTGTTCAGGATCCAAAATATCGAGATCATTTTGATGCGGTTCAGGTAGATCTTTATGATGCTATCTGCGATGGTCCAGCTGCCAGCTCATTAGAATTCTATCAAGGTTGTTACGATATTTTGAAGTCTCCTGGAGTTCTCACGGTAAATCTCTTTTCACGACACAAGAGTTTTGATATCAACCTGAATAACATTTGCGAAGCCTTTCACAACAGAGTTTTGCTTTTTCCAGAATCACACGACTGCAATGTCGTTGCCATCGCATTTAAGGGGCCGCTTCTAGACGTTGAGTGGAAAGAGGTTTCTAAACGCGCGAAGCTCATCCTAGAGAGGACTGGCTTAGCAACTAACACTTGGGCCTCTGGTTTACATCGTGAAAATGCTAATCAGGAAAATAGATTGCACATTTAACTGTTTGCACGATAACAAAAAAGGCGATCATCAGATCGCCTTTTCTTTTTAACCCCCCTCATTAGGAGGGGAGAAGGTACAACTTATACAGTCACAGTATCAGCAACGTCGCTAAATGACTTGAGTTTGTCAAAACTCATATATTTATAGACTTCACCGGCTTTAGCATTTAATGCCTGCACTTGATCTTGATACTCTGCAGGAGTCGGCAAGCGACCGAGCAATGCAGCCACAGATGCCAATTCAGCAGAAGCTAAGAACACTCGCGTATCGATACCAAGGCGGTTAGGGAAGTTTCTAGTTGAAGTAGAAACCGCTGTTGAGCCTTTACGAATTTGCGCTTGGTTACCCATACAGAGTGAGCATCCAGGGCTTTCCATACGAGCACCAGCCGCACCAAGCATTCCGTAGTAGCCTTCTTCCATCAAGACCATCGCGTCCATCTTAGTTGGAGGAGCAACCCATAAACGGGTTGGCATATCCTTCTTGCCTTGCAACACTTGGCCAGCAGCTCGGAAATGGCCGATGTTGGTCATGCAAGAGCCAATAAAGACTTCGTCAATTTTTTCTCCAGAAACCTCGGAGAGGAACTTAACATCATCCGGATCGTTAGGGCAGGCTAGGATTGGCTCCTTAATCTCGCTCATATCAATTTCAATAATCTCAGCATAGTCAGCATTAGCGTCGGCCTTAAGCAACTCTGGCTTAGCAATCCAAGCTTCCATGGCTTTGATACGGCGGCTTAATGTGCGCTTGTCTTCATAGCCATTCGCAATCATCCACTTCATCAAAGTAATGTTGGAGCGCATGTACTCGATGATTGGTTCTTTGTTAAGGTGAACAGTACAACCACCTGCAGAACGCTCGGCTGAAGCATCTGACAATTCAAAAGCTTGTTCAACTTTCAGATCTGGTAATCCCTCGATTTCCAAGATGCGACCGGAGAAGACATTCTTCTTGCCTTGCTTTTCAACAGTGAGCAATCCTTTTTTAATTGCATAGAGTGGTATGGAATTGACCAAATCACGCAATGTAATGCCGGGCTGCATTTTGCCTTTAAAGCGTACCAATACAGATTCAGGCATATCCAAAGGCATTACACCAGTTGCCGCAGCAAACGCCACGAGACCTGAACCTGCGGGGAAGGAAATACCAATTGGGAAGCGGGTATGGCTATCACCGCCAGTGCCGCAAGTATCTGGTAATAGAAAGCGATTTAACCAGCTATGAATAACGCCATCACCTGGGCGCAATGAAACGCCGCCGCGATTGGTCATAAATGGTGGAAGTTCGTGTTGGGTGCGAATGTCCACTGGCTTTGGATAGGCAGAGGTATGGCAGAAAGACTGCATGACAAAATCAGATGAGAAGCCCAGGCATGCTAAATCCTTCAACTCATCACGGGTCATTGGACCGGTTGTATCTTGAGATCCGACTGTAGTCATGTGTGGCTCACAGTAAGTTCCTGGGCGAACACCTTGACCTTCTGGCAAACCGCATGCGCGGCCAACAATTTTTTGCGCCAGGCTAAAGCCTTTTTTGTTATCAGGAGGGCTAACTGGCACGCGGAATTCTGTCGAAGCAGGCATACCAAGAGCAGCCCGAGCCTTAGCCGTCAAACCACGGCCAACGATCAAAGGAATACGACCACCAGCACGTACTTCATCCAAAATCACGGGTGACTTAAGTGAGAAAGAGGCAATCTCTTTACCATCCTTGAGTACCTTGCCTTCATATGGACGTAGTTCAATTACATCGCCCATATTCATTTGAGAAACATCTAATTCAATTGGTAAAGCGCCAGAATCTTCCATGGTATTGAAGAAGATTGGAGCAATGTTCGTGCCCAAGCAAACGCCACCAAAGCGTTTGTTAGGAACAAATGGAATATCTTGACCAGTCCACCATAACACCGAGTTGGTAGCGGATTTGCGTGAAGAACCAGTCCCAACTACATCGCCTACATAAGCAATTAAGTTGCCTTTCTTTTGCAAGGCTTCGATCTGCTTCATTGGCCCGCGAACACCTGGCTCATCGGGCTCAATGCCTGGACGTGGATTCTTCAGCATTACTGTGGCGTGCAGCGGAATATCTGGGCGGCTCCAAGCATCAGGAGCTGGAGACAAGTCATCCGTATTGGTTTCACCAGTGACCTTAAATACAGTTAACTTCATACTCTCTGGAACAGCGGGGCGACTTGTAAACCACTCAGCATCTGCCCAGCTTTGCATGACTGCTTTTGCATTGGCATTACCGCCAGAAGCCAACTCTTGAACATCGTTGAAATAGTCAAACATTAAGAGGGTTTTTTTCAATGCTTCAGCCGCAGTAGCGCCGCATTCAGCATCTTTTAATAGATCAACCAAGGGTTTAATGTTGTAGCCACCAAGCATTGTTCCCAAAAGCTCGGTTGCCTTAATGCGAGAAATTAGTGGAGATTTCTCCGTTCCTTTTGCGACGGCATCTAAAAACTCAGCCTTAACCTTTGCAGCATCATCAACGCCAGCTGGAACGCGGTGGGTAATGAGCTCCAGAATTTCCGCCTCTTTGCCCTTCGGTGGATTCTTAAGTAAACCAACCAATTCGGCAGTTTGATCTTTTGTTAAGGGGAGGGCTGGAATTCCAAGGGCTGCGCGTTCGGCAACTTGGGCGTTGTAGGCTTCTAGCATCGTGTTTCCTATTGGGTAAGAGTTATCGACATTAAGGTACAGCAGGGTAATTTCCCTATCCAGTCTATTGTAATTCGGAATCCATGTCTTATATAAGACTTAATTTGCAATTTTTTCATAAAAAATATCAAAAAATAGGGATTTTTCCCTCAATTTCCGCTCAGCCCGATAAATCCAGCCAGCTAAAGTCGGCAAGAGTCACATTGGAAACATGAATTAGCAATTCCATTGCCATCGTCGGTTGGTAAAAAAAGTCGGAAAATCAGCGCATTTTTAGGGTTAACTAGCTGCGGTTAGGCAATGGATTGAAGCGCCTCTTAGGAGAGTGGGAAATTTTTCACTCAAACCTGGCTATCGTTATAATTACTTTTTCCAACAGAGCTTAAGCGATGACCAAATACGTTTTTGTCACTGGTGGTGTGGTTTCTTCTTTAGGGAAAGGAATTGCAGCTGCCTCGCTTGCCGCGATTCTCGAATCCCGCGGCCTGAAAGTCACCCTCCTAAAATTAGACCCCTATATCAACGTTGACCCCGGGACAATGAGCCCTCTTCAGCACGGTGAAGTATTCGTAACCGAGGACGGGGCCGAGACCGATCTTGATCTTGGGCATTATGAGCGCTTTGTTTCAGCCAAAATGCGCAAGAGCAATAACTTCACTACTGGCCAGATTTATGAATCCGTTATTAGTAAAGAGCGTCGCGGTGAATACCTGGGAAAAACTGTCCAAGTCATCCCACATATTACTAATGAGATTCAGGCTTTTGTAGAACTTGGGGCGAAAGCCAGCCACGATGGCAATGCTGATATTGCAATTTGTGAAATCGGTGGAACAGTAGGTGATATTGAATCACTGCCATTCCTTGAGGCTGCACGTCAGATGAGCATTCGGTTGCCAAAGCATAGCTGTGCGTTTGTGCACTTGACCCTTGTTCCATATATCAGTAGCGCAGGTGAATTAAAAACCAAGCCCACCCAACACTCGGTGCAGAAATTGCGTGAGATTGGCATCATGCCAACTGTGTTGCTATGCCGTGCGGACCGCCCAATCCCTGAGGATGAACGCTCTAAGATTTCACTTTTCTCGAACGTACGGGATGAAGCTGTTATATCCGTTTGGGATGTTGACACAATCTACAAGATTCCTGAGATGCTTCATGCGCAAGGGATGGATGATTTAATTTGTCGTGAACTTGAAATAGAGGCCAAACCTGCAGACCTATCAGTCTGGGCCAATTTGGTTTATGAACTAGCCAACCCACAGCATGAAGTCACTATTGGTATGGTTGGCAAGTATGTTGAGCTGACAGAGTCTTATAAGTCTCTGATTGAGGCTCTGCGTCACGCCGGCATTCATAACCACACACGCGTCAATATTAATTACATTGACTCCGAGGTGATTGAGAAAGATGGGATTGACTGCCTGAAAGACCTCGATGCTATTTTGGTACCCGGCGGCTTTGGTAAGCGCGGCACTGAAGGAAAAATTGCCGCAATTCGCTATGCACGCGAGAATCATGTCCCGTATCTAGGAATTTGCCTTGGTATGCAGCTGGCGGTCATTGAATTCGCTCGTCATGTTGCTCAAATTACTGACGCAAATAGCACTGAATTTGATCCCGAAACTAACAATCCTGTTGTCGCTCTTATTACCGAATGGGTCGATCGTGAAGGGCGAGTTGAAAAGCGCTCTAATGAGTCTGATCTTGGGGGCACTATGCGCTTGGGCTCTCAGCGTTGCCCAGTGAAGGATGGCACCTTGGCCCATGAAATCTATGGTGCTGAAGTGAATGAACGTCACCGCCATCGCTACGAGGTGAATAATGCTTACGTTCCGCGTTTAGAGAAGTCTGGTTTGATCATTTCCGCTAGAACTCCAAACGAATCTCTACCAGAGATGATGGAGCTACCTAAATCGATGCACCCTTGGTTCTTTGGTGTTCAGTTCCATCCGGAATTTACCTCTACACCGCGCGATGGTCACCCATTATTCTCCGCATTCATCAATGCATCTCTCATCCATCAAGAAGCTAGCGCTTCGCAAGCTGCCTAAGGAAGATTGATGAGCTCATTCAAGTTATGCGGGTTTGATGTTGGTTTGAAGCATCGCTTCTTTTTGATAGCCGGCCCATGTGTTATTGAGTCCGAACAATCTGCCCTAGATATTGCTGGTGAACTTAAGCAAATTACTGCATCGCTAGGAATCCCGTTTATTTACAAATCTTCCTTCGATAAGGCCAATCGATCTTCTGGCAACTCCTTCCGCGGACTTGGGATGGAAAAGGGGCTTGAAATTTTGGCAAGAGTTAAGCGTGAAATTGGTGTTCCAGTATTAACTGACATACATGATATTAGTGAAATTGAGCCTGTCTCAAAAGTAGTTGATGTTTTGCAAACGCCCGCTTTTTTATGCAGACAGACTGACTTTATTCGAGCCTGTGCCCAGAGTGGCAAGCCTGTAAATTTCAAAAAGGGACAATTTTTATCACCCCATGAAATGCTTAATGTTGTTGAGAAGGCTCGTGTAGCTGCCGCAGAAAAGAACTTGCCAGATCAATTTATGGTCTGCGAGCGTGGTGCATCATTTGGTTACAACAACCTCGTGTCAGATATGCGTAGCTTGGCAATTATGCGTGAAGCAAATGCCCCTGTAGTTTTTGATGCCACTCACTCCGTCCAACTGCCAGGTGGTCAAGGCAATTCCAGCGGAGGTCAACGCGAGTTTGTTCCAGTACTTGCACGTGCCGCTGTTGCTGTAGGTATTAGCGGCTTATTCATGGAAACTCACCCAGATCCTGCCAAGGCATTATCTGATGGTCCTAACGCAGTGCCACTTCATCGTATGAAGGAATTACTAGAGTCATTGGTTGCCATTGATTCAGTAGTAAAAAAATCTGGTTCATTTTTAGAAGATAGTTTTAAGTAACTATTGTTTTGTCGTAAGCAATTTATTTTTTACTTAGGAGAAGGTGCATGAGCGCCATTGTTGACATTATCGGCAGAGAAGTTTTAGATTCACGCGGCAACCCAACTGTGGAATGCGATGTTTTGCTGGAGTCGGGAGTGATGGGGCGTGCAGCTGTTCCTTCTGGTGCATCCACGGGATCACGCGAAGCAATTGAGTTGCGAGATGGAGATAAGGCGCGCTATCTTGGTAAGGGAGTTCTTAAGGCAGTTCAAAATATCAATATTGAAATTGCTGAATCTATTCTTGGTTTAGATGCTAGCGAGCAAGCTTTTCTTGATCACACCTTAATTGAGTTAGATGGCACGCATAACAAAGCGCGTTTAGGCGCCAATGCTACTTTAGCCGTTTCAATGGCTGTGGCTAGAGCTGCAGCTGAAGAAGCAGGCTTGCCTCTATACCGCTATTTTGGGGGCTCAGGCGGCATGCAATTACCAGTACCCATGATGAATATCGTCAATGGTGGTGCGCACGCAAATAATAGTCTTGATATTCAAGAATTCATGATTATGCCGGTGGGAGCGCAAAGTTTCCGCGAAGCTTTACGTTGCGGCGCTGAAATCTTCCATGAGCTCAAGAAAATTATTGGCGCACAAGGTATGCCTACAACGGTTGGTGATGAGGGTGGGTTTGCACCTAACTTCAAGAGTAATCAGGAGTGTTTACAAACCATCATGAAGGCTATCGAGGGTGCTGGCTATCAAGCTGGTGAAGATGTGTTACTGGCGCTAGACTGCGCTGCTAGCGAGTTCTATAAAGACGGCAAGTACAGTTTATCCGGCGAAGGATTGCAACTCAGCTCTAGCGAGTTCTCTGACTACCTTGGCAACCTGGCAGACCAATTCCCGATCGTATCAATTGAAGATGGTATGCATGAGAGCGACTGGGATGGCTGGGCAGATATTACCCAAAAACTGGGCAAGAAAATCCAATTAGTTGGTGATGACTTGTTTGTGACCAATACTCGCATTCTCAAAGAGGGTATTGAAAAGGGGATTGCTAATTCCATCCTCATTAAGATTAATCAGATCGGCACATTAACTGAAACATTTGCCGCGATCGAGATGGCTAAACGCGCCAATTACACTGCTGTGATTTCTCATCGCTCTGGCGAAACTGAAGATAGCACTATTGCCGATATTGCCGTAGGCACAAACGCAGGGCAGATCAAAACAGGTTCATTGTCACGCTCTGACCGTATTGCGAAATACAACCAACTACTACGAATTGAGGAAGATCTAGGCGATGTTGCAAGCTATCCAGGTAAGTCAGTTTTTTATAATCTGAAGCGCTGAAATAGGCTAGATTTTCTAACTCATGAGGATCGTCATCTATTCAATGCTGTTATTGCTTATTGCAATTCAGTACCCACTTTGGCTGGGCAAGGGTGGATGGCTTAAGGTTTATGAGATGGAAAAGCAATTAGAGCTGCAGCAGGCTAAAAATAGCTTGCTCAGCTTACGCAATGCCAAGCTCACCGGCGATGTAAAGGACTTAAAAGAAGGCACTAGAGCTATTGAAGAGCGTGCCCGCGTAGAGCATGGCATGATTAAAGAGGGTGAATTCTTTGTGCAGATTTTGCCATCAGAAAAATCTGCCATGAATACGGCTGATGGTGAAAAACCATCCACCATCAAGAACGCTCAATAATTAATGTCCCTTAGAAGGGGGTCTTGTTGCATCTGCAAGCAAGTCTGTTTTAAAAACCTGACGACAATCGACGGCATCAAATCGATAAAGCTTTCCACAAAAATCACATCCAGTTTCCACAAGGCCTTGTTCTGCAAGAATACTTTCAACCTCTTGCTCCCCCAGCATGCGGAGAACATCTGCAACTTTTACCCTTGAGCAGCGGCAAGAAAATCGAATTGGGCGAGAGGGGAAGCTGCGTACGCCATTTTCAGCAGACTCCTCTAAGAAAAGTCTTCGCAAGATAGTTTGCGGTGGAAGTGTTAACAATTCTTCATTTGTAATGGTTTCACCAAGCGTTTGGATGCGACTCCAA
This sequence comes from Polynucleobacter sinensis, assembly GCF_001595985.1. Lineage (GTDB taxonomy): Bacteria > Pseudomonadota > Gammaproteobacteria > Burkholderiales > Burkholderiaceae > Polynucleobacter > Polynucleobacter sinensis. Next base: position 312,313 of record NZ_LOJJ01000003.1, read on the forward strand.
CCTTCAGCAGCAATCTGTGGATCTAGGTGAGTGTGGCCACCAGAGTTCGGTAAACGTTGCAACAGAAGGCCGCCGACATGGGTATCGTTAGAAGCTAGCCATATTCGAGTATCAAGCTGTTCAGAATTTTGCATATAAAGGGCAATTGCTTCTGCAGCGCTGGTCACCGGTTTGATCACCGAACCACGATGTTCCTGGAGTGCCACTATTCCTTGGTATGGTGGCTGCCCTGGTTGGCGGTCTGCCGGATCCAATGTAATAACTAGGCGACCAGTATTTTCAGCATCAAGTAAATCGCCTAAGGTAGCATCTGGATCGATAGTATTGGCCTCAACGGATAGCTTTACAGTAGCTCGCATAGTGAGGTCTGATTTGCACTCAACCACGAGGAGTTGAATAGGACCCTTACTTTGCGCCTGAATGATCAGAGTGCCATCAAATTTCAGGCTTGCGCTTAAAAGGGTAGCTGCGCCCACAAAATCACCCAAGATGCGCCTGACCACAGGGGGGTCATTGCGCCTCTCCAGAATAGCCTGCCAAGCGCTACCAATAGAAACAATTTCCCCGCGAACCGGGGCCCCATCACACATAAACACAAGTAATTCATTCATAGGTGAAAGTATCCACTTTTTTGTCCAGCGAGGTCACAATTTAGCGAATTCTATGGCTAACCTGAGATAATGGTATTTATGCATATACGTACACGTTTCGCCCCGAGTCCCACGGGCTTTATTCATTTGGGAAATCTTCGCAGCGCTCTCTATCCATGGGCATTTGCTCGACACAATAAAGGAGACTTCATTCTCCGTATTGAAGACACGGATCTAGAGCGCTCAACCCAAGAAGCCGTTGATGTCATCATCGAGGGGATGGCTTGGTTGGGCCTGGATTTGGATGAGGGCCCCATCTACCAAATGCAACGCATAGATCGTTATCGTGAGGTGGTAAAGCAAATGCTAGATGCCGGCCTCGCTTACCCATGCTACATGAGCGAAGATGAACTAAATCACTTGCGCGATCAGCAAATGGCGAATAAGGAAAAGCCTCGCTATAACGGCCTGTGGCGCCCTGAGCCAGGCAAAACTCTGCCGCAGATACCTGAGGGTGTTTTACCCGTAATTCGATTTAAAAACCCAATTGGTGGCTCTGTAATTTGGCAAGATGCCGTCAAGGGACAAATTGAAATTAGCAATGACGAACTCGATGATCTGGTCATCGCTCGCCCCGATGGCACGCCGACTTATAACTTTTGCGTAGTGGTTGATGATTTAGATATGAAGATCACGCATGTCATTCGTGGCGACGATCATGTAAACAATACGCCTCGCCAAATCAATATTATGAAGGCTCTTGGTGGCACGCCTCCAGTCTATGCTCATTTACCTACAGTGCTGAACGACTCAGGCGAGAAAATGAGCAAGCGCAACGGCGCAATGAGCGTTCGAGACTATCAAAAAGCAGGGTACCTGCCAGAAGCGATTTTGAATTACCTGGCTAGATTAGGCTGGTCACATGGTGATGCTGAAGTATTTACTAAAGAACAATTTGTAAGTTGGTTTGATCTAGAAAGCCTGGGTAGATCACCCGCACAGCACAATCCAGAAAAACTACTCTGGCTCAATCATCAATACATCCAAAATGCCGATCCTAAAAAACTGGCAGAATCTACCAAGCCATTTGCTCATGAGATGGGTATTGATACAGAGAATGGACCCAGCTTTGTTGATGTTGTAGCTCTATTAAAAGATCGCGCGAATACATTGATTGAAATTGCTGAAGAGGCAAAGCTGTTCTATTTACCTGCACCCACTCACACCAGTGAACAAATCGTCGCCAATATTCCAAATGAAATTATTCCCGCACTCAAAGACCTTATTGAGGCAATTAAAAACTGTGAGCACACCAAGGCAGCATATGGAGCAGCTTTTAAGGAGATTTTGGCCAAGTATCAGATCAAAATGCCAGCTTTAGCTATGCCTGTTAGGTATGCATTATTTGCCACCACCCAAACCCCTGCAATTGACTCAGTCCTGGTTGTTTTAGGTAAAGATGAGGCTGTGGATAGGCTTTCCAAGGTTGTCTAATACAGAATTTGCGCACTCGCACAAAAATAGGATAAAATCTTGGATTGTTTTGAATGTCTTGTAGTTTTATTGCGAGATTACGGGGGTATAGCTCAGCTGGGAGAGCGCTTGCATGGCATGCAAGAGGTCAGCGGTTCGATCCCGCTTATCTCCACCAAGCATTTAGAATAGAGGTAGTTGTAGTAGTCCAGGTCCCCATCGTCTAGAGGCCTAGGACATCACCCTTTCACGGTGAGTACGGGGGTTCGAATCCCCCTGGGGACGCCAAAATTTTGGCTAGTTGTGAGTTGTAGAAGTCAGTGACACAAGTAGCAAGCGTTGTATTTGGAGCGGTAGTTCAGTTGGTTAGAATATCGGCCTGTCACGCCGAGGGTCGCGGGTTCGAGTCCCGTCCGCTCCGCCAAATATTTAAAAGCCCCTTTAATGGGGCTTTTTCATTTTCTGCAAAATCAGCACAATTACATATTTTTGCTTGAAGTAGGGGCTTTTGGCGCCACCTTGTATAGCGGCTCAACCGCAGGCATAAGCGCCGTTAATTGCTCTATTCGAGTTTCACCCGAGGGATGGGTGGATAAGAATTCTGGCGCACTCTTTCCCTGGTTAGCTTTGATCATCTTCTGCCAAACTGTAATTGCCCCAGCGGGGTTGTATCCGGCCCTAGCGGCCAACTCTAATCCAATTGCATCGGCCTCTGACTCATTCTCTCTAGAGTTGGGTAATACGAATACGTAGTAAGCAACCTGGTTTGCCGCGCTCACCGCTGAACCATATCCACCAGCAGCTGCCATCGCAACGTTCACGGCTAGTTTTTGTGCCATTGCCTGTGAAACACGTTCACGACCATGCTCTCTTAAAGCGTGTGCAATTTCGTGACCCATAATCGCTGCAATCTCATCATCACTCAAATTAAGCTTTTCGATAATGCCAGTATAAAAAGTAATTTTTCCACCGGGTGCACATGTTGCATTTAATATCGGAGCGTCAATAAGTGTTAATCGCCAAGCCCATTGCCGGGTGTCATCGCGAAATTCTTTAGTTTGTGGAATCAGTCGGTTTGCAATAACTCTCAAACGATCTAAAGTTGGGCCAGATGTGACCAGCACATTTTTTTCTTTTGCTTTTTGATTCTGCTCGTTATAGCTGATTGATGAGAGGCGCTCAACTTCAGCAGAAGAAACCATCATGAATTGGGATCGATTGACCCCTACAACCCCTGGCCGGGTAGTGTTTGCACAAGCCGCGAGAAGGGTGAAGAGGGCAAGAGTTACAAAAAGTCTGATATTCAATTGACTAAAACTTAACACTTGCCCCTACGGCTGATTGCTACAGAATTATTTCTTTTTGGGTGGTGTAATTGATGCTGCCATTGCATCAAAATAGACCACCTTTACTTGCTCACCAACATTAACATCGGCTAATAACTGTGGATTCTTAACAGTAACAACGGTTACTTTACCGCTAGGTCCTTTTACAGAAACCAGTTTTTTAGCGCGATCTACAGCAACAATGTCAGCAATGATTGTGGTGGTATTTGAAATTGTTCTAGAAGGTTTTTCGCCTGCTTTTGAAGCAGTCTCAGAAGATGTTTCTACCTTGCTACGTATTCCATCGCTCTTTGTCTTAATTAACTCAATTGCTACTGCGAGCTCATAAGTAACACTTAAGCGATCACCTTTTTTGATTTGATCAAAGTTTTTAATTTCTGGTCCAGCAACAAACTTGGATTCACCTTCACTATTTTTAAAGAAAATAGTGCGTGTCTTCTTGTCAATTTTGCTCACAGTGCCTTCATACAACTGAAAAATATTGTCAGTCACTGCGGCGTCAACTACAACAGCGTTTGCTGGTGCAGTGCTTTGAGCGATAGTGGCGCCTGAGCCAATCAAAAGAGCGGCGGCAACTAGGGAGACTTGGGCGAATTTGGTTTTCATAACTTTCCTTATTAATAGATATATCTATAGTGATATTAGCGTATTTTCACGCTTAATTAAGCATTATTGACAGTTAACCGACCTAGGGAAAATCATAGTAACTTTGGTAACATCAGCTTTCATTAGTTTTTAAGTCAAAAGGACAGAAATGCCTCGCTTCGCGGCCAATCTCACCATGCTATTTACTGAGCAGCCGTTCATAGAACGCTTTGCGCTAGCTAAGTCCGCTGGCTTTGATGCCGTTGAATTCTTGTTTCCTTATGCCTTTAAGGTTGATGACATCAAAATGGCCCTGAATGACAACAACTTAAAGCTTGTTTTACACAATTTTCCACCCGGAGATTGGGACTCGGGAGAGCGGGGGATAGCCTGCCATCCAGATCGTGTCTCGGAATTTCGTGCAGGCGTGAGCAAAGCTATTGAATATGCAACCGCATTGGGCGTAAATCAACTGAATTGCCTTGCTGGAAAGGTACCCGAGGGGTTTGATTCCAAACTGGTGCGTGATACTTTTATCACCAATATTCAATTTGCCGCAGCGGAACTTAAAAAAGTCGACATAAAAATTCTACTTGAGCCGATTAACACTTTTGATATCCCTGGTTTCTATCTTTCCAAAACCGCACAGGCGATTGATTTGTTAGATGCGATCGAGGCAGACAACGCCTTCTTGCAATATGACATCTATCATGCTCAGCGAATGGAGGGAGAGCTTGCTTGCACGATTCAAAAGTATCTAGACCGGATTGCCCATATTCAACTGGCAGATAATCCCGGCAGAAATGAGCCTGGAACGGGTGAAATTAATTTTAACTATCTCTTTAAGTATCTTGACCGCCTGGGTTATGACGGTTATATCGGCTGCGAATACAAGCCCCTAAAAGCGACAGAAGAGGGGTTAGGGTGGTTGAATTTCTGATTGTCTGCCCAAATGTTACAGAAACTATGATCAGCATCACATTTAAAGGCGATCATTTTTTAAACAATCAATGAATAGGTAAACAAGTTCCATGACCAAAACTCTCCTCGTGTATTTGCATGGCTTTAGATCGTCACCCAACTCCACTAAAGCGGTAATGACTGGCGAAGCGATTAGGGCTCTATCAAATCCCGCTCATTCATACGATTGGTATTGTCCTCAGCTACTAGCTTCGCCCAAAGCAAGCATGGAGATGGTAATTAATCGCATCGAACAATCAGATGCGGATCGCATCATTATTATTGGCTCTTCTTTAGGTGGTTTTTATACCAACTACTTGGCTGAGAAATATCAATGCAAAGGTATTGCCCTTAATCCTGCCGTTTATGCCTCAAGAGAGCTTGAGCCTCATGTTGGCATGATGACTGCGTATGATAGCGATGAACCTTTTGATTTCAAGGCTGAATATATTGACGAGTTAAAGGCCCTGCAAGTGCATAAACTCTCCGATCCCAAGCGCTATTTTTTAGTCGCAGCAAAAGGTGATGAATTACTCGACTGGACAGAGATGGTGAGATTCTATTCAGGATCAAAACAACTTGTTTTAGAAGGGAGCGATCATGGCATTAGCAACTACCAAGATCATCTACCTGCAGTCATTGACTTTATTCAGAGCGAATCACTTGCTTAAGCTGTATTTTTTTCAACAATGGGTGGATGGCTGTGATCCGTAATAAATCTTTATGGATTTTAATTGTGGCAATTTTCCTGTCGATTGCAGGCCACATTATTTTATTTTTTGGAATTCCATTTATTTCTTTTGGAAATACTCCACCCATCTCTGAAGATCTCATCATCAAGACAGAGATTCGCGAAGAGCCACCCAAAAAAATTCAGCTAACTTCGGTTCCAAAGAAGAAATCTCAACCCAAGCAATTGAACGCAATTGCTGCGGATCCCCTTCCCAGTGCGGGTGAAAATGGCAAGGGAAAGGAGGGCGCCTTTGGCGATCAACCCGGGCAAGCATTCAGACTTCCAGAGTCTGGGACCTATTACTTTGACGCATATGTGGATGGACAGCTATACCAAACCGCTCAGCTAGATTGGATTACAGAGGGCAATAATTACCGACTGTATATCAACATCCCATATGCTGTTGTTGGGCCCTTTGTATTTGAGTCAAGGGGCTCAGTTGACGCCTATGGAATTGCCCCATCAATTTATTGGACTCAGCGAGGCACTAAGCCCCCACGTTACTCTCGCTTTGATCGTGACGGCAACGGAGCAGGGAAGATGTTTTTCTCTGAAAAACCTGAATTTACGCCCGATTTAAAGCCTGGCACTCAGGATCGGTTTAGTCTCATGTTTCAACTAGCCTCACTACTTAATGGTAATGACAAGATTGATGAGGCTGGCACAATTCGAGCGCTTCCTGTGGTTGACTACAACACCCTAGAGATGTGGCAATTTAAGAGTTTTGGTGAAGCCGAATCCGATGATATTCCCAGTCTTGGTAAATCCATTAACAGACGGTATGCACTTATGCAGCGTGAAAATGATCAATACAAGCGTCAGGTAGACATCTGGCTGGCGAGAGACCTTGATTGGCTACCCGGAAGAATGCGCTCTCTAGAGGCTAACGGAAGAATTTTGGAGTTAGTTTTTAAACAAAAAGCGCCGATTGATAAGTCAAAACTAGTGAATTAAAGATTTTCTATAATCCAGCACCAGATTTGCCGTTTTGATTTGGCCTAGACAATAAAGCCCCCATCATCGAATACAGGGCCGCACCTGACATCGATACTGCAAAGATGCCTGAGAACGAGATAATAATTGGCAAGATTCTCCAGCGCTGTGACAAGGTGTAATCACCGTAACCTACGGTTGTGTACATTTCGCCTGCGAAATAGAATGTTTGAGGGTTGGTTGGGAATACCTGTAAAGCTACGCAAATATAGGCCCAAGCCACAATTTCAATTAAATGGCTCGCAATAATGAGCAATATTGCCAGAAAATAAGATAAGAAATTAGCGCCATATATCCGCTTATTTTCAAGCTTGCCATCTATCCAATGGAATGTTCCTGCAATCATCAGGACCGCTAATCCATGGAATGTCAGCATTAAGCAGGCTAGCAGCAAAACAAACCAGATCTCACTATTACCCATATCCGTATTGATTTCAGCGAATAAGGTGTCAAAGCTGGGTAGAGCGTTTATACCGGGTAACCGAGCCAGGAAGTCAGCAAATGTCATTGCAATAGATCTCGTTTATCAACTGATTTCTTATTTGACATAATAATGATTATACGCAATGTAAAGGAATCAAACTCAAGAGGCAATCTTCTTTGGACCGCCTGGATATGGCTGTTTATAGAGCTTCTGCCAGCGTGACAGTAAGCCGTCCCGAATATCTGACTTACTAAAGAGTTCGGCAACATCTATTGCAGAATATCCCTCATGATTGCGCATGCGGATATCTGCACCGTTGTCTAGTAAAAACTTTACTAGTTGATCGTTACCAGAGTGAACTGCCATCATCAATGGTGTTGTTTCTCCAGGGCTGAGCGCATTAACTTTTGCGCCATTTTCAACCAAAAATTCTGCCACTTCGCGTTTTCCGGTTGTGCAGGCATAGTGCAAAGGTGTCCAGCCAGACTTATTGACATCAGCCTTTTTTTGCAAAACTAAGGTCTTAACAACTGGCATCTCACCTTCAATCGAGGCCATCATGAGGGGTGTTTCACCGCTCTTATTGGCTAGATTGACATCTATATCCTTATTGCCTAGGAGCAAATCAATTACTTTAAGAGATTTATCGCGGATTGCGACTATTAGCATCGGGTTGCCTCTCGGATCCAATGTATTGGGGCTAACTCCAGCCTTAAGCAAATCCTTGATTTCTGATACATCATCAAATTTAGCCGCTTTAGTAAAGTCGGTAATTTGATCGGCTGTTTGAGCCATTACGGGATGCATGTGAAACAGACCCAAGACTGTCAGGATTCTTAAAAACTTAAGCAAAATTCTCATAAAAAAACTCTATCTATTTGAAAACATTTAAAAAAATTACTAGAAGTATGTTCTGCAAGTTGCTCAATTGAAACCCCTTTTAACTCAGCAACAAATTCTCCAACCTTTGAAACCCAGGCTGGTTCATTAACTTTGCCTCGATAAGGAATTGGCGCTAAATAAGGGGAATCCGTTTCAATTAACAAACGGTCAAGCGGCACGTATTTACAGGTCTCTTGAAGATCTTTTGCGCTCTTAAAGGTAACAATTCCAGAAAATGAGATGTAAAAACCCATTTCCATGGCGGCCTTTGCCACATCAGATGTTTCGGTAAAGCAGTGCATTACCCCACCTATCCTATCAGCACCCTCCTCTTTTAGGATTCTCAAAGTATCTTCAGAGGAGGACCGTGTATGAATGATTAAAGGCTTTTTAGCCGCTATGGCCGCCCTAATGTGCACCCTAAACCGCTCCCTTTGCCACTCCATAGACTCATAGCTGCGATCGCCCATTCGATAGTAATCTAGGCCAGTTTCGCCAATAGCAATGATTTTGGGGTGCTTAGATTGCTCAACTAGAAATTCTACCGAAGGTTCGGGGGTATTTTCATAGTCAGGATGCACGCCAACAGAAGCATATAGGTGCGGATGATCCATTGCCAATTGCCGGACCTTTGGAAAATCCGGCAAGTCGACCGATACGCAAAGTGCATGACTGACTTTGGAGGCGGCCATATTAGCCAAAACCTCAGGTAGTCGAGTTTGGAATTCGGGAAAATCGAGGTGGCAATGCGAGTCTATGAACATGACTCGCTATTTTAGTCTTCAAAAATCTGTTGGTATTGAGAAAGCAAGGCCTCTAACTGAATTCGAGTTGCCAAAGGATGGTTTTCATGGCGACGGGCATGGACCAGAGATTTCCAAAAATTAAGTAATTTGGGCATGCGGGCCTGTTTGGCAAGCGTCTGGATGGCTGCCTCATGCTTTGGGTAATAGCGTGGGTGACCCATTTGAGCGGAACTTAAAAGATCAGCGGTCCAGCGCTGCATAGTTGACAGTAACGTTGAATAGCGGGCTTTTTGAGTTTTTTCAGCCGTATCGAGCCACTCAATTCTAGCGCCCTGGGACATAGCCCTTAGAAGGTTGTTAGACGCCTGTATAGCTATGGTTAGCTCATCTTTGTCATCTTGATGATGCCGAGCAATCAAGGATTGCAAAACGGCGTAAGGCGCCCCGCCCTGCTCATCATAAATGGACTCGATTTCCGCTGAGCTAAATTTAGAGTTAGGCACTAAAGCCATTTGATTGCGCAACCATTCCAACCCAGTCGAGCGATCTGGTCTTGGGGCAGACACAAGACGACAGCGAGATCGAATGGTCGGAAGAACTCTATCTAGTCGATCTGCAAGCAAAATAAAAATTGTATTTTCAGGCGGCTCTTCCAGAGACTTCAATAAGGTATTCGCAGAATCCGATCTCAACATTTCCAGTGGGTAAATTAGGATCACACGGCTACCGCCACGATGAGTGCCGATGGAGAGTCCCTCAATCGCATTGCGAGTTTCTTCGATAGATATATTCTTCTTTTCTTTTTTTTCAGAAGCCTCACCATCACTATCAGATGAAATTGCCTTTGACTTTTTGGATGAATCCGCTTCAACATCGAAATCACCATGAGGCAATAGCTTGCGATGCGTTTCCGGAACCAGGGCAATGAAATCAGGATGATTAGCAGATTCAAACCAATGGCAAGCCTCGCACTCATTGCATGGTCTAGATAAGGGTGCGGCACTCTCGCACAATATAGCTTTTGCAAGCTCTATAGCAAACTCAAATTTACCAATGCCAGATTGGCCATGGATTAAAACAGCACTTGGTAGGTTCAATAAATTCAGACTCTCCCAGGTTGACTTAAACCAAGGGGCAAAATTAGAGGTCTGCTTACCTGATGATTGCGATGTCATCATTTAAGGATGATATTCAGTGACTTCAATCCAGCCCAGATAGCATCCTTGGATTGCGTGGCATCAACAATATGGAAGCGATCCGGATCTGATTTTGCGCGGCGCAAATACTCTTGACGGACCTTCTCAAAAAAATGCAAATCTAATTGCTCGAATTTGTCTGGTGAACGAACCTGAGATCTACGATCCTGAGCAACTGAGCCTGGTAAATCAAAAAGGATCGTCAGATTGGGTTGGAGTAAAGTTCCGTCCGCTCGCCCTTGAACCCATTTTTCAAGGGCATTTAATTTCTCAAGACTTAGTCCGCGTCCGCCACCCTGATAAGCAAAGCTCGCGTCTGTAAAACGATCGGAAATTACAATCTTTCCAGCTAGCAGAGCTGGCTCAATGATTTGAGCGACATGCTCGCGACGAGCTCCGAACATCAAAAGAGCCTCAGTTTCTAAATTCATAGGCTCATTTAATAACAAATCTCTCAAGCTCTCACCCAACTTAGTTCCACCAGGCTCACGCGTCATCACCACTTCACGATCTGGATAAGACTCTTTTAGATGATCGGCAAAAGCCGCAATATGCGTGCTTTTACCTGCACCATCAATACCTTCAAAACTAATGAAATACCCAGGAAATGGCGTGTTCTTCATAATTATTGTGTACTCATTTTTGTGCGGAATTGCGTTTACGCTGATACTGATCGACCGCACTCTCATGATCTTTTAAATTGTTAGAAAAATGGCTGGTGCCATCCCCTTTAGCCACAAAATAGATTGCATCAGTCTTGGCGGGATGTACCGAAGCCTGAAGCGATTCTTTGCTGGGCATTGCTATTGGGGTTGGCGGCAAACCTTTGCGCATATATGTATTGTAGGCACTGTCTTTACGAAGGTCTGCTTTTCGTAGGTTTCCATCAAAATTAGGTCCAATTCCATAAATAATGGTGGGGTCTGTTTGTAGCGGCATTTTTAAATTCAGGCGATTTAGAAATACCGCTGCCACCAAAGATCGGTCGGAATGACGCCCAGTCTCTTTTTCAACAATAGAAGCCAAAATCAATAACTCGTAAGGGGATTTCAGGGGGGAGTTGCTCTCCCGCTGATCCCATGCGGCACTGAGTTGTTTTTGCATTGCTTGTGAGGCACGTTTATAAACTGAAAGATCGGTGTCATCCGGATCAAAAATATAGGTATCCGGGAAAAATAATCCTTCATCGCCTGGGTAATGAAGGTTGAGAGATTCAAGGAGTTGCTTGGCGTTCATTCCCTGGGTTTGATGGATTAAAGCAGGATGTTTATCTACCAGTGCACGAACTTGCCATATCGACATTCCAGGAATAATGGCGATAGATTCTCGCACTCGATCGCCGCGGGCAATCTTCAATAGCACCTTTCCTAAGCTGGCATGCTCAGGCAGTAGATAAGTTCCAGGCTTGAGCTTTGAGCCAACAAATATGCTTCTAGCTGCTATTTGAAAAATGATTGCAGGCGTTTTAAGACCCTGGGCTGATAACTGATCTGCAATTGATCCAAGACTGGATTGAGGTGCAATCTTAACTTTATATGTTGACGGGCCTGGGAACTGGGCTTGAGAGGGTGAGCTAGAGGGTACTACCGGCCAAAGGAAAACTGTCCCGTAAAACAATCCAATGCACAGCGCCATAACGACAAAAAGCCTCCGCCAATGGCTGGGTTCGCGTTGTGTTGCAAATAAGGCTCTTCTCTGAAATTTTCTGCTCATCGAGCTATGATAAAAGCTCATGACAACATACTCTCAAAATTCCCTAGATTCCAGTGCTTTATTTAATGGATTCACTTCCCTGCCAGATTGGGGCTTAATATTGGTCGAGGGGCCAGATGCCGCCACTCTTCTCCAAAGTCAGCTCAGCAACTCAGTAGTGGGAATGGTCAAAGTTAGCCCAGGTCAAATTGCTCGGGGTCCCCAAGCAACCCGCTTAGTTGGATATTGCAGCCCCAAAGGAAGATTGATCGCTAGCGCCTGGGTAGCACTCTCCCCCGAATCAGAAGACTCCCAAGATCGCTTTGCGATGTTTATCTCGAAAGATATTGCAGCCAGTACCGCCAAAAAACTATCGATGTACATCCTCCGATCCAAGGTGAAGATCGTTGATGCTTCCGATTCATGGGAGGTATTTTGCTCCTACTCAAATGAGGGTGATGCAGCCATTCATCATGTTGAGCCTAACAATATCGCGATGGATATTCCTTCCGTATTGAATCATGATCAATTATTTAATCGAACATTGATTGCAAAACCAAGAGTGAGTGTAAGTAAGGAAAATTTAAACCCCATTGCTTTGGAAAATTGGAATTCGCTTGAAGTATTAAGCGGTATTCCACGGATTGTTTTATCAACGCAGGAGCAATTTGTACCGCAGATGATTAACTTTGAATCCGTTTCTGGAGTGGACTTTAAAAAAGGTTGCTACCCAGGTCAGGAGATCGTCGCTCGCAGCCAGTATCGCGGTGCAGTTAAGCGAAGACTCCAATTGGGACATACCAATCTAGATTCGCTGGTTGCGAAGTCTGCTAAGCCTGGCGTTGAAATTTTTCACTCAAGCGATCCAGCACAACCCTGCGGGATGGTTGTTCTTGCATCACCCAATCTCAGAGATGCCGCCAGAATTGATTTTCAGATCGAGTGCAAATTAGACTCTTTAGAGTCCGGGGATATTCATTTAGCTAGCATCGATGGACCTGTGTTAAAAATAGATTCACTACCCTACCCCTTGATAGAGATTTAATTGCCCCTTTTATGTGTTTAATTCTCTTTGCCTGGAAATCCCACCCTGACTACCCATTAGTAGTAGCTGCGAATCGCGACGAGTTTTACGAACGTGATACAGATGCTATGGGTTGGTGGCCGGAGCATCCACATATTTTGGCCGGAAGAGATCGGGCAGATGTTGTTGGCAGCCCCGGTACATGGCTAGGGTTCACCAAAACTGGACGCTTTGCAGCTTTAACAAATGTTCGAGCCCCTAGTGAAAAAAATCCAGATGCAAGGACCCGTGGCGAACTTTCGCTTCGATACCTTGCTGGCCAGACAAAACCTCATGACTTTGTAGTGGAAAACGCAAAGCAGTTTGAAAAATATAATGGCTTCAATCTGCTAATGGCAGACTTAAGCGATCCTGGTAACGCAGAAATGCATTGGGTGAGCAATAGATTGATAATGGGGCAAAACGTCCGCCCCAGAAAAGTATTCCCTAAAAATGCGCTATCTCCTGGCGTGTACGGACTGTCAAATGCCATGCTAGATACGCCTTGGCCAAAAGTAAATCATCGCGTCGCCGCATTTGCTCAGACTCTGGCAATGGATGCCGGTAATTTAAAAAATGCTGATCATTACTTGCGAGTACTTGCAGATACCCATGAGGCAACGCCACAGGAGCTACCAAGCACCGGGATCAATAAAGAGTGGGAAAAAGCCCTGTCTGCCGCATTTATTAAGACGCCGTCCTATGGAACCCGCTCCAGCACCATACTGCGCGTTCGCAAAGATGGGCAATTTGAAATGGTCGAAAGACGCTTTGATGCAAATGGCGCCATAGGTCATGATGTCGTGACTGGGGAGCTGAGCGCTGCTCCAGGATCAAATCTATCTGTATAAGCCTTAATTAACTTATTGCTGACGTAAATCGTCGTTGATAACGCGCTCACCTTGGGCATTTTTGCTGGCTAGACGTTTTAAATATTTAAATGTACCGGTTGCCATACAACAGATTTCACCTTGGTCGTTATAAAGCTTTGCCTCACAAAATGCCATGGTTGCCGTACGCCTGACGGTGTCTGCTTTGACGCGCAAAATTCCGTTGGCTGCCTGCATAAAATTGTTCTTCATTTCAATGGTCACAACACTTCGATCACTGGGGTCACCCGATCTTGCTGCTACGGCCATAGCAACATCCATGAGGGTTAATAAAACGCCGCCATGCGCAACATCCCAAGTATTTGTATGCTCAGGCTTTAAGGCCAAAAGAATTTCCCCTTTACCCATTTCGGCACTGAGACAACGAACCCCAAGTAACTTTAAAAATGGAACATTCAGTTCCTCACCAAGATTTGCTAACTGGGTAGCGGCATTGAGCTGTACTTTATTTGTCATAGGGATATTCTAGGGCCTTCTGCGTCCCGTGTGAATTCCTCATAGAATACAAAAATGCCTTTTACTCTCAGTGGAGACGATACCTGTCAAACCACCACCCCCTCCCGACTCCACGATCCATATTGGGTGGCCATATCGCCAAATGCGGCAGAGCTCATTCAATTGCCACTGGGCTCCGATGGATTGCCGGTCGATCCGCTTTGGCTTGATCTACTGGCGGGAAATACCCTTAAAACTAGCGATATTGAATTCCCAAACCCCATTGCAACTGTCTACAGCGGTCATCAATTTGGTGTCTGGGCTGGTCAGCTTGGTGATGGCCGCGCTATTCTCCTGGGAGATTTACATGGTCAAGAGTTACAGCTAAAGGGTGCTGGAATCACCCGCTTCTCGAGAATGGGCGATGGAAGAGCGGTACTACGCTCATCAATTCGGGAGTTTTTATGTAGTGAGGCGATGCATGCTTTGGGTATCCCAACTAGTCGAGCACTCTCAGTTGTGGGCTCAAAGGAAAAGGTTATCCGCGAATCCGTTGAAACAGCAGCAGTTTGCGCACGGCTAGCACCAAGCTTTATTCGTATCGGCCACTTTGAGCACTACGCATCCCTAGAAAATACTGTCCGACTCAAAGAATTGGCCGATCTATTAATCACTCACTTCTATCCAGAGTGTTCACAGCATGATCAACCATACTTGAGTCTCTTTAAAGCTATCTCCAAACGTAATGCAAAGCTTGTCGCTCAATGGCAATCAGTAGGATTCTGTCACGGGGTTCTTAATAGCGACAACATTAGTGCCTTAGGCCTAACAATTGACTATGGACCTTTTGGATTTTTGGATCAATTTCAGATAGATCATATCTGTAACCATAGTGATTCAGGTGGTCGGTATGCTTATCACAAGCAACCACAAATAATGCACTGGAATATGGCCTGCCTTGCTAGCGCGATGCTTCCACTAATTGAAATTAATCAGACCACAGAAAATGCTCACGAAATACTTCGCTCTGCATTAGATGAATTTCCGGTTACTTATGCAAAAGAATGGCAAGGCTTATTCCGAAGAAAATTAGGGCTTGAGATAGAAATTGATGGAGATATCGAATTAATTGAACGCTTGCTGCAAGCAATGCACGACTCACAAATCGATTTCACCAACTTCTTTCGCTCTCTCGGAAATGTAAAAAAAGGTATGCAGGTAGCCGATATCGATACAAGAAACGACTTTATTGACCGCGAAGGGATTGATCCATGGTTTGGCGACTATCTCACAAGGCTTGAACAAGAGACAGCAGATGATGTCGCTAGAAAAATGGTGATGGATAGTATCAATCCTAAATATATTTTGAGAAATTATCTTGCTCAAGTGGCTATTGAGAAGGCTCAGCGTGATGACTTCTCAGAGGTGGCTACACTTCTCAAGTTACTTAGCAATCCCTATGATGAGCAACCTGAATTTGAAGCCTATTCCAAGCCACCACCGCAAGATATGCGACATATTGCTGTCAGCTGTTCGTCTTAATAACCACGGGATTTGCCATGAATAAAAAATCTGATCAACAGTACAAAGAGTCATTAAGCGATATTCAATATCGCGTCACACGTGAGGCCGCCACAGAGAGGCCATTTACTGGCGAGTATTGGGATCATTGGGATGATGGCCGCTATAGCTGCATCTGCTGTGGCACCCCCCTCTTTCAATCCTCCACCAAATTTGATGCGGGGTGTGGCTGGCCAAGCTATAGCACTCCAGATAATAATGATGCCATCACCGAAATTCGTGATCTATCCCACGGGATGGTTCGCACTGAGGTTCGCTGCTCAAATTGCGACGCCCACTTAGGGCATGTTTTTGATGATGGCCCCCAACCCACCGGCCTTCGCTATTGCATTAATTCAGCATCTTTGCGTTTTGAACCTTCTGGGAATGTGAAATAGCAGGATAATGACGTCATGAAATTTTTATTCGACCTCTTTCCGATCATCCTTTTTTTTATCGCCTTTAAATTTGGTGATATTTACACTGCAACCATTGTTGCGATGATTGCCACCATTGGGCAAATTCTTTGGGTTTACTACCGACATCGCAAGATTGATGCGATGCAATGGGTGAGTCTAGTGATGATCCTGGTATTTGGCAGCCTGACCATTTTTTTGCACGACAAGACATTTATTCAGTTGAAGCCTACCGCCCTCTATTGGCTTTTCTCGGGAGCTTTATTTATCAGTGCTCAATTCTTCCAAAAGAACTGGATTCAAGTGCTGATGGGCAAACAGATCACCTTAAAAGAACACAGCGCCAAATCAGTCTGGCACCAAGTCAATATGGCGTGGGCCGTCTTTTTCTTCTTCATGGGCGTTCTTAACCTCTACATCGCCTTTGAGTTCTCGGAAGAGACATGGGTTAATTTCAAGCTGTTTGGCAGCACAGGTTTATTGGTGATCTTCGTCATCATCCAAGGTGTTTGGCTTAGTCGGCATATGGAGCACCCAGAGGAATGAGTATCAACCAAGAGAGAATTCGCCTTTTTGAAGCAGAACTAAAGAGGGTATTTGAGGTCAAGCAACTTATCATCGAGGATGAGAGCCACCTTCATGCCGGTCATGCGGGAGCTGCTAGCGGCGGCGGCCACTTTAGGATCTCCATTATCGCCCCTGATTTCGAGGGGTTAAGCCTTATGGCCCGCCACCGTGCCATTTACGCTGCCTTAAAAAGCTATTTTCCAGCTGAAATCCACGCCCTTACCATTCAAGCCCTAACTCCTAGTGAAAGCACTGATTAGCCAAGCTTGCTTTAAGATAAGGTTTTATGATCTTCCAACACAAGCACATCCTATTATGTTGAATACACGACAAATTATGACCATTGGCGTATTTGGCGCCACCCTTCTATCATCGATCGCCTTGGCGCAAAATGCGGCAATCGTTAATGGTAAGCCTATCCCAAAAGCGCAGCTAGATAAATTGGTTCAAAAGTCCAACCAACCTGACAACCCCCAAGTACGCGATCAGGCTAGAGAGATGTTGGTGACTCGAGAACTCATTCTTCAAGAGGCCAATAACCGCGGCGTCACCCAAAGAGAGTCAGTTCGCGAACAGCTTGAGCAATCCAGAATGGGCATCCTGATTGCCGCAGTATTTGAAGATTATGTCGAAAAAGAAGGTGTTGCTGAAGCTGACTTAAAGGTAGCCTACGAACAAGTTAAGGGTCAATATAGCGGCAAGGAATATCACGTCGAGCATATTCTCGTTGAAAAAGAGGCTGATGCAAAGGCCATCATCGCCCAAATTAAGGCTGGCGGTAACTTTGAGCAAATCGCAAAAGAGAAATCAAAGGATCCTGGCTCTGCCCCTAATGGTGGCGATCTTGGCTGGGTAAGCGATAAAGCTTTAGTTCCTGAGTTTTCAAAAGCAATGGTTCAGCTAAAAAAGGGGCAGATCACTGACAAACCAGTAAAGTCCCAGTTTGGTTGGCACATCATTAAGCTCGACGATGTGCGAGATGTTAAAGCGCCAAGTATGGATGAAATCAAGGATCAGTTAAAGCAGATGATTACAGCCGATCAAAATTGGCAAAAAGCAAAGTTTTCTGAAATGATGCAAAAGTTACGCGCAAAAGCAAAAATTCAATAGCCCCCTACTTTCACACTGATACCCAGGCCAATGGTCTGGGTTTTTTTATTACAGTAAATCCTAAAAACCGTTATATTTAATTCATGATGATCCTGCATACCATGCTCAGAGTTGGCAATATGACTCGCTCAATAGATTTTTATACTAAGGTGCTAGGCATGAATCTTCTTCGCACTACTGATCGGCCCGAGCAAAAATATACGCTAGCCTATCTAGGGTATGGAAGAGGCAATCAGGATGGGCAATCTGAATTGGAGTTGACATACAACTATGGCGTAGATAGCTATCAACTTGGGGATGCCTATGGACATATTGCCATTAGCGTTCCAGACGCCTATACAGCATGCAAAAAGATTCAAGCTGCTGGTGGAAATGTCACTAGGCCAGCCGGCCCAGTGATGGGTGGCGACACTATCATTGCTTTCGTTACTGATCCAGATGGGTACAAAATTGAATTAATTCAACACGCATAAATATTTATCTTGAGTGAGGATTCATACCAACTACAAATTCTTCAGAAACTTAGCGATATTTCTGCGGATGAGTGGAACTCCCTACTCCCAACTGATTCAGACCCCTTTGTTACGCATGAATTCCTGAATGCGTTAGAACTCACTCATTGCGTTGGCTCAAATACGGGCTGGCAAATCGCCCACCTCATATTACGAGATCGCGAATTTAAGCTTGTAGCGGCAATGCCGATGTATTTAAAGCAGCACTCTTACGGAGAATTTGTTTTCGATTGGGCATGGGCACAGGCCTATGAAGAAAGCGACATTCCCTACTACCCAAAAGCATTGAGCGCTATCCCATTTACACCCGTTAAAGGACGCAGGATCCTAATAGCCCCAAATCAGGATCCAACTGCTATTCGGGTTATTTTGATTAATGCCCTTAAATCACTCGTGACGCAAAATGATTTATCGTCGATGCATATACTCTTTCCCAGCACTGAAGAGGGTGAGGAATTCAAAAAACAAGGTTTCATGCTGCGAGACTCCATTCAATTTCATTGGAGGAATCAGGGGTATAAAAATTTCGAGGATTTTTTAGCCGCTCTTACCATGAAGAGGCGAAAAAATATTCGCCGGGAGCGCTTACAAGTTGCTCAAGAGAGCATTCAATATCGACATATTGAAGGCAAAGACGCCGCCAACAATGATTGGTCATTTTTTTATCGCTGTTATGCAAATACTTACCTCGAACACCATTCATCACCTTACCTGAACGAAGCATTCTTTCAGCTACTGGGGAAAGTGATACCAGAAAATTTGCACCTCATCATAGCTAATCGAGGTGGTCGTGACATTGCCTCTTCGTTAATTGTTCTTGATGGCTCAAAATCTACCGCATACGGTCGATATTGGGGGGCAATGGAATACATCCCCTGCCTACACTTTGAAGTAGCGTACTACCAAGCAATTGAGTATTGCATCAAGCAAGGAATTGGCACTTTCGAAGGGGGTGCCCAGGGTGAGCACAAAATGGCGAGAGGTTTCTTACCCACCACCATTCGATCAGCGCACTGGATTGCAAATGAATCTTTTGCCAAGGCAATCGGACGCTTTTTAAAGCGGGAACGTGAAGGTATGGCCGCTTATGTAGATGAGCTTGAGCAGCACCATCCCTTAAAATCGACTAAAGTACAGCCATGAGTAATTCTGATCATTCCCCTGCGCAATCTGATGGCGCCAACTCTCTAGGTGTTGGTGATGAGAGCTCTGATTCTCCATGTATTGGAGTGTGCACCACCCTCTATGATGAAATTTGCCAAGGGTGTGGCCGAACTCTAAACGAAGTCAGCAACTGGGTTTTCTTCAGTCAAGAAGAAAAAAATGATGTTTGGAAACGCATTCGCGCAGATGGCACGGCAATGCGCTTCCAACGACAAGCCAAGGAAAATAATTAACCAGCCAAGGCCTGGCTACGTAGATACTCTTCGTAAGTTCCAGAATAATCGGCAATAGTGCCATCCATCTTGACCTCTAAGATGCGATTAGCTAATGCGGATACAAACTCTCGGTCATGAGAAACGAAAATTAAAGTGCCTTCATATTTTTCAAGGGCAATTTGCAAACTCTCAATAGACTCCATATCCATATGATTGGTTGGCTCATCCATTGCAAGCACATTGTGCTTTTGGAGCATTAACTTACCCCAGATCATGCGGCCTTTTTCTCCGCCGGATAGAACTTTTACAGACTTACTAATATCGTCACCTGAAAATAATAGACGGCCCAAAGTACCACGAATGACTTGATCATCGTCACCCGTGTTGCGCCATTCATTCATCCAGTCCATTAGCGTTTCATCTTTAGCGAACAATTCGGTATTGTCTTGGGGCATAACACCTACGTTCGCATTTTCCGCCCACTTCACATCACCACTATCAGCCTGAATGCCATCAAAACGTTTACTCAGGATAGTTTTTAGTAAGGTTGTCTTACCTGCGCCGTTCTGACCAATAATGGCAATTTTTTCGCCAGCGCGAATACCAATCTTAAAGTTCTTAAAAATCGTACGGTCATATGCTTTAGTCAGTGCATTACATTCCACCGCCATGTTGTGAAGCTTCTTCTCAGAATCAAAACGAATAAAGGGATTCTGGCGTGAGGAAGGCTTAATCTCGGTGATTTCAATCTTCTCTAACTGCCTTTGGCGTGAAGTTGCCTGACGAGCTTTAGAGGCATTTGCCGAGAAGCGACTAACGAATGCTTGTAATTCCGCAATCTTCTCTTTTGCCTTCACGTTTGAACTCAGTTGCTGCTGACGGGCTTGGACAGAGGCCAGCATATAAGAATCATAATTACCGGGATACACCTTTAGTGTGCCGAAATCCATATCAGCCATATGGGTACACACTTCATTCAGAAAGTGGCGATCATGGGAGATGATGACAATGGTGCTATTAATCTCATTCAGAATATCTTCAAGCCAATGAATAGAGTGGATATCCAAGTTATTGGTGGGCTCGTCAAGCAACAGCACATCCGGATCTGAAAATAACGCCTGTGCAAGCAAAACGCGCAATTTCCAACCTGGTGCGACATTACTCATCGGACCATCATGCTGCTCAATGGGAATGCCAATACCTAGCAGCAGCTCCCCTGCTTTAGCTTCGGCCGTATAACCGCCATATTCAGCGTACTTACCCTCAAGCTCAGCCGCACGCATGTAATCTTCGTCGGTAGCCTCTGGATTGGCGTAGATAGCATCGCGTTCAGCGGCAGCTTTCCACATCTCCTCATGCCCCATCATCACGACATCAAGGACACGCTGATCTTCATAAGCAAACTGATCCTGGCGCAATTTACCCAAGCGAATACCAGGATCTAAACTCACATTTCCACTGCTTGGCTCAAGCTCTCCACCTAAAATCTTCATAAAGGTAGATTTGCCACACCCATTGGCACCAATCAGGCCGTAGCGATTCCCACCGCCAAACTTAACGGAAATATTTTCAAAAAGGGGTTTTGCCCCAAACTGCATAGTGATATTGGATGCGGACAGCACGGATGGATTCTTACTTTCTGATAGATAAATTCAATGAATCTGATGCAGTATTTACTGCAAAGACCATCATTTTAACGGCTTGCGCGTAAAAAAGCGCTAATTTAGACTTTCAGCCTAAATGGCGTGAAATTCGTATGAATATCATAGTAATCTTGATTTTCCTTTCGCTTAAGATACGAAACCACCTGGTAGGTTAATGGTGTTGCCAGCACCTCCCAGCTTGTTTTGAGAATGTATTGCGCCAAAGCAACTGCAATCACCTCATTAATGGGCCAAATGCCATAAAAGGCCAAGACATAGAACAGCGAGGAATCAATCAACTCACCAACAGCAGTAGAGCCGATTGTCCTGAGCCAAAGAAAACGGCCCTCAGTCCACACTTTGAGTTTGGCTAATACATAGCTGTTAGCAAAGCTTCCAAACCAAAAAGCAGTCATTGAGGCGAGAACCACCCTCCACGAATTACCGAATACCACCTCCATGCCCTGCTGATAGCTCGCCATATAGGAGCCAGGAGCTACGGGTAAGGCAATCGCAATCTGAGCCATGATGGCGGCAAAAGCCAATGCCGCAAAACCAGCCCAAACAGCTCGGCGGTCATAGGAATATCCATAAACTTCAGTCAGTATGTCGCCAAAAAAATAGGATATGGGGAAAAAGAGGATGCCAGCACCAAAAACAACCTTGCCAAAATAAGGCAGATCTACCTCAGCAGCCTTGCCAGCACCAATAAAGTTGGAGCACAGCAAAACCACAACAAATGATGCCAAAAGTAGATCGTAATAGCGGTGATGTGGCCTAGGATTGGTCATAAGCTAGCTAAAAAGTTATAGCAAAAAATGTGTAAAAATGGATAGTACAAAGAATAAAAGGATTCCTGAATATCTGCAGGAATATCGTTAACGCAGCTTTTACTAAGGTCGAATGAAATGAGCAAAGCTACCTTTAATTGGGCAGATCCCCTTCTCCTTGATACCCAACTCACCCAGGAAGAGCGCATGGTGCGTGATGCGGCCGCAGAGTATGCCCAAGGTCGCCTAATGCCCAGAATTCATGATGCCTATCGCAATGAAACGACTGATCCGGCGATCTTTCGCGAAATGGGTGAATTAGGCCTTCTTGGAATCACCATTCCAGAGCAATACGGTGGCGCAAATCTGAACTATGTTTCTTACGGCCTGATTGCCCGTGAAATTGAGCGTGTGGACTCCGGCTACCGCTCCATGATGAGCGTGCAGTCCTCATTAGTAATGGTACCAATTAATGAATTTGGTAGTGAAGCGCAAAAACAAAAATACCTGCCAAAATTAGCTACTGGAGAATGGATTGGCTGCTTTGGATTAACCGAGCCTAACTTTGGATCTGATGCAGGTGGAATGATCACTAGAGCAAAGAAAGTTCCGGGCGGATTCTCGCTAACCGGCTCCAAGATGTGGATTTCAAATGCCCCAATTGCTGATGTATTTGTGGTGTGGGCAAAGAATGATGAGGGCTTGATCCGTGGATTTATTCTGGAAAAAGGAATGAAAGGTTTGAGTGCCCCGAAAATATCCGGGAAGATGGGTTTAAGAGCTTCTATTACGGGTGAAATCGTGATGGATGAAGTTTTTGTTCCGGCTGAAAATGAATTTCCTGAAATCACTGGGCTTAAAGGCCCATTTACCTGCCTAAATTCAGCGCGTTATGGTATTGCCTGGGGCGCATTGGGCGCAGCCGAATGGTGCTGGCACGCTGCTCGCCAGTACACCATGGACCGCAAGCAATTTAACCGTCCATTAGCAGCTAATCAGCTTATCCAAAAGAAGTTGGCTGACATGCAAACTGAAATCACCCTAGCGCTGCAAGGCTGCCTGCGTTTAGGTCGTATGAAGGATGAGGGTATTGCTGCACCAGAAATTACCTCCATGATGAAACGCAACTCTTGCGGTAAGTCG
The DNA here is from genome assembly GCF_001595985.1 of Polynucleobacter sinensis. Taxonomy (GTDB): domain Bacteria; phylum Pseudomonadota; class Gammaproteobacteria; order Burkholderiales; family Burkholderiaceae; genus Polynucleobacter; species Polynucleobacter sinensis. Next base: position 335,421 of record NZ_LOJJ01000003.1, read on the forward strand.
CTGGATGTTGCTCGCTTAGCTCGAGATATGCATGGTGGTAACGGCATCTCAGATGAGTACGGTGTTGTCCGTCATATGCTCAATCTTGAAGTTGTCAATACCTATGAAGGCACGCATGATATTCACGCCCTCATTTTAGGGCGCGCACAAACTGGTATTCAAGCATTTAGTTAAATACCGACCTTAGTGATGATGCCTTTCGCTGCCTCAAGAAAGGCCTCATCACCATCACTATCCAATGCAATATAGTGATGCTCGCTATAGTTCGGAAAATTGCGTGAGATTGAGGATTGGTAGGATGGGTCGTAATGTTTGACCAGCAACTCTTCAACCAACTCTTCAAATTTTCCAGCGTCAATACCTTCATGCCATTTGTCTATCTGCGCCTTGCCATAACGAGAATTAAGTAAGCTCAGTTTATTCTTGAAGCTTTCAGGATCGGATACAAAGTGCTTATATTCGCGCAACAACCAGGAAACACGTGTAGCAGTATTCGCTCGCAACTCAATACACTTACCATTACGAATGGATTCCATCAAGGAGTCAGGTATGTGGAGTCCCCCAACTTTTTTACTCTCAGATTCAACGTAAACAATTTTTTTAGAGTCCATCCCATTCAATGCAGACCATAAATTGGTTTCAAAACCTTTTTGGGAGGGTTGATCAACATGGGGTTCATTACCAAGCACTGATCCACGATGAATTGCTAAGGCCTCTAGATCCAAGACTTGCTCACCTAAAGCGCGTATCTCCTGCAGAATACGAGTCTTACCACTACCAGTCATTCCACAGATCACCTGAAAGCGAAAATCCTTTGCAGCCTGATCGAGCTGATCAATCACTACCCGCCTAAAACCTTGATAGCCATGCTCTAACTGCATTGCTTTCCAGCCGACTCGATTGAGAATATGAGTGAAGGCCCCGCTACGCTCGCCGCCGCGCCAACAGTAAACTAATGGCCTCCATCCCCTTGGATGATCCATCAGCGTAGCTTCAAGATGTTGCGCAATATTGCGAGCAACATATGCAGCACCTAACTTTTTGGCATCAAAAGGCGAAACCTGTTTATATAAGGTACCAATTTCAATGCGCTGGTCATTACTCAAGACAGGGAGATTGATTGCTCCGGGAATGTGATCCAATGCATATTCAGCAGGAGTCCTCACATCGATAATGACATCAAACTCGTCAAGACTAGATGAGAGCTTAGAAATATCCAGTATGTGCGGGTTACTCGGCTGCAAATATATTCCTAGCGTAACTTCTTAAGCACATCTTCGGGCCAGGGTGCCGATTTTCCCGTATTTAAATCAACCCAAACCATCGTAGCCCCACCAACCGCAGCCAAGTCATCGGGTGACGTCGTTAACGCCATACTGGTGAACAAATCAACACTAGTACGGCCAATATTACCAATATATGTTTTAAGAATTAGATCGCCGGGATAGGTTAGCTGTTGCAAGAAGTTGCAAAACCCATTGATCATCAACATGGATTCTTTACCAGGTGCAACCTCATACCCCAGAGACGTAATCCACTCTACCCTAGCCTGCTCCATATAGCGAAAATAGACTGTATTGTTTACGTGTCGATATGCATCCATATCGCCCCAACGAATGGGCATGAGCATTTCATGCACAAACTTTTTATCTTGCGGGATTTCGATACGCATTAAGAGAGTTCGCTACTTAATTAACTGACTTGCAAAGCCATCTGATACAAATTGGTAGAGCGTGCTCCAGAGCGGCAAAAAGCTAAAACTGGACCAGGCATCGTTTTCAAAAGTCTTGCCATCTCTACTACTTGATCTGGAGTAAAGGCGCCCGGTACAACAGGCAAATAAGCATAATTTAAACCTAGACGTTCGGCCTCAGCCTGGATAGCCGCATTCGTTGGCTGATCAGGTCCACCCTCAAAATCAGGGCGATTATTAATCACGCTTTTATAGCCCTGCTTTGCAATTTCAGCTAAATGACTGGGATCTATTTGGCCAAGAGTGCCAAATTGAGCGTTATGACAAGAAATTGGAAGACTCATTGAAACCCTGGAATTAAAAAAGAATAAAAGATGACATCATTCTAAATCAGGCTACTCATTTAGATGCACTAAAGAAGCGGCTTGAAATAGTCATGCCAGCCAACATCGCCAAAACGAATACGAAGGCTTTTAGCTGCCCATCGCCCATTGCAACGATTGCGGGACCAGGACAAAAGCCAGCTATACCCCAACCAGCGCCAAAGATGAGGCCGCCAATAATTAAAGGCTTGGAGATATCTCTGCGCGTTGGAATATGAAAGGCGCCACCAAAAAAAGTCTTGCTACGTTTAGAAACTAAATAAAAACCACACAAACCAACAATAACTGCCCCACCCATTACGAAAATCAATGAAGGATCCCAATTACCAGTGATATCCAAGAAGTTAAGGATCTTTGCTGGATTACTCATGCCAGAAACAATTAAACCCAAACCGAATAGCACACCAAGAAAATATTGGCTATATAAACTGAAATATTTTTTCATAATTTATAAACCCAAAATATGTCGAATCAAGTAAACAGTCAAAAATCCAGAAAACATAAATGACATCGTTGCCAACAGTGACCGAGGTGATAAGCGTGATAAACCACAAATACCATGACCACTAGTGCATCCAGAACCATAGTGAGATCCAAAACCCACCAAAAGACCTGCTATGACAATAGCAAACCAATCGGCATCAATTACAGAATTGGCATGCATGCCAAATACCAAAGCAGCCCAAAATGGAGCCGTCAATATTCCAAGAATCAAGCTTAGACGCCAAGCCCAATGGCCCTGCTGTGGCCGTAATAAACCAGAAACGATTCCACTAATACCCAGAATACGGCCATGCAAAAGCACGTAGAGAGAAGCGGCAAGTCCTAATAAAACCCCGCCGAGAAGTGAGGGGCCCGGAGTAAAAGCCAACCAATCAATTTGCATAAGAATTTTCCGTGATTAACTGCAAGGATTTGGAGCGAGTCTCAACTGCAAATAGCGCAAGGCCAGGTAAGCTCCAAATATGAAGCCTGGGAGCGCAATGAGTGATCCAAGGGCTAATGTAGAAATGCCACTAAGCCCCTGCCCTACGGTGCAGCCCAATGCGGTTACGCCACCAAAACCCATCAACGTCGCACCCACTAAATGATTGGCGGTATCCTCAGCATTACGAAAGCTTTCCCAGCGAAATGATTTGGTCAACAAAGCTACGCAAGCGGACCCTAGAATCATGCCCAACACCGCCGTGATGCCAACAGTGAGAACCTTCGATGTATCGCTATACATCATCAAGAGATCTAAGGAGTATGCATAAGGAGCCACAAACGAAAGACTCTCCATTCGCCCTGAATTAGTAACCAGAAACACTTCTTCTAAGGTATTGGGATCTTCAGAGATATAGCCCAAGCTACCCGATACCCACCAAACAGCACAGATGGCAAAGCCAACCAATACACCGGCCAAAACATTCTCGACCGACCAAAATGCTTTAGCAGCTAAGGCATAGGCAATAAATGCAAAACCCACAACTAGTCCCAAGGCGAGATGTAAGTTAGAACGCGCGATACCGGTCACCCCGCTCAAAATGCTTGGCAGATCCTGTGGGGTGCTTAGGGTAATAAAGATCGTATCCAGGGTGTTAATTCGAATAACACCCAAAAACCCCCGCATTGTCATGTATGCAGAAAGTCCCAAAACCAAAAAAACGATCACAGATTTGAGGTTGCCACCACCGATACGAACCAATGTTTTACTGCCACATCCAGAAGCAAGAACCATACCAAAGCCAAAGAGAATGCTCCCGACGATAGCGGATAACCAGAGGAGTTTGCTACTTGTATAGATACTTTTCAGTGGATCGATTAAATCAAAGTAAGACATCAAGGCAAACCCAACAATTGCCACACCAATAGCCAAGAACCATTGCCTCAGACGATCCCAGCTTGACATGATGAAAACATCAGACACGGCCCCCATGCTACAAAAGCCTGTTTTTTGCATCACTGCACCCAGGAAGAAAGTGATCGCAAATGTCGACCACAAAACTAATTTACTACTAGCTGAAATATCTACTGCATCCATATTCAAAATTCTAAAAAATTAAGGTTTAAATTTGTAAAACTGTGTATTCAGAAAAGCAACTACATCTGCCTCATCCTCAGGAAAGAGATCTAGGCGTAATTCAGTGTTGCAGATTGCAACCATCGATTTCAGCTTTTTTAAGTCCGTGACTTTGCTATCACTTCGGGTGTAAATCATGTCACCGTTACCAAATCCTGATTTCTTTGCATGACACGCATAGCATTTGTGCTGATCAATTGCCTTACCATTCGCCAGATCAGGGGCCGAATATGCCGAGAATGATAAGACGCAAAATCCCAGAAAGGTCAAAATAAGCTTTAAAAAGGGTAATTTCATTAGAAATCAGTCATTTAGCCAATTAAAGGTCTATTTTAAAGCCCTATGAGTAAATTTGCCTTATTCCGCCTGAATTGATAAGTAAACGTTATAAGCATTCATTCGGTTAGCCGCCCTAAACAGTGGCATTCCCTCGTATTCAGACCAATCTGCCAGCTGATAGGCCTCATCAAAGGGATCTAAGTTAACGGCCGCATTTGCCATCGAACTTCTTAAATATTTGAGGTAATTTCGCGTGAAAGCAACGTCCTCAACGGGGCTAATGGAATAATTTCCATGCCCTGGAATAACAATTTTTGGATTTAAGCGCTCAATCTCATCTAGAGCTGCAAGCCACCCCCTGCTGTCTGCATTTCCCACAAAAGGAATTCGACCACGAAATACCAAATCACCAGCAAATAGGACGCCCTCAGACGGAACATAAATCATCAGATCTTCAGGCGCATGTGCCGGTCCAACACGCGTGATCCTAAATTCAACGCCGCCTATCTTGATGGCGTACTTCTGATCAACCCAAACATCAGCTCCAACTAATTGGGTGCCTTCATTAACCCAAGGCGTAAAGTCAATGCGTGAGGCAATTAATCTTTGCTTAGCAGTCTCAGAAGCAAGATAGTTGAGGCCTTGATTTTGCGCATAGATCTTTGCGCCAATTTTCTTGAATTCTTGCAAACCATAAATATGGTCAGCATGGTAATGCGTCACAATCACTGCGACAATTTTTTGCGGCGTAATTTTAGAAATTTCCGCGATGAGTTTTTTGGCCAACACAGGTGATCCAAGTGCGTCGACAACAACTACCCCCTTAGGGGTAATGACAAATCCAGCATTTGAAATAAAATTTTGATTTTGACTGCTACCCATCTCCGGAAGGCCACGCACAAAATAGGTGTGTGGAGCTACTTGAATGGGGTTGAGTGCCACATGGCCGGATTGAGCTATTGCTAAGCCACAAAAAAAGGAAGGTAGAGCTACGATAAAACGACTTATCCAGTTTCGCAATCTCACGCTTACCTCTTTTTAAATGAAATACTTACTTAAGGCTTGATATAAGCAAAGTGATTTTGGTATTGCAAATCAGCAATGCGCACAACACCCGAAGGAGTGAAATCAGTATCGAGAATAAATTGATCTTTAGATAAATTGCGATTCTTGAGTGTAATTTCGCAGACCTCAAAACGTACCCCGCGGGATTTGAGTGCGCCAATTAATGGGGCATATTCAATATTATTCTTTTTATCTTTTGCACCGTCCATCATGATGTCAACCCCATTTGCATGGGTGACAACAATAATCTTTGTCTGCGGCGATACATCCAAATGATTGCGAATATTTCGTAAGCCTTTAACGCCCTGGCTTTCAGCATCATCAATATGATAGACCACCTCAGTGGGGCCTGCCGCATACATCACCGGTGAAATTAAAGCAAAGGACAGAGCAACAATATATTGGAGTAATTTCTTCATCTTGCACCTCAAAAAATAAAAGATTAAAGGGAGGCCATCCCTGGATTATTGCTCACGCCTTTAATGATCGGCTCATTTAGCTTCACAGCCTTAACAACTTTGACATCACGCAGATGTCGCTCAATAACATCCCAAATTGGCTCTCCACCAATATTCTTAGCCTCTTCACTAACGGGAGCCCAACCAGCAACCTTGTAGGTCTTCGTTGGCTCAATAGACTTACCGTTTAATGTCATTTCTGAAATGCGCTTACCTGCTGAAGCGACTGGATCAATCGTGTACTTCATACCGCCCACGCGAACCATATCACCGCCCTGCTGATAATAGGGATCAGGATTAAATAGATTATCAGCTACATCCTCAAGAATTGTCTTGATTGTTTCGCCAGTCATGTTGGTTACCGTGGTGTATGGATAGGTAATCGCTGTTTGATCGAGCAGATTTTCACGAGTTATGACCTGCCCCGGTAACAAGCTTGTGCCCCATCTAAAGCCGGGTGAGAATGCAATCTCTGCATTCTTTTGCGCCATTAATCCATCCAAAATTAATTGATCGAAACTGCCGTTAAAGTTACCTCGCCGATACAAGAGTCCATCTGTGGTAGCCAACTTCTCATTGAGCTTAGACTCGTAAGGAGATCTCAATTTAGTAATGAGCTTACTCATCACCGGATCTGCTGGAATCATATTTGAAAAGATGGGAAATAACTTGTAACGGAAATCTACAGGCTTGCCGCCCTTTACATCAAAATCTAAAACTCCCAAGAACTTTGAGTTTGAACCTGCATTTGTTACTAGGGTAACGCCACCAGAATTTTTCACCTTTACTGGAATAGGTACGCCATCATGAGTATGACCGCCCATAATTGCATCTAAACCAGACACACGGGATGCCATTTTTAAATCGACGTCCATTCCATTGTGAGAGAGCAAAACAACTACTTTAGCCCCCTTGCCTCTCACTTCAGAGATAGTTTTTTGCAAATTCTCCTCTTGAATGCCAAATGTCCAGTCAGGAGTAAAGTAGCGCGGGTTTGCAATGGGCGTATATGGGAATGCCTGACCAATAATGGCGACTTGTATCCCATTTTGAACCTTCATCACATAAGGATTAAATACGGAGTCGCCAAAGTCTGCGGTCTTAATATTTTGCGCAATGAAGGAAACTTTACTCTTGAAATCGCCGTTCACAATTTCCATGACGCGCTTTTCACCAAGAGTCATTTCCCAATGCGGAGTCATTACATCAACGCCTAGAGCGAGAGCGGCATCGACCATATCCTGGCCGTTGGTCCAAAGTGCCGTTCCGGAGCCTTGCCATGTATCACCACCATCCAATAACAATGCTCCTGGACGACTTGCCTTAATCTGCTTGATGAGGGTTGCCATATGGGCAAAACCACCCATCTTGCCGTAGTTCTGCGCTGCGGCTACGAAATCAAGATATGTAAAGGCATGAGAGTCACGTGTCCCTGGAGATATACCATTTGCCTTTAAGAAGAATTCGCCCACTAAATGCGGCGTTTTTCCTTCTTGAGCCCCAATCCCCAGATTAACATTTGGCTCGCGAAAATAGATCGGTAGTAGTTGCGCGTGACAATCTGTAAAGTGCAAAAAATGGACGTTGCCAAACTTGGGCAAGTCATAAAATTTTTGCGCAGTACTTTGTGCATTGGCAAAATTAGACTGCAGGCTCATCCCCCCTGCAGAAGCAATAGCGAGAGCTTGTAGAAATTCACGGCGGTTTAAAGACATAGTGTTTCCTTAAGAAAACAGGCCTTTCGGCCTGTTTATGTATGCTATTTATTCACAGGAGACTCAGGATCTAACAGCAATGCCATCACATCCTGAATTTGCTTTTCATTTAAGAGTTTGAAATGCGCGAAACGGGGCATATTGCTGCAAGCGTTATATGCCTTCGAATTATTAATTCGATTCCAGGTGTATTTAATAACATCTTGGGAATAGCCGCGTAACTTACCGTAGCCCGATAAGGACGGGCCAATATTCCCATAGGAGATCTCCTTTGGGTCAATTTGGTGGCAGTTGTAGCAACCCCCACCAATCACCGTATCCGCACTATCCGTCCATGTAGCACCACGACCACTCTGAGCAATTCTCTCGCCGCTTTTCCAATCACCAATATATTTACCATCAGATGGCTGCTTAATGCCATCCATATTTATCTTTTGGATCTTATCGCGCATAGCCTCTCCTTGCTTGCTATTCGCAAACTTAGGATCAGAACAAAACTTCTGAGTCGCATCTTGCTCAATACGATCAAGGCCTGCGATACCCTCAGCCTTAAAACTGTCTTGCATCATCTTATTGAACTTTGGATCATTCTTTTGCTGAGCAAATGCGCTAGCAGAAAATACGATTGCAGTGAGAGCCAATCCACTAATAGCGAAGAGTTTTTTGAATTGTATAGTTTTCATAATTGTGATCTCTTATCTATTAACGCTTTAAGCCTGGTGTTTCAACTGTGCCACCATTTGCAGTCTTAGCCATATACATAGACAAGGCAATTGTTACATCTGATCCGTAAATTGGGAACGGAAAACGCTGTTGACGATAGCAATCATTTAAACGTTGCTGCATTGTCCAGAACTGACCGCTAGATACACGATAGGCAGGCCAATACCCCCATCCCATCGCCGCACCCTTTTGTTCGGTCAGATTTGGCAAGTCCTGCAGGCGAATTCGTTTGCCACTTTCAGCATGGCAGGAAGCGCATGAAAAGTCCATTGGGCCGCCTTGAAAGAAGAAGGCGCGCTTACCTAAGTCATACATTTCTTTTTCTTTTGGATGAGAAGTGCTAACTTTAATTTTTTCACCCTTAGAAAGCGTGACAACATAAGCAACGATGGCCTCCATATCCTTCTTAGGCCCCTTTTGAAAAGGAGCATCAATCATCTCTTGAGGATTACGACCCTGGAGAACTTGCATACATGTCATCAAGCGAGACTCTAGATCTTGAACTTTGTTAGTGTCTTTGAAGTAGCGCGGCAACTGCGCCGCTGCACCTTTAACAACGCCCGAACCAAGACCTAGATCACATTTCTCTAGAGTGGCATTCTTAGGTCCAGCAGGTTTTTTCCAAAGATCCTCGCCAGCAGCCTCATATAGCTCCGAAGGGTTGCCATCAGCAATCATCTCGCGATATTTTGCAATATCGTCTGTAGCGCTATTTTGCGCTGACACTGAAGATGACATTGTTAATAAAGCGGCTACAAAACTTGTAGCCAGCCCTAAGGTTAATTTATGCTGCATTTGCTACCCTTTCAAAACCATGGAGGCGGTAAAGATTCATTCAAGCTAAGAAATTTAAGAAGCCGTCGCTTCGTCAGTGCGCTTATCGCCTTTGCTATCAACCCAGGTGACAGTAATCTTGTCACCCTTTGCGCCCTTGTACTTGAAATTCAAGAATGGATCTTTAGAAACGGCGGGGCCAAATTGTCCGTTTAAAACATCTTTGCCATTTGCCTTCACATTAATCGTGCTAATAAACCAAGCAGGAATAGTTTTGCCGGAGGCATCTTTACGCTGCCCAGATTCCATATCATGTTTCATCAAAATTTTTACATCAACAGTTCCACCGTTTTCAGCAGCTCTTACGCGCATTGGATCAGCCATTTTGTTCCTCTTTTATTCTGTATATAAATGAATTATTTAATTGAATACCACAAGATTAACCGCCGCAACCACCTAGGGTTACCTTGACCTCTTTGACGGCCATATTCCACTTACCATCGGCTTTAACCAAGGCGTAAACATTAGATGTTTGACCCATCTTGATACGCGTAGTGACGAATGAATCTGTTCCAGATGGGATAAAGAACTGAGCAGCTAAGGCGCTTGGATTCTTTTCAACCAAGATGGCCATTTGCTCAGCTTTAAGTGTGGTTGTAATTCCTACGGGTACCACGGCGCCATTCTCAGCAATATCAGGAGCATTTAAGGTCACAGCAGATGATTTATCTGGGCTGCCAGCACCGAGAATTTTAAAAACATCATCCAAGCTCTTGCCTTCAAACGCAGCCTTGTTCCACTCTTGCGCTTGCGCTACGCTGATAAGTCCAGTTGAGGCCATTAGCCCAAATACTGCCGAATATTTCATTAGACTGCGACGCTGCTGATTCATAAAAACTCCTTTATTAATCACTACCCTTATAAATACATTAGCTATTTTGCTTCAAAATCGCCAAAAGATTACTAATTTTCAATTATTTACCGCCTGATAGCATCCAAGACACTAAAGTCCTACGATCCTCATCAGACAGCTGGGCTTGGGGTGGCATTGGAATCGAACCCCAAACTCCCGCTCCACCAGCCTTCACCTTAGCCATGAGCCTATCTAAAGCACCCGCCTGACCGTCATATTTCTTGGCAATATCAGCAATAGAAGGCCCCACCAGCTTTGCATTAGGAGCATGACAGGCAGAACAGTTCTCGTTCTTAAAAAGCGCTGCGGGTCCCTTGGTGCTAACGACATGGGTGTCTACAGCATGAGCTAAGCCCGCGCCAGAGGATCCAGGTAGCTGCTTAATCGGCGGCTTAGTAGTGTCAGCGCCGCGATAAGGGCCATACATGCGATTTTGCTCTGCAATATTCTCATGGGCATTGCGGGCAAATTCTGGCAAGGTTGAGCCAATCTGAACAAATGGTACGCAGTTATGCATACAAGCACTCCCATTGACATCAGGCTTTCCCGCAACATTCCAAAAGCCATGCTTTGTTGTCATGCCATTGCGGTTAGGCATTTTGACTTCGGCAATATTGTTATTGTTCAGAACGAAATCATCTGGAACAATTTCACCCAAGCTCAAAATAAAGGCCACTAAGGCGTAAGTGTCATCGGGCGTAAGTGATCGAGGAGCGTTCCAAGGCATGGCGCGATAAATATAATCCCACAAGGTTGAAACTGTTGGCACCTTCATCAAGGTTGTTCTTTGTGGCTGCTTCATATCCTTTAATGAAGCTACTTGACCCGTCTTTACGTCATCCCTGGTGGTGCCGCCAGCAATTGGCGTAAAAATTTCGTTGGACTCGCCAAAGACCCCATGGCAACTGGCGCACTTTGCCTCCCAGATTTCCTGACCTTTTTCTACCGAACCCGACCCTTTTGGTAGACCTTTAAAATCCGGACGAACATCTATATCCCATGCAGCAACCTCAGCTGGAGTTGCCACTCGACCGATACCGGGAAATTTTGCAGATCCAGATTGAGCAAAAATAGAATGTGCGCCGACCAAAAATAAGAGCGCAAAACTTAAGCGAATAATAGATTTACCCGACTTGAACATTGCTCACCTCGCCGTTTGAATCCAATTTCCAGGACTGAATTGCATTGTTATGGTAAATCGAACGCGTTCCACGAACATCACGAAGTGCCTTAATAGATGGCTGAATATAGCCAGTTTCATCCATCGCACGCGATTGAAGAATCGCAGGAGAACCATCCCAGATCCAATCGATATTAAAACGCGTGATCGACTTAGTCAGGATAGGCGTTTCTAGTCTTGCAGTACGCCAATTGTTTCCACCATCAAATGAGACATCAACACGCTTTATCTTTCCACGACCTGACCAAGCCATTCCGCTTACGTTATAAAAACCCTTATCGAGCAATTGCTGCCCGCCTGATGGGGTAGTGATAACAGATTTACATTCTTGAATGGAGGCGTATTGACGATGAATGCCATTGGGCATGAGTTCAATATAGTGAACGGCTTCATCTTTAGAGTTCCATGCCATATCTCCAACTTCGAGGCGACGCAACCACTTAACCCAGCTAACGCCTTGAACACCAGGTACAACTAAGCGAAGTGGGAATCCATTTTCCGGACGCAACATCTCACCATTCATTGCCCAAGCAACAATCGTGTCCTCTAAGCAACTTTCAAGATTAATAGTGCGCGTCATTCCAGAGCCATCACCACCTTCTGCAAGGAGAAATTTCCCCTTTCTCAAATCAGCGCCACATTCGTCAAGAAGCACCTTCAAAGGTACGCCAGTAAATTCGCAACAAGACAGCATGCCGTGGGTATATTGAACCGTCGGTACAGCAACATTACCCCATTCAAGTCCAGTATTGGCTCCGCACTCAATAAAATGCGTGCGCGAGACCGAAGGCAGCCTCATCAAGTCATTCATAGTAAAGACGCGTGGATTTTTAACCATGCCATTAATCATCAGACGATGAGTCTCAGGATTTAAGTTATACCAACCTTGATGATGTCTTTCAAAATGCAAGCCATTTGGGGTGATGGTTCCAAATAGACCCTGCAGCGGCGTAAAGGCAACCGAAGCAGCTGATACTCTCGTTAAGCCTGGCGATTCACGACGAATTAAATTAGACTCGTAAATCGATGGTACGCCATATGGCATAGTTGCCACATTCTTACCGAGAGTTGTTTGCCACTCTTGTTTTTCTAAAATTGCGGGGTCTCCCTCGCCAGACGCCATCGCAAAGGGTGCCGCAAGACTTGCAGTTGCGCCACCAAGAGCGGACATAAAACCTTTTCGCAAAAAGCCGCGTCGCTTTTCATCCAAACCATTGGCATTGATGTCTGCGATCAAATCTTGAGAAAGAAAGTGTTCCGGAGCCCTAACCAAGCGAGCGCGATTGCTGGGCTTTTCAATCACTGAAATATCTTTTGTATGAATCTCTAGTTGCTTATTGGTCATCTGATTTCTACTTGAGGAAATGAAAACATTAGAAAATTAATGCAAGCTCTCTGCTATCTTGGCGCACACTGCTTGACACATATCTACTGTCGCACTATCGGCGATAGAGTAATAGACCGTAGCCCCCTCTTTACGCCTAACCAGTATTCCAGCCTTATAAAGTGCTGAAAGATGGCGGGAAACATTTGCTTGACTTGACCCGCACAGTTTGAGCACTTCGCTGACAGATTTCTCACCGCCACAAACGGCATACATAATGCGGAGGCGCGATGGCTCAGATAAAACATTGAAATATTCAGCAACCCCAATAAACACCTTCTCCATCTCTTTTGCGGAAAGATTCTTGGTTGCCTGCTTTACTTTTGCTTTACTATTCATTGCCCTATAAGCATATATGCGTATACATGCATATATTGAACCTCGAAGACTTGAATCTTTATATAGTGAGATACCCTAGTCACAAACACAATACAATCCAAATAAATGGATATAGATGCAATTCTGCTGTCGCTCAAGCTTGCGTTTTGGACTGTGGTACTTATATTGCCCCCGGGAATATGGGTAGCCCACAAGCTTGTCAAATTAAATAAAAGTCGCCCATGGTTAGAGGCGCTATTAGCCCTGCCCTTGGTTTTGCCTCCCACCGTCCTAGGTTACTATTTTTTAGTGGGCTTTAGCGGAAAGACCTTTTTGGGTATTCCCCTGGTGTTCTCATTTCTTGGCATTCTTATTGCCTCACTCATTGTCAATCTACCATTTGCTATACAGCCGATACAGCGCGCATTTGAAGCCATCAACCCCGAAATTCGCGAAGCTGCTCAAGTCAGCGGTCTAGGCAACTGGCAAATATTTCGACTCATTGAGCTGCCTCTAGCTTGGCGTGGAATTACCAGTGCTGCCGTACTCACTTTTGCCCATACCCTTGGAGAGTTCGGAGTAGTGCTCATGGTTGGAGGCGCCATACCTGGTGACACAAAAACTGTTTCCATTGCAATTTATGACAAGGTTCAGAGCTTCGATACTACCGGGGCTGGGGCGCTTGCCCTCCTATTGCTGGTTATCTCCCTGCTGGCCATAGGAATATCGTATGGAGTCTTCGGCCGCAATCCCACCAATGGGCGCGGAGGAAGGGTTTAATGCTCAAAATTAAGCTAGCTCAGGCCCTACCCATGCCAATCCAGGTAAATCTCGAATGTGCCCCTGGTGAGTTACATGCATTGGTAGGCCCATCTGGTAGCGGAAAAACTACAGTATTAAGAACAATTGCGGGCTTAAGACAAGCCAGCTTCGGACTCATCGAGTGCGACTCTCAAGTATGGTTTCAAGGTGATGAATTCAATGGCGTAAGCCAATGCCTTGATGCTGCCACAAGGTCTTGCGGATTTCTCTTTCAACAATATGCCCTTTTTCCTCACCTCACCAGCTTGGAGAATGTCTGTATACCACTCCAAAATTCTGGATTGAGTAAAAATGAACGCCAAGCCACAGCACTTCGCTGGTTAGATCAAATGGGTATATCCGATTTAGCCAACAGAATGCCCAATCAACTCTCTGGCGGTCAACAACAACGGGTTGCATTAGCAAGAGCCCTCGCAAGAAAACCCAAAGTGCTTTTGCTTGATGAACCCTTCTCTGCAATCGATGCACCAACACGTCAGAGTCTATACAAGACATTAGCCGATCTACGAAGAGACTTAAATATTCCCATTCTCATGGTGACTCATGATTTGCGGGAAGCCGACTTGCTGGCAGATCGTATTACCGTAATTGATAAAGGGATTAGCCTTCAAACATCAAGCCCTCGAGCTCTATTCCAAAGGCCTCGTAACTCCAGAGTAGCAGAGCTCGTAGGTATCAGAAATATGTTCCATGGCGTCTTTAATGCCGGGAGCTTAAGTTGGGATGGCTGCGGAGAAAAATTTCCCGTAGTGGACAAGGGGAAAATACCACCCAATGTTCGAGTAGCTTGGGTTATTCCTCAAAGCGGCTTGAGTGTACATAATTACCCCACAAGCACCAGCATTCCAGCAATCGTTGAAACAATGAGCAGCCTTGGTCAAATCGCAGTTACGCAATTTCGTATTCAGGATAGTCAGAACACTGTTGAGTGGGAAGCCTCATCCGCAGAGATCAAAAGACTCAATATAGAATGCGGCAAGCTGATGCATATTGAATTCGATGGTAGTCAAATTCATATCATGCCCTTGAGGCCAATTAATGACCCAAGAAGATTTCAGGAATCCATTTAATACTACTTCTGTGCCGTCAAACCCAAAAGCGCCGACATTCCCGCATGTCTTGCGCCTTCAGATAATTCCTTCTCATAGCAACGCAGATCGAGAATCTTGAATTCTTGAGCCAGTTCGCGAATCATTTCTTCTGTATACAAGTGCTCAATTAAAGATGGGCCACCAGTCTTGTATTGAAGTTGCTTTGGCGTATAACCTTGCAAAATAAAAATTCCACCCGGCTTAAGGGATAAATAGACTTGCTTAAATATACGAGCGCGCATTGCTGGGTCTGCAAACTGAATAAAAATTGCAACAATGGCGTCATACGCATTGATCTGCCAGTGATATCCATCACTATCGCACAAGGAATAATCAATGCTGACTTGATTATCAATCGCCCATTGCTTCGCTTTATTTAAGGCGATATCCGATACATCGAATCCGGACACATGCATACCTTGCTTAGCAAGCCAGACGCCATTACGCCCTTCTCCATCGGCAATGCAAAGAACTGAATCGCCAGCTTTTAAATGGGGATTGGATTGTGAAACTAGATATTCATTCGGATCCTTTCCGAAAATGAACTCCTCCTTATTGAAGCGCTCATTCCAGAATTGGGTCGCATCCGAAAAACCCATCTACTTACGCAGTCCACCAATCAAATCATTTTTTAAATCATTAACATTTTCAAGTCCAACAGCAATGCGAACGAGGCCATCCGTTATGCCTGCTATTTTTCGGGCTTCAGGACTCACCCTGCAGTGAGTTGTTGTCGCAGGATGGGTGATTGTTGTTCGAGTGTCACCTAAGTTGGCGGTAATAGAACAAATCCGAGTCTGATTAATCAATTTAAATGCAGCCTTCTTTCCGCCCTTTAAAGTAAAGGACAAGATTGCCCCACCCTCTTTTTGCTGACGTTTAGCCAAAGCATGTTGCGGATGAGACTTAAGACCGGGGTGATAAACACGCTCAACACCGGGTTGCTTTTCCAACCACTGAGCAATTGCTAAGGCATTTTGACTTTGCTGCTTCATGCGCAATTCCAGTGTTTCTAAGCCTTTAAGAAAAACCCAAGCATTAAAAGCGGAAAGTGTTGGCCCCGCTGTTCTCACATATGGAAAAACCTTCCCCATAACGAAGTCGTTGCTACCAACAATAGCGCCTCCAACAACGCGGCCCTGACCATCGAGATACTTTGTTGCTGAATGGATCACCACATCAGCACCCAAAGATAAAGGTTTTTGTAATGCCGGAGTGCAAAAGCAGTTATCTACAGCAAACAATGCTTTAGCTTTTTTTGCAATCTTAGAGATAGCTTTAATATCTGCGATCTCTGTTAAGGGGTTAGATGGGGTTTCCAAATAAAATAGTTTGGTATTTTCTTGGACTGCGTTCTGCCAGGCCTTGGTATCGGCTAAATCTACATAGGTAGTAGTAATGCCAAAACGACCTAAGATATTGCTAAATAATTGTATGGTTGCGCCAAATACTGAGCGTGAGCAAACTACATGGTCGCCAGCCTGAAGATGTGACATCGCCATGGTCAAAATCGCAGCCATACCAGATGAGGTTGCAATGCAGGCCTCACCACCCTCAAGGGCGGCTAACCTGTCCTGAAACATGCTTACAGTAGGATTGGTAAAGCGCGAGTAAATAAAGCCTTGATCTGCATGAGCAAACCCATCAGCAGCAAGCTCTGCACTATCGAAACAAAAACTCGAAGTTAAAAACATCGCCTCAGAATGCTCTTGGAATTCGGCAGTACGACGAGTTCCAGCACGAACAGCAATGGTTTCTAGTGCTAGTTTTGAAAAATCTGGTTTTTTACGGGTATTTTTACTCTTCATACCGCTATTTTGACACTGAATTAGCAATTTGCCTCAGGCTTGATGGCCTGAGGAAATCTGGCGTTGTTTTTAGTCTTCGGTGGCCAAGTGCAAATGTAATTGTGAGCGAGCAAAATCACTGGAATCACGTTGACGGTCGGCCTTTGCTTCAGAGCTATTCCGAGCAGCCTCCAAAGCATCCAAATACGAATCATTGATATCGCCAGTGATGTAATGCCCATCAAAACAAGATGCCTCAAAATTCTGAATATTGGGGTTGATATCCTTGACCGCCTGCTTCATATCTTCAACACTCTGATAAATCAGCTGATCAGCGCCAATCATCTTATTAATCTCATCATCGGTCCTGCCATAGGCAACCAATTCGCTGCGCGTCGGCATATCAATTCCATAGACATTCGGAAAGCGTACAGGAGGAGCTGCCGAAGCAAAGATTACTTTTTTAGCACCTGACTCTCTCGCCATCTGAACAATCTCAAAAGATGTAGTTCCGCGAACAATAGAGTCATCCACAATTAATACCGTTTTATCCTTGAACTCAATTCGCATTGCATTGAGCTTCTGGCGCACGGACTTTTTACGTACGGCTTGGCCAGGCATGATGAATGTTCTACCGATATAACGATTTTTAAAGAAGCCTTCGCGGTAATCCACCCCTAAACGTTTTGCCACCTGCATAGCGGCTGGGCGGCTTGAATCTGGTATCGGCATGACTACATCGATTTCACCAGGAATCGTTTCCTTTCGAATCTTCTCAGCAAGATAGTCACCCATGCGCATGCGCACGTTATAGACAGTAACTCCATCAATAGTGGAGTCTGGGCGAGCCATATAAACATATTCAAAAATACATGGCGTAAGCACTGCGTCTACAACACATTGGCGAGAATAGAAATTTCCGTCTAAATCGATATAAATTGCTTCGCCTGGATTAACGTCGCGAACAAATGTAAAACCAAGACCTTCAAGAGCTACAGACTCGGAGGCGACCATCCACTCTGGACCCTTGGGCGTGTCAATGCGTCCAATACACAAAGGGCGAATTCCAAATGGGTCACGAAATGCTAATAAACCGTAACCAGCAATCAAGGAAACTACTGCATAAGAGCCCTTAACGCGTTTGGTAACGCCAGTTACCGCGTTAAACATTGCGCCCTCATCTAAGGCGGCACTATTGGTTTCTTTTTGCAACTCATCTGCTAAGACATTTAACAATACTTCCGTATCAGAGCTGGTATTAATGTGACGACGATCACGATACGCCATCTCAACACGCAAGCTTGGCGCATTTGTCAAATTACCGTTATGAGCCAAAATGATTCCGTATGGAGCGCTAACATAAAAGGGTTGCGCCTCTTCCTCGCTACTTGCTGAGCCAGCAGTTGGGTAGCGTACTTGCCCGATTCCAGCATTGCCAACTAGGCTACGCATATTACGAGTTCTAAATACATCGCGCACTAAACCATTGGCTTTGTGCATAGTGAATGAATTGCCATTCATTGTCGCAATACCAGCCGCATCCTGACCACGATGCTGCAAGAGCAGTAATGCGTCATATAAAAGTTGATTAACCGGGGAGTGGGAAACTGTTCCAACGACGCCGCACATAAGCCTAGATCCCTATTGTCAATGAAGGTGTAACTGTTGGTGTAATTTTAGGCATTGCGTCGCCCAATTGTTTGGCCCAGTCAGCTGGTAGCCATCCCTTGATTAGACCTGTTGCCATATCAATCGCAGGACGCGTAATAGCTTTCTGCCAGGCAACACTTTGAGGTATCGGTGTTAGGGCCGCCAAAGTCGCCATTACTACAACAACCAAGCCGCCACGAACTAAACCAAATACCAGCCCTAAAAAACGGTCGGTCATACTCAAGCCGGCAGATAGAATAATTTTTTGAATCACATTACCAAGCAAACCGCAGATGATCAGCGACAAGATAAACAAGATCAAGAAACTCACACCTAAACTTAAGAGCTCATCAATATGAAAAGTAGATAGCCATTCAGTAGCAAGGTAGTTGGTGTAATGATAGGAAACCCATGCCGCAACAAACCAGGATGCAAGAGCTAACACCTCTTTAAATAAGCCGCGAGAAATACCAACCAATGCGGAAACCAGCAAGACTACCAAGGTGAAATAATCCACCGTTGTTAAATTTAGGGTGGATAAATATTCCATTAGGGTGTGCCCACCTCAACAAGCCGTGGAGATAAGCCCATTGCCTTAACTTTTTTCTCCGCAGCCTCTGCCGCCTCTTTATCAGCAAACGGTCCAGCACGTAATACATACAACTTAACGCCATCTGATCCAGTTTTATTGATCACATAATTTGGAATCTTTTGATCCTTCATTTTGGCAATCCACCCTTTAGCACGCTCCTCGGAGGCGAAAGCGCCAATCTGAATAACATACTTACCCGATCCAGCTAATTTCTTGGGGACCTCTTCGGCTTTGACTTTGGCGGCAGGAGCTGCAACAACCTCTTCGCCAGCGGCTAAACCAATAGTGCTGGACTTAGTTGGTGATGGGGCTGACTTTGTGTCTGTTTTAAGCTCTGACTTCGCTTCAGTTGCAGGTGCGGCGGCGGCCTCTTTAGGGGCAATTTCTTTTTCCTTGGGAGGCAACTCTGGTGACGTCGCAGGCTTGATCTTCTCCTCCACGACTGGAGAAGCAGCGTTAGTGGTTGGTAGGCTGGTTACGATATTAACGGCGATATCATTGCTGACAGATTTAGGTGTGTTATCCAAGATGCGCGGTAGACCAACGACGGCAATGAGAACCAACACACTTGCACCTATCAGCCGATGGCGCGCACGTTGTTGTTCTGGATCTTCGGTTAAGGCAAGCTCTTCGCTTTCCTGGGCCCTTTGAAAACTTCTAGGGGCCAACTTATTAACAGTGCGACGACTCCTTACCGAACCTTGATCAAGGTCTTCAGTATCTAGGTTTCGCTTAAAAAGCTTTGGTAAACGAATCATGGATCAATGCGCCTGGTTGTTTCGATAAGCCATTACGCCGGCAACGGTATAGAAGGATCCGAAGATCACAATTCTATCACCCTCACCGGCTTTGGATAGTGCTTTTTGATATGCGGCTGCGGGGTCCGGGAAGCATTCAATACCGCCATCCTCACCGTTCTTGACCGCCACACCCAACTCTTGGAGCTTAAGGGACAGGTCTTGAGCGCTGGCCGCTCTTGCTGTTGGCAAATCCGTACAAAACCAAAAATCGACCGCATTGAGCAAGGGCTTAATCACCCCGGCGATATCCTTGTCAGCCATAGCCCCGAAAATAGCATAGGTGTATGGGTGAAAACCCATCTTATCCAAGCCCTGGCCAAGAGTGGCAGCCGCATGAGGATTATGAGCAACATCAAGCACCACAGTAGGTTGGCCAGGGAGAACCTGGAAACGGCCAGGCAGCTCTACTAAGGCAAAACCATTCCGAATATCCTGAGCGCTTACGGGAAGACGCTGATGAAGAGCCATCAATGCTGCGATAACCGCAGAAGCATTCAAAATTTGATTGGCGCCACGTAAAGCTGGATACCCCAACCCACTGAAACGCTTCTGGCGCCCCGCCCAACCCCACTGCTGTTTATCGCCTTGAAAATTGTAATCACGCCCCTGTAACCATAGATCACAACCTAACTTATCCGCATAATCAATTAAGGATTGTGGTGGCACAGGATCACCGCAAACTGCAATCGCACCTGCACGAAAAATCCCCGCTTTTTCCAAGCCAATAGCTTCACGTGTACCACCTAAAAAGTCCGCGTGATCAATATCAATACTGGTCACAATTGCACAATCAGCATCTACTATGTTGACTGCGTCTAGGCGCCCACCCATTCCCACCTCTAGAACTACCGCATCTAAATTCGAATTCGAAAATAAATGCATGATTGCTAAGGTGGTAAATTCAAAATAGGTGAGAGTCGGCGCATCAACTAAGCTCACCCTAGCGTTTTCTACAGCGGTAAAGTGCTCAAGTAAAAGGCCGTCCTTCACCTCTTCGCCATTGATGCGTGCACGCTCATTAAACGAGATCAGATGGGGTGACATATGGCAGCCGACCTTATAACCAGATGCCAGCAAAATACTTTCTAAGTAGGCGCAGGTTGAGCCCTTGCCATTGGTTCCAGCTACGGTAATTACTGGGCAGTCAAAATGAAGACCTAGAGCTTCTTTAACTCGAGAAATACGCTCAAGCCCCATGTCAATGCCGACAGGATGGGCGGTCTCCAGGTAGGCAAGCCAGGCCGAGAGGCTAGAAAAAAGAATGGGGGGTTGGTGTGAGGTACTCAAGCGCCTAAACAGCCGCGCCACCCGCAATTGCAGGTTCTGGTAACTGCTGGAGCAGCGCCAATAAACGGGCAATTTCTCCGCGCATTTGACGACGGTCAACAATCATGTCAATGCCACCCTTTTGCATCAAGAACTCAGAACGTTGAAAGCCCTCTGGCAATTTTTCGCGAACAGTTTGTTCGATGACGCGGGGTCCCGCAAAGCCAATTAATGCCTTGGGTTCAGCCATCACCACATCGCCCATAAAAGCGAAGCTGGCGGAGATTCCGCCCATAGTGGGATCGGTTAAAACACTGATATATGGCAAACCTTTTTTAGAGAGTAAGGTAAGCATCGAATTGGTTTTAGCCATCTGAAACAGTGAGAGCAGGCTCTCCTGCATGCGCGCACCACCAGTAGCAGTAATACAAATGAAGGCACACTTCTTAGCTATCGCCTCTTGAACTCCACGGGCAAAACGCTCGCCAACTACCGAACCCATCGAGCCCCCCATATACTGAAACTCAAAACAGGCAGCTACAACAGGGATACTTTCAATCTTTCCGCCCAACACAATTAGCGCCTCAGATTCGCCAGAGGCATCATTGGCCTCTTTGATACGGTCAGGATATTTCTTCGAATCTTTAAATTTGAGAGGGTCAGTTGGATAAATATCTGCACCAATCTCATATCGCCCCTTAGGATCTAATAAGCTATCAAGACGCTGACGAGCGCCGATACGCATATGGTGACTGCATTTAGGGCAAACAGATAAGTTAGCTTCGATATCCGTGCTATACAGAACAGTTTCGCAGCTGGGGCACTTTACCCATAAGCCCTCAGGAACCGATTTACGGTTCGCAGGATCCGTATGTTGGATTTGTGGGGGTAATAATTTATCAATCCAGCTCATCAGTTTTCAACTATCCAGTGCATTAACTATCTAAAGCGACGCGAATTTCACGTATGAAGTTTTCAAGTGATTGTACCGCTTGACCTGGGGCAGCATCCTCCAAAATGCGAATAATTCGACTGCCAATGACGACTGCATCTGCTGTTTTTGACACTGTACGAGCACTTTCAGCATCATTGATGCCAAATCCCACGGCAATCGGGATGGGGGTCTCCTCACGAATTTTAGGGATGATGCTGGCGACATCCTGAGTATTGAGGTGGGAAGCTCCCGTGACCCCACGCATAGAAACGTAATATATATAACCAGAAGCTATTTTGGCAGCCTCTTTTATACGTAAAGGTGATGAAGTAGGCGCCAGAAGGAAGATGGGGTCAACGCCCGCAATCCGCATACGAGCAGCAAAGTCCACGCATTCCTCTGGAGGGTAATCCACAATCAAAACACCATCCACACCGGCCGCTTTAGCTTCAATTGCAAAGCGCTCTGCCCCCATTTGCTCGACTGGATTGGCGTAGCCCATTAGCACCACTGGAGTGTTGGCATCATTTTTCCGAAATTCTTTCACCATGTCCAGGCAACCATGCAAGGTGACACCTAAAGCAAGGGCTCGCTCTGATGAACGCTGAATGACGGGGCCATCTGCCATTGGATCAGAAAAAGGCACTCCAAGCTCAATAATGTTTGCACCACCACGAACCATTGCATGCATTAACTCTACTGTTAACTTTGGATCTGGATCACCAGCGGTAATAAAAGGAATGAGGCCCTTCTTGCCAGATGTTTTTAACTCTTGAAAAAGAGTGGTAATTTTTGACATAACAGTTCGTGATTAATAATTCTGATTTGAATAGTGAAGCTTAACCCTCTGATCCGGTTGCTTGCGCTACGGTGTGCATATCTTTATCACCGCGACCGGATAGGTTCACCAAAATAGTTTGATCTTTTGGAAGTGTTGCAGCCAACTTACAAGCATAAGCAATCGCGTGGGAGGATTCGAGCGCAGGAATAATGCCTTCAATGCGACAGCAATCATGGAATGCTTTGAGAGCCTCCTCATCTGTGATTGCAACATACTCTGCACGACCAGAATCTTTTAACCAGGCATGCTCAGGCCCAACACCTGGATAGTCCATGCCTGCAGAGACAGAGTGCGTCTCAGAAATTTGGCCATTCTCATCCTGCAAAAGATAGGTGCGGTTGCCATGCAATACGCCGGGCTTACCAACACAAAGCGCAGCAGAATGGAGGCCACTGTTCAAACCGTGACCAGCAGCTTCTACACCAATCAATTTGACCTCTGGATAGTCAATATAAGGATGGAAGATGCCCATCGCATTTGATCCACCGCCAACACAAGCCAATACGTAGTCCGGCTGACGACCAGTCATTTCAGGCATCTGCACTTTGCACTCTTCACCAATAACACTCTGAAAATCCCGTACCATCATCGGGTATGGATGTGGGCCAGCTACCGTTCCAATAATGTAGAAGGTGTTATCAACATTAGTAACCCAGTCGCGCATTGCTTCATTTAAAGCATCCTTTAGCGTCTTTGTTCCAGACTCCACAGGAACTACTTTTGCGCCAAGCAGTTTCATACGGAATACATTCTGCGCTTGACGAGCAACATCAACTGCACCTTGATAGACAGTGCAATCCAAACCAAATCGAGCGCAAATCGTTGCAGTAGCGACACCATGCTGCCCTGCTCCCGTCTCAGCAATAATGCGAGGCTTACCCATTCGCTTAGCAAGCATGGCCTGACCGATCACATTATTAATTTTGTGTGCGCCAGTATGGTTTAAGTCTTCACGCTTGAGATAGATCTGAGCACCGCCAAGCATTTCACTCCAACGCTTGGCATGATAAATTGGTGATGGACGACCAACGAAGTGTTTTAACTCGTAATGAAATTCTTCTAAAAACTCTGGGTCATGCTGATACTTTGCATAAGCCTCTTTGAGCTCATCCAAAGCAAACATCAATGTTTCAGAAACAAATACGCCACCATAAGGACCGAAGTGCCCTCTTGCATCTGGCTTATCGTACATAGCTACCTCTTTTGATTAGAACTGCAAATATTAGGGTGATGGAGTTGCATCTGCGATGCGTACTGCCTCAATAAACTGCTTCATCAATACAGGATCTTTAATGCCCTTGCTAATTTCTACGCCACTAGAGACGTCAACTGCGCAAGGATGAAGGCGTGTAATTGCTTCGCCCACGTTGTGCGCGTTCAATCCACCACTCAAAACGACCCGAGGCGCGTTTGCGCTTATCCATTCTTGCGGAATCCCCTGCCAATCAAAAGGAACGCCTCCGCCACCATACCCTTCAACCAGGGCATCGAGCAAAAAGGCATTTGCTTGGCTATATTGTATGGAAAAATCGTCATAAGCGAATTGTCCCCCCACCCTAGCCGCTTTGATCCAGGGCTGACCTTGAGCTAAGCGCTGGCAGACTGCAGGCGGTTCATCCCCATGAAATTGCCACAAAGTGATCGGTGCCACAGCTCTGATAGCTTCAAATTGAGCGTCAGATGCATTGACAACAAGTCCAACGGCATCAACCCCGGCAGGAAGCCTAGAAATCAATGAGGCGGCGATATTGGGGGTTACCGCTCTTGGGCTTGGCGGATAAAAGACAAAGCCCACAGCATCAACTCCGGCCGCTACGGCTGAATCGATATCTGCAGGCGTTCTTAGGCCGCAGATCTTAATCCGAGTTCGATTTGCAGAGTAGGTAAGTAAGCCCATGATGGAATGATAAGGCTTTAGACCAGATGCAACCTAAGCTTAATCAAAGAAGGTATTTGGGCAACCATGAATTACCCAGCCAAGGCTGAGGAATATGAAATTCTTCTGGATAGGCAATTTGAGCCAAATACAAGCCAGCAGGTGAAAAAGTGGGAGCCGCAATACTGCGATCCTTTGCCTCTAAAACCTCGGACATCCACTGAGATGACTGCCTACGAACGCCAATTTGCAGAAAACTTCCCACTAAATTTCGGACCATATGATGCAAAAATGCATTTCCCTTAATCTTGAAATAGAGCCAGGGCTCATCAGAAAAGATTTCGATGGAATTAATCGTCTTAATAGGTGTCTTACTTTGACACTCAGAAGAACGAAATGAGGTGAAATCATGCTCACCGATTAAACATTTCGCAGCAGTCTCCATAGCAGCCACATCAAACCACTGATTTTCAGGAAGCATCAAATAACCTGCGCGAGATGCAACCATTGGTGAACGGCATGGCCCCGCATGCAATGCATAAATGTAAGTGCGCTCAAAGGCAGAATAACGGGCACTGAAATTTTCTGAAACTGGTTGCGCCCAATTAACCACAATCGATTCAGGTAAAAAAGAGTTGACCCCCCTAACCCAAGACCAATTCTCACGTTCTACGTTCACATCAAAGTGCACCACTTGACCCAAAGCATGAACACCAGCATCTGTTCGGCCTGCAGTAATGACGCGAATAGGATTTGATTTGACTCCATCAATCCCGACAAAGGCGGTGATAGCGTTCTCTAATTCGTCCTGTATGGTGCTTTGATTAACTTGCGATTGCCACCCAGAATAAGGGGTGCCATCATATTGAAGTCCTAAGGCAATACGCATGAAATTGCCTTAATTTCCCCGTTTTGAAAGCTCTGTTAATAAACCCTGAGCTTCAAGCGTTATTACGGGATCAATTGAACCCCCTGCCTGAATAATCTCTTGCAGTGATTTACGCGCCGCCGAAAAATCCTCAATCGTGATGTAGGCGCGCGCTAAATTTAGCTTAACCCTCAATGCATCGGCTAATGGATTAGGCTGAATGCTGTGAACTGTTTGAGATTTTTTGACGGGATTTAAATCAAGATCAATGCCAGCAAATAAGGCTTTCGCACGCTCTGGCATTGCGGTTTTTTGAGTAGATTCGACTGGATTTGCAGCGTGGGCTGAATAATGCACTCTTGAAAAGTCACGTGTCTCTGAGCGACGAGCATTCTTTGCCAAGAACCACAATAAAAGCCCAGTCAGCCCCATTAACAATAAAGTTAAGATGGCCGGGGCGAAGCTACTAAGACCAAGGAAATTAGATTGGACATTTTGGACTGTTGGCTTGCCTTTAGACTGATCAAGTAGGCGTTGCAAGTCGGCAATATTTTTCTCCAACTCAGCCACTCGAGCACGAGTTTGCTCCAAGGCCTTTTCTTGAGCAACTAAATCCTCGGCATAGCGTCGCTCCTCAATACTTCCCTCGGCGTTAGAGCCAATTTTTAATCGATCTTTAGCAGGAGCTTCCTCACCACTCTTTCCTGAAGCAGAATTAGCCAGTGAATTCGCTTTAGATGTATGGTCAGCTTGCCACTGTGCATTTGCCTCAGCTACAAACTGACTGGCTTCTACCGGACTAATGGAGCGCAATAAAGCTTGGCTTGGTTTATTTAACTGCGCACCAGCATCGAGACGATTGATGCTGCCACTAGCAAACGCATCAGGGTTTGCCTTAAATAAGGCCATCATAGTTTGATCTAGTGAAGCGCCGTCTAACTGAGGCGCCAATTGCGCCGCTATCTCAGAAAGAGTTTGGCCTGGTTTAACAGAAATTTTCTGCACATCACCCAAAAGAAGCGTGTAGACCTTGGTTATGCTGCCAGCAGACCAATTAAGGCTTAATAAAATATCCACAAATGGATCATCAGTAACCGGCAGGGCTTCAACCGTTTCCACCAATACCATCAACCGATCTTGCTGATTGCGATAGATCATCGCCTGCGGATTGAACTCTAAAACTTTTTTAGATATCCCCAAACGATCATAAGAAGCTTTATTTGAAATGCTGGCTTGAAGACTAGCTAGGGCGCCTTGTTCATCAGCGCCTACCTTAATCGGAAACTCTACCCTAAGGAGTTCACCTGCCTTGGATAAAAGTCTAGGGGGACCAAGCGATATTGCACCAGCAGAAAATGCCCAGCTTAGCCAAAATAAGCAAAGCAGCTTTGTAAGCTGAATTTGGCTATTACGGAACATTAGTGCTCAAGCAAGATGCGGAGCATGCGACGTAAAGGCTCTGCAGCACCCCACAGGAGTTGATCCCCAACAGTAAATGCAGCGAGATACTCGGGCCCCATCGCCATCTTGTGCAGGCGACCAATCGGCACAGTCAAGGTGCCACTCACCGCAGCTGGAGATAAATCACGCTCGGTGGTTTCGCGATCATTAGGCACGACTTTCACCCACTGGTTATCGTTAGCCAAAATGGATTCGATCTCTTTTAGTGGAATATCCTTTTTCAACTTTACCGTCAAACCTTGTGAATGGCAGCGCATGGCACCAACACGAACACATAATCCATCAATCGGAATGCTTCCTGGAGTTCTAAATGCAGGGCGACCTAAAATCTTATTGAACTCGGCCCCACCCTTCCACTCTTCTTTTGTCTGGCCATTCTCAACTGGTACGTCAATCCACGGAATTAAGCTACCGGCTAATGGAGTGTTGCGGAAGTTTTTCTTTGGAAAATCTGGTGAGCGTAAGGTCTCAGTGATTTTGCGATCAATATCCAAAATCCATGAAGATGGATCTGCTAACTCAGTAGCTACACTGTCACGCAATGCGCCCATCTGTAAGAGTAATTCACGCATATTTTGGGCACCAGCACCAGAAGCGGCCTGATAAGTCATTGCGCTGATCCACTCAACCATATCGGCTTTGACCAAGCCACCCATAGCCATCATCATCAGGCTGACTGTGCAGTTACTACCAATCCAATTTTTTCCACCTGCGGCCAAAGCCTTATCAATGACGGGACGATTTACTGGATCCAAAATGAGGACCGCATCTTCCTTCATGCGCAATGCACTGGCTGCATCAATCCAGTGACCCTGCCATCCTGCACCGCGAAGTTTAGGAAAAATATCGTTGGTGTAATCGCCGCCCTGACAGGTCAAAATAATGTCGCAACGCGACAAAGCCTGAATATCATTGGCATCTTGTAATGCAGTTTCGCTCTTAGCTACCTTTTGACCGTTGAGCAATGGCACCTGACCACCAGCTTGGCTTGTACTAAAAAAAACTGGCTCAATCAAATCAAAATCTTTTTCAGCCAACATTCTCTCCATGAGAACGCTACCGACCATGCCGCGCCAGCCAACTAAGCCTACCAATGGTGTTTTCGTATTTGCCATGTTGTTCAACTATCTATTTAGTGTGATGTTTTATTTAGAGAGTGCTGCGACAACCGCATCACCCATCTCTACGGTTGAAACTTTTTTCGTACCCTCGGTATAAATATCAGCCGTACGTAAACCTTGCGACAGTACTTTTTGTACTGCGGCCTCAATCCGATCTGCTTCGGTGGGCATGCCTAATGAGTAGCGCAACATCATTGCGGCAGACAAAATCGTTGCTAAAGGGTTTGCAATCCCTTTGCCAGCAATATCAGGCGCAGAACCATGACTTGGCTCATACAAGCCTTTATTGTTTTTATCTAAGGATGCCGATGGCAACATGCCGATAGAGCCAGTCAGCATTGCAGCTTCATCGGAGAGAATATCGCCAAAAAGATTACCGGTAACAACTACATCGAACGCCTTTGGCGCCTTCACTAACTGCATCGCAGCATTATCTACATACATGTGTGACAACTCGACATCTGGATAATCCTTTGCAACCCGAATCATGACCTCGCGCCAAAGTTGTGATGTCTCAAGAACATTGGCTTTATCAACACTACACACCTTTTTGCCACGCTTACGCGCTGCTTCAAAGGCGACTCTGCCTATGCGCTCCACTTCTGGCTCGCTATAGTGCATCATGTCAAAGCCTTCGCGGGCACCTTTAAATAAAGGTAATTCTGAAGTGCGAATGCCACGTGGCTGACCAAAATAGATATCGCCATTCAGTTCGCGAATGATCAAAATATCGAGACCACCAACAATCTCCGCCTTTAGGCTTGATGCAGCCGTTAATTCGTCGTAACAAATGGCAGGCCTAAAGTTAGCAAATAACTCTAAGTGCTTTCGCAGGCCCAAGATAGCCTGTTCTGGACGATGTTCACGTGGCAAGGTGTCATACTTCCAGTCACCAACAGCGCCAAACAAGATTGCATCAGCCTTCTTAGCCAACTCCAAAGTTGCCGGCGGCAAAGGATGGCCCGCCTCATCATAAGCAGCGCCACCTACAGGGGCTATCTCGAGGTCAAATTTAGGGCCTAGCGCGTTTAATACTTTTACGGCTTCAGCAACGATTTCCGGGCCGATACCATCGCCCGGTAGGACTGCAATTTTCATGAAAGGCCTTTAACTCTATAAAACTACGGCAGTTGTGTCGCAAGCCAAGGCATCTTTAGGATGCGCTCAGCCTCATAAGCCTTGATTTTATCTGCATGTTGCAGGGTTAAGCCAATATCGTCTAAACCATTGATAAGGCAATGCTTCCTGAAAGGAGCGACATCAAAGCTGTAAGCCTTGCCATCCGGGGTAATAACTTGCTGAGCCTCTAGATCGATCGTGAGCTGGTAACCATTAAATGCAAGGGTTTCATTAAATAAATGATCTACCTGAATTTCAGACAGCACAATCGGCAAAAGTCCGTTTTTGAAGCAATTATTGTAGAAAATATCGGCAAAACTAGGGGCAATCACGGCTCTGAAGCCGAATTGATCCAAAGCCCAAGGGGCATGCTCACGCGAGCTGCCACAACCAAAGTTTTTACGAGCCAACAAAATGCCTGCACCTTTATAGCGCGGTTGATTCAATACAAAATCCGGATTTACTGGGCGGGTACTGCAGTCTTGGCCAGGTTCACCGTGATCGAGGTAGCGCCATTCGTCAAATAGGTTTTGGCCAAAACCTGTTTTCTTAATAGATTTTAAAAATTGCTTTGGAATGATGGCATCGGTATCGACGTTCTCGCGATTAAGCGGGGCTACCAAACCTTTGTAAACCGTAAATTTTTCCATGTTGTCTTTGACTTGATCCGACTATGAACTGCGTTGTTGCACTTATTTCACTGGAGTAACAATAACGTCCTTACCCTTGGTCTGGGACTGATTATTGTTACTTGTATTGCTACCGCCCATGGAGTTACCCATCGTTTGCATATCTTTGCCAAGACCTTCCATCATGTTGCTGCAGGCCGATAGAACTACACCAGCAATTGCTACGATAGTTAATTTTTTAATCATCGACATTGATGTGAATTTAGACACGGTATACCCTTAAGAAATCTTACGAATATCAACAAAGTGGCCCTCGATCGCTGCAGCAGCAGCCATAGCTGGACTCACTAAATGCGTTCTTCCACCATTACCTTGACGTCCCTCAAAGTTACGATTTGAGGTGGATGCGCAGCGCTCTCCTGGCTCAAGTCGATCCGCATTCATAGCCAAGCACATTGAGCATCCCGGCTCACGCCATTCAAAACCAGCTGCCTTGAATACACGATCTAAGCCCTCGCGCTCTGCTTGAGCCTTCACTAATCCAGATCCGGGCACAACCAAAGCTAGCTTTACATTAGAAGCAACCTTTTTACCCAAACGATCCACTACTTTAGCTGCAGCGCGCATATCTTCAATGCGACTATTAGTACATGAGCCAATAAATACTTTATCGACAGAAATATTGCTCAGGGGTGTATTTGGTGTCAGATCCATGTACTCAAGTGCACGCTCCATCGCGGAGCGCTTATTTGGATCACGCTCTTTTTCTGGATCAGGAACCCGATCGCCAATTGAAAGGACCATTTCAGGGGAGGTTCCCCAAGTGACCTGAGGAGCAATTTCTTCAGCGCGCAACTCAACCACAGCATCAAACTTCGCATCGGGATCGGAGTGCAAGGTTCGCCAGTATTGCAAAGCATGTCGCATGGCCTCACCAGTAGGAGCGTAAGGACGACCCTGAACGTACTCGATCGTAGTTTCATCGACAGCAACCAATCCAGCACGAGCGCCCGCCTCAATCGCCATATTACAGAGGGTCATGCGACCCTCCATAGACAAATTGCGGATTGCTTCACCAGCAAACTCAATGGTGTAGCCAGTACCACCAGCAGTACCAATCTTGCCAATGACAGCAAGCACAATATCTTTTGCACTTGAGCCGGGCTGAAGGCGTCCATCAACCTTAACAAGCATATTCTTGCTCTTTTTCATGAGCAAAGTTTGCGTAGCTAAGACATGCTCAACTTCTGAGGTGCCAATACCAAAGGCCAAGGCACCAAAGGCACCATGCGTACTTGTGTGAGAATCGCCACAAACCACGGTCATACCTGGCAAAGTTGCGCCCTGCTCAGGACCAATCACATGAACAATCCCTTGGCGAGCATCACTCATCTTGTACTGCGTAATACCAAAGGCATCGCAATTCTGATCTAAGGTATCGACCTGTAATTTCGAAATCGGATCTGAAATACCTTGGGAACGATCGGTAGTAGGAACGTTGTGGTCAGAAACTGCCAAATTAGCGGAAATACGCCATACCGGACGGCCAGCTAGATTCAACCCCTCAAATGCTTGAGGACTTGTTACTTCATGCAATAACTGGCGATCAATATAAATAGTGGCCGTGCCATCCTCTTCAGAATAGACGACATGGTCATCCCACAATTTATCGTAAAGCGTACGTGACATTTAAATCCTCAAAAACATTATTTACGAACAGAGATGTTAGGAACCTTGCGTGAGGTTTCTCCAACATATAACTGACGTGGACGGCCAATCTTGTACTCAGGATCGGTAATCATTTCTTCCCACTGAGCAATCCAGCCGACCGTTCTTGCCAATGCGAAGATACAGGTAAACATTTCTGTTGGAATGCCAAGGGCGCGTTGAACGATGCCTGAATAGAAGTCAACGTTTGGATAAAGCTTACGACTCACAAAGTAATCATCTTCCAAGGCAATCTTCTCAAGTGTCATTGCCAACTTGAATAATGGATCATTCTCAAGACCGAGTTCTTTGAGAACTTCG
Organism: Polynucleobacter sinensis; assembly: GCF_001595985.1. Classification (GTDB taxonomy): domain Bacteria; phylum Pseudomonadota; class Gammaproteobacteria; order Burkholderiales; family Burkholderiaceae; genus Polynucleobacter; species Polynucleobacter sinensis. Next base: position 367,253 of record NZ_LOJJ01000003.1, read on the forward strand.
TGGCAAGTCTCACGCATTAATTTAGCGCGTGGATCAAAGTTTTTGTAAACACGATGACCAAAGCCCATCAAGCGGACACTGGAATTCTTATCTTTAACTTGAGCAATGAATTCATGAATCTTGTCTACGCCACCATTTGCTTGAATCTCATTCAGCATTTGCAAGCAAGCTTCATTAGCACCGCCGTGTGCTGGACCCCACAAGCATGCAATACCAGCAGAAATAGCTGCAAAAGGATTGGTGCCTGAAGATCCACACAGACGAACTGTTGATGTAGAAGCATTTTGCTCATGATCAGCATGCAAAGTGAAAATACGATCTAAAGCGCGTACCAATACTGGATTGACTTTGTACTCCTCACAAGGAGTTGCAAACATCATGCGCATGAAATTTGCTGTATACGACAAAGAGTTATCAGGATAAATGAATGGCTGACCTACAGAGTACTTGTAAGCCATTGCAACTAAAGTTGGCATCTTCGCAATCAAACGAATCTGAGCCACTTCACGAGCATGCGGGTCGCTATAGTCGATCTCATCATGATAGAAAGCAGCCATTGCACCAACCAAACCAGTCAAGACTGACATTGGATGCGCATCGCGACGGAAACCACGCAGGAAGAATTGCATTTGCTCATGGACCATCGTGTGGTGCATGACCAATTCTTCAAAATCTTTTTTCTGTTTGGCGTTTGGCAATTCACCATTGAGCAACAAGTAGCACACTTCTAAGAAGTCGCAGTTATGCGCCAAATCCTCAATTGGGTAGCCGCGATATAGCAACTCACCCTTATCGCCATCGATATAAGTAATCTTGCTGTTGCAAGATGCAGTAGAAAGGAATCCAGAATCGTAGGTGAACTTACCAGTCTGACCATAGAGCTTACGAATGTCGATTACGTCAGGACCAATCGTGCCTTTATAAATTGGCAAGTCGATATCTGGGGTGCCGTCCGAAAACGATAATTTTGCCTTGATGTCCGATTCAATCATTTCTAATCCTTAGTCATTCAAATTGATGATTAATACACTATTCGATCATGCGTTTGCACTGCTAATGCACCAAAATACTGAATTACTTCTCTCTCAGCCTTTTTAAAAGCGCCTTGAAGCTTGGTGACTCTGACTCCTGATCCAATCCAACTGCCGAATCCTTGCGACCAATTAATAAATCCATTAAGTCGTTATCTTCCAAAGCCAACAGCAGAGTTAGTAACTTGCCATCTTCAACGCTCAATTCAGCGCCGTAACGTTGAAAGAAGCGCTGCAGAATTAAATCATTCTCAAGCAAGCCCCTTCGGGCGTCACTCTTTAAACGATATAACTCTGCATTAGTTAGGGTCATACTGCCCTGCGAACCATTAATTCCTTAATCTTTCCAATTGCTTTAGTTGGATTTAAATGTTTAGGGCAAACATCCACGCAATTCATGATGGTATGGCAGCGGAATAAACGGTATGGATCCTCTAAGTTATCCAAACGTTGAGCTGTTTCTTCATCACGACTATCAGCAATAAAGCGATATGCCTGTAGCAAACCCGCTGGTCCAACAAACTTATCTGGGTTCCACCAGAAAGATGGGCAAGAAGTAGAGCAAGATGCGCACAAGATGCACTCATACAAACCGTTCAACTCTTCACGTTCTTCAGGACTCTGCAAACGCTCTTTTTCAGGCGGAGGATTGTCATTAACCAAGTAAGGCTTGATAGACAAGTATTGCTTAAAGAACAATGTCATATCAACAATCAAATCGCGTACGACTGGCAATCCAGGCAATGGGCGCAATGTAATGACCTTAGGCAAAGTCAACATATTGGTTAAGCAAGCTAGACCATTTTTACCATTGATATTCATGGCGTCAGAGCCGCATACGCCCTCACGGCAAGAGCGACGATAAGAAATAGTTTCATCTTGTTTCTTTAAAGAAATCAAGGCATCCAATAACATGCGCTCACCAGTCAATTCAAGCTCGTAGCGCTCCATACGTGGAGCTGCATCGACATCTGGATCGTAGCGGTAAATTTCAAATATACGGATATCACTCATTTTTAATTTCTCTTAGCTTAGAAAGTACGTTCTTTAGGAGGGAAGGACTCAACCGTCAAGGGCTTTAGAACAACAGGCTTGTAATCCAAGCGATTACCTTCGCTATACCAAAGCGTATGCTTCATCCAGTTGTCATCATCACGCTCTTGATGATCATCGTGCGAATGCGCGCCACGACTTTCTTTACGAGCTGCCGCAGAAATCATGGTTGCATTTGCAGTCTCGACCAAGTTGGCGACTTCTAAAGCTTCAATACGAGCAGTATTGAAAATCTGAGATTTATCTTTGAGCCATAAATTTTTAGCGCGCTCAGTCAACTTCGCCATTTGACGCACACCTTCATCCATCAACTCTTGATTGCGGAATACGCCAGCATACTTCTGCATCGTTTTGCGAATGTCATTCGCAACATCTTGGGCGTACTCGCCAGAAGTGGAATTATCCAATGCTGAAATGCGAGCCATCGTTTGTTCACCAGCATTAGCAGGCAACGGCTTGAACTCACGATTCTTGAGATCCATTGCAACAATATGATTGCCAGCAGCGCGACCGAATACCAACAAATCGAGCAATGAGTTTGTACCTAAGCGGTTTGCGCCATGCACAGAAACACAAGAGCATTCACCAATCGCATACAGACCGTTGATGATTTCATTGTGCTTACCATTAGCTGGCACAACCACTTGACCGTTAATGTTCGTCGGAATACCACCCATTTGATAGTGAATTGTTGGCACAACTGGGATTGGCTCTTTTGTAACATCAACGTTAGCAAAGTTAATACCAATTTCATAAACAGAAGGCAAACGCTTCATGATGGTCTCGGCACCAATGTGGGTGAGGTCGAGAACAACATAATCACCATTTGGTCCACAGCCACGACCCTCTTTAATTTCTTGGTCCATGCAACGAGAAACGAAGTCACGCGGCGCTAAGTCTTTATAGGTAGGAGCGTAACGCTCCATGAAACGCTCGCCGTCTTTATTGCGCAGAATGCCACCTTCACCACGGCAACCTTCTGTCAACAAAACACCCGCGCCTGCAACGCCAGTTGGATGGAACTGCCAAAACTCCATGTCTTCAAGCGGAATACCTGCGCGAGCGGCTAAGCCCATGCCATCGCCAGTATTAATAAACGCGTTGGTAGATGCATCCCAGATACGGCCAGCACCACCAGTAGCCAACATGACTACTTTTGCCTCGAGAATGTACACCTCGCCGGTTTCCATTTCAAGGGCAGTAACACCAACAACGTCACCAGTTTCATCACGAATCAAATCAAGCGCTAACCACTCAACGAAGAAATTAGTTTTCGCACGAACGTTACGCTGATACAAGGTGTGCAACATTGCGTGGCCGGTTCGGTCAGCAGCAGCGCAAGCACGTTGGACCGCTTTCTCACCGTAATTCGCTGTATGTCCACCAAAAGGACGTTGATAAATCGTGCCATCTGGGTTGCGGTCAAAAGGCATACCAAAATGCTCAAGCTCATAAACGACTTTAGGAGCTTCACGACACATAAACTCGATCACATCTTGATCGCCTAACCAATCGGAACCTTTGATGGTGTCATAGAAGTGATAGTGCCAATTGTCTTCACTCATATTGCCAAGCGAAGCGCCAATACCACCCTGCGCAGCAACAGTGTGTGAACGTGTTGGGAATACCTTAGTTAACACCGCAACATTCAGGCCGGCTTCTGCTAATTGCAAAGAAGCACGCATACCTGAACCACCTGCACCAATAATTACCGCGTCGAAACGGCGGCGTGGCAATGCTTTTTTAATCGCGGTCATCGAATTACACTTTCCACAAAATTTGTACGGCATAGGCCGCACAGGCTACGAGATACAAAACAGTTAACACTTGAAGTGTTAGACGAATGCTGACGGGCTTGATGTAGTCCATCCAGATATCACGGATACCAATCCAGGCGTGATAGAACAAGCTAATGAAAGCTAGCAGGGTTAACAACTTCATGAACTGGTTGCTAAATAATCCCGCCCAGCCTTCGTAAGTTGGACTGCCAGTAATGCAGTAATCAACTAATAAAACGACTGTGAAAACCACCATAACAATGGCGGTGACACGTTGAATAATCCACTCTTTGAGGCCGTAATGAGCGCCGACTACTAAACGCTTCGGTCCGATTTGATAAATAGGCATGAGATTTCCTTAATGAAAAAGCGCTTAGTACAAGCCAAATAATTTAAGACCTACAACCGCAGTCAGCGCGAGTCCCAAAAAGAACACAACAATCGCTGAGCGATTAGCATCCGCCTTTTCAACGCCAATCTCTAGATCAAGAAGAAGATAGCGAATACCAGCGCAGAAATGGTGCAAGAAGCACCAGATCAAACCCAGGGCGATAATTTTCACCAATACATGTCCAGTAATTGCCTGGAATTTCTGATAGCTGATTTCAGAAGCCAAACTTTGATCAAACAGATACAAAATGAATGGCAACATTAGAAACAAAGCTGCACCGCTAATACGGTGAAGAATTGACACTTTCCCAGCCCAAGGAAGGCGGTACTTAATTAACTGGGCTAAGCCAATATTCCGATATACGGGTTTGGCGCTCTTTACTTCATGCTGTGCATCAACCATGGGCAATCTCTATATTTAGGTGGAGGATCAGTGTGACTTTGTTGTATCGCAACATATTCTATTGGAAACCTTGAGGTCGTTGTGGGTTTTTTAGCGTTTAAAGGGTTAAATTACTGGTTTTTACTAATTTGAGTGTACTGCTTAGTTCAATTTATTGTCATAGTGCTGATTGGTAGTGTCATACCTGGCGCGACGAATTTCCACTGGTTTATTCCCGTAGGTAAAAGCCACCCGCTCCACTGAAAGTAATGCAGTGCCAACAGGAATATGCAGGTGTTCCGACAGATTTTGATCCGCGTTAATCGCCTTAATCTTCTCTTCAGCCCTCACCATATGGGTGGCGTATTCACTTTCATAAAAAGCATACATCGGCCCAGACCATGCATTTAGGGCATCCAAGGTCAAACCTTTAAAGCGCCCTTCTGGCAACCAAATCTCTTCAAAAACAATCGGCTTTCCGCCAGAACTTTGGACGCGATCGATACGGATAACAGGATCACCTCCCTTTAATTTAAGCAATTGAGCAATATGAGGGGCGGATTTGAGGTTTTGACAAGCTAAAAATTGATTTTTGAGGTGCAACCTTTCACCAGAATCTGGCTCAAGGCGGAGAAAACGGTATTGCCATCCCTCCTCTTGGTGGGTGGCAACAAACGTTCCCTTACCTTGACGGCGAACTAATAGGTTTTGAGCGGCTAACTCATCAATGGCCTTGCGAACAGTACCTTGACTGACGGCATAACGTGCTGCAAGCTCTATTTCACTAGGAATGGCCTCACCAGGAAGCCACTCAGAAGCCTGTAGGCTAGCCAAAATCATCGCCTTAATCTGCTGATAAAGGGGGCTAAAAGAGGCAATTGGTTCGGATATAAGAGACAAATTAACTCCAGAGCGACTTCAATTGGATAAAATTCAGTTCTATTTCATATCTTATATAAGACATGATTGACAGTGTAAATGGAAAGTCCATACACTTGAATGGATAATAGAAAAGATTTCAATTAATTAACCTCAACTGGAGTTATTAGTAAAAATGGCAAAAGCCCCAATGCGTGTCGCCGTAACCGGTGCAGCCGGTCAAATCGGATATTCCCTACTCTTTCGCATCGCCAATGGTGATTTATTAGGCAAAGATCAGCCAGTAATCCTCCAGTTGCTCGAAATTCCAGATGAAAAGGCTCAAAAAGCACTAGCCGGCGTCATGATGGAATTGGAAGATTGCGCCTTCCCATTGTTAGCTGGCATGACAGCACACTCGGACCCAATGACCGCATTTAAGGACATCGATATCGCCCTTTTGGTTGGCGCACGTCCACGTGGCCCTGGTATGGAGCGCAAGGACTTGCTCTCAGCAAACGCTCAGATCTTCACGGCACAAGGTAAGGCCTTGAATGCTGTTGCCAAAAAAACTGTCAAGGTATTGGTTGTTGGAAACCCAGCAAACACCAATGCATACATTGCTATGAAATCCGCTCCAGATATTCCAGCGAAGAACTTCACAGCAATGCTACGTTTAGATCACAACCGTGCTCTTTCACAATTGGCAAACAAGTTGAACAAACCCGTTGCTGATATTGAAAAGTTAGTTGTTTGGGGTAACCATAGCCCAACAATGTACCCTGACTACCGCTTTGCAACTGTTGATGGCAAGTCTGTTAAGGACAGCATCAATGATCCCACATGGAATAAGGACACCTTCATTCCAACAGTAGGCAAGCGTGGCGCAGCCATTATTGAAGCGCGCGGCTTATCTTCGGCAGCATCTGCAGCGAATGCAGCAATTGATCACATTCGCGACTGGGTTCTTGGTACGAATGGCAAATGGGTCACTATGGGCATTCCATCAAAGGGTGAATACGGCATTCCTGCGGAAGTTATTTACGGCTATCCAGTTATTTGCGAAAACGGCGAGTACAAAATGGTTGAGGGACTTGAAATTGATGAGTTCTCACGTGAGCGCATGAATCACACCCTCAATGAATTGCTCGAAGAGCAAGCTGGCGTCAAGCACCTTCTCTCATAAGGATTTATGCACATGAAGCAAACACTATTAATCGTTAGCTTGTTGGCATCAGGTTTTATCGGCGCTGCAAACGCTAGTGAAGTTGTAAGCACATGGACTTGTAGTGAAAGCAAGCAGTTTAAAACGACCGGTACAACGGAAAAGGTTCGCCTCACTTGGGAATCTAAAACGTTTGATATGAAGCGTGAAAATTCATTGCCAGGAAGTCTTCGTTACAAAAATACCACCACTGGACATGATCTCGTGGTCTTAGGTAACAAGGCAATGCTTTTCAATATTAAGTCTGGCACACGTCTTGCAGACTTTTGCCAAACGGCGGAAATGAAAACAGGTAAGCTTCCCCATTTATTTGCAGATGCTGAACCTTTTACGCAAAATTAAATTATTGCGTATGGATGTATAGATAAAAAGCCGAGAATTTCTCGGCTTTTTTCTTTAATGAAATAAAGGTTGCTGCGTCGGGGCATCATCCGGCATTTCAGCGTGCACTGCCTCGCCCGATCGATCTGGAAATAAAGGGGCACCACAATCATCACAAAGCTCTGGATCAAACAACATCGCGTGACGGAAAACATCTTCAACGCCAGCATCATGAAGCGCATCAGCAATCCTCTTCATAGGGCTCTCATCATCGGATAAATCATTGAGAGCATCATTGGCCACGCTCTCTCGATCGTATAGCGGCCAAATCACACCATAGACGACTTCGGGCGAGCCTTTCAAGCTAAATGAAATACGATATTCATCTGCTTGATCTTCGCCAAACGCACCAACTACACATGAAAGACCTGCAGGCAATACGCCCAATGTACTCTCTAAGAAATTAACAGCCGCCCTAATACTGAGAGGACGAACATGCTTATCCGCCAAGCGGCAGTTGGTAAAATAAGCCTCTGGCAGCAATAGCTCAAACTCACAACCAGGTAAAAGAGCAGCTATGGGATCATGCATCGCTGTTTGCCACCCAATCAGACTCACGCCCCTCTCTTGACGCAACGGAGCTTCTGCCTGCCAACGAAATAGTGGCATACCACTTGGCGCCGCAACTACAGCGATAATAAATCTCGGATCAGCCAATACGGCAATTGTCTCTGACATTTCGCGTAATTCTATTTTGATCTCACTAGAAGTAATTGCTGCTGTAGCCAGAGCCTCAGTAAGTAAACGTGTTTGAGAATGAGAATGCGGCATCTGATCGATGCTGTACAACCAGGGAATAATCGCTAACCTACTCTCAGTCGAGGCTATAGAACTATGCAAGGCAGCCGCGGTCGTTTCAACGGCCCCAATCGGCAGAGCCCCTGACGGAATTTGATAACGGGTATGCGCAACTATAGGCAATGCTAATAACAATGCATCCCAATTCTGTCCATCATGCTCGATCACCAGTGATTCAGCAAGCGTCTCTGCAGAATCGGCAAGAACCTCGAAAGCCACTGTATTAATACGAAAGGTTTGATCCAACGCAGCATCGATTGCATTCTGATTTTGATTTTTGAGCAAACGCATCAAGCGTAGATTCAGACGCTCCTCCCAAAATCGATCCTCTACTTGACTTCCGGATGCAGCTAAAGAAATCGCGTCCGCAACCAAGCGCTCAACATCGGGAGAGGATCTTTGCGGGGATTTAGTGCGATGAATAGCCATAGAGAATCCTCTTACTTTCTTTCAGGACGTCTAAAGATGGGTTTTTCCGGCTTTGATTCACTAGCCACATATTTATAGCCGTCTAAATTAAAGCCTTTTAAATCGGCGGGATCAGTAATCCGATTTTCAACTACGTAGCGAGCCATCAAACCTCTGGCACGCTTGGCATAGAAGGAAATAATTTTGTATTTACCATCCTTGGTATCCTGAAACACTGGAGCAATTACAGGACAATCAAGCTTCCTTGGCTGCAGCACTTTGAAATACTCTTCCGAAGCCAAATTGAGAAGAATGGGCTTTTTCTGCTTCTCCAGAAGTTTATGAAGCGAATCGGTAACGCGCTCACCCCAAAATGAATAGAGATCCTTGCCTCGAGTGTTTTTGAAGGCTGTACCCATTTCAAGGCGGTAAGGTTGCATTAAGTCCAAGGGCCTCAAGGCCCCATAAAGACCAGAAAGAATGCGGATATGGTTTTGCGCGAATTCAAGTGCTTTAGGACTCAGCGTTTTAACGTCAAATCCGTCATAAACATCCCCATCAAAGGCATAAATCGCTGGCTTACTGTTTTCCTCGGTGAATTTTTTAGACCAATCCCGGTAGCGTCCAACATTCAAGGCTGCTAGTTGGTCAGATAAACCCATTAAATCAGCCACCTCCTGCGGTGCCAATTTTTTCAAGTCGGCTATCAGCTTGGCCGATTCCGAGACAAATTCAGGCAAAGTGGGTGCTTTGACCTTAACTGGGGTTTTGTAGTCGAGTGATTTAGCGGGCGAAAGGACGATCAGCATGGCACAATTTCATTATGAATTTCTTCCATTCTAGCGACTACCAATCTTATTTGCCTTAAACCGTCTGCATGGACCATAAGTCACCCCCAACCCCATCTTTCCCAAGTCGCTTACCAAAGGTGGGAACAACCATTTTTACCGTGATGTCAGCCTTGGCGACAAAGCATAAGGCGATCAACCTAGGCCAAGGGTTTCCTGATTTTCCCTGTGATCGAGAATTGATTGGCCAAGTGAATGCAGCAATGATGGCCGATCACAACCAATACCCACCCATGACTGGAATTCCGGAGTTACGTCAGGCGGTGGCAAACAAAATATTAGCGCTTTATGGGCATGCCTATGATCCCGAAGCGGAGATCACCATCACCGCAGGTGGCACTCAGGGAATTATGACTGCGATCTTGGCCTGCGTAAGTCCAGGTGATGAGGTGGTCATCATTGAACCCGCCTACGATAGTTATCGACCTTCGATCGATTTAGCGGGCGGAAAAACAATTGCAGTTTCATTGCTGGTGAATCGTGATTCAGAAGGACGTGCGGCATCGTATTCCATTCCCTGGGATGAATTAGCAAATGCAATTAATTCAAAGACTCGCTTGATCATTATTAATACGCCACACAATCCCACCGGCATGGTCTGGACTCGATCGGATTTGGATCGCTTAGCAGAACTAATGAAAAACACGAATGCACTCATCTTAAGTGATGAGGTTTACGAACATATGGTCTATGACGGTCATTTACATCATAGCGTTGCAAGCCATCCAGACTTAGCTGCCAGAAGTTTTTTGATTTCCAGCTTTGGCAAAACTTATCATGTCACTGGATGGAAGGTGGGTTATGTTGCCGCACCAGCAACTCTAATGAAAGAATTTCGGAAAGTGCATCAGTTCAATGTCTTTACGGTAAATACACCGATGCAATACGGTCTGGCAAAGTATTTAGAACACCCAGAGCACTACTTAACACTCCCCAGCTTTTATCAAGAAAAACGAGATTTCTTTAGATCTGGCTTAAAAAGTTCTGGCCTGAAATTACTCCCTACGCCGGGGACTTATTTTCAGTGCGTTGATTACACCGGGCTAGATATCCCACAAGCAAAATTGGGTGAAGCGGATTTTTGTGCATGGCTCACTACGGAAATTGGTGTGGCTGCCATTCCGGTTTCCGCTTTTTACGATGAAGCGGTTGAGTCTGGAGTAATTCGTTTCTGTTTTGCCAAACAAGAAAAAACATTGAGCGCTGCTCTAAAACGCTTACAAACACTTTAAGATCAGGAACATCCCCATTATGAAAACCAATCAAGTTACTAGCAAAATTAGCAAAGACATCATCGATGTTTACAGCTGGCCTACTCCAAACGGTCACAAAGTACACATCATGCTTGAGGAGTGCGGATACAAACTAGGCAAGGATTGGATTGCCCACCCCATTGATATTGGCGCCGGCGATCAGTTCAAGCCCGAATTCTTAGCCATCAGCCCCAATAACAAGATCCCAGCCATATATGACCCGGTAGGCCCTGATGGCAAACCTATTCATTTATTTGAATCCGGCGCGATCTTGCTATACCTAGCCTCAAAAACTGGTAAGTTTCTTCCGAAATCCACCAGAGGGAAATTCGAAGTATTGCAATGGCTGATGTTCCAAATGGGAGGCTTAGGCCCACTTTTAGGGCAAAACCACCATTTTCGTATCTATGCTCCTGAAAAAATTGAATATGCTATCAATCGCTACACTAATGAAGCCAAGCGACTTTATGGCGTTATTGACCACCAACTCAAAGATAATGTGTATATCGCTGGCAAGAGCTACTCGATTGCAGATATGGCCATCTTTCCATGGACGCGTAATTGGAAGAATCAAGGGATTGACATCAATGACTACCCACATTTCAAACGTTGGTTTGAAATGATTAGTGAGCGCCCTGCCGTTAAGCGTGGCGTGGAAGTATTAACCGCATTGCGTAAGCCCCATGACGCCAAAGCAAGAGAACAATTATTTGGTTCAACCCAGTATCAAAAAAGGAAATAGGATGAAGATTCAATCGGTCGGTGTTATCGGTGCAGGCACTATGGGCAATGGAATTGCGCAGGTTTGTGCAGTTGCCGGATTGGACGTTGTAATGGTTGATATTAATGATGCAGCTGTTGAACGCGGCTTAAGCCAAATCAGCAAGAGTCTTGATCGTCTAGTGAAAAAAGAAACGCTCACTACCGATGGAAAAGAGGCAGCCTTAAAACGGATTAAAGGCAGCACATCTTATTCAGACTTCAAAGGCTTGCAACTCGTGATTGAAGCAGCCACTGAGAATCAAGCGATTAAAGAAAAGATTTTGAAGCAAGTCGACGAGATTGTAAGTAAAGAGACCATTATCGCCACCAACACCTCTTCACTATCGATTACAAAACTTGCCGCATTAGATTCCAATCCACATAGATTTATTGGAATGCACTTCTTTAATCCCCCTCCTTTAATGGCCTTGGTTGAAGTGATCCGCGGCTTACAAACTAGTGATGAAACTCATGCGGCCATTATTGAAATGGCTAAACGAATTGGCAAGGAGCCAATCACCGTTAAGAACTCCCCTGGTTTTGTGGTGAACCGCATCCTATTACCCATGATTAATGAAGCATTCTTTGTCCTTTCCGAAGGTCTCGCTAGCCCTGAAGATATCGATGCAGGCATGAAGTTAGGTTGCAATCAGCCAATTGGACCTCTTGCATTAGCCGACTTAATTGGATTAGATACTTGCTTGGCAGTAATGGAAGTCTATTTTGAAAATTTTAGCGACTCCAAATACCGTCCATGCCCCCTCTTAAGAGAAATGGTTGCTGCTGGTTATTTAGGTCGCAAAACAGGGCGTGGCGTATACAGCTACGATCAATAATCATTCAGATTTTTAACCTCTAAAGATAAAGCAAAGAAGTATCGTGAATCCATTGCCACCACTTGTTCGTAAATTAGCTTATGCCGGTCTTATTCCATTTATTGGTTTAGCCCTAATGGTTCAATTAGCACCAACTCCAATTAATTACCTGAGTGCTGAGTCCCTTGCCGCATACGGTGCAGTCATTACTGCATTTATGGGAGCTCTTCATTGGGGTGCAAACTTACACACTCTTGGCAAAGCACCTCCAGGCGATCGGTGGGAAGATCGCAATGCTTGGATTTGGGGTGTTATTCCTGCATTAGTTGCCTGGATAGCGCTCCACATTTATATACCAGTAGGCTTGGTTATTCTTGCTTCGACATTAGTCATCCAGCGTAATATTGATGCTGACACATACCAATATTATTTTTCCTCAGCAGAGGCTTGCGGGGAATTCATCACCATACGTAACCGACTAACTGCGGTCTCTGCCACCTGTTTAGTTTGGGCGGCACTGGTAATTTTGTTTGTACAAAACTAATTACTAATTCAATGGGTAATCTATTTGATCAAGCGCCTCCACCTCCCTTAGCTGAAGCATTGCGCCCAAAGGTTATTGGGGATGTGATTGGTCAAGATCACTTATTGGGTCTAGGTAAACCCCTGAGCCTTGCATTTGCCTCTGGTAAGCCTCATTCCATGATCTTGTGGGGACCACCCGGGGTTGGTAAAACTACCTTAGCCAGACTTTCTGCAAACGCCTTTGATCGTGAGTTTATTGCCATATCTGCAGTCCTTGCTGGCGTCAAAGAGATTAGGGAAGCGATTGAGCGCGCGCAACAGAGCATGTCTCAATATGGCAAACAAACCATCTTGTTTGTTGATGAGATTCATCGCTTTAATAAAAGCCAACAAGATGCCCTATTACCTCATGTTGAATCAGGCCTATTTACCTTCATTGGCGCGACTACTGAAAATCCCTCGTTTGAGGTAAATTCAGCATTACTGTCGCGCGCTCAAGTTTATGTTCTGAACTCATTGAGTGCTGATGAACTTAAGAAATTATTTTTGCGCGCACAAGATTTCGCGATGCCAGATGTCAAGTTTGAAAATTCTGCTATCGATACTTTGATTTCTCATGCAGATGGTGACGCCCGTCGGCTACTCAATTTGCTTGAACGAGTTCGCAATGCTATCTCCACCTTAGGCGATCAATTTAAGCATGTCGATCAGCAGTTTGTCGTCAACACCCTCACCACTCAAGCGCGACGCTTTGATAAAGGAGGGGATCATTTTTACGATCAAATCTCCGCACTGCATAAATCTGTTCGAGGCTCCAATCCCGATGCCGCTCTGTATTGGCTCTGCCGTATGCTTGATGGAGGAGTAGACCCACTCTATCTTGCTCGAAGAATTATTCGTATGGCCTGGGAAGACATTGGATTAGCAGACCCCAGGGCAATGCAAATAGCGAATGATGCTGCACAAACCTATGAACGTTTAGGCTCCCCCGAGGGAGAATTAGCGCTTGGACAAGCCGTGATCTACCTGGCCATTGCCGCCAAAAGCAATGCAAGCTATAGCGCATTTAATGCGGCTCGAGCCTATGTTGCCAATGATCAAAGTCAGCCGGTACCCAATCACCTCCGCAATGCGCCAACCAAACTCATGAAAGAGCTAGGACATGGTAAGGAGTATCGCTACGCGCATGATGAGCCGCACGCTTACGCCGCGGGAGAATCATATCTTCCAGAGGGTATGGCTGATCCGTATTGGTATAAGCCTGTCGATCGAGGCCTCGAAACTCAAATTGCTGAGAAGATGATCTTCTTGCGAAAACTCGACGCGGAGTCAGGTAAAAAATGATCGCCGATACAAATCAACTGCCTAAGGGTAAGCTCTACTTCGATATTATCTCCCCCTTCTCCTACTTCTACATCAAGCAGCTTGGTAGGCTTAATCACAAAATCAATATTGAACCTGTGCCGATCTTATTAGGGGGCTTGTTTCGAGCAACTGATAATCGCGGCCCTGGAGAGATCGATGCCAAGAGACCTCACACCTATCAATACTGCGTCTGGCTCGCTGAAAAATTAGGCCTTCCATTTCAGTTTCCAAAACATCACCCATTTCTCACGGTGGCAGCTCAGCGCTTATTAGTGCAGCAACATGCTGACTGGACTATGGTCGAGCGTGCATTTGACTTTGTATGGGTACAAGGAAATGACCCCAATCTATCCTGGCCTGAATTTTGTCGCCATCTGAACTTACCAGAAAACACTCCAAAACCAGATGACCCCGCAGTTAAGGCACAGCTGATTACAAATACCAATCAAGCTAAAGAAGATGGGGCCTTTGGCGTGCCTGCCTTAGCCCTCAACGGGCAGTGCTTTTGGGGTGTAGATACGATTGATTGGGCTTTAGATTATCTTGATAGGCCCAATATGTTTTCTGAGCCAGCCTATGCTTTGGTCAAAACAATTCCCTCGGGGATTTGAACAATACAATCACCAGTATCAAGAACTCAACCCTTCCATTTAAGGATCTATCCCATGCGTAAATATCTAGCCACCCTCATTTTCGCTTCCAGCTGCTTTATCAGTACCATTGCATTTGCCGGGCCTAAAGTGGAATTCAAAACTACTTTGGGTAACTTTGTAGTAGAGCTAGATTCAGTAAAAGCGCCAAAGACAACTGCGAATTTTCTCAACTACGTGAACAGTGGTTTTTATAATGGCACTATTTTTCATCGTGTCATTGATGGCTTCATGATTCAAGGGGGTGGCTTTACGGCAGATTTAAACCAAAAGCCTACGAATGCACCTATCCCATCTGAAGCTCAGAATGGCCTTAAGAATCAAACCTACACCATTGCAATGGCGCGCACGTCAGACCCAGATTCTGCAACAGCGCAATTCTTCATCAACGTTAAGGACAATGAGGCATTAAATTATCCGAATGCCATGGGAAATGGATACACCGTCTTTGGTAAGGTCATTTCGGGCACCCAAACAATTGATGCCATTCGTAAAGTTCCAACAATGCTGGCACCCACACCAAAAATGGGGCGCATGGCTGATGTTCCAAGCAAAACTGTCGTAATTGAGTCGGCAACTGTCCTGAAGTAATTGGTAGCCAGTTTCCACTTCGAGGCTTGAGCGATGATATTGCTCGATGATGCGCAAAGTACCGCCGCACAACCCACCAGCCGACTATATCGCCAAGCAATTGGAGCATGGTCGGTCTACGCCAAAGAAACTGAAGACAGAACGGTAGTAGCCATTAACGAATGCCTTGAAGAGATTCATGCTGCACTAGCTTGCGGTCAATATGTAGTGGCAGCATTCTCTTATGAGCTTGGGGCATATCTTCACGGACTTACTCAATCGAACTGCTTTAAACCAAAGGACTCTAGTCACCCTTTAATTGCAGCCTGGTCATTTGATAAATATGAACCATTAAGCAAGGATCAAGTCGACTTGTTTTTAAATGAGCAACTCAGCTCATTAGGCCTTCAGTCTCGAGTTTCTGGAGTATGCGATCTGGATTTGTCGATTGATGAATCTCAATTTTCATCAGACATCAACAAAATCCAGGAATATATTCGCAATGGTGACTGCTATCAAATTAATCACACCTTCCGCATCACCGGCAAAACCTACGGCGATCCTACCTCACTCTATGTACGCCTTCGCGATCGACAGCCAGGAAGATTTGGTGCCCTTATCCTAGAGGATGATTGTCAAATCCTCTCGCAATCTCCAGAATTATTTATTGAAAGACATGGCAACACATTAACCGCAATGCCCATGAAAGGGACTGCTAATGCTTTAGTTGAGACCCCCGACCATTTATCAACAGATATCAAAAACCGGGCTGAAAATGTCATGATTGTTGATCTATTGCGTAATGACCTCGGTCGAATCGCTTTGCCAGGCTCAGTAAAAGTGCCTCATCTATTTTCAGTAGCGCGGCATGGAGATGTTCTGCAGATGACTTCTACGGTACAAGCTCAAGCAAAACCGAATACACAATTGCGAGATGTGCTGCAGGCAGTTTTTCCCTGCGGATCGGTGACTGGTGCTCCCAAAAAACGTAGCCTGGAAATTATCCATGAACTTGAACCCGTTGATCGCGGCTATTACTGTGGAGCCCTCGGCTGGCTTGACCCTAGTGGAGACTTTGCATTTAGTGTTCCAATTCGTACAGTTGAAATAGAGCGCAATCCCGTAACACAGGAATCGTCATTCACCCTAGGGGTAGGTGCAGGAATTACGATCGACTCAGAAGCAAAGCAGGAGTGGGAGGAATGTCGTATTAAGGCAGCATTTTTATCTGAACTCCCAAGTACCGTTGGGTTATTTGAAACTGCGCTTATCCAAAACGGAATCCCCCAGCACTTAGAGCTTCACTTAGCTCGCCTTCAGAAATCGGCTCACTCCCTAAATATACCTTTCTCTCTTGCTAAAGCTAGAGAAACAATTAATCAAGGACTTCATGAGTGTTCATCCAACCAGGAATACCGACTGAGATTAGATCTAGACCCTTCTGGAAATCTTTACTACAAACTAGCACTCATAGATCCGCTGCCCAAAACAGTCAAAATATTTTGGGCCCATCAAATCCTTGTCAACCCATCTCATGGAAAGGTTCACTCCGGCAATATATTACTTAAACACAAAATTAACCAGCGCCAAGCCTATGATGAAGCCTGGAAATCTGCAGAGAGTCTGGGTGGTTTTGATGCCCTCTTTATTAATGAGCAAAATTTTGTTACCGAGGGTGGCAGAACTAGTGTTTTTATTAAGCCCCCAGACGATGATCGCTGGCTCACGCCACCTCTAAGCGCAGGTGTTTTGCCTGGAGTAATGCGCTCGGTGATTTTGAATGATCCCAAATGTAATGCCCATGAGGCCAACCTTACTATTGATGACGTCATGAATGCCAAAGAGATTATCCTTAGCAATGCATTACGTGGTCGTATTCCGGCTCATTTTTAGAAGGTCTTTATGAAGTTTTGCTCAAGCTGTTCAGCCCCGGTAAATAAGCGAATACCAGCGGACGATTCTCGCGAGCGTCATGTTTGCGATGCCTGTGGAACTATTCACTACATCAATCCACGCAATGTTGTTGGGAGCATCCCAGTTTATGGAGAGCAAGTTCTCTTATGTCGACGTGCTATAGAGCCACGCTATGGCTACTGGACTTTGCCAGCAGGTTTTATGGAGATTGGGGAAAGCACTAGCGCTGGAGCGGCACGAGAAACACAGGAAGAGGCAGGAGCAATTGTTGAAATTGGTCCACTCTATTCGCTACTCAATGTGCCACATGCTGAACAAGTGCATTTGTTCTATTTAGCAAGCATGACCTCCCCGCATTTTGAAGCTGGCGAGGAAAGTCTTGAGGTTGCACTGTTTCATGAACACGAAATTCCCTGGAAAGAAATCGCATTCCCAACGGTTAAACAAACCTTAGAGTGGTTTTTTGCCGATCGCGCTGCCGGCATCTTCAATAGCCCTGCAGGGTTTAGTGTCCGCTGCAGAGATATCAGCTCAGCGGAAAAGATTACAGGCTAAAGAGTTCTATGGGTAATATTGCTTGGCTGGGAACGCAAGATCCCTTTCCCAACCCCCTACTTTATCAAGATCCAGATCCGAGCGTTCCAGGACTCATAGCCGTCAGTGAGCGTATTTATCCAGGACAACTTTCACGGGCGTATCGCGCCGGTATCTTTCCCTGGTACTCAGATAATCAGCCAGTTTTGTGGTGGTCCCCCAATCCGCGTATGGTGCTTAAACCCAGTCAATTTAAGTGCCATGAGTCTCTTAAGAAAACAATTCGTCAATTTTTATATGAAGAGAGTGCGGACATCTTAGTTGATGATGATTTTGGTTTAGTCATGCGTTCTTGTGCTACTGCCAGGAGAAAAGATCAGGACGGCACTTGGATTACCCATGAAATCATGGATGCCTATACCGAACTTCATGAACAAGGAAACGCGCACAGCATTGCAGTGATTGAAAACGGCAATCTCATTGGCGGCTTATATTGCGTAGCTTTTGGAGGTATGGTTTTTGGAGAATCCATGTTTAGCCACCAGTCTGACGCTTCAAAACTTGCTCTAGCAGCCCTTTGTGCCTGGTGCAATCAACATCAGGTTGAAATGATTGATTGCCAACAAGAAACTGACCACCTTAAATCACTGGGGGCAGCACCCATCTCTCGTGATGAATTTTTAACGCATCTGCAAGCAGCACTAAAGCAATCTAATATAGAGATTCCATGGAACTTTAATAAGACGATTTTGCGTTACTGGTTATGACTCAGCTCAAAGAACTCCCGCTCACTGCACTACAGTTTTATGCAACTGCCCCCTACCCTTGCAGCTATCTTCCTCAAAAGACCGCACGATCCCAAGTCGCTACGCCCTCACATTTAATTCATGCAGATCTATATGGAGAATTGGTCAATGCCGGTTTTCGTCGCAGCGGTTTATATACTTATCGCCCTTACTGCGATGAATGCAAAGCCTGCATCGCCACCCGAATTTTGGTAAGCAACTTTCAAGCTAACCGCAGTCAAAAACGATCCTGGAAAAAGCATGCAGGACTCGATATCAATGTTCTTAATTTAGGGTATCAAGAGGAGCATTATCAACTGTATAAGCACTACCAGAATGAGCGGCACTCTGGAAGCCAAATGGATCAAGACGATCAGGATCAATACATGCAGTTTTTACTGCAAAGCCGAGTAAATTCACGAATTGTAGAATTTCGTGATGGTCCGAATGATCCGCTTCCAGGAAAATTGCGAATGGTGAGCATGATCGACATCCTCAATCAAGGCATCTCATCCGTTTACACGTTTTTTGACACTAACAACCCATCGGCTAGCTATGGAACATTCAGCATCCTCTGGCAAATTCAGCAATCCTTGGGGCTGGGGCTCCCCTACCTTTACTTGGGCTACTACATTAAGGAAAGTGAAAAGATGTCCTACAAAGCGAATTTTCAACCCATGGAAGGTTTAGTCGATGGCCATTGGCAAGCTATCATTGCGCCATAATATCCAACCATGATTAATCGATACTCTTTACTGCGCCCTTGGCTATTCTCTCTCGATCCTGAAGAAGCGCATCATTTGACCCTGAGCAACCTAGATCGCGCCGAGCGTTGGGGGATCTTACGCTGCCTGATTAAACAACCAGCGGCAGATCCTCGGACAGTATGTGGCATCACTTTTCCAAACCCAGTGGGGCTGGCGGCCGGCCTAGATAAAGATGGTAAGCATATTGATGCGCTTGCCGCTTTAGGATTCGGCTTTCTTGAAATTGGGACCGTTACACCTAAACCCCAAGCAGGTAACCCAAAGCCTCGTATGTTTCGCATTCCCGAAGCCCAAGGAATCATTAATCGCATGGGCTTTAATAATGATGGAGTAGACGCCTGCGTTGTGCGCGTCCGCAAATCCAAATTCTGGCAGAGTGGTGGCGTAATTGGCTTAAATATTGGCAAGAATGCAACAACTCCTATTGAAGATGCCGCAAGTGACTATGTCACCGCAATGGAGGCTGTTTATGAAATTGCCTCATACATTACCGTTAACATCTCATCACCCAATACGCAGAATCTTCGAGCGCTACAAGGTGAAGAGATGTTGCGCTCTTTGCTTGGATCCTTGCAATTGGCACGCGAGCGTCTTAGCGATCGATATGGTGTTCGCAAACCCCTCTTTCTGAAAATCGCTCCGGATCTTGACACCAATGACATCAACCTGATTGCAGATCTTCTACTGGAATTTCAGATTGACGCCATCATTGCTACTAACACTACTATTGCGCGAGATGCAGTTCAAGGTATGGAATACGGCAGTGAAGCTGGAGGGTTATCTGGAGCACCAGTACGTAACGCCTCCAATCAGGTAATCAGAACCCTCAATCATCGTCTGCAACAGCAAATCCCGATAATTGGAGTTGGCGGAATCATGTCGGGCAAAGACGCAAAAGAGAAGATCGATGCTGGTGCTAGCTTAGTTCAACTGTATAGCGGCTTAATTTATCGAGGCCCAGATCTAATTACCGAGTGTGCCCAAGCGCTAGGAAATTGAGCAACCAGCACCCCGATTGAGGTGAAATTGCATTTCATATTGTGCAATTTATCCTAAAAAATCGTTACAATGGACCTCATGACAACGAGCAAACCATCAAAAACGCCAAAGATACCAGGAGAAGCGGGTAAAACAGCCATCCAGGTTGTTGAGCGCATGATGAACTTGCTTGATGCCCTGGCGAACTATGAAGAGTCCAGCAGCTTGAAAAGCTTGGCCGAGCACACAGACCTCCACCCTTCTACCGCACATCGCATACTCAATGATCTGGTGGCCTGCAGACTAGTTGAGCGTGGCGATGGTGGCACCTATCGCCTAGGTTTAAAGTTACTCGAATTAGGCAATTTGGTTAAGGCTCGCCTATCCGTGCGTGAAGCAGCTCAGGCTCCAATGAGAGCGCTTCATAAGTTGACCGGAGAAACAATTAATCTATCCGTTCGCCAAGGTGATGAAATCGTCTACATTGATCGCGCTTACAGCGAGCGCTCGGGAATGCAAGTAGTACGCGCCATTGGTGGAAGAGCTCCCCTGCACCTCACCTCAGTTGGAAAATTATTTTTAGCTAGTGATGATCCGAGTCAGGTGCGCGCATACGTCACACGCACGGGACTATCAGGTCATACACGTAACAGCATTACTGATCTTGCCAAGCTAGATGCAGAATTAAATCAGGTGCGGAAATTAGGTCATGCACAGGATAACGAAGAGCTTGAGCTTGGTGTAAGCTGTATCGCCGCTGAAATTATGGACGACAGCGGTAAATTGGTTGCAGGACTGTCCTTAAGCTCGCCTACTGATCGCATTCAAGCAGATTGGCTCAAGTTACTGCAAGATACTGCGCTGCAAATCTCTAAGGGTATGGGCTATAAACCGAAAACTTCGGAACCTGGCATCCAATAAATTGAACGCTACATCAAACGGCGAATAGGTCTTGGCTCACCTGCTGGCATGTGCTCATACCAGTCCTTCACTCTGACAGCATCAGCAAAACGGGACTGAGTTCCAACAGAATCTAAGAAAACTAAAAGCAAAGGCGTGTTATTTACCCTCGCCTGCATAACCAAGCATTTACCAGCGGCATTAATAAAGCCGGTCTTTTGCAAACCGATATTCATATCACCAGCACGCACTAAGCGATTGGTGTTTAAGAATTTTTGAGGCCGCTTCGCAATAACCATCGTTAAGTCTGGCCAGGTAGAGAACTCACGAATCATCTTATATTGGTAGGCCGCACTTAGCATACGCGTTAAGTCTTCCGCCGAAGCTACGTTTTCACTAAGCAATCCAGTAGGATCGGCAAAATGAGAATGGGTCATTCCGATCTCTTTTGCCTTACGATTCATGGCATCAACAAAGGCAGTGATACCACCCGGATAATTTCTTCCCAAGGTGTAGGCCGCGCGATTTTCAGAAGACATTAAAGCAAGCAACAATGCCTCCTCTCTTGTGAGGACTGTGCCACCAGCCAAGCGTGAGGTTCGGTAAATATTGACATCATCAGAATTAATCACAAGCGTTTCATCTAAAGGCAATTTAGAGTCCAAGACCACCATCGCGGTCATTAGCTTAGTAATGGATGCAATTGGCAAACTAACCGATGGGTTCTTTTCAAAATAAACCTCTTTAGTGTCTTGATTAACCACCATCGCCACACTAGATTTCAGACTAAGATCATCATGCTGACCGCGCAAACCCAAAGCGGTTGCGAAAGAAGGCCTAGCAGCGATAACTGGCTCTGCTGAACGCGTTACCGTAGTACGAACTGTTTTGGGCTTTTTAGCAGACTTGGCCGCCTTTTTTGTATCGGACTTTGTGGAGGCTTTAGCAGAAGGCTTGGCTTGCTTTGAACTTTGCGCATCTTTATTGGCTGCAAATATCTGTAATGGCGCACCTGCAAATACAACCAAGCTTATACAAGCCAAAAGCCAAAATCGATTTAAACGCATGCCAAATTGCCTTCCAAAACTTTTTACATACCGAATGATAAATAACTTTTGCTTATCGGCAAGTCTTATTCGCCCCAGGGTCGACAGAATCACTCGGCAATCGTTGCGACAGAGTTTGATTGCTTGGCGTTAACCAAGACAACCCCAGTCATTGTAAGAGCGAGTCCTCCCGCCATTAATACCGTAAAAGGCTCGCTAAATAAAAGCCAAGCCATGGCTGCTGTTGTTGGCGGTGTCAAATAGAGCAAACTCGTTACCTTAGTTGCCGCCCCCTTGCGAATCATCATAAATAGCAAGCTAATAGATCCAATAGATATGGGAATGATTGACCATAGCAAAGCTACCGTTACAGATGCATTCCACACCATTTCTCCAGACTCAAAGAAATGCATCACGATGAAACACAAAATAGCTGACACCCCAAATTGAATAGATGAGCCAGCGCGCAAGTCAAATACAGGACAGTATTTCTTTTGATAAAGAGTGCCAAAAGTAATCGATAATAAAGCCGCAAAGGCAAGGACGTAGCTCAATAATGGAATATGCGCGAATCCAATTTTTTCAGCTACAACTAAGGCTACTCCAGCAAATCCAAAGCCAAGACCGACCCACTGTCTAGCCGTAACCTTTTCTGAAACCCACGCAGCGAGCCATGCCGTCAAAATAGGCTGAAGTCCTACAATAATTGCCACTAATCCAGCGGTCATACCAAGGCGAACGGCAAACCAAACACCCGCTAAATATCCAAACTGAAGCAATAGACCCGCTACTGCAATATGCCTGACTTGAGACCAACTCGGCCAAGTAATTTTCCAAACAAGACTCAAACAAGCCATGGCCATCAAAACACCAGAAAAACGCCAAAACAGGAATGTTGCAGGCTCCACATAGGGCATCGCCATTCTGGCAACAATAAAACCGGTACTCCATATCACTACAAATATTGGGGCAATAAGGCTATCAAGCTTGAACGTCATAAGTAACTTATTGAATTTAGGCAATTTTTCTTTAATCTATGATTTTAGGCCTAATTACAGCTCTCACCACTCAATTACTCGCCGCCACCTCTATTTGTATTGCATTGCAACATAACATTGGTAAAATTAAATTAGAGAAAATGAATACATAAAAGTCCTTAACAGTAGCAAAATAGGACTAAGCAGAGGAAAGGGATTTAAATGAACTTAACGCCAGAACAAATTGCAGCGGCACAGAAAGCCAATTTAGAAACCTTAAGTGGACTCACAAACCAGGCACTTCAAAGCATTGAGAAATTGGTAGAGCTCAATATGCATATTGCCAAACAGAGTTTGAGCGACAGCATGAGTAGTGCAAAAAAAGCGCTTGAAGTAAAAGATATCCAGCAGTTACTCGCCCATCAAGCCGCGACAGTGCAACCGATGGCTGAAAAAATTATGGCTTATAGTCGCCATTTATATGAATTGGCACATGAGACTCAGGCTACATTTACCAAATCAGCTGAAAAAGAATTGCAGGCTGGTCAAAACAAAATTAATGCTCTAGTTGAGGACTGGACCAAAAATGCACCAGCAGGTTCAGAAGCTGCAGTGCAAGCCATGAAGCAAGCTATCGCATCAGCCAATACTGTTTTTGAAACTAGTCAAAAAGCAGTCAAGCATGCTGTTGAAGTGGCGCAAACTAATCTTAATAAAGCAACTGACTTAGCAACGCCATCAAGTAAGACATCTAAAAAGAAATAGCCATTTATACATATAGAAGTAAAAATAGCCTCAAATTTCGAGGCTATTTTATTGTGCTATTGGTACAAATAATTCATTGAGGCGAGGCTGCGGCAACCCTAGCTCAAGAGCAAGCTGATTGAGCCTTGACTGGAACTCTGGAAGCATCTTGTCATCAAGGGTATAAACCTCCATCCAGGTTTCTCTACCAGATTCATCAGTGTTCGGTCTTTTTAATAAATCGCATATTAACTGCGGAAACTCAGCAACCAGTTGGCACTGAATGGCCTTGACTAAGCTATATACGTCTGGAGACTGATCAACCAAGAATTTGTAATAAACGAATAAGTTCACTTCTCACCACCTATCCCATCCCAGCGCTTAACCATTCCACTATCGAGATCAAACAAATCAAGACATCTTCCAATAGTGTGGTTCACCATTTCATCTATAGTAGATGGTCGCGAATAAAAAGCAGGTACCGGCGGCATCACAATAGCTCCGCACTCAGTAACTTGGGCCATCGAGCGTAAGTGGCCAGAATGCAAAGGCGTCTCTCTAACTAACAGCACCAAACGGCGACGCTCCTTCAGGACGACATCAGCCGCACGAGAAACCAAACTGCTAGTGACTCCAGTGGCAATTTCAGAAAGCGTCCTAATCGAGCAAGGTGCTATTACCATACCCATGGTGTGAAATGATCCCGATGATATTGATGCGCCGATATTTTTTGCGGCATGGACAAAATCTGCCAACGCCTCAACTTGCCCGGGCTTATAGTCAGTCTCTGCAGCCATGGTTAATTTTGCCGAATCGCTCATCACTAAATGTGATTCAACATTAAGAACCTTCAACGCCTCAAGAATTCGAATGCCATAGATCGTTCCAGAAGCGCCTGTAATAGCAACAATTAAACGTTTTTTCACAATATTTCCTTACTTATCGTTAAGAAAAGATGTAATAGAAACGCTCGGGTCAATCACCGCACTTAGATCCACTTCATCTTCACCTGGAATACGCACCTTAGTAAAGACATGACCATCGTATGCAAGGGGTTTGGTTGCATCAAAACCAACTTTTGAACTCATGCCCTGGTATGAGGCAGGGATAATCCCATTTGCATCAACAGGCAAGCCAACCGTTGTAGATGGATCAAGCACAGAGCCTTGAGCATCATGAATTACCACCAAATCACGTTTAGCTTGAAAGCGCGTAGCAATTGCCCACTCCACCTGAACGGGATCATGAACATCAACATCCTCATCAACAACCACCACATGCTTGACATCATAATGCGAGCTAAAAGCCCCTAAAATGACGTTCTTAGGCATTCCCTCATGCGTTTTCTTTATCTGTACATAAAGATGGTATCGCCCTACACCACCCAAGGAAAGATGCACATCCAAAACACTTGGGAAACTGCGCTTTAAATGGGAAAGAATGGTTGATTCTCTAGGTATGGAGCCCAACAGCAAATGCTCAAGCTCTGCTGGAATGATTGTATG
This sequence comes from Polynucleobacter sinensis, assembly GCF_001595985.1. GTDB lineage: Bacteria > Pseudomonadota > Gammaproteobacteria > Burkholderiales > Burkholderiaceae > Polynucleobacter > Polynucleobacter sinensis. The sequence continues at coordinate 392,495 of NZ_LOJJ01000003.1, forward strand.
GAAGATGGGATTTTTGCGATGCGTAACGGCATCCACCACAATTACCTGCCTCTTTTCCTGCGAACTGTAGTACTTGGGAAACTCTCCAAATGGACCCTCTATCTCACGGACATTAGGAGGTATATGACCCTCAATGACAATTTCTGCATTCGCCGGAACGAGCACGTCATTAGTAATGCACGATACTACCTCTAACGGATTTCCATGAAGAGCGCCGGCGATTTCAAGCTCATCAGAGTCTATCGGCGCAATCGCCTGAGATGCAAGCAATGTTAATGGATCAACGCCTATCACTACAGCAACAGGCAAAGCTTGATTTAATTCCTCGGCTGCCTGTTGAAATGCATGCAAATGACGAGGCAAAATCAACACAGCCATTCTATCTTTTGAATTGACCTGTATTCGATTGATGGATACATTTTGGATGCCAGTCTTTGGATTTTTAGCAATCACCAATCCAGCTGTAATGTATGGGCCACTGTCATGCTCGCTATGCGTTGGCACTGGTAATAGAACTCTCAAGTCAAAATCTTTGTGAACCACCTCTTGACACGGGGCCTTCTTGACCACATGGCAAGGCAATGGATTATCAGCGGCCGCCCTAAATGAATCTAAAAGCCGCCCCTCCTCTACGCCCATTGCTTCGGCGATCCACGCTCTAGAGGACATAAATCCTGAAACTACTGGAATCGCATGCCCATCTGGAGATGGAAAAAAAACGCCGCTATCACCATCCAGCTTCTTTGCAATCGCAGCAAGCTGATGCCTCAATGAAATATTTTTTTGAGTTACAACCATTCGATTGGTTTTAGCCAATTGATTAAGCCAGGGCCTGAGTTCGGTAAATTTTTTCATAGGTAATGTATTAATTAAGTTGGAATACGGTCAAACACTAGCCTCTCTGAGTGTTTGAACCGTTAATTGTGGAGTTAGAAGATTGGGGTCAGTTTGTAATTCAATTAGCGCAGGGAGATTAGATGCAAGGGCTCTCTCAAATGCGCCTTGGAAATCTTTAGTTTCTAGAATGCATTCTCCATAAGCGCCATAAGATTTAGCGAGCTCTACAAAATTCGGATTGTTAAGACAGGTAGCCCAAACATTACCCGGGTAATGTCGCTCTTGATGCATGCGAATGCTTCCATACATATTGTTATTTACGACAATAACAATGATGTTTGCTCCGTACAGAACCGCGGTAGCAAGCTCTTGACCCGTCATCAAAAAACATCCATCGCCAGCAAAACAGATCACCGTACGTTTAGGAAAAAGAAGTTTTGCAGCAATTGCGGCTGGCAAACCATAACCCATTGTTCCACTAGTTGGAGCCAATTGAGTCCTTAAGCCACGATACTGATAAAAACGCTGCACCCATAAAGTGTAATTCCCAGCCCCATTAGTAACAATGGAATCGGGTGGCAAAATTTTTCTGAGGCAATGCATAACCTCGCTTAAATTTACACCTTTAGTAGATGGCACTGTAGTCAATGTAGCAAGGTAATCAGCTCTTGCGGAAGACAAAAATAGTAACTTTTGAGAATCTCCAGATGGAGTCACGTCAAGACTCGATAAGATAGCAGCAAAATTCTTTGGGGTTGAATTGATGGGAATATCGGCCTGATAAACCCTTCCCAACTCATTTGGATCCGCATGCACATGAATGAGTGCTTGCTTAGGTTTTGGAATATTTAATAATGTATAGCCATTAGTAGTTGTTTCGCCCAAGCGCGCACCAACACATAGAATAAGATCTGCTTGGATTATTCTATTGGACAATTTAGGATTCATGCCCAAACCAGCTTCGCCTACATAGTTTGGATGCTGGTTATCAACAATATCCTGACGTCTAAATGCGCTGACAATGGGAAGGTTAAAACGCTCAGCAAAATCACTAATCTGCTTACTAGCTAGGGAATCCCAACCCCCGCCGCCCAGAATCATCATCGGTCTCTTTGCGTTTATGATCAGCTCAGTCACTTTTGCAATATCAGCCACTAATGGAGCTGCGCCAGCAGACTTATAAACATTGACATCACCAACTAAGGAAGTCTCCGCAAGCATATCTTCAGGGAGAGCTAACACCACTGGACCCGGTCTTCCCGACGTTGCAACACTGTAGGCTCGAGAAATCATTTCCGGCAATTTATCAACGCTATCAATCTGATCAACCCATTTAGCAATGTCACCAAACATTTTCTTATAGTCAATCTCTTGCCAAGCCTCCCTACCGCACGAGGATCTCTCAACTTGTCCTATAAATAAAATCATCGGCGTAGAATCTTGCCGAGCAGTATGAACAGCTATGCTTCCATTGGTGGCGCCTGGACCGCGAGTGACGAAAAATACTCCAGGTTCACCAGTTAACTTACCGTAAGCTTCAGCCATATTTCCAGCACCGCTTTCATGCCGACAAACAATAGTTTGGATTTTTTCTTGGGCTACATATAAAGCATCAATTACCGGCAAAAAACTCTCTCCAGGAACGCAATAGATTGTTTTAGTGCCATTGGCAATGAGTGCGTCAACAAGAATTTGGCCGCCCGTCTTCCTTATATCAACTTGGTTATTCATTAGGCTTTACTCGGAATCGCAATTAGTTGGAAGGTGTTAGATAAGACTGGTCAAGTGAACTGATAGCTGCGCATCCCAGCAAAGCCAAATCAACATCCACTTCATTTTTAATAATATTTAAGGCTTGCAAGACACCTTTTTCTCCGCCTGCACCCAGTCCGTACATAGCAGGTCGACCGATAAAAACACATTTAGCACCCAAAGCTAAAGCTTTTAATACATCTGTACCCCTACGAATACCCCCATCGAGCATCACAGTCAAATTAGGGACTGCCTTAACAATAGCAGGGAGTGCGTCAAGAGAAGAAACCGCACCATCAAGCTGCCTACCCCCATGATTTGAAACAATGATTCCATCCACACCAATTTGCTCAGCACGAAAAGCATCCTCTGCACGCAGTATTCCCTTAAGAACAAGCCTTCCAGGCCACTCCTTACGAATTCGAGCAACCTCCTCCCATGTCATGGCTGCCCTCCCAGAGCGATGATCACCCTTAACGGCATTAATAATTGGCCCTCCGCGCTCGGCTGTGAAATTTTCAAAATGAGGGACCCCATTTAGCAATAGAGTCTTCAAGAAAACCCTCGTAATCCAACCTGGCCTCAGAATACCGCCAATAAATAACCGGAGATTTGGTCTCAATGGCAATGAAAATCCATTTCTCAATTCATTTTCACGTGTTGACGCAAGCTGAACATCAATTGTGACGACTAGGACCTTCACTTTGGCTTTCTGTAAGCGCTCAAGATAGGGGGAGATAACATCAAAATTTGCCGGTAAGTATGCTTGGCACCACACATTAGGGGTCAGCTTCACCACCCGCTCCAAAGGTACTGTAGAAGCTGCGCTAAGGATGAATGGCGCTCCTACATTTTTTGCGGCGGCAGCCAAAGCAAGATCACCCTCGAAACTACATAAGCTAGAGACCCCCATGGGACTAATACCAAATGGTAACTTAAATTTTTCGTCAAAAATTTCTGTACATAAATCACGATTTTCTACGTTAACCAAGGGGCGAGTTAAGAAAGACCACCTTAAAAAAGCTCGCCTATTTGCAAGAACGGTTGCCTGATCTTCCGAGCCGCCATCTATATATCCAAAAATACTGGCAGGCAAACATTTTTTAGCCAACAAACGTAAGTCAGCAATTGAAAGTGCATCAGTAATACGCATAAGCAATTATTCCGCCTTAATTCCGGCTTTAGAGATTACCGAGCCCCATTTAGCATCTTGAGTCTTATTAAATTTAGCGAAGTCATCCGTTGATCCGCCTAATATAAAGACGCCAGCAGCTGCAAAATTATCCTTCACATCATCACTTTTTAAGGCTTTATTTAATTCAGCATTGAGTTTTTGAAGTATTGCTGCAGGGGTATTAGCTGGAGCATAAATACCATACCATACAGAAACATCAAATCCTGGATAACCTTGCTCGGCAATAGTTAGAATATTAGGTGCACTAGCAACCCGCTTAGCGGAGGTAATACCCAATGCACGCATTTTCCCAGACTTGACATGCGGCATTGCATTGGGAAAATTATCAAACATAACGTCTACCTGGCCGCCCAATAAATCAGTCACCATTGGAGCGCTACCTTTATAGTTAATTTGAGTGACGTAAATTCCAGCAATACTCTTGAGATATTCCATAGACAGTGCCTGGGAAGTGCCCGGCCCAGACGCAGCGTAATTTAGCTTGCCTGGGTTTGCTTTAGCATACGCAACAAAATCTTGGAGAGTTTTAAATGGAGAATCGTCCCTAACCAGGAGAACGTTTGGTGTCTCACCACCTAAAATTACAGGTGTCAAATCCTTTTTAGTATCGTATGGAAGCTTTGCACTTAAATACTGATTTACAGTCAACGGGAAACCGTTTACCACCAAGGTGTATCCATCAGGCGCAGATTTTGCAGCAGCATCAGTACCAATTACAGTACCCCCACCCGGCTTATTCTCAACTACAACTGGTTGACCCATCGAGGCCTGAAGCTTTCTAGCAAAGATTCTTGCCATTGAATCATTAAATGCCCCAGGGGCATAAGGAACAATAATTTTGATTGCCCGATCGGGATAGTTAGTCACAGATTGGGCGGGCGCAACAGAGGGCACGCCAAACAATATGGCCATAACAACAACGAGCCAGAAATCTTGAATAATTTTCATAGGAAAACTCCAATTATTTATAAAAAAATACTACTGTTCAATTACGCCAACATTTTGATAAATATGTTTGATCTCTTGAAAATCAATCAACGCATCGTACCCATGCAAACGCCCTAACCCACTCTGACGATAGCCACCCGTCTCAGCCTCAGCAATCAGCTTATTGTGATCATTAATCCAGACAGTTCCATTTTTTAAAGCCCTAGCAATCCGCATAGACAAAGCGCCATCCCTTGTCCATACACTTGCCGATAATCCATAAATTGAATCGTTAGCTCGCATAACAGCATCAGCCTCATCACTAAATCGCTCTATAACAACCAGAGGGCCAAAAATCTCCTCTTGAATAAAGCTGGCTTTGCAATCCTGATGTGCAATTAAAGTTGGCGTTAAAAAAGCGCCATCTCCTGGGGCGGCGATCTTTGTGATACCCCTGACAACAACCTCGTCAGCCGAAGCCATGGCTTCTTCAATTTGCCTTCCAACGACATTGGCATTACGAAAATCAATCATAGGCCCCATTTGAATGCCCACATCAAACCCTGGTCCAACGCGGATGTTTCTTAATTTTGACGCCAAAGAAATTTTGAATTTCTCATAGCAGCTATCATGCACAAGAACTCTTCTTGCGGCAGTGCATTGCTGTCCAGAGATAACCGTAGATGCTATCGCAAGATGTGAGGCGACGCTATCAATATCCACATCTGGAAATACCAGGCATGCAGACTTACCACCCAATTCAAGCGACAACTTCTTCATGGTTGGTGCTGCTGCAGCCATGATTTTTTGACCAACCTCATTTGAGCCCGTAAAACTTAATACGGATACATCAGGAGATGTAGTTAAATAGGAGGCAACCTCAGAAGACACCTCATTTACCAAGTTCACAACGCCATTTATGCAACCCTCAATGGAGATCAACTCTTTAATAAGTGCCGCCGTAATCAACGCCGTCTGGGGTGAGGGTTTAATTACAGCGGTACAGCCAGTAGCGAGGGCAGGTGCCAACGAGCGAATGAGTAAAACCGCAGGTGCGTTCCATGGAACGATAATCCCAGCTACGCCAGCAGGCTCCTTTAGTATCATTGAAAATACACCGGGCTCAACCTCAAGAATGTGCCCAGGCATATATCTGGTTAAACCAGCGTAATAGCGGATCTCAGAAATTGCAGAAATAATTTCACCGCGAGACTGAGCAACAACCTTGCCATTCTCTCTCGTTAAAAGGATGGCTAAAGTTTCAATATTTTTCTCGAGGCTATCAGCCCAACGCAGGAGAACCATTTGCCTCAGGCGAGGATTTTGAGACCACTGAGGTTTTTCAAATGCTATCTTTGCAGCATCAACAGCAAATTTTCCATCGATAAGAGATGAATCTGAAAAGCTTCCAATTGCTGCACCATTAACCGGGTCACTAGAGGTTGCAAATGCTCCAGTAGAGGATGGGCACCACTGGCCGTTTATGAAATTAAGCGCCGTTATCATTTTTTTGAAATGAATAAATTATGCATATGCAGGGCCTTCGATAACGGGATGCGCCTTTATGAAATCTTCATTGACTTCAACGCCTATTCCAGGTGCTTCGGAAGGGTTAACAAACCCATCTGAATCCAAAATAAATGGTGTATTAACTAACTCATCTCTAAATAAGTTTTCCTTCGATACATCAGCTTCAAAGTATCCACCCTGATCAATAGAAGCAATAAAATGAATTGTTGCCGCCATATTAATGCCAGTCATTGAGGTATGGGGATGGGTTGGCAATTTGTACGCAGACCCCAATGCAGCAATCCGAAGAGCCTCTGTAAGTCCACCCGTCTTAGATAGGTCTGGCTGGAGAATGTTGACAACTCGATCGTCCACAAGACGATTGAATTCAAATCTAGTGTAATGATTTTCCCCTGCAGCAAATGCAACCTTCCCAAAGCTTCTAGCCATCTCATAACTTCGATAATCATGCGCAGGAAAAGGCTCCTCTAGCCAGCCAACCTTTAGCTCATCTAATGCAGGAATAATTGCCCTAGCATCATCAAGTGAATAAGCGCAGTTAGCATCACCCAAGACTTCTACTTCAGATCCAAATGTTTTTCGAATTGCCGTAATCCTACTTAAATCATGATGGACACTCTCGCCCAGCCTCAATTTAATCGCACGATATCCAGACTCAATTAATTCTCGAGCCTCCTCCACTAGCTTCTGAGGATCCTGCCAACCTAATGCAACACCACCAGCGTATGCAGGTATTTTTTTGGGGGCGCCGCCTAGCATCTTATAAAGTGGCCAACCTACTGACTTGGCCCTAATATCCCATAAGGCCATATCGATTCCGCTCATTGCAATAGCGCAACCAGCACCAACACCCATAGCAGCTAATTGCTTTGAATAAATATCCTTCCAAATACCAATGACATTAGAGGCCTCCTTTCCCACAACAATGGGTCGTAATGCATGATTAATGAAATGGGCAATTGTGGACGGCGCTCTGCCATGATGAGACTCCCCCCAACCATACAGACCTGAATCAGTAGTAACCTTCACCACTACGGCATCTCGCTTTAAAGCTTGACCAACCCCCAAGCGAACGCTATTTTTTTTGGAAACTGGAAACGAAATTGCCCATGCCTTGAGGTCGCAGATCTTTAAATCTAAATTTTTTTGCATCTCACGCTGACTCAATTGGAGGTCTCAATAATTTATTAAAGTCCAGTTTATGGAGTATTAGCTATCAAATCAATTAATACTTATTTATACTATCTATCACTTTAAATGATGGGTATATAGCGATGGAATTTAAGCAAATACAGTATTTCGCATGTCTATATGAAGAGGGCACGGTCACTCGTGCGGCAAATAGACTGCATATTGTGCAACCTGCCCTTAGCTCACAAATCAAGAATCTAGAGCAATCTGTAGGCGAACTCTTATTTACTAGAAGCTCACAAGGCATGCATCCAACCCCGGCAGGGCGAAGAATGTATCAACTTTTCCAACCTCTCCTCGAAGAATTCGAGCGTTCAAAAAATCAGGTAATCAACTCCAATGCTGAACTGTCTGGCAACATTCGGATTGGCGTTATCTCCTCAATTGCAGAGAGCATCTTGGCACAAGTAATTAATGAATTTACAGCCAAACATCCGCGAGTAAGTCTTTCTATTACCGAAGGTTTTAGCAATCCGCTATGTGACTTGGTAGCCGGGGGTCAACTTGAAGCTGCCATTATTAATCGCCCACGAACACGACTTACGTTACGCAATGATTTAATGTTGGATGAAGAAATCGTACTTGTCAGCGGACCAAAGGCTCATATTGGCAGAGAAAAATTGACTTTGAAAAAAATCATGGGTTTGAAAATGGTACTGCCAACTAAGCAACATGGCTTGCGAAAAATTTTAGACAGCATTACCTCTTCGGAAAACCTAGAGCTCTCCCCCATTCATGAAATCGACTCAATCAATGCAATCATGCAATTGGTAGAAATTAGTGACTATGTAACTTTGCTACCACAGCTTGCCATGAAGGGATTGAATGGAAAGCAATTATCAATAAATAAAATTCACCCACCAAATTTGACAAGGCAAATATCCTGTGTATCTCACCCGCGTCGACCGCTCAATGTTGCGGTCACGACTTTTATAGAAATATGCACGCGCCTCTCAATCGAGACACGCGCAAAATAATCTACAAATAAAGCAGCGAACTATTCTGGTGAAATTCCAGATTGAGCAACAACTTTCTTCCAAATATCCATTTGCTTTTTAATAAATGCATCAAACTGGGAGCTAGTACCGCCATCTGGAACAACACCCTGCTCCTGAAATGTCTTTTTGATGTCATCTTGCTTAAGTATTAAATTGATTTGCTTATTGAGCTTCTCTACAACGGCCGGCGGAGTACCTGAAGGCACAACAAATCCATGCCAAGATGAGGCCTCATAACCTTTTACACCGGACTCATTAATCGTAGGGACATCTGGCATTAGGGATGATCTAGATTCGGTAGCAATAGCGATAGGTCGAATTTTTCCGGACTGAAGAAATGGACGAACATGAGGATAAGCATCAAAAGCAACTTCAACCTGGCCACCCGCTAAATCCGTCAACAATGGTGTACTACCCTTATATGGGACCTGATTCAGAGATGTACCAGACATACTCTCAAATAAAACCATCGATAAATGATTGGATGATCCAGGGCCAGAGGACCCATAATTGACCGAACCAGGCTTTGCTTTAGCAAGAGATAATAGATCGCCGGTGGTTTTGATTGGAGAATTGGAATTTACAACTAAAACCATTGGCGATCTACCAGCCAAAATAACAGGGGCAAAAGCTTTTAAGGTGTCATATGGCAGTGACTTATATAAATACGGGTTGGCTGAAAATGGAAACTGGGCTACCAAAATCGTATATCCATCTGGAGCAGACTTGGCAACAAAGTTACTACCAATAGTTGTTCCCGCACCTGGCTTATTCTCAACTACTACGGTCTTACCCCATGCATCGCTTAATTTTTTCCCAACTATGCGGCCCAGGGTGTCATTAAAGCCACCTGGTGGGTATGGCACAACAATAGTAATAGGCTTATCAGGATATGTATCTACATTTTGAGCGTACAGATGACCCGATACAGAAGAAACTACCCCAAAAATTAACGAAAAAATAGAAAATTTGATATCAATCTTCATGTTACCCCTCCAGTTAGACACTGACTTTTTTAATAAGAATTTCACGTTCATGTTGATTGCTTGAATTACCCTCAAGGACAATGCGACCACGTTCAACAACATAATGTCTATCGCACAAATGGATGGCTTTGTGAATATTTTGCTCGATTAGCAAAATAGCAATCCCTTGAGACTTCAACTCTTCCATTAGACGAAAGATCTCAACCACCACCATAGGAGCAAGTCCCTCTGTTGGCTCATCAATAAGAAGCAATTTTGGCTTACCAACTAAGACACGACCCATCGCCAGCATTTGCTGCTCGCCACCAGAAAGCGTTGTACCAGACTGATGACGCCTCTCTCCTAGTCTTGGAAAGCGTTTGAAAACTTCTTCTATACGATCTTGTGCTGCGCCACGATCACTTGATGCCACCTGCATGAGGCCCAACCTTAAATTATCCTCAACACTTAAACCAGGGAAAATTCGACGATCCTCAGGAACTAACCCTAGTCCAAGCCTGGTAATGTCATTTGGAGGAAGTGAATCAATTCTTTTTCCATCAAAAAGAATTTCACCTTGAGATGGTTTATGCCAACCCGCTATTGTTTTAACAATGGTTGTCTTGCCAACGCCATTTCTACCGAATAACCCTACGGTTTCACCAGCATTGATATTTAAATCAACTCCCTGCAATACATGGGAGAGACCCAAGTTGACATGGACATTCTTCATTTGCAAGATCATGCTAGCTCCTCACCAAAGTAGGCAGCCTGAACTAAAGGATTCTGACGAACCTCAGCCGGAGCTCCTTCAGCCAACTTTCGACCCTGAGCCATAACAAACACTGTTTTAGATAAGTCCATAACCAACTCAACATCATGTTCAATCAATAGGACGGTCGTATTGGCACCCACACGCTTTATTAGATCCGCAGTTTCATGGGTGTCAACCTGAGACATTCCTTGAGTGGGCTCATCTAGTAATAGTAATTTCGGCCTCGTGGCCAAAGTAACAGCAATTTCCAGCCGTCTTTGCTGACCATGGGATAAGGCGCCCGCAAGTTGATCGCGGGACTCCTCCAAACCAAATTCCTCTAGAAGTTCATTTGCTCTTTTATATGCAATTTTGCTTTTTCTCAAAGGGAGATATAAGTAGGACCGCGGCTCAAGAATCTGGCTTGCAATTCGCAAATTATCGATAACCGTTAGATCAAAAAATAGATTGGTAATCTGAAAGGACCTGGCCATTCCAAAAAATAAACGCTCTTCTGGGCTTAGGCGCGTAATCTCCACACCATCCAGTTCAACAGAACCTCCATCCGGTAAAAAAGTACCACTCAGTAGATTAAATAACGTACTTTTACCGGCACCATTTGGGCCAATGATTGACGTTACTCCAAGCTTATGGACTGATATTGAGACATCGTCTACGGCAATCAATCCACCAAATCGCTTATTCAAGCCTCTTGCCTCGAGAATGATAGATTGTGAATTATTCATGCTTTTCTCCCTCTTTTTTAGAGGAATTTTTATTCATATGAGACACGATTAGTCCAATCAGCCCCTTTGGCGCTGAAATAACAATCACAACAAAAATTAAGCCAATCACAATATGATGGTGTGAGGTCCACGTACCAATAATGGATTTGAAAGAAGTGAGTAATACACTTCCTAGAATAGGTCCTACTAGGGTGCCTACACCGCCAAGCACAACTGTAACGACCGCATTTCCGGATACATTGAAGAACATCAATTCCGGTGAGACGAAACCCCTAAGCATCGGATACAGAGCTCCCGATACAGCAGCAACAACAGCTGCCAAAATAAATGCTACTTGTTTTGGGCCCTTTGATTTATACCCAACGTATGCCAACCGGTTTTCATTAGATTGAATGGCTAGCCATAATGAACCTGTCGGCGTTGATAGGAAGTATTTCAAAATACCATACAAAATAGAAATCGTTAATAAGCATATTAAGAAAAATATGCCGGGATCAGATGTATCAATCGGACCAAATGGAGTTGAAATTTGCAGCACAGGAACCCCCATCATGCCATCCGATGCACCAAGACTGCGTGTGTTGTACACAACCTTTGCCGCCACCTGAGCCAAGCCAAAAGTAATTAACGCAAAGTAAACACCTTTTGATCTCAATGCTATGAAGCTAGCAATCCAACCCAAAATAGCCGATGCAATAACAACAATAAAAATTGCCAAGGAGAATGAAGGTGCAAGCTCTTTCAAGATTAACGCTGATAAGTAAGCTCCAAACCCAAAATACAAAGCCTGTCCAAGAGATAGGAGACCTACAATCCCTAGCAAAAGATCAACCGAAAGTGCAAGGCCGCCAAAAATAAGTGACTCAGTCGCCAATCTTAAAAAGAAAGTATCGTCCAAATAGGTGCCAACAATGAATAGAATTGCAGCCGATATAAGCAACAATAACTCAACAAAACGGATTGCTCGCGCCTTGGTATTAAGCATTTTTCATCCCCCCGTACAATCCGGCAGGTTTAAACATCAGCACTAACACCATGACAGAAAAAACCAACGGATCCGACCATACTGGTGAAATATATAAAGATGATATGGATTGCAGTTGAGTTAAAAGAATCCCTGCAACAACAGCGCCCTTGATACTCCCCAAACCGCCGACAATAACAACGCTAAAAGCCATCAGAATAAAGTCCCTACCCATAGTCGGGAATACCGAGTAGATAGGGGCAAGCAAAACCCCTGCCAATCCAGCTAGAGCAATGCCGAATGCAAACGTAAGTGCGTATACTCGCATTACTGGAATACCTAGAGATGAACTCATTTCCTTATCGTATGCGGCAGCCCTAACAATAGCCCCAATCTGGGTTTTATATATAACAGCCCAAACACAAAAAATAAGAACAGCCCCAAACCCCATTAGGAAAAGGCGGTAGTTAGGAAACATTACCCCGAGGAATTCACTAGCCCCTGAAATTGGTGCAGATGGCTTGATTGGGTTAGCGCCCCAAATAATCTTATACGCATCTTCCAGAACCATCGCAACACCAAAGGTGAGCAAGAGAGTCAAAATATGGCGATCCTTGTAATGGAACACTCTTTGGATCAAAAGCCTTTCCATGGCAAAACCAATAGGAATCAACAACAGTGGAACCAAAAGAAGGCATAACCAAAAAGAAACACCCATCGCCATCAGACTCACGCTGATAAATGCACCGGCGGCATAAAACTCACCATGGGACATATTGATGACATCAAGTAAACCAAAAATAATGGTCAGACCAAGGGCCATCAAAATGACGGCTACTCCTATTGAAAGGCCATTAATCACCTGTGGTGTATAGATGTACTGCAAGGTTTCAAGCATAAAAAACCAATCACGTATTGAATACGACTGCCAATAAACCCCCATGCTAAAGGCTCACCTATAGCATGGGGTCGATACAAGAATTAATTAAAAGCGTGTGCAGGTATCAGGGCCAATTGCCTGATCTGATGCAACCTTACCGACGATGTTGAATTCACCATTCTCCACCCGGACAGCGAACATATCTTGCATCGCTTGATGGTCGCCAGCACGCATTTTCTTTGTACCCTGTGGAGTCTGCCAAGTTAAGTCATTCATGGCAGTGCGCACCTTATCCGTCTCAGTAGATTTTGCTTTTTCAACAGCGGCTTTATAGAAATACAATAAGCCATATGAGTCAGCACCATAAAGATCGGGAAGCTTGTTGTAGGCTTTTTGGAAATCTGCTACAAATTTCTTGTTTGCTGGATTATCTAACTTTGGAGAATAACCAACACCCGTAACAAATCCGTTGGCGGACTTACCAATTGCCCCCATATTTTGTGAAGTAACTGTTCCTGAGGCTCCTACAACAGTAATGCCCTTATTAACACCATACTCATCCATCTGAGTAAACAAGCGCACTGTATCGTTACCAGCTACCGAGGTATAAATCACATTTGGTTTAGCGGAGCGAACTTGTCCAAAATATGGCGAATAGTCTTTATTATCCAATGGAGCAAAAACCTCGCCAACATCTTTCGCCCCCTTTTCAGTAGAGGCCTTCTTAAAAGCAGCCACGGTACTACGACCCATCTCATAGTCAGGACCAATAAAGAAAATATTTGCCTTTGGGATCTCTTTGTCAACCCAAGCAGCTAGTGCAGCAGACTGCATACCCGCGCGGGCGTTTACGCGAAATACGTTTGGAGAGCACTTATCAGCAGTAATAGAGTCTGCAAATGATACTGTGGTTGCAATGAGCTTATTATTACGTTCTGCTAGCTGGCCAACTGCCAATGTGGAGCCGGAATTCACTGTGCCTGTTAAAAAATCGACTTTTTCAACTTGAAATAGTTTCTCAGCTTTTTGGGTTGCTACTGCAGGATTTGCCTCTTCATCTTCGTAGATAAGGCTAATTTTGCGCCCCCCGATACCGCCTGCTGCATTAATCTCTTTTGCCGCTAAATCAAGACCCATTTTGACCTGCTCTCCGATGGGAGTATAGGTACCAGAAAGAGGCGTAACCACACCAATTTTAATTGGGCCGGACTGAGCTACCGCAACCGACATACCAAAACTTAAGGCAGCTGCAATTGCAATTTTTTTAGCTTTAAATTCTTTTTGCATCATTCATGTCTCCAGTGAAAAATTAACGACCAACAAACTTAGGTTGACGCTTTCCATGAAAAGCTTCTACCCCTTCTTTAAAATCTTCAGAGTTACGCAAACGGCTATAACAATGACCCTCCACTTCGATTGCCGTTGTTAATAGACAATCTTCAGTCTCATTCAACATCTTTTTCGCAGTTCTTTGAGCCATCGGAGAGAAGGCTCGCAATTCATCCACCAATTTAGAAACAGCCTGAGCTAATTCAGCATCAGGAACACATTCAGTTGCAACACCCCATTCATAAGCCTGTTGACCTTTAATTCTTCGGGAGCGCATGACAATATCTTTGGTTCTTGTAATCCCCACCATCTTCTGTAAACGCGCAGAACCACCAGAACCTGGAATTTGTCCAAGCTTTTGCTCGGGTAGAGCATATAAAGTAGATTCAGCCGCAATACGGAAATCACAAGCCAATGAGATCTCAAAGCCAACCCCAAAACAGTAGCCATGATTGGCGGCAATCACTGGCTTAGTACAACGCGTAGGTGCTGCAATATTCCACGCCAATTTAGAGACATGCTCTGGCGTTGCCTCCAAGAACCCCTTAATATCACCACCGCTTGAAAAATGCTCGCCTTCAGCACGCAACACAATGATTCGCACTCTATCATCAGCATCTAACGCCTCAAATGCTGCGCGGAGCTGATCCCTTTGCGGCATCTGAATAACGTTAAACGGGGGACGCTTAAGCACAATATCCGCCCTCTCCTTAGCGGCATCAATCTCAACATAGAAGCCATCTAAATTGTCAAGAATATTGCTCAAGGGATGTTTTAAAACTGTAGTCATAATGTCTTTCTAATAAAATTAAACACTTTCATATTCGCCGGCAACCAATTTACGTCGCAATACTTTTCCCACAGGTGATTTGGGAATTTCTTTTACAAAAACATACTCTCTTGGCCGTTTAAAGTTAACCAAGTCAGAACTGCGACAGTATTCATCTAGTACCCGTGAATCTACTGAGGCTGCAGCTTTAATAAAAGCAACAACTTTTTGCCCTAAACGATCATCCTTTAGGCCTGCTACTGCAACTTCACTAACCGATGGATGCAAAGAAAGTACCGATTCAATCTCAACAGGTGAAATATTTTCACCACCCGAAATAATCATGTCATCAACACGACCGGTAACAAATAACTCACCAGATTGATCAAAATAACCTGTATCGCCCGTGAAATACCAACCTTCACGAATCGACTTTTGATCGGCATCAGGACGCTTCCAATAACCTTCAAATGCCTCGTCCCCACAAAGGTCGCAAATAATTTGACCCTCCTCATTTGGGGCGGCTAAATCATGTGGCCGAGTAGCTTGAGGGCCAAAATCCAGCTTAACAACACGGATACGGGCATTAATTCCGGCCCTACCAGCAGAACCTGGCTTAGCAACCGCACTTTGATTAATTGTGTATGTGTAAATTTCACTAGATCCATAGTGATTAACAAACAACTCAGGAGAAAATGCGTTATCAAGCCTCAACAAAAGAGCATCATGCATTGGGGCCCCTGCAAATCCAAGCTTTCTAACAGATGACACGCGTGATGAATGAAAGTTTTTTGATTCCAACATATCGTGGTACAGGGTTGGAACGAGATATAAATGCGTGACTTTTTCAGCCTCAATGGAATTGATTGCTTTTTCAACATCCCACCGTGGCACTGCAACATATGTTCCATTCACGATACATAGCGAAAGCAATGTTCTTACCCCCATCGTATGGTAAAGCGGCATAACTCCGAGCGTTACTTCACCCATAGCATATTGATTTTGCGCAACGTGAGCCACACCAGCCGCACGTTCTGCACGCTGCTTCCTGGGCACCCCCTTTGGCTTTCCTGTAGTGCCCGAAGTGAATAACATCACAGAGATATCATCTACCTGTCCATCGGCGTTTGGCTCACAGGCATCTTGCACCATATCTTGAAAATAGGTATGACCGTTCGAAGTAACTGCATCTGCGCAAAGAATGACTGGGATTGATTGACTGGTTTCAGAGTCTAAGTAATTTTGGAGGGATATTTCTTCCACAAAAGCCAGCTTTACATCTGCATTTTGCGCACAATAATCTATCTCTTCTGGCTTCGATCTCCAATTTAATGGAACTATAGCAATACCCGACATCTGGCATGCCCAATGAATGGTGGCAGCTTCATATCGATTCTGCAAAATGGTCAATATACGATCACCGCGTGTAAGTCCACGTTGATAGAATGATTTCTGAAGCGCCCCAATGGAGTTTGCCCATTCCTGGTAAGTTGACCGACGATCACCATCTACGATAGCTAAGCGATTAGGTTCACGCTCAACCGCCTGTAAAAATGTTCTTCCCAAATCAAGCATGGGCATCTCCAACCTTACTTCTTCTTTGTTCTGCGACCTCTAGTACCGCCTCAACTATGCCAACATAACCAGTGCATCGGCATAAGTTTCCAGATAAACCCTCTCGCACCTCCAGCTCCGAAGGTGAATTATTTTTGCGAAGTAGATCATCTGCAGCCATCAGAAATCCCGGAGTACAGAATCCACACTGCAAAGCATGGTGCCTTCTAAAGGCGAGCTGCAAGTCTGTCAATTCACCACCCTTTGAAATGCCTTCAACTGTTTTAATTTCTACCCCATCAGCCTGGCAAGCAAACATCAAACAGGAACGAACAACCTGACCATTGACTTCAACCGTACATGCGCCACACACCCCATGCTCACAACCCGCATGAGTGCCCGTCAATCCAAGATCATGTCGGATGAAATCCAGCAATGTAGTGCGATCTTCACACTTTGCCACTCTCTGAACTCCATTAATTGTTAAGTGGATAGATTTCTCTGTCATAACTGAAGATCGCTTTCATATTCAAATGCTTGTGTCGCCGCTCTTTTTCCAAGGGTACGCATCAGGTGCCTTCTTAATCCAGAGGTAGCGGTTGGATCCTCCCGCACCTCAATAGTACTAGCGAGTGTATGAATGTATTCCTCAACCTCACTCACAGAGTTAGCTTCAACATGAAAAACTTTAGCAGTGTCATCGATGCCACCAAACCCTATCCTCCACAAGTTTCCATTTCTGATGATAGCAACAGCAACCACAGCAAAATCACCATGACGATATCCATACTCGGAAAAACCGTAACCCACCTTAGTTGATTGAATTGGAAAATCAACTGACAAAATTAATTCATTCGATTCGCGAATAGTTTGTAATGCGCCAACAAAAAAATCCTCAGCCTTAACAATTCTTACTTTTTTCTTACTACCGAGTGTCACAAACCCTTCCAGGGTCATGATGGCCAACACCATTTCAGCACTCGGGTCTGCATGAGCGATGGAGCCACATACGGTTCCTCGATTGCGAATAGGTGAATGAGCGATCCACGGAAACATCATCTTTAACAGTGGCTGATATTGTGACAATTGATCCCACCCTTCCAATGCCGTTTGCGTTACTCCAGCACCAACTCGCAAAGATTTACCCGTAACATTGAATTCATGCAGCTCTTTAGCAAGGCTGATATCTATTAAATGAGCAGGGCTTGCTACTCTCATTGCCAGCATGGGTAGCAATGTTTGACCACCGGCCAAAATGCGCGCATCTTCACCGTGGACCTCTAACAACTCGATAATTTCTCGTAGCGAGCGGGGTCGGTGCATTTTAAAGTTAGTTGATTTCACTTTTTCAACCCTAGCAACAAGATGAGTCGAGCGTATAGCTCCATCAATAAACTCTGTCCCGCCTGAGCTCCAGCCTCTTTAGCCAATGAACGGAATAGTTGGTCTAAAACCAAACGAATTGCACCCTCCAACAGTCGGCTACCTATGGCTGATAATTTTCCAGAAACCTGAGCTTGATAGTCGTAATGCAACAGCGTTTCGCCGTCGATGGCCTCCAAGCGAACGCCCCCTATTCCAAGCGCCATGCCAAGCGGCCCCCTCCCTTCGCCGCCCAATGAAAAGCTATAAGGTCGAACGATATCAGTCAAATTAATTTTTGCGTTAAATCGAGCTTTAGCAACCCCAATTCGAACTACGGCCACGCAATCAAAACGAATGCCGTTATCAATTAGGGATTCTTGGATCGATTCACAGCCAGGAATAACGTTTTTAAGGCGCTCCGGATCGAGTAAAACAGCAAAGATCTTTTCGGGGGTCACCTTCAATCGAATTTCACCCTGAGCCCTCAATGGATAGTCCTGATTCATCCTTAGTGAGGACTTACGCGACACCTCAACATCTTTAGGCAACTTATTCTGAGAAACCAATAACGCATGAATTCGACTCGGCGTTGCGGGCAGCACAACATCCTCTACACCGAGAGCATCAGAAATTGCATTGGCTATGCAAACTGGAGTGCTCATACTGTTACCTTCACCAATTCCTTTAGCGCCTAAAGGAGTAAAGGGGCTTGGGGATTCTTGATGATAGATTTTTGGTGTGATGATCTCACTAGCCGTTGGCAACCGGTAATCGGCAAAAGTGCCTGACAAGAAGTTGCCATCACTTCCATATACAAATTCTTCAAATAGTGCCGCACCAACTGCTTGTGAATACGCCCCGTATATTTGCCCATCAGCAAGCAAGGGATTTAAAATTTTTCCAGCATCGTGTACGGTAATGTACTCATCGACTTTTGCGAAGCAAGTATCTGGATCAATTTCAATACCGCAAACATCCAATGCAAAACCATACGCAGCAGATGTATTAATACGATCTTTTCCATCTGGAGCATTAAGCACATCAGGACTCCAGAATGTAGTTTCTTGCAAAGCCAAAGTCACATCCTTGCCCAAAGCTTCTTGAACTAGTCCTGGCGACCAATGAAAATTTCCACATATTCTGGAAAAAGGTATCGATTCGTCAGTCCGCCCAACGATGGATATATTCCCGTTAGCGAACAGCAATTGCTCTGGGTTCACCTTTAAAACATTTGCAGCATAAGCTGCAATTCGTGTTTTTAATTTCTCAGCAGCCAGAAATACTGTACCAGCTACTGCACCAGCAAATCGACTAGAGTAATTTCCTGCCGCAATTGACCAGGCATCTTTTGCCGTATCAAAATCAACATTCACATGAACTTGTGACGGCGTGATACCAAAAACATCTGCTAATAGCTGGGCAATTACTGTTTGATGACCCTGGCCAGCAGGAGCGGATGCAATATTTGCGGATACACTCCCTGACGGATCAATACTAACGGTTGCCGAAGTAATTGCTCCGTTCTTGAGGCCAGATTTTGCCCGTTGCTCAACAGTAAGAACTGTAGTGATGTAGCCCATATTAGACACAGATGGCTCAACTATTGATGCGACACCAATCCCATAATGGCGACCATTTTTTCTTGCCTCATCGCGACGCGTCAAAAGTCTTTTATATTCTGGTGACGACTGTACTGTGGCGAGCGCCTTTTGATAATCGCCAGAATCCAATAGAGCCCCGGCAGCTGCTTGATAAGGAAATTGATTCTTTTCGACATAATTCAGCGCCGCAATTTCTAAATGAGATTTGCCAAGACGTTTAGCAATTTGATGAACCAGTCGCTCTAAGGCAAAGTAAACTTGAGGCCCACCGAAGCCGCGGACTAAGCCGGTAGGAGTTTTATTAATTAAAACTACTCGGTTACGAACTTTTAAGTTTTCAATCTGATAGGGGCCAGTCAAGCAGCCATGCATACGATATAAAGTTGCTGGCTCAGGAGCTCTTAAATAGGCGCCACAATCCTCAATTTGATCATAGTCTAGCGCAAGAATTTTGCCATTTGAATCAACTGCTGCCCGCAAATGAGTATGGCGTGCTGTGGCAGATGTTGCTGCCTGCAAATGTTCTAAGCGATCCTCTATAAACTTGACTGGTGCACCCGCTTTTCTCGAGGCTAAACAGCAGAGAATGATGTAAGGCAAAACAGATTGCTTTACCCCAAAACTGCCGCCAGAGTCAGGTGGCACATGATGCCGTAGCTTTGTTCCTGGAATTTTTAACGCAGCAGCCATCACTACATGAAGTGAAAATGGCCCCATAAAATTAGAGCTAACTTCGTAGGAAGAGTCGCTTGCCCGCCATTGGGCAACAACACCACCCGTCTCCATCGGTGTACATGAGTTGCGAGGATACCGAATATCAACCTCAATTAAATGAGCGGCTTGCAAAAAAGCATTTTCAGGATTGCCGTAACTAAAGGATCGGTCAGATACGCAATTACTGCCCATATCTTCATGCAACACTACCGCATCCTCATGAAGAGCCATATCAACATCAACAACAGCTGGAAGCGGTTCAATGTTCACTTGAACCTTTTCAACACCATCCTCAGCTAATGCTCGTGATTCAGCGATTACAACAGCAATAGGCTCGCCAACATATCGAACAAATTGATCAGCCAATACCCATTGACGCATTGGCGTCTTAACAGCGACTACCAAAGGATTTGACCAGCCTTGCACATCCTCGATTGTAAGAACGGCGCGTACCCCAGATATGCCCAATGCCTCACTAGCATCAACCGATAAAATTTTTCCATGGGCGATAGGCGAACGAACAATTGCAGCATGTAAGCAGCCAATGGGTAACGGTAAATCATCAAGGTAGCGTCCAGCCCCAGTCAGGAGTGCGCCATCTTCAACGCGCTCATGGGGGCTACCTAAATGAATTGAATTATGAGTCAATACCGTCTTTCAAAAATAGAATGAATCTAAACTTGAAAGAAGGTTAATGAACAGTTGCTAAGATCGCTTACCTCAGAGTCTGATTACTTACCTCAGAGTCTGATTTTATATATCAGGAAAACCCTAAGAATCAAATTTAGAAGTTTTTTCTACCTGCAATCGATAGAGGCTCGGGGCCACACCTTGGTGCTGTTTAAAGAATCTTGTGAAATGGCTAGGAGCAGAAAAGCCGAGTTCATCGCCAATATCAATCAAACTTTCTTCTTTATTTGCGAGTGCATCGAAGGCAAATTCCATTTTAAGAACGTTTGCAAAAACAATTGGCGATAAACCTGTGCAGCGTCGAAATAATTCAAAAAAGTGGGAGCGTGATAAGTCAACGCTTTTTGCAACAGTGGAAATGTCGCTAAAGCCCTGAGGCGATGTTCTCATCAAGTGAATCGCCTTACGAATTCTCGGATCCATGAAGGCCATAGCATTTCCTGCTGCACGAAGATCGCTTTGGGTAATGCACCCAATATCCTCCATGAAGGTTGAGGTCAGATCTAGCAACATGGACTCAAGATGATCATGAGTAATTTGATCAGACCACCACAACTCCATTGAAATCTTTTCGAGAATTTGCTTTTGTATTACACCCATTGCCGAAAGGTTACTCGAGAAGAAGCGGGGATGGCTACTTGCTAAGAATTTCTTACTAAAAGAGGCGAGCCACTTTGGTTCAAGGTATAAGGCAAGCAATATGGGGCTCTCCCCATTAACTGGCAAATGCAAATAGGAGTGCTCCTCCCAGGCATTAATTAATACCGCGTTTTCACTAGTCAACGGGCAATGGATCCCTCTCACCTGAAAAGCAATATCAGGACCGGCCACCTTGCAAAGAATGTGACAGTGATGGTGCGCATGAGTAACTAGGGGGGCATCCATTTCAAGGAGTGCCACCCTTCCAAACTCACCATGTAGTAAGCGAATTACCTTTGACATGATGAGATCATCTCATAGTGCAAATAGCAATGCACAGCATTACTATGTTGCACTGCAAAATAACGCTCGAATTACTTCTTCTTCACCGGCGGGAGATCGGTGCAGTGGCCGTGAGCAGCTTCAGCAGCAAGCCCAACAGATTCACCTAACGTTGGGTGTGGATGGATGGTTTTGCCAATATCTACCGCATCAGCACCCATCTCTATTGCAAGACACACCTCGCCAATTAAGTCACCTGCGTGAGTACCAACAATACCGCCACCAATAATGCGCTTGCTGGTGGCATCGAAAATCAGTTTCGTGAAACCCTCGTCTCGACCATTGGCAATCGCTCTACCACTAGCAGCCCAAGGAAATAAGCCTTTTTCGTACGCAATTCCTTGAGCCTTACACTGCTCTTCTGTTAAGCCGGCCCAAGCTACCTCAGGATCGGTATAAGCAACGGAAGGAATTTGCTTCGCATCAAAATAAGACTTCTCGCCAGATGCAGCTTCAGCAGCAACATGACCTTCGTGAACTGCCTTGTGCGCCAACATCGGCTGACCAACAATATCGCCAATCGCAAAAATATTGTTTACATTGGTGCGCATTTGTTTATCCACTGGGATAAAGCCGCGCTCATCAACCACTACGCCAGGGGCCGCCGCATCAATCTTCTTACCATTTGGCGTGCGACCAACAGCAACCAACACAAGATCATACAACTGCGGCTCTGCTGGAGCATTTTCACCTTCAAAACTCACATGAATTCCATCAGGCTTTGCTTCAGCTTTGGCGGCGCGTGTTTTGAGCATGATTTTTTCAAATCGACCTGCGTTGAATTTCTCCCAAACTTTTTCCAAGTCACGGTCGGCGCCAGCCATGAGCCCATCCATCATTTCAGCTATATCAATTCGAGAACCTAAGGTGCTGTAAACGGTAGCCATCTCCAGACCAATAATGCCGCCGCCAATGACCAACATTCTCTTAGGAACACTCTTGAGCAAGAGAGCCCCAGTGCTATCAACAATGCGAGGATCTTTTGGTAAAAATGGCAAGCTTACTGGCTGACTACCAGCGGCAATAATCGCTTTCTGAAAACGAACCACCTCTTTCTGACCAGTGAGATCTTGACCATCGCCCCCTGTTAGCTGAACCTCGACGTGATTTGCATCTAAGAAACGACCTAAGCCACGAACTACTTTCACTTTACGGGCCTTAGCCATACCAGCCAAGCCTCCGGTCAATTTAGCAATGACAGAATTTTTATAACCACGAAGCTGATCAATATCAATTTGCGGGGCTCCATAAGTGATGCCATGCTTTGACATGGTTTTCACTTCATCCATGACTGCAGTGGTATGCAATAAAGCCTTAGATGGAATGCAACCAACATTCAAGCACACACCACCCAAGGTAGCATAGCGTTCAACCAATATCGTTGACATGCCCAAATCGGCGCTACGGAAAGCAGCACTATAGCCACCTGGCCCAGCACCCAGCACTAATACCTCGCACTCATGATCAACCTTACCACCGTATTGCCCAGCGATTGGAGTCTGGATAGGCGCTGTTGATGGAGTTGGTAGTGGCGAAGTTGGGGCAGGTGCCGGTGAATGAGATGCTTGAGGAGCAGCAACAGCCGCACCGCCAGCCAACTCAATCTCAGCAACAACACTACCCTTGCTGACTTTATCGCCAACCTTTACAGAAATTCCCGTAACAGTGCCAGAAGCATCTGCAGGAACTTCCATAGTGGCCTTATCGGATTCAAGAACAAGCAGTGCTTGCTCTTTCTCTATGACGTCACCAACCTTAACCAGAACTTCAATAACTGGAACATCGTCGTAGTCACCGATATCCGGCACAAGAATCATTTGCTTAGCCATATTTCCTCCTTATAGCGCTGCACGACGAAAGTCGGACATAAGCTGAGCAATATAGGCATTAAAGCGCGTTGCCAGGGCGCCATCAATGACGCGATGATCTGCGCTGAGCGATAAGGGACAAATCAAACGCGGTACAAATTGTTTTCCATCCCACACAGGCTTCATGGAGGCCTTGCTAACACCCAAAATAGCAACTTCAGGAGCATTCACTATTGGTGAGAAATATGTTCCACCAATGCCACCTAGAGATGAAATCGTAAAACTGGCACCCTGCATTTGATCTGGCTTTAATTTACCTTCACGAGCAAGGGCAGCCAATTCAGAAGTTTCGCGTGCAAGTTCAAAAATCCCTTTTTTATCCGCATCACGAATTACTGGGACCACTAAGCCATTTGGCGTATCGGCGGCAAAGGCAATATTGAAATACTTCTTAAGGACTAAATCATCTCCGTCGAGTGAGCTATTGAACTCTGGATACTTTTTCAGTGCAGCTACAGCAGCCTTCATTAAGAAGGCTAGCATGGTAATTTTGACGCCCTGCTTTTCATTCTCTTTATTAGTAAGAACGCGAAATGCCTCCAGATCTGTAATATCAGCATCTTCATGGTAGGTCACAGCGGGAATCATTACCCAATTGCGGCCTAAATTCGCGGCAGTTAATTTTTTAATACGGTTTAACGGTTGACGCTCTGTCTCACCAAACTTCGAGAAGTCAACTTTAGGCCATGGAATTAAATTTAAGCCGCCCAAACTTCCACCGCTAGTATTAGCGCCATTGGTACCAGCACTCATCGCAGCTTTTACGAATGCCTGCACATCCTCCTGAGTAATACGGCCTTTAGGTCCAGTACCCTTTACTTGAGAAATTGTGACACCAAGTTCGCGGGCAAACTTGCGAACGGAAGGGCTGGCATGGCTTGCATTTGTATCGGTCTCAGGCGCAGCATTGCTTACTGGGGGTGGTGCTGGAGCGCGCGTAATTGGTGGCTCTACCTTAGGTGAAGCAGGAGACGCAACTGGCTCTGCCTTTGCTACAGCTGGTGTAGTTTGGGCTGCTTGTGTAGATACAGGAGCAGCTCCTACAGCGGTTTCTTCAAGAACAAGAACAACTGCCCCTTCCGAAATTGAGTCACCCACCTTAACCTTGACTTCCTTCACAATGCCCGAGTGTGAGGATGGCACATCCATGGTTGCCTTATCCGACTCAAGGACAACAATCGACTGCTCTTTTTCAACTTGGTCACCAGCCTTTACTAGCACTTCAATGACGGGTACATCCTTGTAGTCCCCAATATCTGGAACTTTGATATCAATTAATTGGCTCATATTCTCTATCTCTTATCAAACCGTCATTGGGTTTGGTTTAGTCGTATCGATCTCGTACTTTTTGATGGCTTCAGCCAATTTCTGACGATCAAGTTGGCCGGCGTCCACTAGAGAGCGCAGCGCTGTTAATACCACCCAACGACGATCCACCTCGAAGAAATCACGTAATTTCTCACGTGTGTCCGAGCGCCCAAAACCATCTGTGCCCAAAACCTCGAAGCGGCGACCGATGTGCTGAATAGCCGGACGAATTTGCTCAGCAAACAAACGAACATAATCAGTAGCAGCAATGATTGGTCCGCTAGTATCTTTAAGACACTTCTCAATATGCGATAGAGCTGGCGCCGCAGTAGGATTGAGTAAGTTGCTGCGATGAACAGTAGTCCAATCACGTCCCAACTCTGTAAAGCTTGGACAACCCCAAAGGTCTGAAGCGATGCCCCAATCCTTGTGCAATATTTCAGCTGCCTCAATCACTTCACGGAAGATCGTTCCAGAACCAAGCAACTGAACGCGTAACTTTGCATTCGCATCGCCAACAGACTTCAACTTATACATGCCCTTAATAATGTCCTGCTCCGCACCTTTAGGCATCGCTGGATGGGCATAGTTTTCGTTCATCAAAGTGATGTAGTAGTAGACATCCTCTTGATCAGTCAACATGCGACGCATACCATCTTGAATCACCACTGCAAGCTCAAATGAGAAGGTTGGGTCATAGCTAATGCAGTTTGGAATAGCGGCACTCCATACCTGACTATGACCATCCTCATGCTGGAGACCCTCACCATTGAGCGTGGTTCTGCCAGCCGTACCACCTAAAAGGAAGCCGCGACTGCGCATATCTCCAGCGGCCCAGCATAAGTCGCCAATGCGCTGGAATCCAAACATCGAATAGAAGATATAGAAAGGCAGCATAGGTACGCCATGAGTAGAGTACGAAGTTGCTGCTGCAATCCAATCGCACATGCCACCGGCTTCATTAATGCCCTCTTGCAAAATCTGGCCGTGCTTATCCTCTTTATAGAACATCAATTGATCATGGTCTTCAGGGGTGTAAAGCTGACCCAATTGATTCCATATCCCTAACTGACGGAACATACCTTCCATACCAAAAGTACGAGATTCATCTGGAACAATGGGCACCACACGCTTACCAAGAATCTTGTCGCGAACAACTGTATTGAGCATGCGCACAAATGCCATCGTGGTAGAAATCTCACGACCTTCTGTAGTCGCCTCCAAAAGTGCTGCAAATGTATCTAAGGCTGGCACAGGCAAACTTTCGGCCTTCATGCGACGCTGTGGCAAATAGCCGCCAAGTTCCTGACGACGAGCCTTCATATACTCAAGCTCTGGACTACCTTCAGGAAACTTAACTAAAGGCATCTCATCTAACTGCTCATCCTTGACTGGAATCTCAAAGCGGTCACGGAAACGACGCACGTCATCCGCATTCATTTTTTTTGCTTGGTGCGCAATATTCATTGCCTCACCAGAACCGCCCATTCCGTAACCCTTAATGGTGTGAGCTAAGATCACAGTCGGTTGATTCTTGTGGTTTACCGCAGCATGGAATGCAGCAAATACTTTATGAGGATCATGACCGCCTCGATTAAGCTGCCAAATTTCATCATCACTCCAGTCACTTACCAATGCTTTTAATTCTGGAGTGTTAAATACCGTCTCACGAACATAGGCGCCGTTTTTTGCCTTCATGGTTTGATACTGACCATCGACAATTTCGCCTAGTCGCTGCATCAGAATGCCTTTTTTATCGCGTGCGAAGAGTGCATCCCAATGGCCGCCCCAAACGACTTTAATGACATTCCAACCTGCGCCACGGAACTCGCTCTCAAGCTCCTGAATAATTTTGCCGTTACCGCGCACCGGGCCATCTAATCTCTGCAGATTACAGTTCACCACAAAGATAAGGTTATCCAGTTTTTCGCGACCAGCCATACCGATTGCACCGAGTGACTCAGGCTCATCAGTCTCTCCATCACCCAAGAATGCCCAAACTTTTCGGCCTTCCGGCTTAATAAATCCGCGATCTTGCATATAGCGCATAAAGCGCGCTTGATAAATGGCCATGATAGGACCAAGGCCCATTGAGACAGTTGGGAACTGCCAAAAGTCCGGCATCAACCATGGATGCGGATAACTGGAAATACCCTTTCCACCAACCTCTTGACGGAAATTATTCAACTGCTCCTCAGCCAAGCGACCTAACATGTACGCACGAGCATAAATGCCGGGCGCAGAGTGTCCTTGCACAAAAATTAAATCGCCACCGTGTTCTGGTGTTGGTGCATGCCAAAAATGATTGAATCCAACGTCATATAAAGTTGCGGCAGATTGAAACGAGGAGATATGTCCACCAACGTTAGTATCTTTATTGGCACGCAATACCATTGCCATCGCATTCCAGCGTGTATAAGAACGAATACGATGCTCAACATTCTGATCGCCAGGTAAGCGAGCTTGCTGCTCTACAGGAATTGTGTTGATGTAAGGAGTTTCAGCGTGGAAAGGTTGATTAACACCATTCACGCGTGCATGAGAAATTTGTTGGTCTATTAAGAAAGCAGCTCGCTCAGCACCTTCATTACGGATTACACCGTCTAAGGCCTGCAACCACTCTTGAGTTTCAACTGGATCCGCATCCTGCTTACCTGCGCTACCCAAAATTTGATCTGGAACTGCCGCCATAACTTATCTCCATTAGATACATCGGTGTTAATGATTCACTCTATAGGCAATATTCTAGGAAGGTCTATGGGTGTAAACAAGCAATTTTCCACATAATGATAGTATTTCTCATTATGTGGAAAATTGCTGCAATGCAATTTATCAAGCAGGAAACTTGAAAACACCTAAATAAAGAGATCAATCAGGCAAAATAGCTTGAATTCATGAAAAAAATCGCATTTTCCATCTGGCAACTAAAACCTGTGAAGTGGCTTCGTCGTATTCAGAGTTTTAGGCTGGTCTACACCCCACTATTAGCCATTGTGCTATTCACCAGTGTGATGGGAATCATCCTGGGAACACTTCAACTTCAAGAAAAAAGCCAACAAGAGTCTGCACTATTTAGAGAGTTGTCATTTGCAAAGCAAAGGATTCAGTTACGTTTCACGAATAACACTGATATTTTGCAATCAATGGGTCGGGAATACTTAAGTGCAAGTGAGACTGACAAGTCACGCGAAAACGTGATCGTCCAAGCAGAGAATTTATTGCAAAACAATCATGAAATTGTGCAAGTCTTGTGGATTAATGAAAATAGCCAGCGCGAGTGGAAGCTACCGCAAAGTAATTTGAAAACAGACTGGTTTAATAAGCCAGAAAACGCATCATTAATTAATGATGCACTCAGAAAAACAATTGAGCTAAGTGTAGCCACCCATAGATCGGCTTTCAGTCACTTTATTACACTACAAGTGCCTAAAGAAGAGCCAATTTCAAAAGAAATTCGAAATGTCTTTTGGCAAACCGTTCCTCAGATCTCAGGAAATAGTGTTAAGGGCATGGCAGTCGTCCTCTACACAACCCAAGGTCTGATTGATATGATCCCTGGCGAGTTAAAAGCTCAGTATCGATTTACGCTTTTGACCGACGACGAGAAAGTTCTCGCCATTTCATCCGATACAAACACTCCAAAAAGAGCTTTTAGTAATCAGACGAGTCTTGATATCGGCGTTTTGAGTCCGAATTTAAGTCTACGCATTGACACCTACCCGCCCGCAACTAATTTAACTTTCAGAATGCTCATTGGCGTTGTGTTGGGGTTGAGTGCATTTGTGATTTGGAGCTTATGGTCCGTCCTCAAACAAATGCAAGTTCGACAAGAGGCAGAGGCCAATCTGCGAGCCGAAACTAATTTTCGTAGGGCGATGGAAAATTCCACTCCAGTGGGAATTCGAGCTCACGACATGAATCGAACAATTACCTATGTAAACCCCGCCTTCTGTGAAATGACTGGCTGGTCTGCAAAAGAGCTCATTGGGCTTAAGCCCCCTTTTGTCTTCTGGCCTGAGGGTCAAAAAGTGGAGCTCATTGAAAAAATGAATAAGGGTTTGAAGTTAGCCCTGAGCGAGGAAAAGAATATTGGTATTGAAGGCTCAATTCTTCATCGAGATGGCTCCATCATCCAAACGCGCACTTTTATCGCTCCCCTGATTAACGAAAAAGGTGAGCAAACCGGCTGGGTCACCTCCTTAATTGATATTTCTGAGCCCAAGAAAATTCGCGAAGAATTAGCAGCATCACAAGTGCGCTTTGTCACGGTTCTTGAAAGTTTGGATGCTGCCGTATCAGTAGTTTCAAATGAAACTGGAGCACTTCTTTTCGCAAACCGCTTTTATCGCGAACGTTTTGGTGAAACGCCAAAAGGACATTTTGATTTAGCGGGCGGTGAAATCATTCACAATACGATGCTTGAATTATCTGAAGGTATAAATGATTCAACCCCAGGGATTCCGCCATCATCCCTATATCAAGAGTCTGAATCTGAGGAGATTCAATTAATCGATGAAACTACCGGTACCTCAAAGTGGTATGAGGTACGTCGCCGATTTGTGCCTTGGGTAGATGGGCAATTAGCACAACTCTTAATTGCTACAGATATTACTATTCGTATTGAGGCAGATGATTTGGCGCGACAACAAGAAGAGCGTATGCAATTTACCAGTCGCTTAACCACAATGGGTGAGATGGCATCGTCATTGGCACATGAATTGAATCAACCGCTCTCAGCCATTTCAAATTACTGCATGGGTGTTATCAAGCGTTTGCAAGGTCACCTTGACCCAGCATTACAAAAAGATATTCTGCCTGCGCTCGAAAAAGCCTCAGATCAAGCACATCGAGCCGGAACCATTATTCAGCGCATCAGGGGATTTGTGAAGCGAAGCGAACCTCAACGCAAGTCCTGTGACATTGGAGAAATTATTAGTGATGCAGTTGGCCTTGTCGAAATTGAGGCGCATCGTCACAGACTTAGCATCACTTCCCATGTGGCCGAAAACCTTCCCATGGTCGACTTAGATCCGGTATTAATTTTGCAAGTATTGGTCAATCTTCTCAAAAATTCCCTAGATAGCCTTAGAGAGGTATACCCCCTCTCCTCCCGCTGGACGGCACCACCAGTAGCCATTTCCGCCGATCTTGATACCAGCACCTTTCCCGCCATGCTTCGGATCCAGGTAACCGATGCTGGGGCTGGAATCGCCGATTCCGTCATTGAACGCATGTTTGAGCCCTTTTTCAGCACAAAAAATGATGGAATGGGTATGGGTTTGAATATTTGCCGATCAATTATTGAGTCTCATCAAGGGCGTCTGTGGGCCAAAAACCTCATGGATGCCGAGCAGACAAAGCTGTCAGGCTGCAGCTTTACAATACTATTGCCTCTGGAGTCCCCTGGTTCTGAGGGTAATATTTAACTTTTCGTATTTTTAGATTTCTATGAGAGATGCTATGAACGTTAGTGCCGCTACTAAACCCAATCAAGCTGAAGTGGTTTATGTTGTTGATGACGATGAGGCGGTGAGAGATTCACTCACTTGGCTACTTGAAAGCAATGGCTACGTTGTTCGTTGCCATGCTAGCGCCGAACGCTTCCTTCAATCCTTGCAGAGCACAGACAAGTCCACGATCTCTTGCGCCATTTTAGACGTCAGAATGTCGGGTATGTCGGGCCTTGAATTACAAGAGCGTTTAATCAGCGAAAATCTTCCAATGCCTGTGGCTTTTATCACTGGTCACGGGGATGTTTCAATGGCAGTATCAACAATGAAACGTGGCGCAGTAGACTTCATTGAAAAACCATTTAAAGAAAATGATCTGTGCGGCTTAGTCGATCGCATGCTGGCTAAGGCGCGTGTAGATTATTCGCAAGCTAGTCAACGTAAAATTACCCAAAGCTTACTCAGTAAACTTACCGGTCGCGAACGTCAAGTTCTAGAACGGATTGTTGCAGGTCGTCTGAATAAACAAATTGCCGACGATCTTGGCATCTCCATAAAGACAGTGGAGGCACATCGCGCGAACATTATGGAAAAGCTCAACGTTAATACCGTAGCCGACCTCTTGCGTCTCGCACTCTCTGATCCTCAGCCTACAAATTAATCACCGCTTACCCAATGCCTGCACAGCTACTTGATGGAAATCTTCTCTCCAAGAAACTTCGCGCTGAAATTGCCGCTCGAGGCGCCATTGTCACCGCCAAAGGCACCAGACCTGGCCTAGCGGTTATTGTTGTTGGTGATAATCCAGCAAGCCAAGTGTATGTTCGCAATAAAGTCAAAGCCTGTGAGGATGTTGGATTTCATTCAGTTCTAGAGCGCTATTCCGCTGATTTGGGCGAAGAAGAGTTACTTGCTCGCATTGCTACTTTAAATGCTGATCCAGCCATTCATGGCATCTTGGTTCAACTACCACTACCAGAGCATATTGCTGCAGAACGCGTACTTGAGGCGATTGCCCCTGAAAAAGATGTCGACGGTTTCCATGTGGCCAATGCTGGCGCACTAATGGTTGGTCAACCAGAATTCAAACCCTGCACCCCTTATGGTTGCATGAAGATTTTAGAAAGCATTGACTATCCTATTCGCGGAGCTCGCGCTGTGATTGTTGGCGCTTCTAATATTGTCGGAAAACCTATGGCTATGTTGTTGCTTCAGGCGGGCGCTACGGTCACCATTTGCAATAGCAAAACACGTGATCTAGCTCACCACACTAAAGATGCAGATATCTTGGTAGTGGCTACCGGTAAACCCAAAATGATTACTGGCGATATGGTTAAAAATGGTGCTGTAGTCATCGATGTTGGTATCAACCGTCTTCCTGATGGCAAGCTGTGTGGTGACGTCGATTTTGATGCGGCTCAGTACATTGCTGGCTGGATTACCCCAGTGCCTGGTGGTGTTGGACCAATGACTATCACCATGCTACTCATGAATACTCTAGAGGCGGCTGAGAAGGCGAGCAAACATTAAGTCTTGTGAGCTCTGACGTTGCTTCGTTGGCAAAAAAATCGCTAGTCCATTAAGCTAGAGGGATGACTACCTCTTTAGCCCCAAAACCCTCCGCTGACGTTGCGGAAAACCCTTTAATTTCTTTTGGTCGAGGGATTGCCGCTTACTCGCAAATTAAGCCCATTCATATTGCT
This sequence comes from Polynucleobacter sinensis, assembly GCF_001595985.1. GTDB lineage: Bacteria > Pseudomonadota > Gammaproteobacteria > Burkholderiales > Burkholderiaceae > Polynucleobacter > Polynucleobacter sinensis. Next base: position 424,566 of record NZ_LOJJ01000003.1, read on the forward strand.
CCAGCAATTTGCCACCTATTGAAGCAAGCGGAAAGCGCGGTGAATTACGCCACACAGGCTGCAACGCCAGCAACATGGAGTGCGTTAGTCGAACCCCTGGAGGATGCAACAGAGTCATTAGGACGGTCCTGGGGGGTAATATCTCACCTCAATAGCGTAGCGGATAGCCCTGAACTACGTGCTGCTTATGGAGAGATGCTGCCTAAGGTGACTGCATTTTTTTCAAGTCTAGGACAGAACCTCGCGTTATACGATAAGTTTAAGCAACTCAAACAAAGTCCCGATTTTTCCAAGCTATCAACTGCCCAGAAAAAAGTGATTGAAAACTCCTTAAGAGATTTTCGCCTTGGAGGCGCCGAGCTTCCTGATTCTGAGAAGACCCGCTTTTCAAAAATCCAAGACGAACAGGCAGTGCTTAGCAAGGCATTCTCAGACCATGTTCTGGATGCTACCGATGGATTTATTCACCTTGTTCAAAATGAAGATGAGCTTGCTGGCTTGCCAGAGGATGCCATAGCTGCCGCTGCTGACAACGCAACACAGAAGAATCTCAAGGGCTGGGTATTTTCACTACATTTCCCCTCTTACTTTCCGGTAATGCAATACGCAGAAAATCGAAATTTGCGCCGTCTCATGTATGAAGCTTACGTCACTCGCTCTTCTGAGTTAGGCCCTAAATTTGGTCATGGCCAGCTCGATTGGGACAATACTGAAAATATGCTTGAGCAATTGCGCCTTCGCGATGAGGAGGCACGCATGCTCGGATTCAACAACTATGCCGCCTTGAGTCTTGCCCCCAAGATGGCTCAGAGCGTTCAAGAGGTTGATCAATTTTTAAGCAATATCGCAACTAGAGCAAAACCATACGCACAACAGGATTGGCTAGAGCTACAAAATTTTGCTAAATCTCATTTAAATCTTGAAGGCGATCTACAGCCTTGGGATATTGCTTTTGCTTCTGAACGGCTAAAGCAAGAGCGCTACGCCTTTTCTGAGAACGAATTAAAACAATACTTTCCTCTACCAAAAGTATTGGATGGTTTATTTGGATTAATTCAAACGCTCTTTGGTGTGAAAATTAATGCTGCGGACCTTCCAACATGGCATACAGATGTTCAGTCGTTTTCGGTCAGCGATAGCTCCGATAAAGTCTTGGCCTATTTCTACCTAGACCCATATGCCAGACCAGGTAAACGTGGTGGCGCCTGGATGGATGATGCGAGAGGTCGCCGCGAATTACCTAATGGTGAAATCCAAATCCCCGTTGCGTATCTGGTCTGCAACTTCGCTCCCCCTGTAAAAGTAGATGGTGTATTACGCCAACCTACGATTACGCATGATGATGTGATTACCCTATTCCATGAAAGTGGTCATGGCCTGCATCACCTTCTCACCCAAGTCAGCGCTTTAGGTGTGTCAGGAATTAATGGCGTGGAATGGGATGCCGTGGAGTTGCCAAGCCAGTTTATGGAAAACTTTTGCTGGGAATGGGAGGTTTTAGAAACCATGACCGCACATACCGAAACTGGTAAGCCTTTACCCAAAGAGTTATTTGACAAAATGTTAGCTGCTAAGAATTTTCAAAACGGTCTTAGTACTCTGAGGCAGATTGTATTTTCGCTAACGGATTGGCGGATGCATTCAAGCTTTGACGCTAAAGATGCTAAGGAGTCAGCAGTATTAGAGCTATCAAGAAAAATCGCCAGCGAGTTTAATGTGATTCCCCAGCCAGAAATTTCCCGTTGGCCAAATACCTTTAGTCATATTTTTGCGGGGGGCTATGCCGCCGGATATTACAGCTATAAATGGGCAGAAGTCCTTTCTGCCGATGCCTATGCTGCATTTGAGGAGGCAGCCAAACTCACTGGTAGCGTCCTAGACGCCCAGACCGGCAAACGCTACCGCAAAGAAATCCTAGAAGTTGGTGGTAGCCGTCCCGCTGCGGAATCCTTTAAAGCCTTTAGAGGACGCGAACCCAGTATTGACGCACTCTTGCGTCATGGCGGATTAAGTGCGGCGATTTAATTCAGTGTAATTTCTGCGACTGCGGGAGCATGGTCTGACGGCTGCTCCCAAGTGCGCGGCTCTTTATCGATTATGCTGGCTGTGCATTTATTCTTCAGGGCGTCGCTTAACAATATATGATCAATTCGCATCCCTGCATTACGCCTAAAACCCATCATCCGGTAGTCCCACCAACTGAAAGACTTTGGCGCTTGCTCAAATAAGCGAAATGAGTCATATAAACCCAATTCAGTGAGTTGCTCAAATGCCTTACGCTCAGGTGGTGACACCAGGTTCTGACCAATCCACTTTGATGGATCATGCACATCAGAATCCGTTGGAGCAATATTAAAGTCACCCAATAATGCCAAGCGGTTATTTTGAGTTAACTCATCCTTTAGCCAACCCTCCAAGGCATTTAGCCAATTCAGTTTATAGACAAACTTATCGCTATCAGGAGATTGGCCGTTGGGGAAATATGCCGACACCAGACGTATTGGCTGCACCCCCTTAAAACACACTGTAGCCGCTAGAATGCGCTGCTGGTCATCAGCATAACCAGGAATATTTCGAACAGGCTTTAGAAAAGCCGTCTCTAAATCAGAGGCCATTGGCGCTAATGCCGCTCGACGCAATAAAATTGCGACTCCATTATAGGTTTTCTGCCCTGCAGCCAAACTCAAATACCCCGCCTCCTGAAGCTCTCGATGCGGATATTTATCATCTGTTAATTTCAATTCTTGAAGACATAAAGCGTCGATTGGTTTTTTAGTTCGAGCCTGATCGTCAAGCCACTTAATGACCTGGGGCAGTCGAACCTTTAATGAATTCACATTCCATGCGGCGATCCGCAATGACTCAGTCATTTATTCCCAACTCCTGAAGCTTACGGGTAATTGTGTTTCGACCAATACCCAATCTTTGAGCTGCCTCTACACGACGACCTCGAGTAACCTCGAGCGCCGCTTGCAAGATAACCTTTTCAAATCTAGAGCACAAAGCATCATAAACATTTAGCTCGCCGTCCTGCAGCATCTTTACGGCGATACGGGACAAGCCGGCCTCCCAATCAATACCAACGCCCCTAGCAGCAACAGGAGCCGATGGAGTAGAGTCACCCTCTAAAAGAACAGGATGCGCCCCTGCCTCAGCCAATATATCAGCAGGCAAATCACTGCTACCGATGATATTAGATGGCGTCATGACCGTGAGCCAATGACATAAGTTTTCAAGTTGACGAACATTGCCAGGAAAAGACATGGAACTCATTTCTTTCAAGGCCTCATCAGAGATTTTTTTAACTTCGACTCCTAGGGATTTTGCACATGTCGTCATGAAGTGGCGTGCTAATGCAGGTATATCTTCCGCGCGCTCACGTAAGGGGGGCATCCTCAAGCGAATAACATTTAAGCGGTGGAGTAAGTCTTCTCGGAAAGCTCCTGAAGCTACTTTAGCTTCTAAATGATGATGAGTGGAGGCAATGATGCGGACATTTGCCTTAATCGGATCTTGGCCACCAACACGATAAAAGTGTCCATCCGATAAGGCGCGTAATAGCCGCGTTTGCAAATCAAATGGAATATCACCAATTTCATCTAAAAATAAGGTGCCGCCATCAGCTTGCTCGAAGCGCCCACGCCGCAAGGTTAGCGCCCCCGGAAAAGCTCCGCGTTCATGACCAAACAATTCGGACTCCAAGAGCTCTTTAGGCACCGCTGCCGTACTAAAAGTAATAAAAGGGCCTTTAGCGCGCGGACTATGTTTATGTAAGGCTTGAGCAACCATCTCCTTGCCGGTGCCTGACTCACCCGTAACCAGGACAGTTGAATGCGATTGAGAAAGCCTTCCTATCGCCTTAAAAACCTCCTGCATCGCTGGCGCCTGGCCAATAATTTCGGTGGAATCCTGCCTCCAACCGGCTACTTCTTTATTCCCTGTGGAGTTGCGTTCGCTTTGTTCAATTGCGCGTCGAATAAGCTCAACCGCCTTATCAATATCAAAAGGTTTTGTTAGATATTCAAATGCACCACCTTGCAAAGAAGAAACTGCAGAATCTAAATCCGAATAAGCGGTCATGATAATGACGGGCAATAAAGGATGAGTCTCTTTGACAGATTGCAAGAGATCCAAACCATTTCCACGTGGCATGCGGATATCAGAAATCAAGATTTGTGGAGTTTCTTTTTCCAGGGCATCCAATACATCATTAGGGTTAGAAAAACTCTTATGAGGAATATTCTCCCGTGTCAGCGCCTTCTCGAGTACCCAACGAATTGATTGGTCATCATCCACGATCCAAATGGGTTTCATAATACTTTCTCCTGCCTACGGTAAGGAATTTGAATATGGAAATCAGTGAAACCAGGTCGACTCTCGCAAGCTATAAAGCCCTGATGTTGCTGAACAAATGTTTGGGCCAAAGTTAAACCCAAACCACTGCCGCCCTCTCGTCCAGATACCAAAGGAAAAAAGATGCGCTCACGAATATCCTCCGGAATACCGGGACCGTTATCAATCACATGTAGATCCATGGCCATCTTATAGCGATGTTTTGAGATCGTGACCGAACGGGCAACACGAGTTTTAAATTCAATCTGAGCAACTCCATCCCGAATTTCTTCAGAAAGAGCCTGCGCTGCGTTATGCGCAATATTCAGAACGGCCTGTATCAACTGCTCACGGTCACCCAAAACCTCTGGCAGACTGGTGTCATAGTTACGAATAATCCTTAAGCCCTTAGGAAACTCAGCGAGTACCAAACTCCGCACCCGCTCCAAAGCCTCATGGACATTAAAGGACTCCATAGCATGGGCTTTACGATGTGGCGCCAGCAATCGATCTACCAAGGTTTGCAAGCGATCGGATTCTTTAATAATGACTTGCGTATATTCACGCAGACCCTTCTCAGGAAGTTCAAATTCTAAGAGTTGGGCTGCACCACGAATACCACCCAATGGGTTCTTAATTTCATGCGCTAAATTACGCATCAACTGCTTATTAGCCTCTACCTGCTGAGTTACGCGCTCATCACGCTCACTGCGTAATTGTTGATCTATTGGAAACCACTCCATCATGATTAAGCTTGGATCTTCCAAGCTAGCAATTACAACATGGGCGGGAATAGAGTCTTGATGAATGCTGCCAGGCAAGGAATTCAATACCATCTCTTGGCGTTGAGCAGCTACATGCCCTAACTTTACCTCGTCAATCATATGAGCAAGAGAGTCGTTATCGCCAAATAAATCGCGCACAGATTGACCCTCAAGTGATTTACGAGAAAGATCCAAGGCTGATTCTGCAGCTGGATTCACATAAACCAATTGTTGGTTTCCTGCCTCAAACACCACAATGGCATTTGGCATTTGGTCGAGCAATGTCGGAAAAAAAGGAGCAGCCGAAGCTGCCCCTTTGAACGAATTGCGCAATAGACCTGCGCTCAACATTTCTCCTTCGCTTACAGGGAGTAATACATATCGAATTCGATCGGATGAGTTGTCATACGGAAACGTGTGACATCTTCCATCTTCAATGCGATATATGCGTCGATCATAGAATCAGTAAAGACACCGCCACGAGTCAAGAACTCGCGATCTTTGTCCAACGCTGCCAAAGCCTCTTCTAAGCTTGCGCACACAGTTGGGATCTTTGCATCTTCCTCTGGAGGCAAGTCATACAAGTTTTTATCAGCAGCTTCACCTGGATGAATCTTGTTCTGCACACCATCCAAACCAGCCATCATCAATGCTGAGAAGCAGAGATATGGATTAGCCAATGGATCAGGGAATCGCGTCTCAATACGACGACCCTTAGGACTGGAAACGTGTGGAATGCGGATTGAAGCGGAACGATTACGTGCAGAGTAGGCCAATTTCACTGGGGCCTCAAAGCCTGGAACTAGACGCTTATATGAGTTAGTGCCTGGATTAGTAATTGCATTCAATGCTTTAGCGTGCTTAATGATACCGCCAATATAGAACAAAGCAAACTCAGACAAACCAGCATAGCCATTGCCAGCAAATAAGTTCTCGCCATTCTTCCAAATAGATTGGTGAACGTGCATACCTGAACCATTGTCGCCGACGATTGGCTTAGGCATAAATGTTGCCGTCTTGCCATAAGCATGCGCTACGTTTTGAATCACATACTTCTGCCAGATAGTCCAGTCAGCGCGCTCTACCAATGTGCTGAACTTGGTACCCAATTCATTTTGGCCTTGGCCAGCAACTTCATGGTGGTGCACTTCAACTGGAATGCCCAATGACTCCAGAATCAAACACATTTCGGAGCGCATGTCTTGGAATGTATCGACTGGCGCAACTGGGAAGTAACCACCCTTCTTGCCCGGACGGTGACCAGTGTTACCACCTTCGATTTCAGCAGATGAAGACCATGGAGCTTCCTCGGAGTCAACCTTAACGAAACAGCCCTGCATGTCAGCACCCCAACGGACGCCATCAAAAATAAAGAATTCTGGCTCTGGGCCAAAATATGCAGTGTCACCCAAGCCAGTACTCTTGAGGTATGACTCTGCACGTTTAGCGATCGAGCGTGGGTCGCGGTCATAACCTTTACCGTCTGAAGGCTCAATCACATCACAGGTGATAACTAACGTTGGCTCTTCATAGAATGGGTCAATGTATGCTGCAGTTGGATCAGGCATCAACAACATATCGGAAGCTTCAATGCCTTTCCAGCCAGCAATAGAAGAACCGTCAAATGCATGACCACTCTCAAATTTATCTTCGTCAAAATGGGAGATAGGAACTGTTGTGTGCTGCTCTTTACCCTTGGTATCGGTAAAACGGAAATCAACGAAAGTACACTCTTTCTCTTTAACTAACTTCATCACATCGGCGACGGTCTTCGTCATGCAAATCTCCTCTATTAACTAAATTCGGAATACAAACCTAAGGCATAAACCCTTGTTTATTCCAGGCATCAAATATGCCGTGGGGATGTATCTAATTTACTGAAGCAAACAAATGGTATGACACATTATTGCACTACTTGGGTGCTTAATTACCCCTGTAAAAGCAGGAAATAAGCTAATTTGCACCAAAGTAGTGCTAATTAAGCAGCTGAAATATCATGGATTTCATAGCCTAAGGCCTCAGTCCCAGAACGAAGGGCAATCCATGCGCTATTTAAAAGATCCGCATTCCCCTTAATTCCAAGCTCAATGTGGCGCTCAGCATAAACACCCTCTTTCGCAGGATCACCAACAGACGGAAGACTGAAGACCTTAACCCCAGGATAAGCAGACTCAATGCGCTCCATCAGGGGTGTTAAGACAGACTCAATGCCTTTAGGTACGATAAAACTTTGCTCAGCCCAGTTTTCTTGATGAAATAAATTCTTGTAGTGGGTATCAAGACACCAGGCCATCATGGGCGCAGCCATTACTGGGAAGCCGGGTACAAAGTGAAGTTCCTTAATTCGAAAACCAGGGATCTGGTTATAAGGGTTAGGAATAATTTCACTTCCAATAGGAAACTCTCCCATCTTGAAGCGATGTTGGTTTTCAGGGGTGTTGAGATCAGCCTTGATGGGATCTCCCTCAGCCATAGATTGGATGCGCCCTGCTATTAACTCCCGAGCAGTCGGATGGAGCTCTAAGGTAGTGCCCAGCGCTAATGCGGCACATTGACGAGTATGGTCATCAGGAGTAGCACCAATACCGCCCGTGCTAAACACAACATCTCCACTAGCAAAGCCATCAACTAGCGTTGCAGTAATCTGATCGGGATTATCAGCAACATACCTTACCCAAGACAGACTCAGACCTCGTTCATTCAAAAGCTCAATAAGCGTATTCATATGCTTATCTTGACGGCGACCTGACAATATTTCATCGCCAATCACAATTAAACCGAAACGCCGATTCAATAACTCTGGCACATCAATAGCTACATTCTTTACTTGATCAACCATGGTAAGGTAACTCCATATCAATAACGCGAGCCTCGATATTAAGGGATTTCTCTAGCTCTTCTTCACGCAAATCCTTTAGGGCATCCAATAAAAAATGGGTAAACCACAAGGCGGCAAATACAAATATTAAAGAGTAAACCCAGAGAGCCACAAAGCTCACAATCGGAAACAATACGAGGGCCAAAGCTGAAGTAGCCCAGAAAAAAGTAGGTACGGCACCAAGTAATCCGGATACAACACCCATGGCTAGCAATGACCACTTATACCTTTGCAGCAAAATATCACGTTCTTCAGTGCTCGCGTGCTCGGCAAGAACATCGTAGGACATTAAGCGCATTGTTAACCAGCCCCATAGCAGTGGGGGGAGAACCGCTACAAGTGGAGGTAGCCACCAAACTGGCAAAGTCAGCATCACCAGAACCAAGCAAATCAATGCCGACCAAATTGTATAAATCAAGCTACCGAATAATCCGCCGCCCTTTTTCTTTTGCAGATCTTTGTACATGTGCTGACGCGCAACACTACGAACAATTGCTGGAACTGTAGTAAAGGCAATAAAAACCAACAGGCTTATAGAGATCAATGGAATTAAGAGCATGACGAAAAATAGTGGTGCTATCCACGCTCTGGCGTTTTCAAAACCAACCCAAATCAAACCTTCCTGAATCCAACTTGTAAAGATAGAGGTTGTTAAGAAGCTGCTGAGCATCTCTAGCGCTGGCGTCCAAGTTAACCAAATAAGACACCCCCACAAAATCGACACAATCAGAAAAGGGCGTAGGCTCAACCACAACATCCTAGGATGCATGGCACCGATCATTGCCAAGCCAAATGACTTAAAAACCTGTTGCATGCTGTCCATATTTTCTTATTTACGCCCTAACAAACAAATACGATTACTTCTTCGAAAGTAATTCCCGAAAGGAGTGCCTCAAACCTTGCCACTGCTGCACCAATACATTATTAGAAACAGATAAATTCCTGACGCCTGTTGGATACACATCACGAGGGAAGATTGCCGTATTAAAAATCATATCCCACCAGGGGAACAATACGCCGAAGTTGCAACCCCCCAAGACTCCAGGCCTATCCTTAGCTTCATAGCCATATCCAATCGCATGATGCATGCGGTGATACATAGGGGAAATTAACAGATACTTAAACGAACCTAGATGCACCCTAATATTGGCATGCTGCCAACTCTGTATAAATTGACTCAATACAACCAATAAAATAAATTGGGTGGGTGATACACCAAACAGCAAAGCAAAAAATGCAAAAACTACCGCATGCATGATGTCATCCAAAATATGATTGCGATCATCAGACCATGCGGTCATGACTGTTTGACTGTGATGAAGGGCGTGGAGCTGCCACCACCAATGTATACGATGCGATGCGCGATGGTAAAGGTACTCAATAAAATCCAGCAAGACAAAATAGATACAGAAGCTAACTAACGGAATCGCTGTAAATGGAGGCCACCAGGACTCGACGTTCAATCTTGCAAATCGGAAGTCATGTAATACCGCATCAATATCAAAAAAGAAGCCAGATAGCAAGATAAAAAACAGTCCATGAAATAAACCCAAGCGATGGAATAATGTATAGACAACATCGGCTCTACTTGAGCGTGCGAATCGTTCTTGGGGTTCGGCTGGAGCCAACCTCTCCCAGGTACGCAATACGGTCAAAATCAAAAAAACTTGAATGCAGCCAAACAAAAACCAATCAATGCCATCAAATACATCTTCAGCCCAGGCCATTAAATTGAACTGGTACAAGATAGGAGCAGCTATATTGGCAAAAATGAATTCTTGAGCGCTTGCATACGCCGCAGAAATCATTGAGAGGACGGAACTATTTTCCATGTCTCTAATTGTGACTTATTTCATTGATTTTGGTAGCGTAGCAAAACAAAAACCACGATTTTTAAGGTTAATAATCAATTGCTCCAAAACCGCTGGAGCCCAAGGGTCTTTTCTTGACCAAATCCCAAGGTGCGCCATCGTAATATCACCATCCCTTAAACCCTGACTAGCCCGCTCTAATAACAATGGATTGGGATGCGTTTGGGAATTAAGTTCATCACCCAAAAAACCCGCAGGACTCCAGCCAATATGTTGATAGCCGCAATGCTCACCCATTTGAATTAAGCGGGGTGATGTTTTGCCACCTGGGGCACGCCAAATTTTTTCCAAATTAGACCCGGTCAGCTCCTTGAATCGCTCATCAACCCTTCTAATTTCACGACAGTAGTTGGACTCGCTATAAGACTTACTTACCCCCGCCTTAGGGCCGAACTGAGGTTTAGCAATCACCTCCCCTAAAGCGCCATCTTTAATAAAGTAAAGATGATCAAAGGTGTGACTTCCAAAGTGATGCCCCTCTTTCACCCTTTCCTGCCAATAGGTCTTCCAGAAATCATCCAAGGAAAAGTTGCCTTGACTTGTTTTTTCATTCGCCAGAAAAAAGGTGGCTTTAACGTTTTGACGATTAAGAATATCTGCTACCGTTTGGGCTACCGACATATTGCCGGTGTCAAACGTAAGGTAAACGGTTTTTTTACACTGAACTTCTTGTGCTGGTGAGCTTGAGGAGAAAATGCCTAAGATAGTAAGCGCCAATAGCCCGGCAATCTTCATCCTCAAGCACATGAGCGCCCTTATTCCCAGCCAGCTCTAGGCGTAAAAAATACACCGTGAGGAGACTTGCCAACTGGAATCACGGTTTGCAACTTCATCGAAGGGATATCGATGACCCCCACCTTTTTTGAGAAACGAAATGTCACCCACAATGTTTTTCCATCTGGCGTAATCTCCATATCATCGGGACCCGCAGGCAAGCCGGTAATATCACCAACTTTTTCCAAAGTTTGCATATTGATTAAGCTAATCGTTGAAGCAATGCGATTACTCAAAAACACATGTTTTTTATCACCCAAGGGGCGGAAATTATGAGCGCCTTTGCCGGTGTATATACGTTTAACCTCTTTACGGTTCTTCCAGTCAATCACCTGAACATTATCTTCACCAGTAATCCCGATCAATAGATATTGATCACCTGGAGTCATCCATACGCCAGCAGGAACCTTACCTGTAGGCATTTTCCAAATGACAGTCTGAGTATCTAAGTCGATTGCGGCTAACTCATTTGAATCTTGCAGGGTAATGAAAGCGATCTTGCTATCAGCAGTAAACGCTACGTGACTCGGCGTTTTACCCAATTTGATTGACTTAGCCAACTTCAAATCCGCGCCTTGTGCGTGATACACATCAACCCGATCTAAACGATTACCGTTTGCTATAAACCACTTGTAATTTGGAGAGTAGCCAATTTGATAAGGGTCGATAATATTGGGAATCTTGCCAGTGATCTCGCCGCTTGTAGGATTCATCAGATCCACATCATTGCCGGCAGCATTGGCAATTAATAATGTCTTTTGATCTGGAGTGATCATTAAATGATGAGGCTCTTTTCCAACTGGAACCGTCTTAATCACCTTGCGTGATGGCATATCAATTAAGCTTACGGTCGCCTCACCGGAATTCAGAATTACCGCCAGCTTTGGTTCCTTGGGGTCTGCCACAGAACCACTCTGAGCCAGAGCGGTATATTGACAGCCAATATAGGAAAATATGGCAAAAGCAAAAACTTTGCCAAATCTTGATTTACTTATAAATGTACGCATAAGGCATATTGTAAGCAAAGAGACCTAAGTCCAAACGGGCAAATTTGACCTAGCGCAAGCTAGCAAGGATCTTTTCTAGTCGCTTAAGGGACATTGGGGTAGGCGTTTTAAGCTCTTGGGCATATAAAGCTACTCTTAACTCTTCTAGTTGCCAACGAAAATCAATGAGCGCCTGATCCTCAGCCAAGGCGTATGATGCCGACCCCCTACTGCCCTGAAGCATTTTTTGCCAAGGGCGGGCTACAGACTCCCAATCTTTTTGGCACTGAGCATCTCTCGCGGGATTGGTTCGAAGTTTATCTATCCGCAACATAATCGCCTTAAGATACCGGGGCAAATGAACTAACTGCGCATAAGGAATCTCCGACACAAACTTGGCAAAAATGAGAGCCTGGAGTTGCGACTGAATATCGGCATACGCACTAGGTGATGCTGCTTTTGCTTGGGCTAATTTTTTAAGTACGTCAGCATTTGCCTGTAATGCAGCTAAGGCATGCTTGGATATCTCTTGGGCAATGAGCGCCAATCTGGGTTTGCCAGTATGAAGTCGTTCAGCAAACTGATTGGAATTGATTGGAAGCGGATCATTCATAAATGCACGCTCTAATGCCAAATTCAGAATTTGCTCTATCAACGCCTCAACTGAGCCCACATTAATAAACAATAAACCAAGCTCACGAATTCCAGGAAGTTGCTTTTGCAATGACTTAAGCGTGTCTTTATTAGATAGCGCGAATAAACGACGCAAGCCAAGCCAATGAATTTTTCTAGCCTCGACTAAATCATCAAACACCTCAAGGTCACATGCATCCATCCGATCTACAAGGGCAGGATAACCAAATAAAGTGCGATTACCTTTTTGAATTTCAAGGGTCTCTGGTAGCTCGCCAAAATCCCAACTCCGATACCCCCCCTGCTCTACCGATCTCGCATCCTGCAGGAGATTGCTTGACCGGGATGTTGGACTTGATGAAGATATGGGCGCCTCCACCCCAAGCTCTTCATGAGCAGCCTGCTGAGCGATCGCCTGAAATGCGGTTCTAGCGGTTTGACCATACTCCGAGCGAAGACGAGCAAGATTGCGCTCCAATTCCAACTGACGGCCGTGTTCATCAACTAAACGAAAATTCATTGAGGAGTGAATTGGCAATAACTCTGGTCTAAAGTCAGTTCGCTTGATTTCCAAACCACGCTCCTTGCGAATATCCGCAATGAGCTTATCCAAGAAATCACCAGCACCGAATTTCTTTTCTTCCAGAATGCGCTCTAAAAAAGACTTTGCATATTCTGGTAATGGAACACAGTGACGACGTAATTTCTGTGGAAGAGATTTGAGCAATAAGAGAATCTTCTCTTCACACATACCCGGCACCAACCATTCACACCGTCGACCATCCACTTGATTAAGAAGCGTTAATGGAACAACTAGGGTCACTCCGTCTTTAGGGCTGCCTGGCTCAAAGTGATAAGTCAAACTCAGATCCATTCCACCGACAGTCATTTTTTTAGGGTAACGATCTACAGTGATACCGGCAGCCTCATGACGCATAAGATCAGCTTTTGATAGTCTTAATTGAGTATCAGGACTCTCTTGATCCCCGGCATTCTTATCGGTAGAGCGCTTTAGCCAAGATTTCATACTCTCTCGACTCAGAACATCCTTTGGAATACGCGCATCATAGAAGGCAAACAAGAGCTCATCATCCACCAAGACATCAGGCCTACGTGAACGGTGCTCTAGCGCCTCAATTTCTTTAATCAGTCGACGGTTATGCCAGAAAAAATCGAAGGAACCCGGGTATTTTTTTCTGGCATCCGCCTCCGTTTCTCGAATCAATGCGGGTGTATCCATACGTCCAAACATTTCTTCTTGAACTAAGGCTTGCTTAATAAATAGCTCTCGTGCCTCTACTGGGTTGTGTGATTCGTAACGGACACGACGTCCATGATAAATAGGTAAGCCATATAAAGTGCCCCTCTCAAATGCCATCACTTCACCCTGACGGGCATCCCAAAAAGGATCGCTTAATGATTTGATTAAACGATGAGCAGCAACTCGCTCAACCCATTGTGGCTCAATCTTTGCGATCGTACGGGCATACATGCGATTGGTTTCTTGTAATTCGCCAGCCAATATCCAGGCACCCGCCTTTTTACCAATCGTCGATCCGGGCCAAATAAATGGTCGAATACCACGTGCACCAATATATCCGCCAGTCTTACTACCACGCTCTTGAGATTTTTCATCCTCTTCTTTTTTGGCAACATAACCGAGCAGGCCAGTAAGTAGTGATACATGAATCTGTTCATAAGTTGCCGCAGAGGCATTCTCTTTCCAGCCTTTTTCTCCCAGCATGGTGTGGAGCTGACCATGAACATCTCGCCATTCACGCAAACGTCGTGGCGATAAAAATTTACTGCGACACAGATTTTCTAATTGTCGATTGCTATGCTTATGTTGCAAAGCATCCTGATACCAATCCCAGAGTTTTACAAAGCTCAGGAACTCCGAACGCTCATCAGCAAATTGCAAGTGAGCCTGATCGGCTGCCCCAGTCTGATCCATAGGTCTTTCCCGTGGATCTTGCGTTGCCAAGGCAGAAGCAATGATAGTCACTTCTCGTAAAGCATTTTGCTCTTTTGCGGCTAAAAGCATACGGCCGATACGCGGATCTAAGGGAAGGTCTGCTAATTGCCTACCAATAGGAGTGAGCTTGAAGCTGTTGTTCAAATCTTTGCTATCACCTCCAGAAGTCTCACCATTAGTAATGGCACCCAGTTCATCTAAAAGCTGCACACCATCGGCAATTGCCCTACCGAGCGGCTTATCAATGAAGGGAAACTCTTGAATCTTCGGCAAGCGCAATGCACTCATACGCAATAGAACCGCGGCTAAAGAGCTGCGCAAGATTTCGGGGTCTGTAAACTTGGGACGTCCGAGATAATCTTGTTCGCTATAAAGACGAATACAAATTCCGTCAGAGACTCGACCGCAACGACCCGCCCGCTGATTTGCAGCCGCTTGTGAGATAGGCTCAATCTGCAACTGCTCAACCTTATTGCGATACGAATAACGCTTTACTCTAGCCAACCCACTATCGATTACATAACGAATATTGGGAACCGTTAATGAAGTTTCGGCAACGTTAGTGGTGAGGATGATCCGACGGCCATTACCAGGATTAAACACACGCTCCTGTTCAGCTACTGACTGCCGAGCAAAAAGACTGAGAATTTCTGGATGAAAACGCTGCTGAAGAATATGGTCTTTTCTGAGTGCTTCAGCGCAGTCTCGGATCTCTCGCTCTCCCGGCAAAAATACCAAGACATCTCCCGCGCCTGACGCACCCTCCCGCCATACATCAACAATGGCTTCCGCGACCGCCTCTGGAATCTCCTTGGCCTCCTTAGACTCCTTTTTCCCATCCGGCTTAACATCAGGCTCAAGTGGCGCATAACGCTGTTCGACTGGGAATAATCTTCCGCTGACCTCGATAACTGGAGCATCTTCACCATTAATAGCAAAGTGTTCTGAGAAACGTTTGGCATCAATTGTGGCCGAAGTGATGATGAGCTTAAGGTCTGGGCGTTTTGGAAGCAATTGCCTGAGATAGCCCAGCAAAAAGTCAATATTTAGACTACGCTCATGAGCCTCATCGATAATTAATGTGTCGTAGGCCTTTAGATGGGGATCGCGCTGGGTCTCGGCGAGCAATATGCCGTCAGTCATCAGTTTTATGGATGCGCCTTGACTAGTTCTATCGGCAAAACGCACTTGATAGCCAACGTCTTGACCAATCGGACTACCCAACTCCTGGGCGATACGCTTCGCTGTGGCTGTCGCCGCTATACGGCGAGGCTGAGTATGGCCAATTAAACGACCGCCATTGATAGTCCCCCTGCCAAGGTCCAAACAGATCTTAGGGAGTTGGGTGGTTTTACCTGAGCCCGTTTCACCACAAACAATCACCACCTGGTGCGATTGCAAGGCGTCCTTGATGTTCTGCCGTTGGCCCGAGACTGGCAACTCTTCTGGGAACCGAACCTCCAGACGTCGGGGGGTGTTGGAAGCAGGCACAGAGGCGCTCATTGCTTTGGGTTTTTGTTGGTTTATAGGCTCTTGCACCCTATAATTTTCTCACTATGCCAACAAATGCTCCAAACCCCGGTTCAAACGCTGAAGAATCCAGCTCCAACTTCCCCTTCGTAGGGTGGTTGCGCGATGTTGCGCCCTATATTCATAGCTTTCGCGAAAAGACCTTTGTCATCGCATTCGCTGGTGAGCTAGCCCAAGAAATTGGCCTAGAAAACCTGATTGAGGACATCGCCATGCTACATGCCATGGGGATGCGAATTGTGCTGGTTCATGGGATTCGCCCACAAATTGAGGAGCAACTCATGCTCCGCAATATTAAGAGTCAATTTGGCCAAAGTGCAATGCACAGCTATCGGATTACCGATGCTGCGGCTTTGGAGTGTGTCAAAGAGGCGGCTGGAGAATTACGGCTAGACATTGAAGCTGCATTTAGCCGGGGGCTACCCAATACTCCAATGGCTGGATCACGCATCTCGGTGATCTCAGGCAACTTCATTACCGCCATGCCAGTTGGCGTAGTTGAGGGTACCGATTACATCCATACTGGCTTGGTTCGTAAAGTTGACTCCACGTCGATCAAACTATCTTTAGACAGTAATAAGATTGTGCTACTTTCCCCCTTGGGATTTTCGCCTACAGGCCAAGCATTCAATCTAGCCTTTGAGGATGTGGCTGCCTCAACTGCGGCCGCTCTAAAAGCTGATAAGTTAATCTTCTTAAGCCCTTACGAAGGACTGAAAGATAGCGAAGGTGACTACATTACTGAGCTGTCTATGCCACAACTACAGGAATACATCTCTCAACACCAAGAGCTGGATCTGGGGATGAAGAGTTTGTTAAACATTTCTGGAAGAGCCATTCGTGCTGGCGTGAGTCGTGTGCACTTCTTGCCATGTAATCAAGATGGCGCCCTACTAGAGGAACTCTTCACCCACGATGGTATCGGCATGATGCTCGCCTCTTCCGATATTGAAAATCTTCGGGAAGCTAATCAAGATGATGTGGGTGGCATCTTGCAACTTACCAGCCCATTGGAAGAGGAAGGTATTTTGGCGGCGCGCGGACAAGATGTCATCGAGCGCGATATTCACCGCTTCTCTGTCATTGAGCACGATAGAGTTCTCTTTGGTTGCGCGGCACTTTTTCCATTCCCAAATGGCGTTGGAGAGTTAGCCTGTCTTGCAGTTGATCCCGATGTTCAGGGTTCTGGAGACGGTGAACGCCTTCTTAAACGCATCGAAATGCGAGCCAAACGTGAAGGCATTAAAAAACTGTTTGTACTCACCACACGGACAGAGCATTGGTTTTTGAAGCGAGGCTTTAAACGCGCAACCGTGGATGACCTACCTGAAGAAAGAAAGCAAATCTACAACTGGGATCGCAAGTCTATGGTACTTACCAAAGACCTTTAATTCCAAATGAATTAGTATTTGCTCTTGCAACAAATTTGATTTGAAAGGCATTACAGATGGCACGCATGGTTCAATGTATCAAACTCAACAAAGAGGCTGAAGGTATGGACTTCGCTCCACTACCTGGTGAGCTTGGTAAAAAGATTTGGAATCAAGTTTCTAAAGAGGCTTGGGCAGCTTGGTTAAAGCAACAAACCATGCTGATTAATGAAAACCGACTCAATATGGCGGATCCTCGCGCTCGCCAGTACCTCCTCAAGCAAGTCGAAAAGTACTTCTTTGAAGGTGGTGCTGATATGGCTCAAGGGTACGTACCACCCGCAGAATAAATATTTTCGCCCGCCTCTTGACGACTCTTATTAAGAGGCATAGGATGAAACTGTAGCCTCCTAGATCTCGTGGTTGGCTACATTGGCGAAAGCCGATACTGATAAGCATATCTGTGTGCTTATTGGGCACTAGGAACTCAATCTCTTCCTTTTGCCCTCGCCATGATAGACATGGCAAACAAACCCGATGGGGCTACCCCGTCGGGTTTTTTAATTAAAAGCTAATGCGACTGACCCCAGATGCATTGCTCACTAGCAAAATATCCGCCTTTTCTTTTGCAAATAATCCAACTGTAATCACGCCTGCAATTTGATTGATCTGGGATTCCAAGGCCAAAGGGTTGGCAATCTTCAGACCAGAGACATCCAAGATCCAGCCGCCGTTATCCGTCACAAATGGCTGACTTTGAGTTTGACCGAGATCCGCCCTTACTTCTTTCGCTAAACGTAAGGTCACATGACCCCCTAACTTCTCAAGTTCTTTTGTCACTACGCCCTTTGATAAGGGAATAATTTCTACGGGTAAAGCAAAATTACCCAGCATAGGAACCTGCTTTGAGGCATCACAAATACAAATGAAACATTGCGCCATCGAGGCAATAATCTTTTCACGAGTCAAGGCGCCACCGCCGCCCTTAATCATGTGGCCAGCAGGATCAATTTCATCAGCTCCATCCACATAGGCAGGAAAAATACCTACATCATTTGGGTCTAGAACCTTAAAACCGTGCTTGAGCAAACGCTCAGTAGTAGCGTTAGAACTTGATACTGCTCCAGCAAAATGATCCTTATGGGGAGCCAAGGCATCAATAAAGCAATTGGCCGTGGAACCCGTACCAACGCCTAGCACCTGGCCGGCAGGCAACTTTAAGACCTCATCCCTAGCAGCCTCTCCTACCAATTGTTTTAGTTGATCTTGATTCATGCCTATTGCCTTCATTGTTCTGGAATACGGAAATTTATCCATCTATCATATGATATTCAGAATAATCCATAATTAATCCCGACTGAGCACAGACGATTCCTATGACCTCAAGCACTTCCGCATTAAGCCAACTCAAAAAATTCACTATCGTTGTTGCCGATACCGGCGACTTTGAGCGTATGCGGGAATTCCAGCCCCAAGATGCCACCACCAATCCATCCCTCATCCTGAAAGCTGCGCAGCAGGCTAATTATCAAAATTTAGTTCATCAGGTCAAAACAGCCCACTTTGGCATGAAGCCAGTCGATTTGGTAGATTACATCCTAGTAGCCTTTGGTTTAGAAATTTTGAAGATCGTACCGGGGCGAGTATCCACCGAGGTTGATGCACGACTCTCATTTGACACTCAAGCGACAGTTCATAAGGCCAAACATCTAATCTCTCTATACGAATCACATGGAATAGATCGTAAACGCGTGCTGATTAAACTGGCTGCTACATGGGAAGGAATTCAAGCCGCCAAAATATTAGAGTCCGAGGGCATTCATTGCAATATGACCCTGATATTTTCACTGGTCCAAGCCGCTGCCTGTGGCGCCGTCAATGCAAAGTTAATTTCTCCATTCGTGGGTCGTATTACAGATTGGTACAAGGCTAAACTTGGTGTTGAATGGAGTGATGCACGTCATGGCGGCCCAAATGACCCTGGAGTGACTTCCGTCAAACGCATTTTTCACTACTACAAGCGCTTTGGTATTTCCACGGAAATTATGGGTGCAAGTTTTCGCAATACCAATCAAATATTGGAGCTGGCTGGCTGTGACTTGCTCACAATTAGCCCAGAGCTGCTAGGCGAACTACAAGCTAGCCACGCAAGCGTCGAGCTCAAACTCAACCCAGGTAATGCTGCAAGGGCCTTAGAGAATGAAAATATCTCTCAACTAAAACTAGATGAATCACACTTTAGACTGCAGCTAAACAATGATCCAATGGCCACCGAAAAGTTAGCCGAGGGGATTCGCAACTTCTGCATTGACACCGAGAAACTAGAAAACTTACTGACACACTAAGCCGGCAAAGAGGTACCGATATGATCATTCATTGTCCACATTGCTCCAAAGGAAACCGCGTTCCAGCGGAAAAACTCAACCAGACACCAATCTGTGGGGCTTGCAAAAAAGATCTTCTCTCTTTACCAATCAATGCGACGACATCCAATTTCAGCGAACTGATTGCTCAAACAGTGTTACCTGTCATCGTAGATTTTTGGGCACCTTGGTGTGGCCCTTGCAAAATGTTTGCGCCAACTTTTCAAGCTAGCGCCGTAAAGTACGCCAATAAGGTCTTATTTATAAAGGTAGATACAGAGTCTGAGCAATCATTAGGAGCACAATTTAATATTCGCTCTATACCCACGCTTGCAGGATTTAAACAAGGTAAAGAAATTCACCGCGTGAGCGGCGCTCTACCGCCTGCCCAACTCGAACAATTTATTAATCAGCTTGCCAGCTAATGCGCTTATTTTTTGGCTGTATTAATGCCTAGCAAGCTATAGGCCGGACAATTACCAATCAGCCCGGTAACAAAGGGGATGACACCAATCCAAGCCCAAGCGCCAGTAATGCCGAAGCCAGCTAAGCCCATGAGGGTAACACCCACAGTCATACGTAGCACGCGATCAGTATGTCCAATGTTGCATTTCATATCAAGCTCCAAAAGTAAGGGCCAAAAGCCAAGCGAAATCTAATTTTGAGATTTAGCCAAACGTTGTCTTAAGGCCTCATACAAGCATACGCCACTAGCAACAGATACGTTTAAACTTTCAACCACACCTTGCATCGGAATGCGGACCAACTCGTCACATGTCTCGCGAGTGAGGCGACGCATACCCTCTCCTTCAGCACCCATGACAATGCCAATTGGGCCAGTCAGATCAATGTCATAAATAGATTTTTGAGCTTCATCATCTGTGCCAATCAACCAAACACCAGCCTCTTGCATCTCTTTCATACTGCGTACTAAATTAGTAACTGTGATCACGGGCATCACCTCTGATGCTCCACTAGACACCTTGCTAACGGTTGCGTTGATAGAGGCAGAGCGATCTTTGGGGATCACTACCGCATCAACACCAGCCCCATCAGCCACTCGCAAACAGGCGCCAAAATTATGCGGATCGGTCACGCCATCTAGGACTAAAAACATGACCTGGGTTTGATTGCTTTCTGCATCCTCGACTACCTCTGTAATTGTCCGAGCAACAGTTAACTTTTCAGCCAAGGCAACAACACCTTGATGACGGTCATGCCCCGCCAACTTATGCAGACGCTCAGCATCAGCAGCGTGCAATCTCTCTCCCAGCGCCTCTTCGGCTTGCTTCAAAAAATCACCCATCCGGCGATCACGTCGACTAGGATCGAAGTAGACTGATTTGAGGCTTGCGGGATCTACCCTTAAGCGAGCCTGTACCGCATGAAATCCTACCAATATTTGCTTCATTTACATTATCTCGATCTAGCGTTTCTTATTTACGACGTGATTTAGTGCCACGAACCGGAGGCTTAGTCCCTGCCGGCTTTCCAACGGATCTTACTGGCTTGCTGGAACTGGCGACCCTACTTGCCGATCGACCCGCCTTGTTTTTAGATTGGTTGGCCCCTAAGTTGCCAGCCGACTTTGCTGCATTGACATTAATGCCGGCATGTTTTTGAGGCTCCTTACTTCCGGGGCGACCCTTCTTAGAAGCAGCCTTCTTATTTGGGCGACCAGTATCACTAGCCAAGATGATTTGACGGCGATTAGTGGTGCCGCCTGGCTCCAAACCAACAGACTTAACCAAACTAAATTCAATTTTGCGAGCATCCAGATCCACGCGACTCACCAATACATGCACGCGATCCCCTAAGCGATAACGAATGCCTGTTCGCTCACCACGAAGTTCTTGACGAGCCTCATCGTATTGGAAGTAATCCCCACCAAGCTCGGTAACGTGAATCATTCCCTCAACAAAGAGGTTTTCTAACTGAACAAATAATCCAAAAGTTGCTACTCCAGTAACGGTACCAGCGTATTCCTGTCCCAAGTGATCACGCATGTAATAGCACTTTAACCAAGCCTCTACATCGCGAGATGCCTCATCAGCACGTCGCTCATTCGATGAGCAATGCACTCCCAATTGCCCCCAGATAGGCAGAGCTGCATTGGCACCTTTGGGCAGCTTTGGCAAGCGAGCGCCTTTGGCACTAGCATCCTTGGCATCTTGGTGTGATTTTTTGGCATTAACCGCATTCTCACGACCCTTACCCTTGCGAGGTAAAGTTAAGTTCAAGGGGACCTTTGGCGGCAATACTGGCGTGTATGGCTTCTTGGCCAGAATTGCCTTAATCACACGATGAGTCAGAAGATCTGGGTACCTACGAATTGGACTAGTGAAATGAGAGTACGCAGGATAGGCCAAACCAAAGTGACCTTCATTGTCTGGCTGATACATTGCCTGCTGCATAGCCCTTAAGACCACGGACTGGAGCATATTGGCATCAGGTCGGTCTTTGATTTCACGCATCAACTTAGCAAAGTCTTTTGGTTTTGGTTTCTCGCCGCCACCTAAAGATAAACCCGAGGTACGCAATACTTGACGCAAGGTCACCAACTTCTCTTCAGAAGGTTCGCCATGAACGCGATACAGGCTGAGATGTTTATTTTTATCAATGAAATCAGCCGCACAAACGTTAGCCGTCAACATACATTCTTCAATTAAGCGATGCGCATCATTTCGAATACGGGGCTCGATTCTTAAAATCTTGCCAAGCTCATTGCTAATGATTTGAGTCTCAGTAGTTTCAAACTCAATCGCGCCACGTTTTTGACGGGCATCTAACAAAATTTTGTATAGAGAGTATAGGTTTGTTAGTAAAGGCCTAAACTCTGAAAAACGCGTGGCTTCAGGGCCCTTGCTGTTAGAAAGAATCTCCCAAACTGTATCGTAGGTGAAACGTTGAGCGGAATGCATAACTGCTGGATAGAACTGGTAAGCCAGCACCACACCATTGTTATCAACCACAGAATCGCATACCATGCAGAGGCGATCAACTCCGGGATTTAAAGAACAAAGACCATTGGAGATTTTCTCCGGGAGCATTGGAATTACTCGCCTTGGAAAATAGACTGAAGTCGCACGCAGCAAACCTTCATCATCCAATGGCTGCCCCGGTTTTACATAGTGGGAAACGTCGGCAATGGCTACAATAAGACGCCAAGCCTTGCTCTTGCCGTACATGACCGGCTCACAATAGACGGCATCATCAAAATCGCGCGCATCTGCACCATCAATAGTGACTAGCGGCACATCACGTAAATCAACACGTCCCTCTAAGTCAGCTTGCTGCACAGTATCAGGCAATGCGTCCGCTTCCTTTTTGACAGCAGCTGAAAACTCATGTGGCACGCCATACTTACGCACAGCAATTTCAATTTCCATACCTGGATCATCAATCTCACCAAGTACTTCAACAACACGACCCACTGCCTGGCGATAGCTATCGGGATAATCAATGATCTCTACACTAACAACCTGCCCTAACTTTGCACTTCCCTGACCCTTAGGTGGAATCAGAATATCGTGACCAATCCGCTTATCTTCGGGCGCAACAATTAAAACACCATTCTCATTCAGGAGTCGACCAATGACTACTTTATTAGCATGCAAAACAACGTCAACAATTTGACCTTCTGGGCGACCACGTCGATCCGTGCCCAATACTCTGACATTCACTCTATCGCCATGCATAACGCGAGACATTTCTCTCTCAGAGAGAAAAATATCTTCACCGCCATCATCGGGGATGACAAATCCAAATCCATCTCGATGACCTTGGACTGTACCTAGACGGTCAGCCTCTCGTGGCACCAAGTTTTTTGCTTTACGCATTTAATTCCTTCGGCAATACATGCCTTATATATCTATGATTATTCTTAATTAGGCTACTGTATCAAACCACTAGGTTAGAAGGGGAAAAGCCGAACTGGAGTTAGAAAAGAAGCCAAAAGGCACATACCTTTATAATAACGGTATGCCCAGGTGGCGAAATTGGTAGACGCACCAGCTTCAGGTGCTGGCGATCGTAAGGTTGTGGGGGTTCGAGTCCCTTCCTGGGCACCAAATACACCTACAAAGAACTATATGGGGGCTAGACCGCCCTTTTTCAAGAGCCGGCTAGATACCCATCGTTCGATGCAAAATCTTGGGCTTCATCTCCTCCCAGAGGCTTTCAAAGTCTTCTATCTTGTCCTCGGATAGATTGAGTGGGTCAAAGAGCTTGCCAAAGAAAATGGTTTTCCTCGGCGCCAAGATCTGCTCAAAATCAGTCAGACCAATAGGTTTATCGTCGATGTCGCGAGTAAGTTCGGCGGAACAAACGATAGCTTGATCATCATCTCGATCAATCACAGCGAACTCAATAAGTTGCTGTGATTTTTCCAGAATCACCAATGTACCCCTGGCATAGCAAACCGCTTCATGTTCTTGGACTATAAAAGCAAGAAACTGATTCTCCTCATCCGTCTCCATTGCTAAATCATCCACAAAGAATAGATACTGATCGCCCTCACCGTTAACCAGGGTGAAGACTTTTGGTATCACGCCATGCCCCAAAGCAAGATTTCGATAGTAAGACGCGATTTCAACTGCGAGATTTTCGGAAAAAAGATGCATGAGAGGTAAATAGATTAAAGATTATTCGGTACGAGTCTTAATCGACTCAATAATTTTTAGAAAAGGTTCAGGCTCAATCGCGCTCTGGCCCTTAAAAGGTTGATCGGTAATGACCAATAAAGAAATGAGAGCGCCTAACGTAACAGGCAGAATTTTCAAACCCATAAAAAATGAATCAGATGGCAAAAACAAGGTATTAATGCCAAGTAACGCCAGCATACAGATAATAATGACAACCCAAAATAAATTCGGTAGGCGCACCGAGGAGCGCTCGATCCGGGATTCCCTGCTTTCAGCAACTTCCTCAGCTTTCTTGAGAATATCGGTATACATAGCAGTCTGCCTGTTGGTGTGTGGCTCAAGGGATAAAAGTTTTCGAGAAAGACCCCGCCAAAGCATATGAGTCTTTGGACTACCCTGACCATTCTTTAGTAGATCCCACTCGTCATAAACGATCGAATTCATGTACTCATATAACTCTTTGCGCATGGGTGCAATCGCAGGATCACCATACCGGACCAATAAGCGATCTAGATTATTAATTTGACCAGCCTCCCTAGAGACCAAGGACTGGACTTCGCGAAAATTGGTTTGCGCTTGATTTAGCAAGAAACCAATTAACAGACCACTTAATGTAATGATGGAGCCAAATAAGCTTAAACCCAATCGCGTACTGTCTTCTGTCGGAGCAAACACCGAGATAGTTTGCAAAAGCCGAGGCATTAAATCCAATAACAATACAAAGAAGATAACCAAAATAATCAATATCTGGATATTGCTCCGCTTATAAATCCAAGTAAAAAACATTTGCGCCTTTGGGGTTGCTTAATCAATTACCGATAGTATTTTTTAAGAAAGTCATCGTACGCTCCCAAGCCAGATCAGCGGCGGCGGGATTGTATTGCAATGGTGGCAAACCCCTTGTCTCCGACTTAGGGTTAGCAAAAGCATGCTTGGCATCATAGCGCTGGAAATCATATTTCACACCAGCAGCTTTTAATTTACCCTCAAGCTGGTCAACACCTGCAATTGAAAAGAAATCATCGTGCAAAGCCCAGTGAGCCAACATCGGCTTTTGAATTGCTTGGGCGTCTACATATTCCAAAGGGGGATAGCCGTACCAAACTACAGTGCCATCACATTCCGGAACAAGTCCTGCAGAAAGTACCGTCAGCGCACCACCCATACAAAAACCAGTCACGGCAACTTTAGTGCTACCAGTCGCTTTTAAATACTGAACTGCGCCACGGATATCTTGACTGGCCGCATCAGCAAAGTTGAGATCATTCATTAAGTGCTCCGCTTCATTTGCCTCAAGTGCTAACTTGCCGCGATAGAGGTCCGGCACTAAGGCGCGATATCCGGCCTTTCCCAAACGATCCGCCACATTTTTAATTTCATTATCTAGTCCCCACCACTCCTGAATCACAACTATGCCGGGGGCATTTTTTGCCTCCGCTGGTTCGACTAAATATGCATTACTAGATTTACCGTCAGGCCTTTGAAATGAAATCATCATAGTCTTCCTTTAAAAATTGATTACTTGGCAGTTGCACTTGCCTGCGTATCGTTATGAATATATCCCACCAATATAAAGGTAAGCAAGCCACAGAACACAGCTCCATAGCCAACCAAGTTGTAATGGTTTATCTTCCCGTCGGCGCCAATGGTAATTACAGCGCCCGCAACTACGGAAGCCAAACCGGATGCCAGCATTTGTACCGACCCCACTAAACTCATAAAGGTGCCACGAATTTTCGCATCAACCACCTGACTAACAATCGCCATTGCTGGAATCATCCGCCCAGAAACCAATACAAAAAATGCGGTCGTGTTAATCAACACCACCCAGAACGGAACGGGTATTAAATGTGTAGTTACTAATAATGGAATCACACTAATCATTGCAAGCGTCCTAAACATGCGAACCTTTCCGTAATGGTCTGCCATATAACCAATAATGCGAGAGGTCATTAAGGTGGCAACCCCACCACATAGGTAGATCAGGGAAATATAAGAGTTTTCAACCCCCGCATTGGAAGTGAGGTACAGAGCAATATAGGGTATGACGGAGAAACCAGTCATCATGATTAGCGCCATAAACACAAATGCCCTCATATGCTGATGGGCAGTAAAAACATTCCAGACTTGGCGAAATCGACTACCCTCCTGTGCATGTCCAAGATGTCCGGCAATCTTTGGAATATTGCGATAGCCCAAATACAAAATCACCGTTGAAGCCAGCGCAATAAAAATAAATGGCGCCCGCCATCCCAAGAATGGAATTTGCTGTGCCAAAAAAAGACTTAACGGTACGCCTGCTACCGTTGATACCGAGAATGCCGACATCACTGTACCCAAAGCCTTACCTCTGCGCTCAAAGGGAATAGAGTCAGCAACAATCGTTTGCACCA
The DNA here is from genome assembly GCF_001595985.1 of Polynucleobacter sinensis. Classification (GTDB taxonomy): domain Bacteria; phylum Pseudomonadota; class Gammaproteobacteria; order Burkholderiales; family Burkholderiaceae; genus Polynucleobacter; species Polynucleobacter sinensis. Next base: position 451,078 of record NZ_LOJJ01000003.1, read on the forward strand.
AAGATCCAAGAATTCCGCCAAAGGCACCTGCAAAGGCACGTGCAATAAACAAAGAGTGATAATCAGGCGCTAAGCCGCAAATCAGAGTTGCGATAATAAAGCAGCTATACAAGCTTAATAAGAGCGCCCTTCTCTCAAAGCGGTCCACAAAGTAGGTTGCAAAAACGCCCGCTATTGCAGCCGCAAAGGTATATGAGGAAAGCAGTAGGCCAAACTCATGCGTATTGATATTGAGCTCCCGAATAAAGTCAGGGCCCAAGGGCATCATAATCATGAAATCCAAGATATGGGTAAACTGAATTCCGGCCAAGGAGAATAAGAAGAATTGCTCTTTTTGCTTTCCTCCAGGCATGTATTTCTCTGTCACTGTTTTCTTTACTTGGTGTTGGGTATATGCCATTATCAACCCTGAGGGTCAATTCAGCTTGATCTTGACCTCAAACCCTATCCCCACATGAACTTCACCATTCTTGAACTCCCCTACCTAGTCTTGCTATACAACATTGCCCTTGGCATCCTTGGCCTGATCGCCATTTTATTTTTTCATGGAAGTGCTATTAACCATGTTCTAACGAGATTTAAAAGATTAACAAAGGCAAACTTGGCATTGGCGCAGTACAACCGAGTCTTCTTTCATTTCTACCTTGCATTTGTTTACATCGCCCTCATTCATATTGTTGAAATATTAATGTGGGCTTTCTTCATCCTGCGGATGGATCTCATTGAAAAACCAGTGGATGCGATTCTTTTTTCAGGAAGCTGCTATACGACCGTTGGCTTTATATCTGACGTGCTCCCAGATGGCTGGAAAAGCCTCGCATTCTTTATTGCTTTTACTGGTCTTTTTTGCCTGGCCTGGACTACCTCAATCATGATAGGAATGACCAACACCTATCAAAACGCCTGGGACCAGAAATATCACACTGGCGAAGGTGAAATTTAAATAATTTGCTGCACCCCAACATTTTTTGGGGAAATGGGAGTATCATTAGGGTTAACCCTTAAGGAGCTTACCATGGCACATGCAAACTCAGCACAATTTACAGAAGCACCAGTATTTAGTTTTAAGCCTTTAATGGCATTGCGTAATTACATCCTATTGTTGGCTAGCGCATTTAGCGAAGCCAAGATTTTGGAGCAAAAATCACGTAAAAATAGCGGAAATTGGTAATTTTTAGCAAATTTGAGCTTTTTTTAGCCAACTTTGGCTATTTAATGTAAAAAGTCCCAACTTGTTTGGGACTTTTTACATTTGAGCCCCTAAATGAACTATCGCCGGATGTAATAGCCATAAACACAGCGATTTCCACCTCTAGATGGGTTGTGGGTATCTTGAATAACCCCATCAATAATTGCGCTTAAGTGTTTGGAAACCTTGACAATTAGCGTACCAATAGGCAACTCGTCCGGCCGAAGATGTACTTGGCAACCTGCACCAACCCTCATAGTCGGAACCCACTGAAAACCATGGCTCAGGATGTAGTCATGAAAGACGTTGCGGTGATTGCCATTTCGCGGTGACACCCCTTTTGCATTGAGTCTTCTGGCTAGCTTGTCATTACGGGTATCCGCATAAGCTTCATTTGCCAACCGAAGATCCTCATACACTTGCAGATAGGGTAATTGCGCAGCAATAGCAATTGCGCGTACTACGCAATCCCCAGCCCCACCTTTAAAACCAGCCTCCGCCCTTCCACCATCATTAAAGGAGAAATCAAACTCCCGCCCCTTGAAGGATGAAGCTCTTGAAAAGGGATTCAGAAAATGCCACATCAAAAATGAAACCGCCCTTACGAAAAGTAAAAAATGGATTTGCCTTGCGACAAACCCATTCTCATTTGACCCGCTATTTTCAGTGAATTAAGCTTGCGCCTTTTTCACCTCAAGACGCCAAGCATGTAATAAAGGCTCAGTGTAGCCATTTGGCTGCTCAAGGCCTTTAAAGATTAAATCACTAGCTGCTTTATAAGCGAATGAATCCTGATAGTTTGGCATCATTGGCTTGTAAAGAGGGTCGCCAGCATTTTGACCATCCACCACTTTAGCCATACGTTGCAATGTCTCATTTACCTGGGCTTCAGAAACAACACCATGCAATAGCCAGTTGGCAATATGCTGACTAGAAATGCGTAATGTTGCACGATCTTCCATCAGGCCTACGTTATGAATATCAGGCACTTTAGAGCAACCAACACCTTGATCAATCCAGCGAACTACATAACCTAAAATACCCTGGCAATTATTGTCCAACTCTTGCTGAATTTCTTCTTTAGACCAATTGGCTTTTTCAACCACCGGAATGGTTAGTAAGTCATTCATTAAGGCCTCGGCTTCTGCGGCAGTATCGAGCTTTTCCATTTCTTTTTGGAGCTCAGCCACATTCACTTGATGGTAATGCAAGGCGTGCAAAGTTGCCGCGGTAGGAGATGGAACCCAAGCGGTATTTGCGCCAGCCTTTGGGTGAACAATCTTTTGCTCAACCATTGCCTTCATCAAGTCAGGCATGGCCCACATTCCCTTGCCGATCTGCGCGCGACCACGCAAACCGCAATCCAAACCAGCCAGAACATTACGACGCTCATACGCTGATAACCATTTGCTGGTTTTCATATCGCCCTTGCGCATCATTGGACCCGCATGCATAGCTGTGTGCATCTCATCACCAGTACGATCAAGGAAACCTGTGTTAATAAATGCAACACGTGCACCCGCAGCTGCAATTGCTGCCTTAATGTTTGCACTCATGCGACGCTCTTCATCCATGATGCCCAGTTTCACTGTATCAGCAGGCAGGCCAAGCAATTTTTCAACGCGACCAAAAAGCTCCCCGGCAAAAGCGACTTCTTCTGGGCTATGCATTTTTGGTTTAACAATGTAAACAGATCCTTTGCGGGTATTGCCAATTGCTTGAGTTGCTGGACGTTTGATGTCATATAAAGCAATCAGAACGGTCACAACGGCATCTAAAATACCTTCGTAGATTTCCTTACCTTCGCCAGTAATGATGGCTGGGTTAGTCATTAAGTGACCAACATTGCGCAGGAATAACAAAGAACGACCATGCAAAGTCACTAAGCCGTCTTTAGCATCAGTTGCGCCGATGCCAGCTTTGTACTGACGATCAGGATTTAGTGTACGGGTAAAGGTTTTACCGCCCTTACTCACCTCTTCAACCAAAGTACCTTTAAGAATGCCCAACCAGTTTTCATAAGCCAATACTTTGTCATCAGCATCTACAGCAGCGATGGAATCTTCTAGATCTAAGATGGTAGAAAGAGCCGCCTCCAAAATGACATCATTAACACCGGCAGGATCGCTTGAGCCAATGGTTTTGCCCTTATCAATCTCAATATCAATATGCACACCATTGTTACGCAGCAAAATAGACGAAGGGGCAGATGCATCGCCTTGGTAACCAATAAATTGCTTTTCATCAGCAAGGCCAGTTTTACTGCCATCCTTAAGCGTGACAACTAGCTTATTACCCTCGACGGTATAAGCAGCGGAATCACGATGCGAACCTTTTGCAAGTGGTGCGGACTGATCTAAAAAATTTCGAGCAAAGGCAACAACCTTTGCGCCACGAATTGGGTTGTAGCTAGCAGTTTTTGCTGCGCCATCCTCTTCCGAAATAACGTCGGTTCCATAAAGAGCGTCGTATAAGGAGCCCCAGCGAGCATTAGCCGCGTTGAGTGCATAACGGGCATTTAGAACAGGGACAACCAATTGTGGGCCCGCTTGCAGGGCTAATTCATCATCGACATTTTTAGTGCTTCCTAAAACCTTGCCAGGAACCTCATCAAGGTAACCGATTTCCTTGAGATACTTGCGATAAGCAGGCATATCTTTAATGGGACCCGGATTGGCTTGATGCCACTTATCTAGCTCAAGTTGCAAATGATCACGCTTAGCCAGCAAAGCCTCATTTTTTGGACTTAAATCTTTAACAATCTCATCAAAGCCTTTCCAAAAATCTGCACTTTTGATGCCTGTGCCTGGTAAAACTTTGTCTTCTATAAAACGATATAACGGTGTAGCCACTTGAAGGCTATTGCATTGTGTACGCGCAGTCATTTTTATACCCCGAAGGAAATATGAATAATTGAGTTAATAGTTCAAGAGTTAAATATCAAAATATGTCTTTGATTAACCCTTGAAAGGATGTTGTAGAAGAATCGTTTCATCGCGTTCTGGTCCTGTTGAGACCATAGCGATCGGCTTTCCTGCAACTTCTTCGATACGACGCAGGAACTTCTGAGCCTCTATTGGGAGTTTGTCCCATTCACGAATACCAAAGGTCGTCCCCTGCCAACCAGGGAAGTCCTCATAAATCGGCTGGCAACGGGCAACCGCTTCAGCACCGCGCGGTAACACATCCAGCTTTTTGCCATCGAGCTCGTAACCAACGCACAGGCGAATGGTTTCTAAGCCGTCTAAGACATCAAGCTTGGTGATGCATAGTCCAGATAAGCCGTTAATTTGAATGGAGCGCTTCAAAGCGGCAGCATCTAACCAGCCAGTACGACGCGGGCGTCCTGTTACCGAACCAAATTCCTTACCCACTTCAGCCAAACGAATCCCTACTGGGTCTTGCTTGGCTGGATTATCAAAGTCATACAACTCGCTTGGGAATGGACCAGCACCAACACGCGTGCAATAAGCCTTGGTGATTCCCAATATATATTCCAATGAATCCGGACCAACCCCCGAACCTGCTGCAGCATTACCAGCTACACAATTACTCGAGGTAACGTAAGGATAGGTGCCGTGGTCAATATCGAGCAATGTGCCTTGTGCACCTTCGAATAGTAAATTCTGGCCAGCTTGTTCGGCAGCGTACAGAGCGCTAGAAACATCCACCACCATAGGCTCAATGCGCTTAGCATAGGACATTGCTTCATCTAATGTTTTTTGAAAATCTACCGGCTCTGCCCCATAGTAATTGGTGAGCATAAAGTTGTGATATTCCAAGTTCTCACGCAACTGAGCAGCAAACTTTTCTGGGTAGAACAAATCCTGAACACGCAAAGCACGTCGTGCGACCTTATCCTCATATGCTGGCCCAATACCGCGACCAGTTGTACCAATCTTGGCATTGCCGCGTTTTTTCTCACGAGCATGATCAATAGCTACGTGGTATGGCAATATCAAAGTAGTAGCTTCAGAAATTTTCAGACGAGATTGAACATCTAATCCAGCAGCTTCTAACTCGCCAATCTCTTTGAAGAGGGCTTCGGGAGAAAGTACAACGCCATTACCAATGTAGCAAATGACGTTCTTGTGCATGATTCCAGAGGGAATTAAACGTAGAATTGTTTTCTTATCACCAATAATTAATGTATGGCCAGCATTATGTCCACCCTGAAAACGCACTACCGCTTGAGCATGATCGGTTAACCAATCGACTACTTTGCCCTTGCCTTCGTCACCCCACTGGGTACCAATGACAACGACGTTACGACCATGAGCTTGTTGCTTTGAAGACATAATGAAATCCAAAAGGTAATTACAGAATTCGTTTGTTAATAAATAAAGTTTTAATTTGCTTTTTACTAATATTGCTTATTTCTTTTTTACTTCCCATGAGTCACCTTGCTTTACTAACTCGCGATCACAAAGATATTCAGCAGTTTCTACAGCCTCACCTGCTGGGATCTGAATGACAACATCGCCAGCGTGGCGCAAACTGGCAATCCTCGCAGCCAGCGAAGCATCCTCAATCCAAGGTGCAACAATCGCAGGCTTACGCTGAGTCAAAGGCGACAGATTAGCCAAGGTTAGTAAGTCCAATGAAAAACCCGTTGCGGGACGTGAACGTCCAAAGGCCTGGCCAACATGGTCATAGCGACCGCCACGAGCAATGGGTTGAGGCAACTTATCTACATAGGCAGCAAACATGACTCCGCTGTGATATTGATAGCCACGCAAATCAGACAAATCAATGCTGAGCTCAACATCTTGGGAGAGTGTTGCGATAGCGGCGGATAATTTTTCCAATTGAGCCAAGGCCTCATTGATCTGCGCGTGCGAAGGCAAGATCTTTTTTGCGCTAACTAATACTTCAGCACAGGGGCCATTTAATTCAGTTAAGGCCATCAATGCATCGGCAGATTTAGCGGGCAAGCATTTAGACCAGTGAGCCAAACGAGGACGATCCTTGCTTTGTAATAAGGAATAGATAACAGCAACATCTTCTTTGCCAATATTTTGACCAGCCAAAATCCCCTCAAGCACACCTGCGTGCGAGAGATCCAAATACACTTTATTCAAACCGGCAATACCCAAAGTCTGCAGCAAGAGAGAAATTGCTTCAAAATCAGCCTCCCAGCTTGCACATCCATAGATTTCAGCGCCAAGCTGAAGCTCTTCACGAGCAGAGCTGCCCACAGGAGTACGTGCATGCGCAATCGATCCCGCATAACAAAGACGCGTCACCCCTTCACGATTCAGTAAATGCGCATCAATTCTAGCAACTTGCGGCGTCATATCTGCGCGTAAACCTAAGGTGCGCCCAGAAAGCTGATCAACCAGTTTGAAAGTTTGTAAGTTCAGATCAGAACCAGTGCCGGTCAATAAGGAATCTAAGAACTCTAATATTGGAGGGGCAACTAACTCATAACCGTAGGATTGGTATAAATCCAAAATGGCACGACGCAAAGTTTCTACCTTGCGGGCCTCTGCCGGCAAAACGTCAGCGATATCTTCAGGAAGTAACCAGCGATTCATGATCTGAAATATTCACTTTCAATTATTTTTTGTGTAAGAACTTAAAGAATTCACCATTGGGCTCAACCACCATGATGTCCTTCTTATCCTTAAATGAGCTACGGTAGGCCTCAAGACTTTGGTAGAACTGCGCGAACTGAGGGTCGCGTCCAAAAGCCTCCGCATATAAAGCAGTTGCCCTTGCATCTCCAGCGCCTTTAATCTTTTGCGCATCACGATACGCTTCAGCCAAAATAGTGTCGCGCTGACGCTCGGCATTTGCACGTATCTTGTCAGACTCAGCGGCACCGGTGGAACGTAATTCATTAGCCACGCGTTTACGCTCAGCTTCCATGCGGCGATAAACAGAGTCACTAATCTCCGCAAGCAAATCAACGCGCTTTAAGCGAACGTCTACGATTTCAACCCCGATATCTGCGGCGTCATCGGCAACTTTCTTACGTATTCCCTGCATCACCTGCTCACGCTGATCAGAGATCAACTCACGAACGGTGCGCTTAGTGAACTCTTCATTTAATGCCGATCGAACCAATTGGGTTAAACGGTCTTGCGCCAAACGCTCATCACCTTTGAAGCTAATAAAGAATTTGCGCGGATCTACAATTCTCCACTTCACATAAGAATCCACCAGGAGATTCTTTTTCTCAGCAGTAATAAAGCGTTCAGCCTCAGGGTTATCAATCGTCAAGATTCGACGATCAAAGAAACGCACGCTTTCAAATGGTGCGGGGTATTTGATTTGCAAACCCGGCTGCTCAATCACGCGAACAATTTGTCCAAATGAGAACACCACAGCGAAGTTACGCTGATCAACAATAAAAATACTGGAAGCCAATACGTAAGTTAAAGCGATTAAACCCGCAATACCAGCAAGAAGACGATTTGCATTCATTATCTTGCCTCCCGATCGCGGCTTCGTAGGCCATCCCGTTTATCTGTAGCACCCACTGCTGAGTTAGCGGCTGATGGAGTTGTCGTTGGTGCCGCCGCATTACCGGTAGCACCACCGACAGTAACTGATCCCGTAGGGGTATTTGCTGGGGCTTGGCCAGTAGCAACCTGAGCGCTCTCAGCACTGACTTGCGCGACGATCTTATCTAAGGGTAAATACAAAAGGCTATTACTCTTATTGGTATCAACCAAGATCTTCGTTACATTGTTGTACATCTCACGCATGCTATCGATGTACATACGGTCACGAGTAACACCTGGTGCTTTTGCATACTCAGCCTGCACTTGTTTAAAGCGCGCAGCATCTCCTTCTGCAGTTGCCACAACGCGAGCTTTGTAACCTTCCGCTTCTTGAATCAAGCGAGCGGCAGTTCCCTTTGCGCGCGGAATAATGTCATTGGCGTAAGCCTGACCTTCACTCTTTAAGCGCTCCTGGTCTTGACCAGCTTTTACGGCATCATCAAATGCAGCCTGCACTTGCTCTGGTGGCTGGACATTCTGCACAGTCACGCTAGTGACATAGATACCCGTTTTATAGCTATCTAAAATTTTCTGAATCGAGTTCGCTAGATCAACGCCAATCTTCTCGCGCCCCTCATAGAGAACTGTATCCATCTTGCTACGAGCGACGATTTCACGAACAGCTGTTTCTGCCGCCTGCACCACTGCTGCGTCTGGATCACGATTGTTAAACAAATAATCCGTTGGATCTTTAAGGCGGTATTGAACTGCAAAGCGCACATCGATGATATTTTCATCTTCGGTGAGCATGGATGAATCCTTTTGATTCGTTGCCTTAATCAACACTGGGCGACCTACCTCAACCGAACGAACCCCAGATAGATTAACCGTCTCTTGAGACTGAATTGGCCAAGGCATACGCCAATTGATACCAGGCTTCGCCGTGTAATCGTATTTACCGAAGGTGGAAATCACCCCAGCCTGGCCTTCTTGAATAATGAAAAAGCCACTCAAAATCCAAACTACAAATACTCCACCCGCTGCAAGCAATATGGTTGCCTTTGAGCTAAAGGGGTTAGTGAAATTGAAGTTTGGCGTAGATGCGCCTCCACCTCCGCCGCCACCAGCACCCCTCTGTGAAGGTGTTGGAATGTCGGTGCTATTGGGTTTATTTGACGGTTTGCTCGATGAGGACTCAGGCTTTTTCTTGCCGCCAAAAATTCCACTAAGGCGATCATTAAAGTCGCGCCATAACTCGTCCAAATCTGGAGGACCATCCGGCTTAGCGGCGGGACTTTTGGGCGGGCTTTCTACCGGCTTATCAGAACTTGGGGCGGGATCCACTTTGGGCGCCTGCTCACCAGCCTGCCCATCATTGGCATCTTTAGATCCATTGCCAGGGCGTCCATTGTTCCATCCTGGGTCATTGACCGAAAACAGCTCAAGAAATTTACGCATCATTAGGTGAATATTTTCGGATTGGTAGCGGGTTAAATTCAGAAGATTCTGGTCGTTCGGGTAAAGGCGTTAAAAACTCTTCTGGAGTCATTAATACCTTGGCACGATTATGCTCGACCCTTATTCTATCAGTCATTTGCGAGCATTCTGCTAAGGCTGAGCGTAATAAATCGAGGCCTAGGCCAGTCCTAGCGGAGAGGAAAATCTGGCTGGGGATACCATTAGCATCCCGCTCCAAAACCGCCCCTCTGGCAAAGGTTTGAGGCATCTGGTCAATCTTATTCATTACCTCGATCCGGGGGATGTCATCAGCCCCTATTTCCCGCAAAACAGCCTCAACTTCGGCTTTTTGCTCCTTAGCTACCGGGCTACAGGCGTCGATCACATGCAAAATCAGGTCGGCATGGATGGTTTCATCCAGAGTCGCCCTAAATGCCTCTACCAGCTGATGGGGGAGCTCCCGGATAAAACCCACGGTATCAGAGACCACGATGGAACCCACGCCGTCCAAATGGACTTTTCTGGAAGTGGTATCAAGGGTGGCAAATAACTGATCGGCAGCATAAGTCCCAGCTTTTGTAAGGGCATTAAAGAGGGTCGATTTTCCAGCATTGGTATATCCAACTAAGGACACTGAAAAGACGTCCTTACGGTTTCTAGCTCTTCTTTGGGTTCTTTGCTGACGCTGAAGCTTTTCGAGTTCGTTTTCTAGGCGCTTTGCCTTGGTTGCCAACATGCGTCGGTCAAGTTCCATCTGGGTCTCACCAGGTCCGCCACGCACACCAATACCACCCCGCTGTCGCTCAAGGTGACTCCATGCACGTACCAAACGAGACATACGATATCGCACTTGGGCTAATTCAACCTGCGTTTTACCAATATGACTTTGGGCTCTTTGGCTAAAAATATCCAAAATAAGACCCGTGCGATCCATGACATGAAAGCCAATATGGCGCTCAAGGTTGCGCTGCTGAGTGGGGGAAAGCGGATGATTGAAGATGGCTAACTCGGCACCATTCTCCTCCATCACCTTCTTAAGTTCATTTGCCTTGCCGGATCCAATGAATAAAGCGGGATCAGTTTTACCTTTACGGGCAATAACGCTGGCTGTGGGTATAGAGCCGGCACTATCAGCCAAAAGACTGAGTTCTGCCATGCTGTCCGCAAAATCTTCGCGTCCCGTATCAACACCAACCAGGACGGCGCGCGCCGCATCTACATCAGTTTTATACAGAGCCGACTTCTTCCGTACGGAATTCCACTGCACGAGCGGGAACAATGGTTGAGATAGCGTGCTTGTAAACCATCTGCGTTACGGTGTTACGCAACAGAACAACATATTGATCAAAGGACTCAATATTGCCCTGTAACTTGATACCGTTTACTAGATAGATAGAGACAGGAACGTGCTCTTTGCGCAAGGCATTAAGGAATGGATCCTGAAGTAATTGGATTTTGCTGTTATTCATACTGCTCCTTATTGGTTTTTATAAGCTGCTTATATTTTTTGGGAGTCTTGCTTTTTTAATCATGTAAAAACTATTAACACCTACAACACACTGCCGAATTACCCGCCACTTCACCGTCATCCTCTGTCATAAGGGGCTCAAATATGAAATATCAAGCCCTTTATCTCAAACATACCTAAAACTGTAACGCTGATTCCGTATTTTTACTTCTTTTTACCTTTTTTCCCTTTATCCGCATCAACATACGGGTTTTTAGCGGTATTCATCTGGATTCTTAAAGGGGTGCCACGCAACTTAAATACATCTCTAAAGCGCCCCTCAAGGTAGCGTTTATAGCTATCTGTAACCCCACTCAGAGATGTGCCATGAATGACCACAATTGGGGGGTTCATGCCGCCTTGGTGGGCATAACGCAGTTTTGGCCGCCCCATCCCCACTCTTTTGGGCTGCTGATGCTCAATTGCCTCTTGCAAAATACGGGTCAGTTTTGGTGTTGGCAGTTTCGCCATCGCAGCAGCATAGGCCGCATCTACATCCTTAAATAACTCTTTCAAGCCAGTGCCTTTTTTGGCGGAAATAGGATGCACATTGGCGAAATCTAAAAAGCGTAGTTTTTGAGCAATCTCTAAACGGGCACGTTCTTTAACGTAAGAATCAATTCCATCCCACTTATTGACCGCAACAACTAGCGCACGCCCTGCCTCAACAATAAATCCAGCTATGTGCGCGTCTTGCTCGGAAATATCTTGTTGAGCATCCAGCATCAAAATCACAACATTACAATCCGCAATCGCTTGCAGAGTTTTAACTACAGAGAACTTCTCGATCGCCTCAAATACTTTACCGCGGCGACGCAAGCCTGCAGTATCTACCAAAATATAGGGCTTGCCATTGCGCTCGAAGGGTACCTCAATCGCATCACGAGTGGTGCCCGGCATGTCAAATGCAATAACCCGCTCTTCACCGATGAGCTTATTAATTAAAGTGGATTTACCTACGTTGGGACGACCCACTACCGCAATTTTCATTGGGCGATTTGGATCGTTTTCCTTATCTTCTGGCTCGGGCTCTGGAATACCCAATGAATCTAAAGCATCATCAATTAAGCCGCGCACTCCATCGCCATGGGCTGATGAAATAGGAAACGGTTCGCCCAGGCCAAGCTCATGAAAGTCTGCAGTGACGACACCGGCTTGCATGCCTTCAGTCTTGTTCACAGCCAAGATCACTGGTCTACCAGTCTTACGCAAGAAATCTGCAATCACACGATCTTGCGGCGCCATTCCTAGACGTCCATCTACCAAGAAAATAATGATGTCAGACTCAGCAACCGCTTGCTTGGTTTGCTTAGCCATTTCAGCAACAATGCCAGTCTTTGCAACAGGCTCAAAGCCGCCGGTGTCTACGCAAATAAATGCGCGCTCACCAATCCGACCTTTACCATAGTGACGATCTCGCGTTAAACCAGAGAAGTCGGCAACCAAAGCATCGCGTGATCGTGTTAAACGATTAAAGAGTGTCGATTTACCAACATTAGGACGACCGACGATAGTGATTACTGGATTCATTTTGGACTGTACGCCGCTAGTTTTCCACCTTGAGATTGAATCAAGATGAGGCCGTTCACCGCAATCGGTGCGGCTGTAATTGGACTACTGTCATGACGAATCCGTGCAAGCATTTCGCCACTCGCTTGTGAGAGCGCATGCACATAACCCTGCGCATCACCCATCAGCAATACTTTGCCTATTGCCATAGGCTCACCCAAATCTCTAAAGGTTAATTGCGTATTTTCCCAAAACAAAGAACCGTCCTTTACTGCAAACGCACTAACGTGTGAACGCTCATTCGATGAGAAAACGAGATCAGGACTTTGGGCTGTACCGGTATAGCTTGAGAAATCCTTAAACCATAGTAAGTTTCCTGTTCGCGCTTGGGCACAACCAATGCGCCCCTGATAGGACACGGCACAGATAGTCTCACCCTCCATGCTCGGTTTAGCGGTCACATCATTTAAGCGCTCGATTTCAGAAAAACCCTTAGGAAAGGATACGGGGGTCTCCCATATAAGGCCGCCATTAGCCATCGCTATCATGCCAAATCGACCGCCAGAAAATCCCGTGACAATGACTTCATTACCAATTGCTAACATCCCATAACCAACGCGCAAAGATAAAGCGGATTGTTGACGCTGATAAGTCCAGCGACGAGCACCCGTCTGAGCATCCAGACCAACAAAGCGATTATCTAGAGTGCGAATAATTACAACTCCAGCAGCAACCACTGGCTCGGATAACACTTCGCTACCAATGCTGACATTCCAGATTGCCTTGCCAGTATCGTCATAAGCATAAACAGTACCTTTTGTTGTCACAGCTGCAGTAGTGCGACCATCAGATCCCGGTCCAATTGAAAGACGATCGGGCACAGATACTTCCCACAATTTATTGCCCGTCATTAAATCAATTTTGACAAGCTTGCCACTGAGTGAGGCGGCATAAACGGCATCACCCGCAACTGCCAGATGAAAATTAAACGGCTCAGAAGAGCCGACATTAGTCGACCACACTGGTGAGAGCTCAAATTGATTGCTAACAGGAACCAATTCAGCGGGCTTGCGCACGCGCGAGTTACCAGAACACGCTACCAAAGTAGCGACAGCAGAGGTTAAAACCAAAGCGATTGTTACTAGCTTTACTACACGCTTGCATATCACCATCACTGAGCTACTCCCCCAACAGCATCCAATTTAACCTTTAAGAGACGGCGCGCCTCCTCCGGAAATTCTTTTGCATCATTCAATTGTTTCCAAGCAGCCTCGTAGCTCTTGCGTGCGTCTGCCATTTTCTGCTGCGCCAAATACCAATCGCCACGTCGCTCCATCCAAAGCGCCTCAAATCCTGGGATAGCCTTCTCATTCAAAATACTATCAGCCTCAGCAAAATCATTTGCCGTCCCCTGCTCGATCAACTGAGCGGCCAAGCGCAATTTAGCCAAGGCTAAATAGCCTTTATCAGAAGCATTCTTAGCGGCCCAACGTAAATATTCTGTTGCCTTTGCTGTATCACCAGCATCCGAAGCAATCCTGGCGGCTACCAAACTAGACATTGCCGCATAAGGCGTGCCGGAGAATTGCTTTTGCAAATCATCGGCTGCGCGCAAGGTTTGATCTTTGTCACCCTTACCAATTGCAGTTACCATCGTTTCATATAACTGGGAAGCCGCAGCAGCTTGGCTATTTCGCCACCATTGATAACCGCTATAAGCCGCGTATGCCAATAAAGCCGCAGTCACCACACTGGTGATGAGGTTGCGATATTTCTGCCAAAAGGCTTTGAGTTGATCTAATTGTTCTTGTTCTTCTAGGTCTAAAGGCATATCAATCCAAGCTAATAAATACAATAATCAATTACAAAGTTAATCGGAGTAAGCCCATTCTATTCGGTAGCGCCAACAATGGCATCAATTACCGCTTCCACTAGGCTATCCAGAGCTACCGCTTTTTGCTGCCCGCTAGCCCGCAAATCCTTAATCTGAGCCTCATCTTTAGCCAACTCGTCAGGCCCAATAATGACTGCATAGGCCGCACCGCTGGCATCCGCCTTCTTCATCTGGGACTTAAAGCTAGCCGATTGCCCATCTGGGGGGCAAAATAAAATCACATCAATACCAGCGCTACGCAGGCGCTCAGCAATAATCATGGCTGCTGTCAGGGTCTCACCGCCTTGATGCAATACAAAAACATCGCATTGCGCCTGTGCTTCTGGCAGGGATCCAGAGACCTTCATCAACTCAAGCACACGCTCCATACCCATTGCCCAGCCACATGCAGGAGCAGACTTGCCACCCATACGCTCGATCAATGGGTCATAGCGACCACCACCAGCGATCGTACCTTGCGCACCAAGCTCCTCGGTAATCCACTCAAACACAGTGAGGTTGTAATAATCTAAGCCACGTACTAAGCGAGGGTTAATCTTGCATGGAATGTTATTTGCCTTAAGCAAAGCCTGAACAGCTTCAAAATGCTTAAGCGACTCTTCACCCAAGTAATCTAATAACTTAGGAGCGCCCTCAATCAACTCTTGCATTGCTGGATTTTTAGAATCCAAAATACGCAAAGGATTACTCAGCAAGCGACGTTGAGAATCTTCATCTAATTGTTCTTTGTGAGCCTCAAAGTAAGTCACCAAGGCGGCGCGATGCTGTGCACGCTCAGGAGCCTGCCCCAAAGAATTGATCTCCAAGCGTACCCCCTTGAGACCCAACTCATCCCAGAGACGCTGACCCATCAAAATAATCTCGGCATCAATATCGGGACCAGCAAAGCCCAGGGCCTCAATACCAAATTGGTGAAATTGGCGATAGCGCCCGCGCTGTGGACGCTCATGGCGGAACATCGGCCCGGTGTACCAAAGACGCTTGGGTCCTTCGTATAGCAAATTATTTTCAACGACTGAGCGAACGATGGCGGCAGTACCTTCGGGGCGCAAAGTGAGTTGCTCACCGTTCAAGCGATCCTCAAAGGAATACATTTCCTTTTCAACAATGTCAGTTACTTCGCCAATACCACGTTGAAATACTGCAGTTGCTTCAACAATCGGGGTACGCAAGAACTCATAACCATAGGCGCGCGTTAGGTCACGCAATACATGCTCCAAGTGTGCCCATTGCGCAGCATCCGCTGGCAATAGATCATTCATTCCGCGAACGCCATTAATCTTTTGGATCTTTTGTGTTTTAGCTTGATCAGTCATGATGTGCTTTGAATATGGTTTTTATTATTTTTGTTTTAGATATCTGCGCTTATCGTTACTTGGGCGCGTAATTTTGATTGACGTATTCGTCCACAATCACCTGAAACTCTTCGGCGATATTTTCCCCACGCAAGGTTTTCACTTTTACGCCATCCACAAATACTGGGGCAGCAGGTGTCTCGCCAGTGCCCGGCAAAGAAATACCAATATTGGCATGCTTACTCTCGCCAGGTCCATTCACAATACAACCCATCACAGCGACATTCATATTCTCCACGCCAGGATGGGTCTTTTTCCAAATCGGCATTTGCTGACGTAGATAGGACTGAATGCTGGCAGCCAACTCTTGAAATGTAGTGCTCGTCGTTCTACCGCAACCAGGACAAGCAATCACCATTGGCGTGAAATTACGCAAACCCATGGTTTGCAAAATCTCTTGGGCCACAATTACTTCATTCTCGCGTGGCGCACCCGGATCTGGAGTTAAAGATACTCGAATCGTATCGCCAATGCCCTCTTGTAACAAAATACCCATTGCCGCTGTTGAAGAAACAATCCCTTTGCTACCCATTCCCGCTTCAGTGAGACCTAAATGCAAAGGATAATCAGAGCGTCGAGAGAGATCGCGATAGACAGCCACTAAGTCTTGCACGTTACTGACTTTGCAAGAGAGCAAAATTTGATTAGGATCCATGCCAAACTCAACTGCCTTTTCGGCAGACTGCAATGCAGACTGAATCAAAGCCTCAATCATCACTTCTTGCGCAGTCTTTGGCTCCGCTAGGGCTGCATTACTATCCATGATGCTCGCCAGCAAATCTTGGTCCAGACTGCCCCAGTTCACACCAATCCGGATCGGCTTGTCATACTTGCAAGCTGCCTCAATCATTTGCGCAAACTGTGGATCGCGCTTAGCACCTTTACCAACGTTTCCTGGATTAATGCGGTACTTTGATAAAGCCTTAGCGCATTCTGGGTAGTCATTCAATAAGGTATGGCCGTTGTAATGAAAGTCACCAATGAGTGGTACTAATACATCCATCTTATCGAGCTGCTCTCGAATGTACGGCACCGCTGCTGCTGCAGCTGGAGTATCAACGGTAATACGCACCATCTCCGAACCGGCACGAGCAAGCTCTTTTACCTGAATAGCAGTACTAAGCGCATCCGCAGTATCGGTATTCGTCATTGACTGCACGCGAACTGGCGCATCACCACCAACTGTAATGACGTTCGTTTTCCAAATGACTTTAGCCTGGCGCGTTACACGCTTAGGTGACGGACCCAAAGGCAGCTTAGGAAGATGATTAGAAAAATTACTCATGAGGATTTGCTTGAATCAATCATCCAGTCGCTTGAGCCACTGCACAGGTTGCTCGGGAATAATAATTTTTGCATCATGGACTGCGCGCTCACGCACCCGAGTGCGATCAACCACATCACCCGCTAATTGGCCGCAGGCTGCAGCAATATCGTCGCCTCGCGTCTTACGCACAGTAGCTACCATGCCGGCATCTAGCAGAATACTGGCGAATGCATGCACCCGTTGCGCTGGGGAACGCTTTAATCCAGATTCGGGGAAAGGATTAAAGGGGATGAGGTTGACTTTGCACTTGATGTTCGCAAGCAAACGCACCAATTCTTTCGCTTGAATATCAGAGTCATTAACACCATCGAGCATGCAGTACTCAAAGGTTAAAAAATCTCTTGGGGCAAACGGTAAATACCGCTCGCATGCGGCAAGCAATTCTCTTAAGGGATATTTTTGATTGAGTGGCACGAGTTGATCGCGTAGAGCATCGTTCGGCGCATGCAATGAGACTGCCAATGCTACTGGGCAATCCTGCGCCAAGCGATCAATCATTGGCACAACACCAGATGTCGAAACAGTCACACGACGGCGTGATAAGCCATAGGCGCGGTCGTCAAGCATGAGGCGCAAAGCAGTCACAACGTTGTCGTAATTGAGCAAGGGCTCACCCATACCCATCATCACCACATTCGAGATGACACGGCCAGTATGCTCCCAGCCAGGGGTTGGGTATTCTTCAACACGACGTACTGCGTTCGGATCGTTGCGCAATAAGTGCTCAGCAAACCACAACTGACCAATGATTTCACCAGCGGTAAGGTTGCGAGAGAAGCCTTGATGCCCAGTTGAGCAAAAACGGCAATTAACCGCGCAACCGGCTTGTGAAGAAATACACAAGGTGCCACGATCATCTTCTGGAATGAATACAGACTCTACGGCATTGCCAGCACCAACATCAAGCAACCACTTACGGGTGCCATCATGCGCTTGCTCGTCTTTAATTACCGGGAGAGAAAGAACTTCTGCTTTATCGAGCAATGTTGCTCTGAAGCTTTTTGCTAAATCGCTCATGTCGTTGATGTCAGCAATACCACGTTGGTGTATCCACTGCATGAGCTGCTTTGCCCTAAAGGGCTTTTCATTCAACCCCGCGACATACGCTGCCATTTGGTCAGCGTCAAAATCTAAGAGATTTACGCGCGGGGAGGTCAATGCGACTACTTATTCAATAGTTTGTTCAATAATCGTTAATTAACGATTGAACACATTCATGCCAGGGAAGAAGAATGCAACTTCCACAGCAGCAGTTTCAGGAGCATCCGAACCGTGTACGGCGTTCGCATCGATGCTATCAGCAAAGTCAGCGCGAATTGTGCCTTTATCTGCCTTCTTAGGATCAGTAGCGCCCATTAAATCGCGATTCTTAGCAATTGCGCCTTCGCCTTCCAATACCTGAATCATTACAGGACCAGAAATCATAAAGCTCACCAAATCTTTAAAGAAAGGACGGTCTTTGTGAACGCCATAAAACTGCTCTGCTTCTCTTTGTGACAAATGCGCCATTCTGGAAGCAACGATCTTCAAACCAGCAGATTCAAAACGGTCATAGATCTTGCCGATGACGTTTTTAGCTACAGCATCAGGTTTGATAATAGAAAGGGTGCGTTCAATAGCCATGCAAAACTCCAGTAGTGATTTCAAAGGTTTAGCTAAATTGGCGTTCTACAGGGGCTTAGAGGGGATTTTCTGCCCCACCACCTACAGCGCGCTCGGAATTCAGCGACCCCCGAATTATACAACGGCCGACCGTATTTACCCTGATCCCCACAAGGCTAAGCCATTGAATTTACAGGGCATAACCCTTCACTTTGTGGTCTTTTTCAACGGATTTTGATGAGGGGCTTGAAATTTACCCATTTTGTCTATACTTACTGACAACAGCCCCCAGTGGGCTCCTGTAATTACTAGAAAGAAGGAGTCAATATGAGTGATCTGAACTCTTACGGCTTTGGGCAGACCGGCTCGATTAGCACCCCGCAAATACGCAACCGCGTATTGCGTAATACCTATGCCCTCTTGGCCCTATCCATGGTGCCTACAGTGATTGGCGCTTGGCTAGGCGTTGCATTCGGCCTCAACTTTATGGCTGGTAGCCCTTTCTTAGGCTTCATCGTCTTTATGGCGATCGCTTTCGGTTTTTTCTGGGCAATTGAGAAAAACAAGGACACTGGCGCTGGCGTCCTTTTGCTTCTGGGTTTCACCTTCTTTATGGGCATCATGATGTCCGGCTTAGTGGGCTACACCCTAAATAGTTATAGCAACGGTGCTGCTTTAATCATGCTGGCCTTTGGTGGAACAGCAGCCATTTTTGCCGTAATGGCAACGATAGCCACTATCAGCAAGAGTGACTTTTCCGGAATGGGTAAATGGTTAATGGTGGGTGTTTTACTCTTGATCGTTGCCTCATTGGCCAATATTTGGTTGCAACTACCCGCCCTGATGTTGACTGTGATGGTTTTGGCAATTGCTATTTTCTCCGCCTTCATTTTGGTTGATGTACAACGCATCATCAATGGTGGTGAGACCAACTACATCATGGCTACATTAGCAATCTACTTGGATGTCTACAACGTCTTTACCAACTTGCTTGCACTCTTGGGCATTGTGGGCGGCGACAGAGACTAAGTTTGATTCTGACTAAACATGAAGCTTCAATAGAAAAGGCACCTGCGGGTGCCTTTTTCTTTAGCTGAGTTTACTGAGTTGTCAGACCTTTTCAAAGACCGCTATTGACTCGACATGGGATGTGTGAGGAAACATATTGACGATACCAGCACTCTTGAGGGTATAGCCCGCCTGGTGACACAAAATATCTGCATCCCTGGCTAAAGTCTTAGGATTACAAGAAACATACACAATGCGTATTGGTGGAAAATCACTAGCCTGCTCATGTAATTGCGCCAGAGCTTGACAGATCTCCATTGCCCCCTCACGTGGAGGATCCATTAACCAGCGGTTAGCTCTACCCCATGAAGCAATCGTTTCTGTCGATACCTCAAATAGATTGCTTTGCATGAAGCTCACTTTATCTGCGAGTTGATTATGCTGCGCATTGGACTTGGCTCTAGCAGTCAAGCTTTCTAAACCTTCAATACCCAAGACTTCGCTTGCCCGTCTTGCAAGTGGCAAAGTGAAGTTGCCAATACCGCAGAACAAATCAAGCACCCGATCGCCCGGCTTCACCTCGAGCAGACGAATTGCCCGACTCACCAAAGCGCGATTCATCAGATGATTGACTTGCGTGAAATCCGCCGGCTTAAATGGCATTTCAATTTCAAACTCAGGCAAGCGATAACAAAGTTTTCCAGTGAGCGGATAAAACGGCGCTACGGTTTCGATCCCCTTAGGCTGTAACCAGATCCAAACTTGATGTTGGTCTGCGAAGTCCCGCAAGAGTTGCTCATCTGCTGGCGTGAGGGGCAATAGATTTCTAAAGACTAAAGCCGTTACTGGACGCGCTTTTTTAGGGTCATCAGAATTCGGATTCTCGGGCTCGCCAACGGCGATCTCGATTTGAGGCATGCGGTCGACGATCGATAAACCCATCACCAACCTGCGCATTGCGGGAAGCAGATCAGAAACATGTTTGGGTAAGATCTCGCAAGCAATCATATCCGCTACATAGCCACTCTTACCTTCGTGAAAACCGATCAGCACTGTGCCCTTTTTGATTGAGCGATTCACAGCACTTAGGCGAGCACGATGACGATATTCCCAGGCAGGTCCACCCATTGGACGCAGAATTTCTTCTGGAGCAACTTTAGCAATATGTTTTAAATCATCCTCTAGAACACGTTGTTTCATTGCAATTTGCGCCCGAATATCCAAATGCTGCATGGTGCAGCCACCGCACACACCAAACGCTTTACATTTTGGCTCGGCTCTAAAGACCGCTGGCTTGAGAATGTCGAGAACTTTAGCTTTGCTAAAGCGAGCCTTATCGCGGGTAATGACATAAGTCACTAGTTCGGTTGGCAAGGCTCCTTGAATAAAAACTACTTTGCCACTTTGTCCTGCCTCTGGGCTATTTCCAGCCTCTTCCTCAGTGGGGGCCAAGCGTGCAATACCCTGGGCATCAAGATCCAAAGATTCAACATAAATTGGCTCAGTCACAACAATGTGAACCGGTTTCTCTCCCCTACGCATCCGGAGCAAAGCCTTGGAGATACTCTTGCCACTGAGCGCCATGAGGTTCTTTTGCAAGACTTTCCAGATATGCTTTTACAAAAGTGATTTCTTCTTTGTACTCTTCCAAGGAGAAGCCGCCACGCATGAGCTGAAAGCGGCAGTACATTAAATACGTATTGACCACATCGGTTTCGCAATAGCGACGAATCTCATCAATCTTGCCATCTTGATATGCGGGCCAAACTTGACTGCCATCCATGCCCATCTTCCCCGGAAATCCACAGAGCTTTGCTAAACCATCTAGGGGTGCATTAGCGCGTCCATTAAATTTTGCCAAGAGATCCATCATATCCAAATGGCGCATGTGATAACGACTAATGTAGTTATTCCACTTAAATTCGCGACTATCGTTTTCTTGGCTCTCACCCATCTCCCAATAGCGCGGCGCTTGTACATGATTAGCTAAAGCCCGGTAATGTAGAACAGGCAAATCAAAGCCGCTACCATTCCAAGAGACTAACTGGGGGGTGTACTTCTCAATTAATTCAAAGAAGGTTTGTATCAGAACCTTTTCATCATCCGCTATCGATCCTAAAGTGCCAACCTTAATCTGGGGTGAGCCATCTTTAGTTGTCCTACGAATCACACAGGAGATAGCGCATATGCGCTGTAAATAGAGAGGAAGAAACTCGCTACCCGTCTTCTCGGCACGATCTGCCATTGCTTTAGCAGCAACCTCGCTATCAGTCATCGATGCTGGATAGTCATCTAGACGACGCAATCCCGCCACATCTGGAATTGTTTCAATATCAAAGACGAGAACGGTTGCCATACTTAAATCGTTAGCGATTGAGTGACAGCAATTACTGCAAGTATGGCGTTGGATTTACCGGCTTGCCATTTACTCGCAATTCAAAGTGAAGCTTAACGGAATTCGTGTCGGTATCACCCATCTCCGCAATCTTCTGCCCCTTTTTGACCGAGTCGCCCTCTTTCACTAAAAGGCTGCGATTGTGCGCATAGGCAGTCAGATAAGTATTGTCATGCTTGATGATCACAAGATTGCCATAGCCACGCAGGCTATTGCCGGCATAAACCACTTTGCCATCAGAAGCGGCAGTTACTGGGTCGCCCAACTTTCCAGAGATATCAATCCCTTTGGATTTTTCACTAAATTCATCAGTGACCCTACCTTTTGCCGGCCACGATAAACGAATGCCAGGTTCTGCGACCATTTCTTTTGCGGGTTCTGACTTGGAGGATTCAGCCTTGGGTACATCCGCTTTAGGAGCGTCTGTATTTGTCGTGGATTTCGTTACTGGCTTTGCGGCTGTTTTCGATCCCGCTGGAGGCTTTACCAAAATCAGGTCTCCCACCTCAATCTGATTTGGGTTGGACATATTGTTCCACTGCGCCACATCTCGAGGGGACTGGCCATGATCTAAAGCAATGCGCGCCAAGGTATCACCGCGCTTGACGCGATAGTAGCCTGGGGGGGTTGACTCACTACCGCTACTAGTGCGATCCACTACATTTGCAGGCTTGGCGCGTGGCGTGGTACTACAACCGATACTTAGCAGGGCTGAGGCCGCTGCCAGAAGTATCAGGAGGTATTTAGCGATTAAGTTCATGGGGTACATGGTGTGTCTCATACTACCCCTGATTGTAAGGGGACAAAAAAGACCTCATCTAGAACGGTTCTTTGGTAGCGCTGGGAGCTCATGCGCTCAACCATAATTAATTGCTGCTCTTTTTCATTTTTTGCCACTGGGGCAACCAATCTACCTCCAATTGCCAATTGATCCAATAGGGCATCAGGAATACCCAAACCGGCAGCCGCTAGGATAATTCCATCAAATGGGGCGGCTTGAGGAAGACCCAAAATGCCATCGCCGTAGATTAAACGCAAATTATTGATCCGAAATGGCCGCAGTTTCGCTCTAGCCATATCATGCAATGGCCGGATTCGTTCAATTGAGTAAACCTCATCAGCCAGCAGACTCAGAACAGCAGCCTGATAGCCGCAGCCAGTACCAATTTCCAAGACCTTACCTAATTTGTGTCTTGGTTTATGCAGTAACTCAATCATACGAGCTACTACCGATGGCTTAGAAATAGTTTGAGAATGGCCAATGGGTAAGGCAGTATCTTCGTACGCTTGAGGATGCATTCCAGCATCCATAAAAGCATGACGAGGAACAGTTGCAATTGCTTCTAATGTTTTGCCATGCTTGACTCCAGCAGCGAGCACCTTCGCCGCTAAAGCTTGCCGATGACCGGCATTGCGTTCAGCCGCAGACTTCAACCGCGACCCCAGCCATTAGCACGCATCGCTGCCAAGCGGGCGTGGTGAGTTAAATCTAACTGCATGGGCGTGATAGAGATGCATCCATCATCAATCGCATGAAAGTCCGTTCCCTCGGAATTATCTTTGGCGTGCCCCGCAGCGCCAATCCAGTAAATGTCATCACCACGCGGACTCTTTTGCAATACCACTGGTTGCGAGTGATGGCGATTACCCAGACGAGTCACACGCCAACGATATAAATCAGCGTAAGGTCTATTGGGAATATTGACATTTAGTAAGGTCGCAGTACCTTCGGTGTGCGCTAATTTAGAAACAAGCATTTGCGCAACAATGTCATGGGCTGCCTTAGCGGCGTCATCAATGCGGGCCCAGCCTTTATCAATTTGTGAAAACGCAATTCCGGGAACACCAAACATCACCCCCTCAATTGCGGCAGCTACCGTGCCAGAGTACAAGGTATCTTCACCCATATTCTCGCCTTGGTTAATGCCAGAAACTACTAGGTCTGGCTTCTCATCCAAAAATCCTGTCATCGCAATATGAACGCAATCAGTTGGTGTGCCATTGATAAACAAAAATCCGTCACGCTCACCACCAGCCACACGATGAATGGACAAAGGACGCGATAAGGTAAGTGAATTAGAGGCACCACTGTGATTTTGTTCGGGAGCAATCACCGTCACCCTACCCAGTGGACGAATGGCGTTAACCAAAGCCAAGAGGCCGGGAGCCAGATATCCATCATCATTTGAGATCAGGATATGGGGCTGTTTTGTATTTTCACTCATGGTTTGAATACCTTATTAGCGCTACTCTATTCTTAACACCGCTTAAGCTTTGGCCGCCTGGGTTAAGCTACGCCCTCTAAACCATCCGTATATTACTGGCAATACTAGGAGCGTCAAAATCGTCGTGGTAACCATGCCACCTACAATCACGAGCGCCAAAGGCCGTTGCGCTTCAGATCCAATAGAGTGCGATAAAGCTGCTGGCAAAAGCCCAAGGCCCGATAACGCAGCTGTCATCAATACGGGACGAACACGCAAGGAGGCGCCCTCCACCATTACGTCCTTCATCTCTCCATGCTCAGTAGCGGCAGTCTTATTGATAAAAGAAATCAAAATGACTCCATCCTGAATCGCAATACCAAACAGAGATAGGAAGCCAAAGAATGCTGAGATACTTAAAGTCTCACCAGCAAGATGTAGGGCAATTACGCCACCAATCGCAGCAAAGGGCACATTAATCATGACGATCACTGCATCGCGGAAATTACCAAAAGCACTTACCAGTAACAAGAAAATTCCTAAAAGTGCCATTGGCACAATCAGCATCAACTTCTTCTGAGCCTGCTTCATTTGATTGAACTGACCATCCCAGGCAATGGAATAATTTGGCGGCAAAGTAATGTTCTTCTCAACTAAAAATTGCGCATCTTCCACGGCGCTACCTAAGTCGCGGCCACGCACGCTAAATTTAATCGCGATATAGCGCTTACCGGCTTCGCGATAAATAAAGAATGGGCCATCAGTCAACCGTACAGTGGCAACCATAGATAAGGGAATCGATGGTCCATTAGGTGAATCAACTAAGAGGTGCCCAATATCGGCAATGTCATTACGACTGCCTTCATTTAGACGAATAGCAATACCAAAGGTTTTCTCATCCTCTAAGAGATTGGTTACCGATGCGCCACCAATCGCATTGGCTACCACCGTCTGAATATCATTAACGTTAATGCCATAGCGCGCTGCACGCTCGCGATCAATCTGAATATTCAGAGTTGGCTGACCAAGCTCCTTCAAAATGCCCTCATCAGCAACACCACGCACTTTCTTGAGCTGATTAATCACTTCATGCGCTTTTTGATCCAAAACATCCAAGTCTGTGCCGTAAATCTTGACAGAGTTTTCACCCTTAACGCCCGATAAGGCCTCGTTAACGTTGTCCTGAATGTATTGCGAGAAGCTATAAGTCACACCCGGAATCTTATTAAGCTCTTCCTCTAGGTTTGCAATCAATGCTTTCTTACTTGAGCCACTTGGCATCGCATCAGGACTCTTTAAATACAAACCATACTCTTGATTAAATACGCCAGTAGAATCGGTTCCGTCATCTGGCCTACCGATTTGAGCAGCAACCTTATCAATCTCAGGCTGCTTTAAGAAAGTTTCTCTGAGCTGATTGGCGATCTTGATGGAGTAATCTAAATCAACCGTATTCGGAAGAGTGACGCGCAACCAAATATTATTCTCTTCGAGGGTTGGTAAAAACGCCGTCCCTAATCGTGTCACACTCAACAAGGTAAGACCTAAGACAAAAACCGCTAGAGAAACTACTGTAAGTGGGCGATCCATCCATTTTCTAAGCAAGGGCTTGTAGCCATTGAGAAGCTTGGTGATAAATCCAGGCGGCTTATGGTGGAGATTTTCACCAAACACCAAAGAAATCATGGCAGGCAGGAAAGTTAAACTGAGAACCATCGCTGCAATCAAGGCAAAGCCCATCGTAAAGGCCATTGGTTTGAAGATAATACCCTCTACTCCACCCATGAAAAACAAGGGGGAGTAAGCAACAATAATGATGCCAGTGGAATAAATCATCGCCCGCTGAACTTCACTAGTCGCCAAGATAATGCTTTGATTGAGGCGCTTACCGCCCTCCTCTAAGTGACGCATGACGTTCTCCGTCAGAATCACAGCAGAGTCTACAATCACGCCAAAATCAATAGCGCCCAAGGAAATTAAGTTCGCCGGCACGCTCCATAGGTGCATCTGAATAAATGAGACGCACAAAGCCAACGGAATCACCGCCGCCACAACGGCTGCAGCTCGTAAATTTCCGAGGAAGAAAAACAGCACTGCAAGAACCAAAGAAATACCAAAGAATAAGGTGTGCTTAACAGTGCCAATAGTGATGTCCAATAAAACCTGACGGTCATAGAAAGGAACAACCTCAATTCCTGGGGGCAAAACCTGCTTATTGATATTTTCAACTGTATTTCGTACGCGGGCTAAGACCTCGGTAGCATTTTCGCCACGACGCAAATACACAATCCCTTCGACAGAATCTGGGTTGTCATTGAATTGGAACAAGCCTAAACGTGGTGCGTTACCGATTTCTACACGGGCAACATCACCAATACGAATTGGCACGCCGTTATGAATAGAAATCACAACACGCTTAATGTCGTCGATGTTCCTGAGAAGACCAACACCACGTATAACAAACTGCTGCTCACCGCTAGGCAATAAGCCACCACCAGTATTGCTATTGGCGCTAGTTAGAGCCGCAATTAAGTCATTAACACTAACGCCCTTAGCCTGCAGAGTTTCAGGGGTAACAATCACTTGATACTGCCTGACCTTACCGCCGAAGGAGGAAACATCGGCAACCCCCGGGGTTTGCTTTAGTTCCTTATAAATCTCATAGTTCTGCAAGGTCTTTAACAACATGGACGATGCGTACTCAGACCTGACCTCATAGCGCATGATCTCGCCAGTTGCATCAGAATCTGGACTTACGCTAGATATCACCCCTGGCGGGAAGGTGACATTTCCAAGGCTGGTAATAAAACGTTGGCGCGCCTGAAATGGATCGGTTGTGTCATTGAACTTCAGCGTCACGACCGATAGACCAAACAAGGAAACGGACCGGAAGGCCTGCAAGCCTGGAATGCCTGCTAGAGCGTTTTCTACGGGAATAGTGACTTGTTGCTCAACCTCAGTAGTACTTCTTCCTGGCCATTGAGAAATCGCCTGAATAGTAAGTGGTGCTACGCCGGGGTATGGCTGAATCGGTAACTTAGAGAGACTGAACATCCCCAAACCCAAAAGCACGATTGAAGCAAAGATGACCAGCATCCGCTTCTCAACGACACCTCGAATAAAGGAAGTAAAAGCGCTCACTTAGTCTTCCTGCTTTGCAAATCGATCATTCAACAATACCGCGCCTTCCGCCAAAATACGAGAGCCAGGCTCGACACCTTCAGTAATAGCGAACGTCTTACTATTGAGATCGTAACCCCTCACCGGCAAACGACGATAGGACTCATCACCCGCTTTAACAATGACGTAACGCATCTCCCGGATACGCACTACCGCGGTTTGCGGCACCACGATGGCATCAGCCATGCCAGTGGTGAGTTTTGCTGAAGCAAACATATCAGGACGCAATAGATCGTCAGCATTTTCAATTTCGGCACGAATGAGTAAGGCGCGTGTTTGGGGATCAATGGTTGGTGCAATATAGTTCGCGTACACCACGAATTCTTTATCGGGATAAGCCTCGACTTGCAATACCATCTTTTGGCCTGTCTTAATCAAACGCAAATCCTGCTCAAACACATTACCCAAAAACCAAAGCTGCTTAGGATCAGCCAAGGTGGCAATCAGATCGCCAGCATTAACCGCTGAGCCAGGCTCAACATTACGCTTAACGACTACACCCTTTAGTGGGGAGCGCATGATCAAATTGCTCTGTGTCTTACCAGTAGTTTCAATTGCTTTAATATCGCCATCCCCAGCACCAAGATTGCGCATACGATTTGCGGCAGCTTGTTGCGTTATGCGAGCATCACCGAGCAAGTCACTCATGGATTTACTTGATTCCAGTACTTTGGCATTTTTAGACGACAGTAAATACTCTTGCTGCGCAGACAGAAATTCAGGGCTGTAGAGTTCAACAACGGGCGAGCCAATATTGACATCGGCGCCATCAAAGGCATAGATACGCTCTACCCTGCCAGGAGCGCGGGCAGATAATACTTTTGATCTCTCTGCATTAAACGCTAAACGTCCTGGAACTCTAATATCAACAGGAACTTGAACTTTGACAGCATCTTGAAAGACATAAATATCGGGATTGAGTTTGACGCCTGGGAGCTTTAACTCCAAGATGCCACTCTTTTCAACCTTCAATGCCTTATCTGAAGCTTCAATTTTGACATTGCGATTGACATTGGTGATGCGGCCCAAAACAATACCCATCGATAAAATTGCGAATGCAAAAGCTGCCAGTCTTACACGGTAACGATTTTGCGGACTTAAGTTCCAGTACAAACCAGCCACAGCGGCAAAGGCAATTTGCAGACGATGTCCACCTAAATGCCATGCTTTATTAGCGATTGGTTTCGCTTTTTCGGCAAACTGTTTAAACAAAGAAAGAATTTTGTCTTTCAAGATCATTCCTTAAAAAGGTTCTTTACCGGCTGTCACCAGCAATACAGCTTGCGCTTGCAGAAGATTACTTTCCGCCTGCGCCAATTGAACTTCAAGATTGCGCAATTGGGTTTGCGCTGTCAGTAAATCGTTAAATCCCTGACCATTATTAGAGTATTGGGTTAAGCCCACCTTGTATGCGGCATCAGCCTGTGGAACTTGGCGCTCTTTTAAAAATTGAGTTTGATTCTTCGCTTGTTCGTAAGCGGCATAGGCGCTGTTGACTGCCAATACGATTTGCTGACGATTGGAAATGTTGCCCGCTTCAGCAGCCGCCTGATTGCGTTGCGCCTGCTCCACCCCGTACTTCTCTTTCGTAAAGAAATACAAAGGGATAACTAGATCGAGCTCTAATTGATAAAACATCGCACCATTGTTGGCTGAAAAAGGACCGCGCGGCGTGAATGAGGAGCCAATTACCTGAAAGTCTGGTAGGTAAGCTTTCTTCGCCAAATCTACCCCTTTGCGTGCCGCCTCTAATTGCAGGGCTGAACTCTTTAAAGAAGGATGACTGCTTTCCGCATAGTCCTCTAGCTCAACTAAGGTAGGCACACTATTCATGGCGCGACGAACATCACCACGCAATACCAAGCGCTCTCTTGAGTGGCGACCTACCAAGGTGTTGATGTTGTTTAGAGCAACTTGTAATTGACGCTCAACATTAAACTGATCCGCTTGCGCTGCACTTTGTGATACTTGCGCATTGAGATACTCAACATAAGCAGCCGCATTGTTGGTGTAGCGCGCCTTAGCGACATTCTTAATCATCTCCAAGCGCATGACGGACTCTTTAAGAACCTGCAACTGCTTCTGCGATGCTAAGGCGTTGTAATACAGAGTCGAGAGCTGCGCACCCAGTTGCAAGTAAGTAGATTCACTCTGAGCAAGCAAGGCTTCAGCATTGGTATTGGCAATATCGGATGCCAAGCTCCTCTTGCCCGGAAACTGAAATGGCTGCGCGATCGAGATCGAGTTATTGCTACTGATGCCATTAGGATATTGCGGAGGGTTTGGCGCATTTGCTCCCCCTAATGCAAATGGAGAATTCGCTGGCATTCCGGACCAGACCAACCCCACTTGCGGATTAGCGGGCGCTGCAATCTGTGGCACTGTTGCCTTAGCGGATAAATAAGACTCGCGTAAAGATGATAGTTGCGGATTATTGAGTTTGAGCTCGGCCCAGAGCTGACGCAAATCCATATCCGCTGGACCTGACGGCATACCTTTGGTATAGATCTTGGGTGTGTTGCTTGGCTTTACTGGCGAGAATAGCGATGCCGCATTGGCAGGATTAGGCTCATTGCCCACTACGGGTGGCGCGGATAAGGCGGTTTGGGCTTCGCTGGTTTGCACTGTTACTGTGGCTGGAATCGCCAACTCCGCTTGGGCAAAGACTCTTGGGGCAAAGCTAAAAAAGGCAAGCGCACAAGCAACCGTTGTTAAGGGATTATTTTTTAACTTCAGTAATGCGCTAATTTTCATTTGGCCGTAAATCAAATCGGCAGCCTCTAAATCTGTATTAATGCTGTTTTTATAGCCCCAGGATGCAGATTTCCCTGCATTTGTAGGGGGTTTGGAAGATTATAGGGGAGAAAACTCAAAAGTCCATTAATTGGGGTTTTCTATCTCATTGATTCTAAAGAAAATAATTAATTTAGCCCACCTAGAATCGCTTAAAACTCAGCATGAATCCTAAAAGACACGATATTGACTGGTCCACGGGCAGAGTTATAGGCCGGATTAATGATGTGTTGATAGTTCAATCCAGCAAGAACATTCTTGACAACAGTGGCGTTGTAATACACCTCACCGATACGTTCTGGCGAGTAAGAAATTGTCTGGCTTGGGCTGGCGTAGTCACCGATGAAGTAAGAAACACCACCCGCCTGCAGGTAACCGCGACGGTAGCTTGATAAGCCGTTTTGCATTGCCGATATACCAATGCTGTCTTTGGGGCGCTTCCAGCTTGTGCCATTCATTCCCAAACCAATCGAGATGGAATTATCAGCCTCTGTGAAGGACATGGTTTCGGTATGACCATCAGAAGTAAAGGCGCGACCATAGATACCTAGGTCTTTAGTTAAAGCCTGCTCCCCATGAATACCCACGCCAGTTTTGTACTGCATGTTGTTACGTACATTGTTAATTGCTTGCGTACCCTGTGCATTATTTTGTAGAACATAATTAGTTGCATCCTGAAAGCGCGCCAACATCATCTTGTTGCGATACGCCAAAACACTAACCTTACCCGGAAGGTCAGCAATATTATGCTGACGCTCTACCTCGACTTGATCGCCATAGGTATTGAAGATTTGCCAATTGAGGTCTCGACCATTGGGTGACTTTGGCGCCAGCATCCGAGAGGCACGCATCACCCAGTTATCCAAATACCATTCCCCTGCCAAGCCCCAGCTATAACCTCGCGCATCTGCAGCATAGTCATAAGCCAGGTATGTCATATTGCCCCAGTTCATAAACTGAATCCGGGGATCTTTGGCATAGCGGCTGTCATCAAAAATATCTAAGGTAGAAAACTGGCCGCCCGTGAGCACGACACGATTACTACTCACTGTTTGCGTAATTTGATTGGCCTCATTTTCTAAGACAACCTTATCACCCTCTTGATTAATGGTTTGACGCACAAAAGCACGAGCCGAGTAAAACTTAGCTTGCGCGCCATTTGCTTTGGTTGCTTCACCGTTCGTGAAACCACCTAAACCAGATAAATCAGAAAATGGCACACCAGACACCACCTCCGGATTGAAATAAATGTCTGTATTGGGCGCAAGGCGTGCACCAAAGAATAAGGTCCCTGACCAGGTATAGCTCATCGCCCTTTCGGCGCTCAAACTATTCATGCCAGAGTAAGACGAGGTGAAATTGTTATAACGTTGATTAATGTAAGTGGTTTGCCCGTGAATATTCACCGGTAATCCAAAAAGCATTCCTTCGGTTGGGAGATCGTCAATCGGTGAGGCAAAACTAGCAATCTGATCAGAGCCCGACCCTGCTTTTTGTGCATGCGCAGAGCTACCCCAAAAGGCACTCAATACACTGAATAGCAAGAGAAGGTATAACTTGTGGGTCATTCACAATTTCACAATGCTTAGCATCAATGGCCAATGAACAGCTTAGGGCCAGATCTACCGGGGTAAAAACAAGACAAATCGGTTAGGCACGGTGTGAGATTGAAGCTCAACAGTGGTGCAGGCCAAATTATCCCCAAAAAGGAGCAATTTACCTAGAATTTATGTCGATTTAGTGACTAATATGCCGCTTATTGGTCACAGCACGCAGTCAGCAGAATAAATCGCTATGAGACCCCAGGCTAGCCAGACTCAATATTTATCTGCGATCCATGAGTGCTCTAGCCAAGGTTCCTGCATCGACGTACTCAAGCTCACCACCAACTGGAATACCTCTGGCGATTCTGGTGACTTTAATGCCTTTGGCTTTAAGCACCTCACCAATGTAATGGGCCGTTGCCTCACCCTCACTCGTGAAATTCGTTGCCAATACCACTTCCCTGACTGGCACACCAGTGTCAGGTGCCTCAATGCGATTTAGTAATCGATCAAAATGAATTTCATTAGGACCCATGCCATCTAGTGGCGAGATACGACCCATTAATACGAAGTAATTACCCTTAAAACTCAAGGTCTGCTCAACCATGACTTGGTCGGCGGGTGTTTCCACAATGCAGAGTAACGATGGATCACGACGATCATCATTACATGTACTGCAAATTTGGGTTTCCGAGAACGTATTACAACGGGCGCAATGCCCAACGGCGTCTACTGCTTCACCGAGTGATTGGGCAAGCACTGCTGCGCCATTGCGATCATGCTGAAGCAAGTAAAAAGCCATGCGTTGCGCAGACTTTGGACCCACTCCCGGCAATACACGCAATGCCTCGATCAATCGACCGAGTGCATCTTGCGGAGCTTCATGGCGCGCCATTAATAAATTGCAATCAACAATTAAAAAGGTAACTTAAAGCCAGGAGGCATTGGCATGCCTGCTGTTGCGCCAGACATCACTTGTGCGCTAGCAGCCTCTACTTGTTTGAATGCTTCTGTATAAGCAGTTACCAATAAGTCTTCAAGCATTTCACGGTCATCCATTGCGCCTGGATCGATCTGTACACGCTTCATTTCGTGCTTGCCCGAGATGGTGACTTTTACCAAACCGCCAGCGGCTTGACCAGTCACTTCTAGCGCAGCCAATTGCTCTTGCGCTACTTTCATCTTCTCTTGCATCTGCTGAGCTTGTTTCATCAAACCCGCAAGGCCACCTTTCATCATCGCTTGATTTCCTTATTCTCTATTTGTCTAATATTGATCTAATTTGGCAATTAGAGCGGTTTCACAGAGCCGCCAACCACTTTGGCTCCAAACTCTTTCTCTAATTGCTGAATAAATGGATCTTGAGCGATCATCTGCTCTGCATTCTGTCTTTTCTCTTGATGAATCTGCGCATCAACCTTAGCTACGGTCTTGCCTTCTACCTCACCCTTCTCAATTACGAGTTTTACTGGTTTGCCAAAATGTGCAGTCAAGGCATCAGCCAGGCGTGCAACAGAGGCTTCAGATGCAAGTTGCGGCATTGGCGTCACCACGGATGCACGCACACCAGCGGCTGAATCATTCCACTCTTGCAACTCTGTCTGAAAAGCCAACTGCTGAACCAAGCCTTTCACCGGTAGTTGACGCATCAAGGCATGCCAATCTGGACGATCTGCACTTGAAGCGACTGGCGCAGAAGCTGGAGGAGCTGAAGCAGCAGGCGCTGGAGCAGATGACGCAGGTGTAGATCTTGCTGGAGCGGCAGTTTGATTGGCCGGACCAGCAGCTCTTGGTGCAGACGCTACTGGTGGCACTGAATGACCACCCGCTGGAGCTGGCTTACTCGGTGTTACGCCGCCCGGACGAAAGGCCAGCATCCGCAAGAGCGTCATGGCAAAGCCCGTTTGCTCATCTGGAGCAAGCGATAAATCGGGACGACTCGTAATACTAATTTGATAGAAAAGCTGGGCTTCCTCTTTAGAAAGTGCTCCAGCTAAGCGATGAATTTCTGCTGCCTCAGGCCAATCCTCTAATACAGACTCGGGAACAATTTGCGCGGCGGCGATTTTCTGAATGAGGCTTGAGAGATCTGCCAACGCTAATGAGAAAGACATACTGCGCTCACCCATCTCATTGGCAATTGCCAATAGTGTTGCGCCATCTTTAGCTATTAGTGAATCCAGAATTCTGATGAGGTATGCATCATCTAAGGTGCCCAGCATGCCCCGCACTGCTTCTTCAGATACTTTGCCAGCAGCGTATGCAATAGCTTGATCAGTAAGTGATAAAGCATCGCGCATGGATCCTTGGGCTGCTTTAGCCAATACACGTAGTGCATTAGTTTCGTAATCGACCTTTTCTGCAGCAAGGACTTTTTCCAAATGCTCTACGATGAGCGGCACTGGCATTTGCTTGAGATTGAACTGCAAGCAACGCGACAAAATAGTTACTGGGATCTTTTGGGGATCCGTAGTTGCCAGTATGAACTTCACATGTTCAGGCGGCTCTTCCAGAGTTTTGAGCATGGCATTAAAAGCATGATTGGTGAGCATGTGCACCTCGTCAATCATGTAAACCTTATAACGCGCATTACTTGGTGCGTAGGCCGCTTTCTCTAAAAGAGCGGCAATATCATCTACCCCGCGATTACTCGCAGCGTCCATCTCAATATAGTCAACAAAGCGGCCGGCATCAATTTCCAGGCAAGCCGGGCATTTTCCACAGGGTTCTGAGGTCATTCGACCTTGACCATCTTCTCCGGTGCAATTCAGGGCTTTAGCCATAATTCGGGCAATCGTGGTCTTTCCGACCCCGCGAGTGCCTGTAAATAGCCATGCGTGGTGTAGTCGACCCTGGTCTAAGGCATGGGTTAATGCCTTAACCACATGGTCTTGTCCTACCAATTGGGAGAAAGTTTTAGGGCGCCACGAACGGGCTAAAGCTAATGCTGTCATGTATTACATTCTAACAAGCTAAAATAGAATTGGACGGGCCTCCCCGCATGGCGGTTTGGATAACCTGGTCAGGTCGGGAACGAAGCAGCCAAACCCAATTCTGTCAGTGCCGGGGGTCGGGCTCGTCCACCTTCCCCAAGCTAGATTTAGCCCAATCACAGGATCTTGAGAATCCTCAAGATTCCCCAAATCATCCAAATAATTAGCAATACAAGCATGACCCTTGAATCGAGAGAGATTCGAAATAGCTTCAAATGCTTGTGAGAACACTCAATAGAAAGTCGCATCCAGATCCCCGTGAAGTCGGAAAGACTTAGGGTAGATGTTTGAAATGCGAAATGACAGGTTTTGCAGAGGATTCTGATGTGGGAATGGGATGAGCAATTAGGCTATCAAACTGGGCTTCTTTCTTATGAGCCCCATACTCCAACCAAATAAGCTATTTTTTCTAAATTACAAGATTTGGTGGAGCTAAGTAAAACTCAAGGCACAATATTCACTTAATATCTTTTACTGAGAAGCCCATGCCTCAAGCCATTATTTTCGATGTAGAAGCAACCGATAAGACTGATGCCGTCATCATTGAGGCGGCCTCTTTGGATGTCACGTCCATTAATCCGCTTGCTGTTGGTAATCCCTGGGTGCAACGCTATAACCCTGGTAAGCCAATTAGCTTGGGGGCTTTAGCAACTCATCACATTATGGATGAGGAATTGGTCAACTGTCCTTCTAGCAGTTCATTTAGATTGCCTGCTGGCACCAAGTACATCATTGGTCATAGCGTAGATTTTGACTGGGAGGCGATTGGCAAGCCCGAGGTAAAACGCATCTGTACGCTTGCCCTTGCGCGCAGTCTTTGGCCTGAGTTAGATAGCCATACTCAAAGCGCTCTGCTCTATTACTTTGAACGTGCTACCGCTAGAGACCAATTGCGTGATGCCCATAGCGCATTAGCAGATGTTTGGATCTGCTCTAAGATTTTGGGTCGGATTATTGAAAAGCTACATCCTGGCTCTTTAGATGCTTTATGGGAAATGTCTGAGAAGGCTCGCATTCCGACGATCATGCCTTTTGGTAAACACAAAGGTGAATTGATTGGCCAGGTGCCATCTGACTATAAGCAGTGGATGCTGCGTCAGGACAATGTTTCCGAGTACTTGCGCAAGGCTCTCAGCGCAAAGTAAGCACCTTTACTAGGGAATAAGGAATCCGTGATTTCCTTATTCCCCTTCTAGGCCTGCTGCTGATTCTTTTTTCGCTACTACCTTTTTGCCGCCTACTTACTGATACTTGCGGCCAAACACGCGAGTATTCGTTTGTTCATTGCGCTTGGTATTTTTCAACACTGCACAGTAAGACAGAATCATGATCACTGCGAGTGAGATGCCATTGAAGTTGTTTAATAGTTCCATTTGATTTCTCCTTATTTACTTTTGACTTAGTTGCTTACTGGGTTAATGAGTTTTTACTTCGTTAATCGTTTATCGCGCGATGGGTAATTCATCCCACTGCGTGGTGTAGTTCGGTGATCTATTGCCTGATCGCATTTGCCAGTCTTGCTTGGTACCTGCTGCCGCGGTTCTAATGACAGCGTTACCAAAGCGACTGTTGATTGAGTCCAGGGCCTTCATGAGGCCAGCAGATTTACCCTTGACTTCCATGTCATCAAATAGCGATTGCTGCATGGTGGGCTTATCCGCCAACAGATTGAAGATCACACCTGCTTTTTTATACTTAAAGCCGGTTTTATAGATTTGTTGGAGACCCTTTAATGCGGCAGTGGTTAACGTTAAGGTGTTATCACTAGGATCACTGAGGGCAACGGTAATGCTTTGATGGTGTTGTGGCTCGAATTGTTTGTGTGGGTTAGTTTGCACAAATACTGTGAGCGCGCCCGTCACTGACTTCTGACTTCTGAGCTTCTCAGCACCTCTAGCGGCATGAGTAGCAACAGACTCAGCCAACTCTTCCATGGAAGTTACCGGTTTACCAAAACTTCTTGAAGAAATGATTTGCTGTTTGGCTGGAGCCACTTCTTCTAGCTGTAAGCAAGATACGCCGCGCAACTCATAGCAAATGCGCTCAATCACAACGCCAAATTGTTGACGCATGGCTTGTGGTGAAACTTGCATGAGATCAAATACACTATGGATCTTCAGATCTTTGAGTTTCTTCGCGGTCTTGCCACCAATACCCCATACCTCACCTACCGGTGTCTCGGTCATCCATTGATATAGCTCCTCTTTAGCCATGGAGCTGATGTCGCATACACCAGCGAACGGTTTATATTTCTTGGCAAGGTGATTGGCTAGCTTGGCAAGTGTCTTGCTAGCGCCAATACCAACACATACAGGCAAGCCCGTAGTGTCTTTAACTTCTTGCTTGATGATTTGACCCAAGCTAGTGGGGTCAACATATTGCCTCAGTACAGTCTCAATTTGCAGAAAGCTCTCGTCAATGCTGTAGACCTCTAAATTGGGTGTGAACTTTCTTAAGACTTCCACTACCCTGCTGCTCATATCACCATACAAGGTGTAGTTTGAAGAATAGGCCTGGATACCATGTTTTTTAGCCAGGTCCTTCATCTGAAACCAGGGTGTACCCATCTTCACACCAAGCGCTTTGACTTCAGCACTACGCGCTACGGCACAACCATCGTTATTGGAGAGCACCACCATCGGCACATCTTCCAGCTTCGGCGCAAAGACGCGCTCGCAAGATACATAGAAATTATTGACATCTACGAGTGCGAAGAGTTGATTGGTTTGTCCGGCTTGATTCATGCTGACCTCCCGTTTCTGCTGCTAGCATGGCTGTACTTGCGTACTACCCCAACGACTACTCCCCAAATTTGGAGTTCGCTGTTCTCGTTAAAGGTAATAGCCTGGTAATTCGGGTTCTCAGGCTGGAGCTCTGTTTTGCCGCGCAATTGATAAAGGCGCTTGATGGTGTACTCGTCATTCACGACAGCCACCACGATATCTTTATGTTTTGGCTTGAGGGCTTTATCGACTACCACCTTGTCGCCATCACAAATGCCTGCGCCCATCATCGAATCACCCTTAACAGTGAACATGAAGGTAGCTGGCTTGTTTTGGACTAAGTAGCTATTGAGATCGAGACCTTCCTCGGCATAGTCCGCCGCTGGGCTCGGAAATCCTGCTGAAATGCGATGACTCAGGAGTTTGAACTCATAGGCGCCATTGACCGCCAAAGCCTGTGGGGCCTGGGTCAGAGTGCTTTCTGAGGAGCTTTGTGGAAGTGCGATAAGTGCCATGGGTTCTAATATACTGTATATCCATACAGTATTTCAATACCCGACACTTATTTCATGAAAAAACCGTTATTTATGGACTTTTTTGTCGCTTTTGCCCACACCAGACTCATTTACTGGCTAAAGAGCATTCCCAGCCTTAATAGTTTGTACAACATGTATATCTTTAATACTCATAGGGTCTACTTTTAAGGGGTTTTGATCCAGTTCCACTAAATCAGCCAATTTGCCGGCAGTGATCGTGCCCTTTTTACCCTCTTCCCTATATAGATAGGCCGCATTACTAGTAAAGCCCTTGAGCGCCAAATAGGGATCAACCCTTTGCTCTGGGCCCAAAGTGTTTCCAGAGACAGTTTGGCGATTAACAGCACTCCAAACTGAAAAGAGCGCACTAGGTCCAGAAGATGGGGTGTCATTATGAAGCGCAGTGATCACTCCTTTTGCATGGGCACTCTTTAATGGATTTAAATTATTGGCACGCTCCGCCCCAAGCGTCTTGGGATAAACATCACCATATAACCAGGTGCCATTGGGCATCATGACCGCCATGATGTTGTTCTTTTTATAACCCTCGAGCTGATCATCGCGCGCAAAAAAAGAATGCGCAATCACCGTACGGCGGTCATCAGTAATACCAGTCTCTTTGACAACCTTATCGATAGCCGCCAGGGTCATATCAATACCAGCATCACCATTGCTATAGCCAAAGTATTGAATATTCTTTTGATAGGCAAGCTTGATGTACTTATCAATCAGGCTTTGTGGGTAATAAGCAAACCCACGCCAATCTTTTGCAAAGCCTGTGGTATCCAAATAGGGTTTAGTGAAGTAAGCCAATCGCAACTGCGGTGCGCCATCTGTGGGGACTTGTATACCCGCAACCTTGAAACCTCGATCGCCTTTACTGTAGATTCCGAACTGGTAATTGGGGTTAGTCTTGAGTAATTGATCAACAACATCAAAAGTTGGTAGAGCAATTAAATCTAAGGTCACAATGCCGCGATCTACCGCCAATCGCATATTGCGCATATCGGTAATAGTCGCCTCATAGCTTTGCGCCGTTGTGAAACCATTGGAAATGTAGAGTTTCTCGGCCTTGCGATAAGACTCAAATGTAAGGTCTTGAGAGTATTTACCCACTGCTTTTGCTACTGCATTGAGATAAGGCATGCCAATCAGGTCGCCAGTGAGCCTCCCCGTTTTAGGGTCAACAGGAATGAATCCATTCACCGCTTTAGTGGCAGTAGTAATCCTCAATTTTTTGAGGCCCGCACTATTGACCATGCCTGTTAAGGTAGAAATATTTTCAATCAAAACTGGCGTATCAGGAAAAGCCTGGTCAAGCTCTACCAAAGTGATTGCGCCATCACTCAACAGCGTCTCAGAATATCCCGTACCGACGATCCAACCATTAAAAGGATTGCCCTCCTTACGTAACTTATCTATTAACTGCTGCTTCGTCTTTGGTGGATTTTTAGAAAAGTACGCCAGATTGACGCCAAACGTGTCTTGGGCAATTAAAGCAAAATGACCCCAAGTATCAATGAAGCCTGGCAAGAGAGTATGGCCTTTTAAGTCATACATGTTGGCGTTAGTACCTGCCTCGACTAAAGCTGCTTTCATATCCCCGACAAAAGTAATCTTGTCATCCTTGACAAGAACAGCTTCAACATACCTGGGACTATCGCCCTCCATCGTCAGAATATCGCCGTTGAAATAGACGGTTGCGGGGCCCGCAAAAGAGATCGTCGCAATCGAAATCAAAAGGCTAGCAAGGATTTTAGGGATAGTTTTCATAAGCACCATTTTTACAGAAAAACCTATGGGGCAATAAAAAACCACCCGAAGGTGGTTTCTTAATTAACAAAAAGCAAAAGCTAAGATGGCTGGGTCATCCAAGAAGGCATTCGAGGCATAGATACTGACCCGGTAAAACCAAGCGTGTCCTACCTCGACAATCTCCATCAAGTAATTAAATGGACGATCCATCATCCCAGGTAATTGGCTTTACCAATTTCAACGCCGTTATGACGCAGGATGTTGTAGGTAGTGGTGACATGGAAATAAAAATTCGGAATGATCCAAGTCAGCACGTATTGTTCCCCCACAAACTCAAAGTTCCATTCTTTAATAGAGAATTTAATCTCCTTAGCTTCCGTACCATCAACTTGCTCAGGCTTGATGGTGTCAACAAAAGCAATGGTTTTGGCAATACGCTCTTGTAACTCAGCGAGAGTACTTTCAGTATCGTCAAATTTAGGCGCCTCAACACCAGCTAAGCGTGCCAAACCAAACTTCACTTGATCACAAGCAATTTGTACTTGCTTAGCCAGAGGGAACATGTCTGGGAATAAACGCGCCTCCACTAAGACCTTGCCATCGATTCCTTTGGCAGCCGCATACTCTTCTGCCTTCGTTAAAAGGTTGGAGAGATTGCCAAGCATCTTCTTGAACTGCGGAATAGATGCTTGGTACATTGAAATTGCCATAAATACCTTTTGAAATAAATTACTGTATTGAGAGTGAATTAAACATCACTCATAAAGTCGCCACCGCCGCCATTGTCATCCCAAGAAGATCCCAAGCTGGCATCATCCCAAGAACTAGCATCACGCACGCCAAAGTTTGGATCATCCATTCCAGGGCCGCCTACTTGATTAAAGTTAGGGTTGACATTGGGGTTTGAATGGCCATTATCATGACCACCCATGAGGTTGCTGGCTAATGCTTGACCAGCATACATACCAGCACCCAAGGCAGCACCAGTGGCTAAGCTACCCATCAAACCACTTCCCATACCGCCTGCAGCCGGAGCACCAGGATAGCCAGGGCCGCCGGGATAACCAGCCGGACCGCCAGGGGTTCCGGGGGCGCCAGGATAGCCAGCACTTGGAGCGTTATAGACCTGCACTGC
Source organism: Polynucleobacter sinensis (assembly GCF_001595985.1). Classification (GTDB taxonomy): domain Bacteria; phylum Pseudomonadota; class Gammaproteobacteria; order Burkholderiales; family Burkholderiaceae; genus Polynucleobacter; species Polynucleobacter sinensis. The sequence goes on from NZ_LOJJ01000003.1 coordinate 491,634, forward strand.
TTCAGCCTTGCGACGCTTCATCACGATCATGATTCCAACAACCAAGATTGCGATCAAACCCCAAAACAGTGGGTTACTAAAAATAGAGCCTTGGCTAACAGCGGGTGCGCCTGGAACTGCAGCGCCAGCCAATTGCATCTGGAGTTTTTGTACTGACTCAGGTTGCGCGAATGGCAAGCCTGGAGCAAGATTTTGCGCTTTGATGAAATGATTACGCGCGGCCTCTAGCTTGCCTTCTTTAACGTAAAGCTCAGCTGCTACATAGTGAGCCTTTGCGCTATTAGGGTGATTTTGGAGAACCTCTTTCATCATGGCATCGGCTTTAGCCATTTGCCCAGATTGCACAGCCTGATATACCTCAGGCAAAGTTGCCTCGGCAAACGCTGCGTTGCTAGTTACCAGTACCGCAGCTGCGATTACGCCAACTAATAAATTGATTACTTTACGAATACTCATCAAGACTCCTTGTAGGATGTTTCGTGTGAATTCCATTATCCCTAGTTTCGGGATTTTTACTATTCCCTAGCTATATGGGGGATTTAGGGGGAATTTCAAGGGGTAAAGGGCACTTAAGCGATTTCGACTATCTCGCCCTTGGCGGAGATTAAAAAGGCCTTAGCCGGCTTATCCGGACGTATTCTGGCTAGCTCTTGTTTATAGTTATTCAGTTGCCCACGGTATTTATTGTGAGCCTCGCTACCCTCTTCAGGGATGGTGAGCTTGTAATCGAGGATGGCCAAGTGATCATCAAACTCTACTAGGCGATCTAAGCGGAAGCTTCTGCCATCCAGACTCACAACATCAATCTCATTCCAGGCTTGTACCCACTGATTTGTCGTGAGATATGGCTGGAGCTTTTGGGCATTAAGAACGGTATTGGCTTGATCTAAGGCTTTATTTGCCAACTCATTGCTAATGCCAAGCCAGCGAGCTATTTGATCTGCACTCATTGGCTCCGGGCCTGTTGCCCCGGTTTGATGTGTAAGGTGTTCAAGAAGGCGATGAAAATGCACGCCCTCTTCCAATATTTTGGAGTTATCTGGTGCACCGTCATCATCCTGGAAGACTTCGAGAGCTACACCACTCTCAATATCTTTTAGCTGTTGCTCGTGACTCGCTTTAGCTGCGCCCCAAGAAACCTCAAAGTCATCCATCATGAAATCCTTTGAACCAACTGCCTTCTGACTTTTTGGCGCTGGGGTTTTATTTGTTAGTGGTGACGGTTGGTCTTCAAGAATGCTTAATTGGCCTAGCATCGCTCTACCATACCAAGACTTCTCATCCAGGCCTACAGGATTTTTTGCAGTGGGCGCCTTTGCTACACCGCTAATCCAAAGCCCCTGTTTTGCCCTAGTCATTGCCACGTAGAGCAGATTCCAATTCTCATTCTTAGCTATGAGTAATTCGCGTTCACGCACTTCGCTGCGGGGATTGGTTAAGGTGGCCGAGGTATACATCGATAAATGACTTGGACTCTCGCTCTCGGGCGGCCAATCCAATAAGACGCCACGATGATCCGCCTTACCTTCAGTATGGTTAGCATCGAGCATGATGACAAATGGCGATTCCAAGCCCTTTGCCCCATGGATCGTCATCATACGAACGCGCTTGTTTTTGTCTTCTTCAGATAACTCACTCTCCTCGTCGAGCTCAACGAGATCCGCTTCTGCTTCAACATCACCCTCATCCGGGGTTTCATCATCATCGCCGCGGCGGATGGTGTTGATCTCCTCGATAAATCGCCCCAGACTTGGATAGCGGCCGCCATCCTGATTGAGGGCCAGCTCAAGGAAGGCATCCAGATTCGCTAAGACCTGTGCTCGAGCAATCTCTTGAGAGGCGCTTGCATACTTGATGCGCAAATCACTTTCTTGATAAATTCGATCCAGTAAATCATGAACTGGCAGGCGCTCACCTAATATGCGCCAATGCTCTAAATATCGCGCTGCCTGCATCAAGCTAGCATCTGGACTATCTTGCAAAGCATCCCACCAAGAGCGGTATTGATTAGATGCCATTGCTTTAGCAAGGGTTTGCATTTGGCTTTCGGTAAATGCAAAGATCGGACTTCTCAACACCTGCGCGAGCGGCAAATCATGGCGTGGCGTAACTAGGACAGTTAAAAGCGCAATTAGATCATCAATCTCTAGGGTATTGAGCAAACCACCGAGTCTTGAACTCTCGAACGCTAAACCTGCCTCACGTAGAGCGCGCTCAAATTGTGGAAGATATTTGCGGCGCTTCACCAGCAATAAGAAATCACTCTCTCTAGCCTTGCGCCAGACTTCTTTGCCATTGACGCGATCTACTACTGGACGCGTCTGAATAAGGTGCTGTATTAATGCGCTAACTTGCTGCCCCTCAACGTAGCGCTGAGTGACATCAGCGGTTTGTCGCGCATCGACAATCGCTTCTTCAAAAGCATTGCCAGCTCTTTGCTCCAACTCTTCAGCTTCGTATTTCACAAGGGGCAATAAATAGGCTTCGCCCTCGCTTGAGTGTTTTGGGTTGTCAGAATCTCCTGCTGGCGCTTGCCATAAGGTGTTTTGCTTAGTGAATGGATATGACTCCGGCAATTGCTCGGTGCCAAAGATCTGATTTACTGCTTCATTTATTTTTGGTGCGTTACGGCGGGTAGTATTTTGATTTAAGGATGCTGCGTTCATTTCTTTTACTAAGAAAGCCTGCGCATCATTAAACAATCTCGGATCAGCCCGGCGGAATCGGTAAATCGATTGCTTGGGATCCCCTACGATAAAGACAGTGGGTTTAGATTCATCCTGACCATAACCTTCTAACCATGCCCGCAGAATCTGCCATTGCAATGGGTTGGTATCCTGAAACTCATCCACCAAAATATGTTTGTACTTCGCATCTAGCCTTGACTGTAAGTAGGCTGCATTGGCAGAGTCCGCCATTAATTGACTGACACCGATCTCCAGATCATCAAAGTCACGGACGCGCATGGATTCTTTGGTCGCACTAACGTGATCCATCATGGCGGCGCTCATTGCAAACCAGGCTTCATTGAGTGCGAAGGCTTCTTGCTCTTTATTCCAGGCAACAAACTCTAAGAAAGCCGTTGCCCAAGCTTGCTTATAGGTTGCGTGCTCTTGTTCGCGATCTAGCTCACCTTCTTTTTTGAGGTACTTCTTGAGATCACCAGCGGCCTTGTCATTCGATGTTCGATTGGCATCATCTTGAGTCAAAAATACTGGCTGCAATGTCGATACAATATCCATCACATCACCACCGCTAGCCTTGAGATTAATGGCGGCTTGAATGATTGGCGCATAGGCCATTTCTGTAGCACTGCTATTGCTAAAACAGCGATATAAAAACTCTAAATCCGCCTTGACGTTAATGGCATTCCAAATTCCATTAAGCGGATTATCAATTTTCAGTCTCGATAAATCAGCTTTGAGCTTCTCAATAGGAGTGGTGCCATGAGCTTTACATGCTTGCGAGAAGAATGTCCAAGCACCCCTCTGTTTAAAGAGGCTGTAATTGCTCATCAGGAACTTCTGGGTTTCACTTGCTCCAAGCGTCTTTAGCAAGGTGTCGTAATGTGCCTGAATCCCTTCGGGCAGATTTCCCCACCAATCATCTAAGCACTCGTCTTGTAAGCGCTTTGCGTCTTCTCGTAGGCTAAAGCCAGGCTGTATACCCGTTGAGATTGGTGCAGCGCCTAAGAGCCTACCAAACCAACCATGGAAGGTATCAATAACAATACCCTGCGGACTTGCTAGCACTTTGGCATAGAGAGACTTTGCAGTGGGTAGCAGCACCTTTGCCTCATCAGCACTCAATCCGCGCTCAGTTAAGTACCCAATGAGTTGCTCATCACTTGATTGTGAAAACTCTTCAAGCAAACGATAGAGGCGATCACGCATCTCTTGCGCAGCTTTACGAGTAAAAGTGAGCGCGAGAATCTCTTGAGGCTTAGCGCCAGCCAACAGTAGTCGAGCCATCCTGGTGACCAATAACCAAGTCTTACCACTACCCGCACATGCAGACACGATTACCGAGCGATTAGGATCGCAAGCAATTTGGATTGGAAAGGTAGTGTTACTCACCACATCCCCTTTCTGCAAATACCCCTAGCTTCGCAATACTGGCAAACGCTATCGGGTGCAAATGCTTTAAGAGGTTTTCCGGACCAGAGGGATTGCACATCCTCGGTAATTTGCTCAGAAAACTCTTGCATGAGTTCTGGTATTTCTGCGATGCCTACTGAGCGCTCAGCACCATCACCAGCTTTTTTCACGTCGGCTTTTAAAGCTACCCACTCGGCTGCATTGACTGCGCGCCCAGGGATCTTTTTGCTCTCATTTGCGGCTCTGGCATAAATTAATAGCTGCGGATCATCCAAGACTACTTCAGAGCGCCACTCTACTTTGGCCAGACTCTGGTTCTTATAGTCAATCACTGATGCAGCGTTAGGATCATGAATGCTGACATCAAAGCGGTCGGCGTAACCCTCAATCCGAATATGGCGCTCATTTCCATCTGCATCGGTAAATGGCAGATCAAAGCCAACCTTCACTTCAGCGTCGTAGAACAGCCAACCTTGAGCCTCCCGATCCAACTGCCACTGAATAAAACTAGGGATTTGTTGTTGCCAATCTCTTAAGACGCCTAAGACTCTGGCGTCACCTTCAATTAAACGCTTAAAGACCTGCTCGGAGATTAGCGTTAGCTGATCTTGCATCCAAGCACGGTGCAGTTCTGGTTCTGCAGTGATTGGTGTGGCGGATTTTTGCGCCTCACTTTTCATGGCGTGATAGAAATTACGCAAGATCTTATGCAACGTTTGGCCAGCTAGTGAGGCATCAAAACCTTCTTCAAAACCTTTGAGCTTACGCAGGCCTAGCAAACTACGCACGTAGTAGCGATAAGGGCAGTCACGCAATGCTTTGTAAGCGCTCGGACTCATCGAGACTGGCATTGGTAAATCTGAATCCAGTGTTGCTATCGCCATTTGGGATGGGGCTGCAGTACCGCTGCGAGGTGCAAATAATGCACTGGCATTTTGTGCCTGCCAATTTGGTAAATCAATTTGAAGTCTCTGAATCCATGCCGAAGGTCTTAGTGGCTCTCCACTCTTACTCTTACTTTGCCAAAGGAGATTCACGCTAGGGAATGAGATAAGCAGTTGAGATAAATCTCGCGCCTGCTGAATAAACTGCGCCTCAATACTAGAGCCACCCAAGAGTCGATTTAAAGTATCAGAGAAAAATAGTGGAGGTTCTGAAAATGCAGGTAGTTGCTGTTCATCACAACCCACCATCACAACAGATTCAAATTCCCTAAAACGAGTGGAGCTCAGTGGCAGGATGCTGAGAGTTGCCTCAGCACTAGCACCCTTCTCTTCATATGAAGATTCTTCAATAACTGTTTTTAATAAACTAAGCCATTCATTGAGGCGCATCGCAATTTGCTGATGCTCTACATCAAAATCAAATGTTTCCAAAAGCTCAAGCAACTGCTTGCCAGCAGAATCTTTATCTAGGCCTTCAGTCATTCCCATTTGAACCAGATCATCCACCAGATATTGATGGGCAAGAGCGCAATTGATTTTGATTCCACGCCAGCGATTGAGTCGACCACGAATGGATTGCAGCAGTTCCAGTAACAGCGGATTCGGTGCAGTAGAGCCATGCGTGACCGATCCCTCGATCGCCATATGAAAAGTTTCCCAGCCGGATTTAACTTGGCTAGCAATCAAAATATCTTCGAGCTGTGCCACCAATCCATTTAAAGATTCTGCGTCACGTGTACCGTTGGAGTTAAGACACCTTCCAAGATCTAAGAATGGATTTTGTAAAAACTCCAACAGGTCAGCCGCACTCGGGCCCTCAGATGGTGCACGCAATAACTCCAGCCAACTATTGAGCGCTGCTGCCGCTCTGGTGGTGGACAGCTTCCAGCCAGTCTCATCTTGAATCTTAAGGGATGGGCCTAAACGTGCGAGCAATGCACGCGCTCTTCTAGCGACGAGACGATCTTGCGCTACCAGGGCGATATTGGTTTTTCCATCGATTAGTTGACGCTCAATTGTTTTAGCCGTTGCCCACGCCAATTCCTCAAATCGCTTAGCGGCAATCAGATGCCAATGCTCTGGATGCGCATTACTGATATTAGTTTGGATGGCTTGCAGCTTTTGCTCTTCAGGAGCGTTAGTGCTGATGGCTTCAGCCCAAAGCGCAACCGACTCCCAGTTCATTGTTACCTCAATTGCTGGAGCGTACTGCGCATAGTCCGCTAGATACCACTGAATAAGCTGCTTATCAATCGGCGTTGGGTCTGCTGTCTCTACCCAAACCAAAGGTCTTGTATTTACTTGTGCAATTTTCTTGCTAGCCTCAAGATGGGCAGCCATAGCAAATTGTTTTCTGAATGCAGGATCGCTTGGGCTGGTGATATATCTCCAGAAGGTCAGTAGCACTTGCGCTTCTTGATCCACCACTTTTCTTGCAAGCGCTGGGTATGCCTGACCAATGGTGCGATCTAATAATGGTTCAAGTGTCTCAATCCAAGATTGCGTATTTTGATTAATAGACTCTTCTTGATTTGAGATGAGCTGATGCAGCTCTTGCTGAAGACTGGGCGCTATGGAGTTGGATAAGGTGTCGCAGGCTGCAATGATGGCCTGAGCCAATCCCCACGAACCTGCCTCGGTTTCCGCTTTAAACCAGGATTGCAATTGCTTGTGTTTGCGCAGTGTCGCGTAAACCGACAACCAACGCTCTAGATCAGTTTGCTTCTTAGGGAACTTCCATGCGCCTGGTGCTGCTTCTAGCCAGTCGTTAAAACTCATGACTTGGGGCAGGAAGGCAATGTGACTAGGCAGGTTATTGGGGGGGCACCTCTCTAGAGCAGCTCTCACCCCCATTAATGGTCCTGCAGTACTCAGCACCACTAAGGGGCGTTGATTCGTTTGCATTGCACAATTCCAAATACCCTCGGCCAGCGACTTTAGAGCGTCCGCGTTGGGCGCTATTGCCCAAGCATATGGCTGCTTTTGCTCATTTAGGGTCGGAAATGGGTGCGACATTGACAGTTTTTCTGGGGCTGGCTTTGGGGCTGGTTTGTGATTGATTTTTACAATTTAGGCAGAAAGTGTGGCTTATTGCTAATATAAGCGTTGTAGTGCAATAACTATATAAAACTAAATAAGACTAATTAAGGAATTTTCATGAGTGCCGGCATCAAATATGTAACTGACGCTTCTTTCGAGCAAGACGTTCTCAAGTCCGATAAACCCGTTCTCCTCGACTTCTGGGCTGAGTGGTGTGGTCCTTGCAAGATGATCGGCCCTATCCTTGAAGAGCTGGCTGGTGAATACGGCGACAAGATCCAAATCGCGAAGATGAACGTGGATGAGAACCAAGGCGTTCCTGCCCAGTTCAATATTCGTGGCATCCCAACATTGATCCTCTTTAAGAACGGCACTGTAGCTGCTCAAAAAGTAGGCGCTTTGGCCAAATCCCAGTTGACCGCATTTATTGATAGTCATCTGTAAATAGCCTTCGATCACAGGTTCACTGGGTGAGCCTGTGGTTTTAGCTGTTTTTAGTGTAGTATCTATCTCATTGCACTTTCAGTGCCCCGATTTTCGGCAATATTCCCAGCAATTTTCCCTCCCCTTCTTTTTTAGCAAACTCCCCAAAATTCTGCTTTTCCATAACTGTCTCAGTTTGATCTAGACGGCGATAACCCAAAACACATTTACATCTTTCATCTACACCCGAGAACCACATGCAATTATCTGAACTCAAAGTCCTCCACGTATCCGCTCTGCTTGAAATGGCAGCGAGCTTGGAGATTGAAAACACCCAACGGATGCGCAAACAAGAATTGATGTTTGCGATTCTGAAGAAACGCGCCAAAGCTGGTGAAACCGTTTTCGGTGACGGCACTTTAGAGGTGTTGCCAGATGGCTTTGGCTTCTTGCGCTCCCCAGACGCCTCTTACATGGCTTCTCCGGACGACATTTACATCTCCCCTGCGCAGATTCGCCGCTTCAATCTGCACACCGGAGATAGCGTTGAGGGCGAGGTTCGCACCCCTAAAGATGGTGAGCGTTACTTTGCTTTAGTAAAAGTCGACAAGATCAATGGCTTGCCTCCAGAGGCATTGAAGAACCGCATCATGTTCGAGAACTTAACGCCTTTGCACCCAAATCGCGTTGTTCAATTAGAGCGTGACATTAAGGCTGAAGAAAATTTAACGGGCCGCATTATCGACATGATTTCCCCAATTGGTTACGGCCAACGTGGTCTACTCGTGGCATCGCCTAAGTCTGGTAAGACCGTAATGATGCAGCACATTGCACATGCGATTGCCGCCAACAATCCCGAAGCGATTCTGATTGTCCTGTTAGTTGATGAACGCCCAGAAGAAGTGACCGAGATGCAGCGCTCTGTTCGTGGTGAAGTCGTTGCCTCTACCTTTGATGAGCCAGCGGTTCGTCACGTTCAAGTAGCTGAAATGGTGATTGAAAAAGCTAAGCGCTTAGTCGAAATGAAAAAAGATGTCATCATCTTGCTTGACTCGATTACCCGCCTTGCTCGCGCTTACAACACTGTAGTTCCCTCATCAGGCAAAGTACTCTCCGGTGGTGTGGATGCTAATGCATTGCAGCGTCCAAAACGTTTCTTTGGTGCCGCACGTAACGTCGAAGAAGGTGGCTCATTGACGATCATCGCAACAGCTTTGATTGAAACTGGTAGCCGTATGGATGACCTCATCTACGAAGAGTTCAAAGGTACTGGCAACATGGAAGTCCACCTTGAGCGTCGCCTAGCTGAGCGCCGTGTTTACCCTGCGATTAACCTCAATAAGTCTGGCACCCGCCGCGAAGAATTGCTGGTTAAAGCTGAAAACCTCCAAAAAATCTGGGTTTTACGCAAATTATTGGCCGATATGGATGATATTGAGGCGATGAACTTCATCGTTGATAAGCTCAAATCCACGAAAAATAATGGTGAATTCTTTGATTTAATGCGTAAAGGTGGCTAATTTAGGCTAGGAAAGCCAGCGAAACTGCGCTTTCCTATTGATTTCATGGCATAATTTCGCTTTTACTGATTTAACAATTTGCATTTAACTGGGTAAGTATTGAGATCTTTGGATCTAAACGGCTGCCTGCTAATAGGACTAAAAATGAAACCTGGCATTCACCCCGAATATCGTGAAATCGTCTTTGTAGACGTTTCAAACAACTTCAGCTTCAAGACTCGCTCCACAATGCCTACTAAAGAGACAATCAAGTGGGAAGATGGCAATGAGTATCCATTGGCCAAGATCGAGACTTCATCTGAGTCACACCCTTTCTACACTGGCACCCAGAAGATTATGGATACCGCTGGTCGTGTTGAGAAATTCCGTCAGAAATTCGGTACTAAAGCTGTTGCTAAGGCTTCCGGTGATGGCGCTGCCAAAACAGCTGAGAAAAAAGCTGCTGCCGCAGAAGCTAAAGCTGCTGAAAAGCCAGCTAAGAAAAAGGCTTAATTTAAAGCACACTTCGAATAGGGATTGGGTCATTACCCTCCCCCTGCGAGATAATCAAGGCAGCGTTTGCTGCCTTTTTTATTGCTAATTTTTTATGGTCAAACTTACCGCCGCTGCCACTACCTCGATCCCGCGCATTATTATTTTTGCGCTGACCTTGGTCTATGGTCTGGCTGGTCTTTTTGCGCGCGATCCTTGGAAAAATGAAGATGCTATCGGATTTGGCGGCATGTGGACTTTGCAGCATGGCAAAGCGCTAGACTGGATCGTCCCTCACCTTGCAGGACGCAACGAATCCTTAGGTGCACCATTTCCCTATTGGTTGGGCGCCACCTTGATGGACATATTTGGCCCTTGGATTGGTGATGCGAATGCCGCCCGCTTGTACTCGGCGATCTGTTTTTTTTCTGCGGCCCTGGCCATTTGGTATGCCACCTATTTATTAGGGCGTCGCCAAGAAGTTCAACCCATGGCCTTAGCAGTTGGTGGTCAGCCTGGACGCAAGAACTATGGCATGACATTGGCAGATGGCGCTTTATTAATTTTCTTGGCCTGCGTCGGGCTTGCGCAACGCGCTCATGAAACTACGCCAATGATGGCGCAACTGATGGGTATTAGCATTGTGCTGTATGGCACTGTACGCGGCTTAGATAAACCTTGGCAAGGTGGTTTGTGGACTGGGCTCGGTATCACACTTGTTACCCTATCGAGCAATCTTACCCTCAGCTTGATCGTAGTAAGCTCCACCATCATTGCGGTTCTTGCAAGCAATGCGAAGCTGCGCTTTCGCTGGACATTAACAAGCACTGCTCTAGGCTTGATCGGTTTTGCGATTTGGCCAATGCTTTGGTATCTAGGCAATATCACTCCCGAATGGCGCCATATCGCCGAAGAAGGTTGGCGAAATGCGCCAGAGATGCGCGCCACCCCATCTATTGAATCGATTGGCTTTTTGAGTGTGAACTTTTGGGCATATGCATGGCCAGTCTGGCCATTAGCCATGATTTCTCTTGCGCATTGGGGTCGGGTAAAAGAAGCGGGTCAATGGCGCGCACCACACCTTTGCATTCCACTGAGTTTATTTATTGGCTGCTTGATTTACGTACTCTTTAGACTCGAGGCAAATGAGCATGATCTGATGATCCTGATTCCAAGCCTTTCGATTATTGCCGCTTTTAGTCTACCAATCCTAAAGCGTAGTCTGATCAGCTTTATTGACTGGTTTGCCATGTTTAGCTTCACGATCATTGCCTTGGCCATTTGGATTATTTGGTTGGCAAAAGTTACCGGCTTTCCAGAATCCACTGCCAGCAATTTGGCACGCCTACTACCCGGCTTTCAGGGGCAATTTGATTACATTGGTTTTTTGGTTGCCATCCTCATTACAGGTGTTTGGCTCGCAATTGTGCGCTGGAGAACTTCACGCGCCCCAAAAGAAATCTGGCGTTGCCTGATTATCTCTGCATCTGGCACAACCTTGATGTGGGTGTTATTAATGACACTATGGTTACCAACCATTAATTACGCCAAAACCTATCGCTACGTTTCCGATCGCTTAACGCAAATTATCGCCAATACACCAGGATGTATTGATACCACCAATTTAGGTCCAGCTCAATTGGCTTCATTTAGTTACTTCACTAAACTACCTTTACGTGATGACCCTAGCTGCAATCTTATGCTGACGCATAGCTCGTCCGAAGCAAAAGCGTACGCCAGCTTGAACAAAAAGAAGATTGAACTACTTTGGGAAGATCGTCGCGCATCCGACCGCGATGAGCGTTTACGCCTCTATCAAATCACTCCTGCCAGCAGGCAGTAATTGATGCTGCATTTCAAGTTATCGCGCCTTCGCGAGGATATCCCCTCCCTATTAAAGCTTGCCGGCCCATTGCTAGTTGGTCAGCTAGCAGTCATTGCTTTTGGCGTATTAGATACCGCCATGACAGCACGTTACTCCGCCGATGACTTAGCAGCACTGGCAATGGCCTCAGCCATTTTTATTAGCATCTATGTTGGATTAACCGGAGTCATCTCTGCACTAGCCCCGATTGCAGGACAACTTTTTGGCGCAAAACGCTTCGGCGACATTGGTGAAGAGGTTCGTCAGGCTACATGGCTTGCTCTTGGACTCACCGCCCTAGGTTGCTTAATTCTTCTCAATGCTGATCATCTATTACAAATCTCGCAAGTCAACACCGATATCGAAGGCAAGGCACGACTCTATCTGAGTATTCTGGCAATCGGTCTACCGGCTAGTATGGGCATGAGGGTTTTGATGGCGCTGCATAATGCAGTTTCAAGACCAGCAGTGATTACTGTGGTGCAACTCATCGGGCTAGGCCTGAAATTACCGCTCAATCTCTTATTTATTTATGGTGGGCTTGGCATTGAAGGCATGGGTGGTCCGGGATGCGCTGTGGCAACTGTCATCATCAACTGGTTATGGCTCTTGATTACCTTGAGTTTTGTACTCTTTGATCGCTTCTACAAACCCTTTAAGATCTTTGCCCGTTTTAGTGGGCCCAACTGGCCTCGCATCTGGACTTTACTTAAGCTTGGCACCCCCATTGGTTTTAGCTATCTCATTGAAGTGACATCATTCACCTTCATGTCGCTCTTTATTGCGCGCTTGGGCACGACGGCATTGGCAGGACATCAAATTGTGGCTAATATGGGGACGGTCATCTATATGGTGCCACTCTCCCTCTCGATCGCAACGATGACATTAGTCTCTCAATCGATTGGCGCAAATAAGCAAGAGCGTGCTGAAGAGATTGGCTGGTCATCTGTTTTCTTCACAACCACCCTCTGTATTGCGATTGGTATCGCGGTGTGGATTTTTAGAATGCAACTTCTCGATCTTTATGATCCACCAGAAGAAGTGAAGATATTCTCAATCCCACTCTTTTTGTTTATTGCCTTCTATCAAGTCTTTGATGCATTGCAGGTGACCGCGGCATTTATTCTGCGCGCATATCGCATTGCCTTTTGGCCAATGCTGATTTATGCGGGATCACTCTGGGGAGTCGGTCTAGGTGGTGGATATCTGATGGGCTTTAATGTTCTGGGCAATACTCCAGAATTTCTTCAGGGGGCTAATGGATTTTGGGCTGGTAACAGTCTGAGCTTGGGATTGGCCGCCCTACTGCTGCTTTATCTCTTTAGAAAAACGGCGGCACGCTTTGAGAAAACGCATCCGCCGGTTGAGGTTTAGTTCAAGCAGTTTTACTGAATAGGCTTGTATCCATTCGCAGGCATCGATGGCTTGCCTTGAGGGATGTTGTAACTACTATTGCCTTGACTTTGGGTTGGATAGCTGGGAACTTGATTGCCTTTGGCATACATGCACTGCTGATACGCAATGTTGTATTGGGTCTGAGATTGATTTTGTTTACCAGCAGAATTCATGGCTCCCATAGCGGCGCCACCAAGCAAACCAATACCAGCGCCAGTACCAACACCCTGACTGCTACCGCCCTGAATTACAGCACCCGCTGCCGCACCGAGAGCCGCGCCAATTGCTGCACTAGTAGCGCCTTCTTTTAAAGCAGCATTACTGGTATCTTTAACCGCGCCAGCCGCAAATTCACGACACTGCTGATCTTCTTGCTGAAAAACCTCAAAAGGCTTTCCTTCTCTGGGCATGATCGCAATCGTTGGCCCAGTGGGAGCGGAGACACACCCAGCTAAAGAGCCCATCGCTAGCAATGTGAATACAGCACGTTTCATATCCTACCCTTCAATTGAATTAATGACTGATTACTTGGCGTCGTTGCGCACCATTATTCGATGGCGGCATAGCGGCTTGAGTTTGCCAACCGGATGCGCAGTTTTGCACATACGGAAAATATTGGCCACTCGCTTCACAGAAATACCAGACAGGTGCTTGAGGCTGCGATGCCAATACCATCGGCTGCGCAGGGGCTGCATAGGTCACCACCTGGGGTGCCGAATAGACCACTGGAGGAGCGTAATAGCCTGCCGCATATGGATAGCCATAAGCAGGCCCATAGTAACCACCTCTCCAGCCTGGACCCCAGCCACCACCCCAACCTGGTCCATAGGCGACTGGTCGCCAACCACCGCCGTAGCCGTAGCCGCCGCCGCCACCAACCGAAACCGCCCAACCGACATTACCGGCATACGCCGATATAGGAGACAGGGACAATAGGCCAGCTGCCGCTAAGAGCGTCAGAAACGCTTTCAAAGCGCCGGATTTGCAATGCTTTTTATTTGTATTCATAGTGGACTCCATTATTGGTCGCCTCCTACTATATTTAACGCTTGATCTATACCCAAGCTGACAAGATTGGCAAATTTATTGCTCTAATTTTGCACCCGATCTATAAATGACTCTACCCCATTTATTGGCTTCCGATTGGATTAATTGCGTGAGTTCCTGCGGAGTGCCTGGCTTAGGTTCTAAACCGCTAGCCAGGAGTTTATTTCGCACTTCGGGCCGACTGAGTGCTTGGCGGGTTAAGGTATTCAAACGCTTTTGAAGATTAGGCGGCAAATTTGCAGGCGCCATTAACGAAAACCAGGAGGTTGCCTCAAAGCCTGGCAAACCCTGCTCAGCCAAAGTGGGGATTTCGGGAGCGGCAGGAGATCGCTTAAGTGTTGTGACACCTAATGCCTGTACCTCACCAGATTTAATCAGAGGTAGAGAAGATGATAGATTATCAAAGAGCATAGAAATCCGCCCGCTAATTAGATCTGGCAGTGATTGGGCTCTACCCTTGTAAGGAATATGTCGTATTTCTACACCTGTCATCTCTTTAAATAATTCACCAGACATATGCAATGAAGTCCCCACTCCAGAGGATCCAAAGGTCAATTGATTGGGATTGGCTTTTGCCAGCTCAATCAACTCATGCATATTCTTTACGCCTAGCTTTTTATTCACCACCAAAACATTCGGAGTGCTTGCCAGGAAACTAATCGGCGTGAAATCTTGAATCGGATGAAAGGACATCTTCTCGTACAAGGCGCCATTGATTGCATGAATACCTACCGTACCGATCAATAGCGTATAGCCATCTGGCTCGCTCTTAGCAACCAAGTCTGCGCCAATATTGCCACCATAACCAGGTCGATTTTCCACTAATATCGGCACACCTAAAGTCTGCTGCCAACTCTCAGCAAGCACTCGTGCCAAGATATCTGGGGCGCCACCAGGGGTAAAAGTGACCACAATCCGAATCGCCTGCCTTGGCCACCCCTCACTGGACTTTAAAGAAGCATTCGTCTGAGCCTGGGCGCCAAAGACTAGGGTGGCAAGCAGGAATACCACCGCCTTCACCATCATTGATGCATTCTTCATAGGAAAAGTAATGGCAAATTAAAAGCCGAAACGAGCGCGCAACCAAATCCAACCCTCATACTTCACAGGGTCGTCAGCGCAAGGGCCGATGCCACACTCTAAGAGTGTAGATAACAGGTTGGCAAAAACAAGTAGGATAAAAATAGCTACTAGAGAGTTTGAAAATAGAGAGCGGGAACGCACATCCCGATTAGGCAACATCAGCAATATAGCAAAGCCGGCTAACAGACCAACATAGCCTACAAATGCCCAGGTGTAAAAATGCAATTCTAAAAATGTTGCGCCAAATCCTTTGTCGCCCGGCAGGATATGTAGCAGCACTTGACGTAGTGAAACCATCATACCGACTAGGCCGCCAATAATGCCCCAGCCATAATGAGCGGAATGTGCCCCGCAACGAATGTTAAGTACTAGTGCAAAACCAATGATGACAAAACCCATACGTTGCATTAAACACAGAGGGCAAGGTAGCTCACCAAAATACAACTGATCGATAAAGGCATAAGACAGCATGCCAACAATTGCCAAGAGAGCCAATTGATTGCCTAGTGCAGCTAGTGAAGGAAAAGAGTTTTTACTCACCGTTGCTCACAGACTAATGTTGAGATGAGTTGTGGCATGAATGCGGAACCAGAACATCAGAATTCCTACGGTAATGCCAAGCATCACCAAACCCGCTAAGCGCCTCTCAAACCAAACAAGGACGAGACCAATAAAGGCCGTCAGGAAAGGTAAAAACATATACATACAGGAATTCTATCCTAGGTTGAGCTAAGAACTAAAAACGGGGAATGAGAAGTGCTATGAAGACGCTTTTGTATAGAATAAGGTATGACATCTACCCCACCCAGCGTTGATCTCGCAATCGATGGAGCGCTTGCTCGTATTACCTTTAATAACCCAGCGGCACGCAATGCTTTGACTTGGCCAATGTATGAAGAGCTTCAAAGGATTTGCGACAACATTGCCAAAGATCCAGAGATTCGGGTAGCCATTCTCAGAGGTGCCGGCGATAAGGCGTTTGTATCGGGGAGCGATATTCAGCAATTTGTTGATCTTCAAGAAAATGAAGCTTACGAAGTTGCCGTAGATGCTATCTTTCATTCGCTGCAACACTTACCCATTCCCACGATTGCACTCATCGAAGGGTTGGCAGTAGGTAGCGGACTATTGATTGCCACCGCTTGTGATTTTAGAATCGCTACTCCAGATGCCCGCTTTGGGATCCCAGTAGCTCGCACTCTAGGCAACTGTTTATCGCCCAGCAATCTCTCCTGGATTGCGGCTCATCTTGGTGTACCCATGGTCAAACGGATGCTACTGACCGCAGAACTTATTAAAGCTCCAGAATTACTTTCCAACTCCTACCTCTACAGTACGGCCCTACCTCAAGACATCCAACGTGATACAGAGGCATTAGCAATAAAGTTAGCAGCGCTCGCTCCAATCACACAGAAAGCGAGCAAAGTTACTTTAGCCCGCCTGATGGAAAGCAATCTTCCGGATTGCACAGAGTTAATGCGTGAGACTTATAACAGCGCTGACTTCAAAGAAGGAGTGAACGCCTTTCTTGAAGGACGTTCACCTCAATGGATTGGTAAGTGAATCTAGTGAACCGCCAGATAAGATCAAACTCAGACAATCTTGACCTTAAGCGGAGTCAGCCCCTCAACACTGCCCTCAAGTACATCACCCTTTTTCACAGGGCCAACCCCTGCAGGGGTGCCTGACATAATCAAATCACCTGGCTCAAGCGTAAATAATGTGGAGAGATAGGCGATAGTATCGGGAATATTCCAGATCAACTGGTTTAAGTCACCCTCTTGACGAACTTCACCATTCACTAAGAGGACAACTTTGCCTTTATTGGGGTGGCCACACTGAGCGGCAGGAGTAATTGCAGCACAAGGAGCGGACTGATCAAAAGCCTTTCCTGTATCCCAAGGTCGACCCATCTTTTTCGCCTCACCCTGCAAATCACGGCGAGTCATATCTAAACCAACGCCGTATCCATAAACATGCTCAAGCGCTTTGTTGGAAGGAATATTAGCTCCGCCTTTACCAATCGCAACCACCATCTCAATCTCATGATGCACATCATTCGACAGGCTTGGGTACTTCATATCTTTACCATCAGTAACAATTGAATTTGCTGGCTTCATAAAGAAAAACGGCGGCTCACGATCTGGATCATGGCCCATTTCACGAGCATGATCCGCATAATTTCGTCCGACACAATAAATACGATTAACAGCAAAACGACGGGAGTCACCAACCACGGGAAGAGAAGAAATTACTGGGGGATCAATAACAAATGTAGCGCTCATGACTGCCTTTCTGAATGAGTTTTTATGGTTTCTACTGGTGTGAACAATATTGTCGAATGATTATGACATCACTTTTGATAGGGCTTGACTATGCTGGCGCGACTAGCCTGTAACTTCAAGATCAAGATACTCAGAGCCAGCGCAAAGGTCAGCGCATTGGCCAATATCAGAGGCCATTTCTCAATGATCAATCCATAGATCAACCATAAGCCAACGCCTAAGGTAAAGAGGCTATACATCCCCGCGGAGATACCAGATAAGTCACGCGTGCGCCATGACTGAATCGCTTGAGGCAGGAAGGCAATGGTCGTTAAAAAAGCAGCGCAATAACCAATAATCTCAATGTGATGAGGTTGCAGAGTCATCAGAGATAGCTGCATTTATTGCTTTTTATTTAATCCCGCTTTACGAGCTTCAATTTCCTTATTGATAGCAGCAAGAGTTTTTGCATCTGGAGATTTCCAGTTACCACCTGCTTGATTAGCCATATAGACCACAGCATCTGAAAATGTTTCTATGGTCATATTGGGGTTACCGCCTTTAGCAGGCATTCCTCTTACGCCAACATAAGCATGCGCTGTTAAGGTAACCTGACCTTCGGCAATGAGTGGCGCCCACTTGGCTTTATCACCAAATTTCGGGGCATTTAAAACACCAGTTCCGTGGCAAGCAGCGCAGACTTGCTTATAAGTATTTTCACCGGACTGAGCAAAAACAGTAGCGCCAAAGCTTAAGCCAACCATCAAGAGGAGTGGGTGTAACGGTAATGTCATAGATGCACCATTTAGAGATAAGTTAGCGATTCTAATAATTTATCTCAAATTTCAAATGCATGCTCTAGTTCAAGCCAAAGAAGTTAGCTACGCTATAAGTAATAAAGGCAGCCAAGTAGGCCAGCCCAAAGAGGTAGCTCAGCATGACGATCGGGATCTTCCAACCACCGGTCTCCCTCTTCACCGCGGCTATGGTAGATAAACACTGCGGAGCGAAAACAAACCAGGCTAACAGGGATAGCGCTGTTGCTAGACTCCAGCCCTGAGAAATCAAGGGAACTAAGGCATCGGCAGCATCGGCACCTGAGCTGGATAAGGCATATACCGTAGCCAAAGAGCTCACCACCACCTCACGGGCAGCCATGCCGGGCACCAAGGCAATACTAATTTGCCAATTAAACCCAATAGGCTCAAACACTACTGCTAATGCTTGCCCCATCATTCCCGCAATACTGTATTGGATTGGGGCGCCCGTAGCGTTTTCGGGGGGTAGCGGAAAACTAGATAAGGCCCAAAGGCAAACCGTCATGATCAGAATAATGCCGCCCACTCTACGCAAAAATATCTCTGCTCTTTGCCATAAACCAATCGCGAGATTGCCTAGACGCGGCAAATGATAGCTTGGCAACTCCATCATTAATGCATTGAGCTGAAATTTTTCAGTAGTAAAACGCTTTAATACCCAGGCAACCATCATCGCTCCGAATATGCCAGCGAAATAGAGTGAGAAAAGGACTAGGCCCTGTAAATCCAAACCAGCCCATAACTTGCGCTCTGGAATGAAAGCCGATATGAGTAATGCATACACCGGCAAACGAGCAGAGCAAGTCATCATGGGCGCAATCAGGATCGTCACCAAACGATCACGCGAATTGGAAATGCTTCGGGTCGCCATGATTCCAGGAATGGCACAGGCAAAGCTAGACAACAAGGGAATGAAAGACCTTCCGGAGAGCCCCACCCTACCCATTAAGCGGTCCAACAAATAAGCAGCACGTGGTAAATACCCCGACTCCTCCAAAATCAAAATAAAGAAATACAAAATCAAAATCTGGGGTAAGAAAATCAATACGCCGCCCGCGCCAGCCAACACGCCATTCACCAATAGGCTGCGGAACCAGTTATTCGGCAAAAACTCTACCAACAAAGCACCAAGCCAATCAACACCGGCTTCGATAGCTTCCATTGGTAAGGTAGCCCAACTAAATACCGCTTGAAAAATAAAGAATAGAACAAACGCAAGAATCATTAAGCCAAATACGGGGTGTAGCAATACGCTATCAAGGCGATCACTCAAGCGATCGGGAACAATTTGGTCTAAACCGAGATTTTGCAAAATCCTCTGTACTTGAATATTGTCAGACTCGGTATGAGCGGAATGATCTACGGAGGTCTCGATACCTTCATCAACTTCGCTAGTGCGAAAGGCTGTTAGATTTTTCCAATCCAACTGATTAAGAAAATGTTTTAGATCATCAGCACCATCAGACTGGATACCAACAGTAGTAACCACCGGCAAGCCCAGCTCCTGCGACAGGCCTTTAGCATCAACCGCAAGCCCTTGTCGCTTAGCGACATCCACCATATTGAGGACGACGATACACGGCAATCCCAGCCGTTTGGCAGCCAACACCAAACGGAGATTACGCCTGAGATTCATAGCGTTGAGAACGCATAAAACCAAATCGGGACGCTTCTCACCCGCAGCATTGCCATGCAAAACATTGCAAGTGACTCGCTCATCCAAAGATCGTGGGTAAAGACTATAAGCACCAGGTAAATCTAAAATCCTCAGGACCTTTCCTGAATCCAGGTTGAGTCGACCCTCTTTTCTCTCTACGGTAACGCCTGAGTAGTTAGCAACCTTTTGACGGCTGCCAGTCAGTAAATTAAATAAAGCGGTTTTTCCGCAATTTGGATTGCCCAATAAGGCAACCAGCGGCTCGCTAGGGAAAAAATGAATCTGGGATTCTGTCATGCTTAGAGCACCTCCACCTCAACTAGGCGGGCTTCAGACTCTCGCAAGGCAAATGTTGAAGATCCAATCCTGACTAAGATGGGACCCAAGCCTAAAAATCCTTTCCGCAGAACTTCGACCTGCTCCCCAGGGAGAAATCCAATATCTTCAAGCTGACCACGCATGTCTGCGCTTTCGCCAGATGGACTCATAATCCGTGTAACGCGACCTCTTACACCTGGGGCGATGTCTTCAAGATTCATGGATTAGGGTTATTGGAAAGGGCGGGAAATAGACTGTATTGGCTCATTATATCCCCACTTGAGAATGACTATCATTTCCTAAAATGAAGGGATCAAACTACATCATGAGGGCTTAGGCACCTGCCCACTTTGATGTATCACAAAAGAAAGGCCGGTTTTTAGAGCCAGCCAGCAATTTGCTTATTTAGGCCAACCGATTTATACCCAGGGGTCGCGTTTGATAATGCCCGGATCTTGCGGATCAATTTAGCAATCTCGCGATCAGCACTCAACTCCTCACTCATGGTTAGAAAAAATATTTCGTCTTTTAGCCAAATAAAGTCGAGGCCATTTTCAATTGCAACGCTTTTAACGCCCATACCCACGTCAGCCTTTTTAGCCAATATGGCTGTCGCAATCGCCGAGTGCGTGAACTCTTCATTCTCATACCCCCGAATTCCCTTCGAATCCAAGCCCTCTTTACTTAAAATCGTATCGAGCAATAAGCGAGTTCCCGAACCTTTTTGTCGGTTGATAAAGCGAAGCTTTGGCCGTAGCAAATCTTTAGCGCAAGTAATGTTCAGTGGATTGCCCTTTGCTACGAAAAATCCTTGTATACGCCTCATTACCGGAAATATCTGCATTCCCTCTTTTTCTAGGCGTCGAGCGATGACTTGAGAGCTCTTGGGATCTGATACATGAAATCCAGCAATATCCACTTCATAATTGAGCAGGCGCTCTAAGGCCTCACCAGAACCAGCGGTGATCAGCTCAAAGCCACCAATATCTAGCACTGCTTTTTGAATAACGGGATCGCTACTGCTTGCAAAACGCCATTGTTTTTTAGCCTTCACCCGGAACTGCGCAAACCCATCCTCAAGGTGCAAAAGACTACTTTGACCTAAGCGCAACGTCTTTTGATCAAAGTCATCGGTAAATTGCATCAAGTAATAAGCATATTCAGATAGCTGCGAGCCATGACCCCTCACGCGATCGATTAACTTAAAACCCAGTGCTTTTTCGACATCGTTCAGCTTTTGCCAAACATTGCGATAGGACAGCCCCATCTTCTTGCACGCGGACATCAAGGTCTTGCCGTGATCAATATCCTTTAGGAGAGCAGTCAACCACACTAGATCAACAACAGTTGGATCTTTGGCATTTTTATTGCCAAAAACTAAGGTAGGCCGAATCTGGATTCTCATATGTAATTTTTTGCATATTGATGTTTTGTAATATGACTGATATTACCCGAACCCACTCAAGGATACGAAACCACATGAAATTGATACTCAATCGAATTCTGACTTCTGCCATTACGGCATTAATGTTGATCGGAACGCCAGTACTCGCACAAGAAAAAAGTATCATCCTCTCCTCTACCACTTCTACGGAGCAATCTGGATTATTTGGATTCATACTACCTATCTTCAAAATGAAAACGGGCATTGATGTCAAAGTAGTTGCCGTAGGAACTGGTCAGGCATTGGATATTGGCCGTCGCGGTGACGCAGATGTCGTATTCGTCCACGACAAACCCGCTGAAGAGAAGTTTGTCAGCGAGGGCTATTCAACTAAACGTAATGAAGTGATGTACAACGATTTTGTACTCATTGGACCTAAAGCAGATCCAGCAAAAATTGCTGGTGGGAAAGATATCAAACTGGCATTTCAGAAAATTGCCAGCTCTCAGGCTCCATTTGTTTCTCGTGGTGACAAGAGTGGCACCCATGCAGCGGAGCTGCGCTACTGGAAGGATGCCGGTGTAGCTGTTGCCCCAGGTATGGCTTGGTATAAAGAAACTGGCTCTGGAATGGGTCCCGCCCTAAATACCGCATCTGCGATGAATGGCTATATCCTCGCTGATCGCGCAACTTGGCTAAGCTTTAAGAATCGTGGTGACCTCGCTATTTTGGTTCAGGGTGACCCAAAATTATTTAATCAATATGGCGTCATGCTCGTAAATCCAGCCAAATTTCCACATGTGAAAAAAGCAGAAGGACAAGCATTTATTGATTGGATTCTTTCCAAAAATGGTCAAGACGTCATTGCTAGCTATCAAATTGGTGGCGAGCAACTCTTCTTTCCGAATGCGAAGAAATAAGAATATGTAGGCAGCATATTTTTCATCGCTGATATTGAAAAATACTCAAAAGAAAAAGGCCTGCAATGCAGGCCTTTTTATTGACTACTTCAGTATGAAACCATGCACTATGGTTTAACGCTTACTTCTTTGGTGTGACAAAGCCAATCGCTGTATCGTCAACAAATTCAACCATAACGTCATCACCAGCTTTAAATTTCTCAAGACCTAAAACACTTTGATCCACTTTAACTTTTTGCTTTTCGCCTGAAGGTAATGTGAATGTCACAATGCGTGTTTTCGCATCAATGGTACTGATCTTCACCGTTGCATAAATAGTATCGGTAGTCTCTTCGAATGGCTTAGCTGAGCCTTTACCAGAGATTACCACTGAGCGAACACCAGAAACTCCTGGCTTAGCATCCTTAGGGGCAGCAACCAAACCAATCGCAATCGCTTGAGCATGCTCAACAACAAAGAGATCGCCCTTTTTTACTTTATCCAGATCATTTACTTGCTTGGCTACATTCATTTGAGCCAAATTACCATTGGCATCTTTCAATACAACAGTGCGCTTCTTCACATCCACTGAATCTACAGTTGCAGTTAATACAGCGGCTTCTACCGCTAACGGCAACATTTTTGCTGGAGCCTGAGCAAATACTGCGCTTGTGGCAA
This sequence comes from Polynucleobacter sinensis, assembly GCF_001595985.1. Lineage (GTDB taxonomy): Bacteria > Pseudomonadota > Gammaproteobacteria > Burkholderiales > Burkholderiaceae > Polynucleobacter > Polynucleobacter sinensis. The sequence goes on from NZ_LOJJ01000003.1 coordinate 514,536, forward strand.
CCAAACCAATTGATGCAACTAATGTGGCAAGTAATGTTTTTTTCAAAATAACTCCTGAATAAAGGTTTATGAGGCGCTTAAGGGTAAGCGCCATTGGATTATTGTAACCACGAAGAGAATTACTTATAAACTCTAAAGCAACTATTTGGAGCCAAATGTGGCAGATTTATACGCGATACTCATTAAATCTTGGAATGATGCCCAGAAGGAGGCCTTTGCCATCCGTAAAACGGTATTCATAGAAGAGCAAGGCGTCCCAGAGGAAATGGAGCTGGATGAGTTCGACCCCATTTGTCAGCACGCCCTAGCCTATGAAAACTCAAGATGCATTGGCACAGCCCGGCTTATCCTGCCGATTGAGGCAGCAAATCGGCAAATCGCTCGCATTGGCAGGATGGCAGTATTAGCACCGTATCGAAAGCAAGGCGTTGGAAAGAGTTTATTGAGCGCATTGATCAAATTGGGCATATCAAAAGATATCACTCAGTTTGAGCTCCATGCCCAGCTAAGTGCCATCCCCTTTTATGAGCAGCTCGGATTTATCGCCACGGGTAATGTCTATGACGAAGCTGGAATTGCACATCGCGATATGATTCTACAAACACCTCTCTCACAATCTCCATGACCAACTCTACCAATACAACCCACCCTCCATTTCTCTTTCGCGTTTGCTACTCCGATACCGATGCCGCTGGTTTTGTTTATCACGCCCGTTACCTTGAGATCTTTGAGCGTAGCCGCTCTGAATGGCTACAGCAGCGTGGACTTAGCCCCACCAAACTCGTTGATGAGCATGGCATCTTATTGCCCGTTCGAGAGATTACTATGAACTTTCATCGCCCCGGACGCCTAGACGATCTTCTGAGCATTGATCAGGTGATCGAAAAACGAGGGCGCACCCAGATCGCCGTCAAGCAAACAGCCATGCGTATTAAAGAGAATGCCGATCCAGAGCTCATTGCGAGCGCCCTTCTCCATATCGTTTGTGTCGATACGATCACTCTTAAACCCAAAGGGTTGCCAGATTGGCTGTTTGTGGCCGAGCAATAGCATAAAATAGAGCCTCTTTCTGCAATCACTTGAAGTGTGGCAGCTCACCCCATTGGCCGGGATAGTCGTTTAATTGAATACGGGCCAATATCTTTTTGGCTCCTATGTTATTTACAGACCTTGGTTTATCGGAATCCATTCTTCGCGCTATTAATGAAGAGGGGTACACCAGCCCCACCCCCATTCAAGCAAAATCCATTCCCGCAATACTCAAAGGCGGCGACCTACTCGCCGCAGCCCAAACCGGCACCGGCAAAACTGCTGGATTTACTTTACCCATTCTTCAAAGACTCTCCAGTTCGGCCAAGAGCGACAACAAGAAACGTCAACTACGCGTTTTGATTTTGACTCCTACCCGTGAATTAGCCGCTCAAGTTCAAGAGTCTGTCACCACTTATGGAAAATATACTGGCTTAAAGTCTGCCGTGATTTTTGGAGGAGTTGGCGCAAACCCTCAGATCAAAGCCATTGCCGCAGGACTTGACATCTTGGTAGCAACACCGGGTCGCTTACTTGATTTGATGTCACAAAATTGCGTTTCGCTTAACAATATTGAAGTACTCGTACTAGATGAGGCGGATCGCATGCTCGATATGGGCTTCTTACGGGATATCAAAAAGATTCTCGCTGCGCTTCCCAAGCAACGCCAAAATTTACTTTTTTCCGCCACCTTTTCTTCCGAAATTAAGGCTCTTGCTGACAGCTTATTGAACTCTCCTGCACTGATTGAGGTTGCACGTAGCAACAGTGCTAATGAAGCGATTGCTCAGCTCATTCACCCAGTAGACAGAACCAAAAAGCACCCTTTGCTGTCGCACCTCATTAAAACCAATGACTGGAAGCAAGTTCTTGTTTTTACTAGAACCAAGCATGGCGCGAATAAATTGGTCACTCAACTTGAAAAAGATGGCATCAGCAGCATGGCCATCCATGGCAATAAGAGTCAAAGCGCACGCACCAAGGCGTTGGCTGAATTTAAGGATGGAAAAATTACCGTCTTAGTGGCAACGGATATTGCTGCACGAGGCATTGATATTGATCAACTCCCTCATGTAGTGAACTATGATCTACCAAACGTATCTGAAGACTACGTCCATCGCATTGGTCGAACCGGCAGGGCTGGATCAAATGGCGTCGCAGTATCCCTTGTCTGTGTTGATGAACACCAAATGCTCCGAGATATTGAAAAACTGATTAAGCAAAAGCTTCCTCAAGAAGTCATTGCTGGATTTGAGCCCGATCCAAATGCCGTTGCGCAACCTATTCAATTACGTAGTCAGCAACACCAGCAATCTAGGAAGCCTCGGCCCGCCGGTGGCGGCGGATCAGGCAAGCCGGCAGCAAAGCGCACAAGCCCTCCAAAGAGAAGTTTTAATCGTTAATTTTCGACTAAGATTGCATTGACCACTCACACTAAACAGCAACCGTTCAGATGAATACAAGCGCCAACTCAGAACCCCGTCTCACTTCCCTATCACACGGCGGAGGCTGTGGTTGCAAAATCGCTCCTAGCGTTCTCTCCGAGATTTTGAAGAATGTTCCACAACTTCCTTTCCCAAAAGAGTTGCTCGTGGGCATTGAGACATCAGACGATGCTGCTGTTTATCAGATTAATGAATCTCAAGCGATTGTGGCGACAACTGACTTCTTTATGCCTATCGTTGACGATCCTTTTGACTTTGGAAAAATTGCCGCTACAAATGCGATCAGCGACATTTATGCCATGGGCGGTACGCCATTATTTGCATTGGCTTTAGTAGGCATGCCAGTCAAGGTGCTGTCCAATCAGACGATTGCCCGCATTCTAGAAGGCGGCTCTGAGGCCTGCCGTGCCGCTGGCATTCCGATTGCGGGAGGTCATACGATTGATTCGGTCGAACCCATTTATGGTTTAGTGGCTATTGGGATAGTCGATCCCAAGCGCGTAAAGAGCAATGCCGCAGCTCAAGTGGGTGACATCCTCATTCTTGGAAAACCTCTTGGAGTGGGAATTATGTCAGCTGCACTCAAGAAAGATTTACTAGAGCCCGCTAGCTATCAAGAGATGATTGCTAACACCACCAAGTTGAACTCGGCAGGGCCAGATTTAGCCAAATTGGCTGGTGTGCATGCGCTGACTGATGTCACTGGATTTGGGTTGGCTGGACATACCCTAGAGTTAGCCCGCGGCTCAAATCTCACTGCACAGATCAACTGGAGCAATGTCCCCCTGCTTTCCAAAGTTGCAGATTTAGCACAGCAAGGTGTTATCACGGGGGCATCGGGTCGCAATTGGGAAAGCTACGGTAAGAATGTTTTACTTCCAAAGCAATATAGCGCCGCACAGCAAGCATTGCTTACAGACCCTCAGACCAGTGGCGGCCTTCTAGTTTCTTGTAGTGCCGACGCCGCAAATGATGTCTTGGAAATATTTAAACAACATCAATTTTTAGATGCAGCGGTGATTGGGGAGATGCTGCCCAAGCAGGATCAGCCCCTAGTAATCTCGCCTTAATCCATCTTTAAATGAAATACGCTCGAGAAATCGAGCTGTCCGTTACCCGCCTGGCTATGCATTTCGTATAACTGACGAGATAATTCTCCTAGTGGAACCTTCGCATTAAGGTCATCAGCGTTTTCGATTGCTAACCCCATATCTTTGAGCATCAGATCTACTCCAAAGCCGCCTGCATAAGCCTTTGAAGACGGAACATTCTCCATCACTCCCGGGCAAGGGTTATACAGCTCCAGCACCCAGTTGCGACCAGAGCTCTTGGACATAATGTCAGAAAGAATTTTTGGATCCATGCCGTTGGCAATACCCAACCTCAGGGCCTCACTGGTTCCCAGCATCTGGATACCCAACAGCATATTGTTGCAGACCTTAACAGTTTGACCGCTGCCACTGGGCCCCGCATGAAAAATATTTTTCCCCATTCTCTCTAGCAGCGGTTTTGCTTTTTCAAGGTGGGACGCCTCTCCCCCCACCATAAAAGTCAGCGTTCCTGCTTGAGCGCCCGCAGTTCCTCCGGATACAGGGGCATCAATCATGGCAAACCCTTTTTCTTTTGCAATCGCTGCAACCTGTTGAGCAACCTTCGGTGAAATCGTCGAACAATCGACTAATAATGCACTTGGCTTGGCAAGCGCAAGTAATCCAGAATCGCCAAGATATAGACCCTCAACATGACGCGATGCCGGTAGCATGGTAATGATGACTTCCGCATCCGCTATAGCATTTCCAACACTCTTAGCAGCGGTACCGCCTGCTGCATGAAAAGCATCTAACTGACTCTGCACCAAATCAAATCCAGCAACCTGATGTCCCGCTTTTAATAAATTCACGGCCATTGGCAGACCCATATTTCCTAGACCTAAAAACGCGACTTTCATATACGCCTCATATGTAGTAATGGTGAAATGTATTAAAAATTAGAATATCTGACTATAGCTTGCTTATAAACTAGGAGCTCAAAAAATGAGGGGAAGTGATGACTTATAAAGTAATCGGCCTAATCCAATTACAGGATGAATCTGCATTTGAAGATTACCGCAGTCAAGTGGGTCGCACAGTCGAGCTCTATGGCGGCACTATTGCAACGCGCGGATCCCTTCATCAAATACTCTGGAATGAATTGGGGTGTGGCGTATTTGAGGCCTTTGTCGAACTGAATTTTCCCAATCCAGAATCCGTCATGGCCTGGGCGAATAGCGCGGAATACGAAAAGCTATTACCGATACGCAACAAGGCCATGAAGTTAACTCTGTTCTCCGTATCTAGCTAAGATTATTGCAGTTATAAAAAAGCCCAACCCCTTTCGGGAGCTGGGCTTAATATCTTTGAAACTATGAAGCGTTTACTTTTTTGCTTCCATTGCCTCTTTAGCGGCGGTAATCTCTTTGCGACGCTCTTTGCATGCGCCAGCGATTTCCTGTAAAGCCTTGCGAGCACGAGCAGCAGAAGCCTTAATTCCCTTTTCAATGAACTTTTCGTTTTCCGCCTTGTATGTTTCAAAAGCAGCTAACAATGTATCGTGTTGTGACATCTTGTCTCCTATGTTTCAGATCAATGTTTGAGTTATCAGCTCCGAGTCAGTATATCCCTATAAAAACCGAAGGATTTGATCCTAGACATCAGGGATAACTCTTAGCCAAGACACCCTTAAAGCACCATTATTTTGTACAAGTAAATGCCTTATTTTGCATAATTCATCGATAAATGGGTATTTTTAATGGTTTTTTTGCATTTTTTGCATTTATTCTTAGAGCAGTGATGATATTGAGATATACCCCCGCAATCCTGACGGCGCTAGCCATTCCCATTGGCCTGTGCGCCTGCGAACGGGATAACTACACAAGCTGGTCATGCGCTAGTAATTCAGACCAAAAACATTCCATGGTTCTTAAAAAAGCACAGATGGAATTTCTAGACCAACGCTTTGAATATTGCGGCAGCCTGGGGATTCATAGTTACTTTGATGCAAAGTGTCCCGCCGACATCCAGAAGTCCAGCAAAGTGTTTACACCCAGCACAGGCTCCCTAACTGACGATAAAACCATATTCCAGTGCAATGTCCTCTAAAAAAAGTATTCACCTCAATCCCAAAAAGTTGCTCTTGAGCAAATGGACGGCAGTTCATCCCGCCAATAAAGAGAAGCACTTTTTGGTTACCAAAGTTATTGTTCCTGAGTTGCCAACTCAAGCCATACAAGATGTTGAGATTGAAGCGGTGATTAATCATCGAAGCAGAATCATCCCCTGGCGAGAATTAACAAACCCAGAACAATGGCAGCAAGGGTGGATATAAAAAAACCGCTCAGGTTCTCTGAGCGGCTTCAGTAGCAATTGAATTTTTACTTCAGAATTTTGACTGCGCGGCTTACTTTGGTTTTTTCTTTGAGGCTGCAGGTTTTTTAAGATGCTCCTCAACATTTCTCTCGGCAGCATCAGCAACCTGATTAACAATTCGTCTACCCTCTTTGAACATCTTCTGACCTGCCGTGGACATTTCGTGAACTACTTTCGACAGCTTATCAGCATGACCAGGCATCTTGCTTTCAGCATCTTCAAGCCAGCCCACTAGAGAGCTACGCACTTTTTCTAAATGCTTTTCGGTTTCATCGGCAGCATCTTCACCCAGTTGCTTTAGGACTGACTTTACCTTTTTCTGATAAACGGCAGCCCGCTTTGTTGCTTCTTTTGCGGCAGCCTCTTGCAAATCCCTCAACTTGGCAAGATCATTTTTAGCTGCCGACTTAGCGCTTTCAGTAGCATTTTTAATGCTCCATTGAATTTCAGCCAAATGTGATTCGCTAAGCTCTTTAGCGGCATCCAAAAGCTTATGCGAGTAGGTAAACAACTCTTTGGCTTTTTCTTGTTGCCAAACCTGAAAATCGTTCTTATCCATAACGCCCTTTCTGTATTTAATGTTACGACTGATATATCAATAAAGCTCTTCTTAACTCTATACCCAAATAGCTTGCTTGCCAATTCCCCGGGGTGCAAGTATTAAAATTAGGCAATGAGTGAGCATAAAACCCCCTACGAAATGATTGGCGGCCTACCCAAGGTAGAGGAATTGGTCGACCGTTTTTACGACTTAATGGCGCTGGAGACGGCCTTTTCCGACTTACGCGCTATGCATGCGGACGATCTCACGAGCTCAAGAGACAAATTAAAACTCTTTCTATCAGGCTGGCTTGGCGGCCCTGACATCTACTCACCCAAACACGGACATCCAATGTTACGGGCTCGGCATCTACCCTTTAAAATTGGCCTGAAAGAGCGAAACCAGTGGCTTGCCTGCATGTATAGGGCAATGGAAGATTGCGGGATCGATGGAGAGTTGGGAGCTCGACTGGAAGAGTCGTTCTTTAATACTGCTGACTGGATGAAAAATCAGCCCAATTAATCAATCGCAGCACTCAAAGCGAATGGGCGCACGCAAATCCACTCGCCCAAGCCCACTGGAAATTATGCCCGCCAAGATGACCAGTAACATCCACACACTCACCAATAAAATATAAGCCAGGGTAAGAACGAGCCATCATAGTTTGACCATCCAACTCCTTGGTATCCACACCGCCTAACATGACCTCAGCCTTTTTCCAGCCAAGTGTTCCGGCAGGCTTTACCGACCAATGAGTAATTAATTCTTGAAGCGCTTGACGATCTTTCTTGGATACTTCTGCCCATTTTCGGCCCAGGAGATTTTTTTGTTCGGCAAAAGCCTTTGCCAGACGTAAGGGCATAAAGGAAGCTAGAAGATTTTCCGTCAATTTAAGGCGACTATCTTCACTAGCAAAGAGCTCGCCACAATCGATACTGCTACCGCTAGCTGCCGAACCAATCCAATTGATATGGATAGGTTCACCCTCTATCCAATAGCTACTTGCCTGCAATACTGCCGGACCAGACAAACCCTTATGAGTTAGGAGCAAATCTTCATTAAAGGTACAAGCTCCATAACGACTGCCTTTAGAGCCTGAGGCAATTTTGACGGGAAGACTCAAGCCCGCTAATGCATTCAAGTTCTCGAATTCACCCGAAGTAAATGAAAGCGGCACTAATGCTGGCCGCGGATCAATCACCTTTAAACCAAACTGTTTCGCTATATCCAAGGAATAAGCCGTTGCACCAATTGCAGGGACAGGCAATCCACCAGTGGCCATCACCACAGACTTCGCTCGTTCTTGCCCGCCATCCGTGCCGATAAGCCACTCCCCCGCTTTTCCTGAGATTGACTGTATCTTCACAGGATATCGTATGGTCACACCACCATTGGCACACTCCGCAAACAATAAATCAATAATTTGCTTGGCAGAATCATCACAAAATAATTGGCCCTGATGTTTCTCGTGATAGCCAATCCGATAAGACTGGATCAGCTTAATAAACTCTTTGGACGGATACCTGGCTAATGCGCTTTTAACAAAATGTGGATTTAAGGATAAAAAATTAGAGGGGTTGCTATGAAGATTGGTGAAATTACAGCGACCACCACCGCTAATGCGAATTTTTTCACCCAACACTTCTGAGTGATCTAGCACCAGAACTTTTTTTCCGAGCTGACCAGCCACACCTGCGCAAAAGAGGCCCGCTGCTCCACCACCAATAATGATGGCATCCCAAATCTTACTCATGACCTACTTAAAGCGCTCTATGACTTCGGCGGGCAATTTTAATTTTTTCATATGCTGGCGAGTATATGCCTGACGATAATGCTTTGTCATAGAAATCATGACTGATGCAGTCCATGCAAAAGCAAACATCCCGGAAAAAGCAATGATGATAGCGAGCATTTTCCAACCATTTGGCAAAAGATCATCCATAAAGCCCATGGCGGTATAAGTACTTCCACTAAATAAAATGCTATCGCCTATATTAGGCAGTAGCTTAAATAGCCAAAGTGCAACACCCCAAAGAACAATTTCAAAGAGGTGCATTAAGAGCAGGCAAAGGATGCCAATATAAAAGGCAATGGCGACCGAAGAGTATTGATTGTCCGCCAAATAAAGGAATGTTTTCACCTCATAGCGCTTAGCGATTTGCAGTAATGCGACCCCATGAACCAGCATCACTACCAGCAGCATGCTAATGCCAAGTAAATAGGCAGGAAAATCCAATTGTGTGCCGAGATGAAGGGTGCTAGGAATAGTCATAATGGATCTTTAGATGTTTTGGGGCGCTTAAGTCAGCTGATACCAATCTTGTATCACCGACCAAGCCGCCTCTGCAGTTTCAACAAAATGAATTAACTCCATGTCGGCCTGCTCAATCACGCCATGCTCCAGCAACTTCTTAAAGTTTATTACTTCAGACCAAAAATCATGACCCACCAAAATAATTGGAAAGCGCTCTACCTTCTTGGTCTGCATTAAGGTTAAGACCTCAAAGAGCTCATCAAAAGAGCCAAAGCCGCCAGGGTAGGCAACGATTGCCCTCGCCCTGAGCATAAAGTGCATTTTACGAATAGCAAAATAATGAAATCGAAAACTTAACCCAGGTGTTATGTATGAATTGGGATGCTGCTCTCGGGGAAGACTAATGTTAAAACCGATCGTTTTATCACCAGCTTCACTTGCTCCGCGGTTTGCCGCCTCCATGATTCCTGGACCACCGCCAGTAGCGATATATAGCTTATTACGACTCTCAGTTTGCGTAGCGTTGTATCTCGCCACAATCTCACCAAACTCTCTAGCGGAGTCATAGTACTTACAGTGCAATAAAGCCCGTTTTGCTTCCGCCAATGCTTCAGGAGTCTTTGCATTCCCCTCCATAGCTTTTGCAGTTTGACAACTCACAAATCGGGTTGAACCAAAAACTGTAATAGTGTGATCAATGCCACGCTCATGAAGCAGAATTTCAGGCTTTAATAGCTCCAACTGAAAACGCAAACCTAAAGTTTCACGTCGAGATAAAAAGGCCTCGTCATCAAAAGCAAACTTATAGGAGTCATCCGAACTATCCTCCATCAGCTGGCTCTTCTGGAGATTCAAAAAATCAGTAATGGTCTGGGAATTATTCTGGGGTAGCTTGGAGTTCATATTACAACCTATAAAGAGTGACTCATGTTAACTCTTGAGCCTAGCGTTTCGATTTTCGAGACCCCCTGCACTCAAGAAAAAATCAGTGTTACTACCTAGAATTTTGCATTAATTTGCCATCTAGGGCTTATTCGGATTTACCGCAAGGAGCACAAGCGTTAATATTGCCCCATATCAACCAAAACGAAGGAAAAGCAATGAGCAACCGTTCAATCATCATCATGGTACTAGTGTTAGTTGGTGCCACAGCCTATTTACTCCTCAAAGGCGACGGCGACATTGATATGGGCGGCGAAAAGCATGGTGCTGAAGCAGCGCATATGGAAGAAGCTAAAAAGGATGCCCCTGCAGCTCCAGTTGCTCCAGCAGCGACTCCAGCGGCAGATGCCAAGAAATAATCTCTTTTTGAGAAAATCAACCGCGGTACGCCGCGGTTTTTTTATGCCCAGGTTTTGTTAAGATGAGCCAATGAAAAATCTCCTCTGGTCTGGACTACTCCTAATCTCCGTATTTGCCCATGGTCAAACAGCACCCTCCACTCCCCGCAATGTGAGAGATGTAGCCATGATCAAATCATTTGCTCCCACTGGAATTCTTCGGGTGGGGATTAATTTGGGCAATCCTGTTTTAGCTGGGTCGATCGATAAGACCGAACCCCAGCCCAAGGGAGTGACGATTGACATTGCCAAAGAAATTGGTAAGCGCACCAATCTGCCTACAGAGCTCATCTCATATCAATCCGCAGGTCAAACCGTAGAGGCCCTCAAGGCTGGTGCGATAGATCTTATTTTTGTTGCCATTGATCCTATTCGTGGAGCTGATATTAGTTATACCCCTGCATATATTCAGATAGAAGGTGCTTATATGGTCAAAGCCTCATCCCCTTTGCGTCAGAATGAAGAGGTTGATGCGGCCGGTAATGAGATTGTTGTTGGCAAAGGCAGTGCATATGACCTCTACCTCAGTCGCGAGATCAAAAACGCGACCTTAGTACGCTCTGCCAGTTCCCAAGCAGTAGTTGATGATTTCATGAACGGCAAAGGCAATGTTGCCGCTGGTGTCAAACAGCAACTTGAGAGCGATGCAAAACGCTACCAAGGGCTACGTATGCTTCCTGGAAGATTCATGGTGATTAACCAGGCTATCGGCATCCCCAAAGCTCGCCCTGAATTTGCAAAAACCAATGCGTATTTAAGCGACATGATTGCGGAGCTCAAGTCATCTGGATTCATCGAAGCCGCTATGAAACGTCATGGCATTGAAGGGGCTAAGGTAGCCGAATAAATACCTAGCAAGAGTAGGTTTGAAGGCGCTCGGGTATAAGGACATTTTTCCATTTAAGCTCCGTCCGAATGGCTTCTGCAAAAACTGCCGAAGCCTCAGGCTCGCCATGCACTACAAAGACAGATTTGGGCGCCGATTTAAAACCCCGTAACCAATCGAGTAACCCAGCCTGATCAGCATGCGCAGACAAGCCACCAATGGTATGAATAGATGCCCTCACTGGCACCTCCTCGCCAAATAAACGCACTTTTGCTGCCTTATCAACCAAGCGTCGACCCAGACTTCCGTATGCCTGAAAACCAGTAATCACAATTGCATTTTGTGAGCGCGGTAAATTATTTTGAAGATGATGCAAAATGCGGCCTGCATCACACATACCACTCGCCGAAATAATAATGGCACCACCCTTAATCTTATTGAGTGCTTTCGACTCCTCGACATCTGCAATAAATCGCAAATCCAGGGCGCCAGGATTTTTCTTAAACCACTCAAAGGTTACTTGGGACTCTTTATCCAACTGCGAAAAAAAATGCTGAGTTAAATGCGTCGCGGAGGTTGCCATTGGAGAGTCAACCCAAATACTCAGATGGGGTAATAAATTTCTTCTAACCAAATCAATCAATAAAAAAAGGATCTCTTGAGTGCGCCCTACTGCAAATGCGGGAATCACAATATTTCCTCGAGCATTCATCGTATTAGTTACTACTTCAATCAATTCTGCCTCGGTGTCACTCAAGCTCTTGTGTAAACGATCGCCATAAGTCGACTCTACAAGTACCACATCAGCCTGAGAGATCAAGGCGGGATCAGGCATCAACAACTTCCCTTTCATACCGATATCCCCAGAAAACACACAACGTTTTTTGCGTGACTGATCTTCAGTAATGTCGATGATCGCTATCGCCGATCCGAGAATATGACCTGCATTACGAAATTCCAACTCAATTCCTGATGCTAGCTCCAGAACATTCCCATACTCTAGAACCTCACATTGCCCAAGGGCTAGCTCAGCCTCCTCCATGGAATAAAGTGCGACAGGCAATTCACCACGCCACTTACCCGCCTTTTGCCTACGTTCAGCCCGCTCGACATCGGCGCGCTGCAGATGCGCACTGTCAAGTAGCAAAATTTTCAACAGTTCGTATGTAGCACCAGTGCAATAAATAGGGCCGGAAAATCCTTGAGCGCAAAGTCTTGGTAATAGACCACTATGGTCGATATGCGCATGGGTGAGCACAACGAATTGAATCTCGTGCGGGGCAAATGGCAGAGGCTCTAGATTTTTTACTGAGGCTTCTCGACCACCCTGAAACATACCGAAGTCAACCATGAACCTCACGATATGACCACCTATAGAAGCCTCAACCGAATGCCTTGATCCAGTCACCTCGCCAGCCGCACCGAGAAATTGAATTTTCATAATAAGAGGATACTCCCGATAAAATTGCTTATTGAGATAAATAATAGAGCGATACTAAGCAAATGCATGCCAAGGTAACCGAACTTCAATCATTTGCCCTTATTGAACGCCTTCAGCGAAAACCAATGGAGCACAAAGGCAACGCCGGCAAAGTCTTGCTGGTTGGCGGCGCGCCCGGAATGGCTGGGGCTCTCATGCTGGCCGGCAAAGCCTCCCTCCATCTCGGAGCGGGCTGGACTATTCTAGAGATGCTAGACCCAAGCTCTGCGCACGCAACCCCGGAGCAGGCTGAATTAATGCTACGCCTCGCTAGCTTCGATGCACAAGAACAGCTGCAGACTACCGCCCCCGATTTGATCGCTATTGGCCCCGGACTGGGCTACTCGGATCTAGCCAAAGAATGGTTACGGGCAGTTTTGGAGTTTCCTAAGGTGCCACTAGTTATTGATGCAGATGCGCTCAATTTAATTGCCGATACCCCAGAGTTTTTGGAGTTACTTCGAAAGCGTAACCAAAGTTTTCCTGGCTTAAGCGCCCTCACCCCCCATCCAGGAGAAGCCGCACACCTTCTGGATATCAGCTCAGCCCTGGTGCAGGCCGATCGAATCGCCGCCCTCAGATCTCTCGTCACGCTCACCGACTCAATCGTGATTCTTAAAGGGCAGCATACTTTACTTGCATCTCCTTCACACGAGATCTTGCAATGCATACAAGGAAACCCAGGCATGGCTACAGGCGGCATGGGTGATGCGCTCACTGGAAGCATCGCTGCTATTGCTGCGCAAGGTATTCAACATCACCTAGACCTTTGGGATGCCTGCTGTATTGGCGTTCAACTACATGCCACCGCAGCAGACAACTTGGTCGCAAAACAGGTTGGTCCCATCGGCCTCACTGCAACCGAGGTTATCTTGGAGATGAGAAACCTACTCAACAAGCTGTTATAAATAGGGATGCAATCAGTCAGCAAAGCCCATCAAAATCGCCAGTATCTATACGGCATTCTGATGGCCAGCATAGGCTCCGTTCTCTTTTCTGGCAAAGCCATTCTCATCAAGCTGGCATTTGCACAAAACGCTAGCGCCGAAACATTAATGGCTTTGCGCTTATTAATGGCGCTCCCTCTCTTTTGGGGAATCTATTGGTGGGAATCTCGCCGAAAACAGATGGCTCGTCTCACATTACTAGACCTGGTCAAGGTATTTTCCTTGGGATTTTTAGGTTACTTTCTATCGAGCTATCTCGATTTTTTGGGCTTGCAATATATTTCTGTTGGTCTAGAGCGCATCGTGCTTTATCTCACACCAACGATCGTCTTATTAATTTCCTATTTTGTTTTAAACAAGGCTATTAGTCGCCTGCAGTGGTACGCCCTCATTATTGGTTACCTAGGCGTCATTGTGGTGTTCATTCAAGATGCCAGCTCAACTGGCTCTACCGCCCTACTGGGGATGGTGCTGGTATTCTCAAGCGCCTGCTCTTACGCTATCTACATGATTGGATCTGGCGAAATGGTTAGGAGGGTAGGCAGTGTTCGCCTGGTGGTGTATGCCAGCTCAGCCTCGGCGCTTCTCAGCGTGATACAAATTCTGATTTATGACCCCAGCGCCCTATTTACACAACTGCCGCAAGTGTATTGGCTTAGCCTACTCAATGCGAGCTTATGCACAGTGATACCCATGCTCCTGGTTATGATTGCCATTAATCGCATTGGCTCCCCTCTCGTTGCTCAAGCAGGTATTCTAGGGCCCGTCTCCACTATTTTTATGGGCTCGATAGTACTTTCAGAACCAATCACCTGGATTCAAATCAGTGGAATGGCTTTGGTCATGGGGGCAATGTGGTTGCTAGTGCGCAATGATCCCCCGGCGACTCAAAAAGAAACAGGCCCCTCAAAAGCTCCAGACTTTAAGAGGCCCGACATCAGCAATTGATGCGAACTCAGTTCAATTACTGTACTGCAACAGGCTCTGCTGCTGCCTTAGCTTTCTTCTTAGATTTTTTCTTAGCCTTCTTTTCGGCCTTCTTATCTTTCTTTGGCTTTTTCTGGGCTTTTTTCTCAGCTGCTTTTTCAGGCTGAGCCGGAATTGCCGGAGTTGCTGGCGTTGCCGCAGGTGCAGGAGCTGGATCAGCAGCTAAAGCAACTAAGGGTGACAGACCAATAGAAGCGGAGATGAGTGTAGCCAGACTGAGTTTTACAAATTGAGAATTCATTGAAGGCTCCAGAAGAGGTTTGTGGATAATTTGATAATACTCAAATATTAACTTTCATTAGTCTAATTTTAAAAAGGTGGAGCATGAACACATCATTCCCAACGGATATTTACACGGAACCACAAGGCTACTCAGTCAATACCCTTGAGAATTTAGGACCCCTCACCCGACTTGCTGGGATCTGGGAAGGACAGCGGGGATTAGATATCAAGCCTAAGGCCGAAGGCCCTAAGAAGCAGGTCTATACCGAACGCATTGAAATGCAACCCATAGACCCCCAAACAAATGGTCCACAGCTGTTCTATGGCCTGCGATATCACCTGCACATCACCAAGCCTGATCAAGCAAAGACGTATCACGATCAAGTGGGCTACTGGTTATGGGAACCCAGCACAGGCGCGATCATTCACACCCTCACCATTCCACGTGGCATGATCACAATGGCGACAGGTATAGCTTCAGCAAACGCAACTCAATTTGAGTGTGTTGCAAAAATTGACAATCCAACAGCGGGGATCTCTTCAAGCCCTTTTCTTGACTATGCCTTTAAAACTATTGAATACCGCATCATGGTGACCCTGCTAGAGGATGGCACTTGGTCTTATGAGCAGGATACCGTGATGATGATCAAGGGACAGGCTGAACCCTTTCATCATCTTGACACCAATGTCCTCACCAAAGTTGGAGAACCTACCCCAAATCCATTAGCCTTGGATGCAATAAAAAAGCCGTCCTAAGACGGCTTTAAGAGGAGTCAAAAATACTTAGGCCGGCTGAGGCTCAGTCTCGGTAATTTTTTCCAGAGCTGCAGCAAGATGACCAACGGTACGGTCAACATTTGCCAACTTCTCCAGGCCAAATAAACCGATACGGAAGGTGCGGAAATCTGGACGCTCATCACATTGCAAAGGAACGCCAGCAGCAGTCTGCAAACCAAGGGCAATAAACTTTTTACCTGACTGAATATCGAGATCCTTGGTGTAGCTCACCACAACGCCTGGCGACTGAAAGCCTTTTGCCGAAACTGAGTGATAACCTTTTGACACCAATAAAGCGCGAACCTTATCACCCAATTCTTGTTGCTTTTGCTTAAGTGCAGCGAAACCTAATGACTGCGTCTCGCGCATAACATTACGCAAAATTTTGAGGGCATCAGTAGGCATTGTTGTGTGATACACATGCCCACCCTTTTCATAAGCCTCCATAATTTGCAGCCATTTTTTTAAATCCATTGAAAAACTACTACTTTGCGTAGACTCAATACGCTCTCGCGCTCTATCTCCCAAAGCAATTAAGGCGCAACAAGGTGAACTACTCCAACCTTTTTGTGGCGCGGTAATTAATACGTCGACATTACAAGCCTTCATATCGACCCACATAGCGCCAGAGGCGATGCAATCGAGTACGAATAAACCGTTAACGGAACGCACGGCATCACCAACCGCCTTGAGATAGGCATCTGGCAAGATGATTCCGGCAGAAGTTTCAACGTGTGGAGCAAAAACCACTGCTGGCTTTTCTTTTTGAATATAGGCGACGACTTCTTCAATTGGCGCTGGCGCAAAAACACCTTGAGCCGAATTCTCCAACTGTCTACCCTTGAGTACCGTAATGTCTTGAGTGATATTGGCAAGATCAAAAATCTGAGTCCAGCGATAACTAAACCAACCATTGCGCAATACGAGGCATTTTTGATTATTGGCAAACTGACGAGCCACAGCTTCCATGCCGAAAGTTCCGCTACCAGGAACAATCACTGCGGAGCTAGCGTTATAAGCATCTTTCAAGACACTGGAAATGTCCACCATCACTTTTTTGAACTCTTCAGACATGTGGTTCAAAGAGCGATCGGTGTAAACAACTGAAAACTCTAACAAACCGTCTGGATCGACGTTGGGAAGTAAGCCTGGCATAGTAATTTCCTAGTAAAACATTGAGTAGACCTAAATGATACCGAT
This sequence comes from Polynucleobacter sinensis, assembly GCF_001595985.1. Classification (GTDB taxonomy): domain Bacteria; phylum Pseudomonadota; class Gammaproteobacteria; order Burkholderiales; family Burkholderiaceae; genus Polynucleobacter; species Polynucleobacter sinensis. The sequence goes on from NZ_LOJJ01000003.1 coordinate 530,988, forward strand.
TTGAGGCTTATTGCACCGCAATACGATTTTCTTTGATTAATTTCGACCATTTAGCCTGATCTACACGCAAAAATCCTGCGAAATCATCTGCACTGCCACTAGCAGGGTCGCTACCACGCTCCATCATAGCCTTACGAATCCTACTCTGCGACATAGTAGCCATCACCGCTTGATTAATCTTCTGGACCACTGGCTTTGGGGTGGCAGCCGGAGCAAATAAACCAAACCAGCCTACCGCACTATAGCCAGGCAAACCAGATTCGGCGACGGTCGGAATATTAGGCAAAGACTCAGAACGCTTAGGACCAGTCTCTGCTAAAGCCAACAGCTTTCCAGACTCTACTTGAGGCATCACCGTTTGCGCTGGCGCAAACATGAGATCAATATGCCCGGCCAACAAATCTGTTAGAGCTTGGCCCGTTCCCTTGTATGGAACATGCATTAAATTAATCCCGGCCATCGATGCGAATAACTCAGCAGATAAATGCGATGCAGAGCCAGGTCCTGAAGATCCGTAGCGCAACTTCCCAGGATTTGTCTTTGCGTAAGCAATCAAGCTACGAATCGATGTGATGTTCAGAGCGGGGTTGATGGTAACGACATAGGGGGATGCTGAGACCAATGCGACAGGAGCAAACTGAGCAATGTTTTTATCGGTCACTGCGGCCGTAGAGCCCATGAGTAAGGTATAGCCATCCGGAGCCGATTGGGCTACCAACTCGGCACCAATAGAACCACTTGCACCTGGACGATTTTCAACAACTAAGGATTGTTTCCAGGCCTCGGTGAGCGAAGGTGTCAACAAACGAATCAGCGTATCTGCACCACCGCCTGGCGGGAACGGCACAATCACCTTAATCGTTTTCGCTGGAAAGGTATCAACCCCCTGGGAGAATGTGGGAGTGGCAAGCAGTAAATTCGCAATCACAACACATAAGGGAAATGCAAACTTCACTAAGCTCATCTTAGACCTCGTCAACAATAGTTGTGCTCAATGTGGAGATACCATCGATTGAACACTCCACCACATCGCCTGGCTTTAAGTAAAAATCTTCGGCATTTTCCTTACCTACGGCAACGCCACCTGGGGCACCTGTAGAGAACATATCTCCAGCCTCAATCGGAATAAATCTAGAAAAATGCTCCAGAATGTCTGAGATTTTCCAGATTTGATCAGAAGTATTGACTCTCATCCGCTCTTCTCCGTTTACAGAGCAAGTCATCCATAGGTCGTATACATTTGGTATCTCATCGATCGTAACAATTTCAGGGCCGAGAGGTCCAAATCCAGGAATATTTTTTGCAGTCCAAAAGCGCGAGCCCGAAGCAACTTCACGCAACTGCAAATCACGGCAAGTCAGGTCATTCAGAATAGTAACGCCCGCCACATAATTCATGGCCTCTTCTTTTTTTGCACCAAGCGCTCGTTTACCTATTACAAAAACGAGTTCAGGCTCGTAGTCCAGGCGACTTACCCCTTTTGGACGAATCACTTTCGCCTGATGCCCTGACAAACAGGAATTCAATTTAATAAAAGATGTTGGCTCCTGTGGAATCTCTTTAATTAAATTAGTACGCTTCAATTCTTCTAGGTGAGTGCGATAGTTTTTTCCAACACACAAGAACTTTTCAGCATCGATAATGGGCGGCAAATATGTGATTGCCTTTGGATCTAGAAGAATACTGGCAGCTTCTTCATGTGCGGTTTTCACCCAAGATTTAGCCTGCTCCATCGTCGCTGAACCAGCGCGCAAGAACTCCTTCATACCGATTGGGAAATTCTCAACCTTCTTTAATTTCGCACAATCAGCAAAAGGCAGAATTTTGTCGCCACCTGGATTAGGCAAACGAGCACCGATCTCAGGGGTAGTTGAACCATTGCGCTTAAAAGTAATTAATCTCATTATCTCTTCTCCGTAGATTTAATCTGAACCAAACAACATGCTATTTTTTTGACGCTTCTCAATTGAATTTTTGAGCAATGCCAACAAACGATAAAAACCATGTCCAAACTTACCGTATGGCATAGTTAAAAAGAATCCCATCACAAAGCCCAAATGAATTGAGAGCAAGACCGGCATACTAGCAGTCTCACGGTATGCGAGCAAAATCAAGCCGGATAGACTAATGAGAAATAAAAGTATGATGAAAGCCCTATCCATAGGCCTCTGACTTCGATCTCCGTGCTCAGCACTGCGCATGATATTTAAATACAGCAAACCCGCCGGGCCAACCAGTAATCCGATTCCACCGAGAGTGCCTAAGATGACAGGCAAACTCGTCAACGCATAGGGCGCTTGCAATCCGAGTAGGTAGTGATACAAGGTGGCTACACTCGTTGCAGCAAAGCAAAGCAAGAATCCATAGAAAGTAAAGTGATGAAAGCGCTTCCTCCATAGAGAGAAACGATCATCTTCATTATTGCAACCTTCCCCATGACCACCGCCCAGATACTTGAGTGTAAGAGCGTCATGCACGGCTTCGGTTGTCGCTGCAGAGGAATAATTTCCGGTAGCAATACTAGTCCAGAACCTTGTAAGACCAACGGCTAAGGCGAATATCGCAAACAGGAAAACTGCGCCAAAGAGTAACGCCAGAGTATTGTGAGAATACACCGCGTAAAAATTTCCGTTATTTAATGTTGTTGATAGCGACCCATTGAGAAATTGAGTGATTAATAAAAACCCAATCAAACTCAAAGATGTCGCCAACGCTACGGTGATGCCGTTATTGCGATAAGCGCTTGCCATCAACTTAGGCCACGCATAAGAAGTGTAAGTCTCGCCCCGGACCTGAGCCATCACCTTAGGTATATTGACTCCAAACTCATGTGGCGGCGCATATTGACAGGCATGTAAACAGGCGCCGCAGTTATGGCACAGATTAGCTAGATAGCGCATCTCCGCAGGATTGAAATCAATGCGACGAGTCATTGCCGGAAACACAGCGCAAAATCCTTCGCAATAACGACAGGCATTACAAATTTGCAACATGCGGCTCGCCTCTACCTCCGGAGCACCAGATGCCAAGACCGCAGCCTCATCAATTAAACTTTTAAGCTGCTGCATACGTCTCTTCCTTTTTGCTCATTACCACTTGCGCTGCGCTTGCACCAGCCAATCGGCCAAAAACAGTGCCAATAGCCATGCCAACACCTGCCGCATAACCCTTACCCAATACGTTTCCAGCCATCATCTCACCAGCGACAAAAAGATTCTTACTTGGCTGACCATTAAATCTCACTGCCGCTGTCTCATCTGTCTTGAGTCCAAGATAGGTAAATGTGATGCCTGGCTTGAGGGTGTAACCAAAGAATGGGCCAGTATCAATTGGCAGAGCCCAATGTGTTTTTGCCGGCTCAATCCCTTCAGTATGGCAATCATCTAGGACGGTATGATCAAAAGTGCCAACCTTACAAGCAGCGTTGTACTTCGCTACCGTCTCCAATAATGCATCTGGATTTAGGCCTAACTTTTTCGCCAGCTCTTCTAAAGTATCAGCCTTCTCTCCGGGGAATACGGGTGGCATAAAGCGCCCTAATACTTTCGAGTCAATGATGCAGTATCCAATTTGAGTGGGCTGATGGGCTACTAAGCGACCCCAAAACGCGTACCGTTTAGGCCAAAAATCCTCGCCCTCATCTGAAAAGCGCTGAGCATCTTTGTTGACAACAATTCCAAAAGAAACGCAATCGACTCGAGTACAAATGCCGCCATCATACAAAGGTGCGCGCGCATCTACGGCAACCATGTGTGCCTGAGTAGCATCGCTTACAGAATCCGCACCCATTGACAACAATTGCTTGAGCAAGACCCCATTGTTATAACGTGTACCTCGAATAAGGAAATTTTTTGCTGGGTGCTCACCATATTCATTGACGCCCCAGGCCTCATCCAACCAATCACGATTCGACTCAAATCCTCCGGCGGCCAGAACACAAGTCTTCGCTTCGATTCTCTCGCCACCAACGTAAGCAGCCTTAAATTCCCCATTCTGAATATCCAAGGAATCCACCGCAGAGTTATATCGAATGGCAATACCTAATTTTTCAGCGCTACGAAAATACGCATTGACTAAAGCCTTGCCGCCACCCATAAAGAATGCGTTGGTTCTGGATAAATTTAATGTGCCTGAAAGTGATGGCTGGAATCGTACGCCATGCTTTTGCATCCACCCACGACAATTCGAGGTGGACCGAATTACCAGTCGAGCCAATTTTTCATCAGTCAACCCACCAGTTACCTTGAGCATATCCTGCCAATATTCCTCCTCAGGGTAGGCATCAAGCAAAACATCTTGCGGTTCATCGTGCATCGAGCGGATGTTGCGAGTGTGAACCGAGTTTCCACCACGCCACTCTTTAGGAGCGGCCTCAAGTAGTATCACACTAGCGCCCGCCTCCCTGGCAACCAAAGCAGCGCAAAGTGCTGCATTACCACCGCCAACAACTAAAACATCAACCATAAGAAAGACTCAGTAAATTTGAAATGGGTAAAGGCATAAATGTACCGTTTTTTTGCGATTCATTCCTAGACCAGGGTCAAGGATACCGACTTATTGAGGATCCCGTCTAAGCGCAGAAATCAATATGCCACCCACAATCATGAGGAATGCAAGCCCATGAAATAGCCTAGGCGGGTCACCCAAAATTGCGGCAGATAAAAGAGCCGTGAATAGCGGGATAAGGTTTGCAAAAAAAGCGGCAACCGTTGGTCCTGCGCCATTCACGCCCAAACCCCAACAGCGGTAAGCGATCAATGATGGCCCAATTGCCACGAACATAATCAATGCCCCAGTCCAGAAATTGAGATCAATAAAGGCGAAACCAGTGGCAATCTCTACGCCATCAGCCAACATTGTCCAAAAAAGACCAATCATTACCTGCGCCATTAAGAATTGCGCCCAAGGCCACTGTCTCTCGGTACTCTCGCCCGGCCTACTAATCATCCAGCTATAAAAAGCCCATAAGATTGTTGCCAACATGATGAATAAATCGCCCATTACCACCTGCATAGAGAGCAGGCTGTCGAGCACACCCCTGGTTAAGACCACAATCACACCAGCTAAGGAGACTGCCGCTCCGATTACCTGCAAAAACGTCGGCCTTACCTGATAAAAAATAGCGCCGATCAGCAACATCCAAATCGGCATGCTTGCCCCAATTAAGGTCACATTAATTGCTGTAGAGGTCTGTAGCGCCAAATACAGCAATACGTTGTAGCTGCCCACCCCAAGCAAACCCAAAAGCAAAAAACGGGGTCTATAGCGCCATAAAGGGCTATCGGGTAGAAAAACACGCCAACCCAGAGGTAAAAGTATTAAGGCTGCCAACCCCCAGCGGACACTACTGAGGGTCACCGGCGAAATACTTGCCACCAATAATTGCCCAGCAATTGCATTTGCCGCCCATAGAATGGTAGCGAGCAGTAGGTATAAGACCGTTGAAAGGGCTAACTGGGGCATAAAAGACAAATAAACAGGAAAATGATGGTCGAAGATCCAAAAGAGGCTTGGACTTGGCATTGTAGAAACAAGTCTACGGTATTGCTAAGATAGAGCTTAAATTACCAGTAGCCATCGTTTGATGGCGGCAAATATAAGGATTTATGTGAGCATCATCACCAATATTGAAGACTTAAGAGTGCTACATCAAAAACGCACTCCTAAGATGTTCTATGACTACGCGGACTCTGGATCTTGGACTGAATCCACCTACCGCGCCAATGAATCGGATTTCCAGAAAATCAAACTACGGCAACGCGTTGCAGTAGACATGACCAACCGTACCACCAAAACTACGATGGTTGGCCAAGAGGTTGCCATGCCCGTTGCATTGGCACCGACCGGACTAACCGGCATGCAACATGCCGATGGTGAAATCCTAGCAGCACGTGCTGCTGAAAAATTTGGCGTGCCATTTTGTCTTTCGACCATGAGCATCTGCTCCATCGAAGATGTTGCTGAGCGGACTACGAAGCCTTTTTGGTTTCAGCTGTATGTTATGAAAGACCGTGGCTTTATTGAGCGCCTTATTGAGCGCGCTAAAGCAGCAAAATGCTCAGCACTTGTTCTTACATTAGATCTACAAATTTTGGGGCAACGCCATAAAGATCTCAAGAATGGACTATCCGCGCCGCCAAAACTCACTATCGCCAACATCATCAATATGATGACCAAGCCACGTTGGTGCATGGGCATGGCCATGACCCCGCGCAGAACCTTCCGCAATATTGTGGGTCACGCCACTGGCGTCGGTAATATGTCCTCACTCTCCTCTTGGACTGCGGAACAATTTGATCCGGGCTTGAGCTGGGATGATGTTGAGTGGATCAAAAAACTCTGGGGCGGAAAGCTCATTATTAAAGGCATTTTGGATGAAGAAGATGCGCGCTTAGCGGCAAACACTGGGGCGGATGCGCTCATTGTTTCGAATCATGGTGGACGTCAATTGGATGGCGCAATCTCGAGTATTCAAGCGCTACCTGGAATCGTCAATGCCGTAGGCAAAGATATTGAAGTCTGGATGGATGGCGGCATTCGCTCTGGTCAAGATGTACTCAAGGCATGGGCACTGGGTGCGCGCGGCACCCTGATTGGCCGCCCTTTTCTCTACGGATTAGGGGCAATGGGTGAGGCTGGTGTCACTAAGTGCCTAGAAATTATTCGGAATGAATTAGATATCACCATGGCCTTTACGGGTCACCGAGATATCCAGAATGTCACTAAAGATATTCTGTATCCAGGGACTTTTTAATATTCCACATCTCGCCAATTCCCCTCTAGCTGTATTTGCTATCTCAGTTATAGCGTTATCTGCCTCAGTTTGGTTTGGCAACACAGTGCTGAGCAAATACCGCACCAAGGATACGGAGACGTCGACTGATCTTGGCATCATTCAATCGGCAACCCTTACCCTGCTCGGCCTGATTATTGGCTTTACCTTCTCGATGGCCATTGCTCGCTATGACTTAAGACAAAATTACGAGGAAGCTGAAGCAAATGCCATTGGAACCGAATTCTTAAGGGCCGACCTACTTCCCAGCAAGACTGCGGATGCAGTCAAAGAGCTCTTAATTGCTTACCTTGATCAGCGGATCTTGTTTTATTCCAAACAAGATCGAGAGACTGCCAAACAAATTATCCAGCGCACAACTGAACTAGAGAATGCCTTGTGGAATGAAGTTCTCCCCATAGCCCGCTCTCAATCCACTCCGACCATCGCTCTCACCATCTCTGGAATGAATGATGTCATTAACGCGCGGGGCTATACCCAAGCAGCCTGGTGGAACCGAATCCCGACCGCAGCGTGGTGGCTGATGGCAGCAATCGCCATTGGGGCAAATATTCTCGTTGGATTTGGCGCGAGAAACTTTAAAAGCAATATCGGCCTCTTCATGATTTTCCCAATGATGGTTTCGATAGCCTTCTTTTTAATTGCTGATATTGACAGTCCAAGAGGCGGAGTGATTCGCATAGACCCACGAAATCTTATTGACCTCAAGCAAAGCATTAGCCCACCAAATGGACCACTTAACCCTATAGGCGGCACAAAATGAAACGCGTTGTCGATGTCTATAAAAATCGTGGTCGTGAGCTAGTCTGGACTTATGTTATTCATTTGGGCAATACTGAATTCCATCCAGCTCAAATTGACTTTGAAGTTGAGGCCCTTCGACTATCCCAATTAGATAAACGTGGAAGCACGGCCGAACTCAGCGCAAAAGCGCGCCTATCCATTAAATAACTCTTAAACTGACTCACTTACATATTTATGAAACCGCTAAGCAAAAAAGCCAAAATGGCTGTGGGCTGGACAATTCTGATGACCGTGATAGGCACAGCAATGCTTCATCAATGGGAATTTTTTGCCATGGGTTGCGCATCAATCGCATTCCTATTGGTGGCAAATCACTACGGCCTTCTCAAAGACCCGGAAGATAAAAAATAAGATCTCTTTTTTACTAAGAGATCTTATTTGCGCAAGCACGATGCAAGCTACAGCGTTGGGTAGTCGGTATATCCAACTTCTCCGCCACCATAAAAAGTAGCGCGATTATAGGGATTAAGTGGTGCATTCTTCTGGAAGCGCTCCGCCAAATCTGGATTGGAAATATACCAACGCCCATAAGCTACAGCATCAGCTAGGCCGGCCTCCAATACAGCTTCGCCCATTGCCTGGTCATAACCCCCTGCGCTGATAAATTTTCCTTGATAAGCGGCGCGGAACATCTCCGATGTAACTGGCGCCTCTTCATTGACCTGATCATTTCCGCCCGCGCTTGTTGAGCGCGGCTCAATCATATGCACATAGGCCAAAGAGTATCCATTGAGCTTTTGAATCGCCGCATTAAATAAAGCGACTGGATCACTATCGGCAATGTCATTAAAACTGCCATAGGGCGATAGGCGCACACCAATACGATCATTTGAGAAAACCTTTGCAACCGCCTCAATCACCTCACCCAATAAACGTAAACGATTTTCTATTGAGCCACCATACTGATCATTGCGTTGATTGGTCTTGTCTTGCAAAAACTGATCTAATAAATAACCGTTCGCCGCATGAATTTCTACACCATCAAATCCCGCGGCCTTGGCATTGTTCGCCGCCTGCGTGAACTCATTGAGCAATCTAGCAATATCATCAAGAGTCATTGCCTTTGGGGTTTCGTAATCATGCAACTGCCAGTCGGCACCGTAAGTTTGCCCTGCCGGCGCTATGGCCGAAGGGGCCTCTGGCATACCCTGCTCTGAATGCAAGGAAGAATGTGAAATGCGACCCACATGCCATAACTGCGCAACAATCTTGCCATCCTTTGCGTGCACTGCCTCGACAATCTTCTTCCATGCAGCAGTCTGCTCGGGAGAATAGATCCCTGGTGTTGCTGGGTAGCCCTTACCCAGGGGAGAGATTTGAGTCGCCTCAGTAATAATCAAGCCCGCCCCCGCTCTTTGACTGTAATAGGTCTGAGCCAAGGGGTTGGGCACGTCACCATCAATGGCTCGCATTCTAGTTAAAGGCGCCATCACAAGGCGATTTTTTAACTCAATAGCCCCAAGCTTGACTGGGGTGAACATAATTTCTTTTCCGGACATGAAGACTCTTTCTTTGCAGATGATTGACGTTACTAGATCACTTACTTTAGCAAGAAAGCGATGAATTTGCTGAATACAACTTATTTTTTGGCAGCGCTTTTAACGGTACTACGAGATATTTTTTCACGCTTCTGAAAGCGCTCCTGAATACAGTTGGAAAAAGCCTCGAACTCATCTAAATGTGCGGTAGAGGCGCGAGCGACTAAGGCAATGACTCTCTTAGGCGCAGGTGGAGCTAGAGGCTTGGCAACCAGGTGCGTGCCATTTAATAAGCCGCCATTGACAGCTATCTCAGGCAACAAGGCGATACCCATGCCAGACTCCACCATTTGTAGGAGGGTAAGTAAACTTGTCGCCTCCATTCCATCCGCCTTGCGAACATCTGGACGCTTGCACGCTTGTAAGGTGTGCTCTCGGAGGCAGTGACCCTCTTCCAAAAGTAATAAGCGCTCAGCCATTTTGGCTGGCAGATAAATCTCCTTGCCTTTGAGCGCTGGATCATCCTCTCCTGCTACCAACCAAAATTCATCATCAAACAACTCCTTGACCAATAGCCCTGACGTTTCATACGGCAAGGCAATCAAAATGAAATCAAGCTGATGTTCCACAAGTCGAGTTAATAGATTTGCAGTGAGATCTTCGCGTAAAGCGATTTTCAAATCTGGAAAACGCGCCCGAATATCTGGCATCACATTGGGGAGTAGAAATGGAGCAATTGTCGGAATGACGCCAAGTCGCACCGTACCAGCCATTGGCCTGCCAGCGGCCCCCGCATACTCGACCAAGTCCTCTGATGAAGCCAAGATCGCCTTTGCTCTAGTTAAGATCTCCAGACCTACCGGCGTAATGGCAACATTTTGTCGGTCGCGCTCTACCAAACGCACACCCAAACTATCCTCAAGCTCCTTCAAGCCTGCACTTAGAGTGGATTGACCCACGAAACAAGCCTCCGCGGCGCGTGTAAAGTTCAACTCTTGGGCAATCGCCACAAAATAACGCAGTTGTCGCAATGAAGGAAGTGCAGTCATAACTTGAAAAACTCCATTAATCAATTTATTTGATAAATAATATCATTATTATTCATTGGACTGATAATAATTTTAGGCGCAGAATCCATTCCATGGTGATTAACACCGTTAATTAACTAACTTTAGAGGAATAAACAATGGCACGCCCTGAAATTAAAACTATCCAAAACTTGGAATCTGCATTTGCAGGAGAATCCATGGCTCACATCAAATATCGCTATTTTGCTAAGTTGGCACGAGCTGCTGGCGACATTGAAACCGCCGAAATCTTTGAAGCAACCGCCGATCAGGAAGTCATGCATGCATTTGGCCACTTAGATTTACTCTATCCCGCTAGCAGCATTACCCCAGCCCGTGCCTTAGAAATTGCCATTGAAGGTGAAACCTATGAATACACGGAAATGTATCCAACATTCCGCAAAACAGCAGTAGAGGAAGGAAATGCTGCAGCAGTAGCGGAAATTGATGAGCAGATCGCAGAATCTAAAGAGCATGCCGAGCAATTCCAAGCCATGCTCAATAAGGCAGCGAAACGCTTTGCAGCCTTGGCAAATGTTGAGGAGCGTCATGCAAATCACTACAAAAAAGCATTAGAAAAGGCAAAAGAGTTTGCTAACCAATAAGCCTCATCAGAAATAAAACCTAATTAAATTTAAACTTACCCCATTCACTTAAGGAAATATCATGAAATCTTGGCAATGTATCGTATGCGGCTTTATCTATGACGAAGCAAAAGGCTTACCGGAAGATGGGATAGCGCCAGGCACTGCTTGGGCCGACATTCCAGACGACTGGGAGTGTCCAGACTGCGGAGTTTCAAAAGCAGACTTTGAGATGGTTCAGATCTAATCATTAATCTCATTCGCCATCAAAAAGTACTCGCAGCAATCATCATTTAAACGCCTCATCAGGGAGCCCAGCTTTGGATCAACATCATCAACAATCCTCGTCCGCAATCGTTATTATTGGTAGCGGATTAGCTGGGTACACCGTTATCCGTGAAATTCGTAAGCTGGATAAAGATATCTCCATCACTTTAGTAACGCGAGAGCCTGGATACTCCTACTCAAAGCCAATGCTATCGACAGCGCTAGCCAGTAATAAGGGTGCAGAGCAATTAATCTCAATGAATGCGGAAGGCATGGCAACCCAACTCGGGATTACGGTTTTAGGCGAGACAGATGTTCTGGCAATCAACAGCAATTCTCAAACGATCGAAACCTCAAAAGGATTGCTACCTTATGGAAAACTGGTGCTATGTTTAGGCGCAGACCAAATTCGACTCCCCTTACAAGGGAATGCCACTGACAAAGTCATTACTGTCAATGACCTCGAGGAGTACGCGAAGTTTCGTAATGCCATTGCGGGTAAAAAACGGGTTGCTATTTTAGGCGCGGGACTGATTGGCTGCGAGTTTGCAAACGATCTGGCTATTGGATCCTATGAAGTTGATGTAATTGATTTAGCACCCCAGGCTTTGGGAAGACTGCTCCCACAAGCCGCAGCACAGGCCTTACAGGACAAGCTAAGTGAATGCGGAATCCGCTGGCACTTTGGCACTACGGTTCAATCAATTGACGAGGTAGGCAATGGAGTGCAAGTGACATTAGCCAACGGCACAGTTATTACCAGCGATGTATTTCTCTCCGCCGTGGGACTTAAACCACGCCTTGAATTAGCTAAGGCTGCTGGAATTGCAACTGATGTTGGTATTTCTGTGAATCGCCAGCTGCAAACTAGCATTCAAAACATTTTCTCTATTGGGGACTGCGCTCAAGTTGATGGCCTGGTATTACCCTATGTGATGCCAATCATGCAGGCTGCTCGAGTATTGGCCCCCAATCTCCTTGGACAGGAAGCAACACTCTCCTATCCGGCTATGCCTGTAATGGTGAAAACACCATCCCTACCTACCATCGTCTCTCCTCCAGCAAAGGGTGCTGCCGGTGAATGGAAGATCACCCCCGTTGAAAATGGGATGGAAGCGCGATTTGAATCTGCCGAAGGAAAACTGCTTGGCTTTGCACTACTTGGTGCTGCAACAGCTCAAAGAGCTGCTCTTACTAAAGAATTGCCGCCAATATTGGCATAGTGTGTTTGAGTGATTTCACAATAAAAAAGGCCCGCATAGCGGGCCTTTTGATTAACGCGATTGATTCAATTAAGACACAATCACAAACCAAGTAGTGTTATGTGACTGAACCACCATCAAGAACAACATTGGAATAGATAGCATTGTGTTGAAACGTGAAGTCAACATGGCTACGCGTGCCGATTTCGCCTTTACCTCTGGCTCAACAGCAACAATACCTAGGGCGCGCTTTTGATTTGGCCAAATAATGAACCAAACATTGAAAGCCATTACCAAAGCAATCCACATCCCCAAGCCGATTGCGCGGAATGGCGCTTGCAAGGCGAATGCTTGGTGAGCGTAACCATTCAATACCGAGAGAATCAAACCACTAACTACTGTAAATAAAGCGGCCCAACGGAACCAAAACAAGGCTGTTGGAGCAATGACTTTACCAATAGCTGGCTTTTGCTCATCAGGGATTTTTGCCATAGAAGGAATCTGCACAAAATTGAAGTACCAGAGCAAACCAATCCACATAACGCCAACCATTACATGAATCCAACGGAAGATGAAAGGCAGCTCAACAGAACTTAAATTAGCGCCTAAAGCCAGAACAATTAAAACGAGAAGCACAAAACCCGCTAAAACGGTACGGCCCAATGAAGTAAAAATAGATGACATGAAATATTTCCTATATCAGATTATTAAAAGTGTTTGAATACATTTAAGAAAAGTTTTGGTTTGCAAAATCCCAATTTACTACATTCCAAAAATTCTCTAAATACTTAGGTCGCGCATTACGAGCGTCGATGTAATACGCATGCTCCCATACATCACAGGTCATCAATGGTTTTGCATCGGTAGTGAGTGGTGTTGCGGCATTACTTGTAGAAACCAAATCCAAGCTTCCATCAGCCTTCTTAACCAACCAAGCCCATCCAGAGCCAAAAGTACCTACAGCGCATTTTGTGAACTCCTCTTTGAACTTATCAAATGAGCCCCACTTAGCATTAATCGCATCAGCTAGAGCGCCAACGGGAGATCCGCCGCCATTTGGCTTCATGCTGTTCCAATAAAAAGTATGGTTCCACACCTGGGCCGCATTATTAAAAACACCACCGGCAGATTTTTTAACAATGTCTTCCAATGAGGAATTTTCGAACTCAGTACCCTTAATTAAATTATTCAAATTCGTGACATAGGTTTGGTGATGCTTGCCATAGTGAAACTCAAGAGTTTCCTTTGAGATAAATGGCGCAAGCGCATCCAAAGCATAGGGCAGTTGGGGTAATGTATGTTCCATTGTGGCTTCCTTAAAGGGTTTGTTAACGTTTCCGTATATAGGCTTTATTGGGGATAACTATAGTCGATTCTGATATTTTTGTTTTAGCGAGGTAAAAATGGAAATTTTGGCCTGAAATCCCCATTTAGACTGCTTCTATGCAGTATTTTTAGGTTTTAGAATCTCAATTTGACGTCAAACAAGGACATCATCACGACTGGTAAGATAGCCTAGGCGCAAGAACTGCTGCCCGTCTTAATCATCTGCTTTTGAGGTTAACAATGAAACTGCCAAACATTTTTAGAGCAATACTAGCCATGGGCCTGCTTGGTCAACTCTCAATTGGTGTGGGTCAAGAATTCCCCCCAAATAAAACCATCACCATGGTGGTCGGTTTTGCCGCAGGAGGCTCAGCAGATAACGCCGCCCGAGTTATCGCCAAAAAACTCAGCGAGGACTTGGGTCAAAATGTCATTGTGGACAATAAACCTGGCGCTGGCGGTAACATTGCCCACGCATTTACTGCAAACGCCCCAACCGATGGCTCAGTGATCCTTTTTGGCTCTATCGGCCCACTTTCGATTGCCCCTCACCTCATGAAATTGCCCTATGACCCACAAAAGGATTTGGCACCATTGACGATGGGCGTCACCTTCCCGAACGTGCTGGTAGTAACACCCGCACTGGGAGTAAAAAACTTTAAAGATTTTGTGGCTCTTGCCAAGAAAAATCCAGGCAAAATTACCTTTGCCTCAACTGGCAGCGGATCCGCCTCCCATCTTCAGGGCGAGCTACTCAATGCTCGGGCGGATATCGACACCGTTCACGTACCCTACAAAGGTGGCAGTCCGGCAATGGTTGATCTCTTGGGCAATCGCATATTAGCCTACTACTCTGCGCTAGCGACGGCCGATCCGTATATCAAAAACGGTAAATTAATCCCCCTGGCAACCACAGGATTGAAGCGTGCCCCCACCCTGCCTAATGTGCCAACTATTGCAGAGTCAGGCTATCCTGGATTTGATGCATCTAACTGGTACGCCTTCGTTGCGCCCGGTAAAACGCCTGAAGTTATTCTAGAAAAATGGAATAAAGCTTTGGTTGCCGCACTCAATGACAAGGCAACTAACAAGCAATTGGCTGAGCATGGCCTTGCTCCAAACCCAGGCAGTCGCGAAGAGTTGGCCAAGTACATTGCCAGTCAATCCGCAACCTGGGCAAAAATTATTGCTGACCGAAAAATTAGCGCAGAATAAGTTTTTCAGGGCACGGCTCAGTAAATTACTGGGCCGTCCAACCACCATCCATATTCCAGGCGGCGCCACGAACCTCGGAAGCATCGGGACCACAAAGAAATACCGCCAACGCCGCTAGCTGCTCTGGGGACACAAAGCTACCTGATGGCTGCTTCTCTGAAACCAATGCATCCTTAGCCGCCTCATTAGAGATGCCCTCGCGTTCTGCCCTTGCATCAACTTGCTTTTGAACTAACGGTGTAAGCACCCAACCCGGACAAATCGCATTACAGGTAATGCCAGTTTTTGCATTCTCGAGCGCAGTAACTTTTGTCAGGCCAACGATGCCATGCTTTGCCGCAACATAAGCGGACTTTTGTATTGAGCCCACCAAGCCATGAACCGAGGCGATATTAATAATACGCCCCCAATTACGCCGCTTCATACCCGGCAAAGCATGGTGCGATGTGTAAAAAGCAGAACTCAAATTGATGGCAATAATCGATTCCCACTTATCGGCAGGAAAATCCTCAACACTAGCGGTATGCTGAATACCAGCGTTATTGATTAATATGTCCAGTGAGCCAAAACGCTTCTCAGTTTGCGCAATCAAATCTTCAATTTCAACTGGCTTACTCATATCGGCGCCGTGATAATCAACCTCAACACCACAGGCCTTAATTGCAGCAATCGCGGCATCTTTCTCACCAAAGCCGTTCACCATAATATTGGCACCCTGCTTTGCCAACCCAATAGCGATTGCCAAGCCAATGCCACTGGTTGAACCTGTAACCAGAGCTGTTTTACCTTTTAACTGAGACATACTGATCCCCTAAAATTAGTTACAACAAAAATATAGAATACAACGGAAGACTTAGGTTAAATGGAGCCATTGCCCCAATTGCTGCCAAAAACTAGTTGGGATGAGCGTTAGTAGCCATGTCATCGTCAAATAGCGAAATAGCTTACCAGCAGCCATGTAGGCCAAGCAAGGTCTCCAAGGCAATCTAAGCCACCCAGCCGCAAGACATAAAGGATCACCAAACCCAGGTAGCCAGGACAGTAAGAGCATTTTGGGGCCACGCGCCTCTAACCAACGCTGCATGCGTCCGTGAGTCGGCCCTTTTAAAGATTCAAAACTGTTTCTACTGAGCAGGCCTAGCCACCAGTCAAACATCCCACCCAAAGTATTGCCGATTGTCGCAACCCCAATGGCTATCCAGTAATAATGAGGATTGATTGTGATATATCCAAAAAGTATTGGCTCGGAGCCAACTGGTAAAAGTGTAGCGGAAATAAAAGCGCTGAAAAATACAGCTGGTAAGCCAACAGATGGCATCCCAAAGAAATCAAAAAATTGGTGGAGCAAATGATCCATTAATCAGATGCCTTAGATTCAAAAATGATTTTCATGATTTCCACAGTATGCTACAGCCAGAACCAAGCTGATCTTCTTTGGTATGGCCTTCACATATTCAGTTTTAGGTCAAATTACAGCAAGGGAGAGGCAAGATGCGCCGCGTTTTCAAGCATCACGCGCCAACGAGGTCTTTTGCTCCAGACCTTTAAATCAACCATATCAGATTGCGCCAAATAGGACTCAATCAAAGTTTCCAGCTTTTCACAAAACTCTTGGTTATAAACAATTAAGCTAATTTCAAAATTTAAACGCAAGCTACGTTGATCAAAGTTCACTGAGCCAAAGATTGCAATCCGCTTGTCAATCAACAAGCTCTTGGTATGGAGAAGTCCGCCATGAAATTCAGCAATATTGACGCCAGCACTCATTAAATCAGCGTAAAAACTTTTACTACTCCAAGCAACCAGTGTTGAATCATTCAGCTTGGGAACAATTAGGGTCACCTTGACACCACGACCAGCAGCCGCCATCAGGGCCTGAATCAAGCCGTCATCGGGGCCAAAATACGGCGTAGTGATTGTCAACTCTTCACGCGCATCCATGATGGCCGATAGCAATACTTGATACAAAATATCATCCCGATACACAGGGCCAGAGGAAAACTCTTGAGCTAAAGCCTTGCCCTCAGCAGGATTAGGCACTGGCATCACGTCATTAAAGTGGTTAATTTTGGGATTATCAACACTCCAATCAAAGGAAAATGTCAGCTCAAACTGAGAAGCTACAGGCCCCTCGATTCTCACCATTGCATCAACCCACTCACCCACGCCAGAATCCTGCTTAAAGGTACGAGGATCAACCATATTCATGCTTCCGGTCCAGACTATCTGGTTATCAATCACGAATATTTTTCGATGCAATCTGAGATCGGCACGGCGAAATTGAAATCGACCAATCTGAATAGGTAACGCTTCTGTTACTTGAATGCCAGCATTTCTGAAGCGCTTTGGCCAGTTCGATTTAAACCATTCTTTACTCCCAAGAGAATCCAGTAGGACCCTACATGCGACGCCACGCTTAGCCGCAGTAATTAAAGCTTCGCCAACCCGATCGGCATCTCCACCCAAAGCCCAAATGTAAAACTCTAGGTGTAAGGTTTTCTGGGCTCGATTAATTTCATCAATAAAATCCTGCAAAATATCTAAAGAGTTTGTAAAGAGTTCAATTTTGTTGCCAGCGATCACTGGCGAACCATTTTTTGATTGAGCCAACAAACTCAATGCTCTGCCCTCAACCGGTAGCAAATCTCTATCACTTGAGTAACGTTTTCGCATCTCTTCGGTAATGGCCGCGTACTCACGATCCATACGGACAATTTTCCGAGTCAGCTTACGACCCACGGGGCGCTCGCCAATCAATATATAAAGACTGATACCAACTAATGGGAAGAGAACCACGATCAAAAACCAAGCAATCGCAACACCAACAGGTCTTCGTACCGAAATCATGCGAAAACCAAATAGAATCACAATCACCACATGAGCAACGGGAACCCAAAATAAGGAGAATCCAAAAATAGAGCCTAGAAGAAAATTTAAAATACTCATAGAATTTCAAGCTCCGCGGTAATGCCAAGGTGATCAGATAGTTTTAACCATTCATGCAAAATTTCTGCCGAATGAATTTTTAAGCCACGCACATAGATGCGATCCATCGGCAACATCGGCTTAATGCTAGGGAAAGTTTTAGCCGGTGCGCCAGTTAACATTTCAAAAACTTCATTAAAACCAGCAGCTTGCATGGGCTGACTGACGCGATTGCGCCAATCATTAAAGTCACCCGCCACAATAGCTGGCCCACCCTCTGCCAAAGTATCAATATAGCGAATGATTTCATTTAATTGACGCTCTCGGCCCCGCTCAAACAAGGCGAGATGAACACAAAAGCAATGTACAAAAATACCCGCTACCTGTGTCACGCTATGCAAAAGACCGCGCCTTTCAAATCGGTAGGCCGATATGTCGTAATTTTGCCCCTTGTGCAAAGGATTCTTTGAAAGGATTGCATTTCCATGATGTCCATCTGGATACTCAACATTTTTTCCATAATGAGAGTCATGCCAAAAATCTTCGGATAAGAAATGGGTTAACTCCGTCATCGGCCACTGCCCAAATCGCCGAATGCGGCCACGATGCTCTTGCTGTAGCTCTTGCAAGAAAAGCAAATCAGGGTGATGTTGGCGCATTTTCTGGCGCAATTCATAAATCGTTGACCGCCGATGCAAGGGGGAAAGCCCCTTATGCACATTCATCGTCATAACACTCAATCTACCTGCTTTATTGCGAGTCATTAAAACTGTCCTGCCGCTCGTTGACGCCGTACTCGAGCCAAATAAATTTCACCCTCTACCAAATCTTGGCATTGCATACATTTGTTGCAAATAGAAGCCTGCTCGCGCAACTCATCAATCGAATCAACTGGATGACTGTCGAGGTACTCACGAAGATCGAGATCGAGGACCTCGTTACAGAGGCAAATGATTTGAGCCATTGGTCGAAAATAAACAAATTATGTGCATTTACGCCATTTTGCCATTGCCTTGCTAGAATCGTGCCCATGTTAAAGACCTTTCAGGATGCCTTTCAACTTCTTCTGCATTTAGATGCAGGGGTCATAGGCATTGTTTTGGTATCCCTTCAAGTTAGCTTAAGCGCCCTATTCCTTGGCACCCTGATTGGACTACCCATTGGCGCACTCCTGGCTACCGAAGAGTTCCAGGGCAAGCAAAGCATCACCGTTGCACTAAATACCCTTATGGGTGTGCCAACAGTGATTGTTGGCGTGGTCGTCTACCTCCTGCTCTCGCGTTCTGGCCCCCTAGGGATGTGGGGATGGCTTTTTACTGCCAAGGGCATGATCCTGGCTCAAACACTGCTGACAACCCCCTTAATAGCGGCCCTGAGCCGCCAAATTCTGGAGGATTCCTGGAAAATTCATCGCGATGCCTTTTTAGCCCTGCGCCTTCCCAGGATAGCCTCGCTAAAGTGGTTACTCTGGGATTGTCGGTTTTCTCTCACTATCGCTGTTTTAGCGGGCTTGGCAAGGGCGATCTCTGAAGTGGGCGCAGTCATGATTGTGGGCGGCAATATCGACCACTCAACACGGACTATGACCACGGCTATTGCCCTGGAAACAAGCAAGGGGGATTTACCATTGGCTTTGGCGCTAGGTGTGGTTTTACTCACCATTGTGCTGCTGGCAAATCTATTCACCTTTACTGTTAGGCAGATTGCGGAACGTCGATATGGCTAATATGACCGATCAGTTTGAACAATATATTGAGTTCAAAGATGTCATTGTTAAAAGCAATGGTCGAATCATTCTCAATATTCCACATGCCATTATTCCAACAGATCGAATATGTGCCTGCATAGGCCCTAATGGCGCTGGTAAAACCACCTTATTAAAGCTGATTGATGGACTCATCTCACCAGAGGTTGGTACTGTTACGCACTTCCCTCTGGCCATACGCTCAAGCTTGGTGCTCCATCACACGCCAATGATCAAAGCATCAACACTTACCAATATCAGCATGGTTCAAGATGCTGACTCAACAATCTCTGCTGCAGATATTCAGATGGTGATGGAGAAAATTGGACTAGAACACTTGGCTCGAACACCTGCGCATAAACTATCTGCAGGTGAAAGACAAAAGCTATGCCTTGGTCGAGCCATGCTCCAAAAACCTAAGCTAGTCCTACTCGATGAGCCTACTGCGAATTTGGATCCGAATACCACAGAACAAGTGGAAGAAATTATTCGTCAATTTAATCGCCAATCCTCCAATGTCATCTTCACTTCTCATCAGCTTGCGCAAGTGCAAAGATTGGCAGAATATATTCTATTTATTGATCAAGGAGAGATTAAAGAAAAAGGACCCGTAGGCCCTTTCTTCTCGAATCCTCAAACATCAGCAGCTAAACGCTACCTGCATCAGGAGTTGTTAGCAGATTAATTACTTCGCTGCTGGTGCTGCGGCTGCAGCTACTGGTGCGACAAATGGAGGTGGAGCAACGCATGCTGCGGGCGCTGGAGTACCAGAAACTTTAAATCGATCCGCCACCCGATTTTGCGCTTGGCATAGTTGATAAGCGCCTACCCTATCACCATAAGCGGCTTTTGCCTTTGCTAATGCTGCAGCTTCCTGCGCCTCAGGAGACAAGGGCGGGAGCGCAGCAAATACTGAAGCAGTTGCAAACGCGCAGAATGTAAAAGCAATGATTTTTTTCATGGCTATATCCTTATTTATTGATTTTGTCGTACCAGAGCTCATGGTGCTCTTTAGCCCAAGTAGCATCAACGTAACCAGTCTTCATGCCGTCAATTGAACCTTGCATACCAATAGTACCGATATAAATATGGCCCATTGCCATGGCGGTCATCAAGATTGCGGCTGAGCTATGAATAATATTAGCCAACTGCATAGTGCCGCGGGTGTACTGAATATCCATAAAAGGAACAATCATATCGAGCACAAATCCTGAAGCTGAAATCGTCAAGCCGAGGAAGACCATACCAAACCAGAACCAAAACTTTTCTCCAAAGTTAAAGAATCCAGCCGGAACATGCTTGCCAGAAAAAATTCCGCCGAATGACAATAACCAAGCCATGTCCCCTTCTCCAAAAATATTCTTACGAACAAAGAGGAAGAAGAAAATCACAATGCTCAATGTAAACAGTGGACCTGTGAAGTTATGGATGTTTTTACAAACCATCAGGAAAGAGCCGTAAGCAACGCCACCCATCAATGGCATAGCAAAATATTTGCCATACAAAATCAAGAGGCCAGTAAATGCCAAGGCAATAAAGCTAAAAGCCATTGTCCAATGGGTTAATCGATCAAAAGCATTAAAGCGTTTGATTTTTGTGCCCGACAAAGGCGCATGCAACTTAATTGGGCCCTTAATGGTGTACATGGCAATCACGCCGAAGAAAGCAAGAGCTAAGAGCCAACCACCATAAACGGTAATCACACCATTGCGAATCACGCGCCATTGCTGGCCAGCACGCTGAATCAGAACGCTTGCCTCTTTATCAGGAATACTGACATAGTTATAAGGGTCGCCATTCGCAGATTGCCAAATAGATTGACTTGCTGGAGGCGCAGTATTTGCAGGTCTAGCCTGAGCTTCACTGCCCTTAGCCAGATCACTTGGATTCGCGGGTACATACAAGGGATGATCCACCCCGCTAGGCGAAGGAAGTGGAGTCATTTGAGTGCGCTCCGCAAAGCTCACGCCGCTCGCAAGACTCATTGACAATCCAGCAGCCACCACCAAAGTGCGTAGAACTTTAGAGAATGATCGATTCATACAAATTTCCTTAAACGGTTTTCGTTCTATTTATTGTTGTTTAGATGATCACTTTGCGCGTGAATACTCGGTCTGCTTCTGATTGCGCTTGTTAATCGCCTCCGTCCAACTTGCTTGATCACCAGGAGTCCATCCCTTAGTCATAAAGCCGTTATCGGCCCCCATATAAGGCGCCACATCCGGCCGCTTGGCTGCTTTAGCAGCAATTTCAGGCGGCTCGGAGCAGGCCATCAATAATGCACCCGCTGCCAAACAAACGCCTAGAGTTTTGAAATTGGGTTTCATGATTTAGCTCCTGGAATTTTATCGGCAGGCGTTGGTGCTGGGGCTGGCGAACCAGATGGGCCGTAAGCAGTCGACCAACCAAAAATTTCATTACCTGGATATCTTCCATTGGCCTCACGCACAGCTACACGTTTGGCGTAAATGCTAGAAATTACCTCGCTATCGCCACCAATGAGGGCCTTTGTAGAACACATCTCGGCGCAAAGAGGCAACTTACCCTCAGCCAAACGATTACGGCCATATTTCTCAAACTCGGCAACGCTACCATTCACCTCTGGACCACCGCTACAGAATGTGCACTTATCCATTTTGCTACGAACACCAAAGGCGCCTTTACTCAAGAACTGAGGCGCGCCAAACGGGCAAGCAAAAGAGCAGTAACCACAGCCGATGCAAATATCTTTGTCATGCAACACCACACCTTCATCGGTACGATAGAAGCAATCTACTGGGCAAACAGCCATACATGGTGCATCGGTACAGTGCATACAAGCAACAGAAACCGATTTCTCTTGGCCGATGATGCCGTCATTCACAGTAACTACACGACGACGATTGACACCCCAAGGTACTTCGTTATCGTTCTTACAAGCAGTAACACAGCCGTTGCACTCAATGCAACGCTCTGTGTCACAAATAAATTTCATTCTTGCCATTGTGTTCTCCTGACTTTATTTTTTGACTTAGGCAAATTTTTCGATTTGACACATAGTGGTTTTTGTTTCTTGCATCATCGTCACCTGGTCATAGCCATAGGTTGTTGCGGTATTTACCGCCTCACCTTGAATTAGTGGGGCAGCACCCTCTGGGTAATATTTGCGCAAGTCATTACCTTGCCACCAACCTGCAAAGTGGAATGGCACAAACGCAGTACCTTGATCGACCCTCTCAGTGACGAGCGCGCGCACTTTAATCTTGGCACCAGTTGGGGATTTAACCCACACATAATCCCAATTCTTAATGCCACGAGCTTCAGCTGCCTTCGGATTAATCTCGACAAAGTTCTCTTGTTGCAATTCTGCCAACCAAGGATTTGAACGAGTCTCATCACCGCCGCCCTCGTACTCAACCAAACGACCAGAGGTCAAAATGATTGGGAACTTCTCATACAACTTCTCATTCAAGTTCTTATCTTGGAGAGTCTTGTAGAGAGTTGGCAAGCGCCAGAAATTCTTCTTATCAGCGGAAGTTGGGTACTTACGCATCATTGGCTCATTAGTACTGTAGAGCGCCTCGCGGTGGACTGGAATTGGATCTGGGAAGTTCCATACAACCGCACGGGCTTTTGCATTACCGAATGGATGGCAGCCGTTTTTCATAACGACACGCTGGATACCGCCGGACAAGTCCGTCTTCCAGTTCTTACCTTCAGCCAATTTTTGCTCTTCTTCAGTCAGTTGATTCCACCAACCCAGTTTTTTCACAAATACGTGATCGAACTCTGGGTAACCAGTGGTAATGGCAGAACCTTTTGAGTAAGAACCATCTTCTGCAAGCAAATTCTTGCCATCTTTTTCAACACCGAAGTTTGCACGGAAGTTACCGCCACCTTCCATAACGCTCTTGCTAGTGTCATAGAGATTGGGTGATCCTGGATGCTTGATTGCCGCAGTACCGTAGCAAGGCCAAGGTAAACCGTAGTAGTCACCAGCAGTATCGTAACCAGTGACAGGATCAACACCACCGCGCGACTTCAAAGTCTTAGGATCAAATACACCAGCCATTCTCATGTGCGCCTTCAAGCGCTCAGGAGTTTGTCCTGTGTAACCAATCGTCCATACGGAACGATTGATCTCACGCAAGATAGATTCAATCTCAGGTTCTCTCCATTGCTTTCCAGCAAATTTAGAATTGAGCATCTTATAGTTCTTGGAGAGCTCTTCACCAAAACCTAAGCGATCTGCAAAGGCCTGCATGATCGCATGGTCTGGTACAGACTCAAATAAAGGATCAATCACCTTCTCACGCCATTGCAATGAACGGTTTGAAGCAGTAGCAGAACCCGTTGTTTCAAACTGAGTCGTTGCAGGCAATAAGTAAACGTTTCGATTCTTATTTACCTCTTGACCTTCAGCAGGCGGCATTGCCGCCATCGCTGCAGTTGCACTTGGATAAGGGTCGACAACAACCAATAAATCCAACTTATCCATCGCGCGCTTCATATCCAAGCCGCGTGTTTGTGAGTTTGGAGCATGACCCCAGAAGAACAAACCCTTGACGTTAGTCTGTTGGTCA
The DNA here is from genome assembly GCF_001595985.1 of Polynucleobacter sinensis. Classification (GTDB taxonomy): domain Bacteria; phylum Pseudomonadota; class Gammaproteobacteria; order Burkholderiales; family Burkholderiaceae; genus Polynucleobacter; species Polynucleobacter sinensis. The sequence goes on from NZ_LOJJ01000003.1 coordinate 554,955, forward strand.
ATCATGTCGCTCTTCTCTAGCACCGCATCAACCCAACGGGATACGGTAGTGCCAGACTTCTCCATCATATCGGGAGCGTAGCGACCTTTGATCCACTCATAGTCAACACCCCACACCGAGGCGAAGTGTTTCCAAGATCCCGCCGCGAGACCATAGTAGCCAGGCAATGAGTCTGGGTTAGGGCCAACGTCGGTAGCACCTTGAACGTTATCGTGACCGCGGAAAATATTCGCGCCACCACCTGACTTACCAATATTGCCTAAAGCTAACTGCAGGATGCAGGATGCACGCACCATGGCATTACCAATGGTGTGTTGCGTTTGACCCATACACCAAACCAATGTGCTTGGACGATTCTTCGCCATAGTTTCAGCAACTTTATACATCTGCGCTTCAGGCACTCCGCATGCTTCTTCAACATTTTTTGGAGTCCACTTTTCCATGACTTCTTTGCGAATCTCATCCATGCCGTAGACGCGGTCATTGATGTACTTCTTATCTTCCCAGCCATTATTGAAGATGTGATACAGAACACCAAACAAGAATGGAATATCTGTACCAGAGCGAATACGAACATATTGGTCAGACTTCGCCGCTGTACGGGTGTAACGAGGATCAACCACGATCACCTTACAACCATTTTCTTTTGCATGGAGCAAGCTCAACATGGACACTGGATGCGCTTCTGCAGCGTTAGAGCCAATGTACAAAGCCGCCTTGGCATTCATCATGTCGTTATAGCTATTGGTCATCGCACCATAGCCCCAGGTGTTTGCTACACCGGCAACTGTTGTGGAGTGACAGATACGAGCCTGATGGTCTGTATTGTTGGTTCCAAAGAAAGAAACCCACTTGCGCAATAAATACGCTTGCTCATTGTTGTGCTTCGAAGACCCAATGAAGAACAGGGAATCTGGACTGTACTTACTACGAAGGTCCTTCATCTGCGCAGTAATCTCTGTAAGCGCTTGATCCCAAGAAATTCGCTGATACTTACCGTCCACCAATTTCATTGGATAGCGTAGACGGAAATCACCATGGCCGTGCTCACGCAGGGATGCACCTTTTGCACAGTAAGAACCTAAATTGATTGGGGAATCAAATGCTGAATCTTGACGAACCCAAACACCATTCTCCACTGTTGCATCGGTCGCGCAACCTACAGAGCAGTGAGTACAGATCGTTCTTTTAACTTCAATCTTTCCCTTGCCATCGAGCATTGCTTTGCTTGGTTCGGCAACCGCCTTTTGCACTAAGGTGAGTTGACTAGCTGCAATTCCAGCACCAACACCTACGCCAGAGCGCTTTAAAAAAGTTCGACGGTCCATGGTAGGAACCGCAGACTGAAGTCCACGTGACAAACTACCGATGAGACGTGATGCAGGCGTGGAACGACTGCTTTGTGGGGTATTGGATTTACGAGTCAGACTCATATTTTGTCCCTGAGAAAGATTTTTTATTAATTATTGAATGTAACTAAATCGACAGCCTACTTACAGCATGGTGGTTTCGTAGTACTTACGAATGTGTGCCGTGAGTTGATAACCGTCATCTTTACCCTTGACGGTACTACCAATCTCTTGAATAACAGCCTTACCAATAGAGGTTTGAGAGGCTACTGCAACAGCACCAACAGTGGCGCCCGCTCCGATGAAAAACTTTCTGCGTGAAGGCTGATTTTCTTCCGCTACAGCAGTTGTGGATTTATTACTCATCGCATGCTCCCATTTAGTGCAAATTGATATAGAACAAGTGTAATTGGTAAATGCATTTTTTGCATATTTGTAATATTTTTTCTTCTAAGGGTTTTCATCTTGTGCATTGCACCATTAAATCATGTCAAAACTCTGCCCTTCGATCGCCAAAAATTCTCGCGTTAAGGCTGCAACAGATTGATACAGATGCATATCAGGGATCAAATCTATTGCATCGCACAACTCGTCATACCAAGGGCGAATATGGTCATTAAAAAATATGCGCTGATTCGTTAAATTGGATATCTCTACATCATCACCAGCAATCAGGTAGCGCATCACCTCACACAACGCTGCAATATGGTCTTCCGTCTCGGTAACCTCATCAGCTGATTCAAGCCCAAAAGCATCCAAAGCACGGCGTACCTCAACCAAGGGCTTCTCATTTAAATGCCCAGCCATATAGAAGGAACCGTTAAGAATAATATTGGGGCGGCCTACGCTGATGAAGTTGCGATCAAATTCCTCGTGCCAAGCATGGGCTGGATTGCTTTTGGCGAGCTCTACAACGTCAGCCCACACTTTAGCCAAAGGTGCATCATCCGCTTGCCCCTCTTGTCCATCTGGTATGGATGCGGCAATTTGATCCAACAATTCCTGATCGGGCGGCTGATGAAAAAATCTGGCAATCAACCCGTACAAGTCCGCACGAGCCAAATCCTCTGGCAAACCCTCATCACCCACTGTTGTTACTGCACTCTGCTTTGTTTGCTCACTCATAATTCTTTATTCACCATATCGACAACACGGCAGTCGCCGCACATCTTTAGTCTGTCCAGCGCAGCGCCAGCAAACGCCCCGTGCGTGCCTAACTTAGCCAACATTAAATCCACCATTTTGGAAGTGCCAAAAACCTTGCCGCAACTAATGCAGTGAAAAGGCTTGGTCTCATTCAGCTCCACCTTCTGCTTGCGTTGCTCAACCGTGAGCAATCGTGGGGACAAGGTTAAGGCTTGCTCGGGACAAGTTTGAACGCAGATGCCGCATTGAACACACTGCTTCTCAATAAATGACAACTTTGGCTCATCCAAATTATCGAGCAAAGCCCCCTCAGGACAACTACCCACGCAGGACATGCAAAGCGTGCAGGCATCCTTATTGATGGCGAGGCCACCTAAGAATGATGATTTTGGTAATGCCACGCCTTCTACAGGTAGAGTTGCCTTAGCCTGCTTTTGCAAGTGCTCTAAAACAGCTTCAATCGTTTCGCGTTTTTGATTACCTAAACCAAAGCTTGCGGGAGTGCAGATTGCAGACAACGCACCCCTTTGACGCAATTTACCCATGGCTGAGGACGCCACAGCAATATCATCCGCAGAATCAAGTTGAATCAAGGAAATTCTCGCATCAAATCCGTAGGCTGCCAAAATAGCATTTCCCAAGGCGCTTTGTGTTGCAAGCGCTTCGCGATAAGCAGGATCCTCATCGCCAGTCAGCAACAAAATCACCTCCCCAAAACCATATGCCAAAGCGCCAAGCCAGAGATCTAAACCAGTAGAGGCAATGTGCTCAATACCGTATGGCAGAACGAAGGAAGGAAGGCCTTCAACGCGCTTTGAGTTAAGGTGAGCAGCACGACCAAGCGCATCAATGAGTTGAGTGCCAGCTTTCAGGTTATGCAATAACAAAGTAGGAGCCACAGATTGCTTGAGTTTCGCACTCTCAACACCAAAAACCGAAGCAAGCATTTTGATTTCTTTGCCTTGGTGCGACACGCTAGGGTAGTTGTAACGCATAGCACCAGATGGACAAACACTTGAACACGCACCGCAACCCATGCACAAATTGGGATTTACTTCGACTGTGCCTTGCCCATTTTTAAATACAGAGTGAATAGCACCTGTTGAACAAACATCGATACAAGCATTACATCCAACTTTGCCATTGCGTCCATGGGCGCATACTTTTTCGTTGTAGGCAAAGTACTTCGGCTTTTCAAATTCGCCGACCAGCCCAAGTAGTTGATTGACTACTAAAGCCTGATCAAAGGGATCCCTTCCTGGCGCGAAGTACCCTTGCGGGGTTTGGCTCATACGCATCTGCGGATTGGCTCGCAAATCCATAATCAAATCAAATTCTGCATTACGTTTTCGCTCAGCGCGATCAAAGTTAATGGCGCCAATACTAGCGCAAGCCGTCACACACTCACGATGGGATTTACACTGCTCCAGATTAATCTGGAAGGAGTCATCAATTGCGCCTGACGGACAAACCTCGACACAAGCGCCGCAACGGGTGCACATTTCAGGATCAATTGGATTTTGCAAATCCCAATCAACCGTAAAGTGTCCGAGATAACCTTCCAACTTTGTAACGTTACCCGTATAGATAGGAAAATTTCTCGCGATAGGTAAAGTGCTGGGCTCAGTGCAAAGCACTGAGACATCCAAAGAGTCGCTAAGCTTTTCAGCCCAAGGCAAGGCTTGGTTGCCTGGACCCACAATTAATAAACGGCCCTGACTCTCATAATTCACTACTGAAACAGGTTCTGCTTCTGGCATATCGGCCAGGGCGAGCAAAGCAGCAATTTTAGGACCCGATGATTTTGCCTCTTGAGTCCACCCCGCCACTTCGCGAATATTGACAAAACGTAATGGTGCAATCAGAGGCTTTTCTGATTGCGCAGCTAACTCACCAAATAGCGCACTCTCCTGGGTGCAAGCAATCACGATAGAGTCGCTACCTTCAAACACCTTGAGTACGGAGCCAACTTCCTGCCTGCACAAAGAGGTGTGCATTGAAACACCCAATCCTTTTGCATCCAAGGGCATAGTTCCATTGCAATTACAGATTAATTTTTGGCTCATGAAAATCTTCTTAACTGGTCTTCTTATCAATAGGGGCTGGATCCATGTCCCCAACCTCCCCTTTAGAAGTTGGATGTGTGGATGTTAAATCAGCTTGTTCTAATGTAGGCGAAGTTGGTTGATTTGACTCAGAGGATGGAGTTAAGGCAGTCTCTGACGCTTGGACATCCTCGCTAACGTCCTTGCGGAAGATATTGAGCATATCTGATTGCACCATACGCTTGAGCATATCCATAGGAATAGGATCAGGCTTTGAATAATCATCAATATAGATATCTAGGCCATCCATCACATTGAAATGGGGATCTGAAAACATCTTTTTCATTGCTGCCTGCTGAACCGCAGGATCAACACCTGGCTTCATAAAGGCAGAGAAGTCTGGAGCCAATCGATCAATCTTTTCAACATCTTCTAAAGTCAGCAGTGGAAGATCTGAGCTCTCGGGAGGCACCCCCTGAGGCTCTAACTGACCCAGAGACTCGGGGTGAGTAATGTTGACCGATTTTGCTTCGGGCTCAATTTGCTCACCAGCCTTGCGGCGTGACCAGCGACTTAAGAAACCCCCAGCCATTAATTCTCCGCTGGGCGATTGGCGCCCTTAAAGGATTCGGGACGATGACGTTTTTTGGGTTCTGGGCGGTAATGCTCGTTCACAAATTCCTGCAGCCAAGATGCATGCTCCGCCGTTAAAGGAATGCTATCTACCGATTCACCACCATCTAAGAGACGCCCAGCCTCGTTATAACTCACACTAATGCGATGCGGCACAGCCATAGTGGATTCCGATTTGGCCAGCTCGATCGATTGCGCATCAATATATCGCCCCACATCCTCCTCCAAGCGCCACATCACAAACCAACAAGGCTGTGTGGCTGAGAGATTCAGATAATAACCTTCGGCCTCATCCGGAAAGAGACTGAGTTCATAACCAGTAAATAACCAAGACTCCCCTTGATCATCACGGCCTAAAAACTGTCCCAAGATTTTATTTTGAGCGCTCGATTCCGAAGAAAATTGTCCAAAATCAGGTAATACTTCTTGGGGCACCCATCGAAACGAGACCCATGGGTTATCAATATTTTGCTTACGCATCAGGACTGCAAAGCGCATACGATCTCAGGTGTTTTGAACAACAATGTTGGGAAACTTACTGCTCATGTCTTTTGAAAGCGTGGCAACTTTAATGGCCACCTGCCTAGCAATCGTTTTGTAGATCGCACTAATAGCGCCATCTGGATCAGCAACCACAGTGGGGCGACCCGCATCGGCCTGTTCACGAATCGATAAATTCAAAGGTAAGGAACCCAAGAAGTCGGCGCCATACTCCTGGCACATTTTCTGCCCCCCGCCCATACCAAACACATGCTCTTCATGACCACAGTTTGGACAGACGTAGGTGCTCATATTTTCAATAATGCCAACGATAGGAACGCCGACCTTTTCAAACATCTTGAGACCCTTGCGCGCATCAAGCAAAGCAATGTCTTGAGGGGTAGTCACAATAACTGCACCTGTCACTGGTACTTTTTGGGCTAACGTTAACTGAATATCTCCTGTACCTGGCGGCATATCGACAATTAAATAATCCAGATCTCGCCATCGGGTTTGCCGTAATAACTGCTCTAGAGCAGAGGTAACCATCGGGCCACGCCAAACCATCGGCGCATCGTCATCAATTAAAAAACCAATTGAGCTTGCCTGAAGGCCATAACCTTCCATCGGCTCAATCGTATTTTCTTCAATTGACTCTGGTCTTCCGGTGATACCGAGCATCATTGGCTGACTTGGGCCATAAATATCAGCATCCAACATCCCCACTTGCGCACCCTCTGCAGCTAAGGCTAAGGCAAGATTTACTGCTGTGGTGGACTTACCAACACCCCCCTTACCACTGGCGACCGCAATAATATTTTTAACGCCCGGCAACAACTTCACACCGCGTTGAACCGCGTGAGCAACAATCTGACTGCTGACATTAACACTGACATTTTTTACATCAGGCAACTCTCGCAGAATAGCAATCACTGATTTTCGAATGGAATCAAACTGGCTCTTTGCTGGATATCCCAAAACAATATCAAGACTAATATCTCCGCCATCGACCTTTAAATTTTTGACAGCTTTAGAGCTGACAAAATCCATCTTCGAATTAGGATCAATAAGGCCTTTCAGGGCTGCTTGAACGACTTCTACAGTAACCGCCACTACACTCTCCTAAAAATGATGCTCCTTTGTGGGAAGCGTCAATAAGCTGCATTAGTACTCATTGAATAGTGGGTAGATTAACCGCACATGCAAAAAATTGCTTAAAGCTAGATTGACTGATCCAGTCAGGCCACTTAAAAAAGGAGAAGGCTGAGGTAGTAAACAGCCATAGACATCAAAGCAGTTGCTGGAATCGTGAAGATCCAAGCCCAAACAATGTTTCCAGCGACACCCCAACGAACGGCACTAGCGCGCTGTGTAGAGCCAACCCCAACAATAGCCCCAGTGATGGTGTGGGTAGTAGATACAGGAACACCCAGCGCTGTTGCCGCAAATAAAGTAATTGCCCCACCAGTCTCGGCACAAAATCCACCCACTGGCTTTAGCTTAGTCAGCTTCTGTCCCATAGTTTTTACAATGCGCCAACCACCAAACATGGTGCCCATCGCAATAGCGATATAACAGCTGATAATGGTCCAAGTGGGAGGCATGCTTGCGCCCGCTTCTGCATAGCCAGTGATGATCAACAAAAGCCAAATAATGCCGATTGTCTTTTGCGCATCATTACCACCGTGACCCAAACTGTAGGCGCTCGCAGAAACCAATTGAAGACGTCTAAACCAACGATCTGTTTTAGCTAAATTGGCATTACGACAAACCCAAGCCACAAGCAGCATCATTAGCGATCCGAGCAAGAAGCCAACAAAGGGCGAGATAAAAATAAAGGAAACGGTTTTAATAATCCCAGACCAGACCAAGCCATCAACACCTGCTTTAGGAAGAGCGGCGCCAACCAAGCCACCAATCAACGCATGGGAAGAGCTGGAGGGGATTCCGTAATACCAAGTAATCACATTCCAAACGATCGCGCCAATGAGGGCACCAAAGATGACATGCAAGTCAACGGCTGCGGGATGAACGATTCCCTTGCCTACGGTTGCGGCTACACTCAAATGAAAGATAAAGATCGCGAGAAAATTAAAGAAAGCGGCAAAGATAACAGCCTGTTGGGGCTTGAGAACCCCAGTAGAAACTACGGTAGCAATAGAGTTAGCAGCATCATGAAATCCATTCATGAAATCAAATGCCAAAGCTAACGCTACTAAAAGCGCCACCACCCAAAATGCGACTTCTATAGAGGCCAACTTATTTAACCTTAAGAATTTTCAAGAACGATGCCTTCAACCAAATTGGCAACGTCTTCACATTTATCGGTAACTTCCTCGAGCAACTCGTAAATACGTTGCAATTTAATCAGCTCGCGCACTTCAATTTCCTCGCGGAATAATTTGGTGATTGCTGTTGACAGAAGACGATCCGCGCCAGACTCCAAATGGTCAATCTCATCACATGTCTTCAGAGCTGCTTTTGCAACCTCAGGATCGGAAATATCTTTGAGCATGCCTACTGCGTTTCTCATACCAATGCAGCATTGATTGCACAACTCGGCCATATGCAACATCTCATCCGTCATTTGCTTGACGTTATACAAATGCATAGCTTCTGTACCGTTTTGAATCAAATCCGCAACATCATCCATGGTGTTAATCAAGGAGAAAATCTGATCGCGATCAATTGGAGTGATGAATGTCTTATGTAGCCTGCGGTGAACTTCCTTCACTACATCGTCGCAAGTGTGTTCAGCGCGATCAATATCCTGGGTATATTTCGCACGCAATGCGTCATCGTTGTAATGCTCAATGAATTTGAGGAATGATTCTGAGGCTGCAACGATATTCTCGGCATGCTCATTGAACAAGGCGAAAAAATTACCATCGTGAGGCATTAACTTACTGAAGAACATAAATCACGATCCTTTGTGGACAGAAACTGCAGAATTTACTAAGTTAGGCGACATTCTAAACAATGCTTTAAGCGGAAACAGGAAAGCCAGCGTCTGTAATGAGTTGGGCGGCCTGCTCCTTTGACAGGGAGGTTTCAAGTTGTACTACCTGGGTGGCCAGATCTGCCTGCACTTTAGCCTGAGGATCCTCGGCCTGAATGGCTCGAGTCACCGCATTGATACATCCCCCACAGGTCATTCCAGAGACTTTAAGATCAAACATAACACCCCCTTTAAACTCTAATGTACTAGCCCTAAAGCTAATAAAACCCCATCGTTGAGGCCCTTGCTGTAGATTATCTTCCATATGAACCCCAAAGAACCGACAAATTCTCAGTTTTTCACCCTCGATATTGGCGGCATGACCTGTGCCTCTTGTGTGGGGCGGGTAGAAAAGGCTTTAGACAACATTCCCGGGGTGGAAGCGGCTACCGTCAATCTGGCAACAGAGCAAGCTCGCATCAGAGTCAAGCAAGACTCCCCAACGACACTTGAAGACATCATCAAACAAGTCAACAAAACAGGTTATGAGGCCAAGGAAAGCTCTCCCCATGGCCATTCCAAGGTAGCAAGCACCAAATCATTTTGGGCGCCAGATGGGTTGGGCCGAGTCCTGCTTAGCTTTGCCCTATCCGCCCCGCTTGTCATCCCTATGTTTTTCATGCCCTTTGGTGTTCATTGGTCCTTATCTGGTTGGTGGCAATTGGCGCTGGCCACGCCAGTGCAATTGATTCTGGGTTGGCGCTTTTACAGGGCCGGCTTCAAAGCTCTCATGGCTGGAGCTGGCAATATGGACCTTCTTGTTGCGCTAGGCACTAGCGCCGCCTATGGACTGAGCCTTTATTTACTACTCAGCTCAAGCCATGCTCATGAACTGTATTTTGAAGGCTCTTCGGTCATTATTTGCATGGTCTTGCTGGGCAAGTGGCTCGAGGCTCGAGCCAAACGGCAAACCAGTGAAGCTATTCGCGCCCTCCAAAAGCTCTGGCCAGAGCGCGCCAAGGTTTTAGATGCTGATGTGTCTATTGACAACGGCGCTACACCAAACCAATATCGAGATCTCCCCTTGGATCAAGTCCTTCCAGGCGACAGAGTGTTAGTACTACCAGGGGAGCGCATTCCAGTTGATGGTCTCATTCTGATGGGTGCTAGTCATGTGGATGAATCTCTACTCACCGGTGAAAGCGATCCAGTCAAAAAGGGCTTGGACTCTAAAGTCATTGGCGGAGCCTTGAACGGTGAAGGAGTCATTGTGGTGGCCGCTAAGGCAGTTGGCGTGGAAAGCGTGCTTTCACAAATCATTAATTTAGTGGAAGAGGCGCAAACCCAAAAAGCACCGATTCAAAAACTTGTAGACCAAGTAAGTGCGATTTTTGTACCCACGGTAATTTTGCTAGCCATTGCCACTGGTATCGGCAATTGGCTTTACTTCGATTCAACTGCCATTGCGATATTGCGTGCCGTCTCCGTTCTTGTCATTGCCTGCCCGTGCGCGCTAGGACTAGCAACCCCAGCAGCGATCATGGCAGGAACCGGAGTAGCTGCTCGTTTCGGCATCCTGATTAAAGATCCACAAGTATTAGAACTTGCGCATCGCTTAGATATTGTTGCCTTTGATAAAACAGGCACCCTAACCATTGGCAAACCTCGCTTACTTGCGCTAATCCCTTTCGATGCATCGCCAGCATCACTGGATGATGTATTAGCAACTGTAGCAGGCCTGCAGTTAGGAAGTGAACATCCTTTGGCAAAAGCCCTAATTGATTCAGCCAAACAAAAAAATATCAACCCTATTGCAACTAGCGCAAACAAAGCTTTACCCGGAATAGGGATTGAAGGCATTCCCAACAGTGGTCCTTTTGCAGGACAAGCAATCCGACTGCAAAGTGTGGCATCTCTAGAGCAGCATGCCCAATACTCCCTTATTCTAGAAAAAGCCCAGCGCTGTTTTGAGCAAGGTCAGACTGTTTCGATACTCGTAGATGCACACTCCACTCCTATTGCGGTGATTGCTTTTGGTGATGAACTCAAAACCAATGCCAAAGCAGCAATAGATTCATTGCATGCGCTTGCTATTCGGACCGTGATGTTGTCGGGAGATAATTTGGCAGCAGCAACCCGCGTAGGAAAATCCATTGGTATTGACGATGTCTTCGCACAAATCATGCCAAGCAATAAAGCCGAGATCATCCAAAAGCTGCAAGGCGCAGATCGGGGAATGAAACACTACGTAGCCATGGTCGGAGATGGTGTTAATGACGCTCCTGCACTAGCGATCGCTGATGTAGGCATGGCGATGTCTACCGGAACCGATGTTGCAATGCAGGCTGCAGGCATTACCTTAATGCGTGGCGATCCTACATTGGTTGCAGATGCAATTGATATCTCCAAGAAAACGTGGAATAAGATTCGTCAGAATTTATTTTGGGCCTTTGCATTTAATACGATCGGCATTCCAATGGCGGCACTTGGATATTTATCCCCAATGCTGGCGGGAAGCGCAATGGCACTTTCTAGCTTCTGCGTTTTAAGTAATGCGCTTTTATTAAAAAGTTGGCGCCCAAGACATTAAATGCCTTACTTCTGACTCTTGCGAATCAACTCAATATCGCCATAAATGGCGCGCGTTTCAGATTTAGTGTTGTCAGTATCAGTCAACAAAGCAATTCCAATGACATTACCTGGAGTCTCACCATAAGCCAACTTATAGTCTGCTGCTAAATCACGCTCATGCTTGCGCCACTCACCCAGATTATCCCAACCTGAATCCACCACAATCATCTTAACGCGTGATGTGTGCGCATTATTCAGCAAGGTATTAACGGGGTTCTTGCCCGACCAGATATACATCACGGTAGCGTAAGGCATCTCTTGACCGCTAATGAGGTTTGCCATTTCAAAAGTTAACTTTTCCTTTAAGGGTAGCTTTGTTTTATTTCCATCAAATGCCACCAAGACTCGCAATGGCGCATCGTCATGCTGGCTCTCTGAGTTATCTGCTTGCGGTATTGCGCCAACAGCTTTCCACTCCCACTGTAGCCAAAGATTTTGTGCCGAACGCGGACGAAGTTTTACAGCAAGTCCCGAGGCGGAAGTTTTAGAGTTGGCAGCCAGAACGGTACGCCCTTGATAATTTTCTAGGCGATAAACCGTATTTTTCTTGTAGGGTGCAATGCGATAAAAGTGCCATCCTTGTGGCATGCCATCACGCGGCTTTTCAGCGGAAAATTTTGGTAACTCCTCTTGGGCGGGTAATTGATCCGCATTGAATGCTTGTCCAGCCTCATTTTCAATCGAGTTACCAGTAAATCCTGCGCACCCGAGCAAAATCAATGCCGTTGCCGCAACACCCAAATGCAGGAAAATTCTTTTAGCCATAAGCACATTGTCCCAAACAATGGAGGGACTGAGTCTAAAATCTCTTCATGCGCCATCTATCACCCTCAAGCTGGGCCGTCATCACTGTTAGCATCGCTGCCGTGGTGCATTTAGCTCTTGGCTTCTCAATCGAATTTTCGGTAGATGAAGCGCATTACGCACTATACGCAAAGCATCTGGCTTTAAGCTATTTTGATCACCCACCTCTGGTTGGTTGGGTTCAGTGGCCCCTAGTTAGCCTGACTAGCTCCGAAGGCATGATTCGCCTGATTCCAGAGCTACTGTGGATTATTTCCGCATATTTGGTTTACCTAGTGACCCTTGAGATTCATCACCTCATGCAGGGGCGTAACGCAGGATATTTAACAACCACTCTCCCCTCAGCAAATTTATGCGGTCTCATGGCAATACTAGCCATTACGGTAGCGCCACTGCCGCATGTACTGGCAATCGGGCTTTTGCCAGACACTCTGCTAACCCCCCTGAGTCTTGGCTTAATGCTCATGGCCTTGAAATGGCTTTGTCGAGATACCTTCTCCCTTGGCGACTGGATTGCTACCGGCTTACTCCTTGGCCTCGCAGGTCTTAGCAAATACACCGCCGCCTTCACCGCCTTTGCGCTCATGCTAGTGCTTCTGAGCACCCCCAAAAAATCCTGGATTCGTCAATTAGGATTTTGGTTGGCAATGCTGATTGCATTGCTAGTCATTAGCCCCGTGCTCTATTGGAATTGGGTTAATGAGTGGATCTCATTTAAATATCAGTTAGCGCATGGCAGTGGTGGCACTTGGGCATGGCGCAGAGTAGCCGCCTTTCTTGGTATTCAAATTGCGTGCTTTGGACCCCTCTTAATTATCGGCGGGTTCATCTATCTCAAGAATTGCCTCCACACCAATAAATTGAGCCTGTTGGCCTTACTTAGTTTCTTTGTTATTCCATTTGTCATCTTCGCAAGCCTCTCCGGAGGAGGCAGCCTTCCTCACTGGACAACGCCCGCCTGGTTCTGCATGGCTCCATTTGCAGGCATCGGCCTAGCTAAGGCCTGGAATATGCAACATCGCCTGGCCATTCGTATTCTTATCATTGCACAATTGATCATTTGTATTTTGGGTTTTGGCTTTGTACTCTCCGGAGGGATTAACACTGCCGCAGTGAAATCCAACCCTATCGCCGACCTCTATGGCTGGAAAGCAGCCGGCCAAAAAGCAGCCCAGCTTGCTATCGCTACCAAGGCAGATGGAATTGCCGTGCAAAACTGGACCTTAGGCAGCAGAGCAGCCTGGTATGCAAGTCCGCTACCCGTATTTGTAATGGATCAACGTCAGGATCAATTTGACCTCTGGTTTGGCCAGCTTCCACAAGGATCGAGCGTCATTTTGATGAATTGGTCCGGCATGCCATTTCAGGCCCCGGTTGGCGGAAAGCATGCCTTTGAGCGTTGCGAACCCCTCGATAGCCTTGAAATAGTCCGATTTGGGCAAGTTTTATCCAAATTCGACTTTAATCTGTGTCGCAACTGGCAAGATTCTGGCGCAGCCCACTAATTCCCTAAATTCAAGACCTTAGACGCTCAAGGCATTATCCTTACGCCTATGAGTTCACACGCTAAATCCACCTCAAAACCCATACCCAGGTGGAAGGTAGTTCTAAAACGCGCCTGGCCAACAATTCGCATTCTGCTATCTATCGGCTTACTTTGGAAAGCAACTAGCGGAATTGATTGGCATGCGCTACTAGACTCCCAAATCCAAATGCAACCTTGGTGGTTCTTAGCTGCACTCCTGTCTATGCTGAGCGCTTTTATCTGTGGGGGCATACGCTGGGGATTCTTGATGCGTAAGGTGGGATTCCAAGCAAGTCTCAAAAACTTTATCGCGCTTTATCTTGCGGGTGGCCTCATTAACCAAGGTCTCCCGAGCACCCTCGGTGGCGACAGTTATCGCGCCATCACTGCGACGCACTTAAATAGTAGCGGCAATCTTGTCGAAGAAAAACAATTGGATGAAGAGCTGCACCAATCGGTTGATCTAGAGCATGCCACCCCTAAACTGCGCCTGAGTTTCTCTATGGTTCTGGTCGATCGCCTATTAGGCTTGGCAGGCAATAATTTATTAGGCGGCATTGGCCTGGTTCTTGGTGGCGCAACCTTAGCAGTTTGGGGCAAAGATTTAGGTTACGCAGTAACTGGTGTGATGGTTTTTGCAGGTCTACTAATTGCCTTCATTCTTGCTTGGGGGCCTACCTGCAATCTTTTGCAAAAACTCCTCAATAGATTACAAATGAATGATGCTTTACCAGGCATCAAACTGGCTTTTTCTTGGCCAATGAATATCGCGCAAGCTGTTTTTGCAATCGGCATTCATCTACTAACCATCCTAACGCTACTGTTCTGCCTAAAAGCATACGGCGTAGATGCCCCAATCGAGGGGTTAATGATTGGGTTGCCTGCGCTGAGCTTATTGCTCATGCTGCCCATCAGCATATCTGGCTGGGGCTTGCGTGAAGCCACCCTATCTTCAGTGCTCGCTTTATGGGGTGTGAATCCATCCATCACTGTTCTAGCATCAATTAGTTACGGCGCCATTACTGTCATCTCAGTATTACCAGGCGCTTACCTTTTATTAAAACGGAAATAATTTTTTTAAAGTTCTCCTATGAGTATTAGCGTCAATACCATGCGTGCCATAGACCATTGGGTCGGCGTACCACTATGTGCAGTAGCGAGCCCTTTTGTCGCCCTCATTGATGGTGTAAAAAATATCTTTGGTCGAGGTGCTGGCACCCCAGAAAAACTCCTCTTCATTGAGTTATCGGAAATGGGTAGCGCTATTTTGGTCGACCCAGCAATGCGCAATGCGCAAGCTCGCGGTGCAGAGTTATTTTTTCTGATTTTTAAAAGCAATCGCGCCAGCTTAACTTTGCTTAACACCGTTAAACCTGAAAATATTTTCACGATTGACTCTTCAAGTCTTGGCGGCTTAATTAAAGACACTCTCAAGTTTTTAGTTCTTGCGCGCAAGCATCGCATTGATACAGTCATCGACTTGGAATTGTTCTCTCGCTTTACCGCTCTCCTTACCGGTCTTTGTGGGGCAAGGCGTCGCGTTGGATATCACATCTTCCATGGTGAAGGCTTATGGCGTGGATTTATGTTGACGCGCAAGGTTCACTACAACCCGCATATCCATATCACCAAAAACTTTTTATCCTTAATTCATGCTGCTTTTGCGAAAGACATTGAGGTGCCTTTTAGCAAAATTCATATCGCCGATTCAGAGGTGCGCTTAGAGCAGGCAAAGATTGATCCTGTGGCAGTTAGCAAAGTCCGCGAGCGCATTGAAAAGCTCGCAACTGGGGCGGGAATTACTTTTAACCAAGGTAAACAACGGCTGATTTTGGTAAATCCGAATGCTAGCGATCTGCTGCCCCAGCGTCGGTGGGCACAGCAACGCTTCTCAGAATTAATCCAAGCTTTAAATCAACGCTATCCAAATGATTTGATTCTGATTACGGGTTCACCAGCAGAATTTGACTATGTTGAAAAAGTTCGTGTTGTAGCTAATGTTAAAAATGCGTTGAACTTTGCAGGGCAAGTCAGCTTTGCAGAATTACCACCGCTTTACACCCTATCCGATGTCATGGTGACAAATGACTCTGGGCCAGGCCACTTCTCGGCAGTGACCCCTTTGAGAACGGTGGTGTTGTTTGGACCAGAAACACCCGCCCTGTATGGCTCTATCGGAAGATCTATCGCCATTACAGCTAATCTGGCCTGCTCGCCTTGCGTGAGTGCAGCCAATCATCGCAAAACGCCATGCCATGACAATGTTTGCATGCAAGCAATTACTGTGGCCCAGGTGTTGGAAAAGATGGCGCATCAACTTAACGAAGCCGATCAAGAGAAGGCACGTTAAGCCTGATGGTTCAAGGGCGTAACTCTTTCGCTGAAAGAATCTCTCTCGGGGTTTGGTTGATCCCCCTCATTCCACTGGGTCTGGCTGTCGCTATTTATTTCGGAGGATGGCAAACTCCTACGTTTTTATGGATTAATCGCTATACCCAAAATTTGCCAGATACTTTGTGGGCATGGCTAACTTTTTTGGGAAATGGTTGGGGGATTTTTGCCCTATGCTTTCCCTTATTGCTTCTCGCCCCAAGATTGTTTTGCTCAGGGTTGATCGCAGCCTCTATTGGCGGAATTCTGAGTCAAATCGTGAAGCCCTTCTTAGCCCTTCCGCGACCCGCCGCTGTTTTACCCTTAGAAGATTTTTATCGCATTGGCGAACCGCTACTAAATAGAGCTATGCCATCTGGTCACACCTTGACTGCTTTTGCGGTTGCGGCCGGCCTTTACTTTGCGAGCGATAAAGAAAAGCGCTCCTCCATGTGGTGGGTATTTATATTGGCATTGCTCGCAGGAATCTCGCGCAATGCTCTGGGTGCCCATTGGCTTACAGATGTGTTGGCTGGCTGCGCGATTGGTTTATGGTCAGGCATGCTTGGTGCTATTCTTGCAAGTTATATTCCAGAGACTCAGTTGGCAGCAAATAAAACGATTCCACGCGTATTGTCACTTGGTGGAATTGGAACAATCTACACGCTACTGACACAAACCCTAGATTCAGATTTAAATCAATCCTTGCAATATGCCTGTGTCGCCCTAGTGAGCATTACCCTCATCTTTTTTATTAAAGCGCAAAAGGTAAGGGCTGACTAAATATGTTTAGTTATCGCCATGCTTTCCATGCTGGTAGTCATGCAGACATCCTCAAGCATCTCACTCTCATCCATCTAGTAGAGTACCTTCAAGAAAAACCGGTGGCGCTCACTATGGTAGATACCCATGCTGGCGCAGGAATTTATAGCCTCACCGATGGTTTTGCAACAGTGAGTAAAGAAGCTGATAACGGCATCTATCGCCTTGCAAAGTATGCCGCTGAATATCCAGTTAGCGCCGGTATCGAGAATTACCTCAGTCACATCCAAGCAGAAAATATCGATGGAGAGATCCATGCCTACCCGGGCTCACCATTTATTTTGGCTCGCTTACTCAGGCCACAGGATCGTCTCAAGTTATTTGAGCTACACCCTAAAGAAATTGATATCTTGCGACACAATATCGGCGAACTAAAACAAGCTAAGCAAATCGATATTTACAAAGAAGATAGTTTTACTAGGCTCAAGGGTCTGCTACCCCCGCCGAGTAGACGTGGACTGGTGTTGATTGACCCCTCGTACGAGGATAAACAAGACTATCGCTATCTTGAAACCGCTATCGAAGAAGCCATGCAACGCTTCCCGACGGGATGCTATGCCATCTGGTATCCGGTTCTCTCCAGAAGAGAATCCGCCGCATTACCTGATCGCATGAAAAAGATTGCTGCTAGCCATAAGCGTTCTTGGCTGCATACAGAGTTACGCGTAGAAAACGCCCCCAAAGAGCGGCGCCTTCAAGCAAGTGGTATGTTCATCATCAACCCACCATGGACTTTAGAAAAACAATTGGCGGAAAGTTTACCGATTCTGATCAAGGCCTTGAGCCAAGGTCATGGTGCACAATTTTTACTCAAGAGCTTTGAGGCTTAAATCTTAAATGCTAAAACTCAGAAAGCCTTAATCACGCACCCGAATCATCACCTCGTTGCGGCGCATAAATGGGAGCGTCCAAGGCGGGTTATAACGAGCAAATTGCGCTGAGCCAATAGCCTGCCAATTCTTTGACTGAATCCAGGCCTCAAGCAAGCGCGTTTTTTCAAGAACCTTCTCCTCGTTATAAAAGCCAGAGAAAGTAATGACTGCCCTCTTCTCAGCAGGAACTTCCCTAATTTTCACTTGCGTGTTTAAAGGTTTAGGTAGGGTTTCGAGGGTAAATTCAGATGGCATGACAAACGATACAGTCCATTGACTTCCAGCGCCGCCCTCAAATGCATTCGCTTCAATGCTGACGGGGGCAGTCATTGCAATCTTGGCGCTTTTTCGCTCCGCGCCTGACTCGATAACCACTGGAGCAGTCATTGCTATTTTTTCACTAACCTGATTTTGACCAAAAATATATCCAGCAATAAGACGAAAACCTTGATTGGAGGCACTATCTAAATCGCCATTCACCGTAACCTCAGCCAAGATCTGCGGAGCATAGGCACGCAGCTCAAACGGCTCTGATTTTTCTAACAGAGAAAATCTAGGTTCTTCAGTAGCCATGACTCCACTCGCAAATAAAACAACCGCTAGAAAGAAAAATCTCTTTAAGAGGGATGCTTGGGCCGTGAATACCTTACCAGGAGGCATGAATATTAAAACCCGCAGCATCATACTGAATCTGGGCTTGCGCGCCTACCGGCAAAGTGAGCTTCTCAGCATGATGTCCAAAAGGCAAGCCAGTCAAGATGGGAATATGGCTTGGAAGACGCTTGCGTATTGCATCAATAGCGCTATCTAAGCTATAACCTCGATCGTTATCGTAGAGACGATAAGCTGAAAATCCACCCAAAAGAATTGCGCCTTGATTGGTTAGAACTCCCGCATCAAGCAACTGCATCAACATACGCTCAATGCGATAAGGATGCTCATTAACATCCTCTAAGAACAAAATACCGCCTCTGGTTTTTTCCTGACTTGGCAAATATGGCGTTCCCACCAAACCTGCCAACACAGTCAGGTTGCCTCCCCAAAGCATTCCCGTTACTTGGCCTTTTGCTTGCTTGAGATACTGCTGAGGGACCTCAATTGCACATTGCACTTGACGCTCAGTAATCGCCTTTTGGAAATGCTTCCACATGAAAGTATTTGGCTCAACGCCCTTATCCTGCTCGCCTTGGCAGGCGAAGTCATAATTGAGCATGGGGCCTGCAAGTGTAATAGCCCCTGTTTTAGCAAGGAGGCCTAGCTCAAATGCGGTGAAATCACTATGCCCACAAATTTGCAAACCATTTTGAATGGCCCTAGCAATTCCAGCCCAATCAATATCAGCCAGCAAACGATGCAAGCCATATCCGCCACGCATTGCCACTACGACCGCATCAGATGGGAGATTGGCAAGTTGATTGATTTCAGCGAGGCGCTGGGCATCTGTACCGGCAAAACGCTGATCTACTCGAGTAACGCAATCGGTATTGAACACTTCAACACCTTGCTGCTTTAGCCAATCAATGCCAGCCTTGGGGCTACTTAAGTCTAAGCTTGCCCCCGATGGAGCAATCAAATGAATTTTCTTCAACGCCGCTCCTTAAAAAATTGCTTGAGCACATGACCACACTCCTCACTCAGAATGCCACCCTCGACTTGAGTCTGGTGGTTAATCTGTTTTTCTGAGAATACATTAAGAACACTGCCAGCAGCGCCCGTTTTAGGATCACTCGCACCAAATACTACCCGGTCCACCCTGGCATGCAACATAGCGCCAGCGCACATCGTACAAGGCTCTAAGGTGACATAGAGAGTTGTGCCAGGCAGGCGATAATTGGATGCATCCTGCGCTGCGGCACGTAAGGCGAGCATCTCAGCATGAGCACTGGGATCGCTAGTGGTAATAGGTTTATTAAACCCTGTTGAAATCACCCGACCATCTCTAACTAGCACTGCCCCAACAGGAACCTCACCAGCAGCGGCGGCAAGCTTGGCCTGCTCTAAGGCTTGCTGCATAAACTGTTGATCAAGCTCAGCTTGCATAATTAGATTATTAAGTCACTATGAATGCGAAACATCTGCCCAACAATTGGGAGTTTCATAAAGTCGAATTGAGGACAACTTCAGTCGACCATCAAATGCCTTTTCAAATACGGGCTGCAGCAATCCAAATGCAGCACTGGCTAGATTTTCAACAGTAGGCACATGATCCATCACCACCGTCTTGTGGTCAGGAATGGATTTCAAATACTCAACCAAACCAACATCTTCTTTAGCCACTAAAAATGCATGATCCCAGGGCTGAACAACATACTGATTAGTGAGGCGCTTGATATCGCCAAAATCCAAGACCATGCCATCATCAGCCTTTCCGGGATGATCGGCCACCACACCAGTCAGCGTGACCTCAATAGCATAGCGATGACCATGCAAATGACGGCACTGGCCATCGTGATTCGGAATGCGATGACCAGAGTCAAATTCAAGTCTACGTGTGATGGATATCGCTTCTTGCTTAGTGGTCATTTTCTTTTTCTAAAATCTCTCAAAATCGCTAATCGCTAGCTCTAGCGGATACCAATTATCTTATGAGTCTGCACACTCAATCGCCATAAAGGCCTCTTTTGACACAAACGAACTGCTAATGCCATATTTTCCTGCAAGTTAGGGCCATCCATCGGCTGCAAGAAACGATTGCGGTAATCCATTTTCTCAAAGCGAGCCAATAACGTCTCTATAGAAGTGTGTCCCACCTGAGGAATCACCACCTTGATTTCATCGGCCTGTAACACCACTAATTCAGAGCCTGCTTTGGGACTGACACATACCCAGTCAACGCCTTTCGGCACCTTGATAGTTCCATTGGTTTCAATCGCGATCATAAAACCCTTGGCATGTAATGCATCAATTAAAGCGACATCCAATTGAAGCAAAGGTTCGCCGCCGGTAAAGACAACATAGCGCTGCTGCGGTCCGGCAGAGGTGCTACACCACGCCTCCTCAATGACATCCGCAAGTTCAGAGGCGGCCTCAAATTTTCCTCCACCAGCTCCATCGCTACCCACAAAGTCTGTATCGCAAAATTGACAAATGGCGGTCGATCGATCTTCCTCGCGTCCACTCCATAGGTTGCAGCCAGCAAAGCGACAAAATACTGCAGCGCGGCCAGCGTGGGCGCCCTCACCCTGAAGGGTTGGGAAGAGTTCTTTTACGGTATACATAGCTAAGTACTGATTTTAAGCTGTTTGCTTACTTCCAGGACGCAAGCTCCCACTCTAGATAATCTTCCCAATATGCAGCATTCCAATAGACTCCGCTGGTAATGTAGCGGCCAAAGCCCCTACGGATAGTCCAGCGCCCAATTTCCGGGGAAAACCACATGTCCTCCTGGCGATAACTGGCCATACGGAAGATATCGTTACTCTGAAAGTAAGGGGCCTCGTTTTGGTACTTGAGAACCACAAACTGACCTGCTGGAACGGAAATCATCTCCCATTGCTGCGCAGACATACTCAAGCCCCAGTAGTAATTAGCATCGGGATATCCAGGCACCTGGTAATTGGTACGGTAAAAGCTAGACCACCCCGGGATCAATTGTTCTGGCCACAAAGGAATTGCCTGTTGAAACTTCTGAGGAGGACTCCAATGTGGATCCAGAATCACATAACCCCATGGACCCTGAATTTCATCTGGAAGCGGGCCTGCTTTAAGGCCGCTGCGCGCAATCCTGATTTGGGGACCGATTGATACTACCGTTTCAGTAACAATATCTACCAACTCTTGATTAAAGACATTGCGAACGTTGTAAACCCATTGTTGACCAACTTGCGGCGCTCTCACTTTCGGAGGGTTCATGGGCTGTGCTACAGGAATACCAGTCGGATAGGGTTGCGAAGAGATGCACCCCGTTAAGAGCGCTAATAGAAAGGGTAAAACCCAGTTTCTCAATAAATTCATTTGTATGAGCTGAGTTGCCACTGATAACTACCTTCACGAATCACTGCACCAATTTGCCCTTGAATCTGATATGAGCCAGAAGTCTCCCTAGCAACCCACCGACCAATTTCAGGTGCGAACCAAACAGTCTCTTTGCGAATGCAATCGACTTTATTGGCATCTTCATTTTCATAGTTAATTAAATTCTGAAAACGCAGAGCAATAAATTCACCAGCGGGAACGATAATCTTTTCCCACCCTTGAGCACTCATATATTGCTGCCAGTTCATTTTTCCGTCAGAGTAACCGGCTACGCTGTACTTGACAATAAACTGCTTAGCCCAGGTACTGGATAACTGCTCCGGCCACAAGGGCAAAGATGGACTGAAATTGAGCAAGCGCGGCCACTGTGGATCGGTGCTGACCATGCCCCATGAGGTCTGTATCTCGCTTGGGAGTTGTCTGCCATCAGTTGTAGAGCGCTCAATAGTAATTGTCGATCCCACATTAGCTACGCACTCATTGATAACATCCAACGTTTTGCCATCAAAAATATCTTTCTTAATGTAAGTCCATTCTTGACCAATCTTGGGAGGACGAATCGCCGGCAAAGGCTTAGGCTGAGAAACGGGTATACCGTGCTCATAAGAAAGACTGCCGCAAGCTATGGGTGCTAGCGCAGCAGATGCAATAAATGTTCGACGAGATAAGTTCATATCAGAATCCCAATGAATATGATGAGTTTATACATAGCCTAAAATTTTGGCTATTTTGTTGCGTGATATTGAGGACTTAGGAATTCCAGGCATTTCAAACCAAGTATGCGTCTGTTGATCAAATCCAATACCATGCATAAAGTTATAAATCGCCTTTTTGAGACCCACTCCAAGAGCATCATGATCTACACCAGTAGGATCAAAAAATGCGATATCGTTCTTGGCAAAAGTAATTTCAGGCAAGTTCACTAAAGTAATGCCATATGCCTGTGGATCCTGACCTACTGGCGAATGCACTGTACAAGTGAAGCGATGAAAGAACCCACTTTGGATACAGCCGTTTTCAAACAACTGGCGAACATACTCCAAAGCGTCTACCGTCTCTTGCACTGTCTGCGTAGGAAAACCATACATCAAGTAAGCATGCACCAAGATTCCCGCATCCGAAAATCCTTTAGTGACTTGTGCAACCTGCTCTACTGAGACCCCTTTTTTCATAAGATCTAGCAAACGATCAGAGGCCACCTCCAACCCACCAGACATGGCAATGCATCCACTCTGGGCTAGCAATTCACAAAGCTCAGGAGTAAAGGTTTTTTCAAAGCGAATGTTCCCCCACCATGAAATCATCACCTTGCGACGAATCAATTCCTGTGCCAGCGCCTTCAATATCTTGGGTGGAGCTGCCTCGTCCACAAAATGAAAGCCGGTTTGACCAGTCTCAGAAACAATCGATTCAATTCGATCGACCAATAAACTCGCTGAGGCAGTCTCATATCGTGAGATGTAATCGAGACTGACATCGCAGAAGCTACACTTTTTCCAATAGCAACCATGGGCAACAGTCAGCTTATTCCAGCGCCCATCACTCCAAAGACGATGCATAGGATTGAGCATATCCAATAAGGATAGATAAGAATCCAATGGCAGACCATCCCAGGTCGCTGTGCCGACATCTTCAAATGGAATATCTAATTCTGGCCAATTGATGTATTGAACTTGATTAGCATCATTTCGAGTAAAGGTGCGCACCAGCCTGTCAAAGGAGCGTTTCCCGCTCAAATACTCAATCAGGCAGAGCAATGGGCGCTCTCCAGAGTCTAGGGTAATGTAATCAACAAAATCAAAGATGCGGGGATCTTTGAGCTCACGCAACTCTGTATTGACATAACCACCCCCTAAACCAATTTTGACGTCTGGGTACTTTTCCTTAATGGTTTGGGCAATACGAAGTGCGGCATACACCGCTCCAGGAAATGGCACAGATAACAGCACCAAACTTGGCTGATGTTTTTCCATTGCAGCATGAGTCAGCCGTTGCAAATGCAAGTCCATTAGTGTGGGTTCAACCACTAATGCTTGCGCTAAGGGTGTAAATGTAGGCTGACTACTCGCCAAAGATTCTGCATAGCGGACGAACTCAAAACGATCATCTATCGCATCGCGCAAGACGTCCGATAAATCGTTGAGATACAGCGTCGCTAAATGCCGTGCCCTATCCTGCGAACCCAGCGCTCCAAAGGCCCAGGATAATGAATCGCCCGCCTCCTCTTCATCATAGGCCTCCAAAGAAGCGAACCTCGGACCCTCGGGTAAGAATGTCCGACTGTTAATGCGGTGACTTAAGGTGCTATCACGACCCTGAAGAAATCGAATGACTAGATCAATCGTGCCTTGATAATCTGAAAAATAATCGAGAAAGAAATTAACGCTGGAACTGCGCCTTTCCTCTGGAAGCTTCAAAGCTTCTGTATGAATTTCTTGCAAGCCCTTGGCGGTGAAGAACCCCAACACTAATGCAAGCGCAAGATCCTCTTGAACTGCATCAATACTGCGTGATCGTAAAAATCCTGTAAGGTAGGCCGTAGACGGATACGGCGTATTGAGCTGGGTCATTGGCGGAATGAGGCTTAAAACTTTCATACTCATTCACCCAAAGTGAAGGATACAAGCAAGGCTATTGCCCTACTTATTCCCACTCAATAGTAACGTAAGTATTTTCTTGTTTATTTTCAAACACTTACGACTCCCTAAGTAGTGACGTGTAACTTTTGTGCAAGTTACTTCGGCTTATACGTTTTTTGAAAAAATAAAAACGCTGTTCAGAATCAACATTTTACACTTTGGGCAGTTACACGGTGTGTAGGCACTCAAAAGTTAATGTCGCATCATAGCTGCACTTCAACCATTTAAGCTACATCTCATCAACCTGTGCAACGATGACGCTCGATTAACTTCAACGAACCAAAACCATGCGATTTTGACTCGTTTGGTGGAGTTTCGACAAGCACTAGTATTCACTAGTCAGCATCACAATCCACATACTTCCATCCCATACGCCATAGAGCGTAATACTGGCAAGTGGAAAGTCCGTGTACTCAACTTGCTGAAGTGCCAACTGATTGCCGTTGCCATCTTCGATCACGACCCTTGCACCTACACCCACCCGAGTTAGCTTTAGTACGGTGAAGCTCTCCTGTTCACCATGAACGCCAATCAAGTGCGAAGCATAAAGATCAAGCAGCCAAAAGCATTTAGCTTCATCGGCAAGGAACTTAACGCCGTCCGTAACAACTAGATTGCCGTTCGTTCTGTAATAGTGTTCCGAGCCAGTGAACTGACGCAGTGCTGTTTCAAGCTCGGTAAATGCATCGTTTGTCATGGTTGTGCCATCACCTGAGCGAGACGTTGTTGATAGTTTCTAAGTTTGAGTCGCAAAGCCGCCTCTTTTGCACGTTTTTGTGCCGCCTTAGCTTGTTGCTTCATTGCTGCCACATTCTGTTGTGCAGTGTTCGTAAATTCGATAGCTCGCATAGCAAGTCCTCCTTGTTTATTTATGGACATGGCAAGCTGACAGTTTTGACAGTGCCAGCTTGCACAGCTTTTCACTTAACAAACAAACTACGGATTTGCCCTGACACAGCCTCAATCTGAGTGTCCAGCTCTCCTGCTAGAACGGCAGCATTCACAGTTTCCAGTGCTTCGATCAATCCTGACGGACTAGTTACTTCGATTGCTGTTTTGCCTTTACTCAATTCGATGACTTTTGCACCATATCGAATGGCAATGCAGACCTTGCCGTTTTCGCCAACAAACCACCAAGGCTTGATGCGTTTTGGCTGTGTCACAACAACACGTTCACCGTCGGCGTTCGTGACAGTCTTCGTTCGTGTCGGAGCGTATGTGCCGCCTTCGCTTTGTGCAGTAGCAAGCTGGATTTGCTCAAAAAGCTTGCTGCTGAGTTTGTTGCGGCGATGTACAACAGGCGGTTGATTTGTGGGTTTTTTAGCTGCTACAAGTTTGAGTGATGCAAGCGTTGCCATTGTGTTTCCTTTCGTTGTTTACAGGGCAACGCAACTTTATTTTCAGACTGCCAGCATGGACAACCGAAAAGATAGGCTTTGAATAGATCAGATTCAGAAATAAAGCGTATTCATATCAGCGAGACTAAATAAAAGTACAAGCAAGGTTAAGGTTGGCACGCCGATTGTCATAGTGCCGCGTAATCCGTTCTGATGTGTGACGGTAAGCAAACGAACTTCTTGCTGTTCGCCTCATCGCACTACCCAGCTGATGGCTGGTTGCCTTAAACGACGCTCCTCTGTAGCAGTCTCGTTTGCGATGTTGGAATGGTTGGTAATGCAGCAATGCATGAATGTAGGCTTATAAATTTAGGCTGAAAGTGAGTGGGAACGCCAATGAAATAAACCCATAAGCCATCTGCAATGGTTCCTGATATAGACCGCAGAATGGCTGTGTAAGACGGCACGTAATAGGAGATAGCAATACCTGCCTTCCTTGTAATCAAGGTTGTGTGTTATCAGTTGTTCGAAAGACCTCGGTGAAAGGTTGAACATGAGTCAAGCCCTGTAACAGGGCTTGGCTTGTACTTCCTAGTGAAAGAAGAAAAAAACGGGATGTATTTCGATGCGAACGCAAGTGAGTGTGAGAAATACAGATCGTTGATTGCACGAAGTGCGATCATTAAAGTGCCGTGACACATGACACGACGGACAAGTGAACAGTGACACGCTTAAGCGTATAAATTACGTGCATAATTGAAAAAATGCACGATTTTTTTACAGCTAGTGAAAGATCCCAATGAATGCCAAAAGCAAGCCAAAAACGCTTAGCGACATAAGAAAAGCCATAGCTAAAGCAGGCAAACAGGGAAAGCTTCGTAAGCTATCAGCAGCCGAAAGCAAAACAGCCGAAAAGCTCAAAACAATGATCGCCTCCCTAAAGACGGGAAAAAATGTTCAAAACAGGCAGTTAAAGACTTGGCTAACTGCCGCTCAGTATCAACATCTGATCGACAACTGGGAAGCTCAAATAGCTCTACGCCTAGATTCAAAGCAAAAACCCGAACCAATCAACAAATATCAAGATTTACTGCGTGTTGCCATCTTCACCTACAACAAAGCCGATTCATTTAGTAATCGCGGCAAACATGACACAGCATCAAAACTATTCAATCAAGCAGACGGTCACTTTGAACGTGCCTTAGAACATTTACAAGAAACAATCGAACATGACCCGTCCTTGCAAACTTGGTTCGACAGACCAATTAGCTTTGACCACAAAAGTGACCTAGGACTTGATTTTGACAGCATGCCTCGTGTCATCGTGTCACGAAGTCACTTCGGTCAGTCGACTAAATCGTCCGTGCTTTCATTTCAAAGCAAGCAAGATGTAAAGCTTCAATCTGTAGAAGCGGCCTTGCAGGAGCTGCTGTACGAAACGCCCGATATAGACGTTTCGAAAAGCTCAAAACTATCCAAGCTACTTAAGCAGCTCGACGAGCAAGATGATGATTAGCCAACAATCTCCATCAGCTTGCCGTAGCTATCAACCACGTCATATTTGACCTTGGAAACGTCGACTGTCTTGTTAATTTCTTCAAAAAACTTACGGGCACAGTTGATCTTGGATTTTTCAATCTCGCTAAGCTGCATGGTCGACATAGAGCCTTTAGTCTCGGCCACAAAGTAAATGTGCTTGACGCTACCCTGCTTGAACGAAATAGCCCAATCAGGGTTGTACGAACCTACAGGCGTAGGAATAAAAAATCCCCTCGGCAGCTTCGCATAGACCACAACTTCATCGCTTGTATCTAGTTCAGTTACAAAACGACGCTCAACATCAGAATCTGTGACAACGTAGTCATAGATGTGCCGCTTGAGCTGTGCCCCAGCTTTTGAAAAGTCCTGCTTACTCTGTGAACTAGTGAAAATATCAATGTCATGCGTCTCGGCAATCGGGTCGTATGTCAGATGCTCAATGATGCATGTTGCCTTTTGCTCATTGATTAGACGACTAGCTTCAGCAATAAAGTGCTCGGGATTAGTCTTGAACTGTGCGAAGACAGCTACAGAAATGCCCTTGAGAATATTGGCAATGGTAGATCGCGTAAGCTGCGTCGATTCTGCAATTTTCCCAACCAGATCGTACTTAACCGACGAATGCACTGAAACTCGTTCTGTAGCTGTTTCAGTCTCAGTCAGCTTAAATGCATCCCCTCGCTTCACATCGTCATAGGTTGCTACAGCTTCCTGTTCGCCACGATGAACGGTGTACTGCAATGGAGCGACTCGAAGCTCTGTATCAAGCGTAGCAACACTCTTGGAAACTAGTTCGGTACTGTCAAAGTGAACGCTGTAAGCAGCTTTACGATTGATCCTGTTCCAAAGCTCTTTAAATTCCTTCTTCTCAAAGTTTGCATTTAAAGGGTTTGTTTTAGCTCCCCTGTCGTTTTCAGGCAGAGGAATTTGAGCCTCGTTGAACACGCTGTCGATCAATGCAAATACCTGCTCGGCATACGGCTTTAGTTCATCAGGCAACGCAGCAACAGTCCCATTACGCTTGTCTGCATGGTACTTCTCAGCAACACGATCCACATCATCCGTATAGTCGTTCTTCAGAAGGTACTTATAGATTTGCTTGGCAATCTGTGGCGTTACTTCAACATCACCACTTTCAAGCTTAAGCACCTTGCCCGTGAAATACGTCTCACTAGCAACACGAGGACGCTCGGACAGAGAATCGCTAATGTCACGCTGTAAAGCAGTTACAAAGTCTTTGTAGCTTTCGCTGGCAACAACCGTAAGCACGTTTACTTGGTGAACGGTTGCAGGATTGTCCATACGGTCGCCGTGCTGGTTTACAGACAAACGCAGCCCTCGACCTACTTCCTGACGACGTGAGATTGTGTTGTCGCTGTGCTTCAAAGTACAGATAACAAAGACATTGGGATTGTCCCAACCTTCACGCAGTGCAGAATGAGAGAAGATAAAACGCACTGGCTCCGCAAACGACAAAAGACGCTCTTTGTCTTTAAGAATCAAGTCATACGCATCAACGTCGTCTGCTTCAGTCGATTTCTTGCTTGTCTCAGGATCAACAAGCCGCTTGGTCTTTTTATCAATCGAAAAATAGCCGCTGTGTGTCTGGTCTGTATGAATGCCCTTAAGGTATGCGTTGTAAGCAGTGTCCTCTAGCGTCAAAATCTCATTTAAAGCTAGGTTGTACTCTTCTTCAAAAATGCGGGCGTAGTCGCCCTTTTCATCGTCTTGGCTGTAGTCACGGTACTTCACAACCTCGTCGATAAAGAACAAGCTCAAAACTTTAATGCCTTGATGGAAGAGCACCTGCTCCTTCTCAAAGTGAGCTTTGATAGCCTCACGTATCTGAATGCGACGTAAAGAAGACTCGCTTACATCACCAACAGCCTCGCCTGCCAACAGCTCAACACCGTTCGTAAAGCTCACAGTGTCAGTGTTCGCATTTATGTCGGAAATTACATAGCCGTCACGGTATTGGTCCAGTCCGTTCGATTCATCGAAAAGATTTTGCCCCTTAGTCAGTTTTCGAACGACACGCTTAATGCCGTTGTTCTGCTTTACTTCAAATTCAATACGAGCTTCGGGCGGCTTGCTTGCACTTACCTGAATGCTTTCAAGGTATAGGTAGCTGTTTGTTCCCGACAAGCCTTTTACTGAAATGCCACGTACCGCAATTTTCTTAACTAGTTTTTGGTTGTACGCATCCAGTGCATCTAGACGATGAATCTTGTTATGCGTTGTTTTGTGTGTCGCAGAGTAGCGAAGCAGCATCAAGGGATTAAATTCTTTCAAAGAATCTAGAGTCTTAGCACCCTCCATCTTCTGCGGCTCATCCAATATCATGATCGGCCTATTACCTTTGATCACATCAATTGGTCTCCGTGACTGAAATTCATCTAGCTCTTCGTAAATCCTACGAGCATCCTTGCCTGTTGCATTGAAGGCTTGAACGTTGATGACCATTACGTTAATCCCTGCATCAGACGAATAGCTCTCAAGGTTGTGAAGCTGCTTAGAGTTGTAGATAAAGAAACGTGCCTTCTTGCCGTAGCTTTCTAAGAAATGGTCTGCTGTAATTTGAAGAGACTTGTACACACCTTCACGAATCGCAATGCTCGGCACAACAATGATGAACTTACTCCATCCGTAGAGCTTGTTTAGCTCAAAAATTGTCTTGATGTAGCAATAGGTCTTGCCAGTACCCGTCTCCATCTCAATATCCAAATTGATTGGACAGACCTTAGTTGTCGCAAGATTAGGAGAAATTGCAAGATTCTGACCACGCTGCACCTGCGTGATGTTTTCCAAGACCTTACTTTGGGGAATGGACAGTTCAGCATTCTTAAAGCCCATCTCAAAGAGCTTGGCCTGCTCTGTGCCAGCAACAGCTTGACCCGGATCGACACGGTACTGAACGCCGCTTCCATTGGATTGACCTGCAAAGCAATCTACAACGGACTGCACTGCTTGCGTTTGATACGCCTGTACTTTGAATTTAAGCTTCATCGTCAGGCCTTAGATGCACTTAACTTCTGTACTTGGAGAAAGCAGCTTAAAGATTTGCTCTACGTTAATCTTCACGCTATCGGACTTAAAGCCAGCATCACGGAATACAACACGTAAAGGTTGACGCTTAGCAAGCTCCTTAACAAAGTCCTCATCAACGCCGCCCTGCTTGTCGAAACAAGCCACAAGTGCATTTTGATCCACAAAAAAAACCGATTTTTCTTGAATCATTTCATTGGAAATTGGCAAAGAAAGATCGACGCCCCAGTCAAGCAGCACTTGGAAAAGCAAGTCTTCAGCCGTTCTATCGCTACGTACGTTGTCCTCTTGTTCACTTAACAAGTCCTGCGAAATAGCATCAGGGTTGTAGTACACCTCAGACATATTAGAGCTATCAACCTTCAAAACTCTAAAACCAGCATCAAAATATGCCAGTCCTCCAATCCTCTCTTTTATAGACGAAGAAACTCTTCTAATTCGCTCTCGACCAATTTGAGGAATAGTTTTATAACCAGCCTTGTATGCCTCACTTAATGAATCACAATCTTCTGTCACTTGAATCATGATGAACCGCCGATTACCACCGTCCTTGGCATTTAAATTCATGATGGCATGTGCAGTTGTAGCGGACCCCGAAAAGAAATCGAGGACTATATCGCCATCCCCTACAAGACACTGAGATGCAAGCGACTCAACCAATCTTGTTGATTTTGGGTGTGGAAATATCTTTGCATCAAAAATATCTTGCAACTCTCGTGTTCCCTGTGTGTTTGCAGGTGCAACTAAAGAATTTGAAATTCGATCTTCTTCTCTTTGCACCATCCATGTCGAGACAGGAACAGTTTCAAATTTAGCCTCATTCTTGAAGCGTTTTAGCATTGGACGACCGCTAACTTTAGCTGGGAAAATAATTCGACCGTCAGCTATTTTTTCGGCCATAGTCTTACGACTGTACGGCCAATAACGCCCCTCAGGAGGCAGAAAAGAATTACCTGTCAATGGGTCTTGAATTGGATAGTGAACGTCACCGCCAGATTTTCCGGCACTTAAATTATCCGCTTTCCATGGCCCTCTAGGATCGTTATCAGGATTGCTGTATCCCTCATAGGTTCTACCAATACCAGCCAATTTAGATTTTTGTTTACCGTAACACAGGACATACTCATGATCTGAGCTTGTGTTATCAACCGAATCCATCGCACCACTTCTGCGTTTCCATACAAAGGTGCAGTAAAAGTTATGCTCCCCAAAAAGCTCATCGCAAAGTTTTTTTAAATTTGCGTATTCGCAGTCATCAATTGATATAAAGATTACACCGTCATCGGACAACAAATTTCGTGCAAGCTTTAATCGAGGATAAATCATACTCAACCAACTTGAATGGAAACGACCATTTGATTCATTGTTTGCCACTAACTTATTTCCAGAAGCATCAACTTGATTAGACCGCATTAGATAATCTTGAGAGTCTTCCGAAAAATCATCTTCATATATAAAATCGCTGCCAGTGTTGTAAGGAGGATCGATATAAATCATCTTTACTTTATTAAGGTAAGTTTCCTGAAGCAACTTAAGTGCCTCTAGATTATCCCCTTCGATATATAAGTTTTTAGTTGAGTCAAAATCAACACTTTCTTCTCTTGAAGGCCGTAAAACTTTCGCAATAGGCGAATTAGCTGAAATTAAAGCCTCACGTTTGCCAGCCCAATTTAACTGGTAACGCTCTTGCCCAAGATCAACAGCATCCTTTGATAACTCTTGTTTCAAAAGATCGAAGTTTACAGTGCGGACTATAGATCCATCAGATGCAATTACCTCACTTGTACATTCAGGGAAAATTTCAAGTATTTTTTGCACATTAACATCTACTTGATCAAGCGAATGCATTTTCATTTTTTTCATCATCAAACTCTCAATATTGATTAAGCAGTTAACTGCTCAACGTCACTCTTAACATTACGCAGACGCGTATTCAATTCAACTTTTTTATTAAACTGTTTTTCGGTTTTTAATTTATTTTCTATTTTTTTTAATTCGCTCATTTTTTTCTTCACAAGATCATCTCTTTCGAAATATTCATGAAGACTCTCGGTTGGACGAGCTTTTAATTGAGTCAAAGATTTTAGTATCTGTTCATATATCGAGCCAAGATTTAAAGAGTAATGCAACTCAGCCCTTTCGGAATTAATATCCAACCAGTCAGTTTTTCCATACTCATTCAGTACCCATTGGTTCGAATTTGCTTCATTACGTCTTTTAAATGCAGCAATCATCTTCACTTTACTATAGGAAAACACCTCGAAGACTATTGGGAACATGACGGCCTGATCTATGCACCGAAGCACTTCTTCGCTAATCTCTTCGCCTTTTAGAATAATTTTGAATATTTGAAGCTCGGGGACACCACTTGTTGATGATAAATTTACTGTTTCCGGAGCAAGCTTGTACTCCCAGATAATTTCATCGACTTGTTTTATAAAAAGGTCTTTTTGCTTTGATGTAACCGACCCATGTTCATAGAATTTAGATTTTGGAATGGTTCTTCCAAAAAACGCAGACTTAGGGAAATTGAATAACATATTTGCCATCAACCCGCCTGCACAACGATGAACGAAATAAGTTCAAATTCATCAAGCCCTGCAATTGTGTTGACTAGGGCTGTTGTCTTTCCACTTGAAAACAAGCTATCCAAGTCCTTCTCTTCCTTCACATCAATCATCGACTTGATGGCTTTACTTAGAAGTTCAGAGTGCCCTTGCATCTTCCGACCATCGGCCGTCTCATCATTAAATCGTCTGCAAGCATCTAGAACGGGCTCAGCCTGCCCTTTGCAGCTACTCCTTACTAGGTCAAGTAACGGCTTTACTTCCGTATGGTTAGCGACAATGTTGCCGTCCTTGCCTACGTAAACAAGATAGTAAGGATGCAAACGATTGTGCTGATTGATATTGACGCTTTCGTTGCGATTGCGGAGCGTAAAAATCGCTCCAGCAGGCAGACCTTGCTCTGGCTTTGCGGCAATGACGGCGTGCATGCCGTTTGGTAAGCCCGCCAAGTCACCATTCGTTTTGACGTAGTTCAACAAGTCCATGCGAAAGTCATTCAACCCCAAATCGGTGATTGACACACCCGTCTTTAGGTCTTCAAGCTCAATCACTTCTTCTTGAAGCTTTCTCAGCTGCTCTTTTCTGTAGGCAACGTCGTTAGCTTGTGAACTGAGAACGTTGTCGTCACCTGTGGCTGTCACGTCAGCAATCATCATGCGACTCTCAACACGCTCCTTCAAGTTGATGTACTCATCAAGAGATATGTCAGGCCAGTAGTTAGCAAGTTGGATGCTGTCATTTTGCGATCCAATTCGATCAACTCGACCAAAGCGTTGGATGATTCGAACAGGATTCCAGTGAATGTCATAGTTCACTAAAAAATCGCAGTCCTGAAGGTTTTGACCTTCTGATATGCAGTCAGTACCTACAAGTATGTCAATGTCTGCTGGCTCGTTCGGCAGGACAGACATTTTCTCCTTGGATCGCGGGGAGAACAAGGTAAGCAGCTCTTGAAAGTCGTAGCTCTTTTTCAGCGTGGACTTTGGTGCATCCTTACCAGTAACGCGAGCACTGTTCAAGCCCTTTTCGCTAAGCAGCACAGGAGCAAGCTGCTCATAAAGATAGTTCGCCGTGTCCGCGAAAGCTGTGAAGATCAAAACTTTTTTGTTGCCAGCATTTATCGGGTTTTCAATTTTCTTAAAAATCAGGTCTTTGAGATGCTGCAACTTAGCGTCATCGGCAGGTGTTATTTTTCGCATTGAAGTTAACAGAGCGTCAATGATCTGCATGTCAACTTCAAGATCGTGCTTCCACGATGGCAAGTCCATGTCCGCAAGATTGATCTTCACCTTGCTGCCAATTTCATCATCACTTAAAAGAGGAACATCATCCTCGTCAACTTCAAGCGTTTCAACCTTATCAGTCCAATCACTTACTGAAGCAGTTGTGCTGCCTTGATCGAACGCAGCAATCTTTTGCAGAGTACTGCTGTGGTTGTTCTTAAGACTTTGAAGGGTTAATCTGAATGACTCGACGGAACTTTCTAAACGCTTGAGCAAGTTAACCGTCATCAAAGCTTGCAGACTCTTCTCACGGTCCAGCTGCCTTAACTTTCCTCGGTTGCCTTCAACCTGCGTGTCATACATGTCCTCGTACTTCTTAAGACGACTTGGCAGGATGTAGCTAACAGGTGCGTACACAGACAACTTCAAGAGGCTAAGCTGTTCAAAAATCTCATTGAAGCTCATCACATCTGTTCTGTGTGTGAGCTTGCAATTAAATGAAAGCGGCTTACGACGCTCAGGGAACTTGCCAATGTCCGTCGTATCGTAGAACGTCTGTATGTGCTTTCTAGAACGTGCAATGGTAACGCTATCTAGTAGTTCAAAAAAATCAAAGTCGAGTGAATCGAGGATCGCTCTGGCCGTACGCTCTTCAGGGGGAAGCTTTGCCCAACGATTGAATGCAAGTTGAGCATTGCGGAAAATATCTTCTACAGACTTTCCTGTTCGCAAGCGTTTGGTTAGATTTTCAGAGTCACCTTCATACGCTAATGCCAGCTGATTACGCAAATCAGTGAAACGATTGTTCACTGGCGTTGCTGACAGCATCAAAACCTTGGTCTTTACGCCTTGGCGAATGACTTGATTCATCAGCTTTTGATAGCGTGTCTCTTTGTCCTTGTAAGCGTCGTTGTTACGGAAGTTGTGTGACTCGTCGATCACCACAAGATCGTAGTTGCCCCAGTTAATTCGATTGAGCGGCGTACCAAAAGACTCACCCGAAGTTCTGCTCAAATCAGTGTGAGCAAGAACATCGTAGTTAAAGCGGTCTTGTGAAAAGATGTTTGTCTTAAGGTTGCGGTTATAGTTCAGCCAGTTGTCAGCCAACTTCTTAGGACATAAGACGAGTACAGACTTGTTCCGAAGCTCGTAATACTTAACGACAGCTAATGCCGTGAACGTTTTACCAAGACCAACGCTGTCCGCAAGAATGCAGCCGTTGTACGTCTCTAGCTTGTTAATAATGCCTGTTGCAGCATCCTTCTGAAAGTTGAACAACTTCTTCCATATCTGCGTCTCTTGGTAGCCTGTTCGATCATTAGGCAACACGTCTTCATCAAGGTCTTCAAGAAATTCGTTGAAAATGTTGTAGAGCATCAGAAAGTAGATACGTTCAGGGGAGTTTTCTTGATACACGGATGCAATGTGATCGCAAATCTGCGTTGTCACATCCTGAAGCTTGTCCGTGTCATTCCAAATCTGCTCAAACAACGTCAAGTAGGTGCTTGTAAAGGCCTTGTCGTCCATCTTGTTTACTAGATTTGAAACAGCATTGCCTTGCTGATAGCCAAGGTCAACAGCTGTAAAACCGTGCAGAGGCATATAGGCAGTGTCTAAACCTTCAGACTGCACACATGCGAACTGCTGCATGGGTGCTCTAGATTTGTTTGACTTAAATGTAGCCTTGCGACGCAACCATTCTGCACATTCCTTAGCTATTGCTCTCTGTGTCAGTTTGTTACGAAGCTGTATCTCAAACTCTGTACCGTAAAGACTCTTCTCGCGGTCAAGCTTGGGTATGTGAAATTCCCGACGCTCCTTGGTCACCTTGTCGGTAACTTCATCGGCTGTAAACGTTGGGGCAGTAAAGATGAATTGAAGTGAGTCGATCTTTTCAAGCTCAGTCTTCAAAGCTTCGTATGCATAGATCGAGAAGCACGAAGCTGCGACCTTGAGACGGGATGCGGGCTTGAGTGTGCCTTTAAGGTCGTCACCTAGCAGGTGATTGATGTTGTCTAGAAGCTCCATGGCTTAGCCCTGAGCTTTCGACTTTTTTTGGAGCTTCTTAGGGCTTTGTGCCGTGTCCACATGCTTCACAAAGTCCTTCATAAACTCTCGAAGCACTTGAGCAGCTGGAACGTCCTTCTGATGACATGCTGACATGAACGCATCCCGCAGCTCTGGCTCTAGACGAATACGCATTCCAGCATCTTTCATGACATTCTCTCGGTTACACAATGTGTATCCAATGTAACCGAAGTGGCGTAGTTATGGAAAGTATTTTTTATCAAACTGAGCTGCAAACCGTCAAAGCTGCTATCCATGGTGGTCAGGGGTTAAAAATCACCATCTTGAAAGCATAAGTACTGCCCTTCAACTTTTTACGCAGCTAAATTTTTTGAATTGCACAGCCCTTTTTTAGTGTGCTGCACTGCTTTTAAAGCCCTACAAGCGGCGTATTGCCACACAGAGCTACATGCACCAGCACTTTTGCTTAAAACGCTGTGCAGGGCTTGTACGCAAATCTACGTCTAGCCGTGG
The DNA here is from genome assembly GCF_001595985.1 of Polynucleobacter sinensis. Classification (GTDB taxonomy): domain Bacteria; phylum Pseudomonadota; class Gammaproteobacteria; order Burkholderiales; family Burkholderiaceae; genus Polynucleobacter; species Polynucleobacter sinensis. The sequence goes on from NZ_LOJJ01000003.1 coordinate 591,436, forward strand.
CATTTGTGCCACGAAACACAGCTAAATAGCACTGAGCATAAATTACACAAAACATGCTCAGTGCAGCTAAGTCGTTGATTTTATTGAGGCACAAAAAGACAAAAAAGAGGTAGGAATTTTGAACATACGAAAACATACTAATAGCACTGTTTCAATATCAAAGCGAAAAAGACAAATGACCAAGCAAGCCAAAACACTTAACGAACGCGAACTGCAACGTTTACTGGATTTTGTAACCAAAACAAAAAACGCAAAACGTAATCGGGTGATCCTGCTGCTTACGCACTTGGCAGGAATGCGGATTGGTGAAGTTGCTGCTGTGCGTGTTTGCGATGTGCTTGCGAGCGATGGCACTGTGCGTGACGAAATTAACCTTACAGCTGCTCAAACAAAGGGCAACCGCAGTCGCAGCGTATTGCTTAACGAACGTATGCAGGCTGAAATTGCAAGCTACATCAGCACAGTTCGTGTTCGTGATCCAAAGCAAGCCCTTTTTGCTACGCAACGCAGTGCAGCGTTTACAGCCAACTCACTCACCCAAGTTGTTAACGGAATTTATAAGCAAGCTGGAATGGATGGCTGTAGCAGCCACAGCGGTCGTAGAGGCTTTCTTACAAACCTAGCTGAAAAAGGCGTGAGCGTTCGCGTAATGATGGCACTTGCAGGACATGCAAACATGGCGACAACACAACGCTATATTGATTTGCGTCCAGGTGTGTTGCGTAACGCTGTTGAACTAGTTTAAAAGCTTACTGCTTCGACACATACATACCATCTTGAACAGTGTAGTCAGCCAATGCATTACTGACCATTTTTTCATCCGTAGTGTGATAGTAAGTCCGTTCAATTTGGGCAATACTTGTACCGCACATCTCGGCAATCGCAGTAATAGGCACGTTACTGTTAACTCGCTTAGTAATAAAGTAATGTCTACAGCTATAAGGTACCAAATCTCGGTCTTGTCTGTTTACTTTAGCAAGTCCTAGAATTTTATCGAAATGATAGCCAATGGTTCGGGCTGAAATTTTGCTAGTACCGTCATTGCTAAAAACTAGATAGCCAGCCAACATTACTTTTGCCTCGCTGTCATTTGCATTTTTAAAATGTAGCTTATGTGCAAGTTTGAAAAGTCTTTCCAAATACCTTTCTGAATCTTTAACAGCAAATCTTCTGGTCTTTCGTGTTTTACTGGTAACACCCCGAACAGTTATTTTTACAAGATCAAATTCTTTGCTTCTAGCCCGTTTATGCTCCATGTCTACAACGTCACCCCATGTGAGCTGCATCTGCTCACCACGACGCATACCTGACAATAAAGAAACTCCTAGGTAATAGCCGCCAATAGCTTTAGTAAGGTTATCTTCATTACTTAGATCTTTTTCCGCTTCAGCTATGTAAGCCCTCAATGCAATTGTTATTGCATCAAACTCGTAATCTGTAAATGTATTTCTGCGGTTAGCTTCATCACCTGTGTCTATACGTGGAAGTTTCTTAAAGTCAAAGCTGTCGATATATGTTTCACCACGTTTGTATAGCCACTTCATCATTGCATTGATTGTGGACTGTTCGTTTGCAATCGTAGTTGTACTTACTTGTAATTTCTTTTTGCCCTTTGTGCGATTAACTAGGTAATCCTCACCGTCCGTCCGCTCAAGTTCTTTTAGCTTTACATCGCGACCAATAAAATTTAGCCAATGCTCAAGATGCGTCTTAATAGTTCCATAGCGACCTTTAACAATGCCATTGGGCTGCCCTATTTCTTTCTCACGGTTTTCAAGGTACTTTTCTACGCCGATTTTAGTTGTGAGTGAAAAATACTTTTTCCCAGCAAGCTCACCAGCTTTAAGCTCGTGATAGTGCAGCTTAGCTTTATCGATTGCCGTGCTTTTATTTCTGGTTTTTAAACTAAATCGGGCGTATTTGTGCTCTTTGACAAGCCACATACGGAATTGCCAATACTCTCCACGCTTGTAAATTACAGCGTCATCAAATATCGGCTCTTCACCTTCTTCAAATGTTTTTTTCTTAAGCGTCATTTAGGGCTGCGGGTTGCTACGATTTTGAATAGCTGCAACGATGTGCAGCATTACGTGCAACTTTAAGCTCAGTGCTTAATAAAATCAAGAACTTATTTTGGCGTGTGTCACTTATGTGTAACTTGTAAATCGTTATAAATCAACAACTTACAGTAGGAAAACTACTCCCACTCTATTGTTGCTGGCGGTTTTCCACTGATGTCGTATACAACACGATTGATGCCGCGCACTTCATTAATAATGCGATTGGACACTTTACCGAGTAAGTCATGAGGCAAGTGCGCCCAATGTGCAGTCATAAAGTCTTGAGTCTGTACGGCTCGCAAAGCAACAACATATTCGTAAGTTCTACCGTCGCCCATCACACCTACCGATTTAACCGGCAAGAATACTGCGAAGGCCTGACTAGTAAGGTCATACCAAGATTTTTGACTGACTTCATCAATCGTATTGCGTAGCTCTTCAATAAAGATCGCATCCGCACGTTGCAGCAAACTGGCAAATTCCGCTTTAACTTCACCCAAGATGCGAACACCAAGGCCGGGGCCTGGGAATGGATGGCGATACACCATCTCTCGCGGTAATCCCAGGGCCACCCCTAACTCACGAACCTCATCTTTAAACAACTCACGCAAAGGCTCCAATAACTTCAGGTGCATGTCCTCAGGCAAACCGCCAACGTTGTGGTGACTCTTAATTGTGTGCGCACCTTTTTTTCCTTTACCAGCAGACTCAATCACATCTGGATAGATCGTTCCTTGAGCAAGCCATTTGGCATTTTGAATCTTTCCTGATTCTGTCTGGAAAATTTCTACAAACTCTTTGCCAATAATCTTACGCTTTGCCTCGGGATCGGAAACGCCAGCCAACTCACCCATAAAGGTATCTTTGGCATCTACTCGTATTACCTTCACACCAAGGTTGCGAGCAAACATCTCCATCACCATGTCGCCTTCGTTTAAACGAAGCAGGCCATGATCAACAAATACACAGGTGAGCTGATCACCGATAGCGCGATGAATCAACGCAGCGGCAACACTAGAATCAACTCCACCCGACAAACCTAAGATAACTTCCTCATCACCGACTTGCTGGCGAATGTTTTCCACCGCCTCGGCAATGTAATCGCCCATGACCCAATCTGGCTTACATGAGCAAATCTGATGCACAAAGCGTCCCAGAATAGCCTCACCTTGTAGCGTGTGAGTCACTTCTGGGTGAAACTGGAAAGCATAAAAGCGACGCTCTTCGTCAGCCATACCGGCAATCGGGCAAGACTCCGTTGAAGCCATCAGCTTAAAAGATGGTGGCAAAGTCGTGACTGAATCACCGTGACTCATCCACACCTTCAGGATGCCATGGCCTTCGCTAGTAGACAAGTCTTGAATCCCTTTAAGTAAGTTGGTGTGGCCATGAGCACGCACCTCTGAATAACCAAACTCGCGAGCTTTACCTAGTGACTCGGCTGAGGCGACGGCACCACCTAACTGGGTTGCCATCGTCTGCATGCCATAACAAATTCCAAGAACAGGCACACCCAATTCAAAAACGATTTGAGGTGCACGAGGACTTCCTTCCTCTGTCACGGAGCTTGGGCCGCCCGAGAGAATAATTCCCTTGCAACCCTGCTCTTCTACAAACTTTCGAATGAATTCTGGATCACAATCGTATGGGTGGATTTCTGAATAGACGCGTGCATCACGCACACGTCTTGCTATCAATTGGGTGACTTGTGAACCAAAGTCGAGAATCAGTATTTTGTCGTGCACGAAAGAACCAGTCTTTAATTCAGCTTCAATTTCAGCTTTTGTTTATTTGTTAATCAATATGGTAATTCGGTGCTTCCTTAGTGATCTTCACATCATGAACATGTGACTCGCGCACACCTGCTGAAGTGATTTCCACAAAATTTGCTTTCTCATGAAGCTCTGCAATTGTCTTGCAGCCAAGATAACCCATTGAGGAACGAATACCACCAGTGAGTTGATGCAAGATTGCGAGCACGCTGCCTTTGTAAGGCACTTGACCCTCAATGCCTTCGGGCACAAGCTTTTCTGCATTGGCTGCACTGATATCACTCTGGAAATAACGATCGGCTGAACCATCAGCCATCGCGCCTAAGGAACCCATACCGCGATAACTCTTATAGGATCGCCCTTGGTATAAGAAAACTTCACCAGGCGCCTCTTCAGTGCCGGCAAACATACCGCCCATCATGACAGCGCTCGCACCTGCAGCTAGAGCCTTAGCAACGTCACCCGAGTAACGTACACCACCGTCAGCAATCAGTGGAATACCAGTGCCTTTGAGTGCGGCAGCCACATTCACAATCGCCGTAATTTGTGGCACACCCACACCAGCAACAATACGAGTAGTACAAATTGAGCCAGGGCCAATGCCAACTTTCACACCATCAGCGCCATGGTCAGCCAAAGCTTTAGCGGCATCACCCGTGGCAATGTTTCCACCAATGACCTGAACATGGGGGTAATTTTTCTTAACCCACTTCACTCGATCTAATACGCCCTGGCTATGACCATGGGCAGTGTCTACCACAATCACATCTACGCCAGCGCGGACCAAGAGCTCAATACGCTCATCGTTATCCGGACCAACACCAACAGCGGCACCAACGCGCAACTTTCCTTCCCCATCTTTGCAAGCATTGGGATGCTCAGTTGCCTTCAAAATATCTTTAACAGTAATCAGACCGCGCAACTCAAACTTGTCGTTCACCACAAGCACACGTTCGAGACGATGTTGACTCATGAGGCGCTTAGCCTCCTCTAATGAGCAACCTTCTTTCACCGTAATTAAGCGCTCACGTGGTGTCATCTTGGTTTTGACTGGAGCATCAAGGTCTTCCTCAAAACGCAAGTCGCGATTAGTAATAATTCCAACAACCTCTTTACCGACAAGCACAGGAAAACCAGAAAAACCATGTTCACGTGAGAGTTGAATCACTTGGCGTAGCGTGACATCCGGAGCGATCGTGATTGGATCACGTAGAACACCAGACTCATAGCGCTTCACCTTAGCCACCTCACGAGCCTGTTCGGCGGGCTTCAAGTTTTTATGAATAATGCCAATACCACCTTCACTGGCCATGGCGATCGCCAATCGACCTTCCGTGACCGTGTCCATAGCAGCGGACACCAGCGGTGTATTAAGTGAAATATCTCGAGTTAACTTACTTGCCAAGCTGGCATCCCGAGGAAGTACCGATGAATAGGCCGGTACGAGGAGCACATCGTCAAAAGTGAGTGCTTTTTGAATGAGTCGCATGCAAAACCCCTAGTCGCAAAAACCGATTATAGCCTCCTAGCCTTTCTTTTAGCTGCGGCGGCCTGGAATTTGGCATCCTGGTTCTGATTCGCTTTCTTACGGCGGATAGCCTTGGGGTCTGCCAGTAGCGGTGCATAAAGCTCCAGTCGATCCCCAGAATAAATAGGGCTATCCCACTCCTTACGCTTACCAAACACCCCAAAACAGCCTTTTCTGGCCAAGATAGGATCGGTTGGACCTAATGCAATACCGGCCTGCACCAGGGCTAAACCAACCGTAGGGTGCTCATCTGGGGCTAGTTTCAGGGTAAAAGGGCTTAATTTGGGTTCACCCTGCCTAGCATCGCAAATCAGAATATCCAAGGATTTACTGACCATAGAGGTCTTCAGCCCGCTTTACAAAGCAATCGACAAAGGTCCCGGCAATGTGTCCAAATACTGGGCCAATAATCTTATCTAGGATGACACTCTTGAACTCCCAATGGAGCTTGAACTCCACTTTACAAGCATCTTCCTTCAGGGGGATAAAGTTCCATTGACCTGAAAAATGCTTAAATGGACCATCCACAAAGACCATATCAATGGTTTCAGGGCGATGGTTGATGTTGCGGGTATGAAAATACTGATTAATACCCTTAAAGTGGATATTGATTTTGGCATCCAAAACCGTCTCGGTTTGTTCGAATATTTCCACGCCACCACACCAAGGAAGGAACTCTGGGTAACGCGCCACATCCGTCACCAAGCCATACATTCGGTCGGCGGATTGGGCAATTAAAACGGTCTTGTAGACGTCTGCCATAATCGATCCTGAGAAGCTAAATAAATATGAGTATCGTCGATAACAAAAAAGCCTTCTTCGATTATTTTATCGAGGAACGGTTCGAAGCAGGGCTCGTTCTAGAGGGGTGGGAAGTTAAAGCCATCCGTGCGGGTCGCGTGCACATTAAAGAAGCGTATGTTGTCATCCGTAAGGCGGAGCTATTCCTGATCGGCTGTCACATTACCCCCCTACTCTCAGCTTCCACTCACATTGTCCCAGACAGTACCCGCACCCGAAAATTACTACTCAACGCCATTGAGATTCGCAAACTGATCGGAAAGGTAGAGCAAAAAGGTTATACCCTAGTCCCCTTAAATCTTCATTTCTCAAAAGGCAATGTGAAATGCGAGATTGGTCTTGCGCGAGGCAAGAAGCAGCACGATAAGCGCGCAGCAACCAAAGAGCGCGAATGGGAAGCTCAGAAGGGTCGCATTGCCAGGGGCGACTTGAACGCCTGAGCGGACGATGCATTCAAAACTGAGCACCGTGCCCTATTAAGGTGCAAAAGGGCACCAAGGCGTTACATCACAAAATTTTGCAGTTCCTCACAGGCATTAGTTTGTAACTATGAAATTGCCTTTTGACGAAATGCTCGACGCCAGCGGAAAACCGCGACCCCATTACCAAATTTTTCACCGTTGGCTGAAACAGCAAAGCGATACCCTCATGGGACTTAAACGTGCTGAGGCCGATCTGATCTTTCGCAGGGTTGGCATCACTTTCGCAGTCTATGGGGATGATCTGGGATCAGAGAGAACTATTCCATTCGACCAAGTCCCCCGAATTTTTAGTGCATCCGAATGGGGGCAACTTGAAGCGGGCTTACGTCAACGCGTGAAAGCACTCAATCGGTTTATCTATGATGTTTATCACGAAGAAGAAATCATTAAGGCAGGAATTATTCCCGCAGAACAAATCTTTAATAATGCGCAATATCGACCAGAAATGCGCAATGTGAGTGTGCCGCGAGATATTTATGCGCAGATCGCCGGAATCGATATTGTGCGTGCTGGCGAAGGTGAGTTTTATGTACTAGAGGACAACTTGCGCGTGCCATCTGGGGTCTCTTACATGGTGGAAGACCGCAAAATGATGATGCGACTATTTCCGGATCTTTTTCAGAAGTATCGAATCGCCCCTGTCGAACACTACCCCGATTTTTTACTGGAGTGCCTGAAATCAGTAAAGCCTGATGATGTGAAAAAGCCGAATGTTGTGGTCTTAACTCCCGGCATGTATAACTCAGCATACTTTGAGCATAGCTACTTAGCCCAACAGATGGGTGTTGAATTAGTAGAGGGAAAAGATTTGTTTGTGAAAAATGAACAGGTCTTTATGCGCACTACCCAAGGGCCTGAAAGGGTTGATGTTATTTATCGCCGGGTAGATGATGACTTTTTAGATCCACTCGCATTCCGCTCTGATTCCACCCTCGGAGTCGCGGGATTACTCTCGGCACACCGAGCCGGCAATGTAACCCTAGCAAATGCAATTGGAACTGGCATTGCTGATGACAAGTCCATCTATCCATATGTACCAGACATGATTGAGTTCTACTTAGGTGAAAAGCCTATCCTCAATAACGTTCCGACATTCCAATGTCGGAAACCCGATGATCTGGCTTACACCCTAGCAAATCTGGACAAGCTAGTAGTCAAGCTAACGCATGGCGCTGGGGGTTATGGCATGCTCGTTGGCCCAGCATCTAGCAAGGCAGAGATTGAAGAATTTAGAAAGCATCTCGTTGCCAATCCGGACAAATATATTGCGCAACCAACCCTAGCGCTTTCAACTTGCCCTACCTTTGTTGAATCAGGGGTAGCTCCACGCCACATTGATTTAAGACCCTTTGTGCTCTCAGGAAAAACTATCAAGATGGTGCCCGGTGGTCTCACTAGGGTTGCCCTCAAGGAAGGCTCTTTAGTCGTCAACTCCTCACAGGGTGGTGGCACTAAGGACACCTGGGTCTTGGAAGAATAAGCAATGGAAATCCTATGTTAAGTCGCACTGCTGATTGTCTCTATTGGATGGCGCGCTATACCGAGCGCGCAGAAAATACCGCACGAATGTTAGATGTTAATCATCAAACATCCCTATTGCCACAGCCAGAAGAATTTCTTGAGCAAAGCTGGAAAAAGTTACTGACTATTTCCAAGTTAGAGGAGATCTTTTTAAATCACTACAAGGTAATTAATCGTGAAAATGTTTTGGATTTCATGATCTATGAAACCAGCAATCCCTCAAGCATTGTCTCTTGTTTATATTCCGCTAGGGAAAATGCACGGGTAATTCGAGGAAAGATTACCTCTGAAGTTTGGGAGACTCAAAATACGACGTGGCTAGAGCTCCAGAGGATATTAGAAGCAAGAAATCAAGCAGATCCAAGTAGGCTACTAGATTGGGTAAAGCACCGCTGTCACTTATTTAGAGGCGTAATGCACGGCACTATGCTGAAAAATGAAGCCTTTTACTTTATGAATGTCGGCACTCTATTGGAACGCGCCGACAACACCGCCCGCATCTTGGAAACCAAATATGAAAATCCTGCGTCCTTAAAGGTATTGCGCTCCGACAGCAAAGCCGAGGCTGAAGGCACCGATGGTGACTTCTTTGACTTCTATCACTGGGCAGCCCTACTTCGCTCCGTCTCTGCCTTTGAAATCTATCGCCAAATCTACTCCGATCAGGTAAGCCCAAAACAGGTGGCACAACTCCTGATATTTAACAAACAAATGCCCCGCTCTCTCATCTGCTGCGTAAATGAGTTAATCCCGTTGGTATCGGAAGTTAAAAATCAACAATCAAAAGAGATCGAGCGCCTACTTGGCAAACTCAAAGCAAATCTAGATTACTCGGATATTGATGAAGTTTTCTCGCAAGGACTAGAGGAATTTATCGAGGAGTTTTTAGAACGTATCAACCATATCGCCGACGAATTCAGCAACGCCTACCTCATACCATTGGCTGTAGCCTAAAGATTATCATGCACCTAAAGATTCGCCACCGCACCGAGTACCGATATGAAACGCCAGTTCGATACTCCATTCAAGAGCTCCGTCTTACCCCGCCAAATGTTGCCGGACAAACCGTAGAGAAATGGAAGGTCAGCACACCAATTAAGGCCAATAATTCCTTGGATGTATTTGGGAATGTCTGCAGCGTCTTTGTTCAAGAAAGCTCTTATACCTCAATGATGATTGAGGCAGATGGCGAGGTTCACACACAAGATGCTTTTGAATTTATCGATGAGAGCAATGCGGTATCGCCATATCATCTACTTCAGCAAACCCACCTTACAGAACCAACAAACGCGATGCTTGAGTATTTTTCAGGCTCTCTTCCCAAGAAAAACTCGATTGATGAGGTTTTAGGATTGGCCAAGGCCGTTCAGGAAAATATTCTTTACTTTCCAGGGCAAACCAATTTTGCCACCACAGCCGCCCAATCGTTCGTAATGAAATCAGGCGTATGCCAGGATCATGCTCATATTATGTTGGGTCTTTGCCGAGCTTCCAATATTCCAGCGCGTTATGTTAGCGGGTATTTCTTCGCGGAAGAATCTCCTAATTTAGCCAGTCATGCATGGATCGATTTCTGCAGCGATATCGATAGAGGAATTTGGATTAGCGTTGATATTACGCATGCCTGCCTTATTGACGCCCGTCATATTCGACTTGCTATCGGCAGGGACTATTACTCGGCAGCCCCGGTGAAAGGGGTGCGTTCTGGCGGCGGCGGCGAGGAACTCAGTGCCAGCATCTCCATATCTCAAATCAACTAAGATTCGCCCTGACTGAAGATAAGTAAGGGATAATTTCAAGAAATGAATGAAGGGTCTGTAGGATGACGTATTGTGTTGGGCTTTGCCTCAAAGATGGTTTAGTTTTCTTATCCGACACCCGCACTAATGCAGGTGTTGATCAAATTGGCACCTTCCGAAAGATGTCATTATTTCAAAAAGATCAAGATCGATTTTTTACCCTGATGAGTGCAGGCAATCTAGCCATTACTCAAGCAGTAAAAGAAATTCTTCTTCAAGGCCAGCTACTGAATGGCAAAAACCTGTGGAATGTTGATAACTCACATGATGCCGCAGCAGTCATTGGGGATGCGATTAAGCAAGTCTACGATAGGGATCATAAGGCCCTAGAGAAAGCTGGGATTGATTTCAATTGCAACCTCATCTTTGGTGGTCAGGTTAAAGGTGAGCGTCCTAGATTATTTAATATCTACTCTGCAGGCAACTTTATTGAAGCCACTCCAGAAACTTGCTACTTTCAAATTGGTGAATCTAAATATGGAAAACCCATCTTAGATAGAGTCATTACTTTTGACACTCCACTGAATTTAGCAACCAAGTGCGCCCTTATCTCAATGGACTCAACACTAAATAGCAATATCTCCGTAGGCCTGCCCTTAGATTTACTGGTGTACGAAAAAAATTCTCTGCAAGCTAGCAAACTAGTTACCCTAGATGAATCCAATCCATATTTCCAGATGATTCATGAGCTTTGGGGAGAAAAATTACGCGCTGCTTTTAATTCGATTGCCGAACCAAGCTGGTCTGGAGCAACGCCCTCAAGATCGATCGCTTCTCCAGCTAAGAAAATGGGTGCAGTCCCTATCTATCGCGCTAAAAAGACTATTAAACCAAATACTAAGACACCTAAGACACCGGCAAAGAAAAAGGCCTAGACTCGCATCCAGGCCTTTTGTGTTTTAGGGTAACTCGCTTCTAGTTCAGACCTCTTTCTTACCCAGCATTTCCCAGGTTGCGACTACGCTATCTGGATTGAGTGAGATTGAAGTAATACCTTTAGCAACCAACCAACGCGCAAAGTCTGGATGATCTGAAGGGCCCTGGCCACAGATACCAACATACTTATTTTGCTTACGGCAGGCATCAATTGAGCGCGCAATCATGAATTCAACTGCAGGATCACGTTCATCAAAATCAATTGCTAGCAACTCCATTCCGGAGTCACGATCCAAACCGAGTGTCAGTTGAGTCATGTCATTAGAGCCGATAGAAAATCCATCGAAGTGCTCCAAGAACTGATCAGCCAAGATCGCATTGGATGGGATCTCGCACATCATGATGAGGCGCAGACCGTTCTCGCCACGCTTGAGCCCAAACTTCGCCATCATATCGATCACGCGCTCAGCTTGCTTAATCGTTCTGACAAACGGCACCATAATCTCGACGTTATCAAGACCCATATCTTCGCGAACACGCTTCATTGCTGCGCACTCTAAAGCAAAGGCCTCGCCAAAATCCGCGGATACATAGCGAGATGCACCACGGAAACCAAGCATTGGGTTCTCTTCGTCTGGCTCATAGCGAGATCCGCCAATCAGCTTTTTATATTCATTCGATTTAAAGTCAGACAAACGCACGATTACAGGCTTTGGATAGAAAGCGGCCGCAATAGTTGCAACACCTTCGACCAACTTATCTTCGTAGAATTGTCTAGGGCTCGCATAACCGCGAGCGACACTCTCTACCGCACGCTTGAGATCGGGATCAATATTTGGATACTCCAAGACTGCGCGTGGATGTACGCCAATATAGTTATTGATAATGAACTCAAGACGAGCCAAGCCAACACCGGCATTCGGGATTTGGCAGAAATCAAATGCCAGCTGAGGATTACCAATATTCATGGTGATCTTTACTGGAATTTCTGGCAAGACACCACGAGAAACTTCTGTTACCTCGGTTTCAATTAAGCCATCATAAATATGACCTTCATCGCCCTCAGCACAGGACACAGTAACCATCATGCCATCCTGCAAATGCTCAGTAGCATCACCACAACCCACCACTGCGGGAACACCTAACTCACGAGCAATAATCGCCGCGTGACATGTACGACCACCACGATTAGTGATAATCGCAGAAGCACGTTTCATCACTGGCTCCCAGTTTGGATCAGTCATGTCGGCAACCAAGACGTCGCCAGGTTGCACACGATCCATTTCGCTTGGATCACGAATTACACGTACTGGACCTGCACCAATTTTCTGACCAATCGCACGGCCCTTAGCCAATACCTTGGAGCTGCCTTTTAATTTGTAACGCATCTCCACTTGACCGGCAGCCTGACTCTTCACGGTCTCTGGGCGAGCCTGCAAAATGTAGATAAGGCCGTCTTTACCATCTTTACCCCACTCAATGTCCATGGGGCGACCATAGTGCTTCTCAATGATGACCGCGTACTTAGCTAACTCAGTGATATCTGCATCTTCTAGAGAAAAACGATTACGCTTTTCTGGGGTAACGTCAACAGTCACCACTTTTTCAGTCGAGCCAGCTGGAGCAAATTGCATCTGGATTAACTTAGAGCCTAAGGAGCGGCGGATGATCGCCTTCTTACCCTGCGCTAGCGTGGGCTTGAAGACATAAAACTCATCAGGATTCACCGCGCCCTGCACTACTGTTTCACCTAAGCCATAGCTAGAGGTAATAAACACCACATCCTCAAAGCCAGATTCAGTATCAATCGTGAACATCACACCAGAAGCACCGAGATCCGAGCGCACCATACGCTGAATACCAGCAGATAGAGCCACTTCCTCATGAGCAAATCCCTTATGCACACGATAAGAAATCGCACGATCGTTATATAAAGAAGCGAATACTTCACGAATCTTCTTTAGAACGTCATCAATACCTTCTACGTTCAAAAATGTTTCTTGCTGACCAGCAAAAGAGGCGTCTGGTAAATCTTCCGCAGTTGCAGAAGAGCGAACCGCGAAAGAGCCTTTGCCAGAATCATCTAGCTTCTTAAATGCAGTACGAATCTCTTCGTCAAGGCGAGGCTGAAATGGAGCAGTCTCAATCCACTCTCGAATTTCTTTACCCGCTTCAGCCAACGCACGAACATCATCGATATTCAAATTTTCCAAGCGCTTCTGAATTCGCTCGGTCAAATTATTGTGCGCCAAAAAATCCCTAAATGCCAAAGCAGTTGTCGCAAAACCAGTTGGAACACGCACACCAGTAGAGGACAACTGAGAAATCATTTCACCTAATGAAGCATTTTTACCCCCGACTGATTCAACATCAGTCATTCGGAGTTGCTCAAAAGGCAAAACATAGGCATTTGCTACATTGCTATTTTGTTGCTGTTGGTTGGACATAAAATACTCTCTAAAGATAAGGAAACCGGTCGAGCGGCCACACAAAATGCGGCATACTTCATTAACTACATATTGTAGTGCTGACTACGACTTTTAGGCCAACATCATGTCTACCCAAACCCGCATTGTTTTTATTGTTTCTGATGGCACCGGAATTACCGCCGAGAACTTCAGCCAATCGATTTTGGCTCAATTTGAGGCCACTTTTAAGCATATTCGAGTCCCTTTTGTAGATAGCCTCGACAAAGCTCATGAAGCCGTCTCCAGCATTAATCAAGCTGCCGTTAAATACGGCGTTCAACCCATTGTTTTCACTACCCTAGTCAATCCTGAACTCAATGCAATCGTTGGGAAAGCCAATGGCTTGATTCTGGATATGTTCCAGACCTTCGTAGCCCCACTAGAGCAGGCCCTAGGAATTAAATCAACCCATGCGATGAACCGCCTACACCACAATGCGGATACTGAGGCTTACAAGAACCGTATTGAGGCGATTAATTATTCCCTGGCACACGACGACGGCCAATCCAATAAAAACCTGGCTGAAGCTGACGTCATTTTGGTTGGAATCTCCCGGGTTGGCAAAACACCAACCAGCCTTTATCTTGCAATGCAATACGGGATGAAGGCGGCTAATTACCCACTCATTCCTGAAGATTTTGAGCGCGGACAACTGCCTAAGGATTTGGTTCCCTACCGTCATAAAATCTTTGGGCTAATGATCGACGCCGAACGATTATCTGAAATTCGTAATGAACGTCGCCCAGGCAGCAACTACGCCAAATTAGAAAACTGCCGCTACGAAATTAACGAGGCGACCGCCATGATGAAAAAGGAATCGATTCCTTGGGTGGTAACTACCAGTAAGTCGATTGAAGAGATCGCCACTACCGTTCTACAGTCCATTAAGTCGGATAAAACGATTTTGGGCTAAACCTCGTACTTAAGAGTTGCGGCGAACGCGTACCGTTTCAAATAAACAAATTGCTGCTGCAGTAGAAACGTTGAGCGACTCCACACGGGGATCAATTGGAATTGCGACCCCTTTGGCTTGATCCATCAGATCTTCAGAGACTCCTTGGCCCTCGCTTCCCATTACCCAAGCTACAGGATGAATCAATACCTTGGGCATATTGAATAAGTCTAACTCACCATCGGCTGTAGCAGCCAACAAAGGCGCAGTAACCGCACTCAAAACCTGTTGATTTGACCAGCCTTCGTACAGATCAAGTAAGCGATGAGCCCCCATACCAGCGCGCAATACCTTGCTTGACCACAAATGTGCACAGCCAGCCAGAGCTATCACCCGAGTAAAACCCGCTGCCGCTGCAGTACGTAAGATAGCTCCAACATTACCAGCATCCTGAATGCGATCCAAAATGATCACGTCGCCACTCATTGTGGCGACCGAATTTTGCGGATTGAATACGGTTTGAGGAAGATCCAATAATCCCGCAATCTGAGGAGCGTTTACTAAGTCACTGAGCAAATCCCATAAGCCTTTATCCAATTGATAGACGCGAGTTTCGGGACAAATCTCCACATGGTCGTATACGGCTTGTGCAATCTCCGGATTTTGCAAACCTAACTCTGAAGTAATTAGTGTTTTCAAGGTCGGACTACCAACCCAGGTTTGCACCAGATGAATTCCCTCAAGCAAGGCCTGGCCACACGCGAGTCTCGCCTTTTGCCCTTTTGAGCCAGTTGCCTGCAAGAGACGGATCTCCTTAAAAAGGGTGTTTTCTTTTGAGGAGATGAATTCAATTTTCATAGCGTGGATTATCGACTATGAAGGGCTAAGACATTGCGCACGGGCGAGAAGCTACGGCGATGCTCGGAGCACGCACCAAACTCCTGTAAGGCGGCAAAATGCGCTTCCGTTGGATATCCCATATGCTGGGCAAAGCCATACTGTGGATACAGCTCATGCAAAGCCATCATCTGACGGTCTCGAGTGACCTTAGCCAAAATAGAGGCAGCAGAAATTGCCGGCTCCTTTGCATCACCCTTCACTATCGCCTCGGCAGATATAGGCAACTCTGGACAGCGATTACCGTCAATCAGCGCTTTATCAGGCCACCCCCCTAAACGCGAAGTAAGATCTTCGATTGCCCTGCGCATTGCTAGCATGGTTGCTTGCAAGATATTGATCTCGTCAATCTCTACGGAACTTGCCTCGCCAATGCCCCAGGCCTTTGCCTTGCGTTGAATTTGTTCGAATAAAAATTCACGCCGAGCAGCAGATAGCTTTTTGGAGTCTTTTAGCCCCTCGATAGGGCTATTGGGATCTAGTACTACTGCACCAGCTACCACTGAACCCGCCAATGGCCCCCGACCTGCTTCATCAACACCGCAGACCCAAATCACACTCACGCATTAACCCTATTTTTAACGGAAGTGATAGTTTGCGCTACAGCCTGAGCCACTAACAGACCTGTTGGGCGACGCAAGGTCTCATGCATTTGAGCAAAACGTGTCTTCAACTGACTAACCTTACTGGGATTATTTAGCCATCCTAATACTGCATCGGCTAGCTTGCTAGGAGTAGCGTCATCTTGAAGTAACTCGGGAACAACAAACTCGCCGCACAAAATATTAGGCAGCCCTACGTAAGGCAAATAACCTTGACGCTTCATAATTTGCGCCGTTAACCAGGGCACCTTATAGGAAATCACCATGGGTTTTTTCCAAAGCGCAGCTTGTAAAGTAGCGGTGCCACTAGCAATCAATACAACATCAGCAGCCTCCAGCACCGCATCGGCTTCACCATCAATCAAATGAATATCTAGCGTTGGAGATTTCTCTTGAGTAGCTTTCAGCAAGCTCTCCAGGGGAGCACGTAAACGCGGTGTCGCGACCGGAATTACAAAATGTAGAATCTGGCCTGGCATGCGCCTAGAAAGCTCGACCATGGTTTCAAAAAAGACTGGTGCAATGAGTTCAATCTCCGACCCACGACTGCCTGGCAGTACGGAGATAACAATTCCACTCAAAGCATTGGCAGGAAGACTGAGGGATTTCTCAATTCTTTGTTTGGCAGACGCGGCATTTGGCTCAAGCGGTATCTCACTTGCCAAGGGGTGCCCTACATATGTTGCCTTGATGCCCGCCCGCTCATAGATTTCGGTTTCAAAGGGAAAGATGCAAAGCATACGCTCTACCGCCTGTTTGATCTTAGTAATGCGACCCGCTCGCCAAGCCCAAATAGATGGGGAAACAAAGTGCAAGGTAGGGATTCCAGCCTTACGTAGGGCAAGCTCTACCCCCAAATTAAAGTCAGGAGCATCAATACCCAGATACACATCTGGCCGACCCTCACCCAACAAATTAGCAATCAGTTCTTTGCGAAGTTTGAGAATGGCAGGAAGTTGCTTGATTGCTTCAACATAACCACGAACACTCAAAGTCTCCATCGGCCAATCTGAGCGCAGACCTTCAGCCTGCATGCGTGGCCCGCCAATGCCATACACCTCTAGATTGGAAGTGTCCGGAATTTGTCTAAGAGCACTCAATACTGGCGCAGCCAGTAGATCGCCTGAAGGCTCACCAGCAACACAAGCAAGTTTGGCCACTAGAGCTTTTCTTTAACGAATAATACCGCGTGTTGAGGCGGCGATAAAGTCGTGAAACTCGGTCAGCTTTTCCGCAGTCGCAGTATCGGATGAGCTAGCAATAACCATCTTCTGAATTTCCGTCTTTGCCTCTTCAAAACTCAGACCATCTTTATAAAGAACCTTGTACGCCTGACGCAAAGCAGAAATCGTTTCACTTGAGAAACCGCGACGCTTCAGGCCCTCAACGTTAATGCCATGAGGAGAGGCTTTATCACCCGCCGCAATCACAAATGGCGGAATATCTTGCACCAAGGCAGAAGCACCACCAAGCATCGCGTGTTGACCAATACGAACAAACTGATGAACGCCCGACATGCCACCCATGATTGCCCAATCACTCACCTTCACATGACCTGCAATTTGCGCATTGCTCGAGAAAATCGTGTGATTACCAATTTGGCAATCGTGCGCAATATGTACATAAGCCATAATCCAATTGTCATTACCAATACGAGTAATGCCTTCATCCTGAGATGTGCCTGTATGGATAGTTGTGAACTCACGAATCGTATTGCGATCGCCAATAATGAGCTGGGTCGGCTCTCCACGGTACTTCATATCTTGCGGTGCGCCACCAATCGCCGCGAAATGGGCAAAGTGATTCTCTTTGCCAATCGTAGTGTGCCCCTCGATTACAGTATGCGAACCCACCTTGCTACCAGCGCCAATTTTGACATTGGGGCCAATAACAGAATAAGGGCCAACCTCAACATCATTAGCGAGTTCGGCCTTGCTATCAACAATGGCAGAAGTATGAATTCGGGTCATCAAGCGCCTTTCGTACGTACCGCACAAGTAATGTTGGCTTCAGCGGCCAGCTCTCCATCTACAGTAGCTTGCACTTGAAACTTATAAATTCCAGCACGCTCACGCTCTAACTTTGCAGTCATGATGAGCTGGTCTCCAGGCAATACAGGCTTTTTGAAGCGGGCGCCGTCAATACCGGCAAAATAATAAATCGCATTTTCTTCCCTGACTTCAGAGAAAGTGAGCAAGGCAGCAGTTTGGGCCAATGCTTCAATAATTAACACCCCTGGCATCACTGGAAAATCTGGAAAATGCCCTTGAAAGAAAGGCTCATTCATCGTCACATTTTTCAGTGCCGTAATACTTTGGCGAGGCTCAATCTCTAAAACACGGTCTACCAATAAAAAAGGATAACGATGCGGCAATAACTTCAAGATCTGATTGATATCGATGGCGATGGGTTTGCTCATGTATTTACCTACTGATTAAAGTTTCTAGACTAAAGTTGCAAATGAATATGGGTGGTGATCTAAATAAATTTAAGACTCAGAACTCTTAGACTTATCTAATAGGCGTAAGCGTTGACGTATTTTATCTAGCCCACGCAGAATAGCCGCATTTTTCTCCCAAGCGCTATGCAACATTGACGGGTACACACCCGTGAAATGCTGACCAGGCTCAGTAATTGAGCGAATAATTGAGGTGTTTCCAGAAACCGTTGTTCTATCAGCAATGGTGAGATGGCCTGCAAAGTTAGCGGCACCACCAATGATGCAGAAGTTTCCGATTTTGGTGCTTCCAGAGATTGCAGCGCAACCCGCAATGACACAGCAACTTCCCACCATCACGTTATGCGCGATTTGCACCTGGTTATCGATCTTCGTGCCCGCACCAATCACCGTATCAGTCATAGCGCCACGATCAATAGTGGTGGATGCGCCAATCTCTACATCATTACCAATACTGACACCGCCCGTTTGAGGGATCTTGACCCACTCACCGCCAGTAGAAGAAAAATCAGGGGCAAATCCAAAGCCATCCGCACCAATGACTGCACCACTATGGATGATGCATCGTTCGCCGATTTTTGAATCTGAATAGATCGACACATTGGGATAAATTAAAGAATCACCACCAACGATGGAATTTCTAGCAATAGCGGTATTGCCTAGCACTACCACCCTCTCCCCTAAATTCACGCCTGGACCTATTTGAACGAATGGACCAATATGACATGAAGCTGGAACCACTGCAGAGGCATCTATAGCAGCGCTTGGATGAATTCCAGGCGCATGAATAGGGGCAGAAGCTTTAGCAAAAAATTGCGCCATTCTTGCAAAGGTGGCATATGGATTTTTAGCTACAAAGTAAATCCTTTGGGTAGAATTTTTACCGGGATTTGCCTGCAGAAACTCCAAATCAGCTTTGCTCACAATCAAGGCGCCAGCAGCGCTATCACTAGCCTGTTGGCGATAGAGCGGATTGGAGAGAAATGAGATTTCACTTGCTTGAGCTCGCTCGAGAGGAGCGAGACCCAAAAGCGCAAGGGAGTCATCCCCCACCAAGCTTACTTCAAACTGTTCGGCCAGCTCGATGGCGGTTGGCATAAAACTTATTTAAGGCTATTTAAGGCCTTGATGACATCATCAGTGACATCCACCTTAGGATTTGCGTAGGCTGGATCCTGAATAATGACATCAATCTTTCTTTGATCGGCAATTTGCTTCAGAGCCTGATTTGCTTTTTCAGCAATCTTGGCGCGCTCCTCAAAGTTCCTCTGATTTAAGTCTTCAGTGTACTCACGTTGCTTGCGTTGCAGTTCGCGATCCTGGTCAGACAACTCGCGTTGACGTCGAACACGCTCGGCTTCTGACATGACAGCTGAGTCACGATCAAGCTTTTCAGCAGCAGATTTAATTTTTTGAGCGCTGTCACGAATTTCATTTTGACGCTTCATGAACTCATTCTGCAATTTTGTCTGGCTAGCTTTAGCCATATTAGATTCGTTGAAAACCTTTTCAACGTTCACTGCTGCCACTCTAGTACCAGCATCTTGGGCAAAAGACTGTGGCAGAGTAATAGCTGAAATTAGGGCCATTAAGCCGAACTGAATCCATTTAGAAGATTGACGAAGCTTCATAAAACTTTCCTTAAACAATTAAAACGCTGTACCCACTTGGAACTGCAAACGCTGGATATTATCCGTTGGTAATGATTTGATCGGGATACCATAACTGAATTTTAGCGGGCCCAATGGTGATATCCATGATAAACCTAAGCCATAAGAATATCGCAGGACCAAATTGATATTCTCTCCGTAGACATTACCACCGTCCACGAATCCGAATACTCTCAGGGTTTTGTCTATGCCAGAGCCAGGAACAGGGACGGTGTACTCTACGTTGGTGACAATCTTGGACTGCCCGCCGGTAGGCTGGTTTAAACCAGTATAAGTATTGAGGTATGTTGGCCCCAAAGATCCTGGCGCATAGCCCCGAACCGATCCAATACCACCCACATAGTAGTTTTTGGTAATCGGGAAAGGATATTTACCATAAGCCTCACCATAACCAACCTCTCCATTAAAGGACAAGATATTACCTTTTGAGAATGAATGGTATTTTTGGTACTGACCAAAAAGACGATAGAACATCATATTACCCACCGGAGTACCCACTTCGGCATTTAATTGCTGCAGCGATCCTGTAGATGGTATTAATGCACTGTCTCTTCCGTCGCGCGACCAACCAACGGTAATTGGAACGTTATAAGTATTCAATGTCGCTGGATAGCCGGGAGAAGCAGCCCCGTAGTCGATCATGTAATTCAAATATGGCTGTGGCGTATTTTGGGTTGACTTAATCTGAAACACCTCAATACCCGTTCCAAAGAACACGCGATCAACTTCTGTGTACGGCACACCAAATTTAATATTTGAGCCAATCGACTTAATTTGATAATCTGGATCACCGGTGTAATACAAGGGCTTAGAAGAGCGGTAGAACAAATCGGTGTAGCGACTAATCCCCTCTTCGGTAAAGTAAGGATCGTAGTTGGATAAAGCCAAGCTTTGGTTGATCTTACCAAGTGACATATTTAGACCAACCGCGGTTCCCGTACCAAAAGCATTGTCTTGATTAATACCGGCAGACAAAATTAACTTTTCCGTTGATGAAAAGCCTGCACCAACGGTAATTGCACCTGTTGGTTTTTCTGTGACTTTCACATTCACGTCAACCTGATCGGGAGATCCAGGGACATCCTGCGTTGATACATCGGTCTCGGTAAAGTAACCCAAGCGACCTAAGCGCTTTTTAGATAAATCAATCTTTTCACTATCGAACCAAGAACTCTCAAACTGACGCATCTCGCGACGAATCACCATATCCCGAGTCTTAGCATTGCCAGTGACATTAACCTGCCGAACGTAGACACGGCGACCTGGATCAATAACAAGCGTTAGATCGACCTCGCTGAGATCACGGCGAATATCAGGCTGAGGATTAATGGTGGCGAATGCGTAGCCGTATGAACCTAAAATTTCTGCAATCGACTTGGTGCTCTCAGTCAACTTCGCCGATGAGAATGTATCGCCGGGCTTTAGCGTCACCAATTGCATTAGCTCTGCGTCTTTGCCCAGTAATTCACCAGCAAGACGCACATCCTTAACGGTGAACTTGTTGCCCTCCTGTATGCTGATCGTGAGGTAAATCCCTTTTTTGTCTGGAGTAATCGAGACTTGTGTCGACTCAATTACAAACTCCAAATAACCACGATTAAGGTAGTAAGAGCGAATATTCTCCAGGTCAGCAGTCAGCTTCTGTTTTGAATATAAATTGTCTTTGCTATACCAAGATAGCCAGCCACCCGTCTTTAACTGCATCTCACTCCTAAGAGTGCTTTCACTAAAGACCTTATTACCGATGAAATTAATTTCTTCGATTTTTGCTACCGGACCTTCATCAATATTGAAATAGACGGCAACTTGATTACGTTCAACGGGGGTCACAGTGGCAACAATTTCAGCTGCATAGAGACCTTTACCGACATAGGCACGCTTGAGTTCTTGCTCCGCCTTATCGATCAAAGCCTTGTCGTAGAAGCGCGCCTCAGCAACACCAACAGCCTTTAGAGATTTTCGAATAGTTTCTTGATCAAACTCTTTCATCCCAGTAAATTCGATTCGAGAGATGGTTGGTCGCTCTTCAACAATCACAATCAATACATTACCTTGCGCTTGTATCTGAACATCTCGAAAGAATCCAGTGCTATAGAGCGCTTTAATCGCTTCAGCACCCTTCTCTTGCGTAAAGGTATCCCCCACTTGAACTGGGAGGTAACTAAATACCGTACCAGGCTCTACGCGCTGCAGACCCTCAATACGAATATCTTTAATGGCAAAGGAATCAGCGGCTTGGGCGTGAAGACTGAGGCCAGCAGCAATAATTAGGGCAGCCTGAGCAAGCAATCGGATTGCCGCACGAAAAGAGAGTTTCAAAAAATTCAAGGCGAAAAGTAGCGTTGCAAATCGTTAAACAAGGCCAGCAAGGACAGGGAGATTAATAGCAAAAAACCCACTTTTTGGAGCTTTTCCTGCATTAAAACCGAAATTCGCTTACCAGCAACCAACTCCCATGCATCATACAGGAGCTGACCCCCATCTAGCATTGGTAACGGGAGTAAATTTAAGAGGCCAATACTAATACTCATCAAAGCTAAAAAGGCTAAAAATGGCTGCCAGCCAACCTGGGCAGACTTCCCCGCCATATCCGCAATACTTAAGGGTCCACCCAGCTGTTTTAGGGTTGTTTTTCCCGTAAATAAACCCAACATCAGGCGCATTGAGACTCTGGTAATGAGATATACCCGCTGGCTTGCATAGGCAATAGCATCGCCGGGGCCCAATTTGAGCTCTTTCCACTCTAGGGGCTGACCGACTTGTGGGAGCAAGCCCAGAGCTTGAAATGGATCTGATTCCGGGGCAATTTGAGGTAAATCGTCCTGCCTAAAGGATTGAATATGGCGCCCTCCAGAGGCATCCTCTATCTCTAGAGCAAAACCCCTCTCCCCGGTAACCGCATCCAAAAGGAGCCAGCGCAAGGCATTCCAACTTGGGACGGGATCAAACTCATCAAAAATTGGAGCGCCATTAGGCTCTGATGGCAATGATTGCCAACCAATCACCCGATCACCCGCAGCCACCCCCAATTTTGCGGCAATCGATTGCTCTGGCGGGGCCTGCAGTCGAGCAGGCAACTGAGGTACACCCGAGATATAAATTACCGAAAATAAAATAACAGCCAGCAGGAAATTTGCGAATGGGCCAGCAGCTACGATTAAAGATCGCTGCCAAAGCGGCTTTGTATCGAAAGATTGAGGGCGATCCTCTGCTCGAATAATTTGCTGACTGTCACGGCCGTCCAATAATTTGACATAGCCACCAAGAGGAATTGAAGCTATCACCCATTCGGTGCCATTGCTAGCTCGAAAAGTAAACAGTGGTTTTCCGAAACCCAAGGCAAACCGAAGAACCTTTACGCCGCATAAGCGTGCTGCCAAAAAATGGCCATACTCGTGAAAGCTCACCAGCAAACCTAACGTAACCAAAAACGCAGCAAGTGTCATCAAAGCCTGCATCAAATATTACCCATCAATTACTTCAAGCCTTCAATGACATGACGCGCCACTTGACGCGCTTGAGCATCCACAGACAGAATAAGCTCAATAGAATCCGCGGCAACTGACGGCAATGCACTCAAAGTGCGCTCAACCACTTCAGAAATTCGTAAATACGGCAAGCCCTCATCCAAAAATGCACCGACTGCAATTTCATTGGCGGCATTCAATATAGTAGGTGAAGTGCCCCCTGCCCTCGCTGCAGCAAAAGCCAAACCAAGACAGGGAAATTGAGTCAAATTTGGCTCAGAAAAACTTAAGTTAGCAAGTTGAGCAAGGCCAAGCGGTGCTACGCCGGCATGAATACGTTCAGGCCACGCTAAGCCATAGGCAATCGGCGTGCGCATGTCAGGTTGACCCATCTGGGCCAGCACTGAACCATCACGGTATCGCACCATAGAGTGCACTACGCTTTGCGGGTGAATCAAGATCTTAATTTTCTCGAGCGCAAGACCAAAAAGCCAGAAGGCCTCGATCACTTCGAGACCTTTATTCATCATCGTCGCTGAATCAACGGAGATTTTCCTTCCCATGACCCAATTGGGATGAGCACATGCCTGCTCAGGGGTAATCGATGCCAAATCCCCAATGGACACATCTCTAAATGGTCCGCCAGATGCGGTTAACCAAAGCTCTTCAACTCCAAAGTGATCTGAGGGTGACTTCGTAAAGCGCTCAGGCAGACATTGAAAAATGGCATTGTGCTCACTATCAATCGGAAGCAACTCCCCGCCACCCTGCTTCATGGCCTGCATAAATAAATCGCCTGACATTACTAGAGCTTCTTTATTGGCAAGTAATACACGCTTACCAGCATGAGCTGCAGCCAAGGTTGGCACCAGGCCTGCAGCACCCACAATCGCCGCCATGACGGTATCGCAACCTGATTCGGTCACGGCAGTTACCAAAGCATCAGACCCGTAGAGCACGTGAGTGGAAATATTTTTGTCGCGTAAAAGTTGACTTAGTTCAGCCGCCCCTTCAGCACTAGCCACTACTGCAATGGCAGGCTTAAATTCAATACATTGCTCGGCCAATCTGTCAATCTGCTTGGCCGCAGTCAGTGCCGTAACCTTAAAGCGATCAGGATGCACGCGAATCACATCTAAAGTATTCACGCCGATAGATCCCGTAGACCCAAGAATAGCAACCTGCCTTAGAGACATTAGATCAATCCAGCAAGAAGAGCGGCAATTGGCATCGTTGGCAACAAAGCATCTACACGATCAAGCACACCGCCATGACCTGGCAGTAAATGGCTACTATCTTTTACCCCAGCCAAGCGCTTTAGTTGGGATTCAAATAAATCTCCAAAGACACTAAACGCAGTCAAGGTCGTTACCATTAAGAACATTGGGACCCACCCAAAGCGAATCGCCCACGCACCAAACAAGGTGTCACCCAAAGGCAAATAGACGACACATAAAAAAGCATATAGATAGCACAGCAATAAACCACCTACCGCACCCTCGATAGATTTCCCCGGGCTAATTTGCACAGCCAGTTTATGTTTTCCAAGTGCCTTACCAACAAAATACGCGCCAATATCTGCAACCCAAACCAATGCCATGCTGCTCAATAAGAACACTAAGCCAAGTTCGCGCAGAAAGACCAGCGCAAACCAAGTTGCAGGCAGAATAATCAAACCAAGAATGCTGTAGAAAGGCCTGAGTTTTTGCAAAGATAAATTCATACCCTTTGCGAGAATAAAAGGAGCAACCAAGAACCAAAATAAAACCGACATCATGAGCAAAGAAAATTGCCATGAGATCGCCTGCATGCCCAATAAAAACAAAATAATGGCAAGACAAAATGCGGCATAAAGCCACGCAGCCACCCTTGCATCCGGCGCAATAATACGACTCCACTCCCAGGCAGCAGCAATCAGCGCTATCAAGAAAAATGCGCCCAAATAAAATGCTGGCAGCAAAAAGAGGATGGGGAGCAATACCGCCAAGAGAATGGAGGCGGTAATAATTCGGGTTTTTAGCATAAGAAAGTTTGGTTTGAGCGCTTAAACAGCATCACTCATTGGCTCGGACGCCAGTTGCGCACTGGTGCGACCAAAACGACGCTCGCGCTGACTAAACCAATCAAACGCCTTATGAAGCTCAGCCGCATCAAAATCAGGCCAAAGCGTGTCAGTGAAGTACAACTCGGTATAGGCCAACTGCCACAATAAAAAATTACTTACGCGCTGCTCACCACCAGTGCGAATAAAAAGATCGGGCTCTGGAGCGTAAGCCATAGAAAAATAAGGTTGGAGCAACTCCTCGGTAACCTCTTCAGACTTTAAGCCTGGATTGGCAGCCAGGCATTTACGCATGGCCTCCAAAATATCCCAGCGCCCTCCATAGTTTGCAGCAATGGTAAAAGTAAGACCTTTGCAAGTAGCAGTTTTTTCTTCAGAAAATTTCACCATCTCTTGAATGGCAGAATCAAAGCGACTCAAATCACCAATCAGACGCAAAGAAATATCGTTATCGGCCAAACGCGATACCTCGCTCTTCAATGACTTCAGAAACAGCTTCATCAAAAACCCCACTTCTTCTGGTGGGCGACGCCAATTTTCAGAGCTAAAAGCAAATACCGTTAAATACTCAACGCCGAGACGGCGACACTCCTGAACAATCTTACGAACCGCGCCCAAACCCTCTGAATGCCCAGCCACCCGAGGCATAAAACGCTTACTAGCCCAACGACCATTGCCATCCATAATGATGGCAACATGTCGAGGAATAGCACTCACCTGCGGAACTACCAAGGTTGAGCTAGTGTGCTGAGTCATTATTGAATGAGTAATCAGGGTAAGTGAATGAAAATGAATCGGACGATTAAACCGTCATGATCTCTTTTTCTTTTTCCGCAACGATCTTGTCAACCTCAACTACTGCGCGATCAGTCATTTTCTGAATCTCATCAGTGGCACGACGCTCTTCATCCTCAGAAATTTCTTTATCTTTAGTCAGTCGCTTTAAGTGCTCATTTGCATCGCGACGTAAATTGCGGACGGCAATCTTGGTATCTTCGCCCTCATTCTTAACTACTTTAGTTAAGTCGCGACGACGCTCTTCAGTGAGCGCAGGCATTGGTACGCGAATAACGGTACCTTGCGATGCGGGATTCAAACCTAAATCAGAATCACGAATCGCTTTTTCAACAACTGCAACCATGGTCTTTTCAAATGGCTGCACATTAATTGTTCTTGCATCTGCCAAACCCAAGTTAGCCACTTGACTCAAAGGAGTGGGATTGCCGTAATAATCAACTTGAATATGCTCCAAAATCCCAGGGTTAGCGCGACCGGAACGAATCTTCGCCAAGTTCGCCTTCAAAGCCTCAAGAGACTTCTGCATCTTTTGGTCGGTAGTGGTTTTAATTTCTGCTGCGGACATCAAGCCTCCTATTAAACGTGTACTAAGGTACCTTCAGACTCCCCCTGAACCACACGCATTAATGCGCCTGGCTTGAGAATTGAAAACACTTTGATTGGTAATTTACGATCGCGACACAATGCAAATGCAGTTGCATCCATGACCTGCAAGTTTTTGATGATTGCCTCATCAAAAGTAATCGTTTTATATAAAGTTGCCGAAGGATCTTTCACTGGGTCAGCGCTGTAGATGCCGTCAACCTTGGTAGCCTTGAGCACAATCTCAGCACCCATTTCCGCTCCGCGCAATGCGGCGGCAGTATCAGTAGTGAAGAAGGGGTTACCAGTTCCAGCTGCAAAAATCACTACCTTGCCTTCACTCAAGGCGCGAATCGCGCGAGGTCGAATATAAGGCTCAACTACTTGATCCATTCTTAAAGCAGACTGCACTCGTGCTTCAACACCTTTCTGGCGTAAAGCATCTTGCAGGGCCAAAGAATTCATCATTGTTGCCAGCATACCCATGTAGTCCGCAGTAGCGCGATCCATGCCTGCTGCTCCACCTGCGACCCCACGGAAAATATTTCCGCCACCAATCACGATCGCCAGCTCAACACCGTTATTCACGACATCAGCAATTTCCTTGACCATGGAATCAATGGTGACTGGATTAATGCCAAAAGCATCATCGCCCATCAAGGCTTCACCAGAGAGTTTTAAGAGAACACGTTTGTAGGCTGGCATCGTTTTATTTTCCGTAATTTGCCAAGCAACTTTCTCGCTTAGCTTATTGATCTCAAAGTACTTTTAATTTCTAACCCAAATTATAAAGGGCTTAGCTCAGATCAAACAAAAGGGCATAGAAACCGAGGTTTCTATGCCCTTTTGAGTATTACAGCCTAACTGGGCAAACCCAGCGCTTTAGAGGCTAATTAGGCGGCACCTTTAGCGGCAGCGACTTGGGCGGCTACTTCAGCCGCAAAGTCGTCCTGACGCTTCTCAATACCCTCGCCTACAACGTACATGGTGAAACCTTTGATTGTTGTATTTGCGGCCTTAAGCATTTGTTCAACAGTTTGCTTATCGTTTTTAACGAAAGTTTGGTTCAACAAAGAAACCTCTTTGAGGTACTTTTGAATAGAACCTTCAACCATCTTCTCAACGATTTCTGGTGGTTTACCAGACTCAGCAGCCTTTTGAACGGCAACACTGCGCTCAACGGCGATCGCTTCAGCAGGAACGTCTGCCATAGACAAAGCCACAGGCTTCATTGCAGCGATATGCATCGCTACATCCTTAGCAGCTGTTTCGTCACCTTCGAACTCAACCATGACGCCGATACGAGTACCGTGGAGGTAAGAAACTAACTTATTGCTACCAGCAAAACGCTTGAAGCGACGCGGCATGATGTTCTCGCCGATCTTACCGATCAACGCGCTACGAACCTCATCTACTGTTTGGCCGTTAAGTGGCAATGCGAGCAATGCAGCTACATCAGCTGGATTCTTTTCTGCAACCAACTTCGCACATTCATTAGTAAATGCCAAGAAGTCATCATTCTTAGAAACGAAATCGGTTTCGCAGTTCACTTCCAACAAAGCACCAGTAGTGCCATTGATAGATGAAGCAACAATTCCTTCAGCCGTTACGCGTGAAGCAGCTTTACCAGCCTTGCTACCAAGTTTTACACGCAGAATCTCTTCCGCACGAGCCATATCACCATCAGCCTCGGTCAAAGCTTTTTTGCACTCCATCATCGGAGCATCAGTTTTGGCGCGTAAATCGCCAACCATTGCAGCGGTAATAGCGGCCATTATTCAGCTTTCCCTTCTTCTACAAACTCTTCTTCGCCTTCTTTAACAGCGGTCAAGATTTCTTGAACAGAATTTGCCTTGCCTTCGAGGATAGCGTCAGCAATGCCACGTGCATAAAGGGTAACAGCCTTGCTAGAGTCATCATTACCAGGAATGATGTAATCAACACCTTCTGGTGAGTGGTTGGTATCAACGACAGCGATCACAGGAATACCAAGCTTATTAGCTTCAGTAATAGCAATCTTGTGATAGCCAACGTCCACTACGAAAATCGCATCAGGAACACCATTTAAATCTTGAATGCCGCCAAGCGCTTTTTGCAACTTGTCGAGATCACGATCATTAGTTAAGGCCTCTTTCTTAGAAAGCTTTTCCCAATCGCCAGCTTCTTTAGCAACTGCCATGTCCTTCAAACGTTTGAGGGAACCTTTAACAGTTTTAAAGTTGGTAAGCGTACCGCCCAACCAACGGCTGTCGATGTAAGGCATGCCGGCACGAGCAGCTTCTTCAGCGATGATCTCGCGTGATTGACGCTTTGTACCAACAAACAAGATGGTTCCACGATTAGCAGCAACTTGTTTTGCAAATTTCAGGGCATCCTGAAACATTGGCAATGTTTTTTCCAAGTTGATGATGTGAATTTTGTTGCGATGACCGAAAATGTAAGGGGCCATCTTTGGGGACCAGAAGCGTGTTTGGTGACCAAAATGGCAACCGGCTTCCAGCATTTGACGCATAGTTACTGACATAACTTCTCCTAAGGGTTGGTTCTGAGATTGAGTCCTAGCTGCGCTAAAAAGCGCCACCCTGGAAGGCTCAACCCGCGATTTCAAGTCCAAAATAGACCTGAGACCAAAATTATAGCTTAAATATCAATGGTCTAGACACTTGACCTTCGATAGCCAAACAAGTCATTCACCTAAAAACACGTAAACAAGGCTCAAATCTACTGTCATTGCCTATTTTTTGAGCATGCAGCTCCTGCTAAAAACCTCCAAGTCGTTGATAATCCAAGCATGAATAGTGTATTTACCGCCGAAAAAGACATCCAAGGGATGCGCGAAGCTGGCCGCTTAGCCAGCGAAGTTTTGGATCATGTTGCCCCCCACGTTAAAGCGGGTGTTAGCACTGGAGAGTTAGATCGCATTTGCCATGAATACATGCGCGATGTCCAAAAGACGATTCCAGCGCCCTTGAACTATCAACCACCTGGCTACCCACCCTTTCCCGCCTCCATCTGCACTTCAGTCAATGATGTGATTTGCCACGGCATTCCTGGCGAGAAGATTTTGAAAACTGGTGACGTGGTCAATCTCGACATCACTGTAATTACGCCAGATGGCTACTATGGTGACACCAGTCGTATGTTTACGATTGGCGAAGTTTCAGTGCTTGCCAAACGGCTTACTCAAATCACTTTTGAATGCATGTGGCTTGGCATCGCACAAGTTAAACCTGGTGCCACGCTTGGCGATATTGGTTACGCAATCCAAATCCATGCTGAAAAAGCAGGTTACTCCATTGTGCGTGAATATTGCGGACATGGCATTGGTAAAGCATTCCACCAAGATCCGCAAATTCTTCACTATGGTCGACCAGGCACTGGTGAAAAATTAGTCAAAGGAATGACTTTCACGATTGAGCCAATGATCAATGCAGGTCGTCGCGAGATTCGCACCATGCCTGATCAGTGGACAGTAAAGACAAAAGATCGCAGCCTTTCTGCACAGTGGGAGCATACGCTCTTAGTGACGGAAACTGGCGTGGAAGTACTGACCTGGTCAGAGGGGACCAATCCACCACCCGATTGCGTCAAAGGCCTCTCGTTTAGACCGAGCTAAAGCAATGACAATCGCTCACGCCAGCATTAAGCCGATCGCGGACCCCGCCAGCTTAAGAGCAGCGCGTGAATTAGCCTATGCGGATTTTCGTGAGCATCAGGTTGTTGGCAGACTCACAAAACAACTCAGCAAACTCAGCGATGAGTTGCTAGCCAATCTTTGGAATTCTTGCGATCTAAAATCTGATGCCGCCCTCATTGCAGTTGGTGGCTACGGTCGAGGGGCTCTCTTTCCGTATTCCGATATTGATATTCTGATACTTCTACCAGCGGACAAGCAGTTCTTTGAGGAAGTGCTGGCCGGTAAGATTGAAAAGTTTGTGGCGCAATGTTGGGATACCGGTCTAGAAATTGGCTCCTCAGTAAGAACCGTTGCTGAATGCGTATCTGAGGCAGAGCAAGACATCACGGTACGCACCTCCTTGCTGGAGTCTCGTCTAATCTGTGGCAAGAAATCACTCTTCAAAGATTTTGAATCCACCTATGAAAAGACCTTGGATCCAAAGTCTTTTTTTCAGGCGAAGTTAGCGGAGCAAATTCAGCGCCACTATAAGTATCAGGACACACCCTACTCTCTTGAGCCTAACTGCAAAGAAAGCCCTGGGGGGTTACGTGACTTACAAATCATCTCTTGGGTTAGTAAAGCCGCCCACCTTGGGAGCACCTTCAAAGATCTAAATCTAGCTGGCCTTGTAACCCAGCGCGAACTAACCGAACTCAATCGCAATCAACGCTTCCTAGAGACCTTACGTGCTAATTTGCACTTGCTAGCTGGCCGCAGGCAAGATGTGCTTGCATTTGATTTACAGGCACCTCTAGCAGCATCCATGGGCCTCAAGGAAGATTCCTCACGCCTAGCCAGTGAGGCTATTATGCGTCGCTATTATTGGGCAGCCAAAGCGGTAAACCAACTAAACGATGTGCTCTTACAAAATATCGAAGCGCTGCTATTTCCGCAAGAATCCAAAACCACTCACTCCATTCCTGGCGAGGGCAATGAGTACTTTATTGAGCGACAAGGTGTTTTGGATATTACGGATCCCCAGCTGTTTCAGAAGCACCCAGAGCAGATTCTGCGCACCTTCTTGGTTTTTGCACAAACGGCCAACGTGAAGAGTCTATCGGCAACCATTTTTAGAGCGCTCTATAACGCTCGCCAAAAGATGGATGGTGAGTGGCGCAAGAATCCAGTAAATCGCGCATTATTTATACAGATTCTCAAAGAGCCTGAAGGGGTTAGTCGCGCGTTCCAACTCATGAATCGCACCAGCGTTCTTGGTCGCTATCTACCGGCCTTCAGAAAAATTGTTGGCCAGATGCAGCATGATTTATTCCATGTCTATACCGTTGATCAACACATCTTGATGGTACTCAGAAATATCCGTCGCTTTATGATTGTTGAACATACCCATGAGTTTCCATTTTGCAGCAGCCTAATTGCCCATTTCGAAAAGCCTTGGCTACTTGTCATTGCCGCACTATTTCATGACATTGCCAAAGGACGTGGTGGTGACCACTCCGAACTTGGTAAAGCAGATACTCGCAAGTTCGCCAAAGATCATGGTTTAGATAAAGCAGATACTGAGCTTTTAGTTTGGTTGGTCGCAGAACACCTCAAGATGAGTCAGGTAGCTCAAAAGCAAGATATCACCGATCCTGATGTAGTCCAAGCCTTTGCCAAGAAAGTGGGTGATGAACGTCATCTCACTGCACTCTACCTACTCACAGTTGCGGATGTGCGCGGCACCAGCCCTAAGGTATGGAATGCCTGGAAAGGCAAGCTGCTAGAGGATCTCTATCGAGCAACTCTTCGCGTCTTGGGAGGCGCAAAACCAGACGCTTCTTCTGAGCTCGCGCAACACCAAGAAGAATCTCGAGCCAAACTCCGTCTTTACGCGATCGAAGATTCTGCCTATGAGAGCCTCTGGAAGCAGTTGGATGTTGCCTTTTTCCTACGTCAGGATGCTGCTGATATTGCCTGGCTCACTCGCCACTTATTTAACAAGGTTGATAGTGAAACGCCGGTTGTCAGAGCTCGCCTCTCGCCAGTAGGTGAAGGCCTGCAGATTGCAGTCTACGTTAAAGACCAGGAAGACTTATTCTCTAGAATATGCGCCTACTTTGAGCGTCATGGCTTCTCAATTTGGGATGCCCGCATTCATACAACACGACATGGCTACGCGCTTGATACCTTCCAAATCTCAGGCAGTAATTTAGTGGATGAAGGTGGAAGCTACCGTGACCTGATCCAATTAGTTGAATACGAACTCACAGCTGCCTTACAAAATAATGATCCACTGCCACCACCCAGCATAGGTCGACTCTCAAGACAATCTCGAACATTCCCTATTCAGCCGCGAGTTCATATGACTCCAGATGAACGCGGGCATTACTATGCACTCTCCCTCTCCGCCAGTGATCGCACGGGCTTACTCTACGCAATCTCAAGGGTGCTAGCAAAGCATCAAGTCTCGCTTCACACTGCACGCATCAATACTTTAGGCGAACGAGTAGAAGACGTTTTTCTGCTTGATGCTGCCAACTTGAGTAAAAATCCAAAGCTTCAGATCTTGCTAGAAACTGATTTACTGGAAGCATTGGGGGCTTAAGCTAGCCCTACAGCTTTTGTAATGCACGCAGAATACGGGGGCTGCTAATTTGATCAAAAGGCACCCATGCCTTTTTAATCTTTTCAAGAGGCTCCCCCTCCTTAAGCACTCTCAGTACAAACAAGAGATCAATGTGCAAATGCACACCCTCAGCCTTCTTTGGATTTGCGGGAATTTCGTGCAGATCAATATCAATTGGATTTGATTGACCCTTAATAGATTCGCAAATAATTCCGGTCTCCTCATGAACTTCTCTAATTGCAGCCTCATAGGTATCTCATCCTCATCAATGTGGCCGCCTGGCTGCATCCACTCCTTAATAAAGGGGTGGTAGATTAATAGCACAAAGCCATCTTTAATTACAAGCCCGCTAGCAGTAATGTGGCCCATCTGATTGGTTCTTGAGAATGGATTTCCTGAGGCCAATATTTCCCGCGAGAGTGCGGCAAGGGGTGAGTGGGAGCTTGTCACAAAATCCTTTTTATATGGCGAAGCGTGAACCTGAAGCTTGAAAACCGGTCTATGCAAGTTAGAGCAACAATCATGACAGCACTGCACAGCATAAGCAAAGAGGTAGATGTCCACGAGGCACTAGAAAATATCGAAAGAATAAAGCTTGCAAATGCACCAAACATCATCTCAATAGAGTAAAACAATCCTGAAATTAATCCAATATCTGTTTTGAATGACCTCGTCACACCTGCTTGAGTAGCAGGAAAAATTACACCGACCCCAAATAATGAAAGAAAAATACAAGGTAACAACAGAAAGAGTGAGTCTATATCTAACAAAGAGAAGATCGCCAGAAAAGAGGTTGAAATAAAGATAATTAATCCCGAAAAGTAAATTAAGTATTTGAGGTCCATTCGATCAATATTGCGGCGAATAAAAATTGTTCCGAAGATATACCCGCTAATTGATAGTGAGAAAAGATAGCTATATTCTAAGGGGCTTAGTTTGTAGATTCTTTGGAGCAACCCCGGAGAGGAGGATGTAAATGAAAAGTACACAGTCCAAGCAAAGCTAATAATTAAGGTGTGGAAAAGAAATTCATAGTGGGTTAGCAGTTTTAAATACTTCTTGAGAATATTACTGACGGGCAAGTTACCGCCAAGCTCTATCGGCTTAGACTCTTTCATAAAAACACAAAGAAGTCCAAACGAAATAAATGAAAAAAATGAAAGGGCATAAAAGATTGATCTCCAGCCATAGTGCACAGTCAGGTGCGCCCCAATAATTGGCCCCAAAATTGGAGATGCAATTAGACCTGCTGCTAAATAACTTAAAACTCGCACTTGAGATTTGAAATCATACAAATCCCTGACAATTACTCTAGCTAAAAGAGTGCTACATCCTCCACCTAAGGCCTGAAAAAATCGACACCAGGTTAACTGGTCTACTGAAGTTACAAAACAGCTCACAAGGCTAGCCAAGGCAAATATGAAGATCCCGCACAGAACGATGATCCTTCGACCATATACATCTGAAAGGACACCTGAGCTCAGTAGGCTAATAGAGTAGCCAGCCATGTTAGAGGTCAAGGTCAACATTATCGCGGAGTGGCTGGCAATAAGATCTTCACCCATGAATGAAATAGCGGGTAAATATATGTCTGTTGCTAACATGGGGATAACAACTAAAATCGTCAAAAGTGGCAATAAAAATGAATTTCTAGCTTGCATTTACAACTCCAAATTGCTTTTCACAAATAGACTCCACGGGGGTTTTTGGCTGCCGAGAGGAATTAACTACATCACGAGCCACCCTCTTAGCTCCCATTGAAACCATATCTAGGGAGCTGACAAAGTAGTAGGTGCCTGAAGTAATGTGCCCAATAGCGTAAAAGTTTTCAACGTTTTTCCCACCTCTTTTAACCATCGAAGTTGCATAGTCAAGCTGAATGCCTCCAAATGGATTTGCCTCAATTAATCCAGATCTCATAAGCTTATTTAATAGCGGGGATCCGCAATTGCTATCAATAGAGCGAGCTGGTCCAGTTGCATTAATAATCCAGTCGCATTCAATTTCAACTGGCTTTTTTGAACTATCAGCTTTTGAGATTAAGGCAACAAACTTGTTGGAAGTTTTCACTTCAATACCGAGCAATGGCGTTTGATGATTTAGGATTCCTGCCTTTATCAGGGAATATATTTTTAAATAAGTATGCACTGGGAGCGGGACCCTTTTACACATCCACAGCCGGTGATATTTCTTCATAAAAATTCTCTTACTGGAAGCGGATAAGGCGTCCCAATAGCTAGCAATAACAGCATCGCTCGCAACAGCAAAATGCTGCCATTCTGCATACATATGCCCTTTAGAAAATAGGTGGCCAATCCAATCCCCATAGGAGTGCTCGACTGGATTAAAAAACTTATTCCACTTAACTCCAGCCCTTATAAAATCTTTTCTAGCAAGTCTTAATGCCTGCCTCAATGAAATTTCTCCAAACTGTCTGGACTTTATAACTTCTAAATTTTCAAGGTTGAAATGTATCAGCTCGAATTTTTCTCTAGCGCATCTCACTAAAGGGTGATTTGATCCTCTGGTAAAAAAATAAATTGGTCCAACATGTCCTTGCTGAGCTAGCACCACAGCTATGTCAGCCGCGGTAAGCTGACCACCAATAATGCCAACAGTATCAGCCTTTCCAATCCCCATGGCATAGTGATTAGTTGGATATGGGTTATTAACATACCTGCTGTTTCCCTTCAATTTAAATATGTCATGTGGCTCAACGTTTCCGACACATAAAATTGCATAATCAAACCGATTTACATGCTCAGCACAATCAATCACCTCAAAGTATTGATTCCTACACCTAATATCAATCACTTCATGATTTACCAACTCAACCGACACATTGATTTTTTTTGCATCAGAGATTGCATCATGAAGACGATCATTTAGATATAAGCCAAAGAATTGTCGTGAGATATAAGCATCTGGCGAAACTCCAGACCTAGACATGACTTGGCCTGAGCCGATCTGATGACCCCTATCAACCACCCACTCCCAAAAATCAGTCTCTCGATTTGCAAATATGGACGTGGTAGAGCTAACCATATTCATCAATAAATCATCGCTATCGTGCTGATACGCCAGTCCCGATCCAAAGTTTGAATTTTTCTCAAAAATACTTATCTTATATTTTTGATAATCTGAGTTTCTTATGGATTCAATTAGGCCTGCTAAAGTTGCAACAGCCGAGGCTCCGCATCCAATTATTGCAATGCTAGTAAGAGATTGACTTGAATATAAATTGCCCTCTACCGTCAAACAATCCGAGATCTCCAAGAGCCTTCTTGCTGTATTTTGATGCATGATTCCCTCTCAAAGCCTTAAGCTTATCGACGAGAAACAAAAATGCCTACCTGATGTTTGTGTAGGAAATGGCCTACTTAAGGAGATCCACCATAGCAGCCTCATCAATTACCGGAACGCCTAGCTCTTCTGCTTTGGTGAGCTTGCTACCTGCATCTGATCCTGCGACTACGTAGTCGGTTTTCTTGGAGACTGAACCAGCGACTTTAGCGCCAGCTTTTTCGAGAAGATCTTTTGCTTCATCTCTTGTCATCGTTGGAAATGTGCCTGTGAGTACAAAGGTTTTACCCGCGACCACTGCGCTGATGATCTTTTCTTCAACAGAAAGCCGCATACCTGAGGCAAGCAATTGCTCTATTACTTCACGGTTATGCGCTTCTTCCATAAAACTGATGATAGAGTTTGCTACTACTGGACCAACATCCTTGACAGTGAGCAAGTCTTCAATGCTCGCGTCCATTAAGGCATGCACGGATTGGTAGTGATTGGCCAAGTCCTTAGCGGTGGTCTCACCTACATGCCGAATACCCAAAGCAAAGATAAATCTTGCTAGTGTCGTGTTTCTAGATTGATTAATTGCCGCAATGAGGTTATCGGCCGACTTTTCACCCATACGCTCTAGATTTGCTAAAGCGGTAAATCCAAGACGGTACAGATCAGCCGGTGTTCTCACTAAATTCTGATCCACCAATTGGTCAACAATCTTCTCCCCCAAGCCTTCGATATCAAGAGCCCTTCTATGGGCAAAATGAATTAACGCCTGCTTACGCTGGGCGCCACAGAAAAGGCCGCCGCTACAACGTGCAACGGCCTCATCAGCCAATCGCTCGATATGTGAATCACATACGGGGCAATTAGTCGGCATTAAAAATTCTGTTGCGTTTTCTGGACGACGCTCTTTAATTACCGATACGACTTCCGGAATGACATCCCCTGCTCTTCTGACGGAAACGGTATCACCAATCCGAACATCCTTACGCCTGACTTCATCTTCGTTATGCAAAGTCGCATTTGTTACGGTGACACCACCTACCTCTACTGGAGCCAATCTCGCAACAGGTGTGATGGCGCCAGTGCGCCCCACTTGGACATCAATTCCGAGGACCGTGGTTAAGGCCTCTTGCGCAGGAAACTTATGAGCCAAAGCAAAACGTGGAGCCCTGGATACAAAGCCCAGCTTGGCTTGCTCTGCAAAAGAGTTGACTTTATAAACTACACCATCAATATCGTAAGGAAGTTCATCACGTTTGGCACCAACCTCGTTATAGAAAGCCAAAATCTCTTCAACTGATTTAAGTACGCGGCGCTCTGAGCAAACTGGCAGGCCGAGCTTGACGTAAGTATTGAGTAACTCTTCATGAGTTTTAGGTAGCCAAGACTGTGGCTCTAGCGCCCCTAAGCCATAAGCAAAAAATGACAAGGGTCTTTTGGCGGTGATCTTGGAATCGAGTTGCCGCAAACTTCCAGCAGCAGCATTGCGAGGGTTAGCGAATTCTTTCTCACCCTGGGCAGCAGCTTGTGCATTCATTTTCTGGAAGTCTTTGAGATACATAAAGACTTCACCGCGTACTTCCAATACTGCCGGGATGTTCTCACCTGTCAGTTTTAGTGGAATGGCACGAATGGTTTTAATGTTGGCCGTAACGTCTTCACCACTAGCACCATCACCACGGGTGGCCGCTCTGACTAATGAGCCATTCTCATAGCGTAGTGAGATTGCTAGACCGTCAAACTTGAGTTCACCTGCGTAATCCACCTGGTCAACATGCAGACCTTCCCGGCAGCGACGATCAAAAGCTATCAGCTCAGCATCTTCAAATGCATTGTTTAAAGAAAGCATTGGTACTGCATGCGTAACCGAATCAAATTCTTTCAGAGCGGTGCCACCGACTCTTTGTGAGAGCGAATCAGCAGTCACCCACTCAGGATGTGTAGCCTCAATGTCGAGCAGTTCACGGTAGAGGCGGTCGTACTCACTATCCGGAACGATTGGATTATCAAGAACATAGTAGGCATGCTCTAAGCGGGCTAACTCAGATTGCAAGAATGCATAGCGATCCGCTAAATTTGTCGGACTAGTGGACGACAAAACGATTCCTTAACTAAAGAGTCTGCTAGCAGTAGAAGAGCCGGCAGGAACGCCATTCTTCTCAAGATTGGCATATAAAACATCTAAATGCTGACGAATGCTAATCACAGCAGCTTCGGTCAGATTAATCCCGTTATCGTCTACTAAGCGACCATGGGCAGCCTGTGCAATCTCAACCCCCTCACCTAACATCCGCTCAAATGCCCGCTCTTCATGAGGAACTAAAGGCACCTCAAGAAGCAAGGTCACCTGCTTAACCGGCTGATTCGGGTCTAGCTCCGCGCTATTGAAAATCATGGCGCCATTGCTAAAGAATTCATAGGTACGTCCATTGCGGGCTAGCTTAAATCCACGTTGGCGCATCAATGCATCAAAATTAGCCCATGGATAAGCTTCATCAAAGAGCACATTAATACTCAATTGAATATCACTTTCAGCGGCCATAGCATCGAGCTCTTTTGCACCCTCAAGCATTGTGTTAACGCTTGGCATATCAATTTGAGATCCTAGAGTTTCAGCAAGTGCTTGTGCGCGAGAACAAAAATCGGATAACTCCAAGACACCGATTGGGCCACGACGACTTGCCAACTGAATGGCCAATTGCAACTCCAAATAAGTAGCTTCTGGACGCAGGCTTTCCCAATCCTGGCTAGCTTCTGCATCTGCATTAAGGCCTTCGCACATCCAACGAGCCGTTAAAGTATTTGACTCATTCTTCCATGCGTTGATTTCATCGAGAATTTCCCTGCCACTAATACCCTCATCGAAACGAAGCGTAATTACGCAATCAATTCGCGGGTCGATAGAGGCATCCTCTAAAGCAACATCATCAGGAATAGCGACACCGCCAAAAGTAGGTTCAGCGCGATCATCCGTGTCAGCAAACCCCGAACTAAAGGAAGGCTCGCGAACAAAATGATCATCGGGAGAAATATCGCCAAGCTCTCTAGCCTTGCGGCGTGCGCGAGCGTATTTAATATTCAAAATGGCTACCGATATCAAAATCAGCAACCCAATAACAGCCAAAGCAAATTGCAAGTCTGACAAACCTAACATTGTCATGATTTGCTCTAAATCCACTTAAGCTGCCTCCACCATAGAAACCGCAGAAGAAATATCCACAGCAACAATTCGTGACACACCCTGCTCTTGCATGGTGACGCCAATGAGTTGGTGGGCAATTTCCATCGTGATCTTGTTGTGTGAAATAAATACAAACTGTGTCTTGTCTGACATTTTGGCAACCATCTGCGCATAGCGCAAGGTGTTTGCATCATCTAGCGGTGCATCGACCTCATCAAGCAAACAGAACGGTGCAGGATTGAGGAGGAATAAAGAGAAGACCAAAGCAATAGCTGTTAGGGCTTTCTCACCACCAGATAAGAGGTAGATAGAACTATTTTTCTTGCCTGGAGGCTGAGCCATCACTTGAACACCAGCATCTAAAATCTCCTCGCCAGTCATCACCAACTCGGCATGCCCACCACCGAAGAGCTCAGGGAATAACTTACCAAAATGGGTATTAACCTGGTCGAAAGTACCTTGAAGGAGATCACGAGTTTCCGCATCAATCTTAGCAATTGCATCAGTCAAAGTCTGCATCGCTTCATTCAAGTCAGCTGATTGTGCATCCAAGAATTGCTTACGTTCACGGGAACTTGCCAACTCATCCAGAGCAGCCATATTGACCGGACCCAAAGACTGAATTTCAGAATTGAGACGATTAACTTCTGTTTGTAACGCACCCACTTTAAGGTCTGGGCTAAAGCTTGCCTCAAGAGCAGTTAAATCAGCCTCAGCATCAGCCAATAAGGTTGCAAATTGCTCATAATTCAATCGAGCAGCCTGCTCACGTAACTGCAAATCAACTACCTTATCCCGCATTGGTTGAAGGCTACGCTCAATCTGCAAGCGCGCTTCATCCGCCTCCCGCAACTGATGCAATAAGGCATCTTGCTCTGTACGTGCATTTGCTAACGCTGCTTCACGCGCACTTCGGGCCAGCAATAAGCCCTGCAATTTATCTTGCGCCTCTTCATCGCTAAGACTCTCTAGTTCTTGCTCTGAAGTAGCCTGCTTATCCTGAATCTCCATGATCTGAACACGCGCAGTACTTTGGTCGCGTTGCAAATCTGCAATACGCTGTTGTAATGAACGAGTCGCGAATGCAGCTTCTTGAGCAGACATCTCCGCAATGCGCAAGGATTCGCGTAATCGATCGCGTTCTTGCGTCGCTAGCTCTAACTTCTCTTGGGCCACTGCAAGATTTTCCTGTAGACCTTGCTTAGACTCCTCAGACTGAGCAAGTTCGGCGGCCGATTGCTCTTGGGTTTGTGTTAACTGCTCGATCTGCTGACGCAGTTCGCTTAGCTCACCCTGAATTTGTTCAGCACGCTGGCTGTACTTTTCTTCAGCCTGAGTTAATTGCATTCTTTCCACTTCAAAGCCGTGAACCTCTTGCACCGCTTGCTCTGCAGCAATGCGAGTCTGCTCGGCAGCTTGGTGGGCAGCTTGGTAATTAGCAACGCATTGATCTAACTCACCCTGTAACTCACTCTGGATTAATTTCTGTGCACGCAATTGCTTTTCAAGACCTTCCATCTCTTGAGCACGTGCCAACATACCGGCTTGCTCTGAGTCTGCCGCATACAACTGA
Organism: Polynucleobacter sinensis; assembly: GCF_001595985.1. Classification (GTDB taxonomy): domain Bacteria; phylum Pseudomonadota; class Gammaproteobacteria; order Burkholderiales; family Burkholderiaceae; genus Polynucleobacter; species Polynucleobacter sinensis. The sequence continues at coordinate 632,464 of NZ_LOJJ01000003.1, forward strand.
ACGCCAACACGACTCACCAAATGACCTTGCTGAGTAACGAGTGCGCCACCAGCAGGCAACTTCTCGCGACGATGCAATGCATCTTCCAGGCTATTGGCAATATAGATGTTATCTAGCCACTCTTGTAGTACAGCAGAAACACGCGGCGCTCCTGCACTTTGAACACGGGTTAATAGTGGAATGAAATCTGTAGGCACAGCAGTGTGCGCTGGAGAAATCTCCTCCGTCAGGAGAATAGCCAAACGACTTGGAGGCGCATCGTTCGCTAAAGCCAAAGTTTCCTGAACACTCTTCGCCGTAACAGCTGCGAGACGCTCACGAAGGACTGACTCTAGTGCGGCTTCCCAACCGCTTTCTACTTTGAGCTCTTGCCAAAGGCGTTTACTCTCTTTTAATCCCTTGCTCTCTAACCATGGGCCAATCTTGCCCTGAGCCTGAACGCTTGCTTGCAAGGCAGTTAAGGCTGTCAGCTTAGCTTCGGTTTGAGCCAATTCTTGATTAGCAGTCTGGATCTGCTGTTGAGCCGTATTACGAGCCTCATCAGCTGCTGGTACACGTTGTTGCGCTTCACCAGCCTTTTGTCTTGCCTCGTCTACTTTTCGCTGCGCCATCGCATGACGGTCAATCGCCATTTGCAATGCCTCAGCATCAGGCCTACGCATACCAGCAAGTTCAGCCTCTAAACGGGTATCGCGCCCTTTTAATTCTTCCAATTGATTGGCAATTGCTTTAACCCGCTCACCCAAACTAGCCAAGCGTTGATCAATATTTGCCAAATTCTCTCGTGCGTCATTGAGCTCACGCGCATGAACTTGATATGCCTCTTCGCGACTTGGCATCTGCTCTTGCAAGCCAGCTAAATCAGCCAATAACGCTTGCTCTTTTTCCGTTGCCAAACCTAATTCGTGTTCAGCTGTGCGCTGTGCTTGTGCAGCATCTGTTTCTTGAACAGTCCAGCGCTGTAACTGGGCCTGCAAATCTTGTGTTTGCTGCTGTAAACGTTGACGAGCTTCTTGCACATAACGGATCTGTGACTCTACTTGGCTCACATCCGCATTTGTTTGATAGAGATCACCTTGTGCTTGAGAAACCTTATCTTGCAATGCGTATTGCTCTGTACGCATCGTCTCGAGCTCAGTTTCAGCATGGCGCATTTTTGCGGTCTGCTCTTCCAAGCTCACCTGCGTATCACGAATGCCATTAGCATGACGCTCTTGTTCTTTACCAGCCTCGGTTTGGCGCACGAACCACAACAACTGCTGTTGTGATTTCATTTCCGTCGAAAGCTCGGCATGGCGCTCAGCCACAGTTGCCTGCTTCTCTAGTCGCGTCAACTGCTGATCTAGCTCTCGCAGAATATCTTCAACCCGAACCAAGTTCTCTTTAGTATCTTCGAGACGTGAAGCCGTTTCTTTGCGACGCTCTTTATATTTGGATACGCCGGCAGCTTCTTCCAGGAAAACACGTAACTCTTCTGGCTTAGCTTCCAAGATACGATTGATGGTTCCTTGACCAATGATGGCGTAGCCCCTTGGCCCCATACCAGTACCCAAGAAAATATCTTGAATGTCTTTGCGACGTACAACCTGATTATTAACGTAGTAGCTAGAATTCCCATCACGTGTTAATACACGCTTTACCGCTAACTCGGTAAATGCACTCCACTGTCCTTGAGCGCGCCCATCAGCGTTATCAAAAATAAGCTCTACGCTTGCACGACCAGACGGTTTTCGTAAACCAGAACCATTAAAAATGACATCTTGCATCGATTCGCCACGCAACTCACTGGCGCGAGACTCTCCCAAAACCCAGCGAACGGCGTCAATAATGTTCGACTTTCCGCAACCATTAGGGCCCACAACACCGATCAATTGACCTGGCATCTCAAAATGGGTGGGATCGACGAACGACTTAAAGCCGGAAAGTTTGATGGATTTCAGTTGCACGGCGTACTTTGCAGGGAAAAAAGGGGTTCAAATAAAGGGGGTAAAAATTAATACTAAAGTGGGAAGATGATAGCAAGCTTGGAGCTCCTCGGACGGGTTTTTGCCCCATCGATATAATGATAAATCTACATCCAGGGTCAAAACCCCTTAACAATCTGATAGTTAACTGAAAAGCATGAGCCAATCACCACAAAGCATCATCGAACAAGCCTGGGAAAACCGCGCAAATCTCTCTCCTGAAGCAGTTTCCGGGGAAATTCGTAACGCCGTTAACGCCGTCCTTGAGGGCTTAAATACAGGCAATATTCGTGTGGCGGAACGTCGCAGTGTTGGGGTATGGGAAGTAAATCAATGGGTCAAAAAGGCTGTTTTGCTCTCTTTTCGCCTAGAGGACAACAAACCCATGGGGGCTGGTGGTTACACGCAGTTCTATGACAAGGTTCCTAGCAAGTTTGAAAACTACACTGCCGAAGATTTTGCCAATGGCGGCTTCCGCGTCGTACCCCCAGCTATCGCTCGTCGCGGTTCATTTATCGGCAAAAATGCTGTTTTAATGCCTTCATACGTCAATATTGGCGCTTATGTAGGCGAAGGAACAATGGTTGATACCTGGGCGACCGTAGGCTCATGTGCCCAAATTGGTAAAAACGTTCACCTTTCTGGCGGCGTTGGTATTGGCGGGGTTTTGGAGCCGATCCAGGCTGGCCCTGTGATTATTGAAGATAACTGCTTTATTGGCGCCCGCTCTGAGGTTGTCGAAGGCGTTGTCATTGAAGAAAATGCCGTGCTCTCAATGGGCGTTTACATTGGTCAAAGCACCAAGATTTATGACCGTGAGACCGGTGAAATCCATTACGGCCGCGTTCCAGCTGGCTCTGTTGTGGTCCCAGGCTCCCTTCCTTCCCCTTGCGGCAAATACAGCCTCTACGCCGCGGTCATTGTTAAAAAGGTAGATGCCCAGACGAGAGCCAAGACTGCCATTAACGAACTATTGCGCGATTAATCGGCAATGAGCGCCACCCTCGAACTGACTGAAGCCCTCATTGCTTGCCGCTCGGTTACACCGGCGGATGGCGGCTGCCAGGAACTTATTGCCAAAAGATTGCAGGCGATTGGCTTTCATACTGAAAGCGTTGTGAGCGGCCCTGAGAACTTTCAGGTAACCAATCTGTGGGCGATTAAAAAGGGGGCGGCGGGTGATCAGGGTGAAGTTCTGATGTTCGCAGGTCATACCGATGTTGTGCCCACCGGACCGCTTGAGAAATGGGATAGCGATCCATTTACCCCCACCATTCGTGATGGCATGCTCTACGGTCGCGGTGCAGCGGACATGAAGACCTCTTTGGCGGCATTCGTAGTGGCCACCGAAGAATTTGTTGTAACACATCCTAATCACAAAGGTTCGATTGCCTTCTTAATCACTAGCGATGAAGAAGGTCCAGCCAACGATGGCACGGTCGTCATGTGCGAACGACTCCAAAAGCATGGGCAGCGCCTTGATTACTGCGTTATTGGAGAACCCACATCAGTAGATCAACTGGGTGACATGATTAAAAATGGTCGTCGCGGCTCCCTTTCAGGCAAACTCAAGATTAAAGGGGTTCAGGCGCATATTGCTTACCCCCACTTAGGCAAGAATCCCATTCACCTCTCCGCACCCGCAATTCAGGCTTTGGTTGAAACCGAGTGGGACAAGGGAAATCAATATTTCCAGCCAACGAGCTTCCAAATTTCCAATATTCATGCAGGTACTGGCGCCAACAATGTCATTCCAAATGAACTAACTATCGACTTCAACTTTCGCTTTTCAACTGAGAGTAAGCCAGAGGAGTTGCGCAGTCGCCTTGAGAAAATATTGAGTGCTGCTGGTCTTGAATTTGAGATTGACTGGGTGCTTGGCGGCAGCCCCTTTATCACTGGCGATGGCGCTCTTGCTGGAGCCCTTCGCAAGGCCATTAAAACGGAAACTAAGGTCGATGCTGAACTCTCCACCACTGGAGGCACTAGTGACGGCCGCTTTATTGCCAAGATTTGTAAAGAGGTGGTGGAATTTGGCCCACTCAATGCAACCAGTCATAAGATTAATGAGTGCGTTAACATCGACGACGTTGTTCCTCTAAAAAATATCTTCCGTAAGACTCTCGAGCAATTGATTGCTTGAGACAAATGAACAATTCCATGGACCCTGAGCCTCAACAAACGCTAACCTTAGATCAGTGTATTGATCAAATAGCTCAACAACTTGATGCTGCGGATTTGTTTTATGGTCACGGCGCCATTGATGCTCAAAGCGAAGCCCTGTGGATTGCCAGCAAGCAATTAGATCTCAGCCCTACTGATGCTCTGGATCATTTGGATCGCATGATGAGCGCAGAGCAAATTCGCAAAGCACTGGAAATTACCGATACCCGAATTCGTACACGCAAGCCCCTAGCCTACATCCTGGGTGAGGCCTGGTTAATGGGCGTTCAGTTCTACTCTAGTGAGCAAAGCATTGTCCCCCGCTCCTGGATTGCCGAGCTCATTGTGGATGGCTCGCTTGAGCCTTGGCTGCCTGCAGATGGCAAAGCACTTGATTTATGTACTGGTAATGGCTCGCTAGCCATCCTACTGGCGCTATCCTGTCCCGATATTCATGTGAGCGCTTGCGATATTAGCCTACCCGCATTGGCGGTCGCATCACGCAACCTTGATCGCCATGGACTCACATCGCAAGTTGAATTGTTTGATGGAGATTTATGGGATGCATTGCCTGAGCCGCATGATGACAATCGCTTTGATCTCATTATTTGCAATCCGCCTTATGTCAACACCAGCTCAATGAATGCGCTGCCAGCCGAATACCATGCAGAACCCGCCTTAGCTCTGGCAGGTGGAGATGACGGTATGGATCTGATTCGAAAAATTATTGCTGGTGCCCCAGACTACCTCTCTGAGCGTGGCGCACTCCTAATTGAAATCGGCAATGAATATGAGAACTTTAAAAAGGCTTTCCCACAGATTCCAGTCATTTGGATGGAAGTCTCCGCTGGAGATGAGCAAGTTCTTCTTATTCAAGCAGAAGACTTGCATTAAGCTTGCTACTACCTTAGCTTAGCTCTGCTGCCGCAGAGATCGCTTGATCAATGCGCTCTACTGGTATCACCTTTAATCCCGGAATCTTTGTCTTGGGCATATTAGCCTTAGGAATAATTGCCACGGTAAATCCAAGTTTCGCTGCCTCTTTAAGGCGCTCCTGACCACGTGGGCACGGACGAATCTCACCAGCAAGTCCAACCTCACCAAAGACGATGAGCTCTTTTGGTAATGCCTTATTGCGAATGGATGACTGGATTGCTAGAAGCACCGCTAAGTCAGCAGCCGGCTCTGAAATCTTGACGCCACCAACCGCATTTAAAAAGACATCTTGATCAAAGCATGCTACACCCGCATGGCGATGCAGTACCGCCAGCAGCATTGCTAAGCGTGCCTGCTCCAACCCCACCGCCAATCTTCTAGGATTTGGAATATGCGCAGTATCTACTAAAGCCTGGATTTCGACTAATAATGGACGACTACCCTCTTGAGTCACAAGCACACAAGCCCCTGGAACCATCTCCGCATGCTGAGATAAAAAGATAGCTGAAGGATTGGCAACGCCGCGCAGACCTTTTTCAGTCATAGCAAAAACACCCAACTCATTGACCGCACCAAAACGATTTTTGATGGATCGAACCAGTCTGAATGAAGAATGTGTATCACCCTCGAAATACAATACGGTATCCACAATATGCTCGAGCACTCGAGGTCCAGCTAAATGACCATCCTTAGTCACATGCCCAACCATCAATACGCAAATACCACTGGACTTCGCAGCTCTCGTTAATTGCGCAGCGCACTCACGAACCTGGGCAACTGAACCGGGAGCTGAACTTAATACCTCTGAATACAAAGTCTGTATTGAATCAACTACCAACACCTGCGGCTTTACCGTATCCATAATGGATAAAAGCTTTTCAAGCTGAATCTCAGCAAGCACCTCCAACTGTGGAGCATCCAAGGCGATGCGCTTAGCACGCAGTGCAATCTGCGCAGCGGATTCTTCTCCACTACTGTAGAGCACATTCATACCTGAAGCGCTCATCTCAGCCAAGGCTTGCAAGAGTAAGGTGGATTTACCAATACCAGGATCACCACCAAGGAGCACAACACCACCGGGAACAAGACCGCCACCAAGCACGCGATCAAATTCCTCAACACCAGTACTGAATCTTGGAAGATCTTCAGCTGTGATGGCAGATAATTTTTGACGAGGCAATGATTGAGCTAACCCCTGGAAGCGGGAGTTTGAACTGACCTCCGGCAAACCCTCTTCAAGAGTGTTCCAAGCCTGACAGGATGGGCATTGCCCCTGCCACTTGGCTGATGTTCCGCCACATGACTGACAGATGTAGATTGTTTTAATCTTAGCCAATGGATTAATCGAGCTGAGTGCCCGCTTTATTTTCTTGAGCGCGCTTAGGCGCATCTTTACGACGTTGATCTAAGTCTGCAGCGCGAGCGGCAGCGGCCTTTTGCTTTTCTTCAAACTCTCTCTGGTTAGATGCACGTTCAGCAGCTTTTTCTGGTGAGGCGCGCTCGGCTATTTTCTTAGCATCCCTTTGATCCTTCAGGCTAGCGCGCAATTTACGCTGCACTTCATGCAGATCCACCTCTTGAGCTCGAATCGGATCAATTTCCCTACGATATTCTGCGCGAGACTCACTTAAACAGCGATTGACCCAATACTTTTGGTAGCACTCTGAGTTGGTTTTTTCCCAACGATATTTAGCCCAATCACGCTGTAGCTCCAGCTCACGCTCAATCTTATCCAAACGCTCTAATTCGGCCTCTTCAGCCGGAGTCGCCAATATCAAGCTGCTGAAAGAGCAAATTAGCAGAAATGCACTGCAAGAAAGTAAAGCGCGAATTGAGAGTGGTTTTCTCAAATTTCCACCTTTGCACCAAGCTCAACCAAACGGTTAGCAGGAATCTTAAAGAAGTCTGATTGACGACCCGCGTTTTGATACATCCAGCAAAACAAGCGCTCACGCCAGATGGCCATACCAGGAATGGCGGATGGGACAATGGTATCGCGTGATAAGAAAAATGAAGTTGTCATCAAGTCAAACTTAATACCAAAGGTCTTTTCAATGAGGTGAATGATGGAGTTCATATCGGGGGTTTCTTTAAATCCATAGACCGCACGAACCACATGAATATTTCCACCCAAATCCCTCATCGTAATACGCTCAGCATCATTCACATAGGGCACATCCCAGATGCTCACTTTTAAGAAAAATACTCTGTTGTGAAGTACGTGATTATGTTTGAGATTGTGCAGGAAGGAAACGGGCAAATAATCGACATGGGCAGTTAAGAAAACTGCAGTGCCCTCAACACGATGGGGAGGATGTTTTAATAAAGATTCGATAAAACTAGCGAGCTGAATACCCTCATCCATTGCGCGTTTACGCAGAATTTGACGGCCCCTAAACCAGGTAATCAAACAAGTAAAGCACAGCAAACCAAGCGCCAAAGGATACCAACCACCATCTTTGATCTTAATTAAGTTGGCAGTCCAGAAAGCAAAATCAATCAACATGAAAGATATGGTGATGAATGCAACTAGCAAAATATTCATCTTCCACTCTCGTAGCATTACAACTGCCAACAAGATCGTAGTGATCAGCATAGTTGAGGTCACCGATATGCCATAGGCGGCAGCCAAATTCATGGAACCCTTAAATGCAATCACGGTCGCCACAACCATAAATAGGAGTGCCCAGTTCACAATCGGTATATAGATTTGCCCCTGCTCCGAATCCGATGTGTGGAGAATGTTCATGCGCGGCATAAAGCCTAGCAAAATAGCTTGACTCACCAATGAGTAAGCTCCAGAGATTACCGCTTGAGAAGCAATCACAGTGGCGGCTGTCGCCAAACCCACTATAGGCCACAGCGCCCAATCAGGCACCATTAAATAAAATGGGCTCTTAATAGCCTCAGGGTTCGAGAGCAACAAAGCCCCCTGACCCAAATAATTCATTAATAGACTTGGTAAAACGATTAGCAACCAAGCGTAGCGAATTGGGGAACGCCCAAAGTGGCCCATATCTAGATATAAGGCTTCGACGCCAGTTACGACCAAAACTACTGCACCCATCACGATATAGGCTGTGGTTGGATGAGCAGCAATAAAGTTCACCGCATACATGGGATTAAATGCAGCAATGATTTGTGGTGCATTACCAATATTAATTGCCCCTAGCACCGCAAGGGTGAGAAACCAAGCTAGAGTAATGGGGCCGAAAAGCTTGCCCACTGCTGCAGTACCAAACTTCTGAATTAGGAACAGGGCAACCAAAATGATCAGGGAAATTGGAATAATAAATTTATGCAAAGCCGGCGCGGCAATTTCAATACCCTCTACCGCCGATAAAACAGAAATAGCCGGTGTAATAACAGACTCACCCAAAAGCATGCAGGCTCCGAGCATGCCTATGATCATAAAAAAGAAATAGCTTTTTGATTTGCTATCAAAAGAGCGAAGGGCCAGCGCCATCAAAGAAAGAACACCGCCCTCGCCTTTATTGTCGGCGCGCATCACAAACAAGACGTACTTGATTGTCACGACCAGAATCAAGGCCCAAATCATCATCGAAATAACGCCAAAGAGCGCTTCCGGCGAATAACTAATGCCGTGCTCAGAATCAAAACACTCCTTTAAGGCATACAGCGGACTAGTTCCAATGTCGCCAAACACGACACCAATCGCCGCAAGCATCATGACGCCAAGACTTTTCTTATGCTCACCCTCAGGGCCGTGGACTTCCACAGGGTTTAAAAGTGTTGAGCTAGAAAATTCTGGGTTGCTAATAGACATCTCATAACCTTAAGGTGATGTTGCACGGCAATATGTTACTCCTTATATTGCCCCACCGAGCTCTCAAATTAAGGTCATATATTGCCTATTTCAGGACTATTTGTAGGCAAACCTCGACAAGAGGGGTGGAAAAATGGTAGAATTTCAGCTTCAGACGCGGGGTGGAGCAGTCTGGCAGCTCGTCGGGCTCATAACCCGAAGGTCGTAGGTTCAAATCCTGCCCCCGCAACCAAACAAGTAAAAGGCTTTAAGGGCACATGTGTCTTTGAAGCCTTTTTTGCTTTTATGCAAAAAGTTTACCTGCCCCATGCGCCAAACTGGGGATGAAGCTTCTCTTGTGGCATTTTTTAGAAATTGCGAAGCATTAAAATCAAGTTAAATCCACACGCATTCAAACCTTTGGAGAATAAATGATGACAGTAATAGGCAAACTCAGCGCAATCGCATGCAGCGCCTTAATCAGCTTTGGGGCAGTTGCTCAAAGCTATCCCACAAAGCCTATCAGAATCATTGTTCCATTTGCACCTGGTGGCAGCACTGACATTATTGCCCGTAGCATGGCTGATCCTCTAAGCAAGCAATTGGGGCAACCAGTGATCGTAGAAAATAAAGCTGGTGGCGGAGGCTCTGTTGGCGCACTAGAGGTCATGCGTGCACCCAAAGATGGCTATACGCTAGGAATTGCGACAGTCTCAACCACCGCCTCTAATCCAGCAATCAATGCCAAGATTGGCTACGACCCTATTAAGGATTTCACCGCCATCACCAATATCGCAGCAACACCAAATGTGATTGTGGTGAATCCGTCCTTTCCCGCTCGTGACTACAAAACTTTCATGGAAGTCATTAAGAAAAATCCCGGAAAATACTCTTATGCAAGCTCGGGCACTGGTGGTATTGGCCACATGCAAACCGAACTCTTTAAAAGTCTGAGCGGCACTTTTATTGTGCACATCCCTTACCGTGGCGCAGGCCCAGGTTTGGTTGATGTTGTTGCCGGTCAAGTGCCCATCATGTTTGATAACTTGCCATCCGCCCTCCCCTTTATTAAAGATGGTCGACTCATTCCTATCGTAATAGCAGCACCCAAGCGACTTGCACAACTTCCAAACGTGCCCACTTTTGCCGAAGTCGGTCTAGCTCCAGCAAATAGAATGGCCTACTATGGCCTGTTAGGTCCAGCGGGATTGCCAAAGGATGTAGTGGATAAAATCTACGCTGCCGCTCAAAAGGCCATCTTGGATCCCGCAGTTAGAAAGCGCATTGAAGAGACTGGCTCAATCATTAACGTGAATGGCCCTGAGGCGTTCTCCAAAGAAATTGCTTCGGAGTATTCAACCTATAAAGGCGTGGTTGCTAAACAGAAGTTAGAGTTGGAGTAATTTCTCGAACAAGCTCATTTCACGAACAATCTATTAAAGGCCCCATCTTGAACTTGCCAAATCATCAACTCACCATGACGATCTTGATGACGCCGGATAAAACTAATTTTTTTGGCAATGTTCATGGGGGTGATGTTCTTAAACTTCTAGACCAAGTTGCATATGCTTGCGCCAGTCGTTATGCGGGACGACATGTCGTCACCCTTAGCGTGGATCAGGTGACCTTTCGACAACCCATTCATGTGGGTGAATTATTAACCTTTCTAGCCTCAGTCAATTTCACTGGCAATACCTCAATCGAGGTAGGCATTAAAGTTATTGCAGAAAATATCCTTACCAAAGAAACCAGGCATGTCAATAGCTGCTTCCTAACCATGGTGGCCATGGATGAAAGTCGCAAGCCAGTTGCCGTTCCGACTTTTACCCCATCCAATCCCATAGAGCAACGTCGCCATAAGGCTGCAGAGCTTAGACGAGAAATGCGTCGTCAGTTTGAAGAAAAGTTCAATCAAATCCGCAAAAGCTAGCATGCCTTATTTTTAGGTAGAGTAGCGAGCTGCGTCAATAATAAAAAACCGCCCGAAGGCGGTCTAAAGAGTCATCTACTACCTGTTAATGTGAATGTCCCGACTGATTCATTGGCATCGGCTTCATACCTCCTTGAGGCATCCCCGCGCCATTCATCATCTGCTGATGCATATCCTTCATCTCTCCATGCATAGCTGGATCACAATACTCATGACCAGTATTGGCACCACCCATTTGATGAGTACTGGAGCCCTTGTAGCCTAAAAGAGATGGGTCTAGCATCCCCGCAATCATCGCGATATGGCCAAATATGAGAAACAAAGCAACACAAGTTGCATGCACCCTGAGCTTACCCATTTGATCTAATGCTTTATTAACAAATCCAAATTCTTGTAAAGCAATCCAGATCAAGGGCAAACCACCTATAAGATAACTAGCAACCGCAATTACATCAATCGCTGTTCTCCACTCATGATTTCTGGTGATTGGAACTACCGCCGTTGTCAGCAGGTATGCAATAACTCCAATGAAATAGAGGCCCACCGCCGTTCCTGAAAATCGATTGAGGTGATAGACAAAACCGTCGAACTTACGAGTAAATAGGATGTACAACTCTGTAATAGCCAGGGTTTCAGCAAGAACAACTGGTATGGCCATAAAAATTAAAAGATTCCAGGGCTGGTTGTCAGCCAATAACTGCATATAGTGAGTCATATTCATTACGATTCTCCAAAAAATCAAATTACCAAAAGGCGACTAAACGCCAATAACTAAAACTATTAAAGGTAATTTTTGGGAGGCTTATATATGGACTCAGCAATATTGGAGATGGCGATAGCAACCCCATCAGACAAAAAGATGCCTGACTGCTTAACCACTTCAAAAACTAGCGAGCCGGTCAAAACTGCTGCCGATGAGCAGCAATAGTGACTAGCGCTTAACCTAGATTGAGATCCATCATCGTCTTGGTACGCTATTGAAGCTACCTCATGGCAATGATCATGACTGCTAGATTCAACCGCAACAGAATTTGCCTTACTAAGCTCAATAGGCATTCCGGCAGCATTGACCATGCTGACAAATAAACTCAGGAATACCAGGATCACCACTTTCTTCATCCCTTCAGTTTACGCCTTATTGGGCGTGGCGATGCCATAAGCGTTTAGATTGGTATCGCCAAAAATACCCTTGGCTGAAGGCCTGACTTTGAGAGCTTGCCAGCCATATCTGAGCGCCAGTGATCGGTGTTTGGTAAAACGGGATACCAAGATCCCAGTAACGAGCCATCACCGTTGGGTGCGGATGCCCATAGCGATTACGGTATCCATTTTGAGCAAATGCAATATCTGGACCTAATTTCGTCAAGAGATCCAGTGAGGAGGAGGTCTTACTGCCATGGTGTGGCGCCATAAATACCAACTCCTTACCCTCGAGGTCTTCCAGTGTATCTCCATTCAGACGCGCAGTAATCTCGGCCTCACCTTGCTTTTCCACATCTCCAGTTAACCAGAAGGAAGTGTTTTGATTGCGTACCTCAAGCACGCAACTCATTTCATTTGGCTTGCCCGATCCCTTTTTCTCAAAACGGGTATGTTCATGTGGGTGCCAAATATGAAACTCCACAGCATCCCAAATCCAACTCTGTCCAAAGCGACAAGGAATACTTGAGATCCCCTTCTTTGCTAGCTTGGTCAATAGTGGATTATCAATTGGAAGCGATCCCATCATTGAATCAAATTGAATCTCTTTTAGCAACGTTGCTGCTCCGCCAATATGATCGCTATCACTATGGCTAATTACCAAACGATCAATGCGATCAATTCCTCGCCCCCTCAAAAATGGCAAAATAATTCTCTGCCCCGCATTGTCTTTCCCCTGTATGGGCCCAGTGTCGTAGAGCAAATTCCGATTCTTAGTTTCAATTAATACCGCAGTACCCTGTCCAACATCCAACACTGTTGCACGATAATCACCCATTGATAAAGCAGCCTGCGAAATCGGTTGAATAAAGAGGGTTGCTGAAAGAATCATCCCTAGAGCCCTGGAAGGCCAAGCATTCCTAATCATCCCCGGGCGAATTGCAATCACAATGCCTACCGTCGATAAAATTAAGGCCCACCACTCAGGCTGATGAGACCAGGCTACCGACCATTTCCAAGCAGCCATCCAGTCAAGCAAAACAGCGAGATACTCCATGGTCCCATGCGCGGGTAACAACAACCATTTACCAATAAAATCGGGCAACAACGACCCAATGATTGCTAGTGGCGTCACGATATAACTCACCACAGGAATGGCAAAAGCATTCGCTAACGGAGAGACGATAGATAATTGATAAAACCAAAATAGAGTCAGCGGTAAAAGCGCGATCGTCACAACCGCTTGGACTCGGCAAGCATCATGCAAGGCCTGAGTTACTCGATGGCGCCAATCTACTTCTAACTCTTTTCCAGTAGGCACTCCAAGTAAACCTGATGAATCCTGCATTGCAAACAAGATTGCAGCAACTGCGCCAAAGGATAGCCAAAATCCTGGCGTATATGGTGCCATTGGATCAATCAATAAAACAAAAACCAATGCCCACCACCAAATATCGAAAGAACGAGGATTACGACCCGACCACAATGCGAATGCCACCACACCAACCATGTACATAGTTCTCTGTGCGGGGATCTGAAAACCAGCCAACCAAGCATAAACAAATGCAGTGAGAAATCCCGCTGCAGCCGCTACTTTTCCAACAGGGATATAGAGCGGCAAAGACTTGCGGCGCCACAGCTGCGAAGCAAGCATGGCACCAAATCCGGCCAACATAGTGACATGAAGCCCTGAAATGGAGATTAAATGGCCAATCCCAGTGGCATTAAATACCCTCCAATCGTCTTGAGCAATCGCATTCTGATCACCCATTACCAGCGCCGTTATCACTCCGCCATAGCGCGCCCCTTCTGGCAACAATCGCTTGATCTTTTCCCGTAACTTCCAGCGTTGATACTCCATCGCCAAGGAAAATTCCGTGAGCGCAATGTCATCAGATAAAAGCAATTGACCAGTTCGCACGGATCCACTGGCACCAAAATCATGATGAAAAGACCAGCGCTCAAAGTCAAACGTATAGGGGTTTAAAGATCCATAAGGACGCTTAATTTTGACCCTCAATTTCCAACGCTGCCCAGGAATAATTTCTGGGATATCTTGCGGATTTCGCCAAGCCGGCTGCCAAGCTAAATAAATTTGCCTCGGGAAATTCTCAATGTGATCACGCCCCAATAATGCATGGTCAACCTGAAAAGAAAACTTGGCACCACTTGAACTACTTTGAGGTAAGGCATTTACCCTTCCCTCAATCTGCAACTCTTTACCCTCGTAATCGATAAAGAGAATATTGCGCAGACGGCTTTGTGCATAATGCGCGTTCCAAGAAAAACCCAGGGTGCAAAATAAGACGACCCCTAAAACCAAGTAAACCTGAGAATGTCTTAGGAATTTCCAATTCAGCCAATATCCAACTAGAGAAGCGCAGGCCAACGAGGCGGCAATACTTAGCCAATATTCTGGCACAGAAGGCAAAAAAAACAGAAGCGATCCCCCGGCGATAAACGCCGCAATATTCAATCGCAAATGCTTAAGAGACTACCGAGGGATTTGAATGAACAGCCGCCAATGCAGACCAACGTGGTAAAGCTTGCATCGCGTTAGACCAAACGGCTTGAGAAAATACCTCGGATCCCACTCCCCTAATATCCGCTAACTGCCGAGCAATTCTGGGGAGTAATGCAGGCTCATTAAAGCCCCCGCCTTCATGTTTAAGCCAAGCCGGAGGAATATCCGGCGCATCTGTCTCAGTAACAATGCTGTCAAGTGGTAAGTCCACAAGCAGGCGACGTATCTGGAGTGCCCTGTCATAAGTTGCCGCACCACCGAAGCCTAATTTGAAACCCAATTCAATGAATTGCTGAGCCTGTTGACGACTTCCATTAAAAGCATGGGCAATCCCGCTAGGCACTTTTCGCTTGCGTAAGGCTTTTAAAATGGCATCTTGCGAGCGACGCACATGCAAAATCACAGGCAATGAAAACTTCTCCGCCAAATCTAATTGCTTATGGAAGAAATATTCTTGGCGCTGAGGATCAAGGCCCTCGACGAAATAATCCAAGCCAATCTCACCTATCCCCACAAACCGGGGATCGCATAATGATTGTTCAATTTGCACCTTCAGAATATCAATATCAGACTCTTTGGCTTGATTGATGTAAAGAGGATGAATGCCGAGCGTATAAACCAAACCTGGGATATGTTTACTGTATTGATTAACTAATTTTTTGACCGGATCCCAGTCAGATGACCTTACAGTTGGCAGCAAAATCGCCTCAACATTAGCTGCTTGCGCCCTAGCAATAATCTGCGAAAGGTCCTGATGAAACTCAGGGGCATCTATATGGCAATGGGTATCAACCCAACGAGTAACTTCACTCATTGAGCAAATGGTTTTAATACTCCGCGCTCTAAATGCAAAATTCGATCACACCGTTTAGCGCGGACAGGGTCATGGGTCACGATAACAAAGGCAGTGCCTTGTTCGCGAGCAATATCTAACATCAAATCAAATACGCCATCAGCCGTTTCAGTATCGAGATTGCCAGTTGGCTCATCCGCCAGAACGCAAGATGGATTCCCTACGAGGGCTCTTGCCACTGCAACGCGTTGACGCTCTCCACCAGACAACTCACCAGGGGTGTGCTGAACCCGTTTAGTCAACCCAACCGCATGGAGCATCTGATGTGCGCGCTTCATCGATTCATCATTATCTAAGCCACGAATACGCAGTGGTAAAGCTACGTTTTCGAGAGCAGTAAATTCATCTAAAAGATGATGGAATTGATAAATAAATCCGAGACTTTGATTGCGCAGTTGATCTAACTTTGCAATAGGTAGCTGATGAAGATTTTCTCCGGCCAAAATAACGGATCCAGCACTAGGCGCATCAAGACCACCTAAGAGATGTAATAAGGTACTCTTACCAGAGCCAGAAGAGCCAACGATGGCAACCTTCTCAGAGGAATGCACCTCTAAATCCACAGCTTTCAGAACATCAACAGCAGTAGGTCCCTTACCGTACGTCTTTGCCAGCTTCTTTGCACTCAGGATGCTATTTTGGGTGTTACTCATAACGCAACGCCTCCGCAGGCTGAACCTTCGCTGCTCGTCTACTTGGGTATAGGGTTGCTAGTACCGACAAGCCAAAAGCCATTAAACCAACAGTCATCACATCGGACATACGAACGTCCGAAGGAAGTTCACTAATAAAGTAAACATCACGAGGTAGGAAACGGACTCGGAAGATGGCCTCGATAGCCGGAACAATCACGTCAATGTTCAAGGCAATCAAAAGGCCTAAGGCAACACCAGCTAGAGAGCCTAACAAGCCAATTGCTAAACCTTGCACCAGAAAGATTCGCTGAATTAAGCCTGGACTTGCCCCCATTGTTCTTAAGATAGCAATATCAGCCTGCTTCTCATTGACTGTCATCACTAAAGTAGAGACAAGATTAAATGCAGCAACCGCAATAATTAAGGTCAAGATAATGAACATCATTTTCTTCTCAGTCTGCACAGCAGCAAACCAGTTGCGATTAGAGCGTGACCAATCGGTTACCCATAATGCTTGGGGAACAACCTGAGCTAAGTCATTGGCAATCTCAGGAGCGCGTTGCATGTCATCCACCTTCACTCGCAAGCCAGATGGATCTTGAAGACGTAGCAATGCAGCAGCATCCTTCCAGTGCATGATGGCCAATGAGCTGTCATACTCATAGTGACCGCTATCTACAATACCAACGACTTGCAGCGTTCTCATTCTTGGCATGGAGCCTGCGGGAGTGAGATCGCTTTCAGGAACAATCAGGTTAATACGGTCACCAACGCGCGCACCTACGATGCTCGCTAATTGCGCACCCAAAGCTACTCCAAAACTTCCGGACTTCAAATCCTCAATACTTCCCTGCGAAAATTGTTTGGGTAAATCAGAAACTTTTCCCTCCTCGCTTGGCAAGACTCCTCGAATTGCCACGCCACGCATTACATTTTCCCGGCTGAGTAAGCCTTGGGAGCTCACCATAGGAGCGACACCAAGAACATGAGGCTGAGTCGCCACCTTTCTGGCGATCGACTCCCAATTGCTTAAGCCCTCAGGAGCGGTGATTTCCACATGAGACAACACAGAAAGCATCCGATCTCGAACCTCTTTCTGAAAGCCATTCATTACAGAGAGAACCACAATGAGGGCAGCGACCCCCAGGGCAATACCGGCCGTGGAAATACCAGAAATAAAGGATAAAAAGCCATCGCGCTTGCCAACCGTCTTACGACGCTTAGAGCGGGTATAGCGCAGGCCAATTTCTAGCTCGATAGGAAGTCTCAACATGGCTACAGTTTAGTGAATCAAGCGAGTAATGCCACAGTTTCTGCAAATGCCACCTAAAATCAGGGGAATGAATCTTCATTCCACCCCCCAGCAAAGCGCCACCCAACGCTTCACCCTCATGATCCCGGGGGAAGATACCTTGGATTTAAGGCAGGATTCTCCGCCTAAGGGCCTGCCGCAAGAGCGTTTCTTACTTGGAGATAACCTTCCGATTGCTCCGGTTTTGCTACTAGGGAAAAGCAATTTGTCACTAGACCCAAGCCAGGTAATCGCCTGCCTTCAGCCCGTTCATCTTCATGCTACCCGGGATCACTTGATACTCCTGACCCAAAGCCAGATTGAACTCACAGCGGAGGAATCCCAGAAGCTGCTTCAAATTGCCCTTCCCTTCATAGAAGAGGATTTCCAAAACAAAGTCTTATTTCAAGAAAAAGATTATTGGTTTCTGCCAGCAGGCCCATTTTCACACTTGGGAACCCACTCAATTGACCAAGCGCATGGACGCAATATTGATTGGTGGATGCCACGCGATACCCATCAAATTGGAATAGCAAAATTGTGGCGCAAGCTTCAAAATGAAATTCAGATGTTATGGCACATTGATCCAGTCAATCAATCTCGCGAACAACAAGGGCTTCCAGCCATTAACTCCCTCTGGATTAGTGGAATTGGAAAACTCCAAGACATTCAAGTGCCAAATGCCTTAAAAAATATTAGTCATATTTATGGAGAGCATCCACTCTTGTCTGGTCTCGCTAAATATATTGGAGCTTCACACCATTATCAAGTTAACCTCTCTCAATTAGCCAACGCTTTTGCCTGGATAAATCATCCAGAAGCTATCTGGAATGAATTGAGAGACGCTTTGATACATAAGAAAATTGATGAGATTGAAATCATTGACTTTCCTAATGGCGATACTCGACATCGTATTCTGACGGCAAAAGATCTTCACAAAAAATCTTGGGCTTTTTGGAAAAGACCACAGCTATTCACTTGGCAAGAAATCGCATCACGATCATCATGAGTGTATTTTCACAACGCCCATTTTCCGAACGCACTGCTACTTGGTTGCAGCAAAGCGGCTTACATCCATTACTCGCAAGACTATTCGCAGCACGCGGTGTTGATAAGCCAGAAGACTTATCTCTCGATCTAAAACAGTTACTCTCTCCTCTGGAGCTTAAAAACTGCATCAGTACCGCTACTTTGCTCGCAGACATTCTGAAAAAAAATGAGCCCATGCTCGTAGTGGCTGATTACGACTGTGATGGCGCTACTGCTTGTGCAGTTGCAGTGAGGGGGCTCAAGATGCTGGGTGGCGCAAATACGCCCATTCAGTTTTTAGTACCCAATCGCTTTACGATGGGCTATGGATTAACTCCAGAAGTAGTTGAGCTGGCGGCGCAGCAAACCCCTAAACCAAAATATCTGATTACCGTTGATAACGGTATCGCTAGCGAAGCTGGTGTTGATCGAGCCCATGAACTTGGAATAGAAGTCATCATCACGGACCACCATCTACCAGGAGATCGATTGCCCAATGCAACTGCTATCGTCAATCCCAATCAACCTGGTTGCACCTTTCCCAGCAAAGCACTTGCTGGTGTAGGAGTCATGTTTTATCTGCTCGTAGCACTGCGAGCTGAGCTGCGCAAGCGAGGGAAATTTACCGCAGAGACCCAGCCCAAAATTGAAAACCTCCTAGATCTTGTTGCGCTCGGAACAGTAGCAGATGTGGCGCAACTCGATCGCAATAATCGTATTCTGGTTTCGAATGGTTTAAAGCGAATTCGCGCAGGCATTTCACAAGCAGGCATACGGGCGCTCTTTCAAGCAGCAGGACGCGATCCTCGTAAGGCTAATACCTTTGATTTGGGATTTGCAATTGGTCCTCG
Organism: Polynucleobacter sinensis; assembly: GCF_001595985.1. Classification (GTDB taxonomy): domain Bacteria; phylum Pseudomonadota; class Gammaproteobacteria; order Burkholderiales; family Burkholderiaceae; genus Polynucleobacter; species Polynucleobacter sinensis. Next base: position 651,546 of record NZ_LOJJ01000003.1, read on the forward strand.
CCTCAATGCTGCAGGCCGACTTGCGGACATGACTCTAGGTATTCGCCTCTTACTCAGCGACAAGCAAGATGAGTCAACAGAACTTGCTTACGAATTGGATCGCATCAATCGCGAACGTCGTGTGATCGAATCTGACATGCAAGAAGCCGCCTTAGCGCATCTTGCAGAAGACCAACTTGCCGGCACTATGTCTAACCGACCTAGCATCTGCCTGTGGAATTCAGAGTGGCATCAAGGCGTTGTTGGCATTGTGGCATCGCGACTCAAGGAGCGCTTTAACCGTCCCACAATCGTATTTGCGCCAGCAGATGGCAATACCGGCGAGGAGCTTCGGGGATCCGGCAGATCACTCACTGGATTTCATCTACGCGATGCTTTGGATATCGTCTCCAAACGGGAACCAGGCCTCATCCTGAAATTTGGTGGACATGCTATGGCAGCCGGCCTCACCATTAGAAAAGCGGATTTTGAGCGCTTTGACACCCTCTTTCAAGAGGTGGCAACCACCCTCCTCAACGACGAATTACTAGAGCGTCGTCATATTCATGATGGTGCCCTAGACCTATCCGAGTTCACCCCAGAAACCGGCGACCTCCTTGCCGAAGAAATCTGGGGTCAAGGCTTTCCTCAGCCGATTTTTTATGGGGAATTTGAGGTGGGCCAGCAAAGCCTTATGAAAGAGAAGCACCTGCGCCTTCAGCTTCAACCCATAGGAAGTGGGCAACTCGCGAGCAAACCATTTACGGGAGTCTGGTTCAACCGAACCCAGCCCTTGCCAGCAAAGGCCAAGCTAGCCTATCGCTTAGTCACAGACCGCTTTCAGGGGCAAGCCCGCGTACAACTGATGATTGAGGCCCATGACGAGGGCTGAGCTGCAATAACCCCCTTATAATTAGGGGATGGAAGCCGAAAAACTCAACATTATTTCAAATACCCTCTCCGATCTGCTCACCCGTGAGCAAGCACTTCGGGGGTATCTTTGACTTCGAAGTAAAGTCACGACGCCTTACTGAAGTTAATTCTATTCTTGAAGATCCCACCATTTGGGATGACCAAAAAAAAGCGCAGGCTTTGGGCAAAGAAAAGAAATTGCTCGATGGTGTTGTCTCCACCCTCACTGACTTAAATACCAATATCACTGGTGCAATTGAGCTATTCGACATGGCAAAAGAAGAAAGTGATTTTGAGACAATTGCCGCAATCGAACAAGATGTAGAAAGCTACAGCAAAGTCATTCATGACTTAGAGTTCCGCCGCATGTTCCACAATGAAATGGATTCGTGCAATTGCTTTATTGATATCCAAGCTGGTGCTGGTGGTACCGAAGCATGCGATTGGGCAAGCATGCTCTTTCGCCAATATCTCAAGTATTGCGAGCGCAAAGGCTATAAAACAGAAATCCTGGAAGAGTCTGATGGTGACGTTGCTGGCATTAAAAGTGCAACGATTAAGGTGGATGGTGAGTATGCTTATGGCCACCTTCGCTCTGAAACGGGAGTACACCGTTTGGTGCGCAAGTCCCCTTTTGACTCGTCTAATGGTCGCCATACCTCTTTTGCCAGCATCTATGTCTATCCCGAGATTGATGACTCGATTGAGATTGATGTGAATCCCGCGGATATTCGCACGGACACCTATCGCGCATCCGGCGCTGGTGGTCAGCACATTAACAAGACTGACTCAGCAGTGCGCTTAACGCATATTCCGACCGGAATTGTGGTGCAGTGTCAGAACGATCGAAGCCAGCATCGCAATCGAGCTGAAGCGATGAGTATGCTCAAATCACGCCTCTATGAGCACGAGATGCAAAAGCGTCGCGCAGAACAAGACAAGCTCGAAGCAAGTAAAACGGATGTGGGCTGGGGTCATCAAATCCGCTCCTATGTTTTAGATCAGAGTCGCATTAAAGATTTACGCACTAACGTCGAGATCTCCAATACACAAAAGGTGTTGGATGGCGATCTTGATGCTTTTATTGAAGCCAGCCTAAAACAAGGCGTCTGATTTACCACCCTATTACAGCTATTAATACTGATATGAACGATAAAGTGAATCCAATTCCCACCAATGAAGCCGTTGATGAAAATCACATCATTGCAGAGCGCCGCGAAAAATTGGCTAAGTTGCGCGAAGGTGGGGTCGCCTTTCCAAACGACTTCTTGCCCACCCATTTAGCAGCAGATCTTCATACGCATTACGACAGTCTTTCTAAAGAAGAACTCGCTGCCAAGAAGGTGCATGTCAAAGTCGCTGGCCGCATGGTCCTTAAACGCGTAATGGGCAAGGCGAGCTTTGCCACTATTCAAGATCGTAGTGGTCAAATTCAGTTTTATATCAATGATGAAATCAGTGGTGCAGATACGCACGGCGCTTTTAAGCATTGGGACATGGGTGACTTTATTGCGGCTGAAGGTCATTTATTTAAAACCAATAAAGGTGAACTCTCAGTTGAGTGCAGCACTTTACGGCTACTTAGCAAGTCTTTGCGCCCGCTTCCAGATAAATTTCATGGCCTTTCTGATTTAGAAACTAAATATCGCCAACGCTATGTTGATTTGATTGTGAATCCAGAAAGTCGCAATACTTTCAGGGCGCGCAGTAATACGATAGCCTCCTTGCGTCGCCATATGTTAGATGCCGACTTCATGGAAGTAGAGACACCCATGCTCCACCCAATTCCTGGGGGAGCAACAGCTAAGCCATTTATTACCCACCACAATGCTTTAGATATGCAAATGTTCTTGCGTATTGCGCCAGAACTCTATCTCAAGCGTTTGGTAGTGGGCGGTTTTGAGCGTGTTTTTGAAATTAACCGCAACTTCCGTAACGAAGGAGTGAGTCCACGCCATAATCCCGAGTTCACCATGATGGAATTCTATGCGGCCTACACAGATTACCGTTGGCTAATGGATTTCACCGAAAGCTTGATTCGCGCCGCAGCGATTGATGCTCAAGGTACTGCAGTATTAACCCACCAAGGTCGCGAGCTTGATCTGAGCAAACCTTTCCAGCGCTTAACAATTACTGAAGCCATCCTGAAATACTGTGGCCAATCAAACAAGACTTATGAGGCTGGGCAATTAGAAGATGCGGCATTCATTCGCACTGAATTGAAAAAAGGTGGCGAGAATCCAGACTCCCCCACCCTCAAGAATGCAGGTATCGGTGCTCTGCAATTGGCTCTATTCGAGTTGGTGGCTGAAGCCCACCTATGGGAACCAACTTACATCATTGATTACCCCATCGAAGTGAGCCCTCTGGCCCGTGAATCAGATACTCGCCCAGGTATTACTGAGCGCTTTGAGTTATTCATCACTGGTCGTGAGATTGCGAATGGCTTCTCAGAATTAAACGATGCCGAGGATCAAGCCAATCGCTTCCGTAAACAAGTGGAGCAAAAAGAAGCCGGTGATGAAGAGGCGATGTACTTTGATCATGACTTCATTCGTGCGCTGGAGTACGGTATGCCTCCAACCGGCGGTTGCGGTATTGGCATCGATCGCTTGGTAATGTTACTTACTGATGCGCCAAACATTCGTGACGTGATTCTATTTCCTCATTTACGTCGCGAAGAAGAGTAATCACTTTCAAACGAGAAATATAAAGCCGCAAAATATTGAGCTCTGCGGCTTTATATTCACCCCCATACAAGAACTCAACTAGCGGGATATAACTTTGTATTCTCGCTATCAATTACCGTGACATTGACAGGTATCCCCAAGCTGACGCTGGAAGATACCGTACAGAAATCTTGAAACTGAGCCAATACGCGGTCTAAGTTCTCCAATGTCGCACCCGGTACTCCAATACGAATCTGTACATGAATAGCTAAGATACGCAAGCGATTCTGATCATTTCTGCCAATCTCGCAACTCGCCTCAGTTTCAATGGGCTCAGGGTTTTGCTTAAACTTTCTTAAAGCAAATAATAATGAGTCAGATAAGCAATTGGCGACACCGGCAAGCAAGAACTGTGAAGGGGTTGCACCTTGAGACCTTCCTAAGGGCGGGGGCTCATCTCCATAGATTGGCTCACGTTCTTCGTTGTAATAAATTGCGAACTGGTAATCACTTTGCTGAACCAGTCTTACCGATGGAGAGTCACTCATATTCACCTCTGATTGATATCACAAGCAATACTTTATACCCTTACCCAAAACTATTGTCGATCTGACTAATAAACCCAGGGAATCAGCTTTTTTACCTTCTGGCGATATTCAGAATATGCTGGAAATTTCTCGAGCAGCCACCGCTCTTCACGCTTGATCTTGAACTCAAAGAATAGGGTTAGCGCAATCGCATACATCAAAACAAATAGGTAGGGGTAAATGCAGAGCCAACCCAAAGCCACCATTAGTACCCCAGAATAAATTGGGTGACGTACAAAGCGGTAAAGCCCTAACTGAACGAGTTGCGCATGATCTTTGGGGCACGGTAATGGCGTAAGATTCGGACCCAAATTGAGTGCCGCTACTAATGAGAATAACAAACCCAGAATACAAATGATGGTGCCAAGAACCTGCAGATAAGGAAGCCAATATATCAAGAAGTCAGGAAGCAATATCGATCCCCGAGGACCAAATAGAATTAATCCAATCAGGATGCCTTGAACTAAAACATATCCAACGCCGCGTTGCTTGAGCGATATCCGAGTCATATCATCCTTAAATCTGCTTACGAGTATTAGGTTATTGGGATGGTTTTCTAATCAAAGTAAAGAGCAAGATGACTAGAAAAATAGCGAACCACAGTAAAGACCACTCTGGAACTTGTAGGCCAAAGATTGCAGGTAATTTTGCGGAACATAAACCGTCTGCTTTAAATAGCCATGGCAAGTTCTTGGCCAACTGAAATTGATTGATCCAAGTCTCTAAAGGATCGATGCCGCAGGAGATTTCTGGATGGGAAAGTAACCAGACCTGACGTCCCGCAACCGCAAGACCGTAAGTAGCAGAAAGTAGGGCTAAAACATGAAATAGCTTTCTCAGTAGATGAAAGCTGGCAGCTAAAAAGCAAAATATAGCGATTCCTAAATAACCTACCCTTTGCAAAATACAGAGGGGGCAAGGCAAAAAACTCACGCCCTGATATCCGACCTGCTGAAGAATAACGGCAAAAATGACCAAGCTAAGGCTCATCAAGGAGAGGTAGAGATATTTGGACTGGTTCATCTCCAAATAATAGCGAAACCTAGAGCAAAACCTCCAAAGCAAAGTATTCGGAGTGTCCTTTATTACTAAAAGTTGCTTCGTTATGAAAAGTTAATCCTAGTTTCAAGGGCTTAGGCCCCTAAATCCACCCAAGATTGAGGATAATCATGGTTTTGCATAATTCATCAAGCTTCCCACATGGCCGCATATAACACCGAAACAGTACTCTCCGTCCACCACTGGAACGACACCCTCTTTAGCTTCACCACGACACGCAATAAAGGACTACGTTTTCGTAGTGGCCACTTCTTGATGATCGGCCTTGAAGTAGAAGGAAAGCCCTTAGTTAGGGCCTATAGTGTGGCAAGTCCCAATTATGAAGAACATTTAGAGTTCTTGAGCATTAAAGTGCAAGATGGCCCTCTCACCTCCCGTCTGCAGAAGATTCAGGTCGGAGACCCCATCTTGGTAAGCGAAAAATCCGTTGGCACTTTAGTGATTGATGATTTAAACCCAGGAAAACATCTTTACCTCTTTAGCACTGGTACAGGCCTAGCGCCGTTTATGAGCATCATTCGCGATCCAGATACGTATGAGAAATTTGAAAAAGTCGTATTGATCCATGGCGTCCGCTTGGTAAGCGAGTTAGCTTACGCGGATTACATTAAGAATGAACTTACCCAAGACGAATACATCGGTGAAATCATTCGGGAAAAGCTCATCTACTACCCAACAGTCACACGTGAAGCCTTTAAGCACACCGGTCGACTCACTACCGCCATAGAATCAGGTCAACTATTTAAAGATATTGGCCTGCCCCCGCTTGATCCTGCGGTGGATCGTGCCATGATCTGCGGCAGTCCTTCGATGCTCAAAGAAACTGCTGAGATGCTAGATGCCAAAGGCTTTAAAGTATCACCAAGTCTGGGTCAATTAGGCGATTATGTCTTCGAACGCGCCTTTGTTGAAAAATAGGCTTCTATATATCTAAATGTAATTTAGATATCTCTATATATTCCTTGTAGATATATAGACCCCTTGGTAAATTCTTCCTAACGAGATATTTACCAAGGAATTTAGATGTCCCCAGTCCGCGAGCATTACAACCCCATCATCACCAAACTCTTACGTGAGCATGACCGCTTGCCACATGACAATATTGCTGAACGCAAGAACTTCCAGCGTCGAATACTATTTTTAATGAATGCAATTAAGCTCGAAGAATTCGAGCAGGCCTTTGCTTGAAGAGTTCATGATGGTTGATTTTCTACTGGACTCATCTCATTTCATTATTTCTGGCGCATTAGTTGGCTTACTTGTAGGCATGACAGGTGTTGGGGGCGGCTCCCTAATGACACCCTTGCTCACCCTAATATTTGGTGTAACTCCAACAACAGCAGTTGGCACTGATCTTGCTTTTGCAGCGATCACAAAAGGATTTGGAACAGTCGCGCATCGACTCCATGGAAATGTACGATGGGATATTGTTCAACTTTTATGCATAGGGAGTATTAGCACAGCGATTCTTTCTATCCTTTTCTTAAAGTATGCTGGCCCAGTATCCAAGGACTGGAATCAACTCATCAGCATATCTATTGGCATTTCCGTTTTATTAACTGCATCGTCTTTATTATTCAGAGCCAAGATCCTGGAATGGGTACAAGATAATCACCGCTACCTCCCCAAAGGGCTCACATTAAAGATTTCCACCATCAGCGTTGGTGCTGCAATTGGCATTCTGGTAACTATTTCATCAATTGGGGCAGGTGCAATTGGCGCAACACTAATCTTATTGCTATATCCACACCTAAAAGCTTCCGAAGTAGCTGGTACAGATATAGCTTATGCTGTGCCCTTAACAGCACTAGCCGGCCTTGGGCACTGGTGGTTAGGTAACGTGCACTTTGATTTACTCTTTGGACTGCTATTGGGCTCTGTCCCAGCAATTTGGCTAGGCGCAAAACTATCTAGCACGCTATCAGAGAGAGCGACCAGAACCGCCTTAGCCGGAACATTATTTTTAGTTGGCATTAAGTTGGTGTCCTCATGACGACGCCTGATTTTTGGTCAATTCCAGAAAGCACCCTCTCCCCTACTCAATTGGCGGAGAAGACCGCCGTCCTTAAAGAGCGCTTAGTTGATATCACTAGTCGTTTTTCAGACGTCCGATTTGCTACGAGCCTCGCCGCAGAAGATATGGTGATAACCGATGCAATCGCACAATCTAAGACCAATATTCCTTTATTTACCCTAGCTACTGGCCGCCTCCATCAAGAAACCATAGATATGGCCAAGATCACCGAGAATCATTATGGCGTTGTGATTGCAAAGGCCTACCCAACCGAAGAAGATGTACAAGCATTCATCGATCAATATGGCATGAATGGTTTTTACGACGGTGAGGAAGCCAAGAAAGCCTGCTGTAGCGCCCGAAAAATCAAACCCTTAAATCAGGCCTTGCTTGGCGCCGATGCATGGCTCACCGGTCAAAGACGTGAGCAGTCCACCACTCGTGTGGAGCTCAATTTTGAAGAGCATGATGATGCTCGCGGTATCGCCAAATTTAATCCCTTGTTTGATTGGACTGAGGCTGATGTTTGGGCTTATATCCGGCAGGAGAATGTACCCATTCATCCCCTGCACTTAAAAGGTTACCCCAGCATTGGCTGTGAGCCCTGCACCCGCCAAGTGAAAAAAGGCGAAGACATTCGTGCGGGTCGCTGGTGGTGGCTGCAGAGCGATAGCAAAGAGTGCGGTCTTCACGTCAATCAATAATTATTTCAGTAGCAAAACTTAGCAAAGAACGAATTACAGAATGCAAGAACAACAATTACTTGATGATCACCTGGACTGGCTTGAGGCTGAATCCATCTACATCATTCGCGAGGTGGTGGCGCAATGCGCAAATCCCGCAATGCTTTTCTCGGGCGGCAAAGACTCCATCGTCATGTTTCACTTGGCTCGCAAAGCGTTTCAGTTTGGCGACCGCCCTGTCAGGCTCCCTTTTCCTATTTTGCATATTGATACAGGCCACAACTATCCCGAGGTGATTGCATATCGCGACTCTGTGGTTGAAAAAACTGGTGTCAAGTTAATTGTGGGTCATGTTGAAGACTCCATTAAAAAAGGTACGGTGCGCCTGCGCAAGGAAACCGACTCTCGCAATGCTGCTCAAGCTGTCACACTACTAGAAGCTATTGCCGAGCATGAATTTGATGCTTTGATGGGTGGCGCACGCCGTGATGAAGAAAAGGCTCGCGCTAAAGAGCGTATTTTTTCATTCCGCGATGAATTTGGACAATGGGATCCGAAGGCTCAACGTCCCGAACTCTGGAATCTGTATAACGCCCGTATTGCCCAGGGTGAAAATATGCGTGTATTCCCAATCTCCAATTGGACAGAACTTGATATTTGGCAATACATCGCTCGCGAGAATTTAGAACTTCCTAGTATTTATTACACTCATCAACGAGAGGTTGTGCGTAAAAACAGTCTCTTGGTACCAGTAACCAATGTCACACCCAAGGCGCCAGGTGATGTAAGCGAGGTGCTCAATGTACGCTTTCGTACAGTGGGCGATATTAGCTGCACGTGCCCCGTACTCAGTACAGCTGCCACTCCTATTGACATCATTGCTGAAACCGCCATTACTGAAATCACAGAACGTGGCGCCACTCGCATGGATGATCAAACCAATGAGGCCTCTATGGAGCGCCGCAAGAAAGAAGGTTACTTCTAATGACTAATAATCCCACTCACCTCCAAAACGTAGTTCGATTTATTACCGCCGGCAGTGTTGATGACGGCAAGAGCACCCTGATTGGTCGCTTGCTTTATGACACCAAATCTATTTTGGTTGATCAACTTGAATCTCTTTCAAAGACTAAGCATGCTCGCGTTACATCATCTGATGCTGGTGTAGATCTAGCCCTCCTAACAGATGGTCTAGAAGCAGAGCGTGAACAAGGTATTACTATTGATGTTGCCTATCGCTACTTCTCCACACCCAAGCGTAAGTTCATCGTAGCGGATGCGCCTGGCCATGAGCAATACACCCGTAATTTAGTCACTGGCGCATCACAATCTGATGTGGCTGTGATTCTAGTGGATGCGACCCGAGTTGACCTTAACACCTTACCAGCCACATTATTGGCCCAAACAAAACGACATGCAGCTATTGTGCATTTGCTTGGTTTACGTCACGTAGTCTTTGCCATCAACAAGATGGACTTGCTTAATTTTGATCAAAAGGTCTTTGATACCATCAAAGTCGCAATTAAAGATTTATCCCAAAAGATTGGCTTGCCCGAGCCAACACTCATTCCAATGTCGGCTTTACTAGGCGCCAATGTAGTGACCGCTAGTAAAGAGACGCCTTGGTATCAAGGCCCCACACTACTTCAATGGCTAGAGGGTTTAGATACAAGCCCGCAATCCGAGAAAATCGGTTTACGCTTTCCAGTTCAGTATGTTGCCCGTCAAGATGGCAGCGCCTCTGATGACTTCCGTGGTTATCTTGGTCAAATTGAATCCGGCAGTGTTCGCAAAGGTCAAAAAATTAAAGTTCTACCAGAAAATCGTGAAGCAACGATTGCAAAGATTTATCTGGGCAACAGCACTAACCGAGGTCAATCAAATATCAACAATGAAGTAGAGTCTGCTCAAACAGGAGAAGCTGTGGCAATTAGCTTAGCCGAAGATATTGATGTATCTAGAGGCTGCTTGTTTGTCAGTGCTGATGATATAAGTCCTCCAACACTGAGTAAGCAGATTTCTGCTGATCTGTGCTGGCTAGATAGCGAGCCCTTGTCTCTGAATCGTAAATATGCACTTCGTCACACCACCAACACTATTGGCGCCAAGGTGAAAGTGATTCAGCAGGTTTTAGATGTTCAAACACTATCTCATAACCTTGAAACACATCCACTTAATGCGAATGAAATTGGTCGCGTAGATTTTGTTTTGCAAAAACCCATCGTTGCTGATTTATTTAATGAGTCCCAGAAAACGGGTGCCTTTATTTTGATTGATGAGTCTACCAACCATACGGTAGCAGCCGGAATGATTCGAGAGGTATTTGCCCAATAGGCGCCTCACCAATAAGGCCCTGCATAGCGGGGCCTTATTTTTAGAGAAAGAAAAAGCCACCCCGAAGGATGGCTTAAAAGAAATTCTATGGAGGTACTACTAAAGAATGAACAACACCTTCATATTAGCCCTTGAGCCAGGACCCTTCGGAAACCCTTGCTTTCTAATGGTGCCGTATGCTTCAATTTAGTGCATATAGGCCGAATCAATCTATTTAGTAGAATCGCTCTAATTGATCAACCAAACTTGAAGGAGTGCCAATGCTGGCATCAAAGAAAGCGGGAATACCCTCTCGCTTAATCGCAAGTATTCTCACGGCCGCCCTAGCGCTTCCGGCTGCAGCACCGGTGGCATACGCCCAAAGCGGAAGTCAACAACAAGCGGCAAAACTATCTCAGGCTCAATTAGAGGCTTTGGTGGCGCCAATAGCGCTTTACCCAGACCCACTAATCTCACAGGTGTTGATGGCATCGACCTATCCACTTGAGGTTGGAGAGGCGTCCAACTGGCTCAAATCCAACAGCAAACTGAAGGGTGATGCACTCAATTCAGCGCTACAGCAGCAAAACTGGGATGCGAGCGTCAAATCACTCACTGCATTTCCTCCAGTTTTAGAGATGATGGGCTCTCAACTCAGCTGGACTCAACAACTTGGTAACGCAGTCTTGGCGCAACAGTCAGAAACTATGAGCGCAATTCAGTCATTGCGAGCCAAAGCTAAGCAGGCCGGATCACTCAAGTCTAAT